>CAJTLT010000001.1:0-54857 GCA_910577375.1 uncultured Christensenella sp.
AAGCGCGCCGCGCGGCAAAAATGCCGCGCGGCGCGCTTTGTTTAAAACGCCGTTATTTTAAGCATATATGCGGGGCAATTTAACAATAGTAGCTTACCGCACCCTTAAAAATCGCATAAGCAAGCCGTTCCTGATAGTTTTCGGAAAGCAAATTTTTCTCGTCGTCGGCGTTGGATAAAAATCCGCATTCCACAATCACGGAAGGATTGTCTGTGCATTTCAGCATATAATAATCTCCCGCCAAAGCTTCGTTTGGTTTAACGCCGTCGTTCAGCGTGTTTAATTCGGTCTGTATAAATCCCGCAAGCAATTTTCCGCTCTCGCTTGACTTGTCAAAAAAAACCGTGCTCCCGCGCTTGGTGGGTATGGGGCAGAAATTCTGATGTATTGATATAACCATATCTGCTTTCGCGGTCTGTATAATCTCCTTGCGCTTTTTCATATCGCGCATCTTGAAGCCGCTTGTGGAAAGTCCGTAAAGTCCGCCGTTGTTGTTTCTGGTCAGCACAACCGAAAATCCGGCGTCCGTAAAACAGCTTTTAAGCTTCTTCGCAACCGAAAGATTTATATCGCTTTCTTTTGTGTCTGTCGTTATTCCGCGCACGCCCGCGTCAATACCGCCGTGCCCCGCGTCTATAACTATAACCTTTTCGCTCGCCGCGTTTGCGGGCTTGGTCGCAAGTCCGCAGCAAATCCCTATAGTTGCGCCCACGGCGATAATCGCCGCAACCGCCAAAATAAAACTTTTCTTGAAAATTATTAATTTCACGCTATATACTATGGAATAATTGCATTTTTTATGCTTTTATGGTAAAATAAATTAATAAAAATAATCGCGGTAATTATTTTAAGATATGTCGGAATTTTTTACAACCGTTTCCGAAACGGAAGCAAGGAATATAAGCCCCGTAACGCTCGCGTTCGTCGGCGACGCAGTGTATACGCTTTTCGTAAGGCAAAATCTCGTTGCGGGTCACGATTATCCCACGGGCACTCTGCAAAAGCTTTCTTCGGCGGAAGTCTCCGCCCACGGACAGAACGCTTTGCTCGCCCGCATAGCTCCGCTCTTAACCGAAGAAGAGGCGGCTGTTTTCAAACGCGGGCGCAACGCGAAAAAGCCTACGCGCAGTAAAAACGCAACCGTTGCGGAATACAACAATTCCACGGGGCTCGAAGCTTTGATAGGTTATCTTTATCTCATCGGCAACTACGCCAGACTTGAGGAACTTTTAAACGAGGAAAAATGAAAACGGAAGGAAGAAACGCGGTTTTCGAACTTTTGAAAACCGAAAAAAACATAGATAAAATTTTAATTGAAAAGAACCCTCAGGGCTCGCTTACAAAAATCTTTGCCGAAGCAAGAAAAAAAGGCGTGCGCGTCCAGTTTGTCGATAAAAAAGTGCTCGATAAAGAAAGTATCGAGGGCAGACATCAGGGGGTCGTCGCCTTTTCCACCGACTACGAATATGCTCCGTTGGAAGAAATTCTTTCGTCGGCAAACGGCAACGGACTTGTCGTTGTGTGCGACGGAATAGAAGACGTTCACAATCTCGGCTCCATAATCCGTGTCGCCGAATGCGCGGGGGCAAACGGCGTTATAATTCCCGCTAATAAATCCGCAAGCGTAACCGAAGCGGTTATCCGCATTTCGGCGGGCGCGGCGGAACATATCAAAGTCGCAAAAGTAAATTCGCTTACCCGAACGGTTGAAGAACTGAAAAAAGCGGGGTATTGGCTATACGCGCTCGAAGCCGACGGAGAGGATATATATAAATCCGATTTAAGCGGCAACGTCGCTCTTGTAATAGGCGGGGAAGACAGCGGCGTAAGGCGCATAATACGCGAAAAATGCGATTATACTCTCGCATTGCCCTTGCACGGAAAGGTCAATTCGCTTAACGCGTCCGTCGCGCTCGGCGTCGCCGTATATGAAGTAATAAGAAGAAGATGAACAAAGAAAATCCCGTCGTTCTCGCCCGCACCGATAAGGCGGCGCAGGAACGGCTACTCAACGAATACACGCCTCTCGTCAAGGCGATAGCCGCCCGCTTTTTTCTGCACGGCGGCGAACAGGACGACCTTGTTCAGGAAGGTATGGTCGGGCTGTATTCGGCAATAAACAATTTTACGGCGGGCGGCGCGAATTTTTCAACTTATGCGTACGCTTGCGTAAGAAACGCTGTTCTGGACGCGGTTAAAAAGAGCCGCGGCGCAAAATATTCCGCGCTTAACAACTTTGTTCCCATTGTGGAAATAGGCGGCGAAATTTCCCCCGACAGTCCCGAAGACGAAATAATCCGCCGTGAAAACCGCCGTGAATTTTTGCAGAAAATTTCTAAAAATCTTTCTTCGCTTGAATTTAAAGCGATAGTTATGCAGCTCGACGGTCTTAACGTGAGCGAAATTGCGGAAGCGCTCTCAAAACCGCAAAAAAGCGTATCCAACGCGCTTTCAAGGGCAAAAACCAAACTTGAAAAACTGTACTGTGAGGGAAACTGATTTGGGTTATCTTGCGTATTACAGAATGTTCCGTCCGTCTGATTTCGACGGAGTCGTAAGGCAGGAGCATATAGTAAGAATACTTAAAAACCAGATTGCGGGCGATAAGGTCGGTCACGCTTATCTTTTTTGCGGGCCGAGAGGCACGGGTAAAACCACCCTTGCAAAAATCTTTGCCCGCGCAATAAACTGCGAAAACCCGCAAAACTCTTCTCCGTGCGGAAAGTGCGCGGTTTGCCGCGCGCTTGCGGAAGGCTCCAATCTTGATATTTCGGAAATAGACGCCGCGTCAAACAACGGCGTGGACGAAATGCGCGATTTAAGGGAGAAGGTGCAATATCCTCCGGTTGCGGGCAAATATAAAGTCTATATAATCGACGAGGTGCATATGCTCACTCCGTCGGCGTTCAACGCGGTTTTAAAAACTTTGGAAGAACCTCCCCGCCACGCAGTGTTCATACTCGCCACTACCGAACCGCAGAAAATCCCCGCAACAATACTTTCGCGCTGTATGCGGTTCGATTTCAAATTAATCCCGCAGGAAGATTTGGAAGAACTCATAAAATCCGTTTTTGAAAAGACGGGCAAAGAATACGAACCTGCCGCCGTTGCGGCGATAGCAAGGGCAGGCGCGGGCAGCGCGAGAGACAGTCTTTCGATTGCCGATATGTGCGCCTCGTATTCGCGCGGCAAACTCACTTACGACGACGTCAATGCGGTGCTGGGAAGCGCCGATTGGTCAAAAGTCGCAGATATATGCGGTCGTATTCTCAACGAGGACACAAACGGCGCGTTGACGACGGCAGAACAAATTCTTGCAACGGGAAAGGGCGTCGGGGTTCTGATTAAAGATATGCTGTCGTTTTTAAACGACTGTATGATAGTAAAGGTATGCAGAACCGCGCGGGAAATAGTTAACCTTCCTGAAGAAACTTATAAAAAGATAGAAGAGGTTGCCGCCGTTGCGGACGGACATAAACTTTTGAGAGTAACGGAAATTCTTTCAAAAGCGGAAACCGATATGCGCTTTTCGACAAACGGCAGAATAACTTTGGAAACGGCTGTTTTAAAGGCGTCTATGCCGCAGAGCGATTATAATATCGACGCGCTTATAGGCAAAATAAACGCGTTGGAACGTAAAATATCCGAAGGAATAAAAGTAGAAATTTCAAAGTCTGCCCCGCAACCGCAAACGGAAAAATCCGTCCAAAAAGAAAAAACGGCTACCTTTGAGGAAATCGAAACGCCGTCCGTTAAAATTGAACACGAAAACAAACCGAAAAATGTACTGCTTGCCGACGACGTAGGCGAAAATCCTTTCGAGGCTCCGCCCAAAAAAACGGAAGAGGCAGTCCAGCCGCAGCTTTTCGATGATTATAAACTCGCATCTGCGCCTGTCGGAGTCGTTGCGGATAAAACAAAGGTGTTTGCAAAATTTATAAAAGCATTGCGCACAACTCATAAAAATGCGATTTTGTTTACTCTGTGTATGGATTTGGACAATACTTTCGAGGGCGATAAATTTATATTGCTCACGGAAAGCGAAGCCGTTTTAAAATCAATAAACCGCGCAGACAACGCAAAATTTGTTTCCGATGTGCTTTTGGAACTCGGCGTAACCGATTATGAAGTGCGTTTCAGACCGCGCGGCGAAACGGATTACGAAAAGGCAATGCGCGAACTGAAAGAAAATTTCAGCGGCGCCGATATTAAAGAAAAATAACGTTAATTAAAGCATATCCGCGGGGTAATTCCCGCAAAGGTTAAAGGAGGAACTCAATGGCAGGATTTAAAGGCGGAATGGGCAATATGCAGAATCTCATGCGCGAAGCCCAGAAAATGCAGGAACAAATGCAGGAAGCGGATAAAGAGCTTGAAGACCTTGAAGTAGTCGGGCTTTCCGGCGGCGGAGAAGAAGGCGACGAAACGGTTGTCGTATATATGAACGGCAAAAAAATCATAAACGGCATTGAATTCGGCAGCAAGCTTTCGCAAATCGTCGATATATCGGATGAAGAAGACGTGGAAATGCTTGAAGACTTGATTATGGCGGCTATAAACGACGGATATAAAAAAGCGGACGAACTTTACGATGAAAAAATGGGTCCTTTCGCAAAAGCCGGCAAAGGGATGTTTTAAATGGAAGTATTCATAGAACCTATCGGGCGGCTTATAAACGAATTTTCAAAGCTTCCGGGGGTCGGCAAAAAAACGGCGCAACGCTATGCGTATAAAATTATCGGCATGACCGACGCAGAGGCAAAAGAATTCGCAGACGCCGTAATATACTGCAAACAACGCGTAAAATACTGTAAGGTTTGCGGCAATTTTACCGAAGAGCAGACTTGCGCAATCTGTAAAACGCGCCAGCCCGTTTCCATTTGCGTGGTCAAAGAACCCAAAGACGTTATCGCTATGGAAAAGCTCCACGAATTCAAAGGCGTATACCACGTTTTGCACGGCGTAATCAGCCCTATGGACGGAATAGGTCCCAACGATATCCGCATAAAAGAACTGCTTGCGCGCATCAA
Organism: uncultured Christensenella sp.; assembly: GCA_910577375.1. Taxonomy (GTDB): domain Bacteria; phylum Bacillota; class Clostridia; order Christensenellales; family Borkfalkiaceae; genus Coproplasma. The sequence goes on from CAJTLT010000001.1 coordinate 5,031, forward strand.
CGGCGACGTTCAGGAAGTGATTATGGCTACAAATCCCGACGTCGAAGGCGAGGCTACCGCAATGTATATCGCAAAGCTGTTAAAGCCTTTGGGCGTTAACGTAACCCGCCTTGCCCACGGAATTCCCGTCGGCGGCGAGTTGGAGTATACCGACGAAGTCACGTTATCAAGGGCTTTTACAGAAAGAAAAAGCATATAAGCACAGCTTTTTGCGGCGGTATCACAAATCAAACAAAAAGGAATTCTTCTATGTTGAAAATAAGCGTTTTAGGCTGCGGGCGCTGGGGCTCGTTCATTGCATGGTATCAGGCGACCGTACTTAAAAACAAAGTAATAAGCTGGGGACCGGAGGGGGAATATTCCTACGAGGTTTTAAAAACAACGGGCAAAAACGAATACGTTGCTCTGGATAAATCTATAGAACTCACGTGCGATTTACAGCACGCGGTGTCCGCAAGCGATATTATCATAATTTCCATTTCGGCGCAGGGCTTGCGCGGATTTATGAAAAAGGTTTCGGCGTGCGGAATAAAAGATAAAATCTTCGTTCTTTGTATGAAGGGCATAGAAGAAACCTCTGGCAAACGTCTTTCGGAGGTAATGATTGAAAGCGGCGTCGATAAAAACAAAATCGCCGTTTGGGTAGGTCCGGGGCATATTCAGGCTTTCACGCAGGGAATACCCAACTGTATGATTATAGACAGCTGCTCCGAAGACCTCAAAAAATTTATCGCCGATAATTTCAAAAGCAATTTAATCCGTTTTTATTACGGCAACGACATAGTCGGGTCGGAAATCGGCGCGGCGGCAAAAAACGTTCTCGGCATTGCCGCTGGCGTCCTCGACGGAAGCGGTTACGTAAGCTTAAAAGGTCCTCTTATGGCGCGCGGCGCATACGAAGTGGGCAAATTAATTCAGGCGATGGGCGGGAAGTTCAGCTCCGCTTACGGGCTTGCGCACCTCGGCGATTATGAAACAACTTTGTTCTCGGAATTTTCGCATAACCGCCGCTACGGAGAAATGATGGCAAAAGGCAACAAGTTCGAAAAGCTCGCCGAAGGCGTTATGACGGCAAAAGCAATGAAAGAGCTTGGTGATAAATTCGGAGTGGAACTCCCCATTACAAACGCAGTTTACGAAGCTTGTTTCCATTCACATGTATTTGAGGGCGGAGACGGCACGAAAACGTGTATGCAGATAATTCTCAAATTGTTTGAACGTCAGACAAAGAGCGAATTTTAAAAATAAAAAATAAATTTACGTTATTCCCGCGATGCTTTTATGTATCGTTTATTGTTTCCTTGCCGTCGGCGTTGTCTCGGATTGGGTGCGGATTTCGCATAATGAATGAACCGCTTGCCCGCAGGTATCAAAAACCGAAGATATCAAAAATAAGATAAAGTGACTTTTACCGAATGCCGCGGGCTTTTTATAAAACGTAAAATTATAGAATAATTGTTTAAAAATTTTTTAATATATGAGGCACAAACTTGATTAGAAACGATTTAAGAAACGTTGCGATAATCGCACACGTAGACCACGGTAAAACAACGCTTGTAGACGCAATGTTAAAGCAAAGCCACACTTTCCGCGACAACCAGGCGGTTGAAGAGCGCGTAATGGACAGCAACGCGATAGAGCGCGAACGCGGTATAACAATTCTTGCAAAAAACACTTCGATTAATTATAAAGGCGTAAAAATAAACGTGGTGGACACGCCGGGTCACGCAGACTTTTCGGGCGAAGTAGAGCGCGTAATGATGATGGTCAACGGCGTTCTCGTGCTTGTCGACGCGGCGGAGGGACCCATGCCCCAAACGCGTTTCGTTATGCAAAAAGCGCTTGAAATGGGTCACCGCTTAATCATAGTCGTAAATAAAATCGACCGTCCCGACGCAAGGCTCAACGAAGTGCAGGACGAAATTCTGGAACTTCTTCTCGAACTCGACGCGTCAGACGACCAGCTTATGTCGCCCGTAGTATGGTGTTCGGGCAGAGACGGCACGGCCACGCTCGATTTAAACGATAAAGGCAAAGATTTAACCCCTCTTTTCGAAACCATTCTTTCCCATATCCAGCCTATGGAGGCGGATACCGAGGGCGCAACACAGGTTTTGGTTTCGTCTATCGACTATAACGAGTACGTCGGGCGTATAGGCATAGGCAGAATAGAACGCGGAGAAGTAAAACAAGGTCAAGCCGTAACCGTCTGCAACTATAACAATCTTCAGCTTAAAAACAACGGTAAAATCGTAAATTTATACCAGATAGAAGGCTTGAACCGCGTCCCCTGCGAAAGCGCGAAAGCGGGCGACATAGTTTGCTTTTCGGGACTTGAAAAAATCAATATAGGCGATACGGTCTGCGCAACCGACTGTGTCGAACCTCATAAATTCGTAAAAATCACAGAACCGACCGTTGAAATGACTTTCTCCGTCAACGACAGCCCTTTTGCCGGCAAAGAGGGAAAAATGGTCACAACCCGCCATCTGCGCGAAAGGCTTTTCAAAGAGCTTTTAAAAGACGTTTCGCTCCGTGTCGAAGAAACGGGCTCGGCGGACAGCTACCGCGTCTGCGGCAGAGGCGAAATGCACCTCTCGATTCTGATAGAAAATATGCGCAGAGAGGGCTACGAATTTCAGGTTTCAACGCCGCGCGTAATGTATAAAGAAATAGACGGCGTAAAATGCGAGCCTATGGAAAGGCTCATAGTCGACGTTCCAGACGACGCTACGGGCGCGGTGTTCCAGAGTATGGGCAACCGCAAGGGCGAGCTTTTGCATATGAGCGCAATCGGCTCGCGCACGCGCCTTGAATTTATAATTCCCGCCCGCGGACTTTTCGGCTACAAATCCGAATTCTTAACCTCTACCAAGGGCGAGGGCGTAATGAGCAGCGTTTTCTTTGAATATCAGCCTTATAAAGGCGAATTGCAAAGGCGCAGCACGGGGTCTTTAATCGCCTTTGAAACGGGCGAAGCCGTAACTTACGGTCTTTTCAACGCGCAGGGCAGAGGAACTTTGTTTATCGGCGCGGGCACTCCCGTATACGAGGGTATGATTGTAGGCGAAAGCCCCAAAAGCGAAGATATCAACGTAAACGTATGCAAAACGAAACATCTCACAAACACCCGTTCAAGCGCCAGCGACGACGCGCTCAGGTTAATCACCCCTAAAAAAATGAGCCTTGAAGAGTGCCTCGAATTTATCGGCGACGACGAACTTCTGGAAGTAACTCCTAAAAATATCCGCGTGCGCAAACGTATTCTGGATAGCGAACTTCGCGCCAAAGCCCGCGCAAAAGAGAGAAAAGGCGAATAAAAACCTTTTTCGAATCATATAATTAACCACTCTGGAAAGAGTGGTTTTTTTGTGAGGTGCATTATGGAAGAAGGTCACAATTTAAGCGTCGAACAGTGCAAAAGGATAACGGCTACGGCGATAACCGCGGTAGACGCGTTTTCGGATAAACAGATACTTTTAAGCTACGCGGGCGGAAGAATTTCCGTAAACGGCTCGGGAATGAAGATAGTAAACTTTTCGAAAACAAGCGGCGCGTTCTGCGCAACGGGTGAAATTTACGGCGTAAAATATACGCAAAAGGGCGGCAGTCTGCGCCAGAAGCTGTTTAAATAATAAATCGGCTGCGTCTGCTTGCGCTCTTGCAAAAACAATTTAACGGTTCGGATTTATGCGTATTTATATATTTATAATCTGCCTTTTTTGCGGCGTGGTCAGCGGCGTTTTATACGACATCCTCTATATCGCCCGCTCGTGTCTTTGCGGCGTGGATAGGCACAACTACACCGTAAAAGATAAAATTTTCATAATCGCCGCGGATTTGCTTTACTGTCTTGCGTTTGCCGCGGGTTTCGTTTTCGTTTCCGTGATGTTCGATTTTGAAACTCTCCGCTTTTATATGCTTGCGGGCTGTGTTTTGGGCGCGCTCCTTTATTTGAAAAGTTTCCACATAATCGTTGCATTTTCGGTAAAAAAAGCGTATAATAAGTTCACAGTATACAAGGAGAAAAGAAGTGGACGTTCAAAAGAAAAACCGCATAGCCGCCGCGCTCACGGTAAACGTAATACTGCTAATCGTAATTCTCGCCGCCGTAATCATCTATCAGCTGGTTGAAATCGTCGGCGGTCTGGGCGCCGTTAAAAAAATCGAAGAAGAAAAAGCCTATTACGAACAGCTTCTTGAAAACGCTCAAAAAGACAAGGATTTCCTTCAATCCGAGCAATACGAACAATATCTTCTCGATTTGGCTTTCAAACTCGGATATTACTTCCCTAACGACTGATATGAAAATCTGCGCAATAGATATAGGCTCGAATTCCGTCCGCCTCGGCATGACCGCGGGCGGAAAAACTTTATATAAAATAAGAAAAACCACCCGCCTCGGCGAAAATCTCGCGTATTCCGGAATGCTTAAAGAAGAAGCTATCGAACGTACCGCTTTGACGGTTGCGGAATTTGCGGCAAAGGCAAAGCAAGAGGGCGCGGAAAAAATTTATCCCTTTGCAACGGCGGCAGTGCGTTCGGCTTGCAACGGACAAGCCTTTACCGCGCGGGTAAAAGAGCTGTGCGGGCTTGAAACCGAAATCATAAGCGGAGAAACGGAAGCGAAAATAGGTCTTTTGGGCGCGCTCGGATATAAAGACGGCGGTATGATAGACCTCGGCGGCGCAAGCACGGAAGTAACCGTACAGCAAAACGGCGAAAAAATTTTTGCAAAAAGCGCGGATATCGGAACGGTGCGTTTAAACGATTTGTGCGCCTACGATATCCGAAAGCTTGAAACAACAATAGAAGAAAAACTGCAAGATTACGGCGGGTTCACCGCACAAAATTATGATATGTACGGCGTAAGCGGCACGGCAACCACTCTCGCCGCAGTAAAACAAGGATTAACCGAATACGACCCGAATATCGTTCACGGCACGGTTCTCTCTGCGGAAGAAGTCGAAGCCTATGCAAAAACAATGCTTTCTCTCACAAAAGAACAAGTGCTTGAAAGGTTTCCCGTAACGGGCAGAACTGCGGACATAATAGGCGGGGGCGCGTTGCTTTTGGCAAGACTTATGCAAAGGCTTAAAATCCAAAAAATAACCGTTTCCGAAAGCGATAATCTGGAAGGCTTTATTATCTTGAAAGAGGGCAAACTATGAAAAGGTTTACCGTCGTTATATCTGTTGTCTGCGCGCTCGTGTTCGCGGGGCTTCTCGGCTACTCTTATTGGAAGAGTTACGGACCGTGGGCGCTTGCAATTTACGCGGCTATGGCGCTTGCGTTGCCGTTTTCAAGCTTAACGCACGAGCTCGGGCATATGCTTTTCGGCGCAATCTGCAAAATAAAAGCCGTTCCGCGTTTGAAAATTTTCGGTTCGTCAAGCTGCAAACTTATTCCTAAAACGGATAAAAGTTTAAGAGCGCGTGTATTTATTACCGCTTTGGGCGGAATTTTAATTAATTTGCTTTTTATTATGCTGGGCGTGCTTGCTATGTGGTTAAACGCCGTTCCCGATTGGCTTGCGCTGTTTTTGCCGGCGTCCGTTTATCTCTTTTTAATGAATTTAATGCCCGTGCAGTTTGCAAACGGCAAAACGGACGGATTGATTTGCGACAATCTTTTGAATAAAACGGACGATAGCAAGGTTATGCTTGCGGTTCTTACGGTGCAGGCTCAGGTCTTGAACGGAAAGCCCATTGAAGAGGTTGACGAAAACCTTTTGTTTAACGTTCCTCAGATACAAGAAGACGACGCGGGCTTTATCGCGCTTACGGAACTCCGTTACGAATATTTTGCCGCCAAAGGGGAAGCGGAACAAGCGGAAAAATACAAATCGCGTTTTGAACAACTCAAAAAAGAATATATGTAAATTTAAAAACGAACCGCCCGCCGAATTTTCGGCGGGCGTTCGTTTCAGCTTATTCTGTAAAGCTTTCCGAAGCAGTGCGGGCAAACTCTGTTCCATATTTCCGCCTGCGTTTTGCAAACGTGGTTTCCGCAATTCCCGCATTCGAAAAAGTTGTCCAAAAGGTTGGTTTCGTTATCGTTTAAAAAGGTACATTTTTCCATAAAAAAAGCTTGTGAAATTTAATTAAAATAATGCCTCGAACTGAAAAGTCAAGTAATTTTATAGAATTTTTTTAGATTTTCAAAAATTTTTTTGCAGTATAATAAAATACCCGTTGAAAGTGATATTTCGGCGGGTATTGTATTTTTCTAACCCTTGCAAGGGTTAGAAAAACGGGGCGGCGGGGCGTTTTGCTGTACGGCAAAATAGCCGTCTTTCGGCGGCTTGTTTCGTTTATTGAAAGCGCACTTTCAATTATTATTAAATTGCTTGCAAATGAGCGTTGAACAGTTCAGCACTTGTCGCATAACCGAATATTTCGCGCGGATAGTCGTTTACCCACGTTTCAACCGCTTTAATACGCTTGTCGCTTATAGTGGATAAGTCTGTGCCTTTCGGTATTAGTCGGCGTATTTCACGGTTTAACCGCTCGTTACTTCCGCGTTCGCAAGAGGTGTACGGGTGGCAGTAATAAACGCTTGTACGCTTGCCGCCGTAAATAGACTTTTCCAAACCCTCAAAGTTGCTAAACTCTACGCCGTTATCAACTGTTATACTTTTAAACAGTTTACGGAATTGCTTTCCGTAACGTTTTTCAAGTTTATTCACATAGCGCACAACCGTAGCCGCCTTATGGTCGGGCATTTTAAACACTATTTCGTAACGTGTCAATCGCTCGGTAAATGCAAGGATAGTTTCCTTTGTGCCTTGCTTGCCAATAACACAGTCCATTTCCCAATGTCCGAACGTGTTACGGGCGGATATTTCAACGGGGCGTTGCTCAATGCTTGTTCCTTTCGGCGCACGTTTAACAGTTGACTTTTGATAATGTTTCGGTTTCAACTTCACGTCTTGCATTGTGATACGTTCAAATATGTAGCCCACACGGATATAGCGGTAAAGCGTTGTTTTACTGATTATGGTACGACAAGCCTTTTCACGCTTAATTCTGCCCAATGCGGCGCACGGACTTATTTTGTCGCGTATAACACGGATTTCAATTTCCCGCACAAGTTCAAAGTCATTGCCGATTTTGAGGGGCGCACCGTGTGCCGATTGATTAAGGCGGTAATTGTATTCCGCTTTATCTGCGCTGTAAATCGTATAAATTTTATAACCTTTAAAATCGCCGTATATGTCGTACAGCTTTTTTCGCTGTTCAGTCCTGCCGCGTTTAAGTTCGTTATACACAGTAGCAAGACACACGCCCAATTTTTCGGCTATCTGTTTTTTCGTTGCGCCTATCGCAAGCCAATCTTCAATTTTTCGCCGTTGCGTTAGCGTTAAATCTTTCGTTCCTTTCCGTTTCATTGTCGTTACCGTCCTTTCGTTTATATTATAGTTGTTTCCCGCTTGAATTTCAAACGGCTTTTTAACCCCTAATTTGAGAGTAAAGAGTATTACGCGACACCTTGTACTATACGAGCCGCCGCGCTACGCGCGGCGGGTACAAGGTGTCGCGTTGCACCGACCGACAGACCGCTTTCAGCACACAAAAAAGGCGGCTTTCGCGCTAAATCGCTTGCGAAATGCCGCCTTTTATTTTTGTTTTGCGGAAGTGAAAGCGTTTTGTCTGCGCGTAACCGTACTGTTTTCGGTTATCAGACAAACGCAAAAAACACCGTATGTAAAGCCATAGGTGTAAGACCGTCGCTATTGTGTTTTATACCGCTTTAAGCCGTTAAAGCTGTCTGTGGCGGGTTGCAAATCAAGTCTATAATTGACATCTGCTTATGCTTGAAGTGCATTATATCGCGTTCCCAACTTATCACGTTATCGAAAAGTATATACTTTGTGCCGAAGTCCTGCATTTCCGTTACTATTTCGTCGTCGTTCAATTTGCGGTATATTTCTGTCGGTATTCCTCTGCTGTAAACAATGCGTTCGCCCGTCTTACCTATGTACTTTAATAAATAGTTTAGCGTTTGTCCGTGTTTCAGTTCCATTTCGTTTAATTCCTCGAAGTCGTTTCGTCCGAAAGCCTTTTGAAAAAAGTCGTTTTCGTGTGTCGTTTGCATTTTGCCTTGTGCCGTGCTGTAATCTGTCTTTTCCGTTATCGTTCCTATATGTTCGCCGTCGGGTATGTATAATAGCCCGTGAAAGTGTAGCCGCCCCGTTTCGGGCGCACGCTCGAATACGCCCATATAACGCCACCCGCGGCGCGTATGTAAGTTTGACAAGCATTTACGCAATTTTGCGCGAAACGTGTATTCGTCGTGCTTGCCGTCGTCGTATGTGAAAGTTACAAAGTAATTCCACCGATTAAGGTTTGCCTTACGGCGAAAGCGTTTTTTACGGGCATATAAATTGTGTTGCTTGCGTTCGATTTTGTCCGCTATGTACTTATCCAATGCGGGGTAGTTGGGAAACAGCAAGAGTATTCCCGCCTTTATATACGCCGTCATTTCGTCGCCTTTCAAGCCGTCTTGCATAGCGGCGGTATAAAGGCTGTCAAACAGTATGTCAATTTCCGTGCGTTCTTTGTTGTGCGGTACGGGTTTTAATTGACTGCGCACACAGCGTGTTGCAATATAATGACCGCCGTCGTTGTATATCTTGTATATGGGCGGCTCGTCAAAAAAGGGGAACGGGCAACCCGACATATCGTCAATAGGCGTTAAGTTTGCATAACTCATTGTTGTTTACCTCTCTAATCGTCGTTTACTTGCGGGCTGTAAAGCCCCTTTCGCGGCATAAACCGCCTACGGCTTTTTATTCCACGGTAGGCTTGACAGTCCGCATTTTTCGCAGTCCTTTCGCGCCGCCGAAAGCAACTCAAAAGGATAGCCCCTTTTGGGTTGCTTTTCGTCTTTGCTATCGTACTACGAAAAACCGCGCACTTGTATTACTGTAACCGTCATTTTGTTTTACCTCTGCAATCTAAAAGGATAACCCCGTTTTTGAAAGTGTACTTTCAAAAGCCCTAAATACGAAAAAGGCGGCGAACAAATCGCCTTTCCTTAATCATTATCTGTTTTTTGAATTTAATGTTTGAATTGTGTTATTTACCAATTCTTTGCCTTGCGTATCAAGTTTTCGGTATTCCGATATAACGTATAATTCGTTATCAGATAAATTTGTACTTGTCAGTGCAACAGTCTGTAATTCTAATTGCTGTAATCGCTTGCGGGCTTTCAAATACACAATAAGCAGAGTAATCAAAACCGCAACCAAAACCACAATAATGATAGCCAAGACAACTATAATAGTTGTGGTAGTATTTACATATTGCCTTTCAAGTTCAGTATCGGGGAAAAAGTCCATATTAAACACCTCACAATAAAAAATGCGTTCCCGAAAGGAAACGCACCAAAAACGCATTTCCTTTCTTTTTTGTATGGCTATTAAGAATTATACAACACATAATTTATATTGTCAAGATTAATTAAATCACATACCACTTAATAGGTCGTTGATAAAGTAACTGTTTTGCTGTCCGAGTTCCGCGAACGTTGCCTTTTCGGTTAAGTATTCGCGCAAATCGTCAATGCCGACGGAAGAGCGCAACGCCTTTTCCGTAAAGAAGTCTGAAAAACAGTCCGTAGAAAAACGCTTGCTGTAAATCTTTTTCGACATTATGTAATACTTGTTTTCGTCAAGCGTTCCGTCCTGCGTTCCGCTTTCCACTTGCACCCGTAAACGGCAATACCCAAAGCGGTTATATATGCGTGTATAGTAGTGATGTATTTTCGCTGTGATTGCTTTTAATAAGTACATAGGCAAAGTGTTATCCGAGCGCACAAAGCGGTATTGATAATACAGCCCCGCAAACTTGCCGAACAGCCAACTATAAAGCAATTCCGCAAGAGAGAAGAAAGGCATTGCAAGGCACGTTTCGCCGCTTTCGCGGATATGGACTATTTCGCATAAGTCGCGGGCATCTGCGCCCCAACTTTCGGGGCGTTGCTCGTCCGTTATTACCCGCACAAACGGGAAATTATCTACCGTCGCAGAGTGGCGCACCATTTTAAGCCAACTGTTAAATAAATCGTTCTTTTGATTTGCGCTGTCGTCTTTCTTTTTCTTTTCCGATAGTTCAAGACTGTTTCCGCGTTCCTTGCCGACCTCTGTAATTACTACAACGCCAAATTCAAAGTTATTCGCATTTACGTTGTTTTCAATGACCTTGCGCCCAAGCCGCAGACTGTCAAAGTCCAAAATGTGAGCGTGGCGGGAATAACTGTCTATCAAACGGCTATCACGTTTAAAAAAGTCCGCGTTCCAGAGAGGGAAGTTCCCCAAATCTGCAAGCACACCGTCCACGCGAACGGAATAATTTGCAATCAAGAGCGACGATTGAATTATATAAATAAAGTATAATTGTGCGTAAATCTCTATAATTTCCCACACGTTTACAACCTTTAATTTATCGTCGTATGTCAGCCCGTAACGCTCGTAATCATAGTTAAACAGTCGTTCACGCGTTTGTGTCTTTTGCCACCTTGCCGCCTTTTTCGCTATGAATTGCCGTATTGTCGCAAGATTGTAAACCTCGTGATATTCCATAGCCCGCCGCAGTTCGTTTTCCAAATTGCACCACGGAAAGGCGGGGAATTTCAAGTCGTTTTCAAGTATCTTTTCAAACGCTTTGTCACGAAACATTACCTCTTGCGAAAGTGCCATATCTGTAATTGCCGTTGTCTTTTTCTTGCCCATAGTGCCGCAGACCATATAAACGATAGGGCGGGCGTTGATAAACCCACGGTTGCGCATTTCGTAATGATTGAGCCGTGCATACGCTATTTTCTTGCGGAACATATCAAACAGCACAAGCCCGATTATTACCCACGCCCACACAGGAATAGCGGTAAACGGCACGGACAAATCAAGACACAGCTTGTACACTTGACGATAGATATTTACCAAGTCGAACGAAACGACAAAGTAAAAGTAATACGCCAAAAATTCAAGCATAATCGCAAACGCATTGAAGTAGAACAGCCACAAGCACAGCCATACCGCCCAATACGGTTTATGTGCTTTTATGAACGCCCAAAGCCCCGCAAGCCATTGTTTGACGGGGCGGTATGTATGAACCGTAAGCCACTTAAACGCTTTTAGCGGACGGCTGTCCTTGTCGTAATCGTTGTTTTCCTTTTTTAAGTATTGTTTTAAAAAGACATACACGGCAAGCACAAACGGCAATATGATTATAAGCCCCTTACAGAGCGTAAACAGGCTGTCGCCGAGAAACGCTAAATAACCCGTAAAGTTATCCGTTGTCGCCCACAGTTGCCAATAACGCACCCAATTACTTTGAAAGCCTATCCAAGTACCGGGCAACGGGGTAGAGGGCGCGGGCGTTTGCGTGAAGTCGAAAAAGGGTATTTTCGGCAAGTCGTTTACTGTCGGCGTGATATTGTGCTGTATGCCGAATATCTCGCAAAAGTAGTAACTTACTGAAAGCCCGAAATCGCGCCCGCCCTCTATGAGCCTGCCGAGCGCACCCGAATAGAGGAATACGCCGCAAAGGATAAAAGCAAGCGTAATGCTTACGCAAATTATATGACGGTAGTCAAACCGTTTCTTTCCGTTCGTTGCCGTTCTCATATCTGCACCGCCGTATAAATAAAGTAACCGATAACCGCTAAAACCAATATTCCGAGCAGTACCCACAGTAACCGTTTAAGCGTTTTCATATCACAAACCCCAAATTCAAAAATGTGCGTTTGCCTTTCAAGTCCGAGCGTTCCTCTATCATATACGAATAATAAACACCTTTCCGTTTTACCCTATAACACGTACGACTTCCGTCCGTTCTACGTATCACGTCCTCAATTTCAATAAATCGCCGTTGCGTTTGTATTGCACCCGCCAAACGGTTTAATAAGTATTCGTATTCGCCTTGCGTTAATCTTGCTAATTCGTTCATTGTCGTTACCGTCCTTTTTGAAAGTACACTTTCAATTTTCGTATTCGTTGTAAAATTATTTGACTTTTGCCGCGCCCTATGATAAACTACTAAATGTAGCGACAGTTCCAAACGGAACGGGGCTAATACTCTTTGAGTGTTTGGCAGCCGCTACTTTTTTTTACCGTTTTTGCGGTCTATGTATTTTTGTTTTGCCTTTTCTGCATATTGTTTAGCCCGTTCATAATCTTTTGGTGTCATTGCCCCTTGTCGCGGTTTTTCGTATTCAGTAGTAGGGGCAACTATCGCTTGTCGGCGCATATAAGAATGTTTTCCGTCATTAAGCGGACTTTTTTCCATAGTATAATTATTGCCACCATTTTTGCCTTTTTTCTTTTGTGTCGAAAAACCTACCGAAACGTGTTTATCGTCTATATCGTCCATAATTGCGTGTGGATGACCGCCGTTATAGTCCTTATGGTCTTTTATCTGCACGGGAACAAAGTCCGTTTCAATCTCAATATGCTTTATACTTTTAATATTTCCCGCCCCATTTTTACGGGGCGGTTTTTGCGTGTTAATTTTTCTTTTTGCCATTGCTTTTACCTCAATTATTGAATTAGTCCTAACCATTAACCGATATTAACGCCGAGCCAAACGAAAAAGGCAAGAATTGAAAACCCGACTACAAAGCCGACTATTTTAAATATCCATTTCAAAATAAACATTTCGGTTATTCCTTTTTCTTTTTCTCAACTATCTGCACAACGGTTTTACGAGGGAACAGATATTTAATCGCAAAAAATATTAAAGCAATTAAAATTATTACTGCAACAACCGCAAAGATTATTGATAAGATGCTTTTATATTTTTGATTATGATAATCTTCTTTGAGCGGTGGAATAAGCCCCGAAATTATATCCGTAGGGGTATGTACAACGGGTATTTCCGTTTCTACGCCGTCAGAGGTAAACCAAAGCGAAATTATATCAAAGTCAAGGTAAACCGTTTCTTGCGATACATAAGCGTTAAATTCGCTTTTGCCCCAATTCTCGCAGTTTGTTTTTACAAGTGTTTCACCGCCGTCAATATCGGCTTTACGGCAATAAGTAGAAGTACACGGGGCAGACATATATTGAGTAGAACTATATCTGAAAAGTACAACTTTTTCGCCGTTTGTTTTTGCTTTTGCGTGTTCGTCTTTAAGGCTTTGCACGTCTTTTTCGTTTATGTAAAGACTTCCCGCAATTTCGCTGTTGCTACCCGTCAAATCGCTGTCCGTTAAAACCTCTATCGCCTTTTTGCTGTCGTAGATAGTTTCCACGTTGAAATTGCCGCTAAAAGCTGTTTGCCAAAAGTCTTTTGTCGTAACGTGCCAAAATACGTCTTGCATATCGTCAGCGTTTATTTCTTTATGATTAAAACCGTATTCGTAACCGTTCTGAACGTAGTCCTCAAACAGATATTTGCTATACCTGTCATTAAGAAGTTCGCCGCCAAGATATTTACTATTATTTAACAGCTTATCCTTTAAAACATTGCCGTCAACTTCATAATCTTCGCAATCTTTGCCACCCGTATAAAATACCGCCGCAAAATTGCTAAAATCTTCGTGTACAACTTCCGTACCGTTCAACCACAAAAAACCCCAATGATATGTATCGCCGACTTCATAACCATAGTTAGAAGTCCAATCAGATATGCCCGATTTGGTAAACCAAGACGATTTTGCATTTTCCCAAAATACGTTGAATAAAAAATACATATCGTCCGAAAGGGTATCCGTATCCGCACCGTGCAGAGCGTTTATTTTATTGAACGTGTAACTATCTTCCGTAACAAGAATAGGTTTTGTAAAATATTCGTACCACTCGCAAATAATTTTTGAAAGTTCGCCGTAATCTTCAAAATACTTATTAGGTACACGGAAATAGCAACTGTTTAATTGAGATTGTTCGCCGTTATAATAATCGCCCTGCGGACGGTAATAGGTATGTTTTACGTTTAAATCAATACACTTGTCAAAGCCGTCCACAATACAACTTAACGTATCGCTTTCCGCAAGTTCAGAGCCGTAGCCTTTAACATAGCCCGAATAAGTGTATTTTGCACCGCAAGGGTAAGCAGTCACGCTGCCTTTAACAACTAATTCAATTTCGGTTATTTCATAAACACGGCTATTTTCGTTTAACGATTTTAAGATATTTCGATTTTCAGTCTGACTTAACAGTATTTTGAATTTATAAAATCGCCCCTCATAGCCTGCCGCTTTGGAATAATTGAGAAATTCCAAAGTGTATTTTGCCGATTGCAAATTACCGCAACGGAATTGAATTTTGTTGCGTTCGGTATTCGTATCAAAAGCAATATCCTGCGGATTGTATACATACACATACAGCCCGAAATCGTCTTGCTTGTCCGAATAGCAGGAGTAACAGAATTCAACAAAAGAAAGGATTTGCGGCTTGCCGTTTTCGTTATGCGGATAATCTTCGATATTAAAAGTATTGCCGCCGATAGTAGAGCCTTGCAGATTATCCCACACGTTTGTGTTTTCATATGCCGCGCGAACACCGTCCGTAGTATCGGCAAAAGCGGACGAATTTAATTGCCCGTATATTACCGCCACAACACACAATAACGCCGCTATGATTGTGTATATTATTCGTTTTAAAATCTTACTGTTTTGCATAAGTTCACCGCCTAACAAAAATATATTTGCGTTTTTAACTTTTCAACGCCGTCCGTTATTGTTAAAATAAAACTGTCTTTCATATCAAGATTTACAGGTGGTATGCCTGTTATTTTCTTTTCGGGATATTTGGACTGTATAACCTTTTCAACGGTTAAATCGTTCGGAATGAAAAGAATAAAACAATTAGCAAACTTTGCAACATTAAACAATTCAGCGCAGTTGTATTCGGTTAAATCGCTTTTAAAATTTTTCCTATTTTCGTCCACCGAAAAATCAAAATTTTCAACGTTTTTTACATTCAAAAATACTTGCACGTCATAATCTATTTTTTGCCCCGTCAATGTACCGCAGTAGAATACAGAAAAACTGTCTTTCGAGAGTTCAACGCCTTTTTTCTCGCTTATTATTACTTCGTTAGAATATTTAACGTAAAAGTTACGTTGTCCGTTTCCCACATATGTAAAGGTCAAAGCCAATATACCGGCAAGCAGAATAAACAGCAATACGGCTAAACATATACGTACAAAAACGGATATTGCCGTGTTTGTCCTTTTCATAACGCACCGCCTTAACGCTTTCTGGGTTTTGTTCCGCCGACAATACCTGCAACTACGGCAATGAGCGCAACTCCGCCCACAACTCCGCCGACTATCTGCCATTTGTTTCGATTAACAGTGTTTATTACCTTGTCAGTTCCCGTAAGCACTTCGGATACAAATTCAAGGCTGTTGTCTGTTACGACTGCGTTTGTCAATATCGTACTGTCAATATCGCCATTAGCCGAACGAACAGCCGTTACGATTAAGTTCAATTCGCTTGCGCTTTCAACCATTTTTATAAGCGACGTGCCGTATTCAACTGATTTAGTGGCGTATACTTCACCGTCAACATAAAACGTAACAGTACACATAATAATTTCCCAACGTGCTGTAAGCGTTATATTTTCCTTTATCGGTTGGTTTGTGTATTCCGTTCCGTTGGACATAAACCAACCTTTAAAAATATATCCCTCTCGTGTGGGAGTAGTTAGCGTTGCCGATTTATTCCATTCCACGATTTGGTTTTCTACCGTATTTCCGCCGTCTGTATTAAAAACAACTGCGTAACGGTTTATTTCAAACTTTGCATAAAGTCGGGTATCCGAATATATGGGGCTTCCGTCGTATTTTTGAGTAAAGGCTTCGTCAAAATACCAACCGACGAACGTATATCCCTCTTTTACAGGATTTGGAGGTAAAGGAATAGGCTTTTCTACCTCAACAAGTGAATATTCTATGGATAAGTTAGAGCCTAATACAGTAGGGTTTAAACTGGTAAGCGGAAACATATAAAGATTAAAATCTTTCGGATAATAATTAGTATGTGCAGTATTAACATTAACTACTTCTCCCTTGTATTTTAAAACCACATTTTCAAATCCGTAATGAGGTAAATCTTCAAATACATTATATTTGGGCAACAGTATAATGCACATAGTCACAAACATTGCTGAACCAAATTCATTTTGAATTGCTAAAACACCCGTTAATTCAGTATCGTTAATATTATTTTTAACGATAGCCGACGAAACGGAGTCTGTCGTACTGCCTATATAAGCGAAAAAATCACCAAGAACAACTTGTAAATTTGTTACTTCGCTCTCCGACAAGGTTACGCCTAAACTTGACCACGTTTCGTTGCTTGTGGCTACGGCTTCCGTTGTCATAGTTTTTGCCTTATAGTTAGAAACGGCGCAAGTCGCCGTTTCAATTTCATTTTCTTTTTCAGGTTGTGTTTGCTCAGTATCAGGTTTAAACCATTCAGACGGTTTGTACTTGTCGTCCTTTACAAACATTTGCATACACAACCCTGCAACCATAACGAATAATAGAACAATACAAGTTGCCGTGATTATCCACTTGATTTTATCGCTTTTTTTATGTCTTTTTAATTCGTTCATTTTCTTTTACCTCGCTTAATAATACCAACCGCCGCCGTGGTCGTCTTGCGGGCGACCTCTGTCCGCGTACCGATTAGCGGCTGTTACCTTTTTATTTTTCTTTGCTTTACTTTTCAAGCCGTTTTTCTTGTTATAAATTTTTGCCTGCGTTTTACGTTCGTTTAATACGCCCATACGGAACGCCGCCTCAGTATCGGTCAGCGGTGTGCCGTCGTGTTTTCTGCCGTTCGCCAATTCGCGGGAATAGCGTTTGCCGCGCTCGGCGGGGTTGAGTAGTACAACCTTTTTGCCGTTCTTTGTTTCAATAAGTGTTGCCATATTTACACCATCCTTTTAATTTTCGTCATTGCCGTTCTTGTCAAGGTCGGCTACAAAGTCGATAGCAAGACGGGCTTTCGTTTTAATCGCGCTACACGTTGCCGCATAGTCGATTTCGTCCTTGCCTTGCGCTTTTATTTCGATTTTCAAAATGTCTTTCAAAGACTGATAAATGCGCTCGTATTTCGCCGCTTTTATCTTTTCGTCGAAGTCATTTACCGTTTGCTTTTTCTTTCCGAACATTGTCGTTATTCCTCGCTTTCTTTTAATTTGTCTTTGATTTCGTCGTAACTCTCGGTTACAAGAATACCCGACGAAGTGTCGTTCTTGTCCATTCCCATTTCAATAAACACGCTACCGTCGCCGTCGCATACAATTCCCGTTATCTTTCCGATAGGTACTAATACCGTCATACCGCCGTCGTAGTTCGTTACTTCGATAAAGTTTTTCATTTTTCGTTACCTCTTAATCTTTCTTTTCCGTTGCGCGAATTTTGAGGGCTGCCAAAAGGTTTACACTTTTCGCACCCTCGAAACGGCTTGCCTGCGCCGCGCACTCGTTTCTCACCCCGCGCTATTATTCGCGCAGAATAGCGGGAGAGGGTTTCCGACCTTAAAAGGCTAATAAAGGGAAGTAGTCCGTTTGTTTTGCCTTTTCGCTTAAAAGAAAAGCGGGCAAAAGTTATCCACAGCTTACCGCCGTGTTACAACTAATGCCCGCCGTTTCTGTGTATCTTTTCGGGTTATGCACAATGCAGTTTTTGAAAGTGTACTTTCAATTATGCCGATTTTGCGGCGTTCGCTTGTCTGTTTAACTTTTTAAGCAGATAGGCAAGTATTGATTTGTCGCTGTCGCGGGCGGGCTTTATGCGGCATTTAAGCTCGTCGCCGTCCGCGTCGGTGTTTGCAACTTCGTAAACCGTATAAGTACGAATTTCGCCCGTTTCGCCGTCCGTCATACTTTCGTCGTGCATTTGCAATTCGGCGGTGGGCTTGATGTCAAAAACCATATCCAAAACTTCGTAACCGCCTTGGTCGTATGCGTTGAAATCAACCTTTGTTTCGCGCCCGTTTACGCCTTTGCCCTTTACGGCATAGCCCCACATTTCGCGCCCGTCTTTTGCTGTGAATTTTTCACGTTCCACAATAAGCCGCTTTTCGGGCGTTGCCGTCGTTACTTCCGCCGCCGTGGTCGTGCTTTCCGTGCTTTCAGTTGCCTTTACGTTCTTTTCGTTTGCCATTTGATATTTTCCTTTACCGCTTGTCGCATACGGTACGCGTATTTTTATTTACCCTTGCGGGTATGGTCGGGGAGTGGCGGATTTGCACCGCCTTAACAAACTTTTCCATCTGTTTCGCGCTTGCGTTTCCCGATAATAGCGGGGTGGAGGTTGCCCCGCTTATTGTTTGCGCCGCAAGGAGTAACGGCGCGGGTATGGGCTTTATTTGCGCTTTGATTTTATAGCTTTCACAGTAACGCCCTGTAAAAATCGACCCTCGCCAAAGTTAGACAATTTATGACCCATTGACACCGCTTTATCGTTTGCCTCATAGGCATTTTTCGCCTCAACTATTGCGCTGTATGTATCTAACCCAACACGGGCAGTAATTTTATACTTTCTCATATTTTCACCTCGCTTTTTAGTCCTCTTGCATAAGTTCGTTACAGTCAACGCACATTATCCGTACTTCTTTTGTCGCGCGTACCGAATTGCCGCATACGGAGCATATATACTTGCGTGTGCTTGAAGTCTTAACGCATTGACCTTTCATTACGGGCAAGCGGTATATAACGTTGTCGGGGTTGTCCTTGACAAATTCCGCTATAAGTGCCGCCGTTTCGTCTGTAAGTTCCGTGTGCGACCAACCGATAGTTTGTACACATTCAACCGTCAAGCCGTGCGTTTCCGCAATTTTCTTGTAAAGTTTGTTATGATAGTTGCCCGCGCGAGAAGTGTCTTGCATATTATGAACGCTTGCGTACTGATGGCACATTTCGTGTATCATTGTTGCCGCTATTTGATTGATAGGGAGGTTAAGCTGTTGCGCTGTCATATTCAGTTCGTGTTCGCCCTCGTCCTTGTCGTTCTCTTTCCAAACCTTTTTAACCGACCACCAACCGTTTGTTTTGTTGCGCTCGTCGCGCTGTACCGTTATGACGGGGCGGGTTAGTTCGCCACCGAATAACTTTACGTTGCAATAGTCGTACAGTTTTACAAGGTACTTGACCGTATCAATATACTTTTCCGTTCCGTTTTTCATTTTCATTACCTCGTTTGTACAATTTTTAAATTGCTTAAATCTTGACTTGTATTGCAGTAACGATATTCACCGTTATCGCACTCAAAAGTTATTTCAAGAAGTTTGCGCCCTGTTTTAATATCGTAAGATTTTGATTTTGTAATCACAAAACCTGCACACTCGTCAATAACCTCACGCTTAACAACCTTACCTCGCCACCCCCAAACTGAATTACCACAGCAAGAGGGGATAATAGTTTCGTCAGATACAACCGTTCCGTATTTCAAATGCCAAAATTCTTTAACCGTCATTTCGATACCCCCTTAATGCCTGTGCATTGCCGCCCAAGCAACACTTTCTTGTGCAAGCCCATATAATCGTCCTGAAAGCCAAACGACACCACCAAAAGTTAAATAGCCCATAAGTTCGTCAAGCTGTTCTTCAAGTGTTTCAAGAGCCTTTTCAAGTTCAGCCGAATAGGGGTGATTTTCGTCCATACCCAATTCGTAAAGTTCATTTTTACAACGCATACGCCTAAAATCAACGTCGTGTGCGTGTTTTTCTGCGTTAAAGGGGTAAAGTTTCTGTTTCTTTTCCATAATTCCGTCCTTTGCGTAATGCCGCCGCCCGTGTATTTGAACAATAAAAAAAAACAGTTTAAAACAGTTAATCTACTGTTCTAAACCATTGTAAAACTTTACAAATAATGCCTCGAACAATAAAATTTCTCTTTAAAGGTTGCAATCCATTATATAATATGGTATAATAAAAAAGTATAAAAGCGCGCTCTTTAGGCGCGATGCAAAAAACTTGTAAAAGGGGGCTTTCATATGCCTGAAAAAATAGAAAACAGTTACGACGCCAACTCGCTCCGCGCTCTCAAAGGTCTTGAACCTGTGCGCGAGCACCCCGGTATGTATATCGGACCTACCGACGAAAAGGGGCTTCACACTTTGGTGCGCGAAGTTATCGATAACTCAATCGACGAAGCTCTGGCGGGCTATTGCGATACAATAGAAGTCGCCATTCTTAAAGACGGCTCTTGTTCCATAAAAGACAACGGGCGCGGTATTCCCACGGGTATAAATAAAGACGCGGGAATAAGCGGCGTAGAACTTGCGCTTACCAACCTCAATGCGGGCGGAAAGTTCGGCGGCGGAAACAAGGCTGGCGGCTATAAAATTTCGTCCGGTCTGCACGGCGTCGGCGTATCGTGCGTTAACGCGCTTTCCGATACTTTAATCGCGGAGGTCAGCCAAAACGGACATATCTTCCGTCAGGTCTATCATTGCGGCGTTCCCGAAGAACCTCTCAAAATCGTAGGCGACACCGATAAAACGGGCACCACGATTATTTTCCACCCCGACCCCACAATGCTTGAAACGGTGGATTTCAATTACGATACTTTAAAAACTCTTCTCCGCGAGCTTTCTTATCTTAACAAAGGTCTTAAACTCACTCTCACGGATTTCCGCGGGGAAAAGGAAAGGAGCGACAGCTTCTGTTACGAAGGCGGCGTAGTCCACTTTATCGAAGATATCAACAAGGGCAAAAACGTTTTGTTTGAAAAGCCCGTATACTTTGAGGATTTCGAGGGCGACGACAGATTTCTGGAAGTTGCAATCCAATATAACGACAGCTATTCCGAACAGATTTTCCCCTTCTCCAACAATATCCGCCAGCCCGACGGAGGAACTCATCTCGACGGCTTTAAAGCCGCGTTAACAAAGGTTATAAACGACGCGGGTAAAAGGCTCAATATTATAAAGGAAAACGAAAAGCTTTCCGGCGACGACGTGCGGGAAGGTATTACGGCGGTTGTTTCGGTCAAGATTGCCGACGCGCAGTATGAAAGCCAGACAAAAGCAAAGCTTTGTTCAACTTACGTGCGCGGGTTTGTGCAAAAGGCGGTAACCGATAAATTCGGCACTTATCTCGAAGAACATCCCTCCGAAACAAAAGAGCTTATAATGCGCTGTTTAACCGCTCAGCGCGCAAGGGAGGCGGCAAGGCTTGCAAGGGAAGAAACGCACCGCAAAGGCGTTCTCGAAAGCACCAAACTTCCCGGCAAGCTTGCGGATTGTTCCGATAAACGCTCCGAACTCTGCGAAATTTATATCGTAGAGGGCGACTCGGCGGGCGGAACGGCAAAACAAGGGCGCGACAGACGTTTTCAGGCAATACTTCCCCTCCGCGGAAAAATTCTCAACGTTGAAAAAGTGCGCATAAACCGCGTGCTTGAAAACGAAGAAATCAAAGCGATGATAACCGCTTTCGGCTGCGGAATACAAGAAAACTTTGACGAAAGCAAACTCCGTTACGACCGTATCATAATAATGACCGACGCGGACGTAGACGGTTCGCACATAAGAATTTTACTTCTGACTTTCTTTTACCGCTATATGCGCCCGCTCGTTGAAAACGGTCACGTTTACGCGGCTCAGCCGCCACTTTACAAGGCTTTTGGCAAGGGAATACCTTCAACTTACCTTTACGACGACAAGGCGCTTGAAGAATTCAGGGCGCAGCACGGCGGCAAATTCGAACTTCAGCGCTATAAAGGTCTCGGCGAAATGGATAAAGAACAGCTTTGGGAAACCACAATGGACCCCGCAAGGCGCACTCTTGTCAGAATGAAAGTCGAAGACGCGGTCGAAGCGGACAGGCTTTTCTCCCTTTTGATGGGTGAACAGCCCGAACTCAGACGACAGTTTATAGAAGACAACGCAAAGCTCGTTGCCGAATTAGACATATAAGGAGAAAAGCGAAGTGGCAAAAAAGCAAAACAGCAGCCCCGAGCTGACCGAAGAATTTAAACGCACGCTTGAAATGACCAAACTTCTCGACAGAGAAGTGGACGAAGAACTTAAAAAATCGTTTATAGCTTATGCTATGGCGGTTAACGTTTCGCGTGCGATTCCCGACGTAAGAGACGGTTTAAAACCCGTTCACCGCAGAATACTGTATTCGATGCACGAGCTTGGTTTAACCTACGATAAGCCTTTCAGAAAATGCGCGCGTATCGTCGGTGATTGTTTGGGTAAATACCACCCCCACGGAGACAGCTCCGTTTACGACGCGCTTGTAAGGCTTGCGCAGGATTTCTCTATTAACTTCCCCCTTGTAGACGGTCACGGAAACTTCGGCTCGGTAGACGGCGACCCCGCCGCCGCAATGAGGTATACCGAAGCGAGAATGTCAAGGCTCTCCTCCGAAATGCTCCGCGATTTGGATAAAGAAACGGTTGATTTCTATCCCACGTTCGACGATACGGGCTTGCAGCCGTCGGTATTGCCGTCGCGTTTCCCCAATATGCTCGTAAACGGTTCCGACGGTATCGCCGTCGGCATGGCTACGAATATCCCGCCCCATAACCTTGCGGAATGTATAGACGGCGTTATCGCGCTTATAGATAACCCCGAAATCGACGTAGACGGTCTTATGGAATACATCGTTGCTCCCGACTTCCCCACGGGTGCGCTGATAATGGGCAGAAGCGGAATCAAAAAGGCTTACAGAACGGGGCGCGGCAGCATAATTATCCGCTCGCGCTGCGAAATAGAAGAATACCAAAGCGGTTCGCAAACCCGTACGCGCATTATCGTAACCGAAATTCCCTATCAGGTAAATAAGGCAAGGCTTGTTGAAAATATAGCAGACCTCGTCAAAAACAAAAAGCTCGAAGGAATTTCCGATATCCGCGAAGAATCCGACCGCGACGGTATGCGTATCGTAATAGAAATAAAAAAAGACGCAAACGCTCAGGTCGTTTTAAATCTTTTATACAAGCATACCAATCTGCAGGTTTCCGACGGAATAATAATGCTCGCCCTCGTAGACGGCACGCCCAAAGTCTTAAACCTCAAAGAATGTCTGTATTACTACCTCGAACATCAGAAAGACGTTGTAATACGCAGAACAAAATACGATTTAAACAAAACGGAAGAGCGCGCCCACATCTTGCGCGGACTTGTAATCGCTCAGGCAAGCATAAACGAGGTTGTGGAAGTCTGTAAAAACTCAAAAGATAAAACCGACTGCGTACAGCAGTTAATGGCTAACTTCGTCCTCGACGAAAGGCAGGCAAACGCCGTTGCGGAAATGCGCCTTTTCAGAATTTCCCACCTCGAAGTGGATAAACTCAACGACGAACTGTCAAATCTTGAAGCGGCTATCGCCGATTACAAAGATATCCTCGCAAACGAAAGCCGCGTTCTCGAAATTATCAAAAACGACCTGCTGGAAATAAAGCGCAAATATCCCTCGGAAAGAAGAACGGAAATAGCCGTTGATTTCAGCGGAGAGATAGAGGACGAAGATTTAATCCCCGTAGAACAGGTCGTCGTTTCGATGACGCACAGCGGCTACGTTAAAAGGCTTCCCGTATCCGAATATCACGCACAGAACCGCGGCGGCAAAGGAATTACGGCGCACCGCCCCAAAGAAGAAGACTTCGTTGAAAAAATGTTCGTATGCTCTTCGCACGATTATCTTCTGTTGTTCAGCGACCGAGGAAGAGTTTACAGAATAAAAACATACGAAATCCCCGAAGCCGCACGCACGGCGCGCGGTAGGGCAATCGTAAATCTTGTACAGATTGCACAGGACGAAAAAATTACTACAATTATCCCCGTAAAAGAGGATGCCGAAGGCTTTATTGCCTTTGCAACCCGCGGCGGACTTATTAAAAAGACCAAACTGGAAGAGTTCGCCCGCATAAACAAAAACGGCAAAATCGCTATCAAACTCAACGACGACGATACTCTGATTTCCGTCCAGTTCACAACCGGCAGCGACGAGCTTATGATTGCCTCCAAAGGCGGTAAATGTATCCGCTTCGGCGAAAGCAACGTCCGCTCTATGGGCAGAGATACCGCCGGCGTAAAGGCAATGAAACTCGGCGAAGACGACGCCCTCGTCGATATGCTCGTTGTAGACGAAAGTAAAGACGTATTAACCGTCACAACGGGCGGCTACGGCAAACGCAGCAAGATTGAAGATTACCGCGTTCAAGGCAGAGCGGGCAAAGGCATAAAAGCGGGCACGTTCAACGAAATAACGGGCAACCTTATCAATCTTAAACAAGTTACCGCAGAAGACGATATAATGATTATATCGGACGGCGGAACGATAATCAGAATGCACTGTTCGGATATTTCCTGCATAGGAAGAAGCGCCCGCGGCGTAAGGCTTATGCGCCTCAAAGACGGCGCGGTGGCAACAGTTGCGGTAACCGAGCGCGACGACGAAGCGGAAACGGCGGCTCCCGAAGAAGCTACCGCGGAAGATTTGGCTGAAACCGAAAACGAATAAAATCAAACGAAATAAAAACTCCCGACGGCTTTATGAGCCGTCGGGAGTTTTATTGTTATCTTATTTTTGTTGCTGTTGTTGCAGTTTCTTTTTGTTGGTGGAGGGCATAAGAATATGCATAAGCTCTATCAGCCAGCTCGATACGGGGAACGCGGCCTCTATAACAACCACGATGGTCAGTATCTTCGCATAGTCGAATCCGTCAAGCAAATCCATCCAGCCCTTATACAGCAGATTTTCGGTAATAAACGGAACGGTATAACACATTATGCAAAGCCCCAGAACCGCAAGGCACAGCGTGGCTCGGAACACGTTGAACGGCTGGCATATTCTGAACACCATAACAAATCCCGAAAACGTCATTGCAATCATACACATTGCAAGATAATGAGAACCGAATTCCTCTGGCTGTATCACGTTCGTAAGATACATCGCCATAGTGCAGGCTATCATCAATAGCGCGCCGGAAAAAGCTCCGCTCATAACGTGGGCGATAAACTTGCCTTGTACGCGCTCTTTGTTGGGCTGCAACGATATAAAGAAGGAAGGCACAGCTATAATCGCCGTTTCCAGCAACAGCATATTCTGCGGCATAAACAAATAAGGTTTGCCCATACATATGCAAAGGAAAGCGAGAATAGCCGTAAACAGCGTTTTCATTAAATAAAGCGAAGACGAGTTCTTAATGTTGTTTATAACTCGTCTGCCCTCGGCAACTACTTTCGGCATCGAATTGAAGTTGTTGTCCATAAGAACAAGGTGCGATACGTTTCTCGCCGCCTCGCTGCCCGACGCAACGGAAATCGCGCAATCGGCCTCTTTCAGCGCAAGTATATCGTTTACGCCGTCGCCAGTCATTGCAACGGTGTTGCCCTGGGATTTAATCGAACGCACCAAAATTGCCTTTTGTTCGGGTGAAACCCGCCCGAAAACCGTATACTTGTTTGCTACGTTTTCAACTTCCTTGTCGTTAAGTCCGTCAAGCGAAATAAATTTGTCTGCGTTTGCGATTCCCGCGCGCTTTGCCACTTCCGAAACGGTTATGGGGTTGTCGCCCGAAATTACTTTAACGTTTACGTCGTTTTCCTTAAACCACTTTATTGTCTCAACCGCGTCGTCGCGCACGTTGTCGGCAATCGAAATTATCGCAAGCGGTTTCATAACCGCAGGGAGCTTTTCGCCGACAATGGGGGCGGGGGAATGCGCAAGCACTATAACGCGCAAGCCCATCTGCGCATATTGTTTGACTATCTTTTCAACTTTTGCGGGATAGGGCTTCAATACGAACTCGGGCGCGCCCATTGCAAACGTTCCGCCCTCGTCAAACGTAACCGCGGAAAGCTTTCTCTTCGAAGAAAACGGAATTTTCGCCGTTGCGGAAAATTTGTCGTTATAACCGAAGTGGTTATAAAGCGCGATAGAAGTCTGGTTGTTGCCGTCAAGTTCGCGCAACATACTGCCCATTATGTCGTTTAAAGCCAAATCGCCAACGGTGTTTAAAATAACCGTGTCGTTAACTCTCATTCTGCCGTCGGTAATCGTTCCGGTTTTGTCAAGGCACAAAACGTTTACGCGCGCAAGCATTTCCAGCGAATACATATCCTGTACAAGCGTATGCGATTTCGAAAGCCTTATAATTCCAACGGCAAGCGCAATACTCGTCAAAAGCAGCATACCCGAAGGTATCATTCCTATAACAACGGTACACGTCCGCTGTATCGCATAGCTCACGTCTTTTGACAACACGCCCGCAACAACTTTCTGATAAGTCTCGTCCGCGGGGTTTATGTTGTTCAAAGTGGTGAAGAAAGTACCAATCGCAATCGGTATAATAAGCAGCGATACAATCTTGATTATGAGCTTTGTGGAGTTCATAAGCTCGGAATTGGGGCGCTTATATTTCTTAGCTTTTGAAGTCAGCTTTTCAAGATAAGTTTCTTTGCCGACCTTTTCAACGCGGAATTTTCCGTTGCCGCTCGCAATAAAGCTGCCCGCATAAAGCAAATCGCCGACTTGTTTTTTAATCGCAACCGATTCGCCCGTCAAAAGGCTTTCGTTTACCTCCACGGTGCCTTCCGCAAGTATTACGTCTGCGGGCACCTGACTGCCTAAATCAAGTATAATAACGTCGTCCAAAACTATTTCCTGAACTGGTATTTCGATAGTTTCTCCGTCGCGTATAACCTTGGCCGTGTTCGTCGCAAGTATGGATAGCTTGTCGATTGATAATTTCGAGCGGATTTCCTGTATGATTCCTAAAACTATATTAGCCGTGGTTATGAAAATAACAAGATAGTTTGAAATCCCCTGCGTGTTGGCAACAAGCAATGCGATAGCCGCAAAAAGGCACAAAAGGTTGAAAAACGTGCAGATATTGCCTATAAAAATGCTTGCGTACGAACGCGAATATTTTTTGTTCGTATCGTTGAAAAGAAATTGCTTGAACCTCGTTTCAACCTGCGCAGCGGAAAGACCCTTGTTGAGCTTGGGGGAAAACCTTTCGACTTTCGAGCTGACAGCCTTTTTGGGGTGGGATTTAAAATATTTTATAATCTTTTCCTTATCGAAAGGCTGTTCCGTATTTGCCGCGGCAGGCTCGGCGTTTGGCTTTTCCTCGTCTTGCGGAAAAAGCGCTATCTGCACGGGCTCGGCGGCAGCGTCCTGCGCGGAGCTTACTGCAACTTCTTCCTTGGGCGCCTGTTCGGCTTCAACTTTTTTGGTTTCTTCTTCGGGCTTTTTGTTTACTTTAAAAATGATTTTGCTCATAATACAACCGAAAATAATTATTCACTTTAATCATACCATATTTTTAACGCATTTTCAAGAAAAAGAAAGCTATTTATTTGCTTTTGGAATTTATTTTAAGTATAATTGTTTTATTCCATTTTCCGAGGCGAAATATGTTAGATATCAATCTTATCCGCGAAAATCCCGAACTTGTCAAAGAGAACATAAAAAAGAAATTTCAGGATAAAAAACTTCCCCTTGTAGACGAAGTAATTGCGCTCGATAAGCAAAAACGCGAACTTCAGCAAGAGGGCGACAACCTCCGCGCCCAGCGCAACGTGCTTGCAAAGCAGATAGGCGCGCTTATGAAAGAGGGCAAAAAAGAAGAGGCAGAGGCGGCGAAAGCCGTTTCCAAGGCAAATAACGAACGCATAACCGTTATCGAAGCCAAAACTGCGGAAATAGAAACAAAACTCAAAACCGATATGATGGCTATCCCCAACATAATTGCCGACGACGTTCCGCTCGGCAAAGACGACAGCCAAAACGTAGAAGGCAAAAAGTTTTTGGAACATAAGGAAAAACCTTTCGAAGTTCCCTATCATCTGGATATTCTCGAAAGTCTTGACGGAATAGATTTGGACAGCGCAAGGCGCACCAGCGGAAACGGATTTTACTATCTCACGGGAGATATCGCGCGGCTGCACTCCGCAGTTTTATCTTATGCCCGCGATTTTATGATTGATAAAGGTTTCACATACTGCATACCTCCGTATATGATAAGGAGCGACGTCGTTTCCGGCGTTATGTCTTTTGAGGAAATGGACGGAATGATGTATAAAATAGAGGGCGAGGATTTGTATTTGATAGGCACGTCCGAACACTCTATGATAGGCAGATTTATGGGTACTATTCTGTCGGAAAACTCCCTGCCCCAAACGCTTACTTCGTATTCGCCTTGTTTCAGAAAAGAAAAGGGCGCGCACGGACTTGAAGAAAGGGGAATATACCGTATCCATCAGTTTGAAAAACAAGAAATGATTGTTCTCTGCAAACCCGAAGAAAGCGATTTCTGGTATGAAAAGCTTTGGAATTACACGGTTGAACTCTTTGTTTCTATGGAAATTCCCGTAAGGCAGCTTATCTGCTGTTCGGGGGATTTGGCTGATTTAAAGTATAAAAGCTGCGATATAGAGGCGTGGAGTCCCCGCCAGAAAAAATATTTCGAAGTCGGCAGCTGTTCGAATCTTACCGACGCTCAGGCAAGACGTCTTGGTATAAGATATAAAGCGGCAAACGGCAAAAACGAGTTCGTACACACTCTTAACAATACGGTCGTCGCGCCTCCCAGAATGCTTATAGCTTTCCTTGAAAATCATTTACAGGAAGACGGCACGGTTTATATTCCCCCCGTACTTCGTCCGTATATGGGCGGCAAAGAAAAGCTTTCGCCGAAAAAGTAAGCATATAAGAAAAATATATTTTGTACAAAACGTAAAAAACAGCCTGAACGGCTAAAAAACAATTTAGCAGATACAGCTTTTAATACGTTTTTAAAAGAGGGCGAATATTACAGTTACCGCAATGATTAAAGGGCGCTTTTGGTTAAAAAGGTTGTCCGACGGGCGGTTTGCGGCGTAGTAAATAATTCCGTAAGCGCACATTTTTCAATCCGAACGGATAAAGGCGTTTATTGCTTTACGGTTATGGATAATAAAACGTTAATGGTTACGTCGGATTTGTTCTTTTTCATTTATCCGATGCTGGGTGCGGATTAATAATTTAAATATAAAATCAAGGCGGTCGGATACTTATGATAAAACGCGGAATTAAAAATTATTTTATTTGTCTTAAGTATTTCTTTACTCCGCTCGGCACGCTGTTTCTCGGCTTGATTATAGGGTTTTCGGTATTTTTGCCTGTTTGCGCAACCGCTTTTAACACAATGGCGGAGGAAATAAACGGGGTTATTACCGAAATTCAGATAGAACCAGATAAGCTTTTTGAAAGGCTTTGGATTTGTATTACAGAACTTGACTGGGGCGCGGACGCGGCGGGAGCGCTTGAAACAATGTTTTCCCGTGAATGGCTCGAACTGACGTTACATAAAAGCATAAACTCGCTTTTCGGCGGCGATTACACGGTTTATGCACAACAAATCAACAACTCTATAAATTCCGCCGTAGCTCAGATTACTGCGGGCATCGTAGTAATTATTTTTTGCGCGGCAATTGCCGCGGTCGCGGGATATTTTCTTGTTAAATTCCTTATAAGGCGTACCATCGCAAAACGCGCCTTATGGAAATTTTTGCTTGTATCTTTGGCGGATTGCGCGGTTGTGGTGCTTTTATTTTTGCTCAATACCTGGCTCACCGCGCTCTGGGTGCCGAGCATTGTTTTTACTTCAATTGTTACGTTTTTGTCGCTTGGCGGATTGTCGCTGTTCGAGGCGTACGCCGTTCATGCCGCAGGTAAAGTAAAATTCAAAGAAGTTGTCACATTGAAAAATCTCGGGCTTTTGCTTTTGACAAATATAATCATTTGCTTTTTATGGTTTGCGCTTGTGTTTGTCGCTTCGTTAATTCTCAACGTGATAGCTGGTTTTATAATCGGACTTGTGCTTCTTGAAATTGCAAACATAGTGATAGGAATGAACGCGGAATCATACGTAAAAGATTACGTTGAAAGGCGCGTTGAAAAACCGGAAGAGGAGCAATCCGCGCAAGCGGCTTAAAGTAAAAAAATGCAAAAAGGACGCAAAAATGCGTCCTTTTTTGGTGACAGAATGGTGAAAATTTTACTTTTTTATTTCGCTGTCCGTACGGATTATTTTGTAATTTCCGATATTATAAATCCATTTCAAATTATCTTTGTTGAAATTTTCGCCGATTTTTATTGCGCGCCATTGCGCTTTTTTTACCGTCGCACAATAAAAGTACGGCGGCAAACTTTGATATTATTTTTATAATTTTTTCAATTTGTTATATGTAAAAAATCCGGGTTTAAAATTGTTTTTTCTCAGCTTAGGCAAATCCGCGGCGGTAAACCTTTTATCCAAAGTAAGATATAAAACTATATTTTCCTTAAGCTTTTCGTCGAATTTTTTAAGCCTCTCGCAAGGAATTTTGCCTGCCCTAATTGCAAGAATTGCGCCTGTGTAAAAGCTTACAAGCTTTGTGCAAATCAAATCGAGCGTAAAGGAATAAACGTCTTTTGTAAGCCTTGATTTTGCCTTTTTGAATTCTTCCAAAATTCCGTAAAGATTTTCTTCGTCGGTTTCCGAATATTCCGCCTTGACGGGCGAAAATTCAAAAGGCTTGAATTTATCGAGCTTTGCAATGCTTTTTGCGGAAAGCGAGGCGTATGTCTGCGCGGTAAATTTATCTGAGCAAAGTTTTTGCGGAACGCTTTTAAGAAGAGAAGTTTTATGGCAATATCCGCCGTCAAACAATAATATATCGCTGTTTACGCCGTCTAATTCATTATAAAAATCGGGAGAAAGCTCGCAAATCAAATCGCAGTCTGCAATAACCGTATATTTGCCTTTCGCTTGTTTAATAATTTCATATAAAGATTTTCCGCTGTCCGTTCCGAACAGCTCTACTTCTTCTGGAATCTCCGTATCCGCGGTGTCCGCCGCGTCGTGGGTGATTAGTGTAAAAACTTTTTTCATAAGTAACAAAATTATATTATAAACGCAAGTAAAAGTCAATACAGCATTTGATATTTCGGCTTTGGTGTGTTATAATCGGGTATGGAATGAAACTGTTGTTTTTTGATATAGAGTGCGCTGGAGTGCATAAAACTTATGCAAAAATCTGCGTGTTCGGATATGTTCTCTGCGACGAAAAATTCAATATTCTGGAAAAGGAAGATATCCTCATTAATCCCCGCGGAAAGTTCGAACTTACAGACAGAAAGGGCGAAAAGGGTATCGTTTTGCCGTATGAATATGAAGAATTCAAAAAACAGCCCGCCTTTCCTAAAATATATTCCCGCATAAAAGAGCTCTTGCAGGACGAGGATACCCGCGTGTTGGGGCATGCAGTTTTAAACGACGTTAAATATCTTAATTTGGAATGCAGACGTTTCAGATTGCCGGCTTTAAAGTATTCTTTTGCGGACAGTCAGCTTTTGTTTATGTCGTTTAAAAACGATTTTTCTCACCAATGCGGTCTGGAACATATTGCGGAAGAGCTTGGCGTTGATTTTACGCCTCACCGCGCGGTGGACGACGCTTACGCAACAATGCGCATTGTGGAAGCTATGTGCAAAGCGCATAATTGCGGATACGACGAGCTTTTGAAGCTTTTGAATTTTTCAAACGGCAAAACCGAAAATTATAACGTAATGCGTCCGCAGTCGGGAGGATTTAAAAAATACAAATCCGATAAACGCGCGGTCAAGGAAGCCCGTAGCCGCGCAAGAGTAATTTTTTACAATAATTTAACGCGCAAGCGTTATAAAAAAGGCGGAAAACTCGGCGGAAAGCTATTCAATTTTTCCCGCGCGATAGAAGATAATATAGAAATTTCGGTTTCGCTCGTGGATAAAATATACGAACAAGGCGGCAAATATACCCAACACGTTGATGAGTGTGCCGTTTATGTCCGCCCTGAAAACGACATTACAGATCGTTCGAAAAGGGCGGAAAAAGCGGGTAAAAATATTATAAGCTTGGAAGAATTAACGGAGCTTTTAAATGGTTGATTTGCCCGAAGAATTTATAAAAAGAATGAAAGAGCGGCTTGGTAACGGATTTGCCGCTTTTTTAAAAAGTTACCAATTGCCGCCCGCGCGCGCGGTAAGGGTAAACACGCTTAAAATTTCTCCCGATGTGTTTAAGGAAATATCGCCTTTGCCGCTTGGCGATAACGTGCCTTGGGAACGTTGCGGCTTTTATACCGACGTGGAGAGTTTGGGTAAAACGGTCGCGCATGCGGCGGGGCTGTATTACGTTCAGGAACCTTCGGCTATGTGCTCCGTGCCGGAGCTTGAAGCGAAAGAGGGCGAAAGGGTGCTTGATTTGTGTTCCGCCCCCGGAGGGAAGGGCACTCAGATTGCTCAATATATGAACGGTAAGGGCGTGCTCGTTTTAAACGAGATAAACCGCGAACGCTGCGATATTTTAAAAAGCAACGTTGAAAGGCTTGGAGTAAAAAATGCCATAGTCACCTGTGCCGACCCGAAAGATTTGGCGGAAGTGTTCAACGGCTATTTTGATAAAATTCTTGTTGATGCGCCTTGTTCAGGCGAGGGTATGTTCAAAAAAGAGCCCAATGCAATTCCCGAATGGAGCGTTGGAAACGTAAAATTATGTGCGGAAAGGCAAGCGCAGATTCTCTGTTGTGCAGATAAAATGCTTGCGGAGGGAGGACGGCTTGTTTATTCCACATGCACGTTTGCGCCGGAAGAGGACGAAGAACAAATTGAAAACTTTTTAAAAATCCGTAAAAATTTCGAGCTTATCCGTATGAAAAAACTCATGCCGCACGAAGTGCGCGGAGAAGGTCATTTTTGTGCGGTTTTGCAAAAAGACGAAGGCGTGCGCAACGATTTAAAACTTAAAAGCGTTTGCGGCGGCAAGCAAAACGAAAAGCTGAAAATATTCCGAGAGTGGGAAGCGCAAACGTTAAAAATTAAAATAGAAAACGCATATGCCGATTACGGGCAAAATATTTACTCGTTCTGTAACGGTGCACCGGACAGCGAAGGCTGGACTAAGAAAAAAGTATTCGGCGGCGCGGGTTTATTTCTCGGCAGATACAGCGCCGACGGAAAGAGGTTTGAACCTTCGCATCGGCTTGCAATGATTTTGAAAGCGGAAGAGGCGCAAAGCATAGACGTTGACGAACAAACGGCTTTGAATTATTTGCGCGGGTTAACCTTTAACGTGGATAATGCGGCAAAAGGCTGGAATTTGGTCACTTATAAACATTATCCTATAGGCTGGTGCAAAGTTTCGGGCGGAGTTGCAAAAAATCATTTGCCCAAAGGCTTGAGAATTTAATATAAAGCAGAAGTTTGTTTTAATAATAAAACTCCCGCCCCCTAATCGGGGCGGGAGTTTTTTGTTTTAATTATTGGTTTTCGCCGTTTTCGTTGCTTTCTTCGGAGTCGGTTTCCGCGGGAGCGGAGGGCTCTTCGGGTTGTTCGGATGGAGCGTCTTCCTGTGCGGGTTCAACGTTTTCGGTTTGTTCCGTGCTTTCTTCAACGGTTGTATCGGTTAAGGGCTGTTCTGCGGGAACGTCGCTGTTTTCTGCGGGTTGTTCCGTTTCGGGTTCTTCCTCATTCTTTACAAGGTGAAGTTTTTTGATATAGCGGTCGCGCTGACGGTAAACGTTTTTGTTTCTCTGTTTAGAGCCTTTGCTTGCGCGTTTTTTCTTCAGCATATCTTTAATAAGAATTGCCGCAAGAGTTGCAAGGAGCACAACTACGAGAACAATGGAGGAAACGTAAAGCCAAACGTCGCCGGACATACTGTCTTCTTCCTCGTCGCCGTCTTCGCCGTCGTCGGAAGCGCTGCCAAGGCTTATGCTTTGGTCAACCGCAGAGTAATCCGCGAATACGTTTATGGAATTTTGTTCCTCGTCTTCGCATGTGAAGTAAGCAAGCACTTCGCCGAAGTCGGAAGCGTTATATTCGTAACCGGTTTCGCCGTCTTCCGCCGTATTTGCATTGAAAGGCACGTAAGATTCGGAATCGTAAAGAGTGTAGGTGTAGTAGTTCGCGCCGTATTCCGCTTTTATAGCGTCCAAATCAGCCTGATTGATTTTTCCGTCGTCAACAAGCTTTTGCGCCTGTTCTTCGTAATAAGCAATGTTTTTGTTTGCCCATACGTCGGTATGGTCTTTCAAAAGCTCTTTATAGTTATTGATTACGTCAGTTTCGTATTTGGATATAACGCCGGAATATGTGTCCGCGCTCAACGCATATGCGCTGTAATCGAACGCAACCGCGCCTTCTGCAAAGCTATCGTCTTCGTTTACGCCCGTTTCGTTGCGTGCGCCGCTCCAAAGTTCAAGGCGGTAATTCAAAGGCTTGCTGCCCGTATGGATATTGAAGTTAACGGTTTTCCATTCGCCGTTTGTATCGGTTACTTCAACTGCGTAGGGTTTATCAAGCGTTTCGTGGTCGTATCTTGCATAAGCTTCTTCGTCGAAGTTTGTTACTTCGGTTGTTCTTTTGCCGTCTTCAAGGTAATAATACTTTCCGTCTACGCATTCGTAGATACGTTTGTTGTCGGAATTTACAAGGTAGTGGTCGGCAACAATTGTCTTTTCCGCGTTGGAGTAGTAGGTTTCGCCGTTTACAAGATTATCAAAAGAAACTTTTTCGCCGCTTTCATTGAAGAAATCGTTGTGTTCGAATTTATAGTTTCTGTAAGATTTGATAAGGTTGTGCAGGTTCGCATAAACCTTTCCGTCTTTGCCGTCGTAAAGTCCGTCGTTGCGCAACGTGTAAACAATGTGGTTGCGGTGTTCGGATTCTTTCCAGTCTTCGTCAAATTCTTCGTCTAAAACGTTTCCTTCTTTGTCATACCAGAAAGTATAAGCGGGGGTGGTATAGCTTAAAACATTCTTGGGATTATCGCTGTCCACAAGATAAATATAAGCCTTTGCGCCCTTGGCAACCATAACTTTTACGCTTATCGTAACGTAGCTGTCTGCGGAAGCGGTTTTGCTTTCTCCAGCAAAGCCGTAGTTGCTGGCTTTGTTTATGGAGTAGTAGGTCTGGGTTTCGTCCCATTCCGTGCCCTTGGCGGATTTGTAGGTTTTGCCGTCGATTGTAATGTTTCCGTCTTCAGCTTCGATATAGTATTTTTCGTAAGTTTCTTCTGTTGCGGTTACGTTGTCGGCATAGCTTCTTAAATTATTAATAATGATAAGAGGCTGGTAGCAGTCCTCGCCGAAAACGTTAGCCCAGTTTTGACCCGCTTTGTCAAAGCTTGTCGCGATATTGCTCCAAAGGTCACCATAATCGCTTTCATAATCCTTGTTGATTAAGCCTGCAAGGGTGTGGGTGTTGTAAGCGTCATAAGAAGGATTGCTGTCTGTTTTCGAAACCGCGGAATTCGCGCCGTTCAAACCGTTGTAGGTCGAGGGGGTTGCAATTCCGGTCTTTATGTCGGAAGTGGAGTTCGCTTCGTCGAGTTTGTTTCCGCTCTTGTCGTCGTCTTTGCTGTCGAATGAGAAGAGGGCGGTATAAGTTCCAGCGCTGGCAAGCTTATAAACTTCCTCGTCGATTTCAAGCGTTTGAAGATTTGCCACAGCCGCCCAGCCGCCTTCGTAAGAAGCCGCGTTCTGGATATTTGTATTGCCGAAGCTGAAATCTATGTTGAATTTCTTTTCGTTTTCGGATGCGGTATCGGAATACTTCGTGCTGTTTTTAACAAAGAAGAAGCACTGCGTCCAGCCGTTGTAAATATCCTTTTCGTTTTCGAAGTTTGTGGTTACGCCGGTTGTGTCTATAGTGAGCGTCTGAGCGTCTTCTTTATCGGTATCCGCAACGTCGTAAATTTTTAACGTTGCCGCGGTTTTTCCGTTCATGTTGCTCGTTTTAATCCAGAACGAAACCACAAGGTATTTATCGGATTTGTCGGCTTGTGTTTTTGAAAGGTCGAACGCGGGCACGTCGTAAATGGTGGAGGTGTAAGCCGCGCCGTAAGACGAAAGCATAACAAGCATATTACTGTTGGTTTCGTTGTATTTCGGAAGCTTGGAAATTCCTTTATCGCCCGTAAGAGCGTCTTTCAAAAGCTTGGAATAATCTTTATCCTTGCCGTTGAAAAGCGCAAAATCCGCGTTTGCCGCAAAAGTTCCTACAACGTCGTTTTCGGTGGGGCGGTTTTCCTTTTTCTTAACAAGGTCGTATTTTTCCGACTGGTCTGCGGAGGTTACGTCTATAAGCTGAGCCGAATTGCTTTCTGAAGTCGCATAAACCTTTCCGTCTGCTTTTTCGGAAGTCAACGCCGCTTTAACGTTGTTTTGGTCAAGTTTTACCGCGTTGTAACCGTTGCTTTTGTCCGTTTCGGAAGCAAGGTCGATTGCGTAATGGAAATCATACGCATTGTTGAAATCGGTTGCGTTGCCCGCAGGCTCGCGCATTTCCTTATCGGCGTTGAAAATCTTGTCTTCTTTCTCGCTTATAAGTGTGCAGGTTGTGTTTCCGAGCTTTGAAGAATTCTCTTTATAGGATTCTATATCCTGCAAATCGCGGTATTTGGTTACGGTAACGTCGTCGAAGAACGCATAGCCCGTGCATTTTTCCGCGTCGCCTTCTCTGCCGAGACCGAGCTTTAACTGGATTGTGCTTGATGCGAAATCGCAGGCGTTAACATAGATTTTATAATTTATCCAGCCGTTGCTTTCGGTTACGGTTTTGCTGTCGGCAGATGCGTATTTTATAATTTTTTCCGTGTTTATGTTTTTGATTGCAAAAGAATCCACGGAATTTCCGCCTACGGTCTGAACAACGTCGATAAACGCGCCTTTGTCCTGTTCGTCAAGCGCGTCATAACCCTTGTCGAATTTCAAATCGGAAGTTTTTACCCAAAGGGAAATTTCCGCCGCGGTGTTCGCTTCGAGGTTTATCGTAGCGGAAGTATAGTACTGCTGTATTCCGTTGTATTTTCCGTCCGTGGAATAGTTGTGCACCATAAGAACGTTTCCGGCGGGATTTTTCTTGTCCTTATCGGAGAAAAGGTTGCCGTCGTCATCCTTATAAACTTCGGTTGTGCCGAGGTAGAACTTTCCGTCTTTTTCCTCGTATTTGCCGTAGTGCGTTTCGGGATTGTTTATAACTTCGTAACGGATATTTTTCGTGAATTCTTCGTCGAAATAATATTCGCCGTCGTCTTTGTTTTCATAAACGGTTTTTCCGTTATATTTTCCGTCTTTAATCCCGAAATAATTTTCATAGCCCTGATGGGATATAAGGCTGTCCTTAACGTCGTCTTTTTCAAGCAAAGCGGCGTAAGGGTCTTTATAGAGAACGTCGCGCTTGCGCATCGAGTTATAATCGATATATTCGTCGTGTGTGGAACCCAAATCGTAGTTGTATTCAAGCTTGTCCGCCAAATCTTCCGCAACGAGCGCGTCCCAGTCCTTGCCAGACGTGCCGATAATGCCCGATTTAACGGAGCTGTCGCCGCCGAGAGTCCAGTCTTTAACGTTTTTAATGAGGTAAACCGCGTCGTCGGGAATATCGAAATATTCGAAGCTGCCGTTTTTAAGAAGAGCGGAATC
This sequence comes from uncultured Christensenella sp., assembly GCA_910577375.1. Classification (GTDB taxonomy): domain Bacteria; phylum Bacillota; class Clostridia; order Christensenellales; family Borkfalkiaceae; genus Coproplasma. Next base: position 42,440 of record CAJTLT010000001.1, read on the forward strand.
TTCTCTCGAAGGCTTTGCGGGTTTATTTTCGTCCTCTGCGGGGGCGCAAGCCGCGGCAAGTCCCGTGCACGTTACCGACAGCGCGCAAAGCGCGGCGATGAGCGACTTTCTTGTGAATTTCAGTTTAGAGTAATTTTTTGCCATAAAACTCCTGTAATCTATGCGGCGGAAATTGATGCCACATTACTTAATTATATAAAATCGTACTTCTCTATTTTAATATAATTGCCTTTTTTACGCAAGCGTTTACGGCGGAAACAGCGAAAAAAATTTATTATTTTGCGTGATTTTGCAAAAACTAACTTAAAACGGATATGAAAACGGTAAAAAAGAATTTCAAAGGTATTCTGTGCGGGCTTTTGACCGGCGCGGTAAACGGGCTTTTCGGCGGCGGAGGCGGTATGGTGGTTGTGCCGCTTTTGAAAAATATGCTTGGATATGAAGAAAAACGCGCGCACGCCACGGCGATTCTGGTGATTGCCCCCGTGTGCGCCGCCAGCGCGGTTACTTATATAGTTAACGGTTATTTCGACGCGGGCATAATAATACCCGCAGCCATAGGTTCGGTTGCGGGCGGTTTTCTCGGCGCGCTTGCTTTAAACAAGTTTCCGGAATTTATAGTAAATATCGTGTTTATCACGGTTATGCTCGTTGCGGGGGTGAGAATGATTTTATGAGTTTTATACTCTATCTTTTCGCGGGGTTTTTCGCAGGACTTTTGGGCGGTATGGGTATGGGCGGCGGAACTGTGCTTATTCCCGCGCTTACAATACTTCTCGGCGTGGAACAGCATATAGCACAGGCAACAAACCTTGTCGCTTTTTTGCCTATGGCGGTGTTTTCTTTAAAAGTTCATAAAGAGCGCGGGCTTTTAAAAACCGACGGGGTTCTGGGCGTTGTTATTCCGGCGGTGATAACCTCCGTTTTGAGCGGACTTTTAGCCGCGCTTTTGCCTGCTGAAGTGCTTAAAAAGCTTTTCGGCGCGTTTTTGATTTTACTTGCGGTGAAAGGATTGCTTTCGGTAAGGCTTACCGCAAAGAAAAACTGACTATCTTTTTTTTGCGAACAATTTTTTAAAGGGGCGCATTGTAAACATTTCAAGGCAGTACAGCGCGCCGGCGGTGAAACCGAGAATAAGCGGGGCGCAAATAACGATTTGCCATAATGGAGCCACGTATTGGCAGATAATTCCGTTCAGAAGCCAGCCGAAAAGGCAAGCCGCAACAACTACCATAAGACCGTGCAACGTGTATTTAAGATAGCTTATGCCGCTGCATTTTTTCTTTAAAAGCCGCAAATTCAGCGCGGCGCAAATCGTGTGGCTTAAACCGAGCCCTAAAATATATGCGTAAACGCCTATAAATTTCGTTAGCGCGAGTATTGAAATTATCATTGCCGCCGCGCTGATGAAAAAGTAAACGAGGGTGCGTTTTTCGCAGTTCATACTGTTTAAAATCGTATTGGTTATCATCATTATGCACATAGGAAGCACTATAAAGGAGCTGACACGCACGATTTTTCCGCAAAGTTCGTTGTCGTATAAAAATTCGCTTATCGCTCCGCCCAAAACAAATAAAACGGGGATTAAAAGCGTTGCGATAAATATTGCGGCTTTAACGGTTTTTTCAACGTCGTAACGCACGGCTTTTTCTTTCTTTTTATAGTAATTTTCACTGAGTTCGGGCGCAACTACAACGGCAATTGAGCCTATAAGCGCGTTCGGGGTGAAAAGCATGGGAACAGCCATGCCCAAAACAACGCCGTAAAGAGCGATTGCTTCCGAGCTTGTATATCCGCAAACGTTTATTAAAAGCGCGGGCAAAATCACCGCAACGGCGGAATTTAAAAGAGAAGTGGACGTGCGCATTGCCGTGATTGGCGTTGCGGAGGAAATAAGCGGTTTTAACTGTTGTTTGGGGCTGACGAAACGTCCGCCCTTTTTTAAATACCAGAAAATCGAAACGACAAACGAAAAAACGTAAGAAATAAGCACGGCGATAGTCGCGTTGCGCGCGCCGATAACGGGGTCGCTTACGTTGAAAATCAGCCAGATTCCCGCCACGACCATAACGGCGTCTTCCAACAATTCGATTACGGAATAGGGGAGGAATTGCTTGTTTCCCCAGAAAGAACCGCGGATTACGGCGTATATGGAGGTAATTATAAGCCCCGGAAGCAAAATTATGAAAATATCAAGGCAACGCTCGTCCGAAAATAAAAATCCGAAAGCGTTCCGCCCGAAAAACAGAATAATTGCAATCGGGATTGTTACCGCAAGAGTGCATAAAATGCCTGCCGTTACGGCGGAATGTTTTCCGCGAGTATCGTTAACCGCGCCGCTTTTTGCCATCAGGCGGGATACGGTTACCGGTATTCCGCTTGAAGCCGCTGTTAAAAAAACGGCGAAAACCGTAAGGCAAATCTGGTAAATTCCTATTCCTTCCGCGCCGATTATGCGGGTTAAAATTATTCTGTAAAAAAAGCTGAGACCCTTTTCGACGGTTGAAAACACCGTGACCTGCGCCGCGGATTTGTAAATATTATTTTTCATTTACAATATTCTACAAATTACGAACAAATTTTATGAACGAAAAATTTTTTATTTGCGTATGATATAGAAATGTTTACGCTCGTTACCGACCAAAGCAGATTTTTTAAAGTAAAACACGGACAAAGCGGCGGCGAGGTGGAGCGGGCTTTGTCTTTGCCCGTTTCCGACGTGTTTGCGGGGAAAATCATAGAAAGGGGGCAGCCCCTTGTTCCCTATACGGTAAAGCCGCTGGAAAGTTACAAATCGCTTGCGGAAAAATTCGGTTTGACGGAGGAAGAGCTTAAAAGTATAAATCTTTCAAGACCTTTATATCCTACCTGTCGGCTTTACGTGCCGTGCAAAAACCGTCGCGTGAGCATATAATAAAATAAACCCAAAATAACGGAGGTTAAAATGTCATTTTTTTCAAACTTTCAATCGGATAAATGCCCCGGCACGATAAGCGGCAATCCTTTAAACGGAATGTGTGAGAAAGTTTGTATTCAGGCGCAGAAAATTTTCGACGCCTGCATAAAGCAAATCCAGATAGAAAACTATTCGCTCACGCTCACCGACGCGGTTCCCGCAAATCCTACATATCCTTTGACTTTCATAAGCGCGAGGTCCACGTCGTCCACGGGCAACATAATCGCGCTCAATATCGAAAGGCTTCCCGATAAACCCAACTGCGCAAGAGTGCAGGCAACGGTAAGCATTCCCGTCGAAGTCCTCTATACCGACGCTAACGGAGTGGAGGGCGTTGCTCAGTCTACGATAAGCGTTTCCGAGGACGTTCTTTTATACGTTCCCGCTCCCTCGATTATGCCCTATAAAGCTACGAGCGAGGTTTCCGCGGTATGCGCGGAAGGCCGCTTTGTGGAAGGCGGAACGTTCAGCGTAAACGCGTGCGTAACGGTAATTTTAAAGATTGCCATAGACGTGGAAATTCTTGTTCCCAGCTACGGCTATTGCGCTATTCCGCCCGCACAGGATTATTCTCAGGAGGTATGCGCGGGGTTCTTCGAGCTGCCGCTGTACCCGCAAGGCAAGTCCTGTACAAACAAGTAAGTTTTTATAATTTTTCTCTCTTTCCCCTCGAAAATCGAGGGGAATATTTGTTTTTAAACGGATTAAGTAGTACTATGTCACGCATAATCAGCTGTTTTTTGTGCAAAAACGCTTTAATTTTGTTTAAAACCGTGCTAAAATAAGATGTATGAAAATTTTTGCTATAAGCGATTTGCACCTTTCGGGATTATCCGATAAGCCTATGGACGTGTTCGGCTCAGGGTGGGAAAATCACTTTGAAAAAATAAAAGAGGACTGGCAAAACAGAGTTTCCGACGATGATATTGTTCTTATTGCCGGAGATATAAGCTGGGGTACTACGCTTGAAGAGGGACTTTATGATTTGCAGTCTTTAAAAGGGCTTAAAGGCAAAAAAATTTTCACGCGCGGCAATCACGATTTCTGGTGGAACGGCATAACTAAACTGCGCCGCGCCGCTCCGGACGAAAGCTTTTATTTTTTACAAAACGATTGCGTGAAATTCGGGAACGTGATAATCTGCGGCTCGCGCGGATGGACTTGCCCCGGGAGCGTGGACTATACCGAAAACGACGAAAGGCTTTACAAACGGGAAGCGGAAAGATTTAAACTCTGTTTCAGCGAGGCGGAAAAAATCAGGGAAGAGGGCGATAAGCTTATCGTGATGATACATTACCCGCCGTTTTCGCCTAAATCGCCCGATACTTATTTTACGGAAATGTTTGAAAATAACCGCGCGGACAAAGTGGTTTTCGGGCATATTCACGGCGCAACGTATTTCCCTTTCAGAACGGAGAAAAACGCAATCGAATACGTTTTGACTTCGTGCGATAAAGTCGGTTTTACTCTGCAAAGAATTTTGTAAAACGCTTTACTTTATTAATTATGCGTGATATAATTTTACAAATGAAAATCATAAAGTTTTTGCAAACTTGATAGTTTAAACGGGCGGTAGGGCTGTTTTGAAAACGGCTCTTTACCGCTTTTTTTCTGTAAAATAATTTTAAGGAAAAACAAAATGCTCAAAAGTAAAGATTTACTTGGACTGAAAGATTGTTCGGCGGAAGAAATTTACGAAATTTTAGATACCGCCGCGCAAATGAAAAACCTTTTGAAATCGGATTGCAAACAGTCCGATATACTTCGCGGCAAATCGCTCGTAACGCTGTTTTATGAAAACAGTACGCGCACACGCTCTTCATTCGAGCTTGCGGCTAAATATCTCGGCGCGAGCGAAGTAAATATTTCCGTTGCGACAAGCTCTGTTCAAAAGGGCGAAACTCTTATAGATACGGGCGAAACGCTCGACGCAATGCAGATTGATTATATCGTAATCCGCCACCCTATGGCGGGCGCGCCAAAACTTCTTGCCGAACATGTAAAGGCAAGCGTTCTGAACGGCGGCGACGGAATGCACGAGCATCCCACACAGGCTCTTTTGGATATGCTCACAATTCGTGAAGCTTTTGGGAAAATCAATGGCTTGAAGGTGGCAATCCTCGGCGATATCAAACACAGCCGCGTTGCAATGAGTAATCTTTTCGGTCTTAAAAAGCTTGGCGCGGAGGTGTATATGTACGCCCCCGCAACAATGATACCGAAAGAACTTGAAAAGCTGGGCGCGCATGTCTGTAAATCGCGCGAAGAAGCAATTGAGGGCGCGGACGCCGTAATGGGGCTCAGAATTCAGCTCGAACGTCAGCACGGCGGGCTGTTTCCGTCGCTTTCGGAATACTCTAAATTTTACGGCGTGAACGACGCGCTGCTGAAATACGCTAAAAAGAACGCGGTTGTTCTTCACCCTGGACCGGTTAACAGAGGCGTGGAGCTCACTCCGCAGTTGATAGACGGAGAAAAGAGCCTGATTTTGGAACAGGTTACAAACGGCGTGGCTGTAAGAATGGCGCTTTTGAAACTCCTTGCCGAATACAGAGAGGCTAACGTATGAAATTATTGATTAAAAACGGCGTTGTCGTAACTGAAAACAAAGAAATCAAAGCCGATATACTTTTAAACGGAAAAACAATCGAAAAAATCGCTCCCGATATAAAGAATGTAAAAGACGTATGCGAAACGATTGACGCAAACGGAAAACACGTTCTTGCCGGTATTATAGATATGCACGTTCACTTGCGTGAGCCGGGATTCGAGGGAAAAGAAGATATAGAAAGCGGTTGCAAAGCGGCGGTAAAAGGCGGCGTTACACAGGTTTGCTGTATGCCCAATACCAACCCGGTATGCGATAATGCGGTGGTGGCAACTTATATTAAACACCGCGCGGAAGAGGTAAACCTTTGCAAAGTAAATCCCATAGGTTCGATAACCAAAGGGCAGAACGGAGAAAGCCTTTCTGATATCGGTAAAATGAAGGCGGCGGGCGTTGTCGCAATCAGCGACGACGGAAAATCCGTATCTGATTCTCAAATAATGCGGCTTGCTATGGAATACGCCAACGATTTCGATTTAAAATGCCTTTGCCACTGCGAGGACGGAAGCCTTGTGGACGGCGGCGTTGTTAACGAGGGCTATAATTCCACGCTTTGCGGGCTTAAAGGCAGTTTGCGTGCGGCAGAAGACATAATGATTGCGCGGGATATCGCGCTTTCCGAAAGTCTGGATATTCCCGTTCACATTTGCCATGTTTCAACATACAGCGGCGCGGCTTTGATAAAAAGCGCAAAGGAACGCGGCGTAAAAGTAACCGCGGAAACCTGCCCGCAATACTTTATTCTCACCGACGATATTATTACTTCTTACGACACAAATACAAAGGTTAATCCGCCCGTGAGGGAAGAAAAGGATAAACAGGCTATAATTCGGGCTTTGAAAGACGGCACTATCGACTGCATAGTAACCGACCACGCGCCCCATTCGTTAAAGGACAAGCAGGTTGAATACAATCTCGCCGCTTTCGGTATAAGCGGAATAGAAACGAGTTTTGCGCTCAGCTACACTTACCTTGTAAAATCGGGATTAATGACTTTGGGCGAGCTTTCCGAAAAAATGAGCCGTAATCCCGCAAAAATTTTGGGGCTTGACGGCGGCGAACTTAAAGAAGGCGCGGCGGCGGATTTGACAATCGTCGATTTAAATGAAAAATACGTTATCGACGGAAACAAATTCGTATCCAAGGGTAAGAACACGCCGTTTAACGGCTTTGAAGTTTACGGCGCGGTAAAATATACAATCGTAAACGGCGAAATCAAATATAAAGCTTAAAATTTCAAGAGGATATAAAAATGGTTGATAAACTTATTGAAAAAATTATCGAGTTGCAAAATCCCACGTGCGTAGGGCTGGACACTGATTTCAATTATCTGCCCGAAGAAATGAAAAAGGATATTTCCACGTTTGAGGGCGCGGCGGAAGCTATCGCTGAATTCAATATGAATATCATCGATAAAATATGCGATATAGTTCCCTCCGTAAAAGTGCAGGTTGCTTATTACGAAATGTACGGTCACGCGGGTATGCAGGCTTTCGAATATACGGTAAATTATGCCCGCGGGCGCGGACTTATCGTTATTGCGGATTGCAAACGCAACGACATAGGTTCAACTGCTGGTTGCTACTCCAAGGCTTATCTTGGTAAAACTTCTTTAAACGATAAAAGTTTACGTGCGGTGGAAGCGGATATGCTCACCGTTAACGGATATCTCGGTTTCGACGGTATAAAACCTTTTATAGAAGATATAAAAAAATACGATAAATCTATTTTCGCGCTTGTAAAAACCTCTAATCCGTCAAGCGGAGAGTTCCAGAATTTAAAGCTTGAAAACGGAAAATTCATTTACGAGCAAATGGGTGAGCTTGTTTCGGAATGGGGGAAAGACACTATAGGAAAATACGGCTATTCCGACGTGGGCGCGGTAGTCGGCGCAACCCACCCCGAAGAAGCTGAAAGGCTCAGAAAACAGCTTTCTCACACATTCTTTTTAATCCCCGGTTACGGCGCGCAGGGCGGCAGTGCAAAAATGCTCAAAGTTTGTTTCGATAAAAACGGCTTGGGCGGCGTGGTGAACTCTTCACGCGGAATTATCTGCGCTTATAAAGACGTGCATTACAGCGGAATGAACTACGCGGACGCGGCCCGCGCGGCTTGTATAGATATGCAGCAGGACCTTGCGGGCGTAATAGGTAAAATGGGCAAATAAATGAAAGACTTGTTATCCGTTGTTAAAGACAACCGCGAAATTGCGGAAAACATTTATATGATTACACTGACGCTGCCCGAAAGCGCCGGCGCTTTGCACGGCGGGCAGTTTGTGAATTTGTCTACGGGCGACAATTCGCTTTTACTGCGCAGACCTCTCGGGGTTTGTATAGAGGAAAACAACGAATTAAGCCTGTGCTATCAGGTTAAGGGAAAGGGCACGAAAAAACTTACCGAAGCAAAGGCGGGGGATAAATTAAAAGTTTTATTGCCGCTGGGTAATTATTTTGATTTGTCAGCTTATAAAAACGTTGCCGTTGTCGGCGGCGGGGTCGGGGTGTTCCCTTTAATCGCGTCTTTGCGTGAAAACAAGGATAAAAATTTTTACGCTTATATGGGGTTCCGCAATAAAAATGCGGTTTGTCTTTTAAACGAGTTTTCGCATTGCAAATCTTATACCGTAACAACCGACGACGGCAGTTACGGTAAAAAGGGTAACGCGGTGCAGGCTTTTTTTGAAGATATCGATAAATTGAATGTCGACGCGATAATTTCCTGCGGTCCGCCCATAATGTTAAAAGCATTGAAAAGCGGGCTTAACGGCCGCGGGATAAAAACGCCTTGCTTCGTATCGCTGGAAGAGCGTATGGGTTGCGGAATGGGTGCGTGCCTTGTGTGCGTTTGTAAAACTTCCGACGGGAAGAACGCACGCGTCTGCAAAGACGGTCCTGTTTTCGAGATTAATTCCGTAGAACTGTAATGGAAGAAGTTATCGCAAAAAGAAAGAACAGTTTAGGCATAGGTTTTATAAGTATGTCTGTTATCGGCGTGGTTTTGGGCGCCGTTTGCTTAGGCATCGGTATTACACAGGATTTGCTGGGCGCAATCATTCTCGGACTTGCAGTCGGGTTGATTTTTACGGGCGTGGGCGTTTGGATGGCGGTTAAATTTTACAAATCGCCTAAAAACATAATAGTTTACCGCGACGGCGTTTTGACACTCGGCGATAAAGCTACTTGTTCTCCGCTCGATATTGCGGGCTGCAAAATAATCGTTACAAGAAGAAACGGCGTAGTGGACAGATGGGGCAAGGTTGAAATTACTCTTAATGACGGGCGCAAATATACTCTCGACTATGTGGATTACGTTGAATCCGTTCAGCAAAGGCTTAGCGAGCTTAAAGAGGAATGCTATAACAATCTTATGAAACAGTATGCAGAGGGAGAGGCGGCTGCGGCAGAATCTTCGAACTATTCGGAGAATAAGGAAGAAAATCAGGAAGACAATCCTTTTGATATTTAAGGTAATAAGAGTTGTAAACCGTACATAATACGGCGCATTAAAATAAAACTGCCGAGGGTTTGAAATTTCCGGCAAAAGGTAAAAAAATGGCTGATTTAAGTGTAAACATATGCGGGGTGAAATTCAAAAACCCCGTGATAGCGGCAAGCGGAACTTACGGGTTCGGGCGGGAATATAACGAACTTTACGATATCTCCATGATAGGAGGAATAAGTACAAAGGGTATGACTTTGGAACCCCGCCTCGGCAATCCCGTTCCGAGAATAGCGGAGGGCACAAGCGTTATTTTAAACGCGGTAGGCTTGCAGAATCCCGGCGCAGAGCATTTTATTAAGTATGATTTGCCGTTTTTAAGAGAAAAAGGCATTGTGATTATTGCCAACGTAGCGGGCAAAACTTTGGAAGATTACGGCGAAATCTGCAAAAAGCTTGACGGCTTAGCGGATATGGTTGAGCTGAACATTTCCTGCCCCAACGTGCGTGCGGGGGGTATGGCTTTCGGTATTAAACCCCAAAGTATACTTGAAGTAACGCGCGTTGCAAAGGACGGATTAAAGAAAACGCCGCTTATAGTTAAACTTTCCCCGAACGTTGAAAGTATTGCGGTAAACGCGCAGTTTGCAGAGCAGGGCGGCGCGGATTGCATATCGCTTGTAAATACTTTTACCGGTATGGTAATCGATTTGGAAAAGCGTAAACCCGTGATTGCAAACAATACCGGCGGAGTATCGGGCGCGGGTATAAAACCCATAGCCGTAAAAATGGTATACGAGGCGGCGCATGCCGTTAAAATTCCCGTAATAGGAATGGGCGGAATTATGAACGGAGAGGACGCGATAGAGTTTATGATGGCAGGGGCAAAGGCTGTTCAGGTAGGCACTGCAAACTTTGCAAATCCTTATGCAATGCCCGAAATAATATCGCAAATGAACGCTTGGCTTGATAGCCGCAAAATTAAAAACGTGAACGAAATTATAGACACGGTTAAAATGAATTAGATACTTTAATTCAAGTATATATGCGGGTCAATTTAATAAAAAGGAGCAAAAATTATGACTTATAAAGAGCAGTTTATAAAATTTATGGTTGAAAACGGCGTGCTTAAATTCGGCGAATTTACGCTGAAAAGCGGAAGAAAAGCGCCTTACTTCATTAATACCGGCAACTACAAATCGGGCGCGCAGCTTGCAAAACTCGGCGAATATTACGCGCATTGCATTGCGGAAAATAATATAAAAGCGCAAACCCTTGTCGGCCCCGCTTACAAGGGTATACCCCTTGCGGTTACAACGGCTGTTTCTCTTTATACAAACCACGGCATCGACCTCGATTACTGTTTCGACAGAAAAGAGGTGAAAGATCACGGCGAGGGCGGACTATTTGTCGGCAAACAGCTTGAAGACGGTGAAAAGGTAATTATTATAGAGGACGTAATGACTTCGGGTAAAGCTCTCCGTGAAATATTGCCCAAACTCAAAGCAAGTGCGGACGTGGAAATTGCGGGAATGGTAATTTCCGTTGACAGAATGGAGCGCGGGCTTGAAAGCAGCCTTTCCGCCGTGCAGGAAGTTTACAAGGAATTCGGCGTAAAGGTTTATTCGATAGTCACAATGGCGGATATAATTTCCGCAATAGAAAACGGTATTATCGAAGGCAGAGAGTATCTTGACAAGATGAAAGAATACCGCAAAACTTACGGCGTAGAATAATTTAATTTAAAAGCCCCGCCTTGCCGATAAGCAAGGCGGGGCTTTTGTATTTCAGCTCAAAAAGCGGAAAACGTGTAGTCAAGATTGCGGTAGTATTTTATGATATCTTTAAGCGCTTCGGCTGTAGCGGTTTTTGTGGTGGAATCGTGCGCCAAAAGCACTATAAAATCTGAATTAGACGGAGTGGTTACGGAAGCTTTTACAAGTTGTGCGGGTTTTGGGTTGACAAATTCCGCGTCGCGCGTGGAAGCGTTCCAATCGATATAGCGCATGCCGTGCTCCGTTACGGCGTTAATCAAAGAAGTGGAAAGACCATAGCTTCCGCCGGGGAAGCGGTAAAGCGTGGAGGTTTTGCCCGAAATTTCTTTTATAACCGCATTGCATTTATCTATGTCTTCCAGAAGCTTATCGGGCGAGGCGTAAATATTTTTGTATTCGTGGGAATAGGTGTGAACGGCAACGGTGTGCCCTTCTTCTATTTCGCGTTTAATAAGGTATTTGCGCGTTTCGGCGTTTTTGCCTATTATAAAAAACGTGGCTTTTACGTTTTCTTCTTTAAGCACGTCAAGAATTTTCGGCGTAACTCTGTCGCTCGGTCCGTCGTCAAAAGTAAGATAAATAGTTTTTCCCGACCTGTCGTCGGCAAACGAAACCGCGCTTTTGCCGAAAGCCATACCGCCTACGAAAACAATCAGGATAGCGCACATTAATAGCGCCGCGCATATCGCGGTGAAATTTCTGTTCATACCCGTATTTTGCGCGTAATTTCCAAATTAATACAAAACGGGTGCGGTAGATTTAGTACAGCTTTACGTTTATAACGGTGTCCGCCACGGCGATTTGCAGCTTGCGCATGTCTTTCGAATAAATGTAACCGTTTTTCAAAAGTTCACATTTTTTTGTCAGCCGCCGTAAATGTTCCGAAAAGCAGTTGTCTGCGTTCGCTTTCATTAGTCCGTTTAAGGTGTTTTCAATGCCTGCCAACACGGCTTTTGCGTTGTTTTGAGTATATTCTCCCGTATCCAGCGCGTTTGCGCATTCATATGCCATATGCGACACAGATTGTAAAGTGTTAAGGTTGCCGGTATAAAGCTCCGTTTTGCTTTTTGCCGCCGGCGATTGTAAAATATATTCGTCTTTTTCCACGGACAGCACTTCACAATCGAGGTTTCTTTGTTTAAGGCTTTTGCAAACTGCTTGCGCGTCCTGAACGTTGTAATAGCACGATACCGTAATATAATAAGCGTTTCCGTATTCCAAAACATAGCCCGCGCCTCCGTAGCTTGAAACGGCGTCTGAAACAGAGCCTGCAGAAACGGCGTTGTCTTTTACTGCGTAACATACGAAATAGAACGCGGATTTAAAACGTATTTTGTTTCCCGCACACGAAACGGAAAAAATTATTATCGCGGCGGTTACTGTAAGAACCGCCGCCAAAGAAATAAAGAAGGGTGAAACTTTTTGCCCGCGCAATCTCATATTATAAGATATTTTGTCCGCCGCAAATTTAAAACTTAAATATTCGCTAAAAACGCTTGCAAAAATTATTTTATTTGATATAATAATATAGTCAATCGGTCAGTTTGTTTTTGCGTGTCTTCGGTTAACAGGTAATTTATAAAAGCGCAAGATTGATAATAAACCAAGTAAATATCCGTGCTACTGTGGCTCAGCCGG
>CAJTLT010000001.1:54951-549677 GCA_910577375.1 uncultured Christensenella sp.
CGCAAAAGCGCAAGATTGATAATAAACCAAGTAAATATCCGTGCTACTGTGGCTCAGCCGGACCAGCTGATTCGCAAAAGCGCAAGATTGATAATAAACCAAGTAAATATCCGTGCTACTGTGGCTCAGCTGGTAGAGCAGCTGATTCGTAATCAGCAGGTCGCCGGTTCGAATCCGGCCAGTAGCTCCAAAAATACAGCCCGCATGCAACAGCAAAGGCTGTATTTTTTATAACTGTGGTGGAAGATGACTAAATACCCTATAATTCTTGTACACGGAATAGTTTTAAAGGATTTCAGATTTTTCCGTGCGTTCGGCGCAATAGAAAAGATGCTGAAATCCGAAGGATATACCGTATACACAAGCAAAACCGACGGTTTCGGCACTGTGGAAACCAACGCCGTTCAGCTTAAAGCCCAGATTACGGGAATTATTTTAAACGGCGGCGCAGAAAAGGTTAACATAATTGCGCATTCCAAGGGCGGGCTTGATGCAAAATATATGATTGAGTTTCTCGGTATGGAGCATAGAGTTGCCTCTCTCACAACTTTGTGTACTCCGCATAAAGGAGCGCAAATAGCCTCGTTTATATTGCGTTTGCCGATTTTTATTAAAAAATTTATCGCTTTTTGGGTTAATCTGTGTTATAGGATTTTCGGGGATAAAAATCCCGATTCCCTCACTGTGTGCAATCAGCTTAAAGCGCAATATTCAAAGGAAGATATGTTGAAATTTTCCGATAAAGTTTATTGCCAAAGTTATTCGGCGTCAATGGAACGCAGCCGCGACGATTTTATTATGGGCATACCGCTTATGTTTACAAAGCGGCTTGAAAATTCAAAAACGGACGGGCTTGTATCGGAAGAATCTTCAAAATTCGGCGAATATAAAGGCGCGGCGGTGGAAGGTTCGGTTTCACACTCCGAAATGGTTGATTTTATGGTAAAAAAGAAAAAACGCCAACAAATTCACGGCTTTTACCGCAAACTTTGCGGGGAGCTTGCAAGCCGCGGATTTTAAATAACAAGCAATAGCCTCTTTGCATATTATGTAATACTGCAAAGAGGTTTTTTCATGTCTTTAAGCGTTTGTATGATTGTAAAAAACGAAGAAGCGGTGATAGGGCGGTGTCTTAACTGCGTCTGTAAGTTTGCCGACCAAATCATAGTGGTTGATACCGGTTCTGCGGATAACACCGTGGAAGAAGTAAAAAAGTTTACGGATAACGTTTATTTTTTTAAATGGTGCGACGATTTTTCCGCCGCGCGTAATTTTTCTTTGGAAAAAGCCGACTGCGAGTATGTTATGTGGCTTGACGCGGACGACGTTATTTCTGATGAAAACTGCAAAAAAATTCGTGAGCTGGTTGACGGCGCAACCTTCGATATGGCGTTTCTGCCTTACGCCGCAGCTTTCGACGGCGACAAGCCGACCTTTGTTTATTACAGAGAGAGAATTTTTAAAAGAAGTAAAAATTACCGCTTTTGCGGGGCGGTACACGAAGCCGTGGAGCCGTACGGAAATATAGTTTATTCCGATGCGGCGATTTATCATAAAAAGATAAAAAACAGCCGTCCTTTGCGCAATCTCGCTATTTATCAGGGTCAGATTTCCAAAGGCATATGCCTTGACGGACGCTCCGAATTTTATTACGGAAGGGAGCTTTTGTTCGCGGGTATGTATCGGGAAAGTATTGCGGTTTTAGAGCATTTTTTAAACGGTAACGGCTGGACGGAAAACAAGATAGAAGCTTGCCTTGACGTTTACCGTGCGTATATGGCGACAGACGATAAAAAAAACGCAATGCAATCGTTGTTAAGGTCGTTTTTGTTTGCTCCGCCAAGAAGCGAAGCGTGCTGCCTTTTGGGCGGATATTTTGAGGAACAAAATAACGTTAATTCGGCTATATATTGGTATCAATGCGCTCTTTCGTGCAATAATGCGGAAAAAGAAGGCGGGTTCGTCAATCTGGATTACAGCGGATTTATCCCCAATATCCGGCTTTGTGTTTTGTATGATAAACTCGGAGATTATGCGCGCGCTAATGCGTATAACGAAGCGGCGGGCGCAATAAAACCGCAAAATGAAAGCTATATTTACAATAAAAGCTATTTTGAAAATAAATTAAAAAAAGAGGTATAAAATGAATTATAAAAATATATTTTTTGCGTGCAATTCCGATTGCAATTCGGGTTGTAATCCGTGCAACGCTTGCGGTAACGGCGCAGTAAAAAGAATATATATAAATACGCTCACCGGTATAACCGGTCCGACAGGTCCGACCGGAGCAACAGGTCCCGCGGGAACAGGACCGACTGGACCCACGGGAGCAACCGGAATTACAGGTCCCACGGGACCCACAGGATCTACCGGCGTAACCGGAGCAACAGGCGCGACGGGGCCGACCGGACCCACCGGTATTTCCGTAACAGGACCGACTGGTGCAACCGGTCCTACAGGTATTACTGGGCCGACAGGCGCAACGGGACCCGCTGGAACAGGACCGACCGGTCCGATGGGTCCAACCGGTGTTGCAGGTATAACCGGACCGACAGGTCCTACAGGGGCTACGGGTGCAGACGGTGAAGACGGCGAGGCGGCTTCCGTTGTTGTTGGCACGACTGAAACAGGCGAACCTGGAACTGCCGCTGTAGTAACGAATGGAGGTACGCCTCAGAATGCGGTTTTAAATTTTGTAATTCCGCGCGGCGCAACAGGTGTAACCGGATCTACAGGCGCGACGGGACCGACCGGACCCACCGGTATTTCAGTAACCGGTCCGACCGGCGCTACAGGTGCAACAGGAGTTACCGGACCTACCGGAGCAACCGGACCCACAGGTCCTACGGGAGCAATCGGCGCTACCGGTCCGACCGGTGCGGCAGGTGTAAGTATTACCGGACCTACCGGAGCAACTGGTCCGACAGGCGTTACCGGTGCTACCGGAGTGGCGGATTTGAATGCTTACGGCGGTTTGTATAATACCACGCCGCAAACGTTGAATTTAACGGTAGGCGGAACTACGCAATTACCGCTACCTATAACTATGCCGTCAAAAAACGTAACGTATACGCCGGCAAACAGTATAACGGCAACGGCAGGCGGAGTTTATGAAATTAACTATTACACAAACGTATCGGCTGCGCTCGGCACAACGGTTACTATGTCTGTGCGCAGAAACGGCACGGCTATTCCGCAAGCCTCTATATCCCGCGTTTTGTCTGTGGGCGTAGGTTCGCTTTATAACGGAAGTTTTATAATTTCGTTGAATGCGGGCGACGTAATAGATATGGCGATTTCTGCCTTACTTGCGGTGGGAATTACGCTTGGCGGCGGAGTAAATACGACTTTAACAATAAAGCAAATAAGCGTTTAACGGTATTTTAGTTACCAGTTGTTTTAAAGCTGTAAAAGCCGCTCCGTTCACCGGGGCGGCTTTAAATTTTTTCCGAGATAGCCGAAAACGTTTGACGGCGGGTAATTTTGCGGATATAATGTTTTAAGAATATTGAGGCGTAGCGCAGTTGGTAGCGCGTATGGTTCGGGACCATAAGGTCGTGGGTTCAAATCCCGTCGCCTCAACCACGGACGGCAGAGCATTTATTTGCTTTGCCGTTTTGTTTTGCGCTGTTTTTAATGAACTTATTGCGTAATAATATTTTGTTTTCCTTGACAGCAGATTTTAAATATTATACAATTAGTACGATATCGTACTAATTATGTGGTTTTTATGATTGCAGACAAAGAAATTAATAAATTTGTAAATGAGTATTGCAGGCTGCGTGACAGACAGCTTGCCGTATATGACGGCTGTGCTAAATTGCACGAACTAACTGTAAGCGAATTGTTTGTTTTGGATATTTTATGGTTTGCCGAAGACGGCTGCACGCAAAAAGATATTTGCGAAATGATGTCGGCAAATAAACAGACGATAAATTCGATTATAATCCGCTTTGATAAAAAAGGTTTTATTTCATATGCGGAAGTAAAAGAAGACAGGCGCAATAAACGCATTTTGTTAACTGAAAAAGGCAAGTCGTATGCGAAAGACATTATCCCGCCCGCCGCGGACGCCGAAAATCTTGCCATGGCAGATATGCCGCTTGATAAGATTGCCGAACTTGTAAAGCTTACGGCTGTTTTCACTGAAAATATGGAGCGGAGATTTGCCGATATAAAGGAGCGAAAGATATGATATTGAATACGGGCGCGCGCACGGATACCGTTCAATGGTTGTTAAAACGTTTCGAAGAGGGATATGTTTATGCCCGTAATCCTTTGTTCCCGAACAAGGTTGTTAAATACGAGCTTTCGCCTGAAAAAATTGACCTTGTTATGTTTTGCTCTAAAAACTATAAACCCATATTGCCGCGCTTGCACGAAATAACGGATAAATACCGTACTTATTTTCATTACACCGTTACCGCTTACGGCAAAGACGTTGAGCCGCTTGTGCCGTCGGTTGACGAAAGTATAGAAACGCTTATCGCGCTTTCAAAGCAGGTTGGCAAACAGCGCGTCGCCTGGCGTTATGACCCCGTTCTATTAACAGATAAATATACAATCGAAGTCCACGCAAAAACGTTTGAATATATGGCTGAAAAGCTTGCGCCGTATATAGACCGCTATATTTTTTCGTTCGTGGAAATGTACAAAAAACTCAAAACCAATATGCCTGAAATTGTACCGCTAACCGAAACCGACAAAAATCATATAGCGGAAATTTTGGGAAGCATTGCAAACAAATACGGAATACATATTCAAACTTGCGGAACAAACGGCGATTATTCGCAATACGGTATCCGCAGTTCCGGCTGTGCAACTCTTGAAATTTTAGGCGCGGCAAACGGTTGCGAATTTAAAAATCTGAAACATAAAGGCTTGCGGGAGGGATGTCATTGTATTGAAAGTCGGGATATCGGCGCGTATGATACCTGCCTTAACGGTTGCAAATATTGTTACGCAAACAAAAACCCGAAAAAAGCAAAAGATAATTACAAGTTGCATAATCCCGATTCGCCGTTGCTTTTAGGCGATTTGCAATCTTTTGACGAGGTTACGCAAGGCAATCAAAAGTCGTTTTTAAAAAACCGTTGATTTTACCGCAAATTGCAATAGTTTGTTTTAAGATTTACAAGGTTGACTTTATGCCTTTTATTGTAATATAATAGTTGAAAATCTTACGGAGAAACAAATGAGCAGAGCTGACGAAATTTTTATCGCCAATATGAAAGAAATTACCGAACACGGCGTATGGGATACAGATTTGGACGTGCGTCCGAAATGGAGCGACGGCACTCCCGCGCACACGGTAAAAAAATTCGGGATAGTGAACCGCTATAATTTGCAGGAAGAATTTCCTATTCTCACAATCCGCCGCACGGCTTTCAAATCGTGCATAGACGAATTGCTTTGGATTTGGCAGAAAAAGAGCAATAATATCCGCGACCTTAATTCCCATATCTGGGACCAATGGGCGGACGAAAAGGGAAGTATAGGTAAGGCTTACGGCTATCAGCTCGGCGTAAAACACAAATACAAAGAGGGCGAGTTTGACCAGGTGGACAGAGTGCTTTACGATTTGAAGAACAATCCCGCCAGCCGCCGCATTATGACAAACATTTACACCTTCGCGGATTTGCATGAAATGAATTTGTATCCTTGTGCATATTCGATGACTTTCAACGTTTCGGGCGATACGTTAAACGGAATTTTGAACCAGCGTTCAAACGATATGCTTACCGCAAACAACTGGAACGTCGTGCAGTACGCGATACTTTTGATTATGTTTGCGCAGGTTTCGGGATTGAAAGCGGGCGAACTCGTCCACGTTATTGCGGACGCGCACGTTTATGACAGACATATCCCCATAGTAAAGGAAATTATAGAAATGCCTAAGTTAGCCGCGCCTAAGCTTGAGGTGGATACAAACATTAAAAATTTCTATGATTTTACCGTTGACAGTTTTAAACTGGTTGATTATAAATTTAATGAAAAAAAATATTCTATTCCCGTCGCGGAATAAGGTAATCGGGGTATATTATGAGGGCAATTTTACACGCAGATAAAAATTGGGGTATAGGCAAGAGCAATGGGCTGATGTTTAAAATCCCCGCGGATATGAAATTTTTCAAAGAAACCACAACGGGCAACGTTGTCGTTATGGGTAGCAATACTCTTAAATCTTTTCCTAACGGCAAGCCTTTGAAAGACAGATTGAATATAGTTCTCTATCCCGACGGGGAAGAACGAGAAGATTGCAAAATCGTGCGTTCGGTAGAAGAATTGTTTGCCGAAATAAAAAAATATCCTCCCGAAAAAGTGTTCGTGGTCGGCGGGCAGATGATGTATAAAACTTTGCTCGATTACTGTACCGAAGTGCTCGTAACAAAAGTTGACGCGGCAGGCGACGCCGACGCTTTTTTTGAAAATCTTGACGAAAACAAGAATTTCAAACTTGTTTATGAAAGCGAGCCTGAAATAACAAACGGTTACACGATAAAGTTTACAACTTATAAAAATTTAAACGTAAAAGAGTATTGAAAATGAGCGAAAAAAGCAGGCTTGCGGTTTTAATTTCCAATGTCGCAATGTGTGCGGCGATAGCGCTTTTAACGGCTTTTCTTATGAACAGCTGGGGCGTTTTTGTGCGCGTCGCCTTTTTTTGTGCGGCAGGCGTTGGGCTTGCAGTAACGCTTATAACTTATTTTTTAAAGAAATCGGCGCTTTTGAAAAGCGCTTTTATTCTCATTATAATCGCGGCTGTGTTTTTGGCGGCTTTTATAGCGGTAGGAGAGATAGGCGGACTGAATAAATACGAAACGGATTCCGAAAAAATCAAAGCTTTTGTCGAAATTATAGAAAGCACCGGCGCCTGGGGAATGGTCGTGTTTTTCCTTATTCAGGTTTTACAGATAGTCATTCTGCCTTTGCCTGCGGTAATCTGTTATGTCCCCGGCGCGTTGATTTGGGGAGAGCTGGTCGGCACTTTGCTTGCTTCCGCGGGCGTTATAGTCGGTTCTCTTATAAATTACGTTATAGGTAAATTCTGGGGCAAAAAAGCCGTTGTATGGATTGCGGGAAAAGAAACAACGGAAAAATATTCGGCGTATTTCAGCAAAAAAGGTAAAGTGATTTTCGTTTTGATGCAGATTTTGCCGTTTTTTCCCGACGATATTCTTTGTATGGTTGCGGGGCTTACGGGCATGAATTTCGTATTTTATATACTTACCATTGTGCTTATCCGCCCGCTTATAATTGCCGCGTACTGTTATTTGGGAAGCGGCTCTATAATACCTTTCTCGGGTTGGGGGATATGGGTTTGGATTGCGGTTTTTGCGGTTTGTATTATTTTGGCTGTGCTTTCTTTCAAGTATCAGGATAAGGTCGAAAGCTGGCTTGTTGCAAAATTTTCCCGCAAGAAAAAAACGGGAAATTCAGACATTGAAACGGAAAACAACGTAAAAAGCGAACCTGTCGAAACCCACGATGCAACTATTTCAAAAACGGATGAAAAAGTTACCGAACAGCAAAATAAAAACGGAATAAATACAGAGTAAAAAGCATTGTAAAACTTAACCGCGCGGCGTGAAACATCACGCCGCGCGGTTTTTCTTTCATAGAATATAGTAAAGTTTTTTACTCGGAGAAACACTTTAAGATGGAATGGTTAAACAATTTCACGGGCTGGCAGCTCGCGCTTTTAGGCACTGCGTTTACGTGGTTAATGACGGCGTCGGGTGCTTTGCTTGTGTTCGTATATAAAAAAGTAAGCGCAAATACTTTTTCGTTTATGATGAGCAGCGCGGCGGGCATAATGCTTGCCTCTACTTTTTTCTCGCTGCTGATGCCCGCTATGGAAATGGTGCAGGATTACGGTTACATAATTTTAACGGTGGGATTCATACTCGGCGGCGCGCTCATAATCGTTACGGATATAGTGATAAACAAACTTCATATGTTTTCCGACAGTGCGCAAAAACGTGGATGCGCCGTAATGTGTATAGCCGTTACAATGCATAATATTCCAGAGGGAATGGCTGTCGGCGTGGCTTTCGGCGCGCTCGCTTCGGGGCAAACGGTTGAGGCGGTTGCCGCCGTTATGCTTGCCGTGGGTATAGGTATACAGAACTTTCCCGAAGGTATGTGCGTGGCGTTCCCTTTGCGGGCTAACGGACTTTCCCGCGGGAAGTCGTTTTTAATAGGTCAGCTTTCGGGCGCGGTTGAAATAGTGGCGGGAGTGATTGGCGCGCTTGCGGTAACGGCTGTAAACGGCATACTTCCTTGGGCTTTGTCATTTTCCGCAGGAGCGATGCTTGCGGTGGTTTGCTCGGAGCTGATTCCCGAAAGTTTTGCGCAAGGCAAAGTCAAAGCCACGATAGGCGTAATCTGCGGATTCGCGCTTATGATGATACTTGACCTTGCGTTCGGATAATTGTGAAAATATAAATTGCCCCCGCAATATGCCTTGGTTTCGCGTGTATAATTGTTTAAATTTTCCACAACATAGGGTTATGGAAAAAAACAGCGCAAAAAAAACGGCTATAGTTGTCGGGGGCAGTTCGGGTATAGGATATGAAACGTGTCTGCGGCTTGTAAACCGCGGTTGGAACGTGGTAAACATATCGCGTACGCCTTGTAAAAATTCAAAAGTGGTAAATCTGTCCGCGGACGTTGCGGCAGGCTCCGCGCTTGTCGATGCAATTAAACAAGCGCAGGAAAAATACGGAATTTCCGCGCTTATATACAGCGCGGGCTTTTCTATGGCGGCTCCCATAGAATATGCGGACGAAACAGATTACAGATATCTTTTCGACGTCAATTATTTCGGCGCTCTCAAAGCAGTCCGCGCGGTTATACCGGCGCTTAAAAGCAAGGGCGGAAGAATTGTTTTGGTCGGCTCGCTCGGCGGGGAATATCCTATAAGTTTCGATAGTTTCTATTCCTCGTCGAAAGCCGCTTTGGAAATGCTTTGCCGTTCGGCGTATTGCGAATTAAAGCCTTATAACATAAAGGTTACCGGTATTCTGCCGGGGGGAACGGCAACCAACTTTACAAAGAAAAGAAAGGTTTATTCCGACGAGGAAAACAAATCTTATTCGGGTAACGTAAACCGTGCAGTTGCCGCGCTTGCCAATATGGAACAAAGCGGAATGTTGCCCGAGGCGGTTGCTGAAATAATTTATAATACTCTGGTTGAGGACAAGCCTCCCGTAATCAGAATATGCGGCGTAAAGAATACCGTTCTTCGCATTGTATCGCGTGTAATGCCCGAAAAAATTACTTTGAAAATCAATCAAAGGATGTTCAACCAATGAAAAGAGATTTCGATTTTACCCGACGCGACGAACGTGAAACGCTTGTAAAAATTCCCAAGGACGGAAGTTTGAAAAATGACAGGAAAATCCCGTGACAATTTTAATCCGAATTATCTCAACTATGTGAAAACGCAAGACCCGCCGACGCAGCATTTCAAAAACTGTGCCGCGGCTTTCGGCGTGGGCGGGCTGATATGCTGCATCGGTCAGTTTATAAGATATATGTTCGAATATGCAGGGCTTTCCGGCGACGAGCTTGCCGGAGCAACGTCTGTTGTTCTTATATTTTTAGGCTGTTTTTTAACCGGACTCGGAGTATACGACCGCATAGGCAGATATGCGGGAGCAGGCTCGATTGTGCCAATCACGGGCTTTGCAAACAGCGTTACTTCTCCTGCAATAGAGTTTAAAACGGAAGGCTGGATTTACGGCATGGCGGCGAAAATGTTCACGGTGGCCGGCGCAATCATTGTGTTCGGCGTGTTTTCCGGCGTGCTCGTCGGACTTGTGTATCTGTTTGTTTAAGGGGCTTATATGAAGAAGGGAAATACCGTATTTTTTAAAAACGCGCCGCGCATAACTTCTTTTGCGGCGGTTTGCGGCTCTAAGGAAAGCGAGGGAGTTCTTGGCACTTTTGCGGACATAGCTTTGCAGGACGATATGTACGGAGAAAGCACGTTTGAAAAGGCCGAGTGTAAAATGCTTTCAACCGCAATCGCGCTGGCAATAGAAAAGGGCGGCTTTAAGGAAAAGGATATAGACGTGTTGCTTTCGGGCGACTTGTTGAACCAAATTATATCGGCAAGCTTTGCCGCACGCGATTTTAACTTTCCGTTTCTCGGCGTATATTCTGCGTGTTCGACTATGAGCGAAAGTATTTTACTCGGAGCAATGCTTGTAAACGCGGGTTATTGCAAAAGAGCGGTGGCGGCGACGGGCAGCCATTTCGCTTCGGCGGAAAGACAATACAGATACCCGCTTGAACTCGGCTGTACCCGCCCTCCGCAGGCGCAGTGGACGGTTACGGGCGCGGGCGGCTGTGTTATTTCCGATAGTAAAGACGGCATAAAAATCGTAAGCGGCACAATGGGCAAGGTGTGCGATTTCGGCGTTACCGACGTGAATAATATGGGGGCGGCAATGGCGCCCGCCGTTGGTATAATAACACCATAAGGCAAACCGCCGCTTTAACACAAAATAAATTAAGGAGGCGGACGGATAAAGCGGTTTGCAATTTATTTGGAAGTTTACCCATAATAGTTGTGAAACAACGGGATTTTTCACAAGATATCGGGTATAACCCTTGACTTTAAAACATGTTAGAGTTAAAATATAACGCAAGGATATTTATAGATATATAATCTATCTATAAAATGTCCGCATTTGGTTTTTAACGGAGAAAAGATTTGAAAGTCGGCGAGTTATACGATTTGAGTCATACCAAAGCTGATAGCTATTTAAAAAGCTTTGAATATCCGTGGCAGGCGCTTTCCGGGTTAAAAGATTTTATTTTAAAGCTCGGCGCAAGCCTCGATAAAGACGAATACAGAGAAATTTCACCGCAGGTATGGGCGCATAAAAGCGCGAAAATATTTTCTTCGGCGTATATAGGCGCTCCTTGTATCATAGGCGAAAATACCGAAGTAAGGCACTGCGCGTTTATCCGCGGCAGCGCGCTTATAGGAAACGGCTGTGTGGTCGGAAATTCGACGGAACTCAAAAACGTTATTCTTTTCGACTGCGTACAAGTGCCGCATTACAATTACGTGGGCGACAGCATTTTGGGCTATAAGTCGCATATGGGCGCGGGGTCGATAACTTCAAACGTTAAGTCCGATAAAACTCTTGTCACCGTGAAACGCGGCGAAGAAAAAATAGAAACGGGATTGAAAAAGTTCGGTGCGATGCTCGGGGATTTTGTCGAGGTCGGCTGTAACAGCGTTTTAAATCCCGGAACCGTAATCGGAAAAAATACAAACGTTTATCCGTTGTCTTGCGTAAGAGGAGTTGTTCCTTCGGACAGTATTTATAAAACGGGCGGAAAAACCGTTAAAAAGCAAGGCTGAAAGTAAGAGAATACGAAAGAATAGAGGAGATTTATGGGCAGATATTTCGGTACCGACGGTTTTCGCGGAGAGGCGAATACAACACTTACGGCAGACCACGCATATAAAGTCGGCAGATTTCTCGGATGGTATTTCGGTGAACTCAAAAGAAGAAACAAAGACAACGCCGCGCCGAGAATAGTAATAGGCAAAGACACAAGGCGTTCAAGCTATATGTTCGAGTACACTCTTATTGCGGGGCTTACCGCGTCGGGTGCGGACGCATATATGTTGCATGTTACGACAACGCCTTCTGTTGCTTATCTTTCAAGGGTAGACGAATTCGATTGCGGTATAATGATTTCCGCAAGCCATAACCCTTATTACGACAACGGAATAAAGCTTTTAAATTCTCACGGCGAAAAAATGGACGAGGACACCATCGGGCTTATCGAAGATTATCTTGACGGCAAGCTTGAAGTTTTCGGTAAAAAGTGGGACGAGCTTCCTTATGCCACAAGAGAAAAAATCGGTAAAACCGTTGACTACGCCGCGGGCAGAAACCGTTATATCGGATATCTCATTTCCCTCGGCATGTATTCGTTCCGCGGAATGAGAGTAGGTCTGGATTGTGCCAACGGCAGTACATGGAATATTGCGAAATCGGTGTTTGAGGCTCTCGGTGCAACCGTTTATGTTATCAACAACGAGCCGGACGGGTTCAATATCAACAAAAACGCCGGTTCTACGCACATAGAAAGTTTACAACAGCTTGTAAAGGATAAAAGGCTCGACGTCGGTTTCGCTTATGACGGTGACGCGGACAGGTGTTTGTGCGTTGACGAAAACGGAGACGTTATAAACGGCGACCAGATTTTGTATATTTACGGCGTTTATATGAAAGAGCGCGGTAAGCTCTTGACAAACACCGTGGTAACAACGGTAATGTCTAATTTCGGGCTTTACAAAGCGTTTGATAAAGCAGGTATAAAATACGCTAAAACTCCGGTAGGGGACAAATACGTTTACGAATATATGGCGAAACACGGAAGCAGGCTCGGCGGGGAACAGTCGGGTCATATAATCTTTTCCAAATACGCCACTACGGGTGACGGAATACTTACAAGCTTAAAGGTTATGGAAGTTATTCTCGCAAAAAAAACAACGCTTTCAAAACTCGTACAGCCAGTTAAAATTTTCCCGCAGGTTCTTTTAAACGTCAAAGTTGCCGATAAGGAAAAGGCGGAAAACGATAAAGACGTTACAGACGCGGTTAAAAAGATTGAAAAGAAACTTAAAAGCGGAGGAAGAATACTTGTAAGGTCTTCCGGTACGGAACCGCTTATAAGAGTAATGGTGGAGGCGGAAAACAAACAGGTCTGCGAAGAATACGCGGAAGAAGTCGCCTCGGTTTTGCGTGCAAACGGACATATAACAGATTAAAAGGAAATTCGTAATGTGCGGAATTGTCGGATATATAGGTAAAAAGCAAGCTGCGCCAGTACTTCTGGACGGGCTTTCCAAGCTTGAATACAGAGGATATGATTCTGCGGGCGTTGCCGTTCTGAACCCCGCGGGCGGTATAGATATAGTCAAAGCCAAAGGAAGGCTTAAAGTTTTAAGCGACGCAATCGACGGCGGCAAAAAATTAAAGGGAACGTGCGGTATCGGCCATACACGTTGGGCAACGCACGGAGAACCGAGCGAAAATAACGCGCATCCTCATTGCAACGACGAAAAAACAATCGTAGCCGTTCACAACGGAATAATAGAAAATTACGCCGAACTTAAAGCTAAGTTAATCCGCAGAGGATACGGCTTTTATTCCCAGACGGATACCGAAGTCGCGACAAAGCTCGTTGATTATTATTATAAAAAGTATAACGACCCGTTACAGGCGATTTCTCAATTTGCGTTGAGGGTTCGCGGTTCTTATGCGCTCGCCGTAATGTATAAAGACTTTCCGGAAACGGTGTTTGCCATCCGTAAAGACAGCCCTATGATAATAGGCGTTGAAAAGGGCGAAAGTTTTCTTGCTTCGGACGTTCCCGCGATTCTGAAATATACGAAAAACGTTTACTATGTGGACAATCTTCAGATTGCAAAGCTTGAAATCGGCGGAGTAAAATTTTACAACCTCGACAGAGACGAAGTAAAGAACGAGCTTGTTGAAATCACTTGGGATGCGGAAGCGGCGGAAAAGGGCGGATACGAGCATTTTATGCTCAAAGAAATTCACGAACAGCCCCGCGTTATAACCGATACGTTCAATTATGTTTATAAAAACGGTGAAATAGATTTTTCCGAAGTGGGACTTTCCGACGGTATTTTAAAATACGTAAAAGGAATAGTTATCGTCGGTTGCGGTTCTGCGTATCATGCGGGGATGGTAATGCAGTATGTTACCGAAGATTTGGCGCGCGTGCCCGTGCGGGTAGAACTCGCATCGGAGTACCGATACCGTAATCCCGTAACAAACGGCGAACTCGTAATAGTAATAAGCCAAAGCGGAGAAACGGCAGACAGTCTTGCCGCTCTCCGTTCCGCAAAGGAAAAGGGCTTGAAAACGCTTGCGATAGTAAACGTACTCGGATCTTCGATTGCAAGAGAGGCTGATTTTGTTTTCTATACAAAGGCTGGTCCCGAAATTTCCGTTGCCACAACCAAAGCTTACAGCGCGCAACTTGTTGCGGGTTATTTGCTGGCAATTAAACTTGCTTCGGTTCGCGGAACAATAACTCAGGATTATTGCAAAACGCTTTTAGACGAGTTGTGCTCTCTTCCCGAAAAGGTTGCCGCATTGCTTGAAAACAAGCATTTAATACAGAAATTCGCGTCTGAAACGATGGATAAAAAAGATGTGTTCTTCGTCGGACGCGGCACCGACTATGCGGCTTGTATAGAAGGCAGCCTTAAATTGAAAGA
This sequence comes from uncultured Christensenella sp., assembly GCA_910577375.1. GTDB lineage: Bacteria > Bacillota > Clostridia > Christensenellales > Borkfalkiaceae > Coproplasma. Next base: position 69,239 of record CAJTLT010000001.1, read on the forward strand.
AATAAGCTATATCCATTCCGAGGCTTATGCTGCTGGCGAGCTTAAACACGGAACAATAAGCCTGATAGAAAACGGCACGCTTGTTTTCGGAGTTTTGACCCAGCCCGACCTTATCGAAAAAACGGTCAGCAATCTTGTTGAAACCCAAAGCCGCGGAGCATTGACGGCGGCAATCGCAACAGAGGGGGTAAAACTCCCCGACGTCGGATTTGAAAAAGTATTTTCAATACCGCATACCGACGTGCACTTTACAACAAGTCTTGCGGCGATACCCATGCAGTTGTTCGCCTATTATCTTAGCGTTTTAAGGGGCAACGACGTTGATAAACCGAGAAACCTTGCAAAAAGCGTTACGGTAGAATAACGCCACAAAAATTCATACAAAGCGGAAAAGCAATGAAAAATTATAAAAAACTTAAAGACGTAGGCATTCTCATTTTATGTGATTTTGCCGCAATAACGGTTTCCGTTCTGCTGTCGCTGCTGATAACGTACGGCACGGTTGAATTCGGCCTTAAACTGCTGTATTGGTATTTGTTCAATATAGCCGCGGGCTATCTTTTCTTTGCGCTTTTCAGATTGTATTTTATAGTTTTTACGTCGGTCGGTATTATAGATACGTTAAAAGCCGTCGGCGCGATGGTTTTGATTTTATGTGCAAATATCGCGTATTCGCTCATAATCGACAGCTTTATCGGTATAAGGGTATGCTTTACGTTTTCGATTATGCTGGGCGTAATTGCGCTTCTGATAAGGTTTTCCAAAAGAATATATGTTGCCGTAAGGTATTCGTTTTCCCGCAAAAACAAAAATAAAGTAAGGGCTATGATTGTCGGCGGCGGCAACGCGGGCACGATGCTTATAAGGGAAATACAGAGTACCGATAAAATAATGTATTTACCCGTCTGCGTTATCGACGACGACCAGACGAAAATCGGTAAAAGCATAAACAACGTTAAAATTATAGGAAAAACCGACGAAATCCCCGCATATGCCGAAAAATACGCAATAGACGAAATATTAATCGCTATGCCTGCGGCGCCCAAAGCAGAAATAAAACGCGTTTTCGATATATGCGAAAATACTAAATGTAAAGTAAAAACCCTACCAGGAATTTATCAGATAGTCAACGGAGACGCCAGCGTTACCGCGCTCAGAGAAGTGCAGATTTCCGACCTTTTGGGCAGAGACCAGATAAAGGTTAATCTTGACGAAATTATGGGTTATATCGAAAACCGCGTTGTACTTGTAACGGGCGGAGGCGGTTCTATAGGCAGCGAGCTTTGCCGCCAGATTGCAACCCATAATCCAAAACAGCTTATAATTTTGGATATTTACGAAAATAACGCGTACGATATTGAGCAAGAGTTAAAACGCAGACATCCCGAACTAAATTTGCTCACGCTTATTGCAAGTATAAGAGACGTTGGCAAGCTGAACGACGTGTTTAAAAAGTATTCTCCCGAAATAGTTTTCAACGCGGCGGCGCATAAACACGTTCCGCTTATGGAAACAAGCCCTAACGAGGCGGTAAAAAACAACGTTTTGGGTACGCTTAACGTTGCAAGGTGCGCGGATAAATTCGGTTCAAAGGTGTTTGTTCAGATTTCCACGGATAAGGCTGTAAATCCCACAAATATAATGGGCGCAACAAAGCGTATCTGTGAGATGATAATCCAGACGATAGGCAAACACAGCAGAAATACAAAATTCGTTGCCGTGCGTTTCGGTAACGTGCTTGGCTCGAACGGCTCTGTAATTCCGCTTTTTGAAAAGCAGATTGCGGAAGGTGGACCCGTAACGGTAACCCACAGAGATATAATAAGATACTTTATGACTATACCGGAAGCGGTTTCGCTTGTTTTGCAGGCTGGCGCATACGCACAGGGCGGTCAGATTTTTGTTCTCGATATGGGCGAGCCCGTCAAAATTTACGACCTTGCTTATAATCTTATAAAGCTTTCTGGATTAGAACCGAATGTGGATATAGAAATAAAATGCACGGGACTTCGCCCAGGAGAAAAGCTTTTTGAAGAAAGGCTTATGGACGAGGAGGGTATGCAGAAAACTCCCAACGGACTTATAAGCATTGCAAACCCGATAGAGATTGACGAACGTAATCTTTGGGAAACGCTTGAAAAGCTGCGGGTATCGGCTTATTCCGAAACTTCTGAAATGAAGTATCTTGTTTCTCAGCTTGTTACAACGTACAAACCTCAACGGTAATGTTATAAAATTAATTGTTTAACTATTAATAATGATATTATTAATTTTATAACTGTTAATTATTAAAAAATAAATACCGTCAATTTTTATTAAACTATATATTTTGTTATTATATATTGAATAACGAATTTACAGCCGCCCGCGTTTTGCGGGCGGCTGTTTTATTTTGAATTTATTTAGCGTTCTAATGCAACCGTAAATCTAATACTCCAAGTCTGTGCAGGCGCAGTTATGTATATTTGCGGGGTGTTATGTCAAAAATCCGACATATGCCGAATTTATCAGAAAACAATGAAATCAAAGATATAACGGAAATCGAGATAAGCGGAAAATTCGTTAAAGACAAACTGCAAAATTTTAAAAAAGCAATTAAAAATCCTTATTTGTTCCGTGTCAAGAACACACGCGTAAAAGTAGTGTTTTCAAACGCGCAGAATGCGCCGACGGTTGAAAATATTTTGGTAAATATTGCCTCTCGTTTTCAGGAATGATTTAATTGCAAAAATTATCGTTATCTTTTAAAATTAAAGAGTGTTAAAGTGCCTCGGTCCGCAATCAGCGTACATATGGCAAGAAAAAGCAAATATCTAACTGTACAGCCCGAAGAATTTTCGGAAAAGGAATACAAAGCGGGGCTGTATATAAGGCTTTCCCGTGAAGACGGAGACAAAATAGAAAGCGAAAGTATTTCCTCGCAGAAAGCAATTCTCGAAAAGTTTGCCTCGGAAAATCCTTCGGTTTCTCTTTACGATTATTATATAGACGACGGTTTCAGCGGAACGGATTTTGAACGTCCCGCTTTTAAGCGTATGATTGCTGACGTTACGGCGCGTAAAATTAATTGCGTGATAGTAAAAGATTTATCGCGTTTCGGCAGAAATTATGTTGAAGCCGGAAAATATCTTGAAACCGTATTTCCGCTTTTCGGGGTTCGCTTTATTTCCGTTAACGACAATATAGACGGCGCGGAAAATCCTTCTTCGTTAAACAGCGTTATAGTTCCGTTTAAAAATATCATAAACGACGAATATTGCCGCGATATATCAATGAAAGTGCGCAGCGCTCTCGATATCCGCCGCAGACAAGGCAAATTTATAGGTTCTTTCGCGCCTTACGGCTACAAAAAAGCTGCAAACGACCACAATAAACTTGTTATCGACGAAGAAGCGGCGCAAATCGTGCGGTTTATTTTTGAAAAATTTTTGCACGGTTACGGGATTCTGTCTATAGCGCGGCTTCTTAACGAACGCGGAGTAAAAAACCCATCGGCTTATAAAGTCGGGAAAGGTTATAATTGCAGGGCGGCGAACAATATGGCGGGCGGTCTTTGGTGTGATTCCACGGTGCGCAGAATTCTGACGAACGAGCTTTATATCGGCAACCTCGTGCAGAAAAAAAACGAGGTGATAAGTTACAAAATACACACGGCAAAACCCGTGAGCGAAAAAAACCGCATAACAGTTGAAAACACTCACGAGCCGATTATTTTAAAATCAGATTTTGAAAAAGTAAAATCTTTGTTGAAGCGCGATACGCGCACAAGTCCGAATAATAAAGAGTTATCGGTTTTTGCGGGGTTTATAAAATGCGCGGACTGCGGGCGCGCGATGCAGAAACGCACCGTTAAGCAATCTTATAAAATCTACGATTATTATGTATGCCCCACGTACCGCAAATCAAAAGGAAAATTTTGCACAAAACACGCAATAAGATTAGACGCGTTAGAACAAGCCGTGCTTGTTTTTCTTAATAAATATATTGCCGTTGCGGTTGATTTTGAAAGATTGATTGAAAAAATCAACAAAGCGCGCAGAATGGGCGGAAAATCCAAACGGCTGAATTCCGAACTCGTTTCGAAAAAACGTGAAAAGGAACGCGCCCAAAAAATTTTAACGGATTTATATCCAGATTATAAAAACGGACTTTTATCGCGCGAAAGCTACCTTGCCTTAAAACAAAAATACGAGGAAGAAACTGTCCGCACGGGCGAGGCGATAGAGCGTCTTAAAGCCGAAATTTACTCTTTTGAAAACGGCTTTGAGGCGGAAAACGAATTTGTTGCGGTTTTCAAAAAATTCAAAGGTATTAAAAAACTTAACCGCACTATAATGACAGAGCTTGTAGATAATATTTTTGTCCGCGAAGGCGGCGATATCGAAATCCATATGAAGTGTAAAGACGCGTTTCTTTACGTTGAAGAGTTTATAGAGCAAAATAAAAACGAAGAAACAAACCCCAAAGAAACCGCTTAAATTTTTTTTAAAATCATATGGTGTTTAATTGACATTTTCCCCCGCCGCGGCAGACACCATAATGCAGCATCTTAAAGATACGGGAACATGCCCCGAAGACTACGATATGATTTTAACAGGCGATTTGGGTGCGCTTGGCAGCCGTATCGTTAAAGATTTGTGCTGGGAAAAGGGGTTCGATATTTCTTCTAATCACGTTGACTGCGGGGAAATAGTATATAAAGTGATTGAAAAGGAATTTCAGGGAGGGAGCGGCGCGGGCTGTTCCGCAACCGTGCTGAATTCTTATATTCTAACTAAAATGAAAGCGGGGCTTTATAAACGCATACTTTTTGCCGCAACGGGCGCGTTGCTTTCAACCGTGTCTTCTGGGCAGGGCGAAAGTATTCCTTGTATAAGCCATGCGGTGCAGTTGGAGGTGTAAATTGTTCGGCGCAGAATTTTCAAACGAAGTTTTGGATATATTTTTACAGTTTTTAAAAGCGTTTGCGGTAGGCGGCGGAATTTGCCTCATAGCGCAGATTATAATAAACTTCACCGACCTTACCGCGGGTAAAATATTGGTTTATTTTATGCTTGCGGGAGTGGTGCTTACGGCTATAGGGGTATATCAGCCGCTTGTCGATTTTGCGGGCGCAGGGGCAACCGTTCCCATTTCCGGTTTCGGTTATCTTCTTGCAAACGGCGCAATGCGCGGCGCGGAAAAGGGCTTTTTCTCTGCGATTACCGGGTCTCTCAGCGCGGCGAGCGCGGGCGTAACCGCTGCGGTTGTATTTGCCTTTTTAATGGCTTTGATTTTTAAATCAAGAACCAAACGCAACTGACATACAATATTATATGTCAGCTAAAAGACGGAACAAAAAATTCAGACGTTTCAAAGTGTTCGTCGTGATATTTTGTCTTGTTATAATCGGGGTTTTGATTTATTTTCAGCGCAACGTAACGCGCGTGCTAATTTCGATAAGCGAAGCGACCATCCGCTCGATAACAACGGTTGCCGTAAACGACGCGATTTATTACACGCTCAACGACACAATGCGTTATGAAGATTTGATTGCGATTGAGCGCGACGGAGAGGGTAACGTAACTTCCATTACGACAGACAGTTTGAAAATAAACAGAATTGCCCGCGATACAGCCTATCTTTCACAGGAAAATTTAACCAAAATGAGCGCAGAGGGCATAATGGTGCCGATAGGCGCGCTCACGGGCGTAGAGGCTTTGGCGGGTTTCGGTACTAAAATAAATATTAAGATAATACCTATCTCAAATGTTGAATGCCGATTTGTTTCAAAATTTACCGACGCGGGAATAAACCAGACCAAACATTCTTTGTATCTTGAAATCGTATCCGATATTTCTATAATTCTTCCGTCGAAAAGCACTAATCTGGCTTCCACGATAGAGGTTTTGATTTGCGAAAGCGTTATCGCGGGTAAAATCCCGGATACATATCTTCAGGCTTCGCTTGCGAACGGCGGAGCGGCTCTCGTGCCTAAAAACTGAAAAACCCCGCGCGGCGGTCTGCCGCGCGGGGTTTTTTTAAAAATGAAATTATCTTAAATCGATATTGAGTTTGTATTTAAGATTATTTAAAATCTTTTTAACAAAACTGTCCGCTTTGTTTTCAATCGGCTCGTCTTTCGGCGTGAAAGTAATTTTAAACGCCATAGACTTTTTGCCGCTTTCAACCTGAGAACCTATATAAACGTCAAACAGCTTAACGTCCGTAACGTATTTGCAGGCAGAATATATTTCCTTTTCTATTTCGGCGCATGTAGTGGATTTATCGCAGGTTAGCGCAAGGTCGCGCGTGATTTCCGCAAATTTTGAGATAGGAATATATCTGAATTGTTTTGCGTGCTTTTTAAGCTCGTCATAATCTATTTCCGCAACGTATGCAAAACGTTCCAACGCAAGCTCCTGCGAAATTTCGGGCGACAGCATGCCGAGATATCCTATCTCATCGCCGTCGCACAAAATTCTTGCGCAAATTCCGGGGTGAAGGAAGGGCTTTTCGCAAGGCTCGTACTCGAATTTAGTGTTGAGATTTTCGGCTATGCTTTCGGTAATTCCTTTAAGGTCGAAAAAGTCGTATTTGCCCCATATACCGAGGGCAATCATAGGTTTTTCTTCGGGGAAATCGCTTAAAGGCAGCTGTTCCGCAAGATAAATTTTGCTTATTTCAAACAGTTTGCCCGCCATATTTCCGCGCCTTAAATTGCGCACGATAACGTTTACCATAGACGGCGCAAGCGTAGTGCGCATAATTGACAAGTCTTCCGATATGGGGTTCAAAATTTTAATCGCTTTGCGCTCTTTCGCGTCGGGCGCGAAGTGCAGCATATCCAAATCTTTTTGTGAATAGAAAGAATACGTTGAAATTTCATACAGCCCTTTGCTTACAAGGCAGTCTTTCAATTTGTTTTCCGCTTTTTGTTCGTCGGTAAAACCGCCGTTGGTAATCGTTGCGGAGGGGAGGAACGTACTCTTTATATTGTCGTATCCGTAAAAACGTATAATTTCTTCTGCGATATCGGGATATCCGTCTATATCTTCACGGTAATCTGGAACGGTAATATCAAGGTTATCGTCGTTTAAAACCGTTTTAAAATTAAGGTTTTTAAGGATTTTAACCATATCCTTCGCGGGTACTTCAATCCCTAAAAGCGCGTTGATTTTTGAAACGCTCACCGTCATTTTTTTGCCTTTGGCGCGGGAATATGATGTGGTTACGTCAATATGCATATCGGTAACCGTGCCGCATTGAAGTTCTTCTATAAGATGAAGCGCGCGTTTCATCGCTTTTTCCGTTGTGTATTCGTTTACGCCTTTTTCAAACAGAGCGGAGGAATCGGTGTGCTGACCAAGAGCGCGCGCCGTTTTTCTGACGCTGTCGCGCGCGAATTTCGCCGCCTCGAACAAAACTTCGCAAGTATCGTCTTTTATTTCGCTGTTAAGTCCGCCCATTACGCCGGCAAGAGCAACGGGTTTTTCTGCGTCGCAGATTACAAGATTTTCACGGCTGAGTTTAAATTCGTTTTCGTCCAAAGTAACGATTTTCTCACCGTCGTTAGCGCGGCGCACAATGACTTCGCGTCCGGAAAGCGTTCTCAAATCAAACGCGTGCATAGGCTGACCCATTTCCAGAAGTATAAAATTCGTGATATCTACAATATTCGAAATCGAGTGCAAACCGCAAAGCGCGAGTCTTTTTCTGAGCCACGCGGGGGAGGGGGCGCATTTCACGTTTGTAACATAATGACCGATGTATCTGGGGCATATATCCGGGGCTAAGTCGGAAATTTTTATTTTTTCATACTTTCCTTTAACCGCGGTATAGCCGTAATCAGGCTCTTTTAATTTCTTGCCTAAAACTGCGGCGACTTCCCGCGCGATTCCCAAAATGCTTTGGCAGTCGGGGCGGTTCGCCGTTACGCCTATATCGAAAATGTAATCGTCAAGTCCGACTATGGGTTTAACGTCCTCGCCGTTTATGCTGTCGGAGGGGAGAAGCAAAAGCCCGCAATATCCTGCGCCTTCATATAAATCTTCGTTAAGGCCGAGCTCGATTCCCGAACATAACATGCCTTCGGATTCTATTCCGCGCAGTTTACCTTTTTTAATTGTCATTACGCCTTCAATCGTAACGTGGTCCTTTGCCGTTGAATATACGGTTGCTCCGACAAGAGCACAAGGAGCTTTAATTCCTTTTTTTACGTTATCCGCGCCGCAGCAAATCTGAAAAATTCCCTTGTTTCCGCAATCGACTTTGCAAACTGAAAGATGCGTTCCTTCCAACGGCTCGCATTCGATAACTTCGCCTACGACCACTCCGGAAATATCCTTGCCCAAATCTATTAATTCTTCAACTTCAAACCCGCAGGAAAAGAGCTTTGTTTGCAATTCCTCTGCGGTAACGTCTATATCAACGTAATCTTTAAGCCAACTTAAAGGTGCTTTCATATCTTTCTCCTTATCCCTTGAACTGTTTCAAAAAGCGGACGTCTCCTTCAAAAAGGAGCTTCATATTGTTGATTCCGTATTTAAGCATCGCAATGCGTTCGATACCCATTCCGAATGCAAAACCGCTGTATATATCGGGGTCTACGCCGCAGCCTTCAAGCACGCGGCGGTTAACCATGCCTGCGCCAAGAATTTCAATCCAGCCCGTTCCTTTGCAAAGTCTGCAGCCTTGTCCGCCGCATTCAAAGCAGCTGACGTCAACTTCAACCGAAGGTTCCGTAAAGGGGAAATAAGAGGGGCGCAGCCTTGTTTTTACGTTTCCGCCGAATATTTTGCGCGCGAACTCGTCAAGCATACCTTTTAAGTCGCAAAGCGTTATACCCTTGTCGACGACAAGTCCTTCCATTTGTGAAAACATAGGGGAGTGGGTGGCGTCGTCGTCGCTGCGGTAAACTTTTCCGGGGGAAAGTATTTTAATGGGCGGGTTTTTATTTTCCATAACCCGTATCTGTCCCGCGGAAGTCTGTGTGCGCAGCAGTAAGTCGTTTGAAATATAAAACGTGTCCTGCATATCGCGCGCGGGATGGTCTGCGGGCGTGTTCAGGGCTGTAAAGTTATAATAGTCGTTTTCTATTTCGGGACCTTCGAACACCTCGAACCCCATACCCGAAAATATTGAAATAAGCTCGTTTCTTATAAGCGTATTGGGGTGGTACGCGCCGTTTTCCGTTGTGCGGGCAGGTAAAGTGACGTCGATTTTTTCGTCGGAGTACTTCTTTTTAAGTTCGAATTCTTTAAGCTTTTGCTCTATGGAAGAAAATCTTTCTTCCGTCCACTGGCGTAAAGCGTTTAAAAGCTTACCCATAGAAGGGCGCTCTTCGGGGGGTATGTCGCGCATATTTTTCATAAGCGCGGAAATTTCCCCCGTTCTGCCTAAAAAGCGCATTTTGATTTCCTGTAAAGTTTTTGAGGATTGCACGTCTTTTACGGCTTCGTCAATGCTCTTTTCTATTTCGTCTATTTTTTTCTGCATCTTTCACCTTCCGATTAAAAATAAAAAAGCCCTATGAAAACCATAGGGCGAAATTTCGCGGTACCACCTAAATTCGCGGCATAAAAGCCGCCTTAATCAACCCCTTTACGCGGAGAAACGGAATAAACTACTCGTAAAACCTTTCGCAAATTCGGCTCGCGAGTGAATACCGCTTTATCCCGATGGAAAACCTTTCAGCCGTTTTCGGATTTTCCTCTCTGAAAAGGGATTTTATAAGCGTCTGTCTCGGTCACAGCCTTTAAAATTTCTTTAATTATAATGCGTAAAAAAACCAAAGTCAAACAATTTTACGAATTTGATTTCATTACTTGAATGACGGCAATAAAAAGACATAAAAAAGAGTTGCAGTTTCGCCCTTTCGACTGACGGCGTATTACCCGCCCACTTTTTAATAAAGCCTGCCTCTTAAACGAGGTTATCTGCAACTCTGATGTAATACGTAAGTAGTATAAGCAATTTTATTATTAAAGTCAAATTATATTAAAAAAAATTTTTTCGGTTTTCCTCGTTTTGTGTAATTTGCGAGGGAATAAAAATTATAATTTAAAAAATTGACGGCCGTTTCCTTATTATATCTCTCTATAGACTATTATATATATTTTTCTTTTCTTGTGGTTTAAATATTTCTTTCTTTGTAACTTTCTTTCTTGAATTCAATAAATACTTCCGCCGAAAGAGTCGTAAGCAACAACCGCGGGGAAGTTTTTAACCTCCAAACGGTGAACTGCTTCCGATAAAAGGTCGGGGAACGCTATACATTCGCTCTTTGTGATTGCGTTTCCGTAAAGGGCTCCTGCGCCTCCGATTGCCGCAAAATAAACGCTTTGGTTGCGGATAATTGCTTCGCGCACTTCGTTGTTCATTTCGCCTTTTCCTATAATTGCGCCCAAACCGATATCAAAAAGCCAGGGGGCAAAGCTTTCCATTCTGGCGGAAGTGGTTGGCCCGCAGCTTCCCGAAGCTTTATCGGTTTTGGCTGGGCAGGGCCCCGCATAATAAATAACCGCGTCTTTAAGTTCGAACGGAAGTTTTTCGTTTTTTTTCAGCATTTCGCAAATGCGTTTGTGCGCGCAGTCGCGTGCGGTAAGAATTACTCCGGAAAGACTTACGCTGTCGCCCGCCCGTAAATTTGCAATATCTTCTTTTTTAAGGGGTAAAGTAAGTTCTTTCATATAATCACCTTAACGCAGCGCACGCAATGGCACTGAATATTTACCGCTACGGGCAATCCGGCAATATGGGTGGGCGCGTATTCGCAGCTTACTCCGAGAGCCGTGGTATCGCCGTGAAATCCCTGACAGCCTATATTCAAATCGTTTATGCGTTTCAAAGCTTCGCGTTCGATTTGTGCTATATCTTTGTTCGGATTATTTGACCCTATTTCGCGTGTCAAAGCTTTTTTTGCAAGAAAAGCGCACGTGTCGAACGTTCCTCCGATTCCTACGCCTACATAAACGGGAGGGCAGGGGCGAGAACCCGCAAGCGCTACCGTTTCAACAACGGCGTTGATTATTCCTTCTATGCCTTGCGCGGGTTTCAACATATAAAGCCGTGACATATTTTCACTGCCGAAACCTTTCGGCATAAACGTAATACTGATTTTATCGCCTTCGACAATTTCCGTATGTATTACTGCGGGTGTGTTGTCGCTTGTATTTTTGCGTGTTATGGGGTCGCATACTGATTTGCGGAAATAACCGTCTTTATACGCGTTGCGTACGCCGTCGTTAACAGCGTCCGAGAGAAGTTTGCCTTCCAAAAAAACTTCCTGCCCGATTTCCATAAGAACAACAGCCATGCCTGTATCCTGACAAACAGGCATATTCTGTTCAACGGCGATTTCGCTGTTTTCAATAAGCTTTTCAAGCGCAAATTTTGCGGCTTTATTAGTTTCTTCCGAACGTGCTTTTTTCATTGCGTCTACGCATGTCGGGGTAAGATTTACGCCCGCTTGCAAAGCGGCTTTGTAAACGGCTTCTTCAATCAACCGTGTGTTTATCTTTCGCATAACTTTATTTTATAATATTTTAATATAAAAGTAAATAAATATTTTACTTAAATAAAATTTTAAGCTATAATCCTGATTATGGAAGAAAATCAAAATAACAGCGACGAGTTTATGACTCAGGAAGAAAAAGAACTGCGGCAGGTGCAAAAGCCTTTGTCGCATGTCGGCGGATTTACGTTCAGCGCGGCAACTTTAATTTTTTTGGTTGTCGGTTTTATCATCGCGCTTATATCAATGCTCGCGGGGATAGAAGAGAACACAGACTTAAGTACTTACTTGAATTATCTTGCTTCTCCGATTGCCATTACGATAACTGTTTTATTTACGCTGAAATATAAAAAGATTGAGCCGAAAAGCGTATTCCGCTTTAAATGCCACCCCAAATATTTTTTAATCGGGATTTTGCTGATATTCGGGCTTTTGTTTTTCGTCGGTTTAATAGACGTTCCCGTGCTTGAATTTTTTAAGCTTCTGGGATATCAGGAAAGGGGGGCGGATTCCTATTTCCCCAACGTTTCGGGCGGCTGGGTATTGCTTGTTTTACTCGTTATGGCGGTTATGCCCGCAGTATTTGAAGAAGTTCTTTTCCGCGGCGTTATTTTAAACACTTGTGAAAGCTCGATGGGCACCGTTCGCGCTGTGTTGGTTTCTGGATTTTGTTTTTCGCTTTTTCACGGCTCTCCCGAACAGACTGTTTATCAGTTTATCGCTGGTTGTGCGTTTGCGTTTATCGCCGTGCGTTCTGGCTCGATATTGCCGTCCGTGTTTATTCACTTTTTGAACAACGCTTTAATCGTTATATTCCGTGCTTGTAATCTCTTTGACGAGGCAGGTTCTCTCATAATGTCGGATACGGCGTTTATCATAGTAACGGTTTTTGCTGCGCTGAGCTTTGTCGGTGCGGTAATCTGGCTTGTTCTTGATAAAAAACCGTTGCAAAGATGCCAGAAACAAAGCGTTAAAGCGTTCTTTTTGTATGCGTCGGTCGGTATAGCGTTTCTTGCGTTTATGTGGATTATGTCTTTCTTCATACACTAAATCAACGGCGGCAAAACAGAGGAAATGGCGGCGCGTTCTCAATTATTATACCGAAACATACGCAGACTTGCGCGGCGCGGGCTATAATTAACGCGAAATCATAGAAGATTTCTTCGCGCCCTACGCGGCACACAATTTTTTTAAGATAATACATTGCTGTTATAATCGTCGGTTTTGCTTTTCTGTATTTTCCGTCGCACACATTCGCACGGTTAACTTAAAAACTTGTTAAATTTATGATTAAAATCAATATAGTTTGCGTCGGCAAAATAAAAGAAGAATTTTACCGTTCTGCCGTTGCGGAATATTTAAAGCGGCTTTCCCGGTTCGCCAAAGTGGAAATAAAAGAGCTTGCGGAGGGTAAAAACATAGAGGAAGAAGCCCCGCATATTCTTTCCGCGGCAAAAGGATTTTTGATTGCGCTTTGCATAGAAGGCAAAAAACTTTCTAGCGAGGGGCTTGCCTCGGAAATAAAAAGGCTTTGCGATAAGGGTGAAGAAATATCTTTTGTAATAGGCTCGTCGTGCGGGCTTTCACAAAAAGTCAAGGATGCCGCAAATTTAAAACTTTCGTTTTCAGATATGACTTTCCCGCACCAACTTATGCGTGTGATATTAACCGAACAGATTTATCGCGCTTTTATGATAAATTCGGAAAGTTCATATCATAAATAAACTGATTGTCGATTTACAGTTGATAAAAAACGCTCTTTAATATGCGCTGTGATTTTTTACGTTTTAATGGCGTGGTCGCTTGTTCCTGCAATAAAGTTTCTTCAAACCGTTACCGTTTTTACAGTTATTGCGCAAACAGATTTGGTTGTTGCCTAGGGTTACAGAATTTTATATAAAGCGTTTTTAATCCGCATTATTGCCTTTAGTGTATACGTTTCCGGTAAAAATCATATTGTATTATGTGATATTCGAAGAAATTACCGCTCTTTACCAAAACTATCCATATAAAAAATGCGTTATCGGTTATTCATGCCATGGCAGAGAAATTTATGCTTTTCACGTCGGCTCCGATTTCGGCAGACAGTTTATCGCCGTTTATGCCGTTCACGGCAGAGAATGGATTACCGCGCGCCTTGCCAAAAAACATATAAAAAAGAAGTTAAAAAGCGGCGGGGGCTGGGTAATACCTCTTTTGAATCCCGACGGCGCAAATATTTCACAAACATCTATTCCTTTATGGAAAGCCAACGGAAGGGGCGTGGACTTAAACTGCAATTTTGACGCGGATTGGGGGAGCGGCAGGCTTAACTCCACAAGAAGAGGCGGGGAAAACTGCATAGGCGATTATCCGTTTTCAGAACCCGAAACAATTGCTTTAAGGGATTTTACATATAAAATACGTCCGTTCGTTACCTTAAGCTTTCACACAAAAGGGGAGGAAATTTATTGGGAATACGGCGGGCGGGGAGATATCCGCGGGGCGGAAATTATAAAAAACGTTACGGGATACCAGGTTAAACGTATTTTCGGCTCGGCAGGCGGATATAAAGACTGGTGCATAAAAAAACTGCACATACCGGCGTATACTGTAGAATGCGGCTCCGATGATTTAACACACCCGATAACAGATTTAAAAAAGTTAAAAAAGTGTTTTGCGCTTTTAAAAGTATTTGTTGAAACATATGGAAAATAAATTTATGAAAGCCGCGCTGAAATGCGCGCAAACCGCTTTGAGCGAAGGCGAAGTGCCTATAGGCGCGGTGGTCGTTCTCGACGGAAAGATAATATCCCGCGGACATAACCGCCGAACAAAAAACCAGATTGCCACAGCACACGCGGAAATCGAGGCGATAGAAAAAGCGTGTAAAAAATTAAAGAGCTGGCGCATACCCGATTGCGAAATTTATGTAACGCTTGAGCCGTGCCCGATGTGTATGGGCGCTATGCTGAACGCAAGAATAAAAAAATGTTATTTCGGCGCTTTCGAGGCAAAGGGCAGAACGCTAACAAACGAAATAGCGAACGCAAATCTTTTAAACCACGTTGTAGAGGTTGAAGGCGGGGTTATGGAAAAGGAGTGCGCGGAAATTCTGTCAGCTTTTTTCAGGGAAATGCGCGCCCGTACCAAATCGGATAAGGAAAATTAGAACCTTTATTTTAGTTGACTTTTAAATACGATTGATATTACAATTTAAACTGCTGTACGACGGGATTAAAGAGAGGGTAAACTCTCGTTAATATACAAATTACTTCGGAGGAAACACAATGATTAGCCACGGAAACGAAATCAAGATATTTTCGGGTAATTCCAACAAACCGCTTGCGGAAAAGATAGCGGCGAAACTTAACACAACTCTCGGAGAAATGGAAGTAACGCACTTTTCCGACGGTGAAATTTACGTTCGTTTTAACGAAACGATACGCGGAATGGACGTGTTCCTCGTTCAGTCCACAAGTTATCCCGTCAATACAAACTTAATGGAACTTTTGATAATGATTGACGCGGCAAAGCGTGCGAGCGCGGGCAGGATTACAGCCGTTATCCCCTATTTCGGTTACGCCCGTCAGGACAGAAAAGCACGTTCCCGCGAACCCATCACGGCAAAGCTCGTGGCAAATCTTTTAACCAGCGCCGGCGCGGACAGAGTTCTTACAATGGATTTGCACTGCGCGCAGATTCAGGGCTTTTTTGATATTCCTTTGGACAACCTCGTAGGCGGTCCCACTCTTTATAATTATTTCAAACCTAAGGTGGACGAAAATTTCGTGGTCGTTTCTCCCGATATAGGTTCTGTTGCCCGCGCGAGAAAGGTGGCTGCTCGTATGGACGCGCAAATGGCTATAATCGATAAGCGCCGCCCCAAAGCCAACGTAATGGAAGTTATGAATATTATCGGCGACGTAAAGGGCAAGAACTGCCTTATGGTCGACGATATGATAGATACCGCAGGAACAATCGTTCAGGGCGCAAAAGCTTTGAAAGAGGCGGGGGCAAAAGAAATTTATGCTTGCTGCTCGCACGGAGTGTTATCGGGTCCCGCAATAGAAAGGCTTGCTGCGTCGCCCATAACCGAGCTTGCTATGCTCGATACGATTAATATTCCCAATGAAAAGATGCTCCCCATATTCAAAATGATTTCAACCGCGCCTATATTTGCCGCGGCAATTGAAAACGTTTATATGGACAGGTCGATGTCAAAGATATACGACTGATTGTAATCTTTATTAAACACACAAAAGCCGCGAAACCCGCGGCTTTTTTAAAAAATCAAAGGCAGATTATGTATATAATTGTTGGGCTCGGAAATCCCGAAGAAAAGTATCTGAAAACTTTTCACAATATGGGTTATATCGCCGTCGGCGAAGTCGCTGAAAAATTGGGCGTTAAATTCAAGAAAAAGGAATGCGAAGCTTACGTTGCGGAAGCAAACGTAAAAGGGGAAAAGGTGATTCTCGCACGCCCCGTAACGTATATGAACGCAAGCGGAAGAGCGGTAAAACAGCTACTTGCAAAATATAAAACGGATGCGGCGCACCTTATGGTTTTATACGACGATTACGATATTCCAAAAGGGAGCGTCCGTATAAGACCTTCGGGCAGTGCGGGAACGCACAACGGTATGCGTTCGGTTATTGCCGAAATTGGCACCCAGAATTTTACACGGATACGTATAGGTATACGCGACAGCGAAGTAAATATACCCATAATAAATTATGTTCTTTCCGAAGTAAGAAAAGAAGATTACGAATTGTTCATTTCCGCTTGTCAAAGAGCGGCGGACGCGGCAATCGCGGTCGCATGCGGCGAACAGGTGGAAAACGTAATGACTAAATTCAACGGTTAGGGAAACGCCGTTTTGCTTAAAAATTTTTTTTCATTTGAGAACCTGGGGGGCGATTATAAAGCCCTTGCAAACGATATCCGCCTCGGCGCGCCGACGGCGGCTTTTGGCGTGTCCGACGCGCACAAAGCAATGCTTGCGTGTCTTGCGGAACAAAAAGTGTTGTATATTACGCCCGACAGTGTTTCCGCACAGCGTGTGTATGATACCGTAAGTGTTTTGTCGGGTAAAAAATGCGTACTTTTACCGGCAAAAGACGAAGTCATTTTGTATAAGGACGCGCTTTCAAAAGATGCGTTATACCGAAGAATATGCGCCGTTTACGGTATGTTGCACGGAGCAGAAACAATCGTATGCGACGTTGAAGCGATTATGCAGCTTTTTCCCGCTGAAATTAATGCGGTTACTTTCGATACGGGGAAAGAGCTTGATTATTCCGTACTGCCTAAAAAGCTTGTGGAAATGGGATACACCCGCGAATATGCCGCAGATAACAAGGGCTGTTTTGCGGTAAGGGGCGATATTATCGATATATTCCCCATAAATTGCGAAAATCCCGTGCGCATCGATTTCTTCGGCGATACCGTGGAAAAAATCCGTCCTTATGACGCGGTGTCGGGCGAAAGGCTGCAAGAAGAAAATTCTCTCACGGTAATAGCAGCGACCGATATTGCGATAACTTCGTCCGATTGCGCGCAAATTGCTTCTGTTTTAAACAAAGAAATCAAACGGATGCCAAATGCAAAGGCATATGAAAGGGCAAAATCAATAGCCGATGATATTACTGAAAAAATGGGGCAGAGCGCAAGCTTTTCCGGAGCTTCGTTTTTGGCGCCTTTGCTCGGTTGCTCCCGCAATATATTTGATTTAATCGATAAAGATACCCTCATAATATTTGACGAATGTAAGCTTTTAAACGACAAAGCCGAAGGGCTTTACAAAGAGCATTGCGAAAGGGTAAACGATTTAAAAAAGGGAGGGGAAGCATTCTCTTTTTCCAAAGACCAGATAATCTCCCCCGAAATTCTGACGGAAGGTTTTAAAAATTACCGTTGTCTTTCGGTGCAGACGTTTACTTCAAGCACTGCGTTTTTCCGTCCTTTGAAAACTTACAATCTGCATTCAACGCCCGTACCTTCTTATCTGAACGGTTTACCGCAGTTTATAACAGACGTAAAGGGTTGGCTTTCCAACAGTTACAGAATTCTTGCGTTTGCGGGCAACGTGCAAAGATATGAAAAACTTTACTCTGCCTTGACGGACGAGTATCTTCCTGTGTATCCTGTGCCTGACAGACTTGAATCTTTGCGCGGCGTTGCGGTAAGCTCTGAAGAAATGCCGCACGGACTTATTCTGCACGAAAGCAAGCTGGTGATAATAGGCAGCAGCGACCTTTATACAAAGTCTGTAACCAAGCGCATAAGAAAACGGCGCGGAGATATGTTCGTTGCTCCGGAAATCGGGGATTTCTGCGTTCACGAAAAGCACGGCATAGGCAAAATAACTGGCACAAACAAAATAGAAACCACCGACGGAATAAAAGAATATCTTTCAATAGAATACAAAGGCGGAGACGTTTTATACGTTCCCGTTGAGCAGATGGATATTCTTTCAAAATACGTCGGTGACGGAAATCCCGCTCTGTCAAAAATCGGCGGCGCGGAGTTTGAAAGGGTAAAGGAGAGGGTAAAGCAGTCCATTAAAAAACTTGCTTTCGACCTCAAAGAACTTTACGCGGAACGCAGCGCGAAAAAGGGATTTGCATTCCCCGAAAATTCCGTAATGATGGAGGAATTTGAAAACGCGTTCGAATACGAAGAAACTCCCGACCAGCTTACGTCTGTTGAAGAAATAAAAACCGATATGTGTTCGGATAAGGTAATGGACAGACTTTTGTGCGGCGACGTCGGTTACGGCAAAACGGAAGTTGCGTTGCGCGCGGTGTATTTGTGCGTACTCGGCGGAAAGCAAGCGGCTATAATGTGTCCTTCAACCGTGCTTTCGGAACAGCATTTCCAAACGGCTTTGGAACGTTTCAAAGAATTCGGCGTAAGGGTGGAAGCTTTAAACCGTTTCAAAACTCCCGTAAAACAAACTAAAATTTTAAAAGAACTTGCCGAAGGGAATATCGATTTGATTATCGGCACGCACAGGCTTTTGTCGCAGGACGTAAAGTTTTACGATTTAGGGCTGTTGGTTCTCGACGAAGAACAGCGTTTCGGCGTGGAACATAAGGAAAAAATCAAACACGTCAAAAAAAATATAGACTGCCTTACAATGACGGCTACGCCTATTCCGCGCACATTGCATATGTCGCTTGCGGGGATACGCGACATTTCCACCATAAATACGCCGCCGTCAAAGCGGCTTCCCGTGCAGACTTACGTAGTTGAAGAAAACGAAACGTTAATCCGCGACGCGTGCATAAGGGAAATTTCCCGCGGCGGGCAGGTGTTTATTCTTTATAACCGCGTTGAAAGCATATCTTCTTTCGCGGGCAGAATTGCCGAAATTATTCCGGAAGGCAAGGTTTGTTACGCGCACGGAAGAATGGACAGAGATACGCTTGAAAACGCAGTGTTTTCATTTTACCGCGGCGAAAAAAATATTCTCGTAACAACAACCATAATAGAAAACGGTATAGATTTGCCGAATGCAAATACGATTATCGTTATTGACGCGGACAGGCTTGGTATATCGCAGCTTTATCAGCTCCGCGGAAGAGTAGGGCGAGGTTCTCGGCTTGCGCAGGCTTATTTCACTTTCAAACCGTCAAAGGTGCTAACAAGCGACGCAACTGAAAGATTAAAAGCGATTATGCGCTTCACGGAACTCGGGTCTGGTTTTAAAATCGCAATGCGTGATTTGGAAATCCGCGGCGCGGGCAACGTTCTCGGCGCGGAACAGCACGGTCATATGGATAAAGTGGGGTACGAGCTTTATTCAAAACTCTTAAAAGAAGAACTGACAGGCGATAAACAGCTTTCCACCGAACTCGATATAAAAGCTACGGCGTATATTCCGGAAGCTTATGTCGAAAGCAGCGCGGGCAGACTTGATTGTTATAAGCAGATTGCCGAAATTCGTTCTGTTGAAGATTACAAACGCGTTTGCCTTTCCATAGAAGACAACTACGGAACAATGCCGGACGAGGTGTTAAATCTCTTGATTATCGCCGTTTTAAAATCTTTCGCGGCGAAATTCAACGTCAAAAAAATAGCGGTAGACGGTACGGAGGGCGCTTTGGAATTGCCCTCGCTGCAATCTTTAAGCGATAACAGACTTGCCGCGGCGCTTGATAAATATGCGGGAACGGTAAAGCTTTCAATGGCAAAAGCTCCTTTAATTATATTCGCACCGCGTTCAACGCCGTCCAAAACTATGCTCGATATGACTAAATTTTTGAAATTTGCACTAAGTTTTAACTAAAATTCACAAAAAAGATTTGCCTAATCAATCAAAAACCTATATAATAGTGGTTAGTATTTTACAGCATTCTATCTTTCGGAGCAAATTTATGGGAAAGAAAAAGATTATAAGCGGCGTTCTTGCAACTTCGATTGCGCTTGCCGCAACTTTGGGCGGTTGTTCTTTGGTATCTTCGAATACCGCCGCGGATATGAATCAGGTTATCGCGGAGGTCAACGTTGCAAATGCGGCGGCTCTTGACAGCGAGCTTAAAGAATTTAAAGACGCGGTCGGCACTTCCAAAGTCATAAAAAGGGAGCTTATAGCATACTTTTTAAACGTAGGCTCGACTTATATCAACCAATACGGTCAGACATACGAGCAGGTTTTCAATATGCTCGTAAACAGCCTTGTTGAAAACAGCGTTTTAACGCAGTATTCGACTTTGTATCTTCTTAAAGACAAGGCTGAAAAAGAGAGCAAAACTTCGGCTCAGATTATAGCCGAGTACAATGCTTTCTCTTCGCAAACCCAAAAATACGAATGGCTTTTGGGCAGCGAAAACGTCGGCAAGGATAACGTGGAATACAGCGACGAGGTATACCTTGCAAAATATTCGCTTTATTCTTCGATTAACTCTGCAATCGATTCTTACGAAAAAAGAATTATAAAAGAGGACGGCTCTTCCGCGGGCACGGATACGCGAACCGCTCCTTCCGGAGTAGATACAGAAAGGGAAGATTATTATCCGAAAACCTCCGACGGCAAGCTTGATTATAACGTTTATACGGGTTATAAAAAATACTTACTTGCAGACAGCGGCGTGTATCAGAAAGACCCCGTTGAAGGAACTACACGCGTAACAAGAATAAGAGCTTATAACGATTTCATAAGTTCGCTTGCGTCCTCCGGTTTTACGCTTGTAAACAATAACGAAAATTTAAGAGATATTCTTTCTTTGCAATATATCGAAGACGAATACGCAACTCAGCTCGAACAGCAGATTATCAGTAAATATTACGACGTTTATGAAAAGGACCAGGAAGAGCTGTTAACGGCAGGAGAAGGCGAAAGCGCTTATGCGTATATTCAGGCTATTTATGAAGACAAGCTCGGTCTTCAGACAAGAACGTACGGAAAAGACGAAAGCGCGTTTTCTTCGGCTCTCGGCAACATGAACGACAGCACTTTCGTTCTCTATGCTCCCGATACGCAGGATACGGGCAAATACGGATTTGTATACAATATTTTGCTTCCGTTCAGTGCAACGCAAAGTGCGCAGCTTAAATCTTTGCAGTCGCTTTATGCCGACAGTGACCTCGACGGCGGATATAAACCCGAATATTATATTGCAAGAAACGAAATTTTAAATCAGATTACAACTACCGATCAGCGTTCGGCTTGGTTCAACGGAGAAAAAGAATACGCGTTCAAGGCTGATGCCTCCGCTGAATTTTACGGCAAAAATAACGGCAGAGAATATCTTTTCTTTGAAAACAACCTCACCGATGCGGAAAGATATGAAGAGCTTGATAAATATTACGGCAAATACGCTTATAACGGAAAGGTTGTAAAAAGCAAAGACGATTATATTCTTGCTCCCAATACTCTCAATATGGATACAATGCTTGACGAGTTCGCCGCTTATGTTGAATATGCCTGCGGTCGGCCGGTGACAGTCAATAAGGTTTCAGATTACGGCGAGGCAATCAAGAACGATAAAACCGCTCTTTACAAAAAGGTAAGCGGCAAAGATAAAATAGATTATTCCAACTTTATTTATGCTACGGGCAGCGTAGGATTTACCAATACCGACGACGCTTACAACAGAGAAAACTTCCTCAAAAAGGACGGAGAAAATTCTCAGGCAAGCGAACAATACAAAGCTCTTTCGGCAGTTAACGAACTGCAATACGCATATACAACCGATACGGGCGTGCTTTCGCAATACGTCGGCTACTCGGTTGACGCCGGCGACACAAGTTATATAAAAGAATTCGAACATGCCGCACACGAGGCAATAAATAAGGGCGCGGGAAACTTTGCGGTTTGCGCGGGCGATTACGGCTGGCATCTTATTTACGTAACTTATACTTTTGACAATACAGGCTCGGCGCAATACAGCCCCGACTGGAAAACCAACGTAAAAGTAAAAGGCACGTTTGAAAACATTTTTTACGAATGGATAAAGGATAACGACCTTAAGGATATTTCGTCAACGAGAAGAACGCAGATTATAACGGCGCTCAATCTTGAAGGAAATACGGTTACCAAATACGAAAACACCTATAAAGATTTGCTTGAATTGGATAAATAAGGTTTAATATGGAAATTTGGCAGGCTGTAATTCTCGGCTTGGTGCAGGGCTTAACTGAATTTTTACCGGTATCTTCGTCGGGACACGTCGCCTTTTTTCAGGGCGTTTTCGGAATCAGCGAAAACGATATCGCGCTTTTTTTCACGATAATTCTTCACCTCGGCACTCTTGTTGCCGTATGTGTGGTATTCTGGCGAGACATTCTCGGATTGTTTAAAAAGCCCTTTAAAACTCTCGGGTTTCTTGTGCTTGCGTCGATACCCGCTGCAATTGCGGGCGTAGTATTCGAAGTGCTTGATTTGGACGAAATACTTCTCAGCCCGCAGTATATGGGGATAATACTTTGCGTATTCTTCCTTTTAACGGCAACGTTGCTTTTCGTAACAGAAACTGTCGTAAAGCGCAGACAGAACGAATTGCCCTTATGTTTTAAAACAGTAATTCCTATGGGCGTTGCACAGGCTTTTGCCGTTCTCCCCGGAATTTCAAGGAGCGGTTCTACAATCTGTGCCGGAACTTTGGCGGGGTGCAAAAGCGAAGAAGTCGCAAAATTCTCATTTATAATGAGTATCCCCGTAATTTTGGGCAGTTTCATAATAGAACTGTTTTTGGGCCTTCGTAGCGGAGAAATACAGGAAAGCTTTGTAAGCGGAGGGGCTACGCTCGGATGGAGTATAGCGCTCGGGTTTATAATTTCGGCGCTTGCGGGCTTATTTGCGATAAAGGTTATGCTTAAAATAATCAAAAAGGCAAACTATAAATGGTTCAGTTTGTATCTTGTGCTTATGTCCATAACTTGTTTAGTTCTTCATTTTACTTTTTTTAATTGATAAAACAAAAAAGCCCGGAATAGTTTTCCGGGCTTTTAAAAATTTTCAGTAGTCGGATTTTCCCAAAATAAAATCCGTGCTTGTTCCGAAAAATTCGGCTATATTTATCAACGCGTCAAAACTGCATTCTCTCTGACCGTTTTCCCAATATGCAATAAGTCTTGCGGAAACGTTTAAATTTGTTGCAAGCTGCGCGCGCGAATAACCGTTGTCTATCCGTAATTCTCTTAATCTTTCGCCGAATTTGTTCATATCGCCATATTAGAACAAAATGTTCTTAATTTGCTTGACTTTGAACTATCTGTTCAATATAATATACGTAACTGCAGGTGCAAAAATGACTGAAATATTAAAAGTAGAAAATTTAAAAAAGAGTTTTACTCTTTCAAAAAAACAGCAAAAAATCGAAAGGACAAACCTTAAAGTAAAGGTGGCGGTCAACGATTTGTCTTTTACCGCGTACAAAGGTGAAATTTTCGGGCTGTTAGGTCCTAACGGTGCGGGTAAAACCACAACTTTGAGAATGCTTGCAACGCTTATAAAGCCCGACAGCGGCAATGCTTTTATAGACGGCAAAAGTATTATTACGGAAGAAAAGGAAGTTCGCCGCAAAATAGGGTTTCTTACAAGCGAACTTAAATTGGAAGATTTCTTTACGCCGAATTATCTGTTCGGGTTTTTCAGCGAACTGTACGGAGTTGACAAAACGGTAGCCGCTCAAAGAAAGCAGTCGCTGTTTTCAAAATTCGGTATAGACCGTTTTGCGGAAGTCAAGCTTGCAAATCTTTCCACGGGTATGAAGCAAAAAGTTTCGCTTGTTATTTCAATAGTTCACAACCCCGACCTGATAATTTTCGACGAGCCGACAAACGGGCTTGACGTTTTGACTGCAAAAGTCGTAACGGACTTTTTGGAAGAGCTGCGCGCAGAAGGGAAAACGATTATACTTTCCACGCATATTTTCAGCCTTGTTGAAAAGCTTTGCGACAGGGTGGGCATAATAATCAACGGAAAACTTACTGCGCTGGACACGCTTTCAAACATTACCGCAGAAAAAAATCTTGAAGATACTTTCTTTGAACTGTATGAAAAAACAACGGGAGAAAAGTTATGAGAAACATATTTACAATAATAAAGAAAGAATTCGCCCGTTTTTTCAAAGATAAAAGAATGGTTATTACCGTGCTTTTACCCGGACTGCTGATTTATATTTTGTATTCTTTAATGGGTAGCGTGTTTTCCGGTATGGGCGGCGTTGATGAAGATTATAAACCTACCGCGTGCGTAATTAATGCGCCGTTACCCGTAAGCTCTTCGCTTTCGCTTGCGTTTGCCGTTTCAAACGAAGCTATGACGGAAGAAGATGCAAAACAGAAAATAAAAGACGGAACGCTTGACGTTCTTGTTATCTTCCCCGAAGATTTTTCTTTGGAAATAGGAGAAACCCAGCAGAATGTAAAAGTTTTTTACAATCTGGCAAAAGATAATTCGTCTTACGGTTATCAGCTTATGACGGCTTTTCTTAACGCGATGAATAAAACTGCGTTTACCGTAAACTTCGGAGATGAGCAATATAATCTTGCCGACGATTCGAGTATGGCGGTTAAGATGATGTCAATGATTGTTCCTATGCTGATGTTCGCGCTGTTGGCGTCGGCGTGCATAGCTGTTGCGCCAGAAAGCATCGCGGGAGAAAAGGAAAGGGGTACTATGGCGACCATGCTTATAACCCCTGTTAACCGTGTGGAGATTGCGCTTGGAAAAATAATCAGTTTGTCGTGTTTTGCGCTAATCAGCGGAATATCAAGTTTTGTGGGCGTAATTTTATCGTTGCCAAAGCTTATGGACGGCGCGCTGAATTTAACCGAAATCCCTTACGGAGCGGGCGAATATTTTATGATTTTCGGGCTTATAGTTTCCATAGTGTTGGTTATAATTTCCGCGTTTTCAGTTCTTTCGGCGCTTGCAAAAAGCGTAAAAGAGGCGGGTACGCTTATAACTCCGTTAATGATGGTGATAATTCTGATGGGGATGGCCTCTATGGTTGTAAGTTCTCCGTCGGTTTGGCTGAATTTAATACCCTTGCTTGGTAGCGGGCTTGCAATATCTTCTATAATGTCGCTTACGGCTTCGCCGCTTGGCGTGGGGCTTGCCGTGCTTTCAAATATAATTGCCGCCGCTTTGCTGGTTGTTTTGCTGGCGTTTATGTTCAAAAGCGAAAAAATAATGTTCAAAAAATAAATACAACAAAAAAACGGCTTTCGATAAAAAGCCGTTTTTTGTTGCAAAAATAAATACTGTGCAGTCTTTTTTGCCGAAACAAGCCGAAGCGTAAACCTTACAGGTAGCTCCCTCAAAGCAACCTTATGGCACACCGACAGGTCTGTTTAGTGCTGCTACATCCCTGTCCTGACACGGTTCGCAGTTGACGGTTGCATAAGACCTTGATATCAACACTCCTTATAAGGCGCAGCCTTCCACTTGCTTCGTCGGGAAAGACGATTCGGTCCTGCTATTGCGGATTGCAGGTTCAGGGCACCGCAAACTCCCCACTTAGCACAGCGCATTAAGTATAAGCGATTTATAAGTTTTTTGCAAGCTTTTTTAATAGCTTGACAATTTTTTGCCTATAACTTAAAATATATAAAAATTAAACAGGCGGATTTTATGGCTGATTGTAATCACGATTGCTCTTCCTGCGGGGAAAACTGTTCCACGCGCGATAAAAAGAGTCTTTTGAAAAAACCTCATGAAATGAGCGATATTAAAAAAGTAATTGCCGTAGTCAGCGGAAAGGGCGGCGTAGGCAAGTCTATGACTTGTGCGCTTCTTGCGGCGGCGGCGCAAAATAGCGGTAAAGTGACTGCGGTTATGGACGCAGATATTACCGGACCTTCGATTCCGAGAATGTTCGGCGTAACAGAGCGGGCTATGGGGTCGGATAACGGAATTTTACCCGTTGTTACCGAAGGCGGAGTGCAGGTTATGTCTATGAACGTACTTCTGGAAAATGAGGCTGAACCGGTTGTGTGGCGCGGCTCGTTGATTTCGGGTACGGTTTTGCAATTCTGGACAGACGTTATCTGGAGCGGCGTCGATATAATGTTTATAGATATGCCGCCCGGTACGGGCGATGTGCCTTTAACGGTTTTTCAAAGCATTCCCGTTGACGGCATTGTGGTTGTTACAACTCCGCAGGATTTGGTCGGTATGATTGTTCAGAAAGCCGTTAATATGGCTCAGATGATGAACATTCCTATTTTGGGCATTGTCGAAAATATGAGTTATATAAAATGCCCCGATTGCGGCAGAAAAATTTCCGTATTCGGTGAGAGCAACGTTGACGCTATTGCTATGGAATACGGAATACCCAACGTTGCAAAATTGCCCATAGACCAAAGCTTGACAAAAGCCGCGGATAACGGAAAAATCGAAGAGGTTGAAAATAATTACCTTACTGACTTTTTTAATAAAATAGCAAAAAAGATAAAAGCTTAATTTAAGCAAAATAAACCCCCGAATGAATATTCATTCGGGGGTTTTATTCTAAGTCGTTTTTTTCGGGCAGATATTTCCAATATCTCACGGGCATACTGCGTTTCATTTGCTTTTCGTGCGGTCGCTCTTTTATATTTACCGTTTTATAATACTTTTTCCAGAGCGTTTCAAATGCCCGTTCGTATTCGGATAAACAAATTTCCGCTTCGCCGGCATAGCCGATAATCCATTCATATCCATTGTACATTCCCGCTTTTTTTCGCTTTACGTCATGGATAACAAATCTTTCCGCCTTAAACCTTGCCGCAAAATGCGGCATAAGTAGCTCCGTTATATCGTTGTCTGGCGAATAAGGGGCGTAAAGCGCTCCGCCCGAAATTTCCATAAACCGCAACAAGCCTTTTAATCTGTGGGTTTCGCCGTTAATTTTATATATAATATCGTTGAAATCTATAACTTCCCGCAAGTTATAAGCTTTTTTTATGGGCGATTTGGCTTGTAAAAGCCTGCGTATATACTCCAAAGCTTTTTGTTCGCGTAACGGGTCGCAACTCCGGAGAACAAGCAAAATATCGTCCGTCGCTTCGCTGTCATACCGTAAAATTCCCTGCTTTACGCGTTCGCTTTTTTCTGCGTCGCTTTTTATGTGTATAACTTCGCTGTCAAGCGAAAGCTGTATTTCATTATCTGAAGTAATTATACAATCTTCATTAAACGAATAAAACACCGCGGTGAAAAAACAATCGGGTGTGCCGTCGCAAATAAAAATTTTCATAGATATAACGTTTTTACCCGCAAAATTACATTTCGCCTGTTAAGGCGGAAATCGCAACCGAGTTTTCCGAAAACATAGAAATTTGTTCTGTTATTTCGGCAGAACCGGCAAGAAGAAGAGAGGTTTTAACCTGCGCCAGACTTTCAGAACCGAAAAATTTCCCTTTGCAGGTTATAAAGTGTTTGGCTCTTTTTAATACTATGCGCATTTTTGCAAGATTCTCAAAGTCAAGCTTTGCAAATCTCCGCGCCTCAACAATTTTATACGCGCTTTTCGCGCCTATTCCTGGCACGCGCAATAAAACCGAAAGCGGGGCGGTGTTTATCTCTATGGGGAAGAGGTGCATATTCCTCAAAGCCCATGCGCATTTCGGGTCGTATTCGGGTGAAAGATTTTCATTTTCCCCTACGATTTCATTAACGTCAAAGCCGTAATACCGTATTAGCCAGTCTGCCTGATACAGTCTGTGCTCCCGCAAAAGCCCCGCGCCGACGGCGGGCAGCTTACTGCTTTGCACTACGGGGATATAAGAAGAATAATAAACTCTGCGCAGTCCCATATTGCGGTAAAGCGCTTCCGTCAGCTTTAAAATCTGTCCGTCGCTTTCGGGAGAAGCCCCTATAATCATTTGTGTGGTTTGCCCCGCGGGTAAAATTTTGTTGCCGCGTATTTTGTTTTCTTTTTCGTAAGTTATCGCGTCGCGCAAACTTTTCATCGGTAATAAAAGGCTTGTTTTCGTTTTCTGCGGCGCAAGCAGTTTCAAAGAAGTTTCGCTCGGCAGTTCTATATTGTAACTCATTCGGTCAACCATACGCGCCGCCTTGAAAATCAGCGCGCTGTCCGCGTGCGGTATGCCTTTTAAATGAATATATCCGTTAAAGTGATAAATATTTCTAAGTTTAATCACCGTTTCGCACAAAAGCTCCATGGTTTTGTCCGGAGTTTCAAAAACGGCGGAAGAAAGAAAAAGCCCCTCTATATAGTTGCGTTTATAAAAATTGATAACAAGTTCGCAAATTTCGTCGGGCGTAAGTCTTGCCCGCGGTACGTCCGCGCTCCGTCTGTTCGGGCAGTACTCGCAGTCGAATACGCACTCGTTGCTCATAAGTATTTTCAAAAGAGAAATACACCTTCCGTCGGGGGTGAAGGAGTGGCATATCCCCCCGACGGAACCGTTGCCCAGCCCGCGGTTCTTGTTTACCCGATTAGAACCGGAAGAAGAGCATGATACGTCGTATTTAGCACTTTCTGTTAAAATTTCAAGTCTTTCGGCGTCCAACATAAGCGTATTTCCTCAAAATCCGCCGCTTATCGCATAAAAATACCCGAATTTACGATAAACGAACAAATGTTTGCTTTACTATAATATCACGCTCTGCAACCTTTGTCAACGGTTTTTCCGTATATTGACTAAAAAAATTTTTTGTGTTAAACTGTCCGTGGTTGCCGCCAAAATACGTGTGTTTATATAATATGTTTGCTTGTGTAAAGCGGCAAAAATACAGCTTTTATTGTCTGTATAAAGGTATTCGGGCAAAAATTTTCACCAAATTTTCACGCTTATTTTAACGGTTTATTATAAGAAAGTCGTATATTTTATGCAAGGCATAATAACTCACAAACCGAAAAAGGAGATTTAAAATGAAAGTACTTATCGTTGACGACGAAAAAATGATACGCGGCGTATTGAAAGAATACGTTGAGTTCGAGGGCGGCACCGCATACGAGGCGGAAGACGGAATGCAGGCGGTAAAGCTTTGCCGCGAAAACGATTTCGATATTATTTTAATGGATATAATGATGCCCCGTCTCGACGGCTTTTCCGCAGTTAAAGAAATTAAAAAGGTTAAAAATATCCCCGTAATTATGCTTTCGGCGCGCGGGGAAGAATACGATAAACTTTTCGGTTTTGAAATAGGCATAGACGATTACGTAACAAAACCTTTTTCTCCCAAAGAGGTAATGGCGCGTATCCATGCGGTTTTAAAACGCGGCGCCGCGCAGGAAAATCCCGAAAACGGAATTATCTCTTTCGAGGGCTTGAAAATAGATATGGTCGGGCGTAACGTCTATGTAGACGGAGAAAAGGCAGAACTCACCCCCAAAGAATACGAAATACTTTTTTATTTCGTAAAAAACCAAGGGGTCGCTCTCACGCGCGAAAAATTATTGATGGACGTCTGGGGTTTCGATTTCTACGGCGACGACAGAACGGTAGACACGCATATAAAAATGCTCCGTTCTAATTTAAAACAATACCGCAAGTTTATTATAACTCTCCGCGGTCTGGGGTATAAGTTTGAAGTCTGATAACGGCGCAAAGCTGTCAAACGGCAAATCCGCAAAATCGGGGATAAAAAAATTAAGGCGCATAAAAAGCGTAAACCGCGTAATGTGGGGCTATTTTTGCTTGCTTGCGTTCCTTTTGATTTTGTTTATAGAAATAGTTTTCAGCATAATGGTTTCAACCGCGCTTGAAAAGCAGGCAGCCGACCGCATAACCGCAATCGGAAAAGAAGTGGAATCCGAAATTTCCCGCCCTTACGGTTTAGAAATACTTATCGCCAGAAACCGCAAAGAGGGAGTAGAAGTTCTTTTAATCAACGGCGATTGGCAAGTCGTCGCGCCAAAAGATTATTATGAAAACGCAGAAGCCCACCGCAGCTTTCAGGATATAAAAACCCGCTTTATAGTTAACGAAGATATCGGCTTTTGGGAAGTTTACCGCACAGCCGACGCCGTCAACTATGTTTCAAAGGTGGAGTACGCGGGCGCTCCGCATTATCTGTATATAAGCTATTCTATAAAAATCGTCCGCGATACCGTCGGCAATTTACAGCTTTATATGCTTTTAATCGGCGTGGCGGTTTTCTTGCTTGCGTTCCTCATTTCCCTCGCGCTTTCCCAAAAGCTAACGCGCGGGCTTAAAACTATGTCCGATACCGCCGTATTGCTTGCAAAAGGCGATTACGGAGTGGAGTTTACAAACCTAGATTATAAAGAGCTTGCAAAGCTTTCAGATACGCTCAACTACGTCCGCGACGAGGTAAAAAAGAGCGGGGATTTCCAGCGCGAAATTCTTGCAAACGTCTCCCACGATTTAAAAACCCCGCTCACAATGATAAAGGCGTACGCCTCTATGATAAAAGAAATTTCAGGCGATAATAAAGAAAAGCGGGAAAAGCATTTGCAGGTAATTATCGACGAGGCTGACCGCCTCACGGGGCTTGTTAACGACGTTTTAAGCGTTTCAAAACTTCAATCCAACATAGCCGCGCTCAATTTAAAGGTTTTCAATTTAACCGAATTGGTTTACGGCATAATTAATAAGTTCGGATACTTGCAGGAAAGCTTAGGATATACTATAATGGTTGATATCGACGCAAATATGTATACCCGCGCCGATTCCGAAAAAATCAGTCAGGTTATTTACAACCTTTTGGGCAACGCGGCAAACTACACGGGCGAAGATAAAACGGTTTATATCAGCCTTAAATCGAGTATGGATGCAAAGCGCGTAAGATTTTCCGTCCGCGATACGGGCAAAGGCATAGCAAAAGAAGATTTGCCCGAAATATGGAACCGCTATTATCGCGTAAAAGAAAACCACGTCCGCCCCGTAAAGGGCACAGGCTTGGGGCTGAATATAGCAAAAGCAATCCTCGATAACCACTCGTTCGATTACGGAGTGGATAGCGAGGTCGGCAAAGGCTCGGTTTTCTGGGTGGATTTCCCCGCCGTTCCCGCCGACCCCGAAAATTGTTAACAACTTAATATTTCCGTTAAAGCACGGTATATATGCCGTTCTTTATACGGGCGGTAACCTTGTTTAATTAACTGGTGTAGTTGGCTGCGTTCCGGTAACAACAACAACGCTAACAATGCGTATGTTCTCAATTCGTCCGGTGACAACAACAACAACAATACTAACAATAGCCATGGTGTGCGCCCCGCGCTTCACTCGCTTGTTACACAAAAGACAAGTTATTCCTGTATTTCTCCCGATACCGTCGGAGAAACCGATTAGATTTGAGATGAAGGGGGTTACCGTCCTGCCCGAAGCTTATTTGTTTTAAGCGGAAGGCGAATCCGTCCCAACCTTGGCACGACAATGCGGATTAACGCATCTTCGAGCCATTTGCTTTATAAGCGGTTGGGCTTTTTTTTATATTTTTTTGCGCTTTTCCGCGGCATATTCCGCAATTAAAGTATAAAAAAACTATAAAAAATGTTAAAAATGAAATATTGCGAAAAACCCGATATTTTCAAAATGTTAAATTCTAACAAAGGAGTATAAAAAACCGCCGAAAAACAGCAAAAAGCGCTGTTTTTCGGCGGTTTTTATGTTAAAACGCAACAAAAACGCATAAAAAAATACGGGCGTAAATGTACGTAAAATATGGTAATTCATGTCCGTATTTCGGATATATATTATCACTTAACAAATTTTATGTCAAGATTTTGGAAAGAATTTTTCATAAAAAGAGCATATTTGTACAGAAAATATATGAAATTTCGACAAAATTCGTGTTTATTCGGGAATATGTGGACATGAATTACCATAATTCTTGTGCGCATTTTATAGGGTAAATGTTAATAAATAACATAAAAATCAGGGGCTATATAGTGTAAAAGGGTTGGGGTACTAAGGGTATCTCTACCTTTTGGTATTCTAAAAAAACAACACTTTTTAGTGAGGTAAACCATATGAAGAATTTTTTGAAGACAAAACTCCGATTGGTCGCAATAGCTTTTGCGGCGGTTGTGATGTGCGTTTGCGCCGCGTTTGCGGGCGTAACGCTCAATCAACAATCCGCAAGCGCTATGACCACTTCGTCTGTAACCAACGTTTACAGCGGGGCGGACATCTGGAACTCTTCCAAAAGTAAGTTTGATAAAAAGGGCGTTCAAGACCTTTTGGTTAAGCTTGGCAAGGGTGCAGGCGCTACAACGGACACTAAATCTTATAAGGCTTTGGAAAGCGCATACTCTGCGCCCGTAACTGCAACAACTATTGCAACAAAAAACGGCGGAGCTAACGGTTTGGTTGTAACTTTGGGCGGATATAAGTGGACGGTAACTTACCTTTCCACCGATACAAACGGCGATTTAATCGCTACCCTTTGGTACGCAGATACGGAAACCAACTCGGTATTTGCGGGTAATGCTTCGGGTACCGGTTGGTATTCGTCGACTACATCTGGCGGTTATAGCGGATATAAATACTCTAACCACTATGGCGGCAGCTATATGCGCGCTGTAACTTTGGGCAACGGCGGTCAGTTTTACTCGTCAAATTCAAACAACATAACTGATAGCAGTGTATCTACCGTTACCGCAACTGAGGCGCAGGTGCAAGGTTCAAAATTTAATCTGTTTGCGCAGGGTGCAATTGCTGAATATCTTGATACACCTAGTATGGTAAGTTGGCAGCAACAGCAATATAATTCTGCGTTTTCTTCTTACAGACTTCAAAACGATAACCTTACAGCGGTAACTGCTAATTGGTATAATACTAATATTTCTAATTCAGTAAAAAACGACCCGCTTTATTATCAGTGGGGCAACGATAAGGTTTGGTTGCCTTCCATACCCGAAACAGGTTGGAATACTTCCAACACGGGTATTTGGGGAACTACAACCGAACAGCGCAGGAGTACTTCTTCCAGCAGCTATTCTTGGCTGCGTTCCGGTTACAACGTCAACGCTCACAATGCGTATGTTCTCAATTCGTCCGGTGACAACGACTACTACTATACTAACAATAGCCATGGTGTGCGCCCCGCGCTTCATCTCAATCTGAAATCTGCCGCGAAAGCGGCGGGCGTTTCCGTACCCACGGTAACCACAGCAGACAAAACATACAACGCGGCGGCAATTAACGCGATAGATAATATCGAAGAAGATAAAGTAGATATTTCGGCAACGCACGCAGATAACGTTACGAATACGCCCGCAGCGTGGACGCCGACAGTAGCCGACGGCGCACTGAAGGCCACGCAGTCGGGTGATTATGAAGTAACGTTTAGCCTAAAAAATCCGTATACCTTCGCCGACGTTGAATGGAACGCGGACGAAGAGGCATGGGTTCATAAAACCCTGAAAGACGAGGACGGCACAAGCCCCTTGGTTGTTCCCGCGTGGGATGCAGACGGCGTTAATTTGGACGGAAACCAGATAGACACCGAGGCGGCTTACGAAATATTAATAAAGGATATAACCCTTAAATTCACTATAAAACGCGCCCCGATTACCGCAACGTGGTCGGGCGGAACAAACTTCAAATGGAAGTACGACGGCACGGCGAAAGAGCCGACCCTCACTTTGTCGGGCGAAAAATCCACGGAAAAGGTTGTTCTCGTTACCGATTTCAACAAAGTGGGAACGGACGACTGGACTTCGTCCGCGCCTATAAATTCGGGCAAATATACAAAGAGAATAAAGCTTGCCGCAGTTTCTTCTAACGCGGTTAATGCAAACTATGTTTTAAACAGCGGAACGGCGGACGTTGAAGACCTTTCTCAGGAATTCGAAATAGAGCCAACCTATCTCACCGTGCAATGGTTCGGAAAAGACGGCGGTTCTACGTTCAGCTGGGTGTTCAACGATCAGAAATTCACGCCCACCGCAAAAGTTTATATGCCCAACAGCTCCGAGGCGACAACCGCGGTGCTTGCATACGAATACGCGTTGCAAAGCGGCGAAACGGGCACTTTGGAGGCGGACGGCAGCGCGCCCAAACACGCGGGCAAATACGTTGTTACCGTTAAACTTGCCGAAAACGACGCAAACCTTAACTTCGGATTTGCGGAAAGCGCAACGGTTACGCGCAACTTTGAAATTACGCGCCTTTCTGCTAAAAACCTGCAATGGTGGCAGAACAGCGGATTTACAACCCCATGGGGCAGCGGAATAACATTCACTTACGATAACGCGGGGCACAGACCTTATGCAACCGCGGAGGATTTGAGCGGAAATTCGCTTGCAATGACCTTTAAATTCCAAAGGGTTGAAAGCGGTTCTCTTGTTGGCGAACAGTTTACGGACACCCCCAAACAAGCTGGCACATACCGCATAACCGCATATGAACAGCACGACGACTATACAATGTCGGGCGCGGGCACAACATATATCAATTATACGATTAACAAGCGTTCTGTTGCGGTTAACTGGGATTGGAGCGGCTTTACGGAAAAGCGCACGGAATACAGCGCGTCTGCGCAAGCCCCCGCGGCAAGCGCAAAAGCGGAAAATATATGGAGCGACGACGGCTCTGCATCGGGCGATTATACTCTTGTGCTTACGTCGGTTGTAAAGCTCGGCGGCGTTACGCAGGTTAACGGCGCGGTAAATTACAACTCTTCGCCCTATAATATAAAAGTTTCCCTTTCTGACGAGGACGCAAAAAACTATACTCTTACGGACGATAACCAGAATTTCTATATCGATAAATACACTATCAAAGCGAGCGAAATTCACTGGTATAACGGCGGAAAGGAAGTTTCCCCTGTAAATCTGGAACTTACTTTCGGCGCGGCGCCCGCGCTTTCCGCAAAGGCGATTTACACTATCAACGGAAATACGGTTGAAATCGACCTTGTTCCCCACGGAACGAACGGTTACGACCATTATCCCACGAACGTTAACGACGTATGGCCTCAGGGCGCATACACCTTTACCGTGGAATTGAAATCCGCAGACGCGGCTAACTTAACCGCAAACGCGAGCGATTTGGTTGTTAAGTTCAACATCGTTCCCCAAAGAGTTCAGGCGGAAGAAATGCACGTTGTTTGGGTTATCAGAAATACCGACGGCTCATATACGCAGATTTCCGCAAATTATAAATTCGTTTACAACGGACAAAAGCAGTACCCCACGGCTTTGGGCTATTATGTGAACGAGCAGACGGAAAATCCTTTTGATATTACCGACAGCTCGACTTATAAAGTGCTTAAAACGGTTGGTACGTCTTACATTGACGCGGGAACTTACACCGCATGGGCAAACCCCGGCGGCAACCCCGATTTGTCTTTCTACGTAGAGGACGGCTCTGACGAAATCGTTTATGAAATCGCGCCTTTGGAGGTAGAGGTTGAGTGGACGGTTGCGGCAAAATACACCTATAACGGCAGCGCACAAGGACCTTCGCTTGCGCCCACTTCGGCGGGCTCTGCGGCTTTGGGCGGACTTTCGGCAAACTTCAACACGCTTTTGAAAGTTTCTCAGGCGGTTGACGCGGGCGACCAGATTGCAAAAGCTTCCGCGGGAAAGAACTACGCTTTGAAGCTTGCGGGCGAAACGGCTGAAGAAACGTTATATAAAGCGTTTTATATCAATAAATTAACGCTTACTTCCGCAATCAAATGGGAGAGCGGAGAAGATAAAGACGTATTCGTTTACGACGGAGCGGAACATGCGCCCGCGTATACACTTGACGCGCTTTATTCCTCGCTTAAAATAGAGATTACCGGCAAGCAGACGGCGGCGGGAACGTATTACGTTACGGCTGTTCTCACGAACGACCCCGCAAACCGCAACTATGAAATTGCGAGCGCGAACGCGGTTAAACAATTCACTATTAAACAAAAAGAAGTTGCCGTAATCTGGACGGACAATGCGGGAGATACCTTTAAATGGAGTTACGACGGCGCAAAACACGAGCCTTCGGCTTCGGTTGCTCCTGTAACGCTCGCGGACGGTACAACCGTTAATTTAACCGTAACCGTTACGGGCGGCGAAATAAACGCGGGAAGTTACTCCGCAACGGCGAGCATAGCTGATAAAAACTATGCGTTAACCGACAGCGAACAGCCTTTCACAATCGAAAAGGCTAAAATAACGGTGACGGCGGCGGATAAATCCGTTACTTACGGACAGAACGCGCCCCAGTTCACCGCAACGGCAAGCGGGGCAATCGCTTCTACGGATTCGGCTTCCGACCTTGTAAAGGGAGTGCAGTTCAGATGCGCTTACGGTCAGTTCAGCGAAGTGAAAACGGGCGGTTATACCATAACGCCTTACGGACTGGATTTGGCTAACTACGAAGTAACTTATGCGAACGGAACTTTGACGGTTAACAAAGCGGCGGTTACGGTATCCGTTCAGGACCATAACGGAACTTACGGCGACCACTTCCACAGCCCCACATATACGGCTAGCGGAGTAGTAAACGGCGACAGTCTCGGCATAACGTTTGAAATCTGGGAAACGGACGAAAACGGCGCGGCAACCCAAAAAGTTGCGGATTTGACAAAAGCGCCCGCGGCGGGAACATATCTTATAAAAGCCGTAGTTTCTTCCGCAAACGCAAACTATGATTTGGGAACGATTGCGGACGCGAAGTATATCATTGCGAAAAAGTCGCTTGTTGTATCCGCGGACAATATCACAATAGAATACGGCGACGCAAAACCCGTTTATACGGTAAGCGTTTCTGGTCTTGTAAACGGCGACAGCGCGCCCGCGTTTGTAGCTGCTTCCGATTATGACCCCGCAGACCCCGACAACAAAAACGCGGGAACTTACGATATAACGGTAACTGCGCAAAACCTTGATAATTACGAAGTTGCAACGGCGGATTATAACAAAGGTACTTTGACGGTAGAGCAAAAGAAAATTACCGTTCAGATTTCTTCCCACAGCGTTGTATACGGCGCGGCGGGCGCCGATTTGACGGCGGACGGCAGCTGGACTGTTACAAACGGCGCGCTTGTAAACGGCGATACGAATGCCGACCTCGGCATAACGCTTGAAAAAGCGGCTAACGGACTGAACGGTTCAACGGCTGTTTCCGGTAACGTTGTAGGCGTTTACGACATTACGGGCAAATCCACGTCAACAAATTACAGCGTTGAATTTAAAAACGGAACTTACGTTATAACGAAAGCTACGCTCACAGTTACGGCAAACGACGATTCTATAACCTACGGCGACGCTTTGCCTGCGGATTTCTCTGTTGCGTACAGTGGTTTTGTAAACGGCGACAATGAAAACGCGTCGGGAGTTTGGGTGGCAGGTAAAGGCACGGCTAAATTCAATTGCCCTTATACCGCTGGCAGCGGAGTTGGAACTTACCTTATAACACCTTACGGTTTAGAGGCAAACAACTACGATATCGTTTATGAAACCGGCGATTTGACGGTTGAACAGCTTGCAATCAGTATTGCAATCGAAAACTCTTCAAGCAAATACGGCGACCCTATGGCAACGCTTAATTTCAGGGTTGCAAGCGGCAGCGTGTACGGGTCCGATAATCTCGGAATAACTCTTACAAAAGCCGAAGACGGCTTGAACGGCACAACGCCGGTAAGCGGTTTGAACGTCGGCACTTATGAAATTACTGGAACGGCTTCTAACCCCAACTATAAAGTAACCTTTACAAATAAAGGAACTTATACCGTAAGCAAGGCAACCCTTGTGGTAAAGGCGAATTCAAGCACTATAATTTACGGCGACGAAAATATTTCCGACAGCTGGGCGAACGGAGTAAGCTTTATAGGCTTTGTAAACGGCGACACAGACGCGGTTATAAGCGGCGACGTTGTATATTCATATAATTACAGCCGTTATGACAAGGTCGGAAAATATTCGATTACTCCCAGCGGACTTACCGCAGAGAATTACGATATAACTTTTGAGGACGGCGAACTTACCGTTGAGAAAAAAGCTGTAACCGTAACAATAGAAGATAAAACGAGTATGTACGGCAAGCCCGAGGTTGCGCTTACGCACAACGGCGCTGACGTTGCTTTAAACGGCGATGATTTGGGAATTACGCTTAAACGCGGCAGAGATACCGTAAAAGACGCCGGCGCATACGTTATTACGGGAACTGCTTCAAACGAAAATTATGTTGTAACTTTCTTAAACGGCACTTATACGATTACGCCGTTTGAAATAGAAGTTATATGGAAGAGCGGAAACGCAGACGACAGCGACTTCAATTATACTTACAACGCAAAAATGCAGGCTCCCAAGGCGACGTTCCTTGATTGGGATAATAACGAAAAGACCTTGACCGTTTCCGGCGGAAGAACAAGAGCGGGTACGGATTTCACCGCGGAAGCAGTTCTTCCCGCGCCTACTTCGAACTTCGTATTCAAAACGGGAACCGACGTCACGCAGCTTTTCACAATCAATCCTAAATCGATTACCATTCAATGGTACAAAAATTACGATAAAGAAACGGATACTTACAGCGGACTGATAAGCGCAAGCGCCCCTTGCGAATATGATTTCAAGAGCGGTGTAAAACAAGTTCCTTTCGCTGTTGCGCAAGGGCTTGAAAGCGGCGATAACGTAAATATCGTTGTCGTCGGTGCGGCGGTTGCGGCGGGGAAATATACCGCGGAAGCCGTTATAAGCGATACGGCAGGCAACGGCAACTATATTATCGGAGCGGCAACCAAAACTTGCGAATTCTCGATTGTAACCGTGGCGGCGTCCGGTTTTGCCTGGTATAAAACCGCAGATTTAAGTGAAACTGTTACCAGCGGCAATCTTGCATATGTTTACGACGGTCATGCTCACAGACCTTGGATTAAATCGGGAGTGGACGATAAGTATTCTTACGTTATCACCAAAGCGGACGGCAGCGATTGCGGCGGCGTTGCGCTGAACGTTGGAAGTTACAAAATTGTTGCAACTCCTATCGACCAGAACATAACGATAACCGCGCAACAGGCTACGTTTAATTTCGAAATAACGGCAAAAACGGTTACGGTTAACTGGAACGCTACGTCTTTCGTTTATAACGGCGGCGTGCAGATACCTGCGGCGGACTTTACCGACGTATTCGGAAACCGCATAACGCTGACCGTGACGGTTGACGGCGGTAACGAAAACAGCGTAGAGGCTGCAACCTATAAGGCGAAAGTCGAACTTGCTGCTAACGGCAACTACAAATTTGAAAACGGCTTTACTGCCGAACAGTCTTATACGATAACGGCTAAGAAGATAGAAGTAGTGTGGACTTCCAAACTCGACGGAAATTCGTGGATTATGGAATATAACGGTACGGAAGTAGATACTTCAAAAATTTCCGCAACCGCAACTATGAAAAACGAAATTGCGGGCGAAAATATTAAGCTCGTACACACGCTGCTCTTAAACGGCAAACCCGTAAGCAATATTAAAGACGCGGGTATATATACGATTAAAGTAGAGCTTGCAACAGAAAACGGAAATTACGAAATAATCGACGGCGAGCATACGTTTGAAATAACCAAACCCTCGCTTACGATAACCGCGGACAATTTCGAACTTGATTACGGCGCGGCGAAACCCGAATTTACGGCGCAATACAACGGCTTTATAAGCGGCGAAAACGAGGATATTCTCGGGCTTGAGGTTGACGGTAAAATCAATTGGCTTTATAGCGAATATAACCAGAACAGCTCGCCCAGAGACGAAGGTTACGCGATTACGCTTGTAACAATGGTTCAGGACCCTGTAGCGCGCGAGGCTTTTGAAAGCATACTCAAAAACTATGATTGGAAAGTTGTTCCCGGTTTAATTACGATTTTGGTCGGCGAAGGCGACGTTAAACTTATCGGAACGTATAATTCGAGCGGCGATATGATTTATAACGGCGGTGAACAATTGCCCAAGGCTTATTATAAATCCACCAAGAGCGGCAATGAAAACTGGATTGCTTTGAACGTAACTTTAATGACGGACGGCACTTATACGACTGTAAGCACAGACCCCGCTGTTGACGTTAACGTTTATTATATCAAAGTAAGCAAATACGATAACGATAACGACGAAACTCCTCTTACAAAAAACGAGTGGACGTTTGAAATCAAAAAACTCGAGCTTACCGTTAATATTTCCGACAGCGAAGAAGTTTACGGTGACGTAACGCAGAGCAATTATGAAAGCAAGCTTTCATGGGAATACGGTAATCTGGACGATTTGTTGGTTATCTGCAATAACGACCGTTCAAAATACGAGGCTCTAAGAGAACGCATTGAAAGGGATAATCTCCTTGAAACAACTGTCGGAGCAACGCTTTCGTATGACGACGGCGGATTTGCAAATGCGGGCGAGTATCATATTTACGGTATCTGGTCGCAGGATGAAGATTTGCGTAAAAACTACAATGTTAAATTCTTAGGCAGCGCGGAAGCTTCCGACGGTTCTAACAGCGAGGGATTGTTCGTTATAGAAAAGGCTGTTCTGACGATTGCTTCCGAAGGAACGCCCAACCAGATTTCCAAAATCACGGGCGACCCGATTATCGTAGATATAGGCAAACTCAACGAAAACAAAGAAACATTAAACGAGTTCAAATACGAGTATATAAGAAATTCCGGTTATGCCGACGCAAGTTTATCTATAAGATACAGACGTTATAACCTTGAAACATATAACATAGACGATATAGCGGCTCCCGAAGACGAGAAGAATTACTCGGTAGATAATTCGCCGTTCGAACAAAAGATAGGCAAATGGCTGGTTAATTTTGAAATTACCATGCCCAACCATGAAATCTATTACGGTCAGTGGATTATTTATATCGAGCCTTCGTCAAACGAGATAAGAATTACTTTCGTTAAAAATTACGAAGTTAATTACGGCGATACGGCGGTAACAGGCAAAGAGCTTACCAAAAAGCTTCTTGACGGATATATCGAAATAGATAAAGTTCTTACCAAAGAAGATTTTGCCAAGTACGCTACGGCCAAAGTTTCTTATAGCAGAGATTTAAGCCTTGCGGGAGTAGGCGAATATACTATCGAATTCGTATTCGATGAAATTCCCAACAGCACTGTAGTTTACGTTGCAGACTATGTTAACGCAACAAATGTGGGCGCATATGCGGTGAAACCCAGACTGCTTACTGTTGACTGGGGCGAAACGGATTTCGTTTACGACGGTTCGGTTAAGCTTTCCGAGCTTAAACCCAAACTCAGCGGCTGGATAAACGGCGAAACGATTGAACTCGGCGGGCTCGAGGTAGGAGCGGTTAAAACGTATTCGTTTACCGATAACGGCACAAGTGGCATAGAAATTACCGTTACTGCGGAAGAAAAATACGACTTCGTCAATAACGGCGGACATCAGCTTACGGTCAGGGTAAACAATCCCAACTATACGCTTGATATAGACAATGCGGCTAAAACGGTTTCTATTTCGCTTGACGGCGAACCCACTGTATTGGCTGGCTTGCCCGATTGGTTAATTTGGGTGATAGTAGCGATTGCGGCAGTATCCGCGGCAATAATTGCGTTCGTTATTATTTACTTCAAAAAGAAAAAATCCGCAACCGACGACGACGGTTTCTACGAAAATGTAGAAAACGAAACGGCAGCTTAAATTCCTTTCGATTGGAAACCCGTTAAGGGTTGCCATAGCCGTAAACCGCCGTCACCTTTGACAATCTTTAAAAAGTTGTGGAAATAATGAAATGGTGTGGTAACCTCTTTAAAAGGAGACGGCGGCGCCACGGCTTAAATCCCCCGACGAATTTGTCGGGGGATTTTATATAGCTTAAAAAAATTTTTACAAAAAAACTTAACTAGGGTTATTTTTTTGTTGACAAAAGATTAATTTGATAATATAATACTTATTGTTAACCGCGGTTAATAATTTTTTATGGAGATTTAGTATGCCTATAGCGTTTGCGCCGTCAAACACGGAAATGACGGTAAGGAAAATCAGCGCCGAAGATAAAGTGAGAAGGCATTTACAGGAACTTGGAATAACTGTCGGAGGAAAAATAACCCTTTTATCTTCCGTCAGCGGAAACGTTATCGTTCTTGTAAAAGAAGGCAGGCTTTGCCTTGATAAAACTCTTGCAGGCAGAATATTGGTTTCGTAATAATGACCCGACGGTATCGGGTCAAAAAAATTCCCCATAAACTTAACCTAAGTTTATTTTTATTGCGGGTAGTGCATTTTATTTAAAAGAAAATAATTGAAAAATATAATTTATATAATATAAGGAGAAGAAATGAAAAAACTGCTAAGCGATTTTATTATCGGAGAAAGCGGAAAAATTACAGCCGTAAACGGCGAAGGTAAAATCCGCCGCAGGCTGTTCGATATGGGGGTAACTCCCGACGCGGAACTTACATTGCGCAAAAAAGCGCCGCTCGGAGACCCAATCGAAATAACCGTACGCGGTTATGAGCTTACGTTGCGAAAAACCGAAGCCGCCTGCGTGGAGGTGGAAATCAAATGAAAATTTTTGCTTTGGCCGGCAATCCAAACTGCGGAAAAACAACGCTTTTTAATGCTCTTACGGGCGCAACTGCGCATGTGGGCAACTGGCCCGGCGTAACGGTTGATAAGCGCGAGGGCGTATACAAATGCGGCGGTGAAAATATAAAAATAGTCGATTTACCGGGAATTTATTCGCTTTCGCCTTATACTCCCGAAGAAGTTATCGCGCGTAACTTTATTCTGGGTGAAGAGATAGACGGAATAATTAACATAGTTGACGCAACCAATCTCGAACGCAATCTTTATCTTACAACACAGCTTTTGGAAATGGACGTTCCTGTAATTATTGCGCTCAATATGATGGACGAGGTTGAAAAATCAGGAGACAAATTAAATACAGAAACGCTTGAAAAACAGCTCGGCGTGCCGGTAGTTGCGGTTTCAGCGCTTAAAAACAATGGCATAAAACAACTTATGGAGCGGGCGGCAACTGTTGACACAACCCGTAAAGGCATAACCGTTTTAAACGGCGTTCTTGATAAACAAATTGAAGCGGCGTGCGCTTTTTTTGAAGAAACCAATGTTAAATCTCCGCTTTTTCATGCGGTTAAGCTTTTGGAAAACGATGAAATAGAGCTTGAATATAAAGGCGCGCCTGAAATACTTAAACGAATATCCGCAGGGGATGATTTGGAGGCGGTTATTGCCGACGCACGGTATAAATACATATCAGCTAATCTTGCCTCTATTAAAATAAAGGCAGACAGAGAGGCTGTTACAAAATCCGACAAGGCAGACCGTGTTTTAACGCACAGAATCTGGGCTATCCCTCTTTTTATAGCCGTATTGTTTTTGGTTTTTCACCTTACGTTTTCCGAAAATCTCTTTTTTTTAAACGGTTTTACAGAAAATACGGCGTGGATGCCGTCTCTTGTCGATTGCGGGCTTGCCGCAGAAGTCGATGGTGAAATAGAGTATAATAATTTCGGTGTTGAAATACTCGCAGTATTTTATGACGGCGCGCTGTATTCGCCAGGGGTAATGCTTACTAATTTGCTCAACTTATTCCTTGACCGTATATCCGACGGCGTGATTACGCTTATGGAAAACGGCGGCGCGGCGGAATGGGCTACAGGGTTAATCGGCGACGGAATTTTAGGCGGTATATTCGCGGTTTTGGGATTTCTTCCGCAAATATTAACTTTGTTTTTATTCTTTTCGATTCTGGAAGATTCCGGCTATATGGCGAGAATTGCGTTTGTTCTTGACAGAATTTTCCGCCGCTTCGGGCTTTCCGGCAGAGCGTTTATGCCTATGATTATGGGGTTCGGCTGTTCTGTTCCCGCCGCGGTAAATACAAGAACGCTTTCCGACGAAAAGGAAAGGACTGCGACGCTTCGGGTTATTCCGTTCTTTTCGT
This sequence comes from uncultured Christensenella sp., assembly GCA_910577375.1. GTDB lineage: Bacteria > Bacillota > Clostridia > Christensenellales > Borkfalkiaceae > Coproplasma. Next base: position 112,995 of record CAJTLT010000001.1, read on the forward strand.
GCGGAGCTAAACTTCCGATTTTAACGGCGGTAGCGGGCGGAATAGTTATGGCTTTCGGTGTTGGCAATGCCGATGTTATAACTTTCCTTATGTATCTTCTGGGAATTGTAACGGCTATCGCGTGCGTGCTTTTAATGCGCAATACCACGCTAAAAGGCGAAACCCCGCCGTTTATAATGGAGCTTCCCGCTTACCGTATGCCCGGGTTTAAAAACCTTATGCTGCATTTGTGGGATAAAACAAAGCATTTTGTTAAAAAAGCGTTTACCGTAATTTTTGCTTCCACGATAATAATCTGGCTTTTCTCTCATTTAAGTTGGGATTGGCGCTTTCTTTCAGACGAAAATATGCAACAATCGATGCTGGCGTCTGTCGGTATGTTTATGCAACCGATATTTACGCCGCTTGGCTTCGGTTCTCAGCTCGGGCAGTTCGGTTGGGTTTTTGTCGTGGCGGCAATTACGGGTCTTGTTGCAAAAGAAAACGTTATCGCCACATTTACGACTTTGGCAATATGTATAAGCGCATATGCGGGCGGAGGAACGGAAGAAGGAATAGAAGAAATCGCGGGTTTGATTAACGTTATTATGGCGGACAGCGGGATTTCGCAACCCGAATTTATAGCCGCACTGATAGCGTTTATAGCTTTCAATATGACTACAATTCCTTGCTTTGCTGCGTGTGCAACGGCTAAAGCGGAACTTCCGAAAGGAAAGTTTAAATGGACGCTATTGTTTTGGATTGCCGTAAGCTATACTGTTGGCGCAATGATTTATACGATAGGCAGTTGGTGGTGGACGCTGTTTATCTGGTTTGTTGTAATAGCGGCGGCGGTTGTTTTAATAGTTTTAAAAAATTTGAATATATTTGATATAGCTGAAATTTTCAGAAGAAAGAAAAAGGACGGTAAGGATAAATGAATGCAATTGATATAGTCGTTATAGTAGTTGTATGCGTCGCTGTTGCGGGGGTGATAGGTTATCTCGTTTACAGAAAGCTGAAACATAAAAGCGGGTGCTGTGATTGTTCTTCCTGCAACGGAGCTTGCGGCTGTTGTTCTGACGATAAAAAGAAAAATAGCGATTAGAATTTAAAACGATAAATTTTATAAATACATAGCGCCACGGCATTTGCCGCGACGCTATGCGTTTATTATTTAGTTTAAATTACTGCTTTTATTATTGCCTGTATCTTTTCAAGATAGTCCAATGCGCCGCACAAATCGTTTTTCAGATTTTCGTTTATGCCGCATATTTCTTCGCCCGTATAAGAATTTTTGCCGTTTATAACGCTTTCCAAAGCACTTGTATATTTTGAAATAACGCTGTTTTGCTGTGCTGTGGGTTGAGGTGCAGCGTTTTCTTCTGATTTTGCAGGCTTTTTCTCGGTTAAAAACTGTGTGTATTCAGTTTGGTCAAGTTCTTCGTAGCGGTTTTCGCTGAACTGCTTTTCTGTAACGAGCTCGCCCGAACGCGCATACACTTTGTAATTTATTGAAAAAGGTTCAAAGGTTTCTATAAAGTTTTCAAGCCTTTTTACAGGAAAGCCCGCTTTGAAAGTCTTGTTCCCGAAAAGCTTGTAGCCTAAATGTTTGTGTAGTAAAAGCGCGTCGTTGCCCGAAACGTTGTAAAAATATCCGCCTTCTTTAATGAGTATGAAATCAGCCATTTTATCCTTTGTTTTTGTCGTTTGCGTCGCTTTCTTTCGATTGAATGGTAAATTCTATTTTGTCGTTTGCTTTTAAAAGCGCATCGATAAATTTTTCGTTCCATTCGGGTTTTAATACAACTACTATAAAAGTGTTTTCGTCAAAATATACGGCAAGCTTGTTTGTGTTTCTGTCAAGCACTATGTTCTGGATTTTTTCCGTATCGTATTTGCTTTTGATTATTCCGAAACTTGTTATAAACTTTTTTCCGTCGATTGCGTAGTAGGAAGAAATTAAAAGGCTGATAAGCAGAATAAAACCAATCACTGCAACAAAATAAGTTAAAACGTATTGTAAAATATCGTAAACAATGTTTGCGGAATTAAAGCCGTGTGCAACTATAAAATAAGTGTTTATCCCCGCGGCAGCGACCGTAAAAACAATTCCAACGTAAATGAAAACGGTTATCAGTCTGGAAAAACTGTATTTGAAAATTTGCATAAAATCATTATAACCTTTTGAGGAAAAAAATGCAACAAAAAAATTTAAAATAGCTTTAAGCGGTAAACTGTTGAAAATTTGTTTAATTTAAGATACAATATAATTACAGTTAACAGTAAGAGGAAATCAATGATAAAGTTAATCAACGGCGGCGTGTATTATACGCAGGGCGGCATAGTCAAAGAAAACGTTGCCTTTATGGTGGACAAAAAAAAGCAGGCGGCGATTAAAGGCACGCTTTCTTACGGAATATTAAACGCCCATAACAAGGGCGGGGAAAACAACTTAAAACTTAAGTTTGACGGGCTCGTTTCACACGACATAACTTACGTCGGGATTATTCAGACGGCGAAAGCTTCGGGAATGAAAGAGTTTACCGTGCCGTATACTCTTACAAATTGCCATAATTCTTTATGTGCGGTAGGCGGCACCATTAATGCCGACGACCACGCTTTCGGATTTTCAGCCGCACAGAAATACGGCGGTAATTTCGTTCCGCCAAATCTTGCCGTAATCCACAGATATATGCGTGAACAGGAAGCAAAGTGCGGTTCTATGATACTCGGTTCGGACAGTCATACCCGTTACGGCGCTCTTGGCACAATGGGCGTCGGAGAGGGCGGCGGAGAGCTTGTAAAACAGCTTTTAAACCAAACTTACGATATCGCAAAACCTGCGGTAATTGCAGTATATATGCGGGGTAAACCCAAAAAGGGAGTAGGTCCTCACGATATCGCGCTTGCGCTTGTCGGCGCAACGTTCAAAAAGGGATTTTTAAAAAACAAGGTGCTTGAATTTATCGGCCCGGGGATTAAAAATCTTTCTATGGATTATCGTTGCGCTATTGACGTTATGACTACGGAAACGGCGTGTCTTACCAGCATTTGGGAAACAGACGAGATAACGGAAGAATTCTTTAAAATTCATAACCGTCATGCTGATTTTAAGATAATGAAACCCGCCGACCCTGCGTATTACGACGGCGCTGTAATTATAGACTTATCGCGCATTGACCCCATGATATCATTGCCTTTCCACCCTTCTAATGCTTATACGATAAAAGATTTTCTTGAAAATACCGATGATATTCTGGCGGAAACGGAAAAGGCGGGAAACGCTGTTTGCGGCGGCGGGTTCTCGTTAAGAAATAAACTGAAAAACGGCAGACTTTATATTGACCAAGGAGTTATAGCGGGGTGTTCCGGCGGTAACTACGAAAGTATTGCAGAAGCCGCGGAAATACTCAAAAACGGTCAAAGCTGTACTGAATTTTCTTTAAGCTTTTATCCCGAAAGTCAGCCCGTGTTTAAATGTCTTGCGGATAACGGCTATGTTTCTTCGTTGATAAGCGTGGGCGCGGTAATAAAACCCGCATTCTGCGGACCTTGTTTCGGCGCTGGCGATACGCCCGCCAACAACGGGCTTTCGATACGCCATACAACGCGCAACTTTGAAAACCGCGAGGGGAGCAAGCCTTCGGAGGGACAGCTTGCGGCTGTCGCGTTGATGGACGCGCGCTCTATTGCGGCTACGGCGGCGAACGGCGGAGCGCTGACTCCCGCAACGGAAACGGAATACGTTAAAAAAATAAAGAAATACTTTTTCGATAAAAATATTTATGAAAACAAAGTTTATCGCGGCGTCGGCAATCCCAAGCCCGAACAAGAACTTGTTTACGGTAAAAACATAACCGACTGGGAAGAGCAAATCCCGCTTGCGGAAAACGTTCTTATTAAGGCGGCGAGCGTTCTCAACGATGAAGTGACGACTACGGACGAGCTTATTCCGTCGGGAGAAACTTCGTCTTACCGCTCAAATCCTTTGCGCCTCGCGGAATACACTCTTTCGCGGAAAGATGTTGGATACGTCGCCCGCGCCAAGCAGATTAAAGAAGACGAAAAGCTGCGCAGACAATCCGGCGGGCTTCCCGAAGCGGTGTTGAAATCGGTCGGTATCGATGTTAAACCCGACACGATGTATGCAAGTTTTATTGCGGGTAAAAAGATTGGCGACGGTTCTGCAAGGGAACAGGCGGCGGCTTGCCAGAGAATGTTGGGCGGCGTGGCAAATATAACAAACGAATACGCTACAAAGCGTTACCGTTCCAATCTTATAAATTGGGGTATGTTGCCGTTTGTTTGCCGCAAATTCGATTTTTCGGTTGGCGATTATGTTTATATAGAAAATATAAGAGAACTAATAAAATCGGATTGCAACGCGGTTCCCGCAAAGCATATTTCGGGCGGCAAAGTTAAAAACATAATGCTTGAAATCGGAGAGCTTACCCAGGAAGAGAAAAATATAATTCTTTACGGCAGCCTTATAAATTACAATAAAAACAAATAAATAAAAGCGCCCTTTGCTCGGGGCGCTTTTTTAGACCGCAATACCGTTTTTTCTTTTAAGAATAACTCTCGGTATACGGCAATCTCCGTTTTCGTCGTTTTCGGTTTGAATGTAGGCTGAAACGGAAGCGTTTTTCTGACTGTAATTATAATCGGCGTAAACGGTTGCGCCGGCGGCGATTAGTGCGGTAAGCAAAATGATAAACTTTTTCATATAAACAGTATGCCGAATAATTGTAAATTTTTGCGCGTTATGTTAAAATCGGGTTATGAAAAATAAATTTGCTCCGCTGTTTTCGGCGGTATTCGGTTTGATTTGTTTGATAGGCTTTTCCGCGTGCGATAATATTCCGGAGGGTGAAGCCGTAAGCCTTGTTGCGGTAACCGCGGCGGAAGTGGGCGTGCGGAACGATATAGATTATTTCGTAATCCCCGAGCCCGCGGCGTCAACCAAAGCAAACGCGATTGCGGATTTGAATTTTGCGGGCGATTTGCAGGAGCTTTACGGCGGTGAAAGCGGTTATCCGCAAGCTGTTGTCGTAATAAAAAACGAACTGCAAAGTTATATCTCAAAAACATTGACGGATAAACTCAAAGATGGGTCAGAATGGCTTCTTGACGGCGCTACTTCTTCCGAAAGTATTGTAGCGGCTGTCCAGTCGCATCTGAGCGATGGGATGTCGCCGACTTTCAACGCGAAAAATCTTTCTAAGCAAGTTATTAAAAATTGTTCCGTTGATTTCGTCGGCGCGTGGGACTGCAAAGACGAAGTCAAAGCTTTTATGAAAAAGCTTAACGCGGTTTCTCAAACTTCTTTCGGGGAACCGTCGGATAATTTCTTTATTGAAGAGGGCAACTGCGTTTCGGCGGAATATAACGGAAAAATTTCCGTTTACGCGCCCGACGGTGCGCCTGCGCTCGGGCTCGCGCAATTAATGTCTTACGACGCGTTGTTAAATTGCAAAGAAACGGAATATGAGATTGTGGACGCGTCTACAATTCAAACTTACGTTACGGGCAACGAGCCTAAGGCGGACGTTTGCGTTCTGCCCGTAAATCTTGCGGTTAAAATTTTAGGCGGCGGGGAAAAATATAAGATGCTCGGCACGCTTACGCACGGGAATTTGTATATGCTTTCCAAAAACGGCGAAAAAATAACGGCTGAAAATATAAAATCGCTCGAAGGAAAGACGGTCGGGATAGTTAATCTTGCCGCTGTTCCGGGGCTTACTTTTAAAACTATATTGAAGCAGTACGAAATGGATTTCACGGAATTGCAGTGAAAAGTTTTTTTGTTAAATACAAACTAAATTTAATTTGTTCGTTTGCCGCGGTTATATTTGTGTGCGTTTGCTGGATAATTGGTTATTATGCCGTCGGAAACGATTATGTTGTGCCTTCTTTTACGGATACGCTTAAAAGTTTTTTTATGTGTTTCGGCGAGGAATCATTTTGGGTTGCGTTTTTATTTACTTTTTTAAGAACTGCGCTTGCATTTTTGATTTCTTTTGTTCTTGCCGCGCTTTGCGCGATTGCCGCGGCATACAGTAAGATTTTTAAATGTTTTATTCAGCCTATTATAACGGTTATGCGCACGTTGCCGACTTTGGCGGTGATTTTGCTGTTGCTTATTTGGACTAATGCAATCGCCGCGCCCGTTATAGTTACTGTTTTATTGCTTTTCCCTATGATTTACGTGCAAATGTGCGCCGCGATAGACGGGGTTGATAAAGACGTTTTGCAAATGGCTGATTTTTACGGAATAAAGAAAAAAGACAAGCTTTTTAAAATTTATCTCCCGCAGATTTCGCCGGATCTATTTTCCCAGCTTGGGGCAAACGTATCTTTGGGGCTTAAAGTTATGATTTCAGCCGAAGTTTTGTCAAACACATACAAAAGTCTTGGCGGGCTTATGCAGTCCGCGCGTTCTTTTCTTGAAATGCCGCGCCTTGCCGCTCTTACGGTTATGACGATAGTTCTGGGACTGATATTGGAAATTGCTTTATCGCAACTAAAACTTATAAATGCAAAATGGCAAAAGGGGGCTGAAAGTGAAAATAGAAAACCTCTCTAAAAAATACGGCGGTTTAACTGTTTATGAAAATTTCAGCCTTGAAGTAGAAGACGGTAAAATCACTTGTATACTCGGGGAAAGCGGAAGCGGTAAAACAACCCTATTAAACTGCATTGCGGGGATGACGGATTACGGCGGCAACATAGAAAAGCGCAAGTGCGCATATGTGTTCCAGACTCCGAGGCTTGTTCCTAATTTAACCGTTTTTCAGAATTTGTCTTTGATTTGTTCGGATAAAACCAAAATAAATGAAATGCTGGAGATGTTGAGTTTAAGCGATAAAAGCGACTGCTATCCTTTTTTTCTTTCCGGAGGACAAGCGCAAAGGGTTTCGCTTGCGCGCGCGTTTTTATTCGGGGGAGAAGTCGTTTTAATGGACGAGCCTTTTTCTTCTCTCGATTTAAAGCTGAAAAAAGAAATTTCAGACGTATTTTCAAACTTGCAAAAGCAATTTCGTTTGACGGCGCTTTTTGTAACGCACGATGTGGACGAGGCGTTGCAGCTTGCCGAAAGGATAATCGTTATAAACGGCGGAAAAACGGTGCTTGATTTGCGAAAAGATATACAATCGGATTGCGCGAATCTGCGTGATAAGCTTGTTTCCGCGCTTGTCAACGCTTGACAACGCAACCGCCGTAATTTATAATTTTTCCGTAATTAAAGGAGTTTTTTATGAAGAAATTTTTTAAAGAGTTCAAAACGTTTATAACAAGAGGAAACGTTTTGGATATGGCTGTCGGTATTATAGTCGGCGGGGCGTTTACGGCAATTATAACGGCGCTTGTAAACAATATTCTGACTCCGCTTATCAACTGGATACCGGGAGCGGATAATACGGGTGCATTGCAGGTTGTTTTACGCGACGCGATAACCGACGATGCCGGAAACGTTATAACCGAAGCCCTTATTATAGATTTCGGGGCTGTTATTTCGGCTATAATCTCTTTCCTCGTAACCGCGTTTGTATTGTTCCTTATTATAAAGACTGTAAATCACGTGCGCGAAAAGAGCGAAAAACTCGTGGAGGAATATAAAAAGAAACAAAAAGAAGAAAACGGAGAAACCGAACAAGCGGCTGAAGAAACTGTTGAACAGCCGTCCGTGCCCGAAACTCCTGTAATTGCGGCGCCCACAAGCGAGCAATTGCTTGCGGAAATCCGCGACCTTTTGAAAGCGCAGAATACGAATATAGAAAAAGACTGATTAAAAGCCGCCGCGGTTTAGCCGCGGCGGCTTTTGAACGCTTTAACACAATATTTCCGTTTGTCAACCTTTTGAAGAGCATAAAAGTAAAATTTTTACTTTAAAATTTAATAAAATTTGTTTTCAAACGTTTTTATTTGTCAATATGTTGTGTTATAATTAAAGTAATTTCTATAAATATTGTATTTTTCAGTTCACCACAAAAAAAGTGAAGCCCGAACGGAAGGCAAGGAAGAAAAACCATACGTTAAGCACGGCGATTACCGGAAGTATAATCATAAGCAGAATATTGTTAAGCCTGTAACGCATAACAAACATGCTCACGTAAATGGCGAGCGCGCCGCCGAGAATTGCGGTTAAAATAAGTTTACCGTCGCCTGCGGGCTTGTCGTCGCCTCCGTAATCTTCGCGCTGGGTTTTTATCAATATTACGGCGTAAAAATTCACCGCGAGAATATATACGGAAAAAATTATATACAGAAGAACCATACATAAAGTATGTACTTAAAATATTCAATCGATACGGAGAGATAAAATGCCCAAAGTTGCAATTTTAATGGGGAGTAAGTCTGATTTCGGTGTGGTTAAACCCGCAGTAACGATTTTGAAAAGCTTCGGAGTAGAAACCGAAGTGAGAGTAATCTCGGCGCACCGTACTCCCGAAGAGGCGCACGACTTCTCTTTAAACGCACAAAAAAACGGGTTTGAAGCAATTATCTGCGCCGCGGGTAAAGCCGCGCATCTCGGTGGAGTAATTGCAGCAAACACAGTGTTGCCCGTTATAGGTCTGCCGGTAAAAACCGATATGATGGGCGGGCTTGACAGCCTTTTATCAATAGTTCAGATGCCTTCGGGTATACCCGTGGCTACCGTGGGCGTAAATGCGGGAGAAAATGCGGGGCTGCTCGCGTTGCAGATTTTGGGCGTTAAATATCCCGAAATAAATAAAAAACTCTGCGGATATAAGCAGAAAATGAAAGAGAAAATAAATTCCGACGATATTGCTCTGCAATCGGAGATAGAGCAACTTTAAAACCATACCCGCAAACTGTCTGCGGGTATTTACTATTTTATTAAAGCCCGTTTTAAACGGAAATTTTCAAGGAGAAATTTTTATGGAAAAGAAGGAACAGCTTTACGAAGGCAAGGCAAAAAAGGTTTACGCTACAGAAAACCCCGATTATGTAATCGTGTCTTATAAAGACGACGCAACCGCGTTTAACGGTCTTAAAAAGGGTACGATAGCGGGCAAAGGCGTAATTAACAATAAGATGAGCAATCTTATGATGTCCATGCTTGAAAAGAAAGGCATTCCCACGCATTTTGTCGAGGAAATTGACGACAGAAACACTATCGTTAAAAAAGTTGAGATAGTTCCGCTCGAAGTAATTATAAGAAACGTTGCTGCGGGCAGTTTTTCAAAAAGATACGGCGTTCCCGAAGGAACTCAGTTTTCTGCGCCCACAATCGAATTTTCCTATAAAAACGACGATTTGGGCGACCCTTTGATAAACGATTATCACGCGCTTGCGTTAAATCTTGCAACCGCGGAAGAAATTCAGACGATTAAAAATATGGCTTTTGCCGTTAACGAAGCAATGAAAGAGTTCTTTAAAAATCTCAAAATGGATTTGATTGATTTTAAGCTTGAATTCGGCAGATTCAAAGGTCAGATTGTACTTGCGGACGAAATTTCTCCCGATACGTGCCGTTTCTGGGAAGCGGGAAGCTGGGATACCACTAAACACGTAAGTTTGGATAAAGACAGATTCCGCCGCGATTTGGGCGGGGTTGAAGACGCTTACAAAGAAGTGTTCAAGCGTCTTACCGGAGAGTAATATTTTATGGGTGGATTTTTCGGCTCGGTAAAAAAAAGCAGCGCGGTTTTCGACGTGTTTCTCGGTACGGATTATCACTGCCATTTGGGTACGAAACGCGGCGGAATGGCTGCTTACGACGCGAATATAGGTTTACAGCGTGAAATTCACAATATAGAGAATGCGCCGTTCAGAACCAAGTTCGAACGCGTTTTAAACGATATGTCCGGCAACGCCGCTATAGGCTGTATCAGCGATACGGACCCGCAGCCGCTTCTGACTGTTTCCAGACTCGGCACTTACGCAATCTGCACCATCGGCATAATAAACAATTCGGAGCAGATTAAAAAGGATATTCTTTCCCGCGGCGGATATTTCGACGCAATGACGGGGAGTAAGGTTAACTCAAACGAGATAATAGCCGCGCTTATAAACAGTAAAGACAGTTATCTTGAAGGTATTCGTTATGCGCAGGAACAAGTGGACGGTACGGCTTCGATTTTGCTTCTTACAGACAAGGGCACAATTATTGCCGCGCGGGACAAGTTCGGCAGGTTGCCTGTACATATCGGGAGCTGTGACGACGGTTATTGTGTTTCTTTTGAAAATTTTGCGTACAGAAAGCTCGGTTATTCCGACGTCCGCGAACTCGGCGCAGGTGAAATCGTTGAAATTTCAGCAGATAAAATAACCCAGCTGTCGCCCCCGCGTGAAAAGATGCGTATTTGCGCTTTTCTCTGGTCGTACTACGGTTACCCCACTTCGAGTTACGAGGGCGTAAACGTTGAAGTTATGCGTTGCAAAAACGGAGAAATTTTTGCAAAAAACGATGCTAAAACGCACGACGTTCACGATATCGATTATGTCGGGGGAGTTCCGGATTCCGGTACGCCGCATGCAATAGGTTATGCAAACGCAAGCAAAGTGCCTTTTGCCCGCCCTTATATAAAATATACGCCCACGTGGTCGCGCAGTTTTATGCCTGTAAATCAGACGGAAAGAAACAGAGTCGCAAAAATGAAGCTTATCCCCGTGCACGAATTTATAGAGGGGAAAAAGCTTTTGCTTGTTGACGACAGTATCGTCCGCGGAACGCAGCTTAAAGAAACAGTTGAATTTCTTTATTCGCACGGCGCAAAAGCCGTTCATATGCGTTCGGCTTGTCCTCCGATAATGTACGGTTGCAAATACCTTAATTTTTCACGTTCTTCTGGCGATATGGATTTGATTACCCGCCGCACAATGATGGAACTTGAAGGCGAGGAAGCCGTAAACCATATAGAAGAATACAGCAATTCCGAAACGCCCCGCGGAAAGGCGATGCGGCAGGCAATTTGCGATAAATTCAAATTCGAATCACTGGAATTTCAGTCGCTTGAAGGGCTTATTGAGGCAATAGGTATAGAGCCTTGCAAGCTTTGCACATATTGCTGGACGGGTAAAGAATAAAACCGTCCGAGGAGATATATGGACGAAAAGCATGAGGAGTGCGGCGTTTTCGGCGTTTACTCGCAGGAAAACCGCAACGTTGCCCATTCTGTTTATTACGGGCTTTACGCTCTGCAACACAGAGGGCAGGAGTCGGCGGGTATAGCTGTATCTTTTGCCGATAAAATCACGTACTACAAGGGAATGGGGCTTGTTGCCGACGTGTTTTCGGGAGGTAATATAAACAGACTTCCGGAGGGCGATTTGGCGGTAGGGCACGTTCGTTATTCTACCACAGGCGCAAGCCAGCTGTTGAACGCGCAACCCGTGGTGTTTACGGGAAAATGCGGCAAAATGGCTGTCGCCCATAACGGAAATTTAACTAATACAAAACAGCTCCGCGACGAACTTATTAAAGAAAACGCTGTGTTTCAGACTACTATAGATTCCGAAGTAATAGCGGTTTTGATAAACAGTCTTTCCGATGGAGATATTCTCACCGGAGTAAAGCGCGCTTGCTTGAAATTCAAGGGTTCTTACGCGCTTGTAATAATGACAGCGGATAAACTTATTGCCGTGCGCGACCCTTACGGTATTCGACCGCTTTGTATCGGAACTGCTGACGGCGATGTGTTTGTAGCAAGCGAAACGTGCGCTCTGGACGCAGTCGGCGCTAACTTTCTACGCGACGTTAAGGCGGGGGAAATAGTTGTTATCGACAGCGAAGGAATACATTCCCATATGATGGAAAACGTGCCGGCAAAAAGCAGTATGTGCATATTCGAATATGTGTATTTTGCCCGTCATGATTCCGTTCTTGACGGTTACAGCGTGTATGAGGCGAGAAAAGAAGCGGGCAAACTTCTTGCAAGGAATTTTCCCGTTGAGGCGGATTTGGTTTCGGGAGTTCCCGATTCGGGAAACGTCGCCGCAAGAGGATATTCGGAAGAAAGCGGAATACCTTTTGTCGAGGCGCTCGCCCGCAACAGGTACGTGGGAAGAACGTTCATTCAGCCAGACCAAAGCCAAAGAGAAAACAGTTTAAGCGTAAAAATGAATGCTCTCCGCGGCAACGTGCGCGGCAAACGCGTAATACTCATAGACGACAGCATTGTCCGCGGTACAACAATGCGCAAAATCATAAAAATGTTGCGTGATGCAGGAGCAAAAGAAGTTCATATAAGGATATGTTCCCCTGTTATAAAGCATCCGTGCCATTTGGGTATAGATATTCAGACTTATTCGCAGCTCATCGGCGCATATAAAAACGAGGAAGAAATTTGCGAAAGTCTCGGCGCGGATAGCGTGAGATATCTCACCGTAGAACAGCTTTTAAGTACTTGCGCGGGTGCGAAAACCGATTTCTGTCTCGGTTGTTTTAACGGTAAATATCCTTATCCGCTGGATGATTACAAAGCGGACAAACTTAAATTAGAATAAATTACGGAGATAAAAATATGGCTATTTCTTATAAAGACAGCGGCGTAGACGTTGAAAGAGGTTACGAAGCGGTAAGGCTTATGAAAGAACACGTCAAGTCCACGTATACCGCGGGCGTTTTGGGGGATTTGGGTTCGTTCGGCGGATTTTTCCAAATGCCAAAAGGTATGAAAGACCCCGTTTTGGTTGCGGGAACGGACGGCGTAGGCACAAAACTCAAATACGCTATAATAGCAGATAAACACGATACTATCGGTATTGACGCGGTTGCTATGTGCGTTAACGATATTGTTTGTCAGGGCGCGCAGCCTTTGTTCTTTTTGGATTATTTTGCAACCGGCGCTTTAAGCCCCGAAAAGGTAGCTACGGTTGTATCGGGAATCGCCGAAGGGTGCAGACAGTCCGGCGCGGCTTTAATCGGCGGAGAAACGGCGGAAATGCCCGGTTTTTATCCCGACGGAGATTACGATATCGCGGGCTTTGCGGTCGGCGCGGTAGATAAAAAGAAGATTATAAACGGAAGTAAAATAAAATCAGGCGATATTCTTATCGGTATTAAATCCAGCGGTATTCATTCTAACGGTTATTCTCTTGTAAGAAAGCTTTGGGGAGAAGATATCGCGGAGCTTGATAAGTTTGACGGAGAACTCGGCGCAAAACCTATAGACGTTCTTTTGACGCCTACTAAAATTTATGTTAAGAGTATTTTAGAGCTTATCAAAAAAGTAAACGTTAAAGGGATTGCCCATATCACCGGGGGCGGATTTATAGAAAATATTCCCCGCATCTTTCCCGAAGGTATAGGCTGCAGAATAGACACAAAATCTTACGAAGTTCCCGCGGTTTTCCAGATTATGCAAAAACGTGCAAAGCTTAAAAAAGAGCAGATGTATAACACGTTCAATATGGGTATAGGTATGGTAGTATGCGTTAGCAAACGCGATGTTGACAAAACTATTGCCCAGCTTGAAAGCACGGGCGAACAGTGCGTGATTCTCGGCAAAACCGTAAAGGGAAGCGGAGTTATCCTCAAATGAAACGCATAGCGGTTTTTGCTTCGGGGGGCGGTACGGATTTCCAGTCTGTAATCGACGCCAACGAGAAAGAAAAGTTCTGCGAAATTTCTTATCTTATAGCTTCAAAAAGCGGAATAGGAGCGATTGAAAGGGCGCGGAAACACGGTATATCCGTGGGGGTATTTGCAAAAAACGATTATCCCGATACGCAGGATATGTACAATGAACTTACATATCTTTTAAATATGAACAGAGTGGATTATATAGTTCTTGCGGGCTGGCTTAAAATCATACCCGAAAGCTTTATCAAAGCGTTTGAAAACAGAATTATAAATATTCACCCCTCGCTTATCCCTGCATTTTGCGGCGCGGGATATTACGGGCTTAAAGTCCATCAGGCGGCAATAGATTACGGCGTAAAAGTTTCCGGCTGTACCGTTCATTTTGTAAACGAAGTTCCCGACGGCGGCGAGATAATCGCACAAACCGCTGTTGAAATAAATGACAACGACACGGCTAAAAGTTTGCAAGCAAAAATACTTGAAAAAGAACACGAGCTGTTGCCTTACTGTGTTAAAAAACTATGTCAGGGCAAGATAAGGAAAAACGGAAGAAAAGTCATTATAGATAAATGAGTGAATACTGCAAGAAATTACGGAGGTTTTTATGAAAATGAAGAAGAGAGCGCTTGTTTCTGTTTCGGACAAGGCGGGCGTGGTTGATTTTTGCAAGGGGCTTGTTGAAAACGGATTTGAAATCATTTCAACGGGCGGCACGGCAAAAGCATTGAAAGACGCGGGGCTTAAAGTTATTGGCATATCAGAAATCACTGGCTTCCACGAGTGCCTTGACGGAAGAGTAAAAACCCTTCATCCGAACGTTCACGCGGGGCTGTTGGCTATGCGGTCGAATCCGGAACATATGGAACAGCTTGAAAAGCTCAATATCAATACAATCGATATTGTTTGCGTCAATCTTTATCCTTTTAAAGCAACGCTTGCAAAAGGCGCTGATTTTGCGGAGTGTGTGGAAAATATAGATATAGGCGGACCTACAATGATACGCGCCGCGGCAAAGAATTATCAGGATGTAGCCGTTATCGTAGACCCCAAAGACTATAACAAAGTTCTTGAAGAGCTCGCAAGTGGCGGTGTTACGCTTGAAACAAAAAAATATCTTCAATATAAAGTTTTTGCTCATACGGCGGTTTACGACAGTTTAATATCAAATTACCTTGCGGCACAGCTTGGAATAACCTTCCCCGACGAAGTGACTTTTGCATATTCAAAAGCGCAGGATATGCGCTACGGCGAAAACCCCCAGCAACAGGCTGTTTTCTATAATGAACAGTTTATCCGTGAGGGTTCGCTTTCTTCCGCAAAACAGCTTTGGGGCAAAGAGCTTTCTTATAATAACATAAACGACGCGAACGGCGCGCTTGAGCTTTTGAAAGAGTTCGGCTCAACGCCCGCGGTTGTGGCTTGCAAGCACGCAAATCCTTGTGGCGTAGGTACGGGCAATAGCGTTCACGAAGCGTATTTACGCGCTTATGAAAGCGACCCCGTTTCGGTGTTCGGCGGAATACTTGCTATTAACGGAATTGTGGACAAGGCGACTGCAGAAGAAATCAATAAAATTTTTATAGAAATCGTTATGGCGCCGTCATACACCGAAGAGGCGCTTGAAATACTCGAACAAAAGAAAAATATCCGTCTTTTGCAAATTGAAAATATTACGGCAAAGCGTGAAAATACCGCTTTTGATATGAAAAAAGTATACAGCGGACTTCTCGTTCAGCAATATGACGAAAGCTTAATCCGCGGCGAAGATACGGAGCTTTTCACTAAAAAAGCCGAAGTTGAAACAGCTACACTTCCCAGCGGTAAACAAAAAACAACTTACGGCTTGGGAGTTGTAACAGACCGCGCGCCCACCAAAGAAGAAACCGAGGCGATGCTTTTTGCGTGGAAGGTTGTCAAACATACCAAGTCAAACGCTATCGTAATCGGTAAACAAGGCAGAACAACGGGTATCGGTATGGGGCAAACAAACCGTATTTGGGCGGCACAGCAGGCAATAGCCCACGCGGGTAAAGAGGCAAAAGGTTCGGTAATGGCTTCGGACGCGTTTTTCCCGTTCCCCGATTGTGTTGAAGAATGCGTAAAAGCGGGTATAACCGCAATAATTCAGCCCGGCGGTTCGATTCAGGACAAGGCTTCCGTAGAAGCCTGCAACGCCGCGGGAATCGCTATGGTGTTTGTCGGAGACAGACATTTCAAGCATTAAAAATCTGTTTTGTAATTTTGAGCATAGACGAAAGATTTCGGAGATATTTATGAACGTTCTTGTCATAGGCAACGGCGGAAGAGAACACGCCATACTTCTCGCACTGAAAAAGAGTAAACGCGTTGAAAAGCTTTATTGTATGAAAGGAAACGCGGGTACGGCGCAAATTGCGGAAAACGTTGACGTTGATTATATGAATACGGAAGCCGTAAAAAAATTTGCGGCGGAACACCCTGAAATAGATTATTATGTCGTCGCTCCTGACGACCCTCTTGCAATCGGACTTGTCGACGAGCTTGAAGCAATGGGTAAACGTTGCTTCGGTCCGCGCAAAAACGCGGCGGAAATAGAGGCGAGCAAAGCGTTTGCAAAGAGCCTTATGCAGAAATACAATATTCCCACGGCCGAAGCGCAGACTTTTGACAGCTATGACAAAGCGTTGGAATATGTAAGAAAGAAAGGCGCGCCGATAGTTTTAAAAGCGGACGGACTTGCGCTCGGTAAAGGCGTTCTCGTTTGCGAAGATTTAAAGCAGGCGGAAGAGGGCTTAAAAGAGATAATGCTCGATAAATCGTTTGGCAAAGCGGGTAACGTTATCGTAATCGAAGAATGTATGCGCGGACTGAAATATACCCCTGGAGAAGAGGTTTCGGTTCTTGCGTTTACCGACGGAAAAACCATTGTTCCAATGATAACTTCCTGCGACCATAAGCGCGCCAACGATAAGGATAAAGGCTTGAATACGGGCGGAATGGGCACGTTTTCTCCTTGCCCTTTCTGGACTGAAGAACTTGAAAAAGAAGTTTACGAAAGTATAATGCTCCCCACGATGAACGCAATGAATGCAGAGGGCAGAACGTTTAAAGGCTGTCTTTATTTCGGACTGATGCGCACGGATAAGGGAATGAAAGTAGTTGAATACAATTCGCGTTTCGGCGACCCTGAAACGCAGGTTGTGCTACCTATGCTCAAAACCGATTTAATGGATATTTTTGAAGCGGTGACCGACGAAAAACTTGCCGATTTAAAAATCGAATGGGAAGACGGCGCGTGTGTCTGCGTTGTGCTTGCAAGCGGCGGTTATCCTCTCGGATATGCAAAGGGTAAAGAAATTACTGTAGGCGACATCGGCGATTGCCAAATCGTTCACGCAGGCACTGCGGTTAAGGACGGTAAACTTGTCACCAACGGCGGGCGCGTTCTCGGGGTTGTGGCAAAAGGCAAAGATATTGAAACAGCTCGTAAAAAGGCTTATAAAGCTGTAGACAATATTCATTTCGATAATAAACATTACAGAACCGATATAGGCGTCAAATACAGACAGGGTTAATTATGATTTACAGAATTTTCGTTGAAAAAAAGGATAATTTACAGGCTAAAAAAGTAAAAGAGGATATCTGCAACCTCCTTAAAATAAACGTAAAAGACGTAAGAAAGCTTATCCGTTACGACGTGGAAGGGCTTACGGAAGAAGAGTTCAAAGCGGCTGTGCCTTGCGTGTTCTCAGAACCTCCCGTAGATAACGTATATTTCGAGAGCGTTGATTTTGAAAAGGAATACAGCGTTTTTGCAGTTGCATATCTCACCGGTCAATACGACCAGCGCGCCGACAGCGCGGCGCAGTGCGTTCAGCTTTTAACGCAAAAAGAACGCCCGTTGATTAAGTGCGCAAATCTTTACGCGGTTGCAGGGGCGGATAATAAACAGCTTGAAAAGATAAAAAAACATCTTATAAATCCCGTTGAAAGCGAAGAAGTTTCTTTGAAAAAGCCCTCTTCGCTCGCCCATGTCGCGGTAGTTGCGGAAGACGTAAAAGAAGTGGAAGACTTTATAAATTATACGGATGAACAGATAAAATCTTACCACGCGCAAATGGGGCTTGCTATGTCCGTTGAGGATTTAGCGTTTGTCCGCTCGTACTTTAAAAGCGAAAAGCGTAATCCCACAGAAACGGAAATTAAGGTTATAGATACATATTGGTCTGACCATTGCCGCCATACTACTTTTGCAACGGAAATAAAAAATATAGATATAAACAGTGACAACGCGCATGTTCAAAAGGCGTTGGATTTATACAGAAATCTTTTTGCCGAGCTTTACGCGGAGAGAAAGGATAAATATCCCTGTCTTATGGATATTGCCACGATTGCCGTCAAAAAACTCAAAAAAGAGGGTAAGCTCCAAAATCTTGACGAATCGGATGAAATAAACGCTTGCTCAATAAAAATAGATGCAACGCTTGACGGTAAACCGCAAAAGTATACCGTAATGTTTAAAAACGAAACACACAACCACCCCACTGAAATCGAACCTTTCGGCGGAGCGGCTACTTGTCTCGGCGGCGCTATACGCGACCCTCTTTCAGGCAGAACTTACGTTTTACAGTCAATGCGCGTAACCGGTTGTGCAGACCCTACCGAACCTATTGAAAACACTTTGAACGGAAAACTTCCACAAAGGGTAATAACCAAAACGGCTGCGGCGGGGTTTTCTTCCTACGGCAATCAAATCGGTTTGGCTACGGGTCAGGTAGACGAGGTTTACCATTCCGGTTATAAAGCCAAAAGGCTTGAAACAGGTTTTGTGGTAGGCGGCGCTGTTTCCGAAATGATTTACAGGGAAAAACCCACGAAGGGCGACGTTATTTTGTTGTTGGGCGGAGAAACGGGGCGTGACGGCTGCGGCGGCGCAACGGGTTCTTCCAAAGCTCACGACAAAAAATCAGTTCAGACTTGCGGAGCGGAAGTTCAGAAGGGTAACGCGCTTACGGAAAGAAAGCTTCAGCGCCTTTTTATGAACAAAGCTGCAACCACTATGATTAAAAAATGCAACGATTTCGGCGCCGGCGGCGTATCGGTTGCAATCGGCGAACTTGCCGACGGGCTTGTAATCGAGCTTGACAAAGTCCCTAAAAAGTATGAGGGTTTGTCGGGAACCGAGCTTGCCATTTCCGAATCGCAGGAGCGTATGGCGGTAGTGGTAAAGGCTGAGGACGTTGAAAAATTTACTCTTCTTGCCGCAGAAGAAAATTTAACCGCAACCGCTGTTGCTACAGTAACGGACGACAGAAGAATGAAGATGTTCCACCGCGGCAAACCTATTGTGGACATCTCCCGTGATTTCCTCGACACAAACGGCGTAAAGCAAATTACGGATGCGGAAATCAATGAAAAAGTAACAAGCTTCTTTGATAAACCAGAAAAACAGCCGTTCGGAGAAAAACTTGCGGAAACGCTTTCTCAGCTTAACGTTTGTTCAAAGAAAGGGCTTTCGGAAACTTTCGACAGCACCATAGGAGCAAAATCCGTGTATATGCCTTTCGGCGGCAAATACCAGCTTACTCCCGTGACGGCAATGGCGGCAAAACTTGTTGGAGGAGAAACGGACGACTGTACAGTATCGGCTTACGGCTATAATCCCGAATTGATGTCTTCGTCTCCTTTTACGGGTGCAATTTATTCAATTGTCGCTTCGGTTTCAAAGGTTGTTGCAGTCGGCGCTAAATATGAAGATATCCGCTTGACTTTGCAAGAGTTCTTTATGCGGCTGCGTGACGATAAGAAGAGGTGGGGCGTGCCACTTTCCGCGCTGTTGGGCGCGTTATATGCTCAAATTAACTTAGGATTGGGCGCAATAGGCGGCAAGGACAGTATGAGCGGAACTTTTGAAGATATAGACGTTCCTCCCACGCTTATTTCGTTTGCGCTTGCTCCCGCCAAAGCTTCCAAGTTAATAACCAACGTTATCAATAAAAATGGTCAGAAATTATATCTTTTGCCTGTACCCAAAGATGAGTACGGCGTGCCTGATTTTGAACAGCTTAAAAAGATATATACAGTCGTTAACCGCGGCATATGCGGCGGGCAAATAGGTTTCGCAACCGTAGCGGAAAAGGGCGGCGCGGCGGCTGCCGTGGCTAAATCATGTTTCGGAAACGGTTTCGGCTTTAAATTCGAATGTTCTTATGAAGACGCGTTTAAAGAAGGCTACGGCGATATAATCGTATGCGTGAAAAATGAAAGCATTATTAAAGAATTAAATTATATTTATCTCGGTTCAACAACAGAAAACGGCTTTGCATTAGGCGGTGAAACGCTTTCAAGCGAAAGTGCGGTTAAAGCGTTTACGGAAAAACTCAACGGAGTATTCCCCGCAACCGCGGCGGCTGAGGGAATAATTCCCGACTGTGACTTTAAAGCAAAGAAAAAGTATTCCAATATTTCGGTTAAAACGGCTAAGCCGCGCGTGTTTATTCCTGCGTTCCCCGGCACAAACTGCGAGCTTGATACCGCCCGCGCGTTCAGAATTGCTGGTGCGGAAACGGAAATTCTTGTTATCAGAAACCGTACCCCTCAGGATATCGAAGAGAGCGTGCAAGCAATAATAAAAGCGATTGAAAAGGCAAACATCATCGCATTCCCCGGAGGATTTTCTGGCGGCGACGAACCCGACGGTTCGGGCAAATTTATTGCAACCACGTTTAAAAACCCTGCGGTTTCGGAAAAGATTATGGAGCTTTTGCAACACCGCGACGGACTTGCGCTCGGTATCTGCAACGGTTTTCAGGCGTTGATAAAATTGGGGCTTGTGCCTTATGGAAAAGTTTGCCCGCTTACGGAAAATTCCCCTACGCTGACATATAACAATATATCGCGCCACGTTTCCACAATGGTAAATATCCGTGTCGCTTCTACGTTAAGCCCCTGGCTTTCGGGTTGTAAAACAGGGCAGGTTTATTCTGTTCCCGTTTCCCACGGAGAAGGAAAAATCGTCGCGCCCGAAAAAGAGCTTGAATTAATGCGTACAAACGGACAGATTGCCACACAGTACGTTGATTTGAACGGCAAACCTACAATGGTAAGCCCCTATAACCCCAACGGAAGTATGTGGGCGATAGAGGGGATAACGTCGCCCGACGGAAGAGTGTTCGGTAAAATGGGGCACAGTGAAAGAAAGGGCGAAAATCTTTATAAGAATTTTGACGGCAATTTCGATATGAAAATTTTTGAAAGCGGCGTCAAATATTTCAAATAAATATTAAATTAAATTGATGCGCAATAAATTATAGAAAATTTCAGGCGCGGAACAGCCGTGATTTTCTTGAGGAGGATTATTATGAAATGTTTGTTTTGCGGTTGTGAAGACAGCAAGGTAATAGACAGCCGTTCCGCGGACGAGGGCAAAACCATACGCCGCCGCAGAGAATGCGTAAACTGCGGTAAACGTTATACGACTTACGAAACGATAGAAGATACGCCCGTACTCGTTGTAAAAACGAGCGGACTCCGTCAGGCTTTCGATTCGCGCAAAATTAAAAACGGAATTATAAAGTCTTGTGAAAAGCGCCCCGTATCTTTGGAAACTATCGATGAAATGGTTTCAGCCGTTTCAAAAAAGGTTTACAACTCTATGGAACAGGAAATTTCGTCAAAGCAAATAGGCGAAATGGTAATGGAGGAGCTTAAAAAACACGACGAAGTCGCATACGTGAGATATGCAAGCGTTTACCGTTCGTTCAAGGACGTGGAAAGTTTTATGCACGAATTGCAAATGCTGATGGATAATAAAAAAATATAATTAATTCAAGCATATATGCGGGGCAAATAATGTCTGAAAGCACAAAAAAAGTAATTATAGGCGGAGTGCCCGTCGGCGGGGGAGAAAGCGTAAAAGTACAGTCTATGTGTACCGCGAAAACCTCCGATACGGAAGAAACGGTAAATCAGATTAATTCATTGCAAGACGCGGGTTGTGAAATTATCCGCGTCTCCGTTTTGGATAAAGACGACGCTGCCGCGATAAAAATTATAAAAAATAAAATAAAAATCCCGCTTGTTGCGGATATTCATTTTTCTGCGGAACTCGCCGTTAAGTCAATAGAAAACGGCGCTGATAAAGTTCGCATTAACCCCGGGAACATAGGCGGGGAAAGCAATATAGAAAGAGTTGCGGATTGTATAAAGGCTCATAAAATTCCCGTGCGTGTAGGGGCTAATACAGGCAGCGTAGAAAAAGAATTTTTAGAAAAATACGGCAAAAATGAAATTTCGTTAGTGGAAAGCGCTTTAAGAAGCGCCGCTTGCCTTGAAAAATACGGAGTAAACGATATCGTAATTTCCGTAAAGGCTTCTGACGTTCCGCTTACCGTCAAAGCGTATCGGTTGCTTTCAAAACGTGCGGATTATCCTTTGCATATAGGAGTAACGGAAGCTGGCACGGAGCAAATGGCTGTGGTAAAGTCAAGCGCGGCGCTTGGTTCTTTGTTGCTTGACGGTATAGGCGATACGCTTAGGGTTTCGATAACGGGCGACCCGATAAAGGAAATATATGCGGCGAAAAGGCTGTTGCGTGCCGTTGGACTGGATAAAAATTTTGTAAACGTGATTTCTTGCCCGACTTGCGGCAGATGCCTGTGGGATTCTATGAAGCTTGCGGAAGAAGTTACGGCTTACACGGAAACAATAAACAAACCGATTAAAATTGCCGTTATGGGTTGTGTGGTAAACGGTCCGGGTGAGGCGAAAGACTGTGATTTAGGTATTGCGGGTGCACAGGATTATTGCGTTATTTTCAAGCACGGCGAAATTATAAGAAAAGTAACGGCGCAAAACGCCGCGCAAGAGTTTTTCAAGGAGATAAAATCTATATTAAATGATTGCTGAAATACTTTCCGAAATCCGTTCGGTAAGCGGTAATATGAAAAACACGATAATCAAACCGATAGAGGTAGACGGTTTAAAACGTACGGTTTATATAAAACTTATAACTGATACGGCTTTTACTCCTTCGGATAAAGCAAAGGTTGCCGCTGTATTGAAAAAATACGTTCCAGCATATTTTTCGGTTGATTTAGAAATATCCAAATTAACGCCCGATTGCGAAATGGTTAAACGTAAAATCACAGAGGCGGTTTGTTCTATTTCCAAAGCCGTTTTTGCAACTATTTCTCAGGAAGATATAAAAGTCGAAAAAACCGAGAACGGCTTTAAATACGGAATATGTGCGGTGCAATCGCTTTTGCCGGCAAATTTCTGCAACAATATAAACGCCTATCTTTCAAGTAATTTCTGCGGCGGTTTTGAGGGCGAAATTTTAAGCACCGATAAAAATCTCGAAGATTTGGAAGTTGAAGAATCTTATGACGAACCCGAATTCGAAATCCCCGTACGTACTTTTGAAATAGACGGATTTGAATTTCTTGAAGGCGAAAAAATCCAAAAACGCGCCGTTTATCTTTCCGACCTGAATTTGGCAAAAGACGAAGTCGTCGTCTGCGGAATTATAGAAGATATACGGGAAAGAGCTTATACCAACAAAAACGGAACGGAAAAATCTTATTTTACTTTCGTTTTAAATGACAATACCGCAACGGCTTACATAACTTACTTTGCAAGATTAAAAACGCTTGAAAAAATAAAAACTTTGAAAATTGGCGACGGAATTGTATGTACGGGCATGAACGAAGAGTTCCGCGGCAATTTACGCTATACCGCAAAAACAATTGATATCGGCAAGATGCCGCAAGGCTTTGTTCCCGAACGCAGAAAGTCTAAACCCGTGCCGAGATATTATAAAAATATCCGCCCGCAGCCGTTCGTTGATTTGGAACAAACGGATTTGTTTAATCAGAAAACAATTCCAGCTTGCCTTTTGGGTAAAAGCTTTGTGGTGTTCGATTTGGAAACCACGGGATTGAACTCTTCGCCGGTTTCTGGGAATATGGACAGAATTATAGAGATAGGCGCGTTCAAAGTTGAAAACGGAGAAATCACCGAAAGTTTTTCCACGTTCATTAATCCCGAAAAAAAACTTTCCGAAGAAATCATAGCTTTGACGGGTATAACCGAAGATATGGTTAAAGACGCCCCTACGTTTGAACAGGCTATGCCCGATTTTTATAAGTTCTGCACTGGCTGTACCCTTGTAGGGCACAACGTTGTAGGCTTTGACTTTAAATTTGTGGATTATTACTGTTCGACTTTGGGATACATATTGGAAAGAAAGCTTATCGATACGATTCCGCTTTCGCAGGAGCTGTTGTTCCTTTCGAACTATAAACTGAATACTGTTGCGGATAAATTTAACATAACCTTCAACCATCACAGAGCAATTGACGATGCTTTGGCAACGGCGAAAATATTTATAGAGCTTATAAGGCTTAAAAAATCCTTGCCCGATTACCGATAATTGCAGAAAACGCTTGCATTTTTAAAGCGGATATGTTAAAATTAACTCAACCTTAATCAAAATTAAGATTGAGTGCCTTGAATAAGGGCACTCAATACTTATTATTAGAGGCATTATGCAGATTAAACCGATTTCTGAAATCCGTGTTTTTATGGAAAATTACGCCGCGCCTATGGGTATAGAAGTGGTAGACGTGGAATGGAACGATAAGTCCGCCGCTCTCACCGTGTATATTGAAACGGCAAACGGAGTGGATTTGGATACGTGCGAAAAGTTTCACAATGCAATTTTAGAGCCGATAGACGAGCTTAACCCTACTTTCGATGCTCAGTATACGTTGAATGTTTCAAGCCCTGGGCTTGACCGTCCGTTTAAAACAGAGCGTGATTTTGAAAGAAATCTTGAAAAAGAAGTGGAAATCAAACTGTATGCGCCTTTAAAAGGTCAAAAATTTATAGACGGTATTCTAACGGAGTTTGACGAAAACTCCGTAACCGTTAAAACGGCGAAAGAAGAAATAAAAATAAGCCGTAATAAAATCGCAAAAATAAACAAAGCAATCAAATTCGACTGAGGTCGATAAACCTAATTATAAGTCGGGAGATTAAAAATGACTAATAAAAATTTCTTTGCAGCACTTCAGGATTTGGAAAAGGAAAAGGGCATACCCCAACAGATTTTTATAGAAGCCCTTGAAAGCGCGTTGATTTCTGCTTGTAAAAAGCAGTACGCGGGTTCGGTAGGAACGGTAGAAGTTAAACTCAACCCCGAAAAAGAATCAATAGATTTCTACGCCGTTAAAACGGTTGTCGAAGAAGTTGTCGACGAGGAAAACGAAATTTCTCTTGAAGCTGCCCGCGAAGTTAAAAAAAGCTATAAGCTTGGCGACAGATATACCGAAAAAATCGCTCCCAAGGATTTTTCGCGTATCGCCGCGCAAACTGCAAAACAGGTTATTTTGCAAAAACTGCACGAAACCGAACGCGACAGAGCTATGAACGAGTTTTCCGATAAAGAGGGAGAACTCATTGTCGGCGTCGTAAGAAAGATAGACGCCAAAAACGTTTATATCGAAATCGGAAAAGGTCAGGTGGAAGGGCTTATGATGCCTTCCGATCAAGTACCCGGTGAAAAATACAACATCAACGATAAAATCAAGGTTTTTGTCAAGCGCGTAAAAAGCGGATACCGCAATGCTCAGGTTCTTGTATCCCGCTCGGCGCCCGGTCTTGTAAGAAGACTGTTTGAAGAAGAAGTGCCCGAAATCAAACAAGGTTCCGTAATTATAAAAGAAATCAGCCGTGAAGCGGGCGCAAGAACGAAAATCGCTATTTATTCGGAAGATTCCCGTATAGACGCGGTCGGCGCGTGCGTAGGAAACAAGGGAACAAGAGTAAACGCTATCGTTGAAGAACTCAAAGGCGAAAAGATAGATATAGTTCCTTGGAGCGAAAATCCTCTTGAATTTATTGCAAAAGCCTTGTCGCCCGCAAAAGTTATTTCGGTTACCCAGCTCGACGGCGAAAAAACCGCTATGGCTGTCGTTCCCAACGATAAACTTTCGCTTGCAATTGGCAAAGACGGACAAAACGTAAGGCTTGCGGTAAGACTTACGGGCTGGAAGATTGACGTAAAAAGTCAGACAGACGCGACAAAATTAGGCGTTGCAGTTGAAGAGGAACCCGAAGAAACCGCGGAAGTATCGGAAGATTAATACAGTTTAAAGGAAGTTATGTCAGATAAAAAAATTCCGCTCAGAATGTGCATTGTCTGCAGAGAATTAAAAGAAAAGCGTTCCATGTTCCGCATAGTAAAAGGCGGCGACGGAAATATTTTTCTGGATTTTTCGTCAAAAGCGGCGGGGCGCGGAGCTTATATCTGCGATAATCCAGATTGCATAAAAAGGCTCAGACAAAAAAAACTTTTGAACAAAACTTTTTCGTGCGCGGTGGAAGATGAAATCTATACCGCGATAGAGAGGGAGTATTTTGGCGCAAAGCAAAATTGAAACTTATGTGGGTTTTTGTATAAAGTCTGGCAAAATAACGCGCGGTTCGGGGGCTGTTTCAACGCTGAAAAACGGAGTTTACCTGATTATGGTAGACGGCACGGCGGCAAAAAACACACAAAAACTTGCGTTTAAATTCAAAAACAGATTTTCATGCCCTTTGCTTATATGCAAAGCGGGGTTCGAAAGCGTGGTCAATAAAGACGGTTGCAAACTTGCTGCGATACGCGACGCGGGGCTTGCAAAAGCGATACTTTCGGTTAACGACGATAATTACGAATTATATTTCGGAGGCAATATTTAATTTATGGCAAAAAAGTACGAGAATATTGAAAATATAGGGAAATTAATCAGTGGCGGCATTATTGCCGAACTGTCTAAAAAAGTTTCCGGCGCGGAAAAGTCTGCTTCCGACATACTTAAAAAACTCAACGATATAGAAGCTGCAATCCGTCAGAAAAAATTCGACGAAGAGCAAGCCGCTTTAAAGGTTGCGGAAGAAGAGGTCGCCGCGAAACACGCCGAAGAAATCAAGGCGCAGCCCGCGGAAGAAGCTCCCGTAGCGGAGCAGAAACCCGAAAAAATCGAAGAGAAACCCGCAGAGAAAAAACCGGAGAAAGTGAAATCTGAGGTTGCCGCAGAGCCTAAACCCGCAGCAGAGGAAAAGCCCGCTGAGAAAAAATCAGGACCTTCGGTAGTAGTAAGGCATATTGATTTGCCTATGAAAAACGGACAGTATAACAGACAGGCAAAACCTGAAAACAAGACTTTTATCAACCGAGATACACGCCCTCAGCGCGGTGCCAATACGTCTGCGCCTCAACGCGGAACAACGCAGGGTCAGCGTCCTTTGACAGGCGGTCAGCGGTACGTTGCTCCCGCTCCCGTTCCCGCGGCTAATGCCAAAAGTAAGAATTTCGGACCCGATAAGAAGAAACAAAGTTTTGAAAAAACTTATGTTGAAAAGAGCCGCACTATAAATAAACGCGCGCTTGTAAAACAGCAAGGCGCGAGCATTTCCGATTTTGACGAAAATAAGAGCGGTTACAGAAAGTTAAGGGTTAAAAAAGATAAACAGAAAAATACGCAGGCTATTAAAATAGAACACGCTATCGTAACTACGGAAGATATTCCTATCAAAACTCTTTCGGAAAAAATAGGGATAACCGCGACTGTAATAGTCAACCGTCTTTTCAAAGAGGGAGTAATGACGAACGTTAACGGTTCGATAGATTATGATACGGCGGCGTTAATTGCCGCGGATTTCGGGGTCGAACTCGAATATAAGCCCGAAAAGACTGCGGAAGAAGTTCTCTTCGAACAGCAGGCGGATACCGTTGAAGAAATCGAACAGCTTGTTCCCCGCGCTCCTATTGTCACCGTAATGGGACACGTAGACCACGGCAAAACTTCGCTTCTTGACTATATAAGAAAATCAAAGGTAACGGCTGGAGAAGCAGGCGGAATAACGCAGCATATCGGCGCATATACGGTTAAAGTAGGCGACAAGGGCATAACCTTTATAGATACGCCCGGGCATGAAGCGTTTACGGCAATGCGCGCGCGCGGAGCTCAGGTAACCGATATCGTTATACTTGTGGTCGCTGCCGACGACGGCATTATGCCTCAGACTGTAGAGGCAATCAACCATGCAAAAGTTGCCGGCGTAGAAATAATAGTAGCAGTTAACAAAATAGATAAAACAGGCGCAAATATAGAAAAGATTAAACAAGACTTGATGCGCTACGAAATATTCCCCGAAGATTACGGCGGCAAAACGGTCGTATGCCCTATCTCCTGTAAAACGGGAGAAGGTATTGACAATTTGCTTGAAAATCTTATTCTCGTTGCAGAGATGAAGGAATTGCTTGCCAATCCCGAAAAGGAGGCAAGGGGAATTATTATAGAAGCACGTTTGGATAAAGGTAAAGGTCCGGTTGCCACGGTGCTTGTACAAAACGGAACTTTACACACGGGCGACAATATTATTTCCGGTCTTACAATGGGTAAGGTTCGCGCAATGATAGACGATAACGGCAAAACCGTTAAAGAGGCGGGGCCTTCTACGGCTGTAAACGTACTCGGCTTTGAAGACGTTCCCAATTCGGGCGATGCGGTCAATGCCGTTTCTCAAGCGCTTATGAAGCAGGTTCTTTCTGAAAGAAAGGATAAGATAAGCATTGAAAAAACAAAATCGCTTAAAAATCTCGATTTCAACGAAGCTTTCGGCGCATTGCCCGACGAGCAACTCAAATATCTTAACCTTATTATAAAAGGCGATGTTCAAGGGTCTGTTGAAGCGGTTAAGCAGTCGGTTGTAAAACTTTCAAACGAAGAAGTGCAAGTCAAAGTTATCCATAGTGCGGCGGGCGCGGTTACCGAAAGCGACGTAATGCTTGCGGAAAGCTCCAAGGCAATAATTTTATGCTTTAACGTCCGCCCCGACGCGAAAGCCAAAGTGCTTGCGGAAAGAAGCAAAGTAGACGTAAGAACTTACAGAATTATTTACGAGCTTTTGGACGATATGACAGCGGCGCTCAAAGGTATGCGCGCACCCAAGTATCAGGAAATTATGCTCGGAAAGTGCGAAGTGCGTCAGACTTTCAAAATTACGGGCGCTGGCAATATTGCTGGCTGTTACGTTCTCGACGGTAAAATCGTGCGCGGCGGAAAGCTCAGAATTTACCGTGAAGATATTTTAATCGTTGAAGGAAACGTAAGGCAGCTTAAACGTTTTAAAGACGACGTTAAGGAAGTTGCGGCAGGTTTTGAATGCGGTTGCGCAATCGAAGGTTTTAACGATATAAAAATAGGCGATATTATAGAATGTTACCTTATAGAAGAGGTACAGGCGGTATAAAATGAAAGGTATCAGAGGAGAACGCCTCGCGGGCGAATTCCAAAAAGAGATATACAGCGTTATTTCGGGAAAATTAAGATTTGAGTTTCCTGAACTTTCGCAAGTAATCAGCGTGACGGAGGTTGATGTTGCGCCCGATTTGAAAAGCGCGAAAGTTTATATCAGCGTATTCGATACCGATAAAGAAAGACAACAGACAAGCTTTGAGATTATTAAAGAAAACGCGGGGCTTATACGCCGTGAGATTGCGCAGGTAATGCGCCTAAGAACGGTGCCCGAATTGCGTATCAAAAAAGACCAAAGTATGGAATACGGCGAAAAAATCGATAAAATTTTAAATTCGCTTGAAAGCAAAGATGAAAAATAACTCCTTGCAAGAAGTAATAACAAAACTTGAAAAGTCGGAAAAAGTCGCTGTTTTTTGTCATGTGCGCCCCGACGGCGACGCTCTCGGCAGCGGACTTGCGCTTTGCCTTGCGTTGAAAAACAGAGGTAAAAAAGCTTATTTTTGTTTGGAAGAACCTATGCCCGAAAAGTTCGGATTTTTCCATCAGATGAAAGAGGCAATAATAGGTTTACCCGACACTGAGTTAGACACTATGATAAGTGTGGATTGCGCTGATTTGAATCGTTTGGGGTTGTTTGCAAAAGATTTTTCCAGACATAAAGGCGCTACGGTAAATATCGACCACCATATCACAAACGAGGCATATGCCCAAGTCAATTATATAAAACAGTGCACAGCAAGCTGTGAAATAGTTACCGAGATTTTAAGAGAAGCGGGCTGGGATATTACGGAAGATATTGCTAATCTTCTTATGCTAGGATTAATCACTGACAGCGGGAATTTTTCCCATTCCGACGTTTCTCCGAAAACCTATGAAACTGCGGCATATCTCAGGAGTAAAGGCGCGGATATGCATTTTATAAATTATAATATGTTCGGGCGTCAGCCTAAGCAGCGCGCAGTTCTTTACGGTATGGTTATGAACAAAATGCGGTTTGCTCTAGAAGATAAGCTTGCAATGATAATCATAACTCTTGAAGATTTGGAAAAATCGGGCGCCGATAAAAGCCTTACTGAAGGTTTTGTGGATTTTCCTCTTACAATCGACGGCGTGGAAGTTGCCGCGTCTTTAATGGAATTTAAAAAAGGGCAGTATAAAACTTCTTTGAGAAGCAAAGGAAAGGTAAACGTAAGCCGGCTTGCGGCAACCTTTGGCGGCGGCGGGCATGTTCTCGCCAGCGGTTGTATGCTTTTCGGTTCTTTGGAAGAAGTAATAGATAAGCTTACTTACGCGGTTTACCAATGCTTATGACAGGCTTTATAAATATCAACAAAGCGGAAGGCGCAAGTTCGGCAAAAGAGGTTTCTAAAATCAAAAAACTTACGGGAGTGCCTTGCGGACATATGGGTACTCTTGACCCGATGGCTTCCGGCGTTCTCCCTATAGCGCTCGGCAACGCGGCGCGGTTGTTTGATTATTTTTTAGATAAGCATAAAAAATATACGGCGGTTTTCCGTTTCGGTGTTGACAGCGACACTTTGGACAGTACCGGAAATGTTGTAGAAAATGTGGGTTTGGTACCCTCATATGCCGAAGTTAACGCAATTCTGAAAAATTTCGAAGGGGAGATTTTACAGGTTCCTCCTAAATTCAGCGCTAAAAACGTATGCGGGAAACGCGGCTATCAGCTTGCGAGAGCCGGCGTAGATTTCGAACTTGCACCTAAGAAAGTCAATATATACTCGATAGAATTAACCGAACAAATCAACGATTGTTTTACTTTTGAAATAGAATGCGGCGGCGGAACGTATATTCGTTCCCTTGCAAGGGATATAGCAAGGTCTTTGGATACCAAAGCTGTAATGTGTGCGCTCAAAAGAACGCAAAGCGGTATTTTTAAAATAGAAACTTCTGTAGACAGTAAAAGCCTTTCACCAGAAAATATAGAAAGTTATATTATTCCTACTGAAAGCGTTTTGCCTTTTGAAGATATATTTCCCGATAGTTTTGACGCGCATAAGCTTTTCAACGGTTTGACCGTGTATAGCGAAAAGCCCGACGGCATATATAAAATCTATAAAGACGGCGCTTTTTACGGGCTTGCCGAAGTTAAACAATCAATTTTAAAGGTGAGGACAAAACTATGTTAGAAATCGTAAAGTACAGTGAAGACGAATACGCTTTCCCTTGTCTGCTTGTTTTAGGCTGTTTCGACGGTTTGCATACAGGGCATGCCGAACTGTTGAAAAAAGCAAAACTGCAAGCAAAAATAAACGGTCTCGATTTAGGCGTAATGATGTTTGCAGACGGAAAGGGCGGCAAACAGCTTTACTCTTTTGAAGAACGCATAAGTTTTCTTGAAAGCTATAACGTTAAATTTGTGCTTAAAATCGATTTCAACGACGCGTTCAAACAAATCAAGCCGCTTGAATTTCTTAACTGTATTGAAGAAAAGCTTAACGTAAAAGCGTATATGAGCGGAAAAGATTTTAAATTCGGGCAAGGCAAAAAAGGGAAGTCGTCAACGCTTAAAAGCTACGCGGAAGATGAAGAAAACGGCGTATGGTATATGCCCGTGAAAGACGTCGTATACGGAGAGGAAAAAGTCAGCACTACGCTTATAAAATCCAAGCTTGAAAACGGCGATATCAAATGTGCAAACGAGTTGCTCGGCAGAAATTACTGCGTGAGCGGAACTGTTGTGCACGGTGCAGACAGAGGAGCGAAAGTTTTGGGTTATCCCACTATGAATATTTCGTATCCCGAAAACAAGTTTGAAGTAAAACAAGGCGTTTATAAAATTAAATGCATAGCAGGGGAAAATGAATACTCCGGTATAGCAAATTACGGTGCCCGCCCTACGTTTAATGAGAACGAACCCGTTCTTGAAGTATTTTTAAACGGTTTCGGCGGCGAAAACTATGATGAAACTGTAAAAGTTGAGTTTTTGGACTATATAAGGGATATACAAAAATTTGATAGTCCGGAACAGCTTGCCGAACAGCTTTCCAAGGATTCCCAATGTCTTGACGCGGTAGCGGAGCTCGCCGTAACGGATGGAACACCGTCAGTTGAAGTTCCGGTTGAGGAGCAACCCTCCGAACAGGTTACAGAGCAATTGAAAGAAGAATCTCCCGCAGAAGAAATTCAGGCAGAACAAGCGGAAGAGGTTTATTCCGAACAATCCGCTGACGATTTTGAAGAAGAGCTCAATGAAACTGTGACGGAAGAAGAGATTTCTGTTTCTGAATCCGAACAGCCCCAAGCGGAGCATTTCGCCGCGGCGGAAGAGATTGTTGAAGAGCAATCCTCCGAAGAAGTAGAGGAAGAAATACAAGAACAAGAGGAAATAAGTGATTAAATTCGGACCAAGCGGGAATTCGGAAGCGTTTTATAATTCGGGATTTAAGCATAGCGAACAGTCTGCAAAATTCTGTAAGGATTTGGGGCTTGATTGTTTTGAATACTCTTTCGGTAGAGGCGTGCTTATGTCCGAAGCAAAAGCAACAAGCATTGGCGAAGCGTTTAAAGAGCAAAATATAGAAATCAGCGTTCACGCTCCTTATTTCATCAACTTTGCAAATCCCGAAGATGAGGCGGCGCAGAAATCTTACGGTTATGTTTTGCAAAGCGCAAAATTTCTTAAATTAATGGGTGGAGAAAGAGTTGTATTCCATCCAGCGGCGCAGGGTAAATCCACGCGCGAAGAAGCGGTTGCAAGAACGGAAGAAAGGCTCAAAATTCTGCGCGATTATATTTATTTAAACGGTTTTGAAAATTTGAAATTCTGCCCCGAAACAATGGGTAAGCTTGCTCAAATCGGCACTTTGGAAGAGGTCGTCCGTTTTTGTAAAATAGACGGCTGTTATATTCCCGCAATAGATTTCGGGCATATCAATGCCCGCGAACAAGGCAGTTTGCAAACCGTAAACGATTATAAATCACGACTGGAATATATGATTGCCGAACTGGGTTATGAAAGGGTTAAACATTTCCATATTCATTTTTCCAAAATTATGTACGGCGGTAAGGGCGAAATAAAACATCTTACTTTTGAAGACGATAAATACGGACCCGAATTTGAACCGTTGGCAATAGCATTGAAAGAACTCAAGCTTGAACCTTATATTGTAAGCGAAAGTGCGGGCACACAGTCTGACGACGCCGTTACTATGAAACGCATTTATAATAGTGTTGACATAAAAAATTAAATTTGATAAAATAAAAGCGTAATATGAGGCGGAAATGACGTTTACAAATGCAAAAAGAATATATGACGCTGTCGGCGCCGAAGCGGTTTTGACCGAGCAATCCGATTTAAGACAATATCTTACGGGTATTTCAACTTCGTTCGGTTACGTTATAACCGATAAAACAGGTTCGGTATTTTACACTGACAGCCGCTATCTTGAAGCCGCGTCTGCTGCGCTTGACGGTACGGAAATAAAAGTCAAACAGTTTGAAGGCAGTCTGAACGGACTTTTAAAAGGATATAAAGAGGTTGCGGTGCCTTTATCAAAAACTTCTTATCCCGATTATAAAAAACTTACCGACGCAGGTTTAAAAGTCGTTGACAGCGAACCGGCGTTTACGCAAACAATGGCGGTAAAGCAACCGTATGAAGTTGCATTTATAAAGAAAGCATGCGAAATTACAGATAAAGCCTTTTGTGATTTGCTTCCCCGCATTAAAGAGGGTATGAGCGAAAACGAGGTTGCCGCAGAACTTGAATATCTTATGCGCAGATACGGCGCAAGCGGGACAAGCTTTCCCACAATAGTCGGATTCGGCAAAAATTCAAGTATACCGCACCATGAAACAGGCACGGAAAAGCTTAAATTCGGAGATATAATTCTTATAGATTTCGGTTGCAAAGTCGGAGGATACTGTTCCGACTGCACCAGAACTTTTCTTTTCGGCGACGATAAAAAGCACGGGGAATTTAAAAAAGCGTACGAACACGCTTTAAAGGCTCATATGCTTGTCAAAGAGAACGTAAAGGAAGGAATAAGCGGACGTGAAGCCGACGCGTTTGCCCGCGAATATTTAAAAGGCTGCGGACTTGATAAATATTTTACGCACTCGCTTGGGCACGGAATAGGCATAAACGTACACGAACGCCCGTATCTTTCTCCCAAAAGCGAAGAGCTTTTAAAAGAAAATATGGTATTTTCCGACGAGCCGGGCGTATATTTTGAGGGCGATTTCGGAATAAGAATAGAAGATACTGTAATGATAAACGGCGGAAAGGTTATAAGCCTTACCGATTCAGATAAAAAATTAACCGTATTATAAGGAGATAAAAAATGGCATCTATTTTAGCAGGCGATATCAGAAAGGGCGCAACTTTCGAGTATAACGGCAAAGGCGTTTATACTGTAACGGAATTTCAGCACGTAAAGCCCGGTAAAGGCGCGGCTTTTGTAAGAGCGACTCTCAAAAACGTTGTAACGGGTCAGGTTCTTTCAGACATTACTTTCAACCCCACGGCTAAGCTTGAAACGGCACAGGTTGAAACGAAAAAGATGACTTATTCGTATACCGACGGCGAGTTCTATTATTTTATGGACCCTGATACGTTTGATATGATAACTTTAAACCTTTCGCAGGTTGAAGACGCTTTGAAGTATATTAAAGAGAATGATATGGTAACCGTTAAATCCCTTAACGGCACGGCGTTCTCGGTTGAACCCGAAAACTTCGTCGAACTCAAAATCACCGAATGTGAGCCCGGAGTTAAAGGCAATACCGCTACCAACGCAATGAAAAACGCCGTTGTTGAAACAGGTGCAACCGTTCAGGTTCCTATGTTTGTAGAAGAAGGCGAAATTATCCGTATCGATACCCGTACCGGCGAGTATATGTCGCGTGTAGGTAAATAATGAAAGCCGTTATTCAGCGGGTAGGGCGCACGGCTTTATCCGTTGATAATAAACTTATTTCCGAAATTTCTTCGGGGCTTGCCGTTTATCTTGGCATAAAAGCCGGCGACACAAAAGAGCAAGCTGCGGCTATGGCAAAACGTATAGCCGCCTTGCGCATATTTGAAGACGAAAACGGTAAAATGAATTTATCGGTTAAGGATACAGGCGGAGAAATTCTTCTTATATCGCAATTCACGTTATACGGAGATTGTTCTCATGGTAACCGTCCGAGTTTCACCGAGGCTGAGCGTCCCGAAAGGGCGGAACCGCTTTATGAATATGTTGCAGACCTTTTGTGCGGTTACGGTATTTCCGTTAAACAGGGCGTTTTCGGCGCGGATATGAAAATAGAACAATATAACGACGGTCCCGTAACAATTATATACGAAGTTTAAAATACAGGGCGGGTGACTGCCCTGTTTAATGTTATTATGAAAATACATTTCTTAGGAACGGGCGCGGCGGAAGGCGTTCCCGCAATGTTTTGTAATTGCGCTTATTGCAATGCAATAAGAAAAGCAGGTAAAAAAGAATTCAGAAACCGTACTCAAATTTTGATAGACGGAGTTTTGAGTTTGGATTTTCCGCCTGAGGCTTACGCAAATTCGCTCAATTATGGTTACAACTTTACAAATCTCAAAAATATTTTGGTCACGCATTCGCATCAGGACCATTTTTATGCGCATGACTTTATTTTGCGCGGATATAAGTATGCCGCAGTTGCAGAACCGTTGCTCGAAATATACGGAAACTCCGTCGTTGCGGAAATTTTCAGAGAATGTACCTCGCACGAAATGAAGCCCGAAGTCGCGGCGAATATAAAATTCAATGAAATTCAGCCGTATACAGTATTGAACGTTGACGGGTATAAAGTAATTGCAATACCGGCAAATCACGGAAAAATTGATTGTTTGTTGTTCTATGTTGAAAAGAACGGTAAGGGATATCTTCATCTGCACGATACAGGCAGAATAGGAGAAGAAGCGCTTGAATACCTTGCACAAAACGGCGCAAAAGTACAAGCCGTTGCATACGATTGCACGTTTGTAGGGGGTGTCGGCGGAGAAAACGCGAGGCATATGGGCATAGAGGATGTAATGCTCATAAAAGAAAAGCTTTTAAAACTCGGCGTAATAAATACAAAAACAAAAAATATTATTACGCACTTTTCACATAATGCCAATCCTACGCGTGCAAACCTCAAAAAAATTGAAAAGCAATACGGAGTTATTGCCGCTTATGACGGAATGAAAATAGACTTGTAATGCATACGGTAAAACATTTTTTAACGGTTTGTAAACACCGTGCAAAAGTTTGTAAGCTTTGTTTTAAATGCGGGTTAATAAAACAAGGGTTGACGCACGATTTATCCAAATTTTCTGTGGCTGAATTTTGGGCGGGAGCAAAATATTATCAGGGCTACCGCAGTCCGCAGGCAAAGGAAAGAGAATTATTCGGCTATTCTGCGGCTTGGCTGCATCACAAAGGCAGAAACAAACACCATTTTGAATACTGGACGGATTTTGCCAACGGTAAAAAAGTATATGTTGAAATGCCTCCGAAATATCTTGCGGAAATGATTTGCGACCGCGTTGCCGCAAGTAAAATATATCTTAAAGATAAATATACCGATTCGTCGGCTTTGGAATATTTTCAGACTAAAACAGATAAAGCGGGTATGAACCAAAAAACGGCTGAAACATTGGAGTATTTTCTCACAATGCTTAAAGACAGCGGTGAAAAATATATGTTTAAACAATTGAAAACATATGTTAAACTTAGTAAAAAATAAAAAGCTGCGGTAAGGGTGTGTTCCATAGGGAATTTATGAAAAACTAAATTTTAATCGGAATGAACCTTATAAGGGCGAGTCAAAAAGAAAAGGAACTTGCAATTCAGGTTTCTTTTCTTTTTATTTGAAATAAACAGTTGACAAAAATAAAATAACGGCGTTATAATAACAGCGTTATCAAATAAAGGAGTAAAGACGTGCGTACAAAAAACGAACTTGCCGTAGATAAGATATTGGAATGCGCCAAAGAGGAGTTTATGGAAAAAGGCTTTGAGGGCGCGTCTATGCGTTCGATCGCCGAGAAGTCGGGATATACGACGGGAATGGTGTACGGACGTTTTGCGGACAAGAGCCAACTGTTCAAAGAACTTGTAGGCGAAGCGGCGGATAAACTATTCGATTATTTTTCGCAATCGGAAGATAATTTTGCAGAGTTGCCGCCTGAACAGCAGCATAAGGAAATGCACACTTACGTCGATTCCAAAGTTGACGTAATGATTGATATGATATACGACAACTTCGACGCTTTCAAACTTATAGTTTGTAAGAGTGCAGGAAGCGGCTACGAATATTACATTGACAAGATGATAGATGTCGAAACAAAGAATACAGTGCGCTTTATAAAACAGTTGAACGACGCAGGTATTAAGATGAACGTAGTTCGCGCGGATTTAAGCCATATGTTGTCGAGTGCGATGTTCAACGGAATATTCGAGGTGGTCGCCCACGATTTGCCGCGAGAAGAAGCGAGAGGGTATATAAAGCAAGTGCAGGACTTTTTCAGCGCAGGGTGGGACAAATTACTCGGCTTGCCTACGGACTGGCAAAAGTCGCTTAAATAAGTTAGATTAGAGATTATCAAAATCTCTTTTTTAACGGGTATGAGTTAGTCTTAACTAACTAAATAAAACAGTCAAATAAATTCAAGGAGGTTTTATAAAAAATGAAAATCCTAACAGGAGGTAGTAATCAATGAAAAAGAAGAAAGGTAATCTTGCCGAACTTATGCAATACGCAGGAAAGCATAAGTATCTAACTTATTCGTCTTGGGTGCTGTCGGTTATCAGTGCGGCGCTTGCGCTTGTGCCGTTCGTCTACATTTTCTTTATTATAAAGGAAGTGATAGAAGTTGCGCCGGATTTTTCACAGGCAACGAATATCGTGTTTAACGGTTGGATGGCGGTCGTATTTGCGCTTGCATCCATTCTGATTTACGTCGGCGCGCTTATGTGTTCGCACTTGTCGGCGTTCAGAATTGCAGGAAATATGCGCAAAAAGACTATGCGGCATATATCGGAACTACCGCTTGGCTTTATCGGCGAAGCGGGCAGCGGAAAAGTGCGCCGTATCGTAAACGACAGCAGTGCGGCGACCGAAACGTATCTCGCGCACCAACTGCCCGATATGGCAGGGGCAATTGCGACGCCTATCGGATTGATTGTGATGTTGTTCCTATTCGATTGGCGGTTCGGTCTAATCAGTTTATTGCCCGTTCTTCTCGCATTTGTTTGTATGTGGAAAATGGCAGGACCGAAAATGGCGCAGGATATGAAAGCCTACAACAATGCGCTCGAAGATATGAATAATCAAGCGGTGGAATATGTACGCGGTGTTCCCGTAGTCAAGACGTTCGGTCAGACGGTGCGCTCGTTTAAGAAGTTTCAAGGCTCGATAGACAACTATCATAATTATTGCGTTGCCTACTGTAAAAAATGCCGTCCGTCAATGATACTGTTTACAATGTTCATAAACGGCACGTTTGCATTTTTAATCTCGCTTGCGCTTATCCTTGCAGGCGGCGAAGCGATTGCGCTGAACACGCTAATGAATTTTATATTCTACGTTATATTCACGCCTATACTAACAACTTCGCTTATGAAAGTTTTGTATATGAGCGAGAACGGTATGGTGGTTGCGGACGCACTTTCGCGTGTTCATTCCATACTCGACTTAAAGCCGTTGCCCGAAGCGGTAAACGGCGAAACGCCCGAAGATAATTCGGTGGAGTTCGAGCGCGTATCGTTCCGTTACTCTAACGCCGAAACGGACGCACTCTCTAACGTGTCGTTCAAAGTAAGCGCAGGTCAGACGGTAGCGTTTGTCGGACCGAGCGGCGGAGGAAAAACAACTGTCGCAGGACTTATTTCGCGGTTTTGGGACGTGCGCGAAGGCTCGGTTAAAATCGGCGGCGTGAACGTAAAGAACATAAAGCACGAGGAACTTATGAACAACGTGTCGTATGTGTTCCAAGACAGCAAATTATTGAAAACGTCTATATTGGAAAACGTGCGCTTATCCAAGCCGCACGCAAGCGAGGTGGAAGTTTTGAACGCCTTGCATAAAGCGCAGTGCGACGATATTATCGCAAAACTGCCGAACGGAATTCATACGGTTATCGGCACAAAAGGCGTGTATTTATCGGGCGGCGAACAGCAGAGAATAGCGATTGCGAGAGTAATGCTGAAAAATGCGCCCATTATCGTACTCGACGAAGCGACGGCGTTCGCCGACCCCGAAAACGAAGCGTTGGTACAAAAGGCATTTGCGGAACTGTCCAAAGATAAAACGGTGATAATGATAGCGCATAGACTGACTACCGTGAGAAATGCGGAAAAGATTTTTGTTCTTAAAGACGGACAAATCGAGGATGCAGGTACGCACGACGAACTCGTAAAGAGCGGCTCGCTGTATGCGAAGATGTGGAAAGATTATCAGACTTCTATCGGCTGGAAAGTAGGAGGTGCAAAATGATTAAGTATATAATGAAAAAATACGCGCTGTCCGAGCGCGGAGCAAAAGGCTTTATTTGGGCTGTAGTCGCTTGTGCGGTCGAGGGACTTGCGCTAATGTTGCCCGTATCGCTTTTGTATTATCTGACGGACGATTTATTGAAAGGCGCAGTGCCGTCATCGCATTATTATTTTTACGGCTTCGGCATCGCTGTTGCGCTTGTGCTTATAGTGCTTACAAACTTTTGGAAATACAATGCAACTTATTTTTCTACCTACCGCGAATCTGGAATAAAGCGC
Source organism: uncultured Christensenella sp. (assembly GCA_910577375.1). Classification (GTDB taxonomy): domain Bacteria; phylum Bacillota; class Clostridia; order Christensenellales; family Borkfalkiaceae; genus Coproplasma. The sequence goes on from CAJTLT010000001.1 coordinate 152,561, forward strand.
GTGGGACTTGCCGAAAAGTTGAGAAAGTTGCCGCTGTCGTTCTTCGGTAAAAAGGATTTGGCGGACTTGACGAATACGGTTATGGGCGACGTGCAAGTTACCGAACAAATGATGTCGCATTACGTTCCGCAGTTTTGGGGTTCTATTATATCTGCACTCATTGTGTCAATCGGTATGTTTGCGTTTGATTGGCGTATGGCGCTTGCGGCATTGTGGGTGTTCCCCGTTGCGCTTGTCATCGTAGCATTTTCAAAAAAAGCGCAGAATTATTTTACCCGTAAACAAAAGGAAGCCGATGTAGCCGTTATGGACGGTATACAGGAAAATCTCGAAACGATACGCGACTTAAAGAGCAATAATGCCGAAAAGAAGTATTTGGACGGATTGAACAAAAAAATAGACAAAGCGGAAGTGCGGCATATAAAGAGTGAACTCGGCACGGCTATGTTCGTCGTTCCGGCGCAGATGATACTCAAACTCGGTATAGCGACGGTTGCACTTGTCGGCGGTATGCTGCTTATAAGCGGAACACTTTCGCTCATCACGTTCTTTATGTTTTTGCTTGTCGTATCGCGCGTTTACGAGCCGTTGTCAGGCGCATTGCAAAATCTCGCGGCGATGAACAGTTTGCAGATAAACATTGACAGAATGAACGAAATCGAAGACTATGAAGAACAGAGCGGCGATAAAGCGTTCAATCCGAACGGGTACGACATTGAGTTCAAAAACGTGGGATTTGCATATAACACGGGCGAAACGGTTTTGGACGGAGTATCGTTTACGGCAAAGCAAGGGCAAGTAACCGCGCTCATCGGTGAAAGCGGAGGTGGTAAATCTACTGCGGCTAAACTTGCCGCAAGGTTTTGGGACGTGAACAAAGGCACGGTAACTGTCGGCGGCGTGGATGTGAAAACGGTCGATCCCGAAGAACTGTTAAAAGCCTATTCGATTGTATTCCAAGACGTAACGCTATTCAATAACACCGTAATGGAAAACATAAGAATAGGCAAAGTCGGCGCGAGCGACGAAGAAGTTTTGCGCGTGGCGAAAGAAGCGCAATGCGACGAATTTGTGGAGAAGTTACCCAACGGCTATAATACAGTGATAGGTGAAAACGGCTCTATGCTGTCGGGCGGCGAACGGCAGAGAATATCCATAGCGCGCGCTATGCTTAAAGACGCGCCGATAGTAATAATGGACGAAGCCACCGCGTCGCTCGACGCCGAAAACGAAACGGAAGTACAACGTGCGCTGTCCGCGCTCATACAAAACAAGACCGTGCTTATTATAGCACACCGTATGAGAACGGTGGACGGCGCGGAAAAAATCGTAGTATTGCAAGGCGGTAAAGTTGCCGAGCAGGGTACGCCGCAGGAACTTAAAGCAAAGGGCGGCATATACAGCAAAATGCTCGAATTGCAAAGTACGGACGCATAAGCATTGTATTGTCATTGAAGAAACGGGTAGAGAAATCTGCCCGTTTTTTTGTTGTGCATGCCAAATTCGATTGACAAGAACGGCAATTTTGTATTATCATATAGTTAGCAACGACTAACCGTTGTTTTATTTCTAAGTTTAAGTTAGTAATGACTAACCAAAAAGAGAGGGTATTATGGCAATCGTAACATTTGAAAACGTATCGAGAGTGTACAAAAGCGGCGACCACGCGTTAAAGGCGTTGGACGGCGTTAATTTGTCGCTTGACGAAGGGAAGTTTATAGTCATACTCGGACCGAGCGGCGCCGGAAAGAGTACGCTATTAAATTTGCTCGGCGGTTTGGACAGTCCCACAAGCGGCACGATAAGGGTAGACGGTAAAGATATATCCACGCTGTCGGATAACGAACTTGCTCAGTATCGCGCCGCAAAGGTCGGATTCGTTTTTCAGTTTTATAATCTTGTGCCTACTCTGACAGTGTATGAAAATGTTGCGCTTGTAAAAGAGATTGCGCCCGATGCGCTCGAACCGAAGCAAATGCTTGAGGAAGTGGGGCTTGCCGACCATATCAAAAACTTTCCGGCTGAGCTTAGCGGCGGCGAACAGCAGAGAGTATCCATCGCCCGTGCGCTTGCGAAAAATCCGAAAATACTTTTGTGCGACGAGCCTACGGGCGCACTTGATTCCGAAACAGGTGTGCTTGTACTCAAACTTCTTTTGTCAATGGCGCGTAACTACGGCAAGACTATTGTAATCGTAACGCACAATCAGAATATCGCTAAAATGGCGGACGTTGTTATTCGTGTGAAGAACGGCAAAATTAAATCGTGCGAAGAACAGGCTGAGCCGATGAGTGCAGACGAGGTGGAGTGGTAATATGCTTTTGCGCAAACTTTTCAGAACGGCGTGGAAGTATAAAGCGCAGTTCATCTCAATGATAATAATGGTGGCTATCGGCGTTGGTATTTTCTTCGGTTTCAATATGGAGTGGTACTCGCTCGAAAAAGACACGGGCGCATTCTTAACCGAAACGAATTATGCCGATTACAGGCTTATTAACGAGCAAGGTTTCTCGGAAGATGATATTGCTCGCATAAAGGATATTGACGGGGTAACGGCGGCTACGCGCGTTTTGAACGTCAACGTGGACGTAAAAGACCAAAACAAATCGCTTGCGCTGTTCGTACCCGAAGAATATACCGTATCTACTATGCACGTCGTAAGCGGTAAAGGCTACGACAAAAGTTCGGAAGGCTTTTGGCTTTCGGATAAATATGCGGCGGCGAACGGCGTATATATCGGCGATACGCTTACCGTAACTTACCGAAATATAGCAATAAGCGGCGAAGTGATAGGACTGATTAAGAGCGGCGAATTTATGGTGTGCGTTGCGGACGGCAATCAACTTATGCCGAATTTCAATACGTTCGGATTTGTCTATGCTTCGCCCGAAAAGATTAAAAACGCACTCGGCGGCGTTATATTCTATCCGCAAATCAACGTGCTGACCGAACTTACAAAAACGCAAATGGAACAGGCGGCGCAAACCGCACTCGGTAAAACAACGCTCATTCTCGGTAAGGACGAGCATACTTCCTATGCTGCCGCGCAGAGCGAGATAGAGGAAGGGAAAACAATGGTATCCGTTCTGCCCGTGCTGTTTCTTTTAATCGGCATATTGACGATGATAACGACGATGCACAGGGTAACGGCGAACGAAAAAACGCAGATAGGCACGCTCAAAGCGCTCGGCTTTAAGAACGGAAGAATCTTGCGCCATTATACCGCATACGGACTGTTTATCGGCATTGTAGGTGCGGTTTTGGGAATTGCGCTCGGCTTCGGTATAGGAGCGTTAATTGTCAATCCCAATATGATGCAGGGAACGTATTTCGATATGCCGTATTGGGGACTGTCTGCGCCGTGGTGGACTTGGCTTTTGCTCGTAGGCATTATAGCGTTCTTAACGCTTATCAGTTTTCTATCCGTAAAAAAAATGCTCAAAGGCACGGCGGCGGACGCGCTTCGTCCGTATACGCCGAAGAAAGTTAAACCGCTTGTCATAGAAAAGACCAAAGTATGGAACAAAATGAGTTTTGCTACGAAGTGGAATATGCGCGACGTGTTCCGGCACAAAACGCGCTCTATTATGACACTTGTCGGCGTTATCGGCTGTATGCTTTTACTTGTCGGCGGCTTGGGTATGCACGATACTATGTCGGGATTTTTAGGCACGCTCGATAAAACGATAATGAATTACGAAACGCGCATAAACTTCGCCGAAAACGTAACGAACGAACAAGCGATAGAATTTGCGGATAAGTATGACGGCGATTATATGGCATCTTCGAGCGTGCAGTTAAGCGGAGAGCCGATTACGCTCGAAATATATAATATTAAACACGATACCGTTCGGTTTATAAATAAAGACAACAAGCCTGTACCCGTAAATAGCGACGGAGCGTATATAAGTCTGCGCGTTGCGGACAGAGGGTATGCGGTAGGGGATACGCTCACGTTCTCGCCTTATGGCTCAGAAAAGAGTTTCAGCGTAAAGGTTGCAGGAGTTTTACGTTCTTATACGACCGAGAATATCGTTTTGACGAGCGACTATGCGGACGAAATGGAAATTCCTTATACCGTAACGACGGCGTTTGTAAACGCGGAGCATAGCGAGATAGAATCCGCCGAATTTATATCGGGAACGCAGAGCAAAACTTCGGTAATGGAATCATACAATAGTTTTACGTCCGTATTGAATACAATGGTTTTGTTGTTCGTACTTGCCGCCGTTATTCTCGGCGTAGTCGTGCTGTATAATTTAGGTGTGATGAGTTATGTGGAACGCTACCGCGAACTGGCTACGTTAAAAGTGGTAGGCTTCAAAAACAAGCATATAGGACGTATTCTTATCAGTCAAAATATTTGGTTGACGGTTTTAGGTATTATAATAGGCTTGCCTTGCGGTGTGGGCGTTTTGGGGCTGTTGTTGACTTTGCTTGGAAGCGAATACGAACTGAAAATAATGCTCGGCGCTCTCACGTATTGCGTCAGTATTTTGGTAACTTTCGGCGTGTCGCTCGTGGTCGGTTTATTCGTTGCCCGTAAGAACAAAAAAATCAATATGGTGGAAGCATTAAAAGGTGCGGAATAATTGAAAAACTTCGTTAAAAGCCTATGCGCTCACTTTACAAACGTAAGCAAATCATATATAATAAAAGTAAGCATAGGTTAACGCAAGGGGTAATTATGGTTAAGTATCAAGAATCAGAAGAAATGTATCTTGAAACGATACTGTTACTTAAACAAAAAAGCGCTAACGTCCACGCGATAAACGTAGCGGAAGAACTCGGTTATTCCAAACCGTCGGTGTCAAACGCATTAAAATCCCTTGTAAGTAAAGGATATTTGACGATAGGGCAGGACGGTGTGCTTCATTTAACCGAAGAAGGGAAGAATAAAGCGGAAGGCATATACGAACGCCATACCGTCATAACAAAATTGCTTGAAATAACAGGTGCAAGTCACGAAATGGCAGAGGAAAATGCTTGCCGAATCGAACACGTCATAACGCCCGAACTATTTGAGGTATTGAAAAAGTTCGTAAAAAACGGTTAGCAATAACTAACTTTTACTTGACATAAAAATTGACTTTGGTTTATAATATATTGCGGAGTACGGGAAATGACTCCGCAATTTTTTGTCTGTGAGTTAGCAATGACTTACTTGCGTGGCAAATACACGATATATTTTTTTACGGTATAGTTAGCCTACGCTAACTATTGAAAGGAGAGCAGGAAAAGAATATGACGGTATCGGAGTTAAGATATTTGATTACTGCAAACGAACTGAATGAAGGCGGTAACGGCGCAAGAATGTCCGCAATGGCAAAGCGGTTGAACGTAACGAAAGTAAGCGTATGCAATGCTGTTGAGCGGCTTATTGCAAACGGCTATTTTTATCACAACGGCAAGAGGGTATTGCTAACCGAAAAAGGTTTGAGCGAAATTGCCGATTATCTTGTAGTCATTGATTTTATCGGTGATAAGTTACAGCGGCATTTGGGTACGCCGAAAGACAGAGCATTTGACGAAGCTTTGGGCGCGGCGTGCGCACTCGGCGAAGAAAGCCGTAAAGGCGTGCTGATGTTTGCGAGGGCGAATAAAGTATGAAAGACGAACTGAAAGCGTGGAATAAGGAAAAGAAACTTATTCCCGTGATGATAAAAAAGTATTGCAGAGGTAAGCACAAGACGACAAGAAAAGCGCAGGGTGTCGAGCGCGGCAAGGTTTGCGCCGAGTGTCGGGAACTTACCGAATACGCGCTATTCCGCTTGGAAAAGTGTCCGTTTAAGGTAAACAAAAAGTTTTGCTCGTTTTGCAAAATACACTGTTACAAACCCGAAATGCGCGAAAAGATAAAAGCGGTAATGAAATATGCCGGACCGCGTATGCTCTTTACGCATCCAATATTTGCAATCTCACACGTTGTGCAGATGATTAAATACAAAAAACGCTTGAAATCGGAGGCAAAAGACAATGATAGACAAAGAGTTATTCAAACTGATAGGCAAGAATAAAAAGTACATCTTTATTTCCGTTGCCTTGCAAGTTTTGGGACTCGTCGCAAACGTGGGTATCACGGCAAGCATTTGTTGGGCGATATACCTTGCCATAACGAAAGCCGAGCCGATTATGTATTTGTATCCCGCGATTTGCGCCGTAGTGGGTATAGCCGTTCGTTATACAATGACAAGACTTACGGGCGATATTAAAGACGTATTGGGCAGGCGTGTAAAAAAGGATTTGCGCGAACGTACTTACAATAAGATAGTCAAACTCGGCGTTCGTTCCACCGACGGTATGAGTATGGCAGGACTTACGCAAGTGAGTATGGAGGGCGTGGAGCAACTCGATTTGTATTATTCGAGTTACTTGCCGCAGTTCTTTTTCGCTATGCTTGCGCCGATAATACTTTTCGCTATTTGCGTGTGGATAGATTGGCGTACCGCGCTTGTTCTGCTTGCTTGCGTGCCGCTTATTCCCGTTTCGATTATAGCGGTATCGAAGTACGCAAAAAAGATATTCGCAAAGTATTGGGGTAAGTATACGTCAATGGGAGATAAATTCCTTGACAGCGTGCAAGGCTTAAAGGAATTAAAGATATTCAAAGCGGACGAAGCCCAGCACGGCAAGATGAACGAGAGCGCGGAGGAGTTTAGAAAAATCACAATGAAAGTGCTTGTAATGCAACTTGCAAGCACGACGATAATGGACTTGATTGCCTACGGCGGCGCAGGTGCAGGAATCGCACTTGCAATTTGCGGTGCGGCGTTTTGGGGACTTAATCCTATATATGCGCTGTTTTTGTGTCTTGTAGCGGTCGAGTTCTTTTTACCGCTTCGGGCGTTCGGCTCGGCGTTCCACATTGCGATGAACGGCGCAAGCGCAGGAAAGAAAATCATATCGCTTCTCGATACGCCCGATCCCGAATGGGGTACGGAGCAAGTGTGCGGAAAAACGATTGAACTCAAAGGCGTTACGTTCTCTTACGACGGAGAGCGCGACGTGCTGAAAAACGTGTCAATGACGTTCCCCGAAAAAGGAATGACGGCAATCGTCGGCGAGAGCGGTTGCGGTAAGTCAACCGTAGTCAATATGCTTGTCGGCGCATTCAGACCGAAAAGCGGCAGCATAACAGTTGGCGACGTTCCGCTTGAAAGCCTGTCGCGCGAGAGTTACTATTCGCATCTTGCGGCAGTCAGTTACAATACCTATATTTTTAACGAAACGGTGCGCGAAAACTTTTTGCTTGCAGACAAAGCGGCGACGGACGAACAAATCTACGCCGCGCTCGAAGCGGTCAATCTTGCGGCGTTTATCCGCGAGAACGGCGGACTCGACAAAGTGATAACGGAGGATGCGAACAATATATCGGGCGGTCAGAAACAGCGGCTTGCGCTTGCGGTCAATCTCGTTGCGGACAAAGATATTTACGTTTTCGACGAAGCGACGAGCAATATCGACGTGGAAAGCGAAGCAATCATTATGCGGAACATAAAGATACTATCGAAGAATAAGAGCGTAATCGTAATTTCACACCGCTTGGCGAACGTAGTACCCGCCGACAATATCTACTTTATGGAAAACGGCGAAGTGAAAGAAAGCGGCGAACATACCGTTCTGATGAGCGATAAACACGGCTATGAAAAGTTGTTTACCACGCAAAAACAGTTAGAGGAGGGCTACGCATTATGAGTAAGAAAAAGTTACGCAGAAGCGGCGCAAACATAATGGCAAGCCTTATACTTTTGCTCGGCTCTCTCGCTTACATAATGATTTTAGCCGTTATAAACGGCAGTATCGGTTTTATCTGCGCTATGGGCGTTACCGTATTCGGCGCGGTGGGCGTTGCAAAAGCGCTTGGCGAAGCGATTGCGCTATCCTACGGTTTAATAATAGGACTTGCCGTAGGTTGCGGCGTTCTGCGCGGCATCTTGCGCTACTTCGAGCAGTACAGCAATCACTTTATAGCGTTCAAACTTTTGGCGGTTTTGCGCGATAAGATATTCGGTGCGCTTCGCACGTTGTGTCCGGCAAAACTCGAAAGCAAGCATAAAGGCAGTATCATCGCTATGATAACGAGCGACATAGAAACGCTCGAAGTGTTCTATGCGCATACGATTTCGCCGATTGCAATAGCAGTATTGGTATCTACGGCGGTATTCTTGTTTGTCGGGTTTGTGTCGTCTTGGTATCTTGCGCTTGCGGCGGTGGTTGCATATCTGGTGATAGGAATTGTAGTGCCTATGATTTCTTCGTCAAGGCTTAAAGAAAGCGGCGTTAAATACCGTGCCGAATTTGCGTCTTTCAATGCGTACTTTCTTGACAGCATCAAGGGCATTAAAGACATCGTATTGAACAACGCAGGCGCGGAACGTGAAAAAGAAGTAAATAAGCGTTCCGAACTGTTGCTCAAAGAAACAAAGAAAATGAAGCACAACTCTACCCGTACGGCGGCGGCAACCGAACTTACGGTATCGCTGTTTATAATCGCAACGCTCGTTATCGGCATCGTGCTTGTGCATTTCGATACGCTCTCTATCGGCAAAATGGTAATCGGCGTGGTTGCGGTGTTCGGCTCGTTCGGTCCCGTTATTGCAATATCGGCATTGCCGAGCAATCTTACGCAGACGTTCGCAAGCGGCGATAGAGTGCTGAATTTGCTTGCCGAAAAACCTGCCGTAACCGAAGTGAAGAATGGCGAGAATATCGAATACGAAAACTTGAACGTGTCCGACTTGTCGTTTAATTACAACGAGCAGACGGAAGTATTGCGCGATATTAAAATGCACGCCGAAAAGGGCGAGATAATCGGTATTGTCGGCGAGAGCGGTTGCGGTAAATCTACGTTCTTAAAACTGTTGCTTCGTTTTTGGCAAAAGAAGGGCGGCGAGATTGCCTACAACGGAATCGACATTGACAAAGTGAATTCGGACAATCTTTTGGACAACGTAACAATGGTAAGTCAAACGACGTACCTTTTCGACGAAACAATAGAGGACAACTTGCGAATCGCAAACCCCAACGCCAGCCAAGAAGAACTCGAAGCGGCGTGCCGATTGGCTTCCGTTCACGACTTTATTATGACGTTGCCCAACGGTTACAAAACGCAAGTGGGCGCGCTCGGCGACAATCTTTCGGCAGGAGAAAAACAGCGCATAGGACTTGCGAGAGCGTTTTTGAAAGGTAGCGAACTAATCCTTTTAGATGAGCCTACGAGCAATGTAGACAGTATGAACGAGGGTATTATCTTAAAGGCATTAAAAGAACAAAAGAGCAAAAAGAGCATTATACTCGTTTCACACCGTGAGTCTACAATGGCGATAGCGGACAGGATTTACAAAGTGGAAAACGGACAAATGCAAGAGGTCAAAGTATGACGCCGAGAGAAAAAGCAATACTCGAACTTGTGCGTTTGAGTGAAGAAGAACAGCGCATAGCGGATGAAGCCGAAAAGCACGGAGAGAGTGGAAAAGGTAAGCGGAAAATCTTTCAAAAGTATATGATAAAGGACATTGTGTTCCTTGCAATCATAACGTGCTGTACGCTTGTTACGGGCGCGATTATGCCTTTACTTGTAAATGTGCCGCTGTTTGGGATTATACAACTCGGACTTGGGTTGCAGTTTTCGTTGTTCCCCGTAATCGGTATGATGAAAGTGAAAAAGCCGTTCGCGCTTTTATTGCAGTCGATGTTTATTTCGATATTCCTTGTGTTTATGTTCCCGCCTATGGTGCTATTGATTGCGTGCGCTCTTGTTGCGGAACTGTTGACTTTACTCATATTCAGAGGGTATAAAAACGATTGGGCGTGCGTGTTTGCAGGAACGCTGTATATGCCGCTCACTTTGCCGTTGTTGTATATGTACTACAATGTGTTCTACACGGTAAGCGGCGAAGAAAAAGCCGCTGTGTCGATGTTTATCGGCGGCGGTAACGTAGGATTGACCGTAGGAATATCGTTTGCCGTAATTGCCGTTTGTTTTGTCGGCTCGGTCATAGGTATGGTTATAGCAAGAGAATTAAAGAAAGCAGGAAAGTTGAAGTAATGGCGTTTTTCAGAAACAAAAGAAATCTATATCCGCTTATAGCGATTGCGTCGGCGCTGATTATAATGGTGTTCGGTCTTGTTATGGCGCGGACGGTTGTGTGTTCGTATTTTTTGCTCGGCGCACTTGTGTGGGTGATACTGTTCGGATGCTATAAACAGGCGTTAAAAGCGTTGCCGCTATTTATCGTGTTTGGCGGCGTGTTTGCGCTTATAGCGTACTTTTCAAGCGGAAAAAATTTTGACAGTGCGTTAGCAATGGCTAATCGATTCGGTGCGGTGTTTTTGGCAATAGTGCCGAGTATGAGCATACAAGCGGTCGCTATGACACGCAATTTATCGCAGTTACATACGCCGCGCGGAATAACGCTCGGTATGCTTATAACGATGTCGTTCATTCCCGTACTACGAGCGGAAATAAAGCGCGTGCGCGAAGCGATGAAAACACGCGGCGCAGGAAGTATACTCAACCCGAAAATCTTTTACCGCGCTTTCTTGATTCCGCTTGTAACACGGCTTGTCGATATATCCGATACGCTTGCGCTGTCTATCGAAACGCGCGGCTTTACGCTCGGAAAATCGAAGTATACGGTCTATAAAAAGGAAGCAATTAATTATATGGATGTGCTGTATATTCTCGGTCTGATTGCAGGCGTAGTTTTGGCGGTGGTGTTATGAGAGCAATCGAATTAAAGAATGTAAGTTTTTTATATAGCGGTTTTACGGAAAAGGTTTTGTCGGACGTGGATTTTTACGTTGACTACGGCGAAGTCGCGCTGTTGTCCGGTCTTTCGGGCGAAGGAAAAAGCACGTTGCTTTCGATTGTGTCGGGCATTATACCTAATATCGTAAAGGGCGAAATAACGGGCGAAGTACTTGTTGACGGTAAATCTATAATAGGGCAGAAGTTGGCGCAAACGTGCCGTAAAGTAGGCGTGGTTTTACAGAACGCCGACAGTCAGATAATACATAAAACGGTAGACGACGAAATTGCGTTCGGGTGCGAGAATTTTGCGCTTGCGGCAGATAAAATCGGGGCGCAGATTGATAGGGTATGTGCGATAGTTGAGTTAGACAAAACTGCGCAGACGCGAACGCTGTCGGGTGGACAAAAACAACGGCTTATAACCGCGTCAACGCTTGCGACGGGACAGCGTATTTTGATACTCGACGAGCCGCTTGCAAATCTCGACGTAGAGAGCGCAAATCTTTTAATGGATACATTACGGCAACTTGCAAAGGCAGGGTACGCCGTTTTGGTAGTGGAGCATAGGCTCGATATGGTGTTGCCGTTTGTTGACAGCGTTTGGAACATTCGCGCCGGCGTTGTTACGAAGATAGAGAATAAGCAGGAATATTTGCTGTCGCAGACGGTGGCTATCGAAGATAACAGCGACGATCACGCAAGAGGAACAAAGATTTTTGACGTTGAGAACGTAGCGTTTTCGATTAAGAAAAAAGAGATATTAAAAGACGTAAGTTTTGAAGTTTACGAGGGCGAACGGTTGTTGCTTCTCGGCGAAAACGGTTGCGGTAAAACTACGCTTTTAAGGCTTTTGGCAAGGCTGTATAAGCCGACGAGCGGAAATATCGAACAAACTCTCGATCCGAAGTTCGGAAAGCGTAAAAAGGGAAAGAAATGGTTTAAGAGCGTAGGCGTTGTGTATCAGAATCCCAACTATCAGTTGTTTATGCCGACCGTCGAACAGGAGATTGCGTTCGGTGCGTTAAGTAAAGAATATGCAGACGAAATGATCGCTTTGTTCGGCTTGGAACATTTGCGCAAATGTCATCCGCAGTCTTTAAGCGAAGGGCAAAAACGCAGAGTGTCCATAGCGGCGGTTGCGGCAACTAACCCGAAAGTGTTACTACTTGATGAGCCGACGGTAGGACAAGACTACAAAGGCTTGTGCGAACTTGTAAAGATTCTCGATATGCTTCACGACAGAAGCGGCAATACGATGATAACGATAACCCACGATATGCGTTGCGCCGAAGCCTTGTGCGATAGGGCAATACTCATCGCCGACGGAACGGTAAAAGAACAGGGCGGCAAAGAACTTGCTCACAGATATTTTTTTAGAACTACAATTTAAAATTGTATGTAATCGGCTGAAAGAAAATCGGGTTTCCCGATTGTTCCTGCGAGACGATAGCCGAGCATCAAAAAAGTCGAAATCTACGGATTTTGGTTTTTTTCTTTACCTGCTTGCAAAAATAGCGGTTTATTGGCTATTTTCCCAAAATATTCTTAGCCATCTTGGTTGCAAAACCGAGTATAAATGTGCTTGGTTATATGAGGGGATATGCAAAAACTTTTGGCTTTTCGGTTGTATTTTCGGAAAAACTGTGCTTGGTTATATGGAAGGATAAAAAATCTTTCCGTCAGACCGCCACATTTTGAAGAAAACTGTGCTTGAATAAGTGAAGGGAATTTTTGTATAGACCCCGAACTTTTCGGGATAAGTGTGCTTGGTTATATGAGGGGTGTAAAACTTCTTTCAAGAAATTTGAGTTCAGACCATCAACTTTTGCAAAAAACTGTGCTTGGTTATATGGAGGGATAAAAAAATCTTCTCGCCAGACCGCCACGTTTTAAAGAAAAGTGTGCTTGGCTAAGTAGAGAGATATTATCAAGGAGGTGCAACTATGAGTGGATAAACTCCTGACAAATTTCTTTCTTTGGAGTAAAATATACTTGTCGTATATATACGATTAGGCATATTTACCCTACGGAGGAAAGAACAATGGCAACAGACAGGTCTATTAAGGACAAGCGTTATGAAGAAAAGCATAAGGAAGAAAGAAAAGCGAAGTATATGATTTGGGGTACGAGTGTACCGCGAAAGTATGCCGAAGAGATAAACGAGTTTTTGGCAAAGTATGGTTTTACCAAAGTGCAACTTATCGAAGCAGGCTATAAGGCTTTGATTGACGAGGCGGCGGAAACGGACACTTCTCTTGCCAAGACTATGGACGGCTATGACGATTTCTTTGTATCGGAGAAAAAGTAACTCTTCTTCCTTGTGGATGGTAGCGGGTATGATATTGGACTATATCAATTTTAATTAGGAAAGTGCCCGACTTCCCGAAAGGGATGAATTATCGAAAAGCAACTCTATACTTATACGGAAACGTATAACGGAACGGAATACGTCGTTGTCGTAAAAGACATCGACACTTCCAAAGACAACGTATTAGCCAAACTTAAAAAGCTTATTATTAAGGACTCGCTTGAAAGGGTGCATTCCAAAGGAGATAAGGAATGAACAAACAACTTTCAATGCAACGTAACAACAACTATTACGGAGGTGAACAAATAGACGCCTTGTACTGCCGACTTTCACGGGACGACGAATTACAAGGCGACAGCAATAGTATTAAGAATCAAAAAGCCATATTGGGTAAGTACGCGCAGGGACACGGCTTTACCAATCCACGCTTCTATGTGGACGACGGTTACAGCGGAACAAACTTCAACCGCCCCGACTTCCAACGGCTTATGGACGATGTGAACGAAGGCAAGGTACGAACGATTATCGTGAAAGATATGTCGCGCTTGGGCAGAGATTATCTGAAGGTGGGTTTCTATACCGAAATTACTTTTCCCGAAGCGAACGTGCGGTTTATCGCTATCAACGACGGCGTGGACAGCGAAAGCGGCACGGACAACGACTTCACTCCCTTCCGCAATATCATCAACGAGTGGTATGCGAAAGACACGAGCAAGAAGATACGCGCCGTATTCAAGGCAAAAGGAATGTCGGGTAAACATCTTTGCACGATACCGCCGTACGGTTATAGGAAAGACGAACACGACAAACAACAATGGCTTGTGGACGAAGAAGCGGCTATTGTAGTCAAGGAAATCTTCTCGCTGTGTATGCAAGGTTACGGTCCTACTCAAATAGCAAGGCTACTTACGGAACGAATTGTAGATACGCCCGTGATACATAACCGTAAATGCGGGCTACCCGCTACTACTTACACGTCGGAGTTTCCCGACGTATGGGTACAAACTACGGTTGCCGGTATTCTCGAAAACCCCACCTATCTCGGGCATACTGTAAACTTTCGGACAAAGAAAAAGTCTTATAAGAGCAAGAAGAAAATAGACTTACCGAAAGAAGATTGGGTAATATTCGAGAACACGCACGAAGCGATTATAGACCAAGATACTTTCGACACGGTTCAGAGAATACGGCAAGCCAAACGCCGACCTACGGATATGGGCGAAATGAGTATCTTTTCGGGACTTGTGTATTGCGCCGACTGCGGACAAAAGATGTATCTATGTCGTTGTACGACAATGAAACAAAAGGAATATTTCAATTGTTCGTCCTACCGCAAAAAGAAAAAGACTACCTGCACTTCGCATCAGATTACCGTAGAAGCCGTAGAGCACTTCGTACTCACTAATCTACAAAGAGTGCTTGCATTTGCAAAAGACTATGAACAGGAGTTTTTGGAACTTATCCGAAACGAGAACCAAAAGGAATTACGGAAACGGTTACAAATCCAAACACGCGAACTCGAAGAAGACGACAAGCGCATACGGTCGCTCGACCGCATTATACAAAATCTTTACGAAGATAAAATATGCGGCAATCTGACGGAAGAACGGTTTGTAAAGATGAGCCAAGCCTACGAGCAAGAGCAAAGCGAACTGAAAACAAAGGTTACTTTCTTACGGCAAGAATTAGCCCACGCAAAAGAACAGTCCGACAACGTAACGCGGTTTATGCGCTCTATTCGCAAGTACACGGAGATAAACGAACTTACGCCTGAACTTGTACGTGAGTTTGTACAAAAGGTAGTCGTTTACCAAGCGGAAAAAATTAACGGACGCAGAACTCAACGGATTGACCTTTACTTTAACGGCATAGGACAAATACCATTATCGGTGCATAACAAAAGAGAAACGGCATAGCGTTTCCGCTATACCGCTTCTCTTAGGAACTTAATAATCCCTATCGCACCGCCCTTTATTCCGCAGCTTTTTTATTTTGTAATTTTATTACTTTGTTCTTGCTATTTTTGTGTTGTCGTTTTTGCGGTCTCTTAGTTCTTTTACGGGGTGTTCTTTATCCTGGTAGCGGTAGTCTTGACCGAGTTTTTCTATCGCCTTTTTAATTACAAGGTGGGAAGCGTTCTTTTCGGGGTCGCCAGACATATACTTCTGATAATTGAAATATCTGTGGTCGTCGGGTATTTTCTTGATATCCTTATAATCATGCTTTTCGTGCGTATTGTCAGCGGTTAAGCAAACGGTTTCGCCCAAAACTTTTCTGACATAGTCTTTGTTTCCGCCAAGTTTCAAAAGCTGGGGGAATTCTCCGCTTCCGCAAACGCTTTCAAATGTTTTGTTTTCAAATTTTTTCAAAAGTTTAGCCGCAACTTTGAGATGTGAAACTTCCATTTTGAAATGTTCTTCCCAGATTTTTTTGATATGGTCAACGCTTTCATCCTGCCATGCG
This sequence comes from uncultured Christensenella sp., assembly GCA_910577375.1. Taxonomy (GTDB): domain Bacteria; phylum Bacillota; class Clostridia; order Christensenellales; family Borkfalkiaceae; genus Coproplasma. The sequence goes on from CAJTLT010000001.1 coordinate 168,085, forward strand.
GAATAATAAAGCCAGCATTCGCAGTATTCGTGCATTACCCATTGTTCTAACCAGCTTAAATTGGGGTCTTTTAAACTTTCGTATTGTGAAACGTGCGCCTCTTCAATCATTGCGATTTCAGCGTAAAGCTTTCTGCCGACATCGTTTTTATACCACTGGGCAATGTTCATATAATAGTTCATTGTTTGCTGTTCCGCCGCGGTAATGGTGCTTGCCACAAGCTTGGAATATAAATCTGCTTTCTGTGCGTTCATATGCGGTTTGATATCGTCCGCAGGGTAGCGGTGTTCCGCAACGGTAGGGCGCCCCGGCATAATTTCGGTAAACTTGCCTACAAGCATGTCCGCATCCTCGTTTTTATCGGTTTTTAAAAGATTGGCGTAACGGTAAAGGTGGTCAAAATCCTCCAACAGCGCAAAATTAAGTGCTTTTATATTGTTTTCGTCTTTTTCGTGACGGGCAAGCACCGCGGTAAGGTCGATAGCAAGCTGCTCGTACGCGATAGTTGTTTCAAGAATACTTTCGTTAATGGGTTTTAAACAACTGATGCGCTTTTGCTGCTGTTGTTCCTGTCTGCGGACAACGGCAAGCGCGGCTAAAATTTCAGGCTCGTCGCAATGTCTCGCAAACTGGTGCATAAACCACTGCGATTCGAATTCCGTTCCGTTCATCAAAATTACACGGGTTTTTGTATAGGGAGAAGTGTTCAGTTTGTTGTAGCTTTTGGGGTACATTTTTTTCAAGGGTAAAAAGTTGTTTTCAAGCGATTTGCTTTTTTCTTTTATAGGGTTCATTTTTGGTTCCTCCGAGTTGGTTTTTGCCTTATTCCAATGTTTTTAACCGCATTTTCACAAACATTTTATTTAACGTTAATAAGCGCGCGGAGCTTAAATTTGACATAAACCCGCGCTTAATATATAATGTTTAAGACGGTTGTTTAAAAATTCGCGGCGAGGTAAATATATGCGTTATAATACTGTTGAAAGTAACGGAAGAATTTCCGTCTGCTATTCGGCAAATGGTAAAATTTTCGGCGGTATAGTGTTGTCCGTGCTTTCTGTTCTCAGCCATACGCCGCGCCCGCTGACTTTTTATCTTCTTACAATGGATTTAACAGACCAGAACGAAATGTTTACTCCTATTTCCCAAAGACAAGCGCAAATCCTTGATAAAATAGCAAAAGAATATAATCCCGAAAACGAAGTTATTTTGCTTGATGAAACAAAATTGTTTATGCGCGAACTTTCGCATGGGAAAAATATTAAAAACGGATTTACTCCGTACGCAATGACTAGACTTTTGCTTGATTATGCAGACGTGCCTCAAAAAATAATATATCTGGACGCCGATACTATGTGTTGTTCGGATTTGTCGCAATTATTCGATATAGACATTTCGGATTATGAATTTGCCGCCGTGCTCGATAAGGTAGGACATATCTGGGTTAGATACAATTATTGTAATTCTGGAGTGCTTTTGCTGAATTTCGAGAACATAAAAAAGAGCGGTCTTTTCGTCAAGGCGCGTAAACGCGTTAACAAAAGAAAAATGTTTATGCCCGACCAGAGCGCGCTTAATTTTCTTGCGAAACGCAAGCTTATTCTGCCTTATAAATTCAACGAACAAAGGACGATAAAATCAGATACGGTTATAAAACATTTCTGTCAGGGGTTTAAGTGGTACGGACCGTTTTTCAGACTTTATAATTATAAACAGTGGCACATAAAAGAAGTGCATGAAAAACTCGGTATTCACGATTTTGACAGAATATACGAAAAATACGACGAACTCGATAAAATATACTGCTTTAACGAGGCATAGCGGAGGAAGCTTTGGAATCTGAAAATTGCGCTCTCAAAATCGAAGAGTTAGAAAAGACTTACGGCGAACTTAAAGCCGTTAACGGAATATCTTTTGAAGTTGCAAAAGGCTCTCTTTTCGCATTTTTGGGAATAAACGGCGCGGGAAAGTCAACAACGATAAATATAATATGTTCTATATTGCAAAAAGACGGCGGTAAAATTTTTGTAAACGGTAAGGATTTGGACGAAAAGCCCTTTGAAATCAAAAGGGATATAGGGATAGTTTTTCAGTCCAGCGTACTTGATAAAGAACTCACCGTAAAGCAAAACCTTGAAATCCGCACGTCTTTTTATTGTCTTTCAAAAGAAGAGAAAAAGCGTAATATTACAGAAATAACAGAGCTTTTGGATTTACAGCCGATATTAAACAGAACAGTAGGGAAGCTCAGCGGCGGGCAAATGCGCCGTGTTGATATCGCGCGCGCAATGGTACACCGCCCGAAGCTCTTGATATTGGACGAGCCTACTACGGGGCTTGACCCGAAAACAAGAATAAACGTGTGGTCGCTTATAGATAAAATAAGGCAAGAAACGGGTATGACGGTATTTTTGACTACGCACTATCTTGAAGAGGCGGAAAAGGCGACTGACGTAGTGATTATGGACAAAGGAAATATAATTGCTCACGGCACTCCTAACGAGCTTAAAAACAAATATAGTACAGACAGTTTGTACGGTTATATGGAGCGCGACGCAAGATTTGAAAGCGAACTTTCAAAACAAAGCGTAAAATTCGATTATAATGTTGAGCGCGGAGCATACAGAATAAGTGTTGAAGATACTGCGGCGGCTAAAAAAATTCTTGCGGATTTCGGCGGTTATCTTAAAGATATAGAGATTGTAAAAGGCAATATGGACGACGTGTTCTTAAACGTTACCGGTAAAGATATAAAAATCCTCGGAGAAAGTGAAAATGACTGAAAATTCGGCGGTTCAACAGGGCGGGCTGTTTTTTCAGCTTGTAAAAAGGCATCTTCTGGTGTTTTTCAGAAATAAACTCAGAATGTTTTTCACTCTTATGGTTCCTTTTATCATATTTGTGATTTATATTTTGTTTTTGCGCGATTTGGAACTTAATTCCGTCAGCTCTGTTTTGGCGGACTTGGCGGAAAAGCATAATGCGCCAGAAATTAAGGCGCTTTCCGCAAATGCGGAATTTATGAAAAAGGTGGAAACGTTAATCGACAGCTGGATGCTGAGCGGAATAATCGCGATATCCACTATGACGGTTTCGTTGCAAACCAACACTATGATTGTTGCAGACAGAGAAACGGGGGTAAACAAAGACTTCGTATCGTCTCCGATTAACCGTAATTTACTTATCGGGAGCTATTTTTTATTCAATTTTATAGTAACGCTTTCGGTTTGTTTTATGTTTTTGCTCGCTTGTTTTATTTATCTTGCGTGCATGGGTGAATTCTGTATAACTTTTGTTGACTTTTTGTCAATGGTTGGCATACTGGCTTTTTCTTCTTGCGTTTCCGTGCTTTTAACGATATTTATTTGTTCGTTTGTGTCGCGCGACGCTACAATGGCAAGTATAACCACAATTTTTTCAACGGCAATAGGCTTTTTGATAGGCGCGTATATGCCTATGTCAATGTTGCCTGAATTTGCGCGTAATTTCTGCGTTTTTGTACCGGGGACTTTTTCCTGTTCGCTTTTGCGTTTTTCTTTTATGGCTACTCCGCTTGCGGATTTAACGTCGTTTACAAACGACGTTTTACAGATTGCAGGCGGAAGCGAAATTATAAACGAGCTTTCCGCAAATTTCGGATATAATATGGAGTTTTTCGGCATCTCTTTAGAACCTTGGTCGCAGGCGGTCGGTCAGCTGATATTTATAGCTGTTTTGATTATTGCAAATATTCTTGCCGGTAAAAACGTAGTCAAAACAGTTGCCGGTATGGGCAAAAAACTAAAAACCAAAAAAGGTAAAAAATAAAAGAGAGCTAAAAGCTCTCTTTTTTTGGAGCAGGTGACGGGAGTCGGACCCGCCGAAATCAGCTTGGGAAGCTGACGCCATACCGATAGGCGACACCTGCATTTTATTTCACAAAGAATATACCATAATTTAGCGGCAATTGTCAAAGTATTTTATAATTTTTTTTGTAAAACAGTGTAAAAGCGTTTGCTTTTTTTTTGAAATTAAGTATAATTGTTTATGCTTGATATTGAGGCGTAGCGCAGTTTGGTAGCGCGTCTGGTTAGGGACCAGAAGGTCGTGGGTTCAAGTCCCGTCGCCTCAACCATTTTACCCGCATTAAAGTGTAAATCACTTGAATGCGGGATTTTTTATACGTTTTTTTAGTAGCTTTCGCGTAATAAATAAAGAAAACAGTTTTTAAGTCAATTTTTCGGGTGGTTTGCCTGAAAGCAACTTGTGCTATTTTAATCGGGTTTTGCCGTTTTACATTATTTTTTGATATTTCAAAGTTTTATGACGTTTCCGTATATTATCTTTTGTATGTAACCGATTAGTTAAAAAATCAAAAATTTTCAATATTATAATTATTTTGCTTAACGTAAAAACGTATGATATAATACGGTTATGACTTTCGGAATTATTTTATCGGTATTTCTTTCGGGGATTTCTCTTTCAATGGACGCGTTTGCCGTGTCCATTTGCGACGGAATGATTTACCGTGATTTGACAAAGCGTAAAGCTGTTTTAATGCCTTTGACATTCGGGTTGTTTCAGGCGTTGATGCCGATAATAGGATTTTATGTCGGTATGGCTTTTATGCAGTATATAGAAGCGTTTGACCACTGGATTGCTTTTGCCATACTTTTGATTATCGGAGGAAAAATGATTTTCGACGGTATTAAGGAACTTCGTTCTCCCGTGGAGGAAATCACTCTCAAAAAATTCTCGTTGGCGGAGGTTCTTATTCAGGGGGTAGCTACAAGTATAGACGCGCTTGCTTTGGGTTTCAGTTTAAATACTATGCTTGGCGGTGTTGATAATGTTCAGCTTTGGGCGTGGGTAAGCGTTTTTATTATAGGAATAACAACTTTTGTGATTTCGCTTGTAGGCGTGGTTATAGGAGTAAAAGTAGGAAAACTGTTCAGAAAGAAAGCAAGCGCCGCAGAAATAGTCGGCGGCGTTGTTCTTGTACTTATTGCCGTAAAGATTGTTTTGGAAAGCTACGGCATAATAGGTTTTTAATATTTGTATTTTATCTTTGCGCTTGCAGCGTTAAAATAATTTCTTTTATAATTTTATCGTTCCCGCACTTGACAGAGCTTTTGTCAAGTGCTTTTTTTAGTTCATTATCGTTTATGAGTTTATATATTTTTGCAATTAATCTTTCTTCCTTTAAATCTCTTTCTTTTAAAACTTTGCAAAGCCCCAGGGAATAAAAGTATTCCGCATTTTTAAGCTGATCGCCGCGGCTGCGCTTGTTTTCCAAAGGAATAAAAAGCGCGGGGATTTTTAATGCGATAAGTTCGTTTGCCGTATTCGAACCGCATCTGGAAACGGCGGCGTCCGCACATGCGTAAACTAAGCCCATATCGTTTTCGAATTCAATTTGTTTGTAACCGTAAATATTTGTGCCGACAGTATTTCCTTTTCCGCAGACGTGCAAAATATTGAAATCTTTACAAATTTTCGGCGCTATTGTGCGTATGTGTGAATTTATGGTTTGCGAACCGTTTCCGCCGCCTAAAACAATAATAGTGGGGCGCATATCCAGACCGAAAAATTTTCTGGCTTCTGCTTTATCACGGTTAAAAATATTTGCTCGCATAGGCGTGCCCGTATAAATACCGCAGTCAAAAGTTTTTGCGGTTTGCGGAAAAGAAGTAAAAACTTTTTTGCAGCGTTTTGCTATGAATTTATTGGCTAACCCCGCGCTGACGTCTGATTCATGAGTTATCACCGGTATGCCGCGCTTTTTTGCCGCAAGAGCGGGGGGAACGCACGCGTATCCGCCTTTGCAAAACACAAGGTCGGGCTTGACTTTATCCAAAATTACTCCGGCTTCTTTAACGCTTTTAAACAGCTTAAAAGGCAGAGCAAGATTGCAAAAGAATTTGCCGCGCACAAGTTTTACCGCGGCGCATTCGTGAAATTCAACGCCGTTTTCTGCACAAATCCGTTTTTCAATGCTGTTTGTTCCAGTATAACAAGAACCGAATATATTTTTTGTGCTTTCTATAAGTGCAATATTGGGTATAACGTGCCCAGCGCTTCCGCCGCCGCAAAACATAATTTTTTTCATAGCAATAATATAATATTTATTTTTTGGTTAAATTATGTAAGCGGCGTGTTATTAACGGGGAAAACCTTTGTGTTTTAAGGCTTACGACAAATAAACTTGACATAATTTTCACGCGCCTTTATAATAATAAATATATGGAAACAAAATTTATATTATTGATAATATGTGGCGGAATATTTATAGCGACGCTCATTGCTTATACGGTTGTTTCCTTTCTTAAAAAAAGAAAGGAAGAGGCAAAGGCAGAAGAGCTTGCAAAGATGTATGCCGATAAGAATCTTGCTAAAATGGAATATGATTGCGCCGTTTATGACGAAGAAACGGAAAAACTTCTTGATTCACGCCAGCGTCCGGACGGACAGATGACCATTGAAGAAGTTGTTAAATCGGAAGCCGCTTTTGCCGAGGGCAGTGTTTTCCAGACCGTAGAAAAAGAAGGAATCGAAGAAATAAGCGGTAACTATAAGCCCGAATAATAAAACGCTTTGCCTTGAACATAAAGGCAAAGCGTTTTATTATTTCATTTTGAATTTCAGAACCAAAGGTTGAGAAAGTATATTTTTCGTAATCGTAAATTCGCCGTTTTCTATTTTAGTCGTTTCTTTAAACGTTACCCCGAAGATGCCGATTTCACCGTTAAATTCACGCGTTTCGCCGTTAACGGAATAATTTCCTTTGAAAGCTTTCTTATCGCCGTTTTTGGGCTTGAAGCTTACTTCAAGTTCTTTTGCATCCAATAATGTAATTTTTATAAACTCGTATTTATCGAGTAAATTTTCTTCACCCAGGCGCGCTTCGGTGCAAACGTATTCTGCTATATAAGGTTTTGTCAAAGATTTTAACGAACCGCTTGCCGGGATTTCACAAGCCGGAAACAAACAAAGCATAAGTGTGAATAAAATTGCTATTAACGGTAATTTTCTTTTCATAGCAATAATTTTGCGCAATTTTCAAAAAAATAAACCTCCCGAAAAGGGAGGTTATTGTAATATTTAAGCTTTGCCGATACTTCCGAAGATTTCCATCTTTTCTTTAACGGTATCTTTAATTGCCTGAGCGCCGGGGGCAAGAAGTTTGCGGGGGTCAAAACCTTTTCCGACCAAATCTTTGCCTTCTTCGATATATTTTCTTGTAGCTTCCTGGAAAGCAAGCTGGCATTCGGTATTTACGTTGATTTTGGCAACGCCCAAAGAAATAGCTTTCTTAATCATATCCGTGGGAATGCCTGTGCCGCCGTGAAGAACAAGGGGCATTTTCCCGACTTTGTTTTTAACGGCTTCAAGTGTTTCAAAGCTGAGTCCTGCCCAGTCTGCTGGATATTTGCCATGTATATTGCCTATGCCTGCCGCAAGCATTGTAACGCCTAAATCGGCTATTTTTTTGCATTCGTCGGGGTCTGCGCATTCGCCTCTGCCGATAACGCCGTCTTCTTCGCCGCCGATTGAACCGACTTCTGCTTCAAGGCTCATACCCTTTTTCTTGCAAACGTCAACAAGTTCTTTCGTCTTTTCAACGTTTTCTTCGATGGGGAAGTGGGAACCGTCGAACATTATGGAAGAAAATCCTGCCTCGATACATTTGTAGCAGCCTTCGTATGTACCGTGGTCGAGGTGCAAAGCAACGGGAACCGTAATTTTCATTTCTTCAATCATTGCTTTAACCATATCGGCAACCGTTTTGAAACCTGTCATATATTTGCCCGCGCCCTCAGAAACGCCGAGGATAACGGGGGAGTTAAGCTCCTGCGCCGTTTGCAGAATGGACTTTGTCCACTCCAGATTGTTAATATTGAACTGACCTACGGCGTATTTGCCTTCTCTTGCCTTTTCAAGCATTTCCTTTGCGGAAACCAATGCCATAAAAACCTCCGAAATATAAATAAAATTTTAACGATATAATTATAATTCAACAGCGGTTAAAATACAAGCGTATTTGTGATTTTTTTAAAATAAATAGCGATTCTTGTTTAAAGACTCTTTGTTCGGGTCAAAAATATAAAGTGAAATTTTGTTGCTTTTATTTCGTTGACTTAAATAAAGTTATTTGATATAATTAAAATGTTTGATATATGATTATCGATTAAAAATTCGGAGGAATTTATTTATATGGCAAATGTAAAAGTTGCAATCAACGGATTCGGTCGTATCGGCCGTCTCGCGTTCAGACAGATGTTCGATGCAGAGGGTTACGAAATCGTAGCTATCAATGACTTGACAAGCCCCAAAATGCTTGCTCATCTTCTTAAATACGACTCTGCTCAGGGCAGATACAAGTACTGCGATTCCGTTGTTGCGGGCGAAGACAGCATAACCGTTAACGGCAAAACGATTAAAATTTATGCTGAAAAAGACGCGGCTAATCTTCCTTGGAAAAAGCACGAAGTTGACGTTGTTTTGGAATGCACCGGTTTCTATTGCTCCAAAGAAAAGGCTTCTGCTCACATCAAAGCTGGCGCAAAAAAATGCGTTATTTCCGCTCCCGCAGGCAATGACTTGCCCACAGTAGTTTACAGCGTAAACGAAAAGACCTTGAAAGCAGGTGATACCGTTATCTCGGCTGCAAGCTGCACCACGAACTGCCTTGCTCCCATGGCGGATACGCTCAACAAGCTTTGCAAAATCAAAAAAGGTTATATGACCACAATACACGCATACACCGGCGACCAGATGGTTCTTGACGGTCCTCACCGTAAAGGCGATTTGAGAAGAGCAAGAGCTGCCGCCGTAAATATCGTTCCCAATTCCACGGGTGCGGCTAAAGCTATCGGTCTTGTTATTCCCGAACTCAACGGCGTGTTGGACGGCTGCGCACAGCGCGTTCCCGTTCCCACCGGTTCGCTTACTCAGCTTATCGCTGTTTGCGAAGGCGAAATTGACGCAAAGGCTGTTAACGACGCAATGAAAGCTGCGGCTTCCGCATCTTACGGCTATACCGAAGAAGAAATCGTTTCTTCCGACGTTGTTGGTATGACCTATGGTTCGCTCTTCGACGCAACCCAAACGAAGTGCATGCCCCTTGGCGACGGCACAACCCTTGTAAAGGTAGTAAGTTGGTACGACAACGAAAATTCTTACACTTCCCAGATGGTAAGAACTATCAAATACTTTGCTGAATTAAAGTAATTTGTAACTGAAAAGCCCCGCGGCATTGCCGCGGGGCTTTATTTATTATAATTTAAACGTTGAAACGGAAGAGGACTACGTCACCGTCTTTTATAACGTATTCCTTGCCTTCTGAGCGCACTTTGCCTTTTTCTCTCGCGCCGTTATATCCGTTACATTCCAAAAGTATTTGCCAGTCTACAACTTCCGCGCGTATAAAACCCTTTTCAAAATCACTGTGAATTTTTCCTGCCGCTTGCGGCGCTTTGGTGCCGTTTGCAATCGTCCAGGCGCGCGTTTCTTTTTCGCCGGCGGTAAGATAAGAAATAAGCCCCAAAAGTGCGTAACTCTTCTTGATAAGTCGGTTAAGTCCGCTTTCTTCAAGTCCGAGTTCCTGCAAAAATATTGCGCTTTCTTCCGGAAGCATTTGGGATAATTCTTCTTCGGTTTTTGCGCATATAACCAAAACCTCGCTGCCTTCTTTTGCCGCAAATTCTTTAACCTTGCAAACAAGAGGGATATCGTCTTCGGATTTTCCCATATCGAACTCCGATATGTTTGCCGCATATATAATGGGTTTTGTGGTGAGCAAAAACAAATTTTCGATTAACGGCTTTTCTTCGTCTGAAAATTCAAATAACCTTGCCGGTTTTTCTTCCGATAAAAACTTTTCAAGTCTTTCAAGAAGAGCAAACTCGAAAGCGGCTTCTTTGTTAGCTCCGCCGCGGGCAACGTTTCTTATTCTGTCCTGACGTTTATTTACCGCTTCGATATCGGCGAGAATAAGTTCAAGAGTAATGGTCTGAATGTCGGCTACGGGGTTTATTTTGTTGTTTACGTGTGTAATGTTTCCGTCTTCGAAACAACGTACAACGTGAACGATTGCGTCGCATTCGCGTACGTGGGAAAGAAATTTGTTCCCCAAGCCCTCGCCTTTGGACGCGCCTTTAACGAGCCCCGCAATATCTACAAATTCAACAATAGCCGGAGTGATTTTTTTGCTTGAATACAAGGCAGCAAGTTTGTCCAGTCTTTCGTCTGGAACAGCAACTACGCCGACGTTTGGTTCAATTGTGCAGAAAGGATAGTTTGCCGCTTCTGCGCCCGCATGGGTTATTGCGTTGAAAAGCGTTGACTTGCCTACGTTTGGCAACCCTACAACACCTAATTTCATAAAAAAGCCTCGAAATTTTTAATAATTCAATTATAATATATGTCTTAAAAAAATCAAAACGAATAGGTGGTAAAGTTGCCAAAATTTTACTGCTGTGCTAAAATAACCATATGAATTACCGTATATATATTGCCGAAAAACTTAATATCACAGACATTGCGGCGGGCGATATCGCTTTACCGCCTAATTCCGAAATGGGCGATTACGCTTTGCCTTGCTTTAAACTTGCAAAAGTTTTCCGTAAAAGCCCCGTGCAGATTGCGGAAGAGCTGAAAAACGGATTTGTTTGCGACAGCATAATAAGCGAAGTAAACGCCGTAAACGGCTATCTCAATTTCAAAATCAATAAAGTCGGACTTGCGCAGAACGTAATTTCAGAAATACTTAAAAGCGGAGAAAATTACGGTTCTTCAGAAGAAGGAAAAGGGAAAACCGTTTGTATCGATTATTCTTCCGTAAATATTGCTAAACCGTTTCATATCGGGCATCTTTCCACAACGGTAATAGGCGGCGCGCTTTATAAAATATTTAATCATCTCGGCTATAAAGTAGTCGGTATAAACCATCTTGGCGATTACGGTACCCAGTTTGGAAAGCTCATTTGCGCCTATAAAAAATGGGGTAATAAAGAAGACGTTCAAAACGGCGGCATACACGCGATAAATGCGTTATATGTGCGGTTCAATGAAGAAGCCGATGAAAAAATGGAGGCTGAAGCACGCGAATATTTCCGCCTTATCGAAAGCGGGGATAAAGAAGCGAACGAGCTTTTTGAATGGTTTAAATCGCTTACGTTGGATTACGTTAAAAAGATTTACGATAAGCTCAATATCACATTTGATAGCTATGCCGGCGAACGTTTTTATACCGATAAAATGCAGCCGGTTATAGACGAGCTTAAACAGAAAAATCTATTAAAGATTAGCGACGGCGCGCAAATTGTTGACCTTGAACCATATGGTATGCCGCCTTGTCTTATTCTGCGTTCCGACGGAGCTTCGCTTTATGCAACGCGCGATTTGGCGGCGGCAACTTACCGTAAAAAAACTTATGATTTTTATAAGTGTCTTTATGTGGTTGCATATCAACAAAACCTTCATTTCAATCAAATTTTCAAGGTTTTGGAGCTTATGGGTAAACCGTGGGCAAAAGATTTGGTTCACGTAGCCTATGGTATGGTTTCGCTTGAGGACGGCGCAATGTCTACAAGGAAGGGAAAGGTAGTATGGCTTGAAGACGTCATTTCGAAATGCGTTGAAAAAGCTTACGCTGTTATAACGGAAAAAAATTCCGCGCTTGAAAATAAAGATAAAATCGCCGAAACGGTGGGATTGGGAGCGGTGATTTTCGGCGCTCTTTACAATAATAAAATTAAGGATATAACCTTTTCTTATGATAAGGTTTTAAGCTTTGAAGGCGAAACAAGCGTATATGTTCAATATACTTGTGCAAGGGCGAATTCCGTGCTTGAAAAGAGCGGTCAAAAAATTCAATTGCCCCCCGAATATATGCCGGATAACGTAGAATCAGAGGTTGTAAAAACACTTGCATTATTCCCGCAGACAGTGCATGACGCCGCGGAAAAGTACGAGCCTTCTTTGATTGCAAGATATGCCGTAGACCTTGCGCAAAAGTTCAACAAATTTTATATAGAATGTAAAATACTTACTGAAACGGGCGATACAAAAGACTTCCGTCTTGCGCTTACAAAAGCAACGCATACGGCGTTGAAATGTTCATTGTCTTTGCTTGGTATCGGCGCACCGGAAAAAATGTAAAATGTACAAATTAATTATTTTTGATTTAGATGGCACTTTGCTCGATACTTCGCGCACGATACAAAGTGTTTTGAACGAAAGTTTGAAAAAGTTTTCTTTGCCGCAACTTTCTATAGAAAAAACTGTTGAGTATGTCGGCAACGGTGCAAAAAAGCTTATAGAAAGAGCGGTCGGCACAGAACATAAAGAGCTGATAGAAGCTGTATATGCTGATTACAGCGAAAGATTTTCTGCCGACGATAATAAATTTACGACATTATATAACGGCGTGTATGATACTTTGAAGAAATTAAGTAATGCGGGAATTTATTTTGCCATAATTACAAACAAACCTCAACAGGCTACGTTGCGCGTTTATGAAAAATTTCTTTCCGAATTTAATTTTGCGGAAGTAAGGGGGCAAGCTTCCGATACTCCACTTAAGCCAAATCCGCAGTCAACGTTAGAGATTATGTATAAATACAGGGTGAAACCTGAAGAATGTCTGTTTGTCGGCGACGGTGAAACAGATGTACAGACAGCGGCAAATGCCGGAATAAAATGTGTTTCCGCGTTGTGGGGGTTCAGAACACGTGAACAGCTTTGTGCCGCAGGAGCGGCTTTATTTGCACGGAATTTTACTGATTTGGAAAAAATTGTTTTGCAATAAATAAATTCTTCTAAATTTCACATAATTTTTATTGATATTCAATCTTGTTTGTGTTATAATTTAATTACAAAATAAAAATTATCAGGAGTAATTTTATATGAAAAAATGTGTTGTTTGCGGCGAAATCGTTGAAGACGGCGTAGAAGTATGCCCCGTTTGCAAGGCTAAAAAATTTGTTCCCGTTGAGGGCGAGGCGAAGTTTGCTTGTGAGCACGTAGTTGGCGAAGGCAAAGTAGAAGACGCTGAAATAGTTGAAGGGTTGCGCGCTCACTTTAACGGAGAGTGCACGGAAGTAGGTATGTATCTTGCTATGTCAAGAGTTGCCGAAAGAGAAGGATATCCCGAAATTGCAGAAGCTTATAAACGTTACGCTTATGAAGAAGCTGAACATGCGGCAAAATTCGCTGAACTTTTGGGGGAAGTCGTTACTCCTTCCACAAAGAAAAATCTCGAACTCCGTGCGGCTGCCGAATCAGGTGCATGCGAGGGTAAGCTCGCTATTGCAAAACGTGCAAAACAGCTTGGTTATGACGCCATTCATGACACGGTACACGAAATGGCAAAAGACGAAGCAAGACACGGCGCCGGCTTTGCGGGAATGCTTAAAAGATATTTCGGTAAATAATTTCTTTATTTCAAATGAGAACGGACGAAACTTTTCGTCCGTTTTTTTCATATAATGGGGTATGAGGCAAGGGGGGAAACCTTTGCCATACTTTTAGAATAAAGGAAAGAAGTACAAATGTGTAATAATTGCAATTTTTGCCGCTGCGGGCTTTTAAACCTCTTATGCGGTTGTCAGAATAACGCGTGTCATTGCCATAATTGTGACTGTTGCCACAGATGCCGTTCTTGCGGAAATGCGAGAAACGGTTGTGGCTGCAACAGATGCAATCAATGTGAAAATTTTGATGCGTATTATGCGGCTCAATACGGTTTAAACCGCGATTGCGGTTGCGGCTGTGCGCGCAATAACGAAAACTGCGGTTGCAACAGACATTGTAACTGCCATTGTCATTGCTGCTGCCGTTTCTGATTTTTATTTCATAAAATAGGGGTATTCCTCAGGGAATACCCTTTTTTGCGTATAGGCTGATTTAACTTGCAAAAAATAATCGTATATGTTGGGTAAAATTATTTCAACTTTCCGATATTATTCCGATAAACGTTTTTCCACGATAGCCGGAACACTCGTTTATTTTCTGTTAATGAGTATAACGCCGTTTTTGTTTTGGCTTACGCTCGTTTTCGGAGACGTCCATATAGAAGAATTATTGAACCATAATTTTTTTGAAAGCGTTGCTCCTTTTTTAAGATATCTCAAAGATTCCGCAGAAAGCGCGGCAAGCGGTGCGGGAATAGTTTTGTTGGTAACGTCTCTGTATTCGTCTACTAATTTCTTTTATCATCTTCGCCGCAGCGGAGAAATTATTTACGACAGCGTGCGAGTGAAAGGCGGGATTAAAATAAGAATTGTTTCGCTTTTTTTTATAATCGCGGCTATAATTCTTGTGGCGGCAATAGGCGGTATTTCCGTTATAGGAACAAGAATTTTAGATTACTTGCTGCCTTTTTATATTGCGGATATAATTGCCGTGGTCTTTCTTACTGCGCTTGCTTTTGCCGTAGCGTTGGTGTTAAATCTTGCCGCTTGTCCTTATCGTATTAAAGCTGCCGATGCTGTTACCGGCAGTTTGCTTACAACAGCTTTGTGGCTTATTTTTGTGGTCGGATTTGGCGTGTACACACAGTTTGCAACTCCGGAAAAACTTTATGGCAGAATTGCCGCGTTGATAATATTTTTGTTGTGGTGTTACATTATGATGAGTTGTTTTGTGATAGGTATGATAAAAAACGGCTCGCAATTACCGCGAACCGTTCAGCTTAAAGTATTTTAAAAAGCCGTTGCGCAGTTGTGCAACGGCTTTAAATTCAATATTTTATTGCGCAAGCTACCGCCAATGCTCCGGGGCCTATATGGCATGAAACGCTGAGCGAAAGAGGGTCTAAAAACGTGATTTCAACGTCGGGGAAAGTTTCGCCTATTTCCGTCTTGAATTTTTCCGCTTCTTCGTTATTGTCTGTATGAGCGATACATAAAGTCATTTTGCCCGCCTCGCGCAAAGATTTAAAACGGGTTTCGAAATCATGCTTTATCGCGTTAATCATTGTGGTTTTAGCGTCGGTGAGTTTTCTTACCTTGGCAAACTGGTCAAGCTTGTCCCCTTGGATTTGCAATACGGGTTTGATTTTTAAAAGTGTTCCGATTGCAGCAACGGCGGGGGTAAGGCGTCCGCCTTTTTTAAGATATTTAAGCGTGTCCACCATAATGTAAATGCTTGACTGCATTTTTGTGTCCATTAAATAATCATAAATTTCCTGTGCGGTTTTGCCTTCGTTCGCAAGCTTTATTGCGTCATATGCGCTCTGTCTTTGCGTGATTGAAATTCTTTGGTTATCTACAACAAATACTTTGCCTTTGAACTGTTCTTCGGTTTCGGCATAATGTTGAAGAGTGCGGCACGTTTCTGAAAGTCCGCTGGACATAGGAATATAAATAACCGCGTCGTTTTCTTTGAGAGCTTCCGCCCAGATTTCTCCGACGTCTATGGGGTTGGGCTGGGAAGTGGAAACATTGGCATCGCTTTTTAGCTTTTCATAAAATTGTTTCTGGCTTAAAGTTAAATCTTCAAAAAATAATTCTCCGTCAATTAAAACGGGCATCGGAACAACCGAAATCCCAAGCTTTTTAGCTTCGCTTTGGGTAATGCCGCTGTTACTGTCCGTTATGATTGCTGTTTTCATAAATATTCTCCCTAAGTTGAATTTTTTTGAATTTGACAAATAAAATTATACAGTATCATAGATAAAAAAGTCAAATAAGTTTAAAAATTTGATGTAATTATTCTAGTTAAATTAAAATATCTCTAAACCTGCGTGATAAAACAACAATTTTATGCAAAATAAAAGCACGGATTAAATCCGTGCTTTTATTTTTTGGTGCCGGTGATCGGGGTCGAACCGATACGGTATCACTACCACGGGATTTTGAGTCCCGCGCGTCTGCCAATTCCACCACACCGGCAATTGCTTTATAATTATATTATATAAGGTTTTAAAAATCAAGCGATTTTAACTTTATTATATTGATTTTATTCGGCAAAAGTGGTAAACTTATTGTTATGAAAAAACTCGTATTAATCGACGGAAACAGTCTTTTAAACAGGGCGTTTTACGCAACTCCCGTGTTTTCAACAAGCAGCGGAATGCCTACAAATGCAATATTCGGTTTTATAAAATTGCTTTTTAAAATCCGGTCGGATATAAAACCCGATTATCTTGTGGCGGCGTTTGATTTGAAAGCTCCTACTTTCAGGCATGAAATGTATGAGGGATATAAGGGAACGCGTAAACCGATGCCCGACGAGCTTGCGGTGCAGGTCGAGCCGTTAAAAAAGCTTTTGAAATCAATGCGCATAGCTACTTGCGAAAAAGCGGGAATAGAGGCGGACGATATTTTAGGCACGCTGTCGAAAAAATTCGACGTTCATAGTTATATCTATACGGGCGACAGAGACTGTTATCAGTTGGTTGACGATAAAACCGACGTTTATTTTACAAAACGCGGCGTGGCAGACCTTTTGAAGCTTAATAAAAGCAATTTTAAAGAACAGGTCGGACTGGAGCCTTGTCAGATTGTTGATTTAAAGGCTCTTATGGGCGACAGTTCCGATAATATCCCGGGTGTTTCCGGTATAGGAGAGAAAACGGCGCACGGGCTTTTGGAAAAATACGGAAGTCTTGACAATATTTATAACCATATCGATGAGTTGAAATCGGCAGTTTCATCTAAATTGTCTGAGCAAAAAGGCCTTGCGTATATGTCTTATAAGCTTGCAACAATTGATAGAAACTGCGAGCTTGACGTTATGCTTGAAAATTGCGTTTCTCCGTTAAAATTCAATTCGGAAGTAAGGAAACTTTTTGCCGAATTCGAATTTAGAAGTTTATTGTCTCTCGATATTTTTGAAGAAGAGCAAGATGCGGATAATTCCGTAAATTATCCACAAAAAACAATTTGTAATTCTGTTGAAGAAATTTCCGGAATTTTAACTAAACACAATAATTTTGCTGTTGTTTTGAGCGCCGCAAGCGCAGAAATTTATGTTAATAACGCTCTGTTCTCGATTTCAATAACGGAAAATTTGTTGGGCGAAGGGGTTACCGAAAATGCCTACGCCGATACTTTGCGCATTATTTTTGAAAATCCGCTCAATAAAGTAATTGTATTTAATGCGAAAAACGCTATGCATATTCTTGCCGATATAGGCGTTGATTTCAAGTGCGAATTTGAAGATTTGGCTCTTGCAAATTATTTGTGTAATTACGAGGCGGGTTTTCTCGGTTTAAAAGATTTGTGCAATTATTATCGTTATGATTATAAATTTTCGGCGTTTTGCGTTGAGAAAATTTTTGAAACAGTGCACGGTCAATTAGAAAGCGAAAATATTCTTGCGTTGTACAACGATATTGAAAAACCTCTCGTTAATGTTTTGTTCGATATGGAAAAACAAGGGGTGAAAATCAGCTTTGAAGTCTTGGAAGAACTTTTAAAACAGTTCCGTGAACGCGCGGATGATTACCGGCTAAAAATATATAACGCTTGCGGTAAAGAATTTAATATTAATTCCCCAATGCAGCTCGGCAGTGTTTTATTCAACGAGCTTGGTATTAAAGAAGTAAAAAAGAAAAATTCCGATAAGTATACAACTGCCGCGGAGGTGCTGGAAAATTTAGTTGATAAATATCCTGTAATTTCGGATGTGCTGAAATACAGATTTTATCAAAAGCTTATTTCAACTTATTTGGAGGGTTTTAAACCTCTTGCAGATAAAAAGAGCGGAATAATTCATACTACTTTTCACCAGACAGCAACCACGACGGGCAGGCTTTCAAGTTCCAATCCTAATTTGCAAAATATACCTATCCGTGACGACGAGGGGAAAGAATTACGTAAACTATTCGTAGCGCGGGACGGCAACGTGTTTATTGATGCTGACTATTCGCAAATCGAATTGCGGCTTTTAGCGCATTTTTCTGAATGTAAAGAACTTGTCGAAGCTTATCGTAAAGACGAAGATATTCATTCCGTAACGGCGTCGCAGGTTTTTGGCGTGGATATAAAGGAAGTAACGCCGAAAATGCGCCGTGCGGCTAAGGCTGTAAATTTTGGAATAATATACGGTATAAGCGAATACGGTTTGGCTAAAAATTTAAAAATTACCAATTCAACGGCTAAAGAATATATTGAAAAGTATTTTGAAACATACAGCACGGTTAAAGATTTTATGAATAAAAACGTGGAGTTCGCCAAAGAACACGGCTATGTTTCCACGTTGACTGGAAGAAAACGCGTTATTCCCGAAATAAAATCGTCAAATTATAATTTGCGCCAATTCGGCGAGCGTGCGGCAATGAATATGCCTTTGCAGGGTTCAAGCGCGGATATTATCAAAATTGCAATGGTCAACGTAGACAAAGCTCTTAAAAAAGAGGGCTTAAAAACAAAAATTATTTTACAGGTTCATGACGAACTTGTTTTGGAAGCTCCCGAAGCTGAGTCAAACCGTGCGGCGGAAATTCTTAAATACGAAATGGAGCATGCTGTTGAATTAAAAGTGCCGTTAACGGTTGAGGTTCATGTCGGTAAAAGTTGGTATGAAGCAAAGTAATAATGTAAAAATAGCAATCACCGGCGGTATAGGAAGCGGAAAATCATCCGTATCTGATATCGTTGCAAACTGCGGATATAAGGTTTTGTCCTGCGATAAAATTTATAGCGAACTTTTATCGCAGGGCGTGTTTAATTCTGCGCTTACGGATGCGTTTGGGAACATATTATTAAAAGACGGTTCGCTTGACAGAAAAAAGCTGTCTGCGATTGTTTTCAGCGATAGTTCAGCGTTAAAAAAATTAAACGAGATAACACATCCTTGCATAATACAAACCGCGTTAGGCGCAATGAATAAAATCGGTTTAAATTTTTGCGAAGTACCGTTGCTGTTTGAAAACGGATTTGAAAGGTTTTTTGATGTTGTTATAGTTATTTTGCGCGGAGCAAATGAAAGAATAACGGCAATTACTAAGAGAGATGGGATAAACGAAGAAGAAGCAAAAAAACGTATAAAACAACAGTTTGATTACGATAATTCAGGATTTGCAAGGTATTATGTCTTACATAATTACGGCGATTTGGCGGATTTAAAATCAAAAACGCTTGAAATTTTGGAGAAAATAGAAAAAAAGTATTTTCAAAAAAAATAAAAATACCGTTTGTTTTGGCTTGACAATCAAAAAGAAATATTATAAAATTTACCTTGCTTTCAGTAAGCACTCGTGGCGGAATTGGCAGACGCGCAAGACTAAGGATCTTGTGGTTAACCCCATGCAGGTTCAACTCCTGTCGAGTGCACCAGAATACGGGTAAAATGGGCAAAAATGTTTGTTTTACCCGTATTTTTTTGCGTTTTTTCGATGATAAACAGGTATGAGTTTGTCCCAACTTGGGACTAAAAGTGTAATTTTTCCATTTCCGATACCTGAAAGATATTAGGCCAGTGCGTATATACTTTGTCGGTTGTATTCTGATTGCCGGTGCGATTTGTCGCATAATCTACCCAGCTTTTATTTGCTCCGCATTCTTGTACCCTTGATGTAAAAGTATGGATCAGTTCGTAAAGGTGGTATTCTTTCGGAAACCGTCTTTTAAATGCCTGCGCCATTATGTTTGTATTCATCACTATGCTTTTTTTGATTTCATTGAGGTAAGGGAGCAGAGCGCTGTGTATCGGAATGCGGCGGAACGTGGGCTTTTTGTTTCTGTTTTATTTGGAGTTTTTAATTGTCATAAATCTGCAAGGGAAGCGTTAGATTGTGGTAATTTTTTGTGATGAAGTTGGCGGGCTACGCGTTGTAAGACTGGTTACGGAAAACCAGCCGAACACAACGAAACTTAAAGGCTATAACAAGGGTAATGGCAAGACTATATATTTCAAGCATTTTATTGAAATCAAAGACGCGGACGGTAAGCCTATAAAGATTGGCGGCGTGCGTTTTATCGAGAACGATTCAAAATATGATTTAAACAACCGTCAAGTGGCGAAAGCCCGTGATACGGTACTAAATCATTCAAGACAAGCAACAGAGAACAAAAAGAAAATCGCCGTGTTAAAAAACGGTGATAAAAAGAAAAAGCAGGATTAAACCACCTGCTTCAATGCCGGATTTAACACGGCGGGTGCAAGGCATTTCAGCCTTGCCTGCATTCAACCCTGTGGGTTGTGGTGTTCCTTTATTTCAAGAACCGTTAAAAGAATAACATATTAAAAAATGACAGTCAAGTTAAAAAAACAGTAATTGAAAAAAGCATAAAAAAATAACGACGTGCCAAACACTTAAAAAGCATCAGCCGTGATTTCGTTAAGAAATCGTCGTTATTTGAATTAATATTAACACATCAAAAAATGACGGTCAAGCTTAAAAGACATGAATTGTAAAAAGAAAAAAGTAGTGGCGCTCAACACCTTTAAGGTATAAGCGATATTCCAAAGGAATAGCCACTACTAAAAAATATTATCAAGTACGAATTTAATAGTCAAGTTAAAAGGCGCAAATTTATGAAAAAGAAATATAAGCGTTAAGTTTTATTTTTTATGGAAAAGTTATTATATTGATTTTATCCTTTCTCAATGATATAATGGTTAAAAAATAAACCTTTATTCGGCAAAGATTAAATATGAACATAACAGTAATAAATGGCACGGAGAAACGTGGCGTTACTTGTAAATTAAAAGATATTTTTTTGGAAAGCTTCAGGTCGGCAGAGATAACTGAATTTTATTTACCGAAAGATTGTCCTGCTTTTTGTGCCGGCTGTACAAATTGTTTTATGCGCGGAGAAGATGCTTGCAAGGATTATTCTTACATAAACGTCATTGAAAAGTCGCTTATGCAAGCCGATTTGGTTGTAATGACTTCTCCAACATATGTTATGCACGCTACCGGTGCAATGAAAGCGTTGTTAGACCATTTCGGCTATCGTTGGATGCCGCACAGACCTGCCGCGGAAATGTTCGGGAAACATGCAGTTATAATTACTCAATGCATTGGCTCCGGGGCAAAGTCGGCGGCAAATGATATAAAGCATAGTTTATCGTGGTGGGGCATTTCAAAAATCGGAATATTCAAATGTGCGCTTATTAGTGACATTGTATGGAGCAATTTGCCTGAAAAGAAGCGGAAAAGTTTGAAGAATAAAATCGACAGGCTTGCATACAAATTTGCAAGGCTTGATTATTCAATGCTGGCTCATACTTCGCTTATAACAAAAATTAAGTTCTATTTTTGCCGTATTATACAAAAACGGGTGCGCAAAAACGGAATTGCGGGTCTTGATAATGAATATTGGCACAATAATGGCTGGCTTGACGGTAGCCGTCCGTGGAAAAAAGTTAACCGTAAACATTGAGAGTATTTTATATCGTATATTAAGGTAAATTTGAACAAAGCAATGGCTTTTATAAAATGTTTGGTTTGTATAGGTTAGTTTTTAAAATTTTAAAAACATTCGGCAAAATTGCTTGAATTTTTAATTTTTATAGTGTAAACTTAAAAAGCAATGCAGAGATGGCGGAGTGGTCGAACGCGCACGACTCGAAATCGTGTTACGTAGGAATATGTACGGGGGTTCAAATCCCTCTCTCTGCGCCAAGAGCAACCGCGTTTGAACCAAGAGGAAAACAGATTAAATTATATCTTTCTGAATGGAATTGCGGGCGTAGTTGCTAAAAGACGATACGCGCCGAGATGTTACGCGAACAATTATAACGTTCACGGGGCAAACGGCAAGTTCGTTAAATTGTAAAAGAAAAAAGGCAATGAGTTTTCACTCGTTGCCTTTTTTCTATCTCCCACCCAAGCCCACCCAACGGAATGGTTAAAAAGGTATATCGCCGTCATCATCAATAGCTATGAGCTTCGTCGGCTTTTTCAATTCGCCCGTATGCTTGTTTACGGGCATTTCCTTGCTTATGTCAAAATTATATACCGCCGTTATACGCCGCAGGAATGCCGCCCACGTTGCAGGTTCAGACTGTTGTATATTTGCGTATTGCTCTTTCAATGAAAGATTAGAAACAATATACACCGTATCATAGCAAGCAACGCGGTTATAATTTCGCCCTCGTATTCGTATCGGTTGCCCGTCCAAGTAGTCCAATATTTCCGATATTTTGAACGAACTGCGGAACTCGTCCAAAAATAAGACCTTTTCGCCGTTGTAATCGTCTATCCAGCCGAACTCATAATTTGTTGTCCTGTACACGTCGTCGTAACCGTGCTTTTCAAAAACGTAACTCGTCTTTCCGCACCCAGCAGAGCCGTATATATAATAGACTTTCATTTGTCGGAATACTCTTTTGTATTTGTTTTCCAAATGCGACTGTCTAAATTCCCGCGCCCAATTTATGACCTTTATAAAACGGTTGCCGTGTTTTTTAGATAAGTCGTAAAAGCACATACCGCTTTCAATATCTTTCATTATGTCGGTTAAGTCAGAGCGTTCCCCGATTTCCGCATATTCGCCGTATTCGTAGTATTGCGGGCTTATGCGCGTTTCCTCGTCCATACAGTATAAACGGGCTTGTGAGCGTTTTCCTCTGCGTTGTTCTATATGCGCGTCCACGCCGATAGTTTCTTTTGATAGGTACTTTTTAATGGTAGTAAACCATTTCGGTTGAGTAAACTCGAAATAACCTTGATAATGTTCCGTTCCCGTTTCGGGTGCTTTTTCTCTTTGAAAAACCACATAGCGCAATTCGGGTAAAGATTGCAGATAGGTTAAAAATTCTTGTTCACTTTGTACGGGGTTATTCACGGTAAAGCACCAATCGCGGGCTTGTGAGTTCTTTTTTATTTCGGGTTGTTCTTCCGTTATAGACAGGTCAATTTTAATTTTATCGTCCATATTACCCCCAAAAGTGTTACAGTGTTACATAGTGGCGTAAAGGTAATACTATTTACGCCAGCGCGGGCGGCAAGCCGCCCGCGCATTGCCGTTATTGTTGCGGCGGGTTGATGAGCGCGGCGGGCGCAACGTATATAAGCGTTTCGCGCTTGCGTTGTTTCCGTAGTTCCGCTTGCCGCTTGCGCTGTTCGCGCCGTAGTAACTTAAAGTCTTTCATAAGTTCGCGCGTAACAAACTTTGTATTCTTATTGAGAATGACCATTTTCGCCTTGTAGTCTAAAACGGTATCGTCTATGATTTCACGGAAAAAGCGCGGCGGCAGTTGCGTGTCGCTTTCTTTCATAGCCGTGAGAATGTCTATATTCTCGAATATGACCGCTAATTTTTCCTTGTGTAGTTCGGTAAAATCTAATTTTTCCATAGTTCCGTAACCTCGCTGTTATTGCTTTTTTGCTCGTTCTGATTGAAAAGCGGGTAACGCTTGCACCGCGCCAGCATAGCCGCCTTATCGTTGCCCGTAAGCGTTGCGGGCGTGGTATGGTAGTTGCCCGTCATACCGTTGTAAAAGTATTCTTTGCCGCTGTAACTGTCAACGCAAGCGTAAATATTCCCGTAATGCGTGTATGCCGTTTTAACGCCTATTTTTGCGTTGCCGCTGTCTTTGTAACGCGCGTATTGCCGAACGCCCGAAAACTCAAAACAGTTCCATACGGTTTTAATAAGCCGCCCGTATAGGTCGTAATAATCGCGCTTGCCTTGCACCTCTATGAGTTTGTCGGAAAGAGAACGAAAGCGTTTGTCTGCGCTGTCGTCTATTTGCGTGTCAGCCCACATCTGAACGCCGACCTTGCGTTGCCGTTCAATGTAACGTAGAAAGTAGTCCGCAACCCGTTCCGCCGTCATTGATTTTCTACTGTCTAACTTGCTTTGAATTTCGGGCAGAAAGATTTTCGCGTATGGCAAGAGATAGTCAACCTCGTGAACGCCGTCGTACAGTCCTATGCGTTCAAATTGCAGTTCCATAGAAACGCGCGGCTTGTAGCCCATACCGCGAGATATGAAAGTATCGTCAACGACATAAACAAGGTGTTGAACGTGCGGCGCGAGAGATAGATTTTCCCAGCCGCCAGCGCGTAAGCGGGCTATTTCCTTTTTGCAAATAGATAGGTCATAAACGGACAGCGGCGGTATCATATATTGCGTTGCAAAATGCGCAAGTAAGGTTGTTTTACCTACGCCGCGTTCGCCTACAACGTAAGTTAAATAATACGTTTTGTTTTCCATAAGCACCCCAGCAAAAAGAATAAGAGAGCGGACGAAACGCCCGCTCCCTCGTAAGATTTAATTATTTATTGCCTGTATTGCGGCGGTTGCCTTTGGGCTTACTGTCGGCGGGCGGCGCGGGCGGCGGTGTTGCCGCCTCGTCGTTTTTCAGATTGTTGTAAATGAATGAGGAATTACGCCGCCCGATATTCCCCATATGCGCGTATGCGTTTTGCTGTCCTTTACGATATGACTTTCTTTGTTCGGGCGTAAACTGCTTTGCAAATTCGCGCTTTTGTTCGGTGGTATAAGGTGTAAATGTGCTGTTTGGCTGTTGCTGTTCGCTCATAGGTTTTTGCTCCTTTTTAGTGGTTTTTCCGTCGGCTATATAGTCAGAACGCGACACCATAA
Organism: uncultured Christensenella sp.; assembly: GCA_910577375.1. GTDB lineage: Bacteria > Bacillota > Clostridia > Christensenellales > Borkfalkiaceae > Coproplasma. The sequence continues at coordinate 192,573 of CAJTLT010000001.1, forward strand.
TGAGAGTTGCCGAACCGTCGGCGGCGCGGGCGTATGTTCCTTGATAGCCTTGCGGTATTTTCGGGTTTGCCATAGGTTACGCCTTTTTCGCGGGCGCGGGCGTTTCGTCCTTTGCGGCTTTTGCGAGTAGCAATTCCACAATGGTATTTGTAGCGCGGGGCAGAAAGTAAAAATATTCGTCGTCGTTGAACATTTTGAGTACAACCGCGATATATTCCGCGCCGCTTTTGTCGCTCGTTCTCTTTTCGAGCGTAAAACTCTTGAAAGGCTCAACGCCCAATTCCGTGCAAGTCTGAATAAGTTCGACGACCTCTTTATCGCACCACACGTCAGCCGAACGCCCGTTTATAAGTTCCACACGCACAAAATGATTTTTGCCGCCGCGTTTCGAGGGCTTTGCCACAATCTTGATTTCCTTGACTACCTTGTTTAAGTTTTCCATTTTTAACTCCTAATAAATTATTTTTAACCGCCGCAAATCACGTTGCGCACCGTCATTTTAAGCGGCTAATGGTGGGGCTTTTTGCGCTTACCCCAAGCGTTATAATTAAGTTGTTTTGTTCTAACTGAAATCGTTGTAATTGAACGGTGTACCGCTAAAACCTATAAACGAGCTTTTTTCCGTGCGTTCGTAAACAATGTTATAAACCTTGTTTGTTCCCTCGCTCGTATTCGTAAATGTTACTGTTCCTACTAATGTATCGCTTGCGACATCATATCGCAAATCAAATTTAATATTTGAGTGCATAAGCGCGTTATATTTTATCGTGGTGTTTGTCAGTTCCGATATTTCCATTTTTAACGGGTAGCCCATAGGAATATTGAAAGTAGTAAGTAAACTAAATTGCGTATCACTTACCGCTTTGATTTCAAGGGGGTTGCCACTTAAATCTATTTTTCTGATAAACTCGTTTGCCTCGTCTGCATTTTCCCCGACACATTTACCAAGCCACGTACCAAACAAAGGCGAATTTGCGTTAAAAGACTGATTAACCACCGCAGTAAAAGTTACGTTTTCCGTTATCGCGTAACTTTCCAAATCGACAATGTTTTCCCCGTCGAGCGACCAGCCCGCAAAATTTTCTATATTGACAACAGGTACGGTTGCATACTTGCCGTGTTCAACCGTTTGCATAGATACCGTTTTATCGTTGTTCTTAAACGTTACCGTATAGGACTGAATACGGAACACCGCCGTAAAAGTTACGTTTTCAGTAACGGTGTAATTGCTTACGTTGACGGTGTTCGTTCCGTCCACAGACCAGCCGACAAATACATAATTTGTCTTTGTAGGGTTGGCGGGTACGGTAGGCTTGCCGTTGCGTTCGACTATCTGCGTATTGTGCATTTTGCCGTCCGCTATGAATTTGACATCATACTTATACGTTATATCTGCGACAAATACGGTGTCGGCGGTTATGCGGTATTCGTTCACGTTGACCGCCACGCCGTTTACTTTCCAGCCGTTGAAAACTTTGTACGCCGTGCTTGATGCCGTCGGCGCGGTTGCGTAGTTACCGCTTTTTACGGTTTCGTTTTTCAGCGTGGTTTCCTCGTACTTGAACACGACGGAATACAGCTTTGTGAATTTCGCCGTAAATGTTACGTTCTGCGTTACGGTGTAGGTTGTAAGATTTACAACGCTGTTTCCGTCTATCGTCCAGCCCTCGAACACATAGCCGTTTTTCGTAGGCGCGGCGGGCGGCGTTATGTTTGCGTTTTTCAATATGATTGCATTGTGATAGTTTTCGCCGTCAACCATAAAATTGACTTCGTATTTGTGCGTTACGTCGGCAACTATCTTTGTGTTCGCCGTTATGCGGTAAGTGGCAAGGTCGATAGATTCACCGTCAACCGTCCAGCCGTTGAATATAACGTAAGCCGTTGAGGGCGGCGTTGCAACCGTCAAAAGACTGTTCTTGTTTACTACTTGTATGTTGTAAACGCTACCGTCAAACTCGAACGTGGCAACGACTTGCTCGCCGCTTTCCAATGTAGACAGATACTGTTCGTAATAACTCACGGACTTTTGCAATTCCGCAATTTTAGCGTTCAGAGCGTTGACCACCGAAGAATTGTTTTGCGTTTGCAATGTCAAATCGGCAATCTGATTGTTAAGGCTTGCAATTTGCGCGTTCAGCCCGTTAATCGTCTTTGCGTTCAGAGCGTTGTTTTCTTGTAACTGCGTATTGAGATTTTGCAAGTTCGATAATTGCTCCGTAAGGGCGGCGATTTGCCGTTCGTTCTCGTCCTTATTGCCTTGTAGCGTAAGTATCTGCGTTGACAAATCGGCAATTTGCCCGTTCAATTCCGTAATGGTAATTTCGTTGCTTGTCTTGATTGTGTTCAGCGTTTCAATCTGTGTTTCCAGAGCGGCGCGTTGTTCGTTCAACGTAGCGACTTGCCCTTGATAGTCTTTGATAGAATTATTTAAGGCGGTTGCCTCGCTCGTATACTGCGATATTAAATCGTTTTGCGTGGTTATCGTGTCGCGGTAACTGTTTATCAGTTTGTCGTATTCGTCTTTGTCTTTGAGGGCGGTGGAATAGCCGTCCTCGTAAGATTTTTGCACGTCCTCTTGCGTGTATAGTCCGTTGCCCGCCATTCCGTCCTTGACCTTCGACCAATTTATAATGCCCCAAGTAAGTAGGAACGCGAACACGCCGATTATGAGAATACTGAAAATGATTGTTAATACTTTTTTCGTTGTTGACATTGTTCGCTCCTTATAAAATTTCGATAATGCGTAGGCGTATGCCGTTGTCCGCAAAATACTGTTCGAGAAAACTTGCGTTTTCTTTGCCCGTCGTCGCAAGCATTAAAGTCGTTTTGTTGCTCAAAAACTTGACGGATATTTTCATAACCGCGCTGTTGATTACGTTCCCGTTCGTGTCGTAAAAGTCCATATCTACCGTTGCGAAAACCGAGCCGGCGTTTATTTCCGTATTCAGCAGAACGTAGTCATTGAGTATAACCTGATAGGTCTTTTTCTTGCCGTCAAAATTCTCGACTTTGAGCAAATCTTTTTCAAATGCGTATGTGTCGGTGTCGTCGTATAAATCGTGATAGAATACCGCGCTCGTAGACGAATAGTTAAAACTTTCTTGCGTGAATCGGTTGCTAATATCTATTGAGCCGTTTATATAACTTTCAGCCTTGATTTCCTTATACAACCGAATCCCGCAGAAAACGGCGGCAACGATAATGACGAACGCCAGCAGATAGAGAATAACCATACCTATGATTTTTTTCATATAAGCACCTCGCTGTATTCGTTGTTTATTGCGTTTGCCGTTCCGTCCAGCACAATACCGCGACTATGTTTTAATGTTTTCAGTCCCGTATCGTTCAGCGATTTTTCCAGCAAGTAAAATGTTCGTGCATTGCCCTTGATAGTCAGCGTATCAATTTCCAGTCCGTCGAAAGCGTTATAGTCAAGACCTACAACCTTGATTTCTTTACCCGTCAAATATTCGGACTGTAAGTCCAGCGTTATATTGACCTTTGCGCGCGGCATATCTGCAAACAGTTTTTTGCCGTCCATAGAGAGCGAAAGAAAGTAGCCGTCGTAAACCTCGCTGTACCTATAAACGAACAACGCCGCGCCGTTCAACTTGCTTGTGTCCGTCAGCGTGTAAGTCATACGTTCTTGCCAATAGGTAGTGTCGATTTGTTCGTCCGATATATCATATTTCGGGTTACAGTCTATACAGTTGAACATTGACTGGCTACTATTCCGCGCGCCGTTCTCGTCATAATGGAATTTGAGTACGGAATACGATTTTATTATGTCGGTTACGTCGTCCGTCTTATATTTTCCGCTTTCCGCGTCGAACTCTCGAATAGTAAAATACTCGCTTAAATCGACGGTTATATAGTAGTCGCCATAACCCGCGCTGTTCGAGCGTATCGCTTGCATACAGTCCGCGAACACGTTCAGATAGTTGTAGTAAATTATGTGTTGCGTGGGCTTGTTCCAAATCCACAGCGTGTACCATTGCCGTTCGTAGGTCGTCCAATCATAAGTTTTATCTAACTGTATCTGATAGGGCTTGCCGTCTATGCTTATCACGAACGCCGTTTCGCGGTTCAGTTGTGTGCGTAGTTTGCCGCCGTCCCAATTTATGCCGTTTGTTGTGTCGTAGTAGGTAAAATTTTGCGGTTCGTCGCGGTTGGCTTGTTCTGTCGTCGTTTCCACCAGCCGCAAGTCCTCTTGTTTCAAATCGCCCAAAAACTGCATTCCCGTAGAGCGGTAGCCCGTTGACAGTAGCTTGTAATCTGTAAAATAATTCAGTTTCATTTCCTGTAACGCGATACCGTTGTTTTTTGCGTTGCTGTAAAAATTCGCTTCCATAAAATACCGTTCCTCGAACTCATCTTTTTCCTCGTCCGTCAATTCGTCCGCTTTTTTTATGTCAAGCCCGATTTGATTGTCGATATAGTTTGTTCCGACCGTTATATCGTGAACAAAATAGTGGTAGTAAACAAACGCGATAATAACACATACGGCTATTACGGTTATAAACACCAAACAGCAGTTCGCAATCGTTTTTAATGCTTTCATAGTTCCTCCTTTTTTGATTTTTCTTTGAGGCTCAAAAAGTAGTCCGTCAGTTGCTTTTCATACCGCTTTATCATTATTTCGGTTATTCGGCTAATCGTTTTTTCCTGCGTTTCCGTCATACCGCTTTTATTAAGCTCGCTTGCTTTAACGTATAAAGGCACGTTCAGCATTAAAGAGCCGTCTTGTTTTTGTAAGCCGATATATGCAACTTTCACAAAAGTTTCGTTCGCCATTTTTACCTCTTGCCGATATTCGGTATTTCTTTACCCAACGCCGCCCAATCTATCATTTTCATAGCCTCGTCCGCGCCAAAATAATAAATGAATTTCCGCGCCGTTGCCTCGTTTACCGCGCCGCCGTCTAACAGCGTTTGTATTTCTCTTTCGTCAACGCCGATTTCACGCGCCAGCATAGCCGCAGTTATGCCGTACTTGTCTAAAAAGGCTTGCAATAATTCTTGTTTGATTTTCACGTCCGCACCCCCGTTTCAGTAGTAGGCGGTTTTGCGCCTCTACTTATAAGCACGGGAACGGCGAAAGTTCACGGTCTAATTCAAAAATTTTTTGATTTTTATGTAAATTCGCGTTAAGCGGTTGGCAATAGCAGACTTGCCGACATTTTCCGCTTTTGCTATTTCCGTAATTGTCTTGCCCTCGTAAAATATCTTTTTGATTAGTGCTTGCTGTTCGGGCAATAGTTTTGTTATTGCTTTTTTTATTCGCTCGTCGTTCTCGCGCAACTCTACGGCGGTAAAAGAGTCGGCGGCATTGTCCGTAAAATCTACCCCGTTTTCCAATAGGTAGTAGAGCGATATATGCCGCCGTGTTTCCCGCCAATGGTTGCGCTTTTCCTCTTGTTGTAATTGCAGGTGCAGAGCGTAAACCTCGTCCGTAACTTCGATTTCGCTTGTCGTGCCGTCTGCGAACGTGTATTTGATTTTCGACATAAAAAAGTCCTCCCGATTGAATTTGAAAATTGATTAGATTCCCAAATTCGCGCGGGAGGACTGCGACATTTTATATTGCGACTTTTTTCGCAAGGCATAAAAAAAGCGTTCACGCTGTTTTGCGTGAACGCTAAACTTTTATGTAGTTTTAAGATTTGTGTTTTATCATATTATTTCCGATTAAATCGCACGGGCAAAAATAAAAGTCAGTATAGCCAACATTGTAGTTATCGCCGTAATACACATTGAAATAAAATACAACCGCCGCGCTTTTGCTTTTTGCGCTTTGACTTGTTCCGTATCGTTTTCATACATTTGTAAAACTTTTTCAAGCGGCATATTGCCCGATTTCGCTTTGCCGTCTATATCTTCGGCTTGCTTTTTATTCTCTCTCGATAATATCGTTTCCGATAAACTCAACGCAAACGAAACGGCAATCGCGGTGGTATATAACCCCAATAAAACCCAATACCAAACGGGCTTTTTTGTATCGCACGGACAGCCCAAAAACAACGCTAATATAGCGGCAAGCGCATTGAGAGCAAGCGCGACTATTCCAAGTACAAACAACTTTTTTTCCGCCGTCGGACTTTTTTCCGCTTTATTGTCTGCTATGGCTTGAATAAGGGCTATTTGTCTGACTTCAAAACGTTCCTTTTCTGAAAGTATTTTGTTTTCATCTTCCGACATAATTTTGTCCTCTTATGTTTTATTAAAATTTTTCCGTGTTATTTTCCAAACGAACGCCCATTATGGCAATATTTTTGCCATAGACGGGAATGTAATATTTTGTGCTGTCGGCTAAATTAGCAATCAATTTTTCGTCCGTATTTGCATATTCAATATTTACCGACTCTTCCCTTATGTTCGTATCGGTTATTTCAATTACCGTATATCTTGATGCATCACCAAACTGTTCATCAGTAGCAGTATAACCATTATTAATAATATACCTTGCCGCGTTTGTCTTTTCGCCGAAAAGTTTATCGCAAATGGCGTTGGTCAGGTCGGTGTGTTCTGCTTGTATGGTTGGGTTATACGATTTACTATATATTTCAGTAAAAACCAGCTTCCCTAATTCATTATTGCGAATATTTTGAACTGTCAAAGGCAATCCAAAATCAACCTTATAAAGGTTAATATGGTCAGCTTGCGAAGTTCGCAAATAATTAAATATAAGATTTACGCCCGTTATATTTTTATCGTCTTTGGCAATATACCACGTTACATTAGAAATATTGTTTTCAGATACTGTTTCAGGATCAATAGCTTGATTATAAAGCCAATGTTTCGCGGCTTCCATTAAAACGTTATCGTTTAAGAATTCCAGCACTTGCGCGTTGGTAAGGGGCGCGTTTACGGTAACGGAACAGTTCGCGCTCTTGCCGTTCGCGGTTGCGGTTATCGTAGCCGTGCCGTCTTTTAACGCAGTAATAACGCCGTTTTCCACCGACACTACGCCGGACGGCGCAACCGTCCACGTTACCGTTTTGTCCGTCGCGTTGTCGGGCGTAAGCGTTGCCGTCAGCGTTTCCGTTTCGTCTATTTCAAGCGTGAGTGCCGTTTTGTCTAATTCTATTCCCGTAACGTGTACGGGCTTTGCCGTAACGGTAACGGTGCAGTCCGCGCTCTTGCCGTCCGCCGTAGCCGTGATTTTCGCAGTTCCTTCCGCGATTGCCGTAACCTTGCCCGTATTATCTACCGTTGCGATATTCGTTTTGTCGCTTTCCCAAGTAACCGTTTTGTTTGTAGCGTTGTCGGGCTTTACGGTGGCGGTTAAGGTCGCCGTGCCGTCTACCTCTAACGTGATTTCCGTTTGACTTAATTCCACGCTTGCAACGGGAATTTTTACGCTCATAGTATAATCGCAAGTATCGCACTTGCCGTTGTTGTCGTTATCGGCGTGCGCGGCTTTGTCTTTTTCCTTTTGGTCGCAGCCGTCGTTCTTGCACTCGTGCCAATGGTGCGTTGTGCTTGTTACCCATTGTGTGCCGTAGTCGTGGGTATGTTTGGGCGTATCGTCGCCGCAAGCCGCAAACGAAAACGCGCAAGCGGTGAGCACAACCGCAGAGGTGAGCATTGCAAATAACTTTTTCATATCGTTACCTCATAAAATTTTTTTTGATTTCCGATTAAGATTTTTTGTATGCGGTAGAAGCTCTACCGCATACAGGGGCGCGCCCCTGAAAAAAACTTTAATTGTTTCCCTTGTGCGTTTTACGGGTTTGCCGTTTCAACGCGCTTTTTTCTTGTTTTTTATTCTATCATATTTTCAGCCGTTTTTCAAGCGTTTGCGCCGTTTTTTTCTTTTCCGTATATTTTACAATTTACGACCTTATTTTCTCGTTTGCGATAAAATTTCTTGTTCTATTCGTGATAAAATTTTTGTGAGGTTATTTTTCTTTTCATAAGAATTAAATAGTTTTATTGTTCGCAAGGTGCTTACCGTCTGAGGACGGAATACGCCGCCTTGTGTAATTGTAAAGCGGGCAAGCGGTTGTATTTTCCGCGAGCGGAAAATCTCCACCGTCAGCTTCTTTTTTTGCGGACAAAAAAAGTATGACCACACTTGACAATTCCCCTGCGGCGGCATTTCTTTTGCAGTTAAGACGGTAAGCACCAAAGCGAACAACAAAATTTTTAAGCCGCCGTTTGCACACCACGCAGACAGCGCAAAGGAGTATCACACAATGAAAAACGCAGTTATCTATGCCCGTTTCAGCTCGCAAGGACAAAACGAACAGTCTATCGAAAGCCAGATAAGAATTTGCACCGAGTACGCCGAGGAAAACGGGTATTCCGTCGTAGAGGTGTACAAGGACAAAGCGCGGACGGGAACGAACGACAGCCGCCCAGACTTTCAGCATATGATTAAGGACGCCGCCAGCGGCAAATTTGAATTTATCATTGTTTATATGTTCGACAGGTTCGCCCGCAACCGCCGCGACAGCATTATGTATAAAGAAATGTTAAAGCAGGACTACGGCATACGGGTAATTTCCGCAACCCAGCCCATAAGCGACGACGAAGGCGGCGAGTTCTACGAAATGTTTTTAGAGTGGAACGACGAAAAATATTCAAAGCGACTTTCCAAGCGCGTGAAAAACGGGCTTGATACCAGCGTGGAAAACGGAACGTTCTGCGGCGGTTATCTCGTTTACGGGTATAAGCTACGCCAAGAGCCGATAGCGGGCAAGCGCAACAAATTTATGAAATACGTTGAAATCGACGAGGAACAAGCCGAAATAATTCGTTATGCGTTCACGGAGTACGACAAGGGAACGGACAAAAAGGAAATTGCCGCCACGCTCAACGCAAGGGGCGCACGCTATAACGGCAAGCCGTTCAAAGGCAGAACGTTCGACAAATGGTTGAACAACGCCAAGTATACGGGCGAGTTTTATTTTGGCGAAAGGCTATGCACGAACACATACCCCGCCATTATAGACAAAGACTTGTTCGAGCGAGTACAAAAGCGTTTGCAAGTAAACCGCTATTTTGCGGGTGGAACGGCAACGGCGCGTGTGCCGTACCTCTTGACGGGGAAAGCCTTTTGCGCCCATTGTCTTACGCCTATGATTTCGGACGGCGGCACAAGCCACACGGGACAGCAACACCATTATTACGCCTGCAAGGGAAAGAAAAAAGGCGTTTGCGAGAAACGCCGAGAAGATAAAGACACGCTGGAATTGTTTGTTACGCAGGTGGTGTATGACTTTTTAAGCGACAAAGAGAACGTGAGCGTTGCCGTCCGCGATACGCTTGCCTATTATGCCAAGCGCACGGGCGCGGACAGTATAAAAAGCCTTGACGGCAAAATAGCCAAAGTTCAGAAAGACATCGAGGAAATGACAACGGCGTTTATCGAGGCGAAAAACGCGCTTTTGCGGGCAAATATCGAAAAGCGAATGAACGATTATGAAAAGCTAATCGAGGACTTGCAGAGCCAAAAAGCGCAGTTGGAACGCGAGCGCGGCAGACAGTTTACGGAAAAGGACTTTATGTCATTTATTGCCGACCTACTGAAAGGCGACCCCAACGACAAGGAATATCAGCGAAAAATCATTGATAACCTTGTAGTTAAGGTATTAGTGGGCGACGGCGATACTGTTGTATATATCAATTTAAGCAATACGAAAGAAATTGAGAACGTAAGACTTGAAGAAATGAAAACAGCGCTTGAACACATTTTCGGCGTTCAAACGCTATCACCACTGGCGCGCCAGAAGGCACTCGCAAAAGGAGTAGTTTCCGTGCGTGTGTTTTTTCTTTTTTGTCGGTTTTAAGTATTATTTCGTAAAAGCTGTTACGTTTTGTTTTTATGATTAATAAAAAATCCGTATCATTTGATTGATACGGATTTTTTTATTTTGAATGTTTTTCATTTCCTATTAATTTTTTGTCAATCATTTGTAAAAGTTTAACCGAATTGGTTTTATCATTAAATTTATTTTTTAATTCGGGCATTTTTCTGAAAAACTGTGATTTTTCATAAGGCATATTTTCTTCGCTGAGCGAACAAATCTCAACAAGGGAAGAAACGTTTACAATGTAAAGCTTCAATTCTTCGCTTAATCCGTTATATATTTCATTGAGCTTATTTTGTGCGGGTTCAAAATGCTGAGGATAACGCAGATATAACGAAGTATCGTAAACTTCACGTTTAACATCCATAATTTCCGCCCAAAGTTCGACGTCGCTTTTGCTGTTTCCTGCTTGAAGAAGTTTTTCGATTTCTTCCGTTATATCGCCGATACGGGGGGCAAATTTGGCTTTTGAAATTGCATTGTTAACGGCAATGTCGCAAATCTCTTTCGGGTATTTGCTTAAAATATCGTTCCAGCTCGCTAACAGCAGTTTAAATTCGTCGTTTGTTTCAAATTTATAAGCGTTTTCAAAATTTACCTGTATTTTAATGAGATAATTTCTTATATCGTTAACCGTTAACTTACTCATTATTGTTTTCTCCGTTATCGTTTGCAGCGTCCGTTGAGCTTATTTCGTCCATAACGGATTGCCATCTTTCTATTATTCCCATTTTCTTTTTTGCCGCGCCGCGTTTGGCGGGTACAGGTTGCTGTTCGGGGATTTCTTCAGGTGAACGGATTCCGTCTTTATTCCATACGGACAAAATTTTGTCCATATAAGTAAGAGGATTTGTTTTTCCTGCGGAAAGTTTCGCCGCTTCAAAAAGCATTTCGTCGGAAAAGTTCCAATCGCGCCATTTTTCAAGATTTTCTCTGTCTTTGTGGTAAACTTTTCTTTTAAGACCGCAAAGTGATATTATTTCAAGTAAAAGTCTGTCGTTTAATAAATATTCGTCCACAAGACTTGCCGTAATTTTTCCTTTGCTGGCATAGCTTTCTGCAACTTTTTTTATGTAACCATAACTTACGTTTTTGCCAACGTTCTGGTCTGCGCAAAATGCAATAATCATTAAAAGCGCTTGCTGCTCGAAACCGTATTCTTCCAAAAGCTCATAATAATCCATATATTCGTCGGGAGAAACCATTCGTCCGCTTAATATGTTCTGAACGCTTTTATTGAAATCCGCATATTTTTCGGGCTTTATCTTTTTGGGCTTGGAACTTATATTTGATATTTCAAGCATAGAAACGCAGAAAGGAGTTCTTGAAATAATAGATATAAGCTCATATTCTTCAAGATACTCAAAGTAGCTTATTGCTTCGGCTTCCGATATTTCAAGATTTTTGGCAAGTTCTTTTAAGGTGTACGGAGAACCGCTTTGGCATAAAAACAAAGAGTAAAGGTATACCTTAACCGCGGTCGGCTCCAAGGCAGGAAGATACTGCGTTATGAAAATGTTTTCAACGGACGTGGTCGATTTTTTAATCAGTCCGTCTGAAGCCGAAATGAATGGCATTTTTCAAAACTCCCGTTTTACGCTTGATTTCTTGAGTGAAATGCACTATAATCTTATAAGTGGAAATAGCGCGTGGCAAGCGGTAATAAATATTATAACTGTTGCGCATTTAAAAATCAACAGCAATCGGCGCATTTTGTCACAATTTTTTATTTACAATGAAGATTTTACACGTTTCGGATTTGCATATCGGTAAAAAGCTTATGGGCAGAGAACGCAGCGGGGAATACCGCGCCGTGTTTACCGAACTTTGTGCAATATGTAAAAATAACGGGGTTGAGCTCACGTTGATAGCGGGGGATATTTTTGATACGTACACTCCGTCAGCCGAAGCGGAAGAAATTTTTTATAGCGGAATAAACCTTTTGTCTGATGTCTGCGCTGTTCTTATAATCAGCGGCAACCACGACGATTATGTTCGTCTTACAGCTGCGGCAACGCTTGCGCAGGAACATAACGTTTATATAGTCGGGAATAATCTCTCCGCTATAAACTGTGGTAAGAGAGGCTCCGTATATCCTGTGAATTCGGGTAACGGCTGGGTCATTTTTGAAAATAAAGAAAGGGAGCAGATATATATAAATATATTGCCTTATCCCAACGAAGCCCGCTTTAAAGAGGGCAGGACAGACGAAACTTTCGAAGAAAAAATGTCCCGCTGGATTGCGGCAGGGGAAGAAGGCAAACAGAAAAAATTACCCTCGATATTTCTTTCTCATATTTTTGTCGCAGGCGGTTCTGTAAGCGACAGCGAACGTGAAATTGACCTCGGCGGAGCGCGCGCAGTGCCTTTGAACTTATTGCCCGATTGTGATTACTGCGCTTTGGGGCATTTGCATAAACGTCAGAAACTCGGTAAAAACGTATATTACAGCGGTGCGCCGATGCAATTTTCGTTTGACGAATGCGGTGCGGAAAAGTCTGTAAATTTGTTTGATTTGACTAAAAACGGTGTTGAAAACTTTAAACAAATAGCTGTAAATTCGCCTAAAAAGCTTATAAGGCTTCAAGCAAATTGTGTTGCGGACGGTGTTGCACTTTTAAAAAACAATGCGGAATATTTTGTTGAACTTACATTAAATTTACATGCTCCGTTAACTCCTCAGGAAAATACCGCGTTGCATGAAAACGAAAATCTTATATCGTTAAAAGCCGAAATAAACGGAATTTATACGCAGGAAAAAACAGTTTCGAATAAAAATAAAAACTCTTCGCAGATTTTTTCAGATTATTACAAATTGAGATACGGCACGGAAATTCCGTCTGGGCTTTTGGCGCTTTTTCTTTCGCTGACGGAGGAAGAATGAAACCTCTGAGACTTGAATTTCAAGGAATAAACAGTTTTTCCGAGCATACAATAATAGACTTCGAAGCTTTGACCCGCGGAGGAATCTTCGGTATTTTCGGGGATACGGGAAGCGGAAAAAGCACGGTTTTGGACTGCATTAATTTTGCTCTTTACGGCAATGTGGAACGCAGCAAGGAAAAGACCGATATAATTAATTATAATTCCGAAAAAGCGGAAGTAAAATTCGTTTTCGATATCTTAAATTGCGGCAAACGGAAAAGATATACCGCAGAGCGTTTGCTTAAAAAAGATAAAAGCGGCACTCATAAGGCAATGCTTTATGAATATGACGGTGAAAAAGAAATCTGTATAGCGGATAAATCTTCGCATGTCGAAAAAAAAATAGTTGAAATTCTTGGGGTTGAGGCGGAAGATTTTCGCAAATGTATAGCGTTGCCGCAAGGGGAATTTTCGCAGTTTGTAAAATCCGTGCCGAGCGAAAGGTTAAAATTAATAGAAAGGCTTTTCGGGTTAGGTAAATACGGAGACAGATTAAAAGATAAATTAAGTTCACGCCAAAACAAAAATGAGGGTGATTACCAGCTTTTCAGCGGAAAATTGCAGGCGTATGAAAATGTAACGCAGGAATTGTTGGAAGAAACGATAAAAAATCAGGAAGAACAGAAAATTCTTCTTGAACAGAAACGGACTGAAGAAAAACGTATTAATCAAAATTACGAACGGCTTAAAATTCTGAATGAAAAGCTGTTGGAATTGGAAAAATTGAAATCCGAGCTTGCCGGACTTGAAAAAACAAAGCCGCAAATAGAAGAATTGCGTTCTGGTATTTCTTTATTGTCAAGTTGCCGTGAAGCAGTTGCAATCGCGGACGAAAAAGATAAAAAACAATCTGAAATAGCGGCGCTTAGAGCCGATAAGGAAGCTCTTCAAAAACGGTTAGACGCCGATATATCGTCCGTTTCCGCTATTGAAAACAAAATAAAAGAAAGCAGTTTCGACGAAAAGATTTCGGAATGTGTGGAGTTGGCTGCAAAATATTCTTCGTGCAGCGGTAAACCTGAAAAACTTAATTCTATTTTAAGCGAACTTGAAAAGCGGCGTTCTGATTATAAACTGCTTGAAGAGGAAAAACAAAAGCTTTTAGCCGTTAAAAAAGAAACGGAAGAGCAAACGGCAAAAATAAAAAAAGAGCTGGAAGATTGTTCCGCGAAAGATATAATGCGTTTAATCGGCGTTGAGTTCAAGGGCGCGGTATTGAAAGAGGAATATGCGGCAAACCTTGATTATTTTGCAAATTTTTACGGCAACGTTAAAATATTTGAAGAAGACGCTCCGCTTTACAATTACGTCAGCGGTGAGTTGAAATTAAAACTTGACGAATATAAGCAAAGGCTTGTAGACGTTCGTGATTTTAAAACGGAAGCAATATTTAAGCAACTTGAAAATTTGCAAAATGCCGATAAAGAGCGGGAAGAGAAATCAAAGTTATATAACAACGCAAATGCCCGTTTGCAAAAATTAATTGCAGATATTACCGTCAAACAAAATGAAATCGAAACGGCATTGAAAGACGGAAAAGATTTAAGACAGCGTGCCGATGAATTAAGTGAGGAATTGAAACTTATATTCGGCGAGGATAATAAAGATTATCAAAAAACCGTAAATGCAAATGCGCAAAAGCTTTCCGATTTGCGTGCGGAAAAACTTTCTCTTTCTTCTAAACTGGAGGCTCTTAACGTTTCAAAGAACGGTCTTATCGTATCAAAAGAACGTTTGGAAGGTCTGTTGCTTGCCGCACAAAGCGAATACTTGAATTTGGATAAAAAACTTGAAAACGCAATAAAAGAAAATCAGCTTAAAAGTATTGAAAATTGCCGAGCTCTTTTTGAAAAATTTAAAGACGTTAACGACGCCGAAAACGAGGTGTCAAAATTTGAAACGCAATTTGCGGCGCTTTCTTCAAGAAAAAAAGAGCTTGAAAAATCAGAGGATATTTTTACTGCTACAAAAGAAGTTCTGGATGCGTCAGAGCGTGAAAAGTCGGCTATATATGCTATTGTAGCGGAAATTTCAAATAAACTTGCAGTGCTTGAAAGTGAAAGAAAATCCATTGAAAAGCGATTGAAAGAAAAGTCGGAAATTCTTAAAGAGTTTGCGGTAGTTCAAAAAGAAAGAAATCTTCTTGCACAGCTCAAAGAAATTACCAAAGGCAATAAGTTTCTTGAATATATTGCAAACGAATATCTTTCCGATATCTCGGCGCTTGCTTCGTCAACTCTTTTAAATCTGACGAGCGGGAGATATTTTCTCATCTATAAAGAAAACAATTTTGCCGTAGGAGATAATTTTAACTGCGGAAATCTGCGCGGAGTAAATACTCTTTCCGGCGGTGAAACGTTTTTGGTTTCGCTTTCGCTCGCGCTCGCGCTTTCCCAAACGATTTGTTCCAAATCTATGAAGTCTATTGAATTTTTCTTTCTCGACGAAGGTTTCGGAACGTTGGACGGCACGCTTGTAGACACGGTTATGAACGCCTTGGAAAAACTTAAAAGTTCATCTTTTACTATTGGCGTAATCAGTCATATAGAAGAACTGAAATACAGAATAGCCAATAAAATTATAGTTAATAAAGCAACCGAAAACCACGGTTCCACCGTTACGGTAAGTTGCTGAGGAGTAAAGATTTGCCTAAAATTTTAACGCCTGTTTCGCTTTGGAATAATTTTGATTGTTCGCTTCCCGTAAACGCGAACAAACTGTTTGAAAGTATTTACAGCGGAGTAAAAATCGAAAGAGTAACGTTTGAAGGCAGGGAAACGAGGAGCGGAAGAGTAAAAATTGCGGCGGCGTTTGCAAGCGATACTGTAAATCCTTCGACAGAAACCGTTCTTATTCTTCCCGACAGTTCCGATACAATCGACGTGGAAATTTTGAAGTTCTTTGTAAAACGCGGTTATTCGGCTTTGATGGTTGATTACCGCGGTGAATGGGAAAACTGCGACTTCTATACACAATATCCTGATGATGTGGTATATGCCAATACTGCAAAATGCGGAAGATTCAAAGATTATGTTGACGACAGCGCCGATAAAACCAGTTGGTATGAATGGGTTGCGGTTGGTCTGTATGCACGTAAATATCTTGAAGAAAGAATAAAAAACGATAAAATTGCCGTAACGGGCATAAGAGACGGCGGAGAAATTGCTTGGAAACTCGGTGTTGCGGGGCAGTTTAAGTGTATAATTCCCGTCTGTGCTGCAGGCTGGATTTCATACAGGGGAATAAGCAAATACGTCTCCGAAGAAACAACGCTTGACGAAGAAAGATACCGTTTTATTGC
This sequence comes from uncultured Christensenella sp., assembly GCA_910577375.1. GTDB lineage: Bacteria > Bacillota > Clostridia > Christensenellales > Borkfalkiaceae > Coproplasma. Next base: position 208,616 of record CAJTLT010000001.1, read on the forward strand.
GGGCATAGATTCTCAGGCTTACGCACCTTATGTGAAATGCCCCGTGTTGATGCTTTGTTCCACTAACGACCCCGATTTTGATTATGACAGAGCTTACGATACTTTTTCAAGAATAAACCCCGAATTTATTTCGGGCAGCGCAATTTCATATTCGATGAAGAGTAATGCAAGCATATCTGCAAGCGGCACAGCCGATATGTTTTTGATGCTTGATAAAACGCTTAAAAACAGACAGGTATTTATTCCCAAATCTGCGGAAATAACCGTTGAAGTAGACAGTGAACAAAATCTGATAGTCCGTTCGGTTTCGGATAATCAAGGCACTGTTGAAGATTGCCAGATGTATCTCGCGGAAGACTGCATCGATTCTTCTTTGCGCGAATGGAGCGTTTGCCCCGAAAAGAAGAGAATTTCTCTGAACGAAAGAGAATTTTATCTTAATATTTATGAAAAAACCACTACCATTTTCGTGCTTTGCAGCGTCCGTTACGCAAACGGCTTTGTAAGCTGGTCAAAGATAGTGGTTAAAAAAATCAGCGGCAAATTTAAAAATATGCAACCCAAATGCCGCGTTATGTATTCGGACAAATACGGAACAGACGGGTTTTCCGTTGCCGATTTCAAACGTTACAGCGCAGGCGGAATTTTTCTCTATGACGAAACGGCTTTGCCTCAGCTTGTGGTAAAAGCTAAAGGAGTAAAAGGGCTTTATTCCGAATGCGGGCTTGCTTCTAACAGATTTACAAACCCCAGATTTTCTCCGATCGGCGGAAACGTACTTTCAATTGATTTGTTTTGTGATACGACTTCGGTATTTACGTTAACTGTAAAAGATTTAGCTTCCGGAGAAAACTATGTTGCAACCGTTCCCGTTACCGGCGGCGTTTGGCAGAGTACGGTTTTGGAAAGCAAGCTGTTTAAAAATGCGGGCGGAGTTCCGCTCAACGATTTTACCGGCGACTTGAATTTTGAATTGGATTGTCCGGTAAAATATGCTGTTAACAATATAATGTGGCTTTAAGGAGTGGAATTCCCTCAACAGTGAATGAATTTAAGGCTGACGGTGACAATTTAACAGAAGTTGGCGGCAAACTGTATGCCAATAAACGTCCGATACTTTTCGGCGCGCTTTTGAACGTTGCAATTTTTGTTCTGTGTATTTTGCTGTTTATAGAAGTGCTTTTCAATGTGTTTTTTATGGGAATATACGTTGTCAACATTTCTATGCAGCCGACGTTGACGGGCGCGGTAAGAGAAGATAGTTCAGGCGGCGATTTTATTTACGTAAACAGATTTGCCAAACCGGATTACGGCGATATAGTTGTCGTTTACCGTGAGGCGAACGGTATCGACGGATATACGGAACGCGGAAATATAATAAAACGCGCAATAGCTTTCGGCGGCGACAAAGTTGAAATAAAGCATGGTATACTTTATCTTAACGGAAAAGAAGTTAACGAAAGTTATCTTGATTTCGATAATATTGACCTTGAAAACAGCAACTTTGAAGAACATACCGTTAAAGAAAACTGTATGTTTTTGCTTGGAGATAACAGAGATAACAGTACAGACAGCCGTGACTGCGGGGATTATCCTATGAAAAATCTCGTCGGGGTTATGCCGCAATGGTCTTACAATATAAAAGAATTCACAACGTCTGTATATACTTTTTTCAATTTCACAATTTTCGGAAAATAACGCGGTTTAAGCGGAAACAATAATTTGAAACCGTACAAGGAGAAATCATGCGCGCTGTTTTAACTGTGGTAGGTAAAGATAAAACGGGAATAATTTCAACAATCAGCACTTTTCTTGCGGAAAGAAACGTAAATATTCTCGATATCAGTCAAACGATTTTGCAGGATTACTTTGCAATGATAATGCTTGTAGACGTATCCAAATCAACAATTGCGTTGGCAGGGCTTTCGGAAGAATGCTCGGTATTGGGAAATCAAATAGGTATGTCCGTTCATGTTCAGCATGAAGAGATTTTTAACGCAATGCACAACGTTTAAGGGGATTTATGTTCAATACTAACGACGTTCTTGAAACGGTAAATATGATAGAAAAAGAACATCTGGATATCAGAACGATAACAATGGGTGTTTCTTTGTTGCCGTGTATTAGAGAAACAGCGGAAAAAACAGCAAAAAATATTTATGATACCGTTTGTAAAAAAGCGGAAAATATAGTTAAAGTTGCAAAAGAACTTTCCCTCGAATATGGAATTCCAATTGTAAATAAACGCGTTTCGGTTACCCCCGCAAGTTTGGTTTGCGCGCCGTTCGCGGATAAATCCGCTCTTATAGGAAAAGCTTTGGACGATGCGGCAAAAACTGTTGGGATAGATTTTATCGGCGGTTATTCCGCGCTTGTCCATAAGGGTATGGCGGATTATGAAAAACAGTTTATTTTAAGTATTCCCGAGGTCCTTGCGTCAACCGAAAGGCTCTGTTCGTCTGTAAATATCGGTTCTTCGAAATCAGGTATTAATATGGACGCTGTTAAGCTTATGGGCGAAATAATAAAAAAGACCGCGGCAAATACTGCGAAGAGCGGCGGTTTCGGTTGCGCCAAACTTGTGGTTTTTTGTAATGCCGTCGAAGATAATCCTTTTATGGCGGGCGCTTTTCACGGGGTAGGTGAGAGCGGAACGGTTATAAACGTAGGCGTTTCAGGACCCGGAGTTGTTCAGCATGCAATCGAAAGTATACCGCAGTCCGATTTGTCCGATTTGGCGGAAATGATTAAGCGTACTGCGTTTAAAATTACAAGAGCAGGTCAAATAATAGCAAAAGAGGCGGCAAAACGTCTTAATGCGGAATTCGGTATAGTTGATTTGTCGCTTGCTCCTACGCCGGCAAGGGGCGATTCGGTCGCCGCAATTCTGGAAGAAATGGGGCTTGAAAGCGTGGGAACACACGGCACTACGGCTTGTCTTGCGATGCTTAACGACGCGGTTAAAAAGGGCGGAGTTATGGCAAGTTCGCGTGTAGGCGGACTTTCAGGAGCGTTTATACCGGTATCGGAAGATATAGGAATGATAGAGGCGGCCGAACGTGGAACGCTTAAAATAGACAAGCTTGAAGCTATGACTGCGGTATGTTCCGTCGGTTTGGATATGATAGCCGTTGCGGGAGATACACCCGCAAGCACGATAAGCGCCATAATTGCGGACGAAGCGGCTATAGGAATGATAAACAATAAAACTACGGCGGTGCGCATTATTCCCGCACCAAACAAAAAAGTGGGGGACGAGGTGAATTTCGGCGGACTTCTCGGCAGAGCGCCAATAATGGCTGTTCATAATGAAAGCGCGGAAAAATTCATTTCCCGCGGCGGACTTATTCCCGCTCCGATACATTCAAATAAAAACTGAGGTTAGCAATGAAAAGAGAGCAAGTAAAAGAAAAATACAAATGGAAAACTGAAGATATTTTTTCTACCGATAAAGAATGGGAAACAACATTTGAAAATACGGAAAAATCTTTGAATTTTTCGGATTATGCGGGTAAACTTTCAAATGCCGATACGCTGTTGGAGTTTTTAAAGAAAAACGACGATTGTAATAAAGCTTTGGAAAGATTATACGTTTATGCCCATATGCGGCATGACGAAAACATAGGCGATTCCAAATATTCCGCATATTATTTAAAAATTTGTTCTTTGGTAACAAAGTGCGCAACCGAGCTTTCGTTTTTTGAGCCGGAAATGTCCGAACAAAAGGAAAGTTATTTAAAATCGTTGTTGAAAGACGAACGCTTTTCCGATTACGATTATGAATTAAAGAGAATCATTGCCCGTAAACCGCATACGCTTTCGCAGCCGGAAGAAAAGATTATAGGTATGTCCGGAGAAATTCTCGACGGGTTTTATGAAAACTTTTCAATGATTGATAATCTTGATTTGCCTTTGCCGGAAATAGAGTGGAACGGAGAAACGGTAAATTTAAGCCATGGATTATATGGAATAATTCTTCATTCCGATAACAGAGAAAAAAGAAAAGAATGCTATGAAAAGTATTATTCTGCGTATACGTCGCTGATTAATACAATTACGTCGGTTTATAGCGGAAACGTAAAAAAAGACGTATTTTTGAGCAAGGTTTATAAATATAATTCTTGTCTTGAACATGCGTTGTTTGCTGAAGACGTAGACAGAAAAGTTTATGATAATCTTATAAAAGCCATAGATGAAAATCTTCCCTCAATGCACCGCTATATCTCGGACAGAAAAAAGATTTTAGGTTACGACAAACATTATTTTTACGATATTTATGCGCCGCTTATTCAAGGCGTTAACGTGGAATATTCTTACGACGAAGCTTATGAACTCGTAATAAAAGGGCTTGAGCCTCTCGGTAAAGAATATCAGGCTCTTTTGCGCAAAGGTTACGAAGAACGCTGGCTCGACGTTGAAGAAACAGAGGGTAAAAGGAACGGCGCATACAGTATAGGCTGTCCGGATTGTCATCCATATGTTTTGTTGAATTATCAACGCACTTTGCACGAAGTATTTACAATCGCCCACGAAATGGGGCATGCTTTGCACACATATTTTTCACAGCAAAATCAGCCGTATGCAAAAAGCCAGTATAAAATTTTTGTTGCCGAAGTTGCAAGCACCGTTAACGAAACGTTGCTCTTGAAATATATGCTTAAAGAAGCAAAGGACGAGAGCGTTAAAAAATATCTTTTAAATTATTATCTTGACAGTATTCGTGCCACTTTGCACAGACAAACTCAGTTCGCTGAATTTGAAAGCGAGGCGCATTCGCTTGCTGAAAAGGGAGAACCTTTAACAAAAGAAAAGCTTTGCGGATTATATGAAAATCTCAATAAAAAATACTACGGCGAAGCTATGGAATACGATTATAATATTTCTTGCGAATGGGCGAGAATCCCGCATTTTTACCGCGCGTTTTATGTTTATAAATATGCCACGGGTATAACGGCGGCAATCAATATAGTAAAACGTATTCTTTCCGAGGGAGAACCTGCGGTAAAAGATTATTTTGAATTTCTTTCGGGGGGCGGCTCTACGGACCCCGTGTCGCTTTTGAAACTTGCCGGAGTGGATTTATCTTCAACAAAACCCTTTGAGGTTGCAATGGCGGAATTTAGCGAAACTCTCACTGAATTTGAAAAATTAATGAACATATAACGGGTTTAAAATACTATGGCAGATAAAACAAATGTAATGCCCAACAATCTGGATGCGGAGCAAGCTCTTCTCGGGTGTATGCTGATTGATAATGAAATTCTTCCGGAAGTGTTGGACAGCCTTACTGAAGAGGATTTCTATCAAGATTCGCACAAATATATAATTTCGGCTATAAAGCTTACGTTTGCGGAAAGAAAACCCGTTGATTTTGTTACGCTTTCCGATAATCTTGAAGGCGACGGAAATTTGCAAAAAGCCGGCGGTATTTCTTATCTTACGGAACTTGTTCAGGTTACTCCGTCGTCAGCTAATTATAAATATTATCTTGATATAGTTAAACGCGACAGCATAAACCGTAATCTCATACGCGCGGCGCGGGAAATTATTGATTTTGCAAAATCCAGCGACGACTGCGTAAAGAGCGTTCAGTTTGCGGAAGAAAAGGTATATTCGGTATCGCAGGTTAACGATTCTTCAACGGTTAAAGATATACGTACGAGCGACGGCATTGATTTGGTAAAAGAAAAGTTTGAAAATCTTGCCCGCAATAAGGATGCTTACCGCGGCGTGTCAACAGGTTTTCACCGTTTTGACCAGCTTACAAACGGTTTGCAGAAATCGGATTTAATCGTGCTTGCCGCCCGCCCCGGTATGGGAAAAACTTCCATTGCAATGAATATGATTGAGCATGCCGCCGTAGTTGAAAATAAAGTATGCGCGGTTTTCTCTTTGGAAATGCCCGAAGTTCAGATTATACAAAGGTTGCTTTGTTCAAACGCGGAAGTAAGCATGTCTGCCGCGCTTTCGGGCAAGCTCACAGACAACGACTGGAAAAAGCTTGCAAAGAGTATAGAACGCCTTAGAAAATGCCGTATAAATATAGACGATTCTTCGCGCGTTACTCCAGCGGAGATACTTTCCAAATGCCGCAGAATCAAGGCGAGAAACAACGGCGAACTCGACCTTGTAATGATAGACTATATTCAGCTTATGTCAAGCGGTAAAAAAGGCGGGGAAGAAAACCGTGTTCAGGAAGTCGCTTCCATTACCCGCGATTTGAAGATTATGGCAAAGGAGCTTAATGTTCCCGTTATCGCACTTTCACAGTTGCGCCGTATTCAGTCGGGCGAACCGCAGCTTTCGGATTTGAGAGAGTCGGGAGCAATCGAGCAGGACGCGGATATGGTTATGTTCATTTCACGCCCCGACGTAACTGCAACCGACGCGGAAATCGCCAGCGGAAAGGTGGTTAAAGGTCAGGCGTTCCTTAATATCGCAAAACACAGAAACGGCGGGCTTGAAAGAATACCTCTGCGCTTTAAGGGCGAGTTGACAAAGTTTGTCAATCCCGAATTAAACGAATCTATGGAGGAGCGGGCAAGCCAGACGCGTCCGCCGAAATCCGTGAGAGACGATGTCGCTCCTTTGACGGAAGAGGACGCTCCGCCTCCCGACGAGGAGCCTCCGTTCTAAATTATGGATACGCAAATTTTACAAATCGACGAAAATTCTTTAAGGCTTGCAAAAGAGATAATACTGAACGGCGGCGTTGTTGGTATGCCTACGGAAACTGTTTACGGATTAGGTGCAAATGCGTTTGATACTGCGGCGGTTGAAAGCATTTTCAAAATTAAGGGCAGACCCAACGACAATCCTTTGATTGTTCACGTTCATAAAGATTATGATATAAATACGCTCGTAAAAGATATCCCGGAATATGCAAAATTGTTGGCAAAAGCTTTTTTGCCCGGTCCGTTGACTATGGTTTATAAAAGCCGCGGAAAAGTGAGCAAAACGGTATCCTGCGGGCTTGATACGCTTGCAATCCGCATACCGTCGCACGAAGGCGCGCAAAAGTTTTTAAAATACGTAAATCTTCCGATAGCCGCGCCTTCAGCAAATGTATCTAAACATGTAAGTCCGACTTCTGCGGAACACGTTTTAAAGGATTTAAACGGCAGAATTCAACTTATTTTAAATGGCGGTAATAGTATCGGCGGAATAGAAAGCACCGTTTTGGACTGTACTGGAGATGTTCCTGTAATATTGCGCAACGGGCTGATAACTCGCGATATGATAGCGCAGGTTGCGGGCGATTGTCAAGAATATGTTTATAAAGACGGAATGCGCGCGCTTTCTCCGGGGATGAAATATAAGCATTATTCTCCCGTGTGCCGTACGGTTTTGTTTTCTTACAATGAGATTTCTCGCGCGGAGGAAGAATATAAAACCGAAATAAACAAGGGGGTAAAAGCCTTTATTCTGTGTGACGGCGTCACTGCCGAAAAAATAAACGCAGAAAACGTTTTAAACCTCGGTAAAACCGAAAGCGAAATAGCGGCGAACCTTTATTCAAAATTAAGAGAAGGCGAAGAAAAGGCAGAACTTATAATCGCTGTCGCACCAGAAAAGCAGGATGGGATTATGGTCGGGGTTATGAACAGACTTTCAAAGGCTTGCGCAAAAGGATAATGAAGAGAAAAAAAATACTGTTTGTGTGCACGGGCAATACTTGCCGTAGCCCTATGGCGGAGTTGCTGTTGCGCAATAAAATAAAACGCAATAAAATAAGATGGTGGGATGTTTCGTCGTGCGGAATACAGGCCGAAGTCGGCGGCACAATCAGTCAGAACAGTAAAACCGCGCTTGAGGAGGTCGGTATTTCCGTTGAAAAGTTTGTTCCTCGCCAACTTACTCAAAAACTTATAGAAAACAGCACGATAGTAATTTGCATGACGGAAAGTCAAAGAAAGATGCTTGAAGCGTGCGGAAACGTTTACTGCATAAAAGATTTGTGCGGTTATGATATTCCAGACCCTTATGGCTGTACTCTCGATATGTATCGGGTAACGCGCGACGCGATTTCCCGCGCTTGCGATATCGTAATAAAAAATTATATTAAAACTTACGTAGAGGAGAATTAATTATGAAAATAGCTCTTGCATGCGACCACGGCGGTCTTAATTTAAAAAACAAATTAATTGCGCATCTCAAAGAAAACGGATTTGAACCTGTGGATTTCGGTACAAATACGGCAGATAGTTGCGATTATCCCGATTTTGCTCTTCCCGCAGCGGAAGCCGTTGCTAACGGAAATTGCGAAATGGGGATTGTTGTATGTTCTACGGGTATAGGCGTTTCAATCGTTGCGAATAAAGTTCCCGGTGTTCGCTGCGCCCATTGCCACGATAGTTATTGTGCGGAATTTACAAGGCTGCACAACAATGCAAATATGCTGGCGCTCGGTGAAAAGGTCGTCGGGGAGGGCTATGCGCTTAAAATTGCAGATACTTTCCTTAAAACAAAGTTTGAAGGCGGCAGACATCAGCGCCGTGTAGATAAAATATCCGATATAGAAAAGAAATACGGCAAATAAGCATAAAAACGATGCGATGCGGTTTTTGTTGTTTATTAATTAAAAACTTTAATTTTTAAATTTGTAATTTTCAAATAGGATAAAACAAGCGGGTTTGTATACAAACCCGCTTGTTTTTATTCTTTATTTTCAGTATTATCGAATTTCTTTTTCCGAACAGGCAATTTATTATAAAAGAACAAGCAATATAAAATAACGGCAATAATGTAAAGTACAATAGCCGAGTAAAAAACACTCATTAGTGCAATATCTGTACTAACACTAATTTTCGATCCATAACTCACTGGCCAACTTAAAGGCTGCCCTTTATCGTTTAAGCCGATGTAAATCTCAATCTTTTCGCCTATACGTTTAAGGTCTTCTGCTTCGGTACTATAAGTGCCGTTACCGCAATATCCTTCGTATATTAAGCCGAGTTTATCTGTATAGCGATATCTAATGTAATAGGTAGTTCCGCTACCAACTGAAACAGCGCGATGAACTAAATCAGTGATTTTGCCTTCAACTATAACGCCCTTATCTACTGTCGCCTGAAGCTCTTTACAGTAAATATAATCTAAAGTAGCCTTCGCACCGATAAATCCAAATATAGCAAGCACTATAATAGATAGAATCACTCCTAACCAGCTGAAAGCATGCAGTTTTTGACTTCTCTTCATCGTGATACTCCGATTAAAAGTATAGTTTTAAAAAATTTAAGTATTTTATAATACGTTTTTTAATGTTTTAGCGGGCGACGGTAAGTAATTTCACCCAAATAAGTGCGGTATACTATTTCGCCGTATTCGTAACAGTTGTAAAAATATCCGTCCAGTGCAAAATATGCGGTATGTTTTGTATCGCAGAAAAAGTCATATGTTACGGTATTAAAATTAGGATAACGGGATATGAGAATATCGCATTTTTCAATTTGAATTTCTTTACTCGCGGAAACGCCTACAGTTATTCCGTCTGAATAAAAAATAATATTATTGCCGTCGACGTATTCAAAATGTAAACCGCCTACCGAAAATTCTTTTTCATAATGCACGGTAATATTTTTGTATGGCTGAACTGGAATATAAAGACTGCACACATATACGTCTTTGCAATTAAAATCAGGATTGTAAGCAGATACGCATTCTTCTCCGCCGAGAATGATAACTCCGCTTAAACCCAAAGAATAGTTGTCGCCTAAATCGTCCAGTACGTGTGAAGAATTTGCTTCTTCGGTTATGATAAGCACAGAACCCTGTCGGGATTTTACAATAACGCTGCCGCCGTTCTGATAGCCGTTTACAATAATTTTATGTCCGACGGACGGCGAGTACGTCTGGCAAATTACAAAGAGCGCAAGCCCTGCTAAAATCGAGGCGGAAATAATGGCGCGGGGGGTGAATTTTACGTTAAATTTATCAGAAAATATCGTCATTCCGGAATAGTAGAACAATGCAAACAGCCCTGAGCCAAAACCGCGTATAAGCGCGTTTTCAAATCCTGACGAAACTAAAAAAGATAAAATCGCTTCCAAAGGTAAAACAGTATAGGTCAGAACTGCGCCTGTTTGTGGGATTGCCGCTGAAAGCATGGTAAATATAAAAAGCGGCATAAACAATAATGAAATCGCGGGAATTACAATAATATTCAGCAAAAGTCCGGCGCCGCTTATATATCCGAACCCGCTCATCATAACGGGCAAAGTTCCAAGTTGTGCCCCGAAAGAAGTTCCGATAGAACCAGCAATGCTGCGCGGAGATTTAAATTTAATTAAAAGCTTTTTGATTTTATTTGAAAATAGAAAAATACCGCCGACAGAACAAACCGAAAGTTGAAATCCTAAAGAAAACAAGCTAAGCGGAGTAATAAGTAAAATTATAATTACGGCGAAAGCAAGCGAATTGAGCCCGTCGCGTTTTAAATGAAAGAGCTGGGTTATTGCGCCTACGCCGCACATAATTACCGCTCGTACGGAAGAAAGCGAAAACCCGCAAATTGCCGAATAAAAAACAATAAGACCTATGCTTAAAATTGCGCCTGCATATTTATTGAGTTTTAATTTTTTACATAAAAGAGAAACTATGCCGAAAACGAGCCCGATATGCAAGCCCGAAACGGCAAAGATATGCGCAATACCGCCAAATCTGAAGCTTTGCATTGTTTCCGTATCTATTCCCTGTGTGTTTCCTACAAGCATAGCATAGCAAATAGCGGCGGTGTCTTTGTCAAGATTATCGTAAAGAGCGTCTCTTATACGCGACCGTATATTTCCGAAAAAAGAATATCCGTATTCTGAATATATTGTTCCGTAAACACTGCATGTATACTTTATATTTTCTTCGGCGTTATAGTTCAGTTTCCCAAAAGGGTAAACGTCTCCGAATGTTAGCTGACCTAAAAATTCTACGGTATAACCGATATCGCAAAATTCTCCGTATACTTCGGGTAAATATACTTTAACTTTTCCGCTTAGAATAAATCTTTCCGCGTTTGCTTTGTCAATAATTATGTATTCCCCGTAAGAAGTTTCGCCTTTTTCTATTACCGTGCCGCTTATAACCATAGGATGGTCATCTTTTACGTCATATTTGCCGAAATCTTGAAGTCGGCAATAAGAATTAAACGTTCCGGCAATAAATAATCCAATAAAAATAAGGGTAAAAATAAAAATTTTCGGTTTCTTGATGCAAACCGAAATTATGAAAAGCAAGGCGGCTGCGGGGATAGCCGCCAATAAATACAAAGTATCCGCATTGTAAAAATCGAAAAAATATCCCGCAGCAATGCCAAGTGATAGCGAGCATGCAAATAAAACGGGAATTCTTACGTTTACAAAACGTTTCATAACAAAAATATTATCACTTTATGTCAGGCTTGTAAACATTTTTATTGAAAAAATGAAAAAACATATGTGTTTATCTACAATTGTTTTAGTTTGCGTAATTTAATTTTGTTGAGATAACGTCTGTTCTTTTTTATCAGTGCTGTATCAAAAGGCTTTCCGTGTGCAGGATAAAGCGTTTTTATCTTTCTATTTTCGATTATATTGTCCCAGGTTTGTTTATAATCGTTTAAGTTTTCAACAAAAATAATGATTTTATGTTTGCTCGGAAAACCGTTCATTACCGCGTCGCCGCAGAAAAAAGCGCCGTCGTCAAACAGTAATCCCATTTGGTCGCTTGTATGTCCTGGCAAAAAAATAATATCGGCATTTATACCTAAAAACCGCAATTCATCTGAATTGTCACAATTCCGTATTATTAACAAATGATTTGTATTATCTCAAAGGTTTTAAGCAAGGAACATTATTTTCTAATTATTCGTTGCGACATAATCGAACAATACCGGCAAATCAAGTTTTAGATTTCTGTTTAAATAATAAATTAAAAAGTCAAACGTGTGCTGCGGGTTTTACAGAACTATCATTCCTTAACGAATACAATATTTATTGGCAAGAATATAGTAAACATTTATACTATATGTTTTTAGACAAATCCACTTTATAATTAAATTACGGGGTGAACTGTTAGTATTACCAGTTCACCCCGTAACGTGTAACATATTTACGGCAATATGCGGGCGGCGACAGCCGCCCGCAGTGGCGTATAGTATTACCTACGCCACTATGTAACACTGTAACACTTTTGGCGTAAAAAACGGAGAATATTGTAAATCTATGACGAAAAGTATTTATTTTGTTTTATGCCCATTAGGGTGGGTTCTCTTGGGTGGGAGATAGTAAAACGGCAACGAGCCTAAACTCATTGCCGTTTTACTTTTACCTTTTTGCGACAAAGCCCGCAACCCCGTTTACAAATACGTATCTAAGGTTCAATCTCTGTCTGTCTTGGTGCGGACGAAGGGACTTGAACCCCCATGGTTGCCCACAGGAACCTGAAACCTGCGCGTCTGCCAATTTCGCCACGTCCGCAAAAAAACAATAGAAGTATAATAAAAAAAATATCTTTTGTCAAGTCAAAAGTTGCAATATTAAACAGTAAAAAGGCAATAATCAAACAGTGTATTTGCCTATGTTACATAATAACTTAATATTATATTTATTAACAAATTTAGAGTTTTGCAAAAAATTGCTGTTGTACCGTTGCAAAACAAAATTTAATTTGATAAACTTTTATCGATTAAAGATTATCTAATTAAAACTGTAATTTACATATTTAAAAAGGAGCAAATATGGATTTCAAATTAAGTTATGGAATTTGTGACGGAGTAGAAAAGCTTGAAAGCGAAATCGCCCGCGTCCGCAAAGCACAGGAAAAGTACGCGACGTACACGCAAGAGCAAGTAGATAAAATTTTTCTTGCCTGCGCAACTGCGGCAAACAAAGCGAGGATTCCTCTTGCAAAGCTTGCTGTTGAAGAAACTGGTATGGGTGTTGCCGAGGATAAGGTTATTAAAAACCATTATGCCGCGGAATATATTTACAACGCTTACAGAAATGTAAAAACATGCGGTATAATAGAAGAGGATAAAGCTTACGGCACTATAAAGATTGCAGAGCCTATCGGTATAATCGGCGCTGTTATTCCCACAACTAATCCTACGTCAACTGCAATATTCAAAGCGCTTTTGTGTTTAAAAACGCGTAACGGCTGTATTTTCAGCCCGCACCCTCGTGCAAAAAATTCTACTATTGCGGCAGCAAAGGTTATATATGAGGCAGCCGTTGAGGCGGGTGCTCCCGAAGGTATTATAAGCTGGATAGATGTTCCCAGCCTTGATATGACAAACCTTTTAATGAAGTCCGTTGATACCATTCTTGCAACGGGCGGTCCCGGTATGGTTAAAGCTGCATATTCGAGCGGTAAACCCGCAATCGGCGTAGGTGCGGGAAATACTCCTGCGGTTATTGATGAAAGCGCGGATATTCTCCTTGCGGTTAACTCTATAATTCATTCCAAAACATTCGATAACGGTATGATTTGCGCAAGCGAACAGTCCGTAATCGTTGCGGATAAAATTTATAATAAAGTAAAAAAAGAGTTTGCCGACCGCGGTTGTTACTTGCTTGAAGGCGAAGAGCTTGAAAAAGTAAGAAAAACCATAATAATAAACGGCTCGCTTAACGCGCGCATTGTTGGTCAGCCTGCTTATAAAATTGCCCAGCTTGCGGGTGTGAATGTTCCCCAAACAGCAAAAATTTTAATAGGCGAAGTGGAAAGCGTTGAACTTTCCGAAGAGTTTGCGCACGAAAAACTTTCTCCCGTACTTGCAATGTATAAAGCAAAGAACTTTACGGATGCGCTTGATAAAGCGGAAAAGCTTATTGCAGACGGCGGTTACGGTCATACTTCGTCGCTTTATATTAATACTGTTTCCGGTACGGAAAAAATCAGAGAATTCGGCGAAAGAATGAAAACCTGCCGTATTCTTGTGAATACGCCTTCGTCACACGGCGGTATCGGTGATTTATATAACTTCAAACTTGCGCCGTCATTGACGCTCGGTTGCGGCAGCTGGGGCGGTAACTCCGTTTCGGAGAACGTAGGAGTAAAACACCTTTTGAATATTAAAACCGTTGCGGAAAGGAGAGAGAATATGCTTTGGTTCAGAGCGCCCCAGAAAGTATACACAAAGAGAGGATGTCTGCCCGTTGCTCTTGACGAGCTTAAAAACGTTATGGGCAAGAAAAAGGCTTTCGTTGTTACGGATAGCTTCCTATATCAGAACGGATTTACTAAGTGCATAACGGATAAACTTGACCAGATGGGAATTGACCACAATATTTTCTTTGACGTTGCACCCGACCCCACGCTTGCGTGTGCAATAGAAGGCGCTAAGCAGATGGCAGCGTTCAAACCCGATACGATTATCGCGCTTGGCGGCGGCAGTGCAATGGACGCGGCAAAGATTATGTGGGTTATGTATGAACATCCCGAAGTTGATTTCCTTGATATGGCAATGCGTTTCGTGGATATCAGAAAGAGAATATACACATTCCCCAAAATGGGAGAAAAAGCTTACTTTATCGCTATTCCCACTTCGGCGGGAACCGGTTCAGAGGTAACGCCTTTTGCGGTAATCACAGACGAAAAGACTGGAGTTAAATATCCTTTAGCCGATTATGAACTTCTTCCCCATATGGCTATTATAGATACCGATTTGCATATGTCTGCGCCTAAGGGTTTGACTGCGGCTTCTGGTATCGACGCTGTTACTCACGCGCTTGAAGCTTACGCTTCCGTAATGGCTACAGATTATACCGACGGACTTGCTTTGCAGGCTTTGAAAGTAATATTTGAATATTTGCCCGCAGCTTATGAAAACGGACAAACAGACGTTGTTGCAAGGGAAAAAATGGCTAACGCCGCAACCATGGCTGGTATGGCTTTTGCAAACGCTTTCCTCGGCGTATGCCACTCTATGGCGCATAAACTCGGTGCGTTCCATCATTTACCCCACGGCGTTGCAAACGCGCTTATGATTGACGAAGTTATTAAATTCAACTCTGCGGAAGTTCCCGCAAAAATGGGAACGTTCAGTCAATATGCATACCCTAAAACTTTGAGAAGATATGCCGAGGTTGCCGAAGTTTTAAGTTTGGGCGGTAAAACTGATGCGGAGAAGGTTTCAAATTTAATAAAGGCAATAGATAAATTAAAGGCGCAGGTCGGCATTAAAAAGACGATTAAGGATTACGGTATAGACGAAAAGAACTTCCTTGACCGCCTTGACGAAATGGTAGAACAAGCGTTCGACGACCAGTGTACGGGGGCAAACCCCAGATATCCGCTGTTTGAAGAAATCAAGCAGATGTATCTTAACGCTTACTACGGAAAATAAGGAGGAAAATATGAATAACAATGCAAAATTAATCTTTTCAAGAGAAGATAAAAAGATTTACAGGCAAGAAGGGAAGCTCATTAAAGTATTTGAGGAAAATTATTCCAAAGCGAATATTTTAAATGAAGCGTTAAACCATGCAAAGGTAGAAGAAACTAATCTGAACGTTCCCAAACTTCAGGCGGTTCAGGTTGTAGATGGTAAATGGGCGATTGTTCTTGATTATATTGAGGGCAATACTCTTCAATCGCTTATGGACGCTCATCCGGAAAAAGAAGACGAATATTTGAATCTTTTCGTTGATTTGCAAATGACAGTGCTTTCGCAAAAAGCGCCTATGCTCAATAATCTTACAGATAAAATGCAGGCGAAAATTTCCGCTACAGAGCTTGACGCAACTACGCGTTATGATTTGCATACGCGTCTTGATTCTATGCATAAGCATAACCGTCTTTGCCACGGAGATTTCAACCCCACAAACATAATTATTACAAAAGACGGTACACCTTATATTATCGACTGGTCGCACGCAACGCAGGGTAATTCTTCTGCGGACGTTGCAAGAAGTTATTTATTGTTCTATCTTGCAGGCAAGAGAGAGCTTGGCGATAGGTATTTGAAACTTTATTGCAAAAAGAGCGATACGGCAATTCAATATGTTCAGCGCTGGATTCCGATTGTTGCGGCTTCTCGCCTTGTAAAAGCTCCTGCAAACGAGGTTGAGTTCCTTCGCCGGTGGATAGACGTTGTAGATTACGAATAATTTTAAAAAGGCTTGCTTAAGGCAAGCCTTTTTTTCTTTGCAAAAGAAAAAATATATTGTATAATTTTCTTATGAACGATTTATTGTGTTTTGCTGCGGTTGAATTTGATAAAGACCCCAACGTAAAGGGGCAGACATATTGGTATCTTTGTTCGTTTGCCGATATAAAAGAGGGCGCAAGCGTTGTGGCTCCGCTCGGCAGACATAACGGCGAACAGGTAGGTATTGTACGGAAAATAGAGTTTGCCGATGAGTTTTCCGCTCCTTATCCCTTAGCTTATATAAAGAAGATAAAAAGAGTCCTCGGCGAAAATTCCGAAAACGCGCCGTATCGTATTGTCAAAAAACGCATTTTAAATCCTACGGTTACATTAATGGATATTTATGCTCCTTTAGTGGCAAAAAAGGCGGAAGCGGGGCAGTTCATAATTTTGCGGGTTGGCAATGACGGTGAGAGGATTCCTTTAACCGTGGCGGGATGCAACCGTAGTGCGGGAACAGTGAGAATAATATTTCAGATTGTCGGCGGAACTACTATGCGTTTAAATTCATTGAACGTTGGCGATTGCCTTTCCGATTTTGTCGGACCTTTGGGTTGTGCGACACGCACGGAAGGGCTGAAAAAGGTTTGTATAGTCGGCGGCGGAGTTGGATGCGCTATTGTTTTGCCGATAGCTGAAAAATTGCATAAACTCGGTTGCGAGGTACATACGATAGTTGGTTTCCGTAACAAAGATTTATTGATATTGGAAGAAGAATTTGCCGCTTGCTCCGATAAACTTACTATTATGACTGATGATGGCAGTTACGGCAGGCAAGGGGTTGTTACCGCCCCTTTAAAAGAGGCGATTGAACATGGAGAAAATTATGACGAAGTTATAGCAATTGGTCCGCTTATTATGATGAAATTCGTAGTTGCAACAACCAAACCATACGGTGTAAAAACCACGGTATCAATGAATCCGATAATGATTGACGGTACGGGAATGTGCGGCGGCTGTAGGCTTACGGTCGGCGGAAAGATAAAATTTGCCTGTGTTGACGGACCTGATTTTGACGGTTTTGAAGTGGATTTTGACGAGGCTATGGCGCGTTCGGATATGTATGCGGAATTTGAAAAACATTCTAGAGATGAAAACTGTAATCTTTTCAAAAAGGAGGTAAAATAATGGCTATTTTACCTAAAAAACACGATATGCCCGTTCAAAATGCGGAAATTCGCTCTAAAAATTTTGAAGAGGTAGCTCTCGGTTATTCTGCGGAAATTGCGGTTACGGAAGCAAGCCGTTGTTTGAATTGTAAAAACAGTCCTTGTGTGGAAGGTTGTCCCGTAAACGTTGCAATTCCCGATTTTATATCAAAAATCAAGCAGAAAGATTTTGAGGCGGCTTACAATATTATTTCACAAAGCTCGTCTTTGCCTGCCGTATGCGGGAGAGTTTGTCCGCAAGAAACGCAATGTGAAAGCAAATGTACGCTGGGTATAAAGTTTGAGCCTGTTGGGATAGGAAGGCTTGAACGTTTCGTTGCAGATTATCATAATACTAATTTCAAGGGTGAGCCGGACTTACCTATAACAAATGGACACAGAGTTGCTGTCGTCGGTTCCGGACCGTCCGGATTGGCGTGTGCAGGTGATTTGGCTAAAAAAGGTTATAAGGTAACGGTTTTCGAAGCTTTGCATCTTGCCGGCGGAGTGCTTGTTTATGGTATTCCTGAATTTCGTTTGCCAAAAGAAATTGTAAATAAAGAAGTAGAAACGTTGAAAAAATACGGTGTGGAAATTCAAACCAACATTGTAATAGGTAAAACAATTAACGTTGACGAATTATTGGAAGATGGGTTTGAGGCTGTTTTTATCGGTTCGGGTGCAGGCTTGCCGAGATTTATGGGAATAAAGGGCGAAAGCTTAAAAGGCGTTTATTCCGCTAACGAATTTTTAACGCGTGCCAACCTGATGAAAGCGTATAAATCAAATTCGCAAACGCCTGTAATGCACGCGAAAAATGTTGCTGTTATCGGCGGCGGTAACGTTGCTATGGATGCCGCAAGAACGGCTCTAAGACTTGGGGCGGAAAACGTTTACATAATTTATCGTCGTTCTATGGAAGAACTTCCCGCGCGCAAAGAAGAAGTTGAACACGCTATGGAAGAGGGCGTTAAATTTGAAATTTTGCGCAATCCGGTTGAAATTATCGGATATAAAAATTCGGAAGATAAACATGACCCTAAAAACGGTTTTGTTTCCGGTCTTAAGGTTATTGAGTGCAAGCTTGGAGACCCAGACGAAAGGGGCAGACGGAAACCGATAGAAATCGCAGGCAGTGAATATATTATTGATATCAATTGTGTTATTATGTCAATCGGAACAAGTCCGAATCCTTTGATAAAAAATACTACTTGCGGGCTTGAAGTAAACCGTAACGGAGGAATTATCGTTGAAGAACAAACGGGCAAAACCTCTAAAAAAGGGGTTTTTGCCGGCGGTGATGCCGTAACGGGCGCGGCTACCGTTATACTTGCTATGGGAGCGGGTAAAACCGCGGCTAAGGCTATAGACGAATATATTAAAGCAAAGGTATAAAAAAGGAGAAAAGGCAAAAACTGCCTTTATATGGTTATTATGGAAATTCAGAATGTTTTTACCGAAGCTGAAGAAATCAACGTTTATAACGAAGGCGTGAAAGTAACGTATTCTTCGGAAAATGACAATTACAAAAAAATTCTTGAATGCTGGAATAATACTATTGAGAATTCATATCAGATGCCTGCGTTCGGCGTAAGTATAAATAATTATACTGTTGAAGAAATGAAACACGGGCTTTGGGTTGAATTTTGTTTCGGAAAACAAATCGAACGTTCGCAAATGCCGTTTGAGAAATTACTTGTAAACGTAAATAAAAATTATTACGGGTTTAACGTTATCCGTTATACTTCGCAACGAGGTTATGACGGGAGATGTTATTATTTGGATCTGAACGGTAACAATATGGATAATTTTTATGATTTTTTGAGTAAATTATAAAATTTATGTAGTACTGTGTTACACATAATTGAAAAAAATAAAGGAGTTTACAAATGAAAGACGTGCAAAAAACAGTCGGGCTTATTGCCGATAAACAAAAAAAATGCTTTATTACTTATATTGACGAAAACGGATTTCCTCAAACAAGAGCAATGTTGCAGCCGCGTGAAAGAGAAGGCATAAAGGTTTTTTATCTTTCAACGAATACGTCGTCGAATAAAGTAAAATGTCTGCGTGAAAATCCTAAAGCAAGTTTATATTTTGTTGACCAAAGATTTTATCGCGCAGTGTGCTTGTCTGGTACAGTTGACGTTTTGGAAACGGCGGAAGCAAAAGAGAGAATTTGGCGTTTTGGTGATAAAATGTACTATAAACAAGGGATAGCAGACCCTGATTATTGTGTTTTAAAATTCACTGCGGGAAAGGGCAGATATTATTCGAATTTTAAAAACGAAGATTTTTTAATAACGGATAATTAGGCGCGAAATTAAAACGCTTGAATAAAATAAAGTAATTTAAAAGCGGGTCATTTGACCCGCTTTTTTTGTTTTTATTAGTTTGAAATGGATTTTTTATAGGCCGCGATAGCTTTTGAAAGCTGGTCGGGGCAAGAGGTATTGTTTCTGCATTGTACTCCGCAGAGCAATTCTTCCACTTCGTCTATATCTTTGCCTTCCGCAAGACGTGCAACTCCTTGGGTATTCCCGCGGCAGCCGCCTAAAAAAGTTACGTTATGTAATTTGTTGTTTTCGTCAACTTCAAAAGAAATTTTCTGTGAACATGTTCCTGATGTTTGATATGTAAACATTATATCACCTAATCGCAAAGATTTTCATATATTACCGAATAAACGTCCGCCGCTTTTTCTTCCCATTTTTTGTAAATGGCTTTAGCGGTTTTTTTATCCGGTACAACGAATTTTAAATCGAGTACGGGTTGTACTGGCGCCAAAATTTTGAGTGCAACCGTAAATGTTCCGTCTTTATTTTGATAGTAATCTGAACGGCATTCCTGTCTGTTTCTGTATCGTGCGCTGTTCTTTTTTACAAACTGAGATATTTCTTCGCGTACGCTTTTGGGGATGTTTATATAAAAGTTTGCAAGTGATTCTCTTCCGTCGGGAGTGATTGTGTAAAGAGTGTCGTCATCCTCGCCGACAACGCATATAAAATTGTCGTCTTTGAGTTTGTGTATTACGTTCACGCAGTCCATATACCCCATCCAACTGTTGGAGGTGGAACACATATCAACGATAGTTCGTTCCGAAAGCGCGCTTTCCATTTTATCAAAAACGAAAAGAATTATTAATTTGTTGGTGGAGGTTTCGCCTGTGTTTAACATAATGTTTACAAAATTAAAAAAGACTTGTTTGGAAAAGTCTTAATTATTATACATAATATTTCAAATAAAATCAAGATATTTGTAAAAAAATAATTTAATTTTGGGTTTATCTGTGTTATAATATATAAAAACACCAATGAGGCGGAAAATGGCTGACGTAAAAGAACAGGTTTTATCCTTTATCGATAAGTGTGAGGAACTCAAAAGCTGTAAATTTATAATGGCAACCACAAAAATAAAAGATTTGTTGAAATGTATTGTCAATTGTCCTGAACTGTATCGGCTTTTTGAGGCAGTGACAAAGGATTTTGACTATCCGGAAGTAAAATCTCAATGTCTTGTTACTTATGACGACGGCGTTCTGCCGCAAAATTTTGTTGTTTTGCCAAAAACGTTAGGGCATAGACTGGCATTTATATTTTGTCTTTTGGTGGAATTCGATAAAGGTACAATTAATTTTAACGATTTCTTAAGGCAGTATTTCCCTGAAGACGGAAGTTATTTTGCAAGTTACCGCGCTTTCTGCAATTTGGTTATAAAGAGCTTGCAGGAATGTATTTTACAGGTTTTTAAGGAACAATTGGCGGAATTTAACTATAACGAACCGAATGCAAAAACTGCCGAAATTATTTCGGCTTTGGATTTGGCGATTTCTCAGGAAATAGAATTTGTTTCCCAGTCCACATTGTCGCAAGCAGATAAAGAAAACGGTATAAAAATTCTTTTAATGCTTATAGCGGCGGTAAAGGATAAAAATGAGGAGTTAATCGACGCGCTTATATGCGGATATAATTATTTCGCTTTGCATTTAAAGTGTGTTTCTGACGGAATTGCCGAACTTATTCAACTTTTAGAGGCTTTTGAAAAAACTTTATGAAATTAACCGAAAAAAAGCTTTCTGGCGAAACAGTTTATAATGGAAAAATCTTAACGTTGGAAGTTGACGAGGTCGAACTTCCCGACGGAAAAAAAGCAAAACGCGAATGTGTGCGGCATAATGGCGGAGCAGCCGTTTTATGCGTTATAAATGATGAAATTTTGCTTGTAAAGCAGTTTCGTTATCTTTACGGTAAAGAGATTTACGAAATCCCTGCCGGAAAGCTTGAAAAAAATGAAAATCCGGTTATGGCGGCGGCAAGGGAGCTGGAAGAGGAAACGGGTTATGTTTCTACGAAAATAACCCCGCTGTTAAAATTATTTCCTACGCCAGGATATACCGATGAAGTAATTCATATTTATAAAGCGGAAAACTGTCGTTTAAACAGTCAAAAGCTTGATGACGGAGAGTTCTTGGACGTACAATTTATCAGAACGGAAAAAGTTTTGGAAATGATAGAAGAAGGTGAAATATGCGATGCCAAAACGGTTGCCGCAGTATGTAAATATCTTTATGAACAAAAAAAATAAAAGGGTTTGCCTTGAGGCAAACCCTTTTTTACGGTTAGTTACAACCGCAACCGCAGTTGCAGCCGCCGTTTCCGCATAACAGATTGGAGAGAGTTCCGTTCTTCCACATGCTGTATATAAGCGCGATAAGAATGGGGGTGCAGCTGCCCGAAAGCACGCCTTCGATACCGTTACCGCTGCAACTTGCCGCAAGCAACAAAAGTATTAAAATCCAAAGGCAGCTGTTATTTCCGCAGCATGAAAAAATGTTCATAAGTATCCTCCTTAATCCCGCGCGCTATGTAATTTTATTTGTTCGGCGCGGGGCTTTACCGCAAATGTATATCTTATTTGCAGTTTTCGTATATTAAATAATATTTAAATTACGGTAAAAATGTTACACGCCCTTTTTATTCGCTTGCAAAAAAATCTGTATTTATGTTAAAATTATTAAAATCTAGGTACTGTCAGCCGATATATTGTCAATAATCGGACTGTTTAAAGGTATAATAAATTTATTTATCTGCCGATATTCTTTGAAATCGGACGGAGGTGTTTTATGAAAAATGACAAAGCTCATTTTGTCGCTTTTGTCGGTGTAATGTTTGCGCTGATTTTTGTGTTGTTTCTTCTTGAAGGAACGTTGCTTGCCGGTGCGGGAATGACTGCTTGTATTCTGTCTCTTCCGGTTGCAATTGCTTTAAGCGTTTACGACGATTGGAAAAAAAGTTTTGTCGGCGGAACGCTTTTAGGTCTTTCAAGCTGTATTTTTTGTTTGATATTTGCTTCGATGTTCATTTTTTACGCAAATCCTCTTATTTCGGTATTGCCGCGTGTTTTTGTCGGTATTACTGCATATTGGACGTATTTTGGGCTTTCAAAGCTTATGAAAAACGTAAAAAATAATTTTTTAAGAGAAACTCTTCCTGCGGCGGTTGCAGGTATTGTCGGTTCATTGACAAATACTGTGTTATATCTTCTTTCAATTAATATTTGGGCGGGAGATATAATGGGGTCGCTTACTGCAATTTTAAGTGTTGCCGTTTCAATTTATTTTCCTATAGAGCTTGCGGCTTGTATGGTGTTGGTGCCTGTTTATGTCAAAGTGCTTAAAAAGGTTAACCGTTCAATAATCAATAAACCGCAGAAAGCAACGAAAAAATCCGAGAGCGTGGATGTATGATAATTTGTCTTGATGTTGGCAATACGAATATAAAATTTGCGGTTTTCGACGGCGAAACCTTAAGATTGAGTTTCCGTGTTGCAACCGAGCCTAAAAAAACGTCCGACGAGTACGGCGGTCAGCTTGTAAGTATTTTACAGAATAACGGTGTTTCAACTGCCGATATAAAAGGCGGTATTATTTCTTCGGTCGTTCCTCAGCTTGATTATACGCTGGAACGAATGTGTTTTATTTATTTGAAAATAAAACCGCTTATGCTTGCGCCGGGGTTAAAAACAGGTTTGAATTTAAAGGTTGACAATGCAAAAGAGGTTGGCGCGGACAGGGTAGTCAATAATGTAGCGGCAGTAAAAAAATACGGATATCCGCTTATCGTTATAGATTTCGGAACGGCAACAACTTTTAACGTTATTAATGAAAAGGGTGATTTTATCGGCGGCGCAATTGCGCCCGGAATAAAAGGTTCGCTTGAAAGTCTTGTCAGCGGTACTGCAAAGCTGCCTCGCGTAGAAATCGAGCGCCCGTCTTGTGTTATAGGAAAAAATACCGTTACAAATATGCAGTCGGGTGTATTTTACGGTTTTGCGGGGCTTGTAGAGTTCCTTGTTAAAAAAATGAAAAAGGAAATGAAGTGCGAACGCGTTACCGTAATTGCGACAGGCGGATTTTCTGAAATTATAGCTGACGAAATATCTTGTATAGATAAAGTAGATAAATTGTTGACGCTTGATGGATTAAAATATTTGTACGACGTCAACAGTGCAGAGGAGTAAAATAAAAATGAAAAAAGTAGGGGTTGCCATACTCGGATTGGGTGTAGTCGGCGGCGGAACATATAAAATTCTTACAGAACACAGAGATTTTTACAAAAAAAATCACGGTGTGGATATAACTGTTGAAAGCGTTCTTGAACTAAACAAACAGCGAGCCGTTAATCTTGGAGTACAGGAAAACAAAATCTGTTCCAATATAGCCGAAATTTGTTCTAATCCCGACATAGATATTGTTGTTGAAGTAATAGGAGGATTAGAACCTGCCAAATCGTTCGTTCTGGCGGCTCTTAATTCCGGCAAATCGGTGGTAACTTCCAACAAAGAGCTTTATTGTAAATATAGTCACGAACTTGAAAAGGCGGCAAAAAAGAATAAAGTCGGATTATTTTATGAGGCAACGTGTGTCGGCGGAGTTCCTGTAATCCGTGCGCTTCTGGATAATTTGCAAGGCAATAAAATTACTTCCATTATGGGGATAATTAACGGCACTACAAATTATATATTGTCTAAAATGTCGGATAAAGGCGCTTCTTATGAAGAAGTTTTAAAAGAGGCACAGTTGCTTGGTTATGCGGAAGCCAACCCTACAAACGATGTCGAAGGATATGATTCCACTTATAAACTTTCTATTCTTTCAAGCCTTTCATTTCATACAAAAGTTCCTTATACGGAAATATACCGTGAAGGCATAACGAAAATAAATATTGCGGATATAAAATATGCAAAACAGTTTGGGTATGCTTTAAAATTGCTTGCGTTAGGAAAGGACGGTGAAAACGGTATTGAAGTCCGTGTTCATCCTGCGCTCATTAAAAGTACGCATCCGCTTGCGGGTGTAAACGATAGCTATAATGCAGTATATATTGCCGGGGACAGTGTGGAAAACGTTATGCTTTACGGCAGGGGGGCAGGGGCTTTGCCTACAGGCAGTGCAATTGTGGGAGATATTATTTATTGTGCCACGCACCCCAATCACAGTTATTCAACGTTTAAAAATACAGAGAATGCCGACCCTTCTACTAAATTTGTGAAAAATTTTGAAAGTGAATATTATATCAGATTATCAGCAAAAGATAAGGCGGGAGTACTTTCCAAGATAACTTCTCTTTTGGGCAAACATTCTATAAGCGTTTCCCAGGTTGTTCAGGACAAAGGAGAAACGGAGGGACAGGCTCCGCTAATTATGATTACACACGAAACAAAGGAACACAATATAGAAAAAGCCGTTGCCGATATAAATGCAACGGGAATAGCGGAAGTTAATTCGGTTTTAAGGGTAGTTTCTTAAATTAAAAAACGGCTGTCATAAGACAGCCGTTTTTATTTTTTATTAATATTTAACAAGTGTTTTGCTTACAAGTTTTTGTGATTGTATGATACGTATAGTGGTGTAAACATTTCCGACAATTATAAATACTACCGACAAAACTATGTCCATTATCATTGCGGTTCTGAGTTCGGGGTCATCGTTAAAGAAAATATCCAAAGCTTCAAACGCGTTTGTAGTTTTAACTCCGTCGATACCGAATTCTTTTATTGCTTCGTTTATTACTAATTGTGCGTCTATTAAGAAAGCAACGTAAATTGAAATTCCGATTAAAACTAATGTTGTAGCCCAAATAATTAAGATTTTGATTTTATCGTTTTTGCCTCCGAATTTGTCCCAAAGCACGGCTGCCAAAACTGCGCCGACAAAAGCTCCCAAAGCGCCGATAAGTTCAAGGAAACAATACATTACAACAAATATTGCGCAGCCCGCCAAACATCCGATAACAGCGCCGAGTGTGCCTTTCAAATAATTATTGGGTGCATGGGTTTCCAAACTTTCCTGTGCGGCAACGTCTCCGACAAATTTATCGAAGCATGCTTCGTGTGCAAACAGCTTGTCGGAACCTATACCTACAAGACGTGAACTTTCTGCCATTGATTCTCCGCAGAACGGGCAACAATCGGCAGTTTTAAACGTTGAAAGAAAATCGACTGCCGCAGTCATTAATTCAATAGCTTTTTGTGCCGAATTGAAATATGTATTTAAAGTACAAGCGAAAAATAAGCTGTTTGCGTTTATGTTGATTAATGCGTAATGTTTTTTGTTTGAGTTAAGCCAATCGGTTACTTGCGGAATATCGTTTTCGGTTAAGTTAACATAAAATTTTAAGTTAATTACGTTTCCAACGCACGAGCCGCTGATTTGGTACCCGTTAAGTTTGCCCGCGAAAGCGGTTTTATCAAATCCAAACCCCTTTTCGCATAAAAAAGCAGTTAGTTTTTTGTTCATTTTTTTTCTCTCCTTTAAAATAACATGCGTTGCAATAATGCAACGCATAAAGGGGACGTCCCCTTTATAAATATTATTTGTTCCTATGCGTATATGCACAAGACTCAACGTTTAAAGTTTATCATTTCAAATTTTTTTTTGTCAAGGACAATATAAAAATAAATTGTAATTCCAATTGCGCAAAAACGCTTGATTTTTTTTTGTTTTTCTAATATCATATTATTGCTCGGCTGAAATATGCCGACGGGCTATGCGGAGATGGCTGAGCGGTTTAAGGCGCACGATTGGAAATCGTGTGACGGTTAATACCCGTCCGGAGGTTCAAATCCTCTTCTCCGCGCCAATAAAAGCCGGGCGGCGTATGCCGTTCGGCTTTTAATATTTAAAGGTGATTTTATGGCTACAAGTAAAGATTTTTTGAGTTATCTTTCTGAGCGGCTTCAGGGGGCCGATGTTTCGTTCAGACCTATGATGGGGGAGTACCTCGTTTATTTCAACGGTAAACTTGTCGGTGATGTTTGTGACAACCGCTTGCTGATAAAGCCTGTGGATGCCGCTAAAGAAATGTTGCCTTCGGCGCAAATGCAATTGCCTTATGAAGGTGCGGCAAAACCGATGATTTTAGTGGAAGACATTGACGACGGAGAATTTTTAAAACAACTTTTTGAAGCTATGTATCCCCAGCTTCCCGCGCCAAAACCAAAGAAGAGCGGAAAAAACAAATGAAAATTATTGATGCGCACGCGCATATTGCGCAATATATTGCGGGGTTTACTTCCTGTGGGGAGCTTCGTGCCGTCGGCGGCGGTAAGGCGCAATATTCTACAGGTGAAATTTTTCAAATGTTTCCTTCGGAAATGGGCGATACAGGCGTTTCCCCGGAAGCTTTAATAAATGTAATGAACGAAAACGGCGTTGAAAAGGCAGTTCTTTTGCAAGGTAATTGGCTGGGCTTTCACAATGAGTACACTTATGAAGCCGTAAAAAAATATCCAAAACGTTTTGTAGGGGCGGCAACTTATGACCCTTATTGCGTTAAAGTCGATGAAATAAGAAGACGTCTTTTTGACGAGCTTGGTTTTAAGATTGTTAAGTTTGAACTTTCAAACGGTTCGGGATTAATGGCAAACCATTCTTTATGCCTTGACGGTACTGTTATGAACAGTTGCTATGCTCACGCACGGGAAAAAGGGTTGACGGTTGTTCTTGATATAGGCAGACCGAATAATCCTTGTTGGCAGGTTAGCGCAGTTTCGACGGTGGCGGAAAAATATCCGGAAATAAATTTTGTGCTTTGTCATTTGCTTTCTCCGCAAAAAAATGATATTGAAATATTAAAACATGCTCTTGATATTCTTGTAAAGTCAAACGTGTATTTTGATATAGCGTCGCTTGCGGCAAATCAAAAGCCGGAAATATATCCTTATCCTACGGCTTTGGAACATTTGAAAAATGCAAAATCAATTGTCGGGGCGCAAAAACTCATATTCGGAACGGATATGCCTTGTGCGTTGTCTCGCGACAGCTATAAACATTTAACCGATTACATAACTGAGAGTAAAGTATTCAACGAAAATGAGCTTCTGGATATTTTTTATAACACTGCAAATAAAATATATTTTAATTAAAAAAGCGGAGTTAAAACTCTGCTTTTTTCATATTGTGCTTTAATCCATAACCGCCGCTTATACCGTGTTAAATTATTTTTAAATTGTAAATGAATATTTATTCGGCAATATCGTTTTGTTGCGCATAATAGTTGTGTTATAATAAGATTATAAACTAATTATGCAATTTTTTGCGGGAGTAAAATATGAATTACGTTCAAACAGTATTAAATAATCTTAAAAAGCAAAACCCCAATGAACCTGAATTTCATCAGGCGGCAACTGAAATATTAACTACACTTGCGCCTGTTGTAGATAAACATTCGGAATATGAGGCTGCCGGTCTTTTGGAAAGATTTGTAGAACCGGAACGCATTATAATGTTTCGTGTGCCTTGGGTAGACGATAGCGGAAAGGTTCGCGTAAACAAAGGTTATCGTGTTCAGTTCAACAGTGCGATAGGTCCGTATAAAGGCGGATTGCGTTTTCATCCTTCGGTAAATCTTTCGATTATAAAATTTCTCGGACTTGAACAGATACTTAAAAACAGTCTTACCGGATTGCCTATAGGCGGGGGTAAAGGCGGTTCGGATTTTGACCCGAAAGGTAAATCCGACAGAGAAGTTATGGCATTTTGTCAAAGTTTTATGACTGAGCTTTACCGTCATATAGGTGCGGATACGGACGTTCCTGCCGGAGATATCGGCGTTGGCGGTAGGGAAATAGGTTATCTTTTCGGGCAATATAAAAGAATTCGTGACGAACATGTCGGCGTTTTGACTGGAAGAGGACTTTCTTACGGCGGCAGTCTTGCCAGAACCGAGGCGACCGGTTACGGTTTGGTTTATATAACGGAAGAGGCAATGAAAGCGCGCGGAGAAAGCTTTAAAGGTAAAACGGTTATAATTTCCGGTTCTGGAAACGTAGCTATTTATGCTTGCCAAAAGGCGCAAAGCCTTGGAGCGAAAGTGGTTGCTATGTATGATTCGAACGGATATATTTACGATCCTGACGGTATAAAGCTTGACGTTGTAAAAGAAATAAAAGAAGTAAAACGCGGTCGTATTAAAGAATATGCAGAGAAAGTATCGGGCGCGGTTTATAAAGAGGGTTGCAGCGGTATATGGACAATTTCTTGCGACATAGCTTTGCCTTGTGCAACCCAAAACGAAATAAATGCTGAATCCGCTGAAATTCTTGTTAAAAACGGAGTTAAATATGTTGCGGAGGGGGCCAATATGCCGTCCACGTTGGAGGCGATATCAATATTCCAAAAAAACGGCGTTGTATTTCTTCCCGCAAAAGCGGCAAACGCCGGCGGAGTGGCAACTTCCGCTTTGGAAATGGCGCAGTCGTCCGGTAGGATGTTCTGGTCTTTTGACGAGGTTGATGCAAAGCTGAAAAGCATTATGATTAACATTTACCATAATATTGATAATTCGGCAAAAGAATACGGTTATGAAGGCAATTATGTAATGGGGGCAAATATTGCCGGATTTATGAAAGTTGCAACGGCAATGATGGCTCACGGCGTCGTTTGATTTAGCTGTAATATGTTGGATGTTTTCATTACCTCTATAAATGCGGTCGTTCCTATAATTTTACTTATTTTAGTAGGATATTTGTTAAAGCGCGTTAAATTTTTAAATGAAAATTTTATAAAAACCGGTAATAAATTCGTTTTCAGGGTTTGTTTGCCGTGCATGCTTTTTATAAATATATATGATAAAATGGAACGCTTTTCCGATATACGATGGGATGTTGTTTTGTATGCGGTAATAATTATTTGCATTATTTTCGCTTTGGGGCTTTTGACGGCAATTTTTACCACTAAGCATAAAAACCGCCGAGGTGTTATTCTGCAATGTACGTTCAGAAGCAATTTTGCAATAATCGGGCTTACTTTGGTTGAAAGGCTTGGCGGCGATTTGGGGCTTGCTGGCATAATTTCCGCGTTTTCGATTCCGGTTTTCAATATTTTGGCGGTGATTGCTCTTTCTGTGTTTTCTGAAGAAGATTGCGGCGGTTATAAGCATAATGTAAAAAATATTTTTTTGAATATCGTTAAAAATCCTTTGATTATAGGCGTTGCCGTCGGTTTGGTGTTTGTCGGAATAAGAGAAATTGAACGCGCGTGCTTTAATGGGGAAGTGTTGTTTAGTTTGAAAACGCACCTCAAATTCCTTTATATAGGATTAAGCGATTTAAAAGTGATAGCTTCTCCGCTTGCTTTGATAATTCTCGGCGGTCAATTTGAATTTTCCGCAGTAAAGGGTATGACCAAAGAAATTGTGGTCGGTACTGTATGGAGAATATTGTTAGCTCCGCTTATTGGTATAGGTTTGGCTGTACTTTTAAGTAATAATACAGAGTGGCTAAATTTTGGTGCGGACGTCTATCCTACGCTGATTGCGCTTTTCGGAACGCCTGTTGCTGTGTCAAGCGCAATAATGGCAGGGGAGATGAAAAGCGACGAACAGCTGGCAACACAGCTTGTTGTCTGGACGAGTATTTGTTCTATATTGACTATATTTATTACAGTATTTGTTTTAATGTCTTTCGGGCTGTTGGTAACTTAATATTTAAAATCAGTAAAATTCTCTTGACAGAGAATTTTATTTTGTTTATAATCTAAAACAAGTGTTGCAAAACGATTGTTTTAAAAGGAGATAAAATGCCGCCTAAAGCAAAATTTACTAAAAAAGAAATAACTGAAGCCGCAATGCGGATTGTTGAAAGGGACGGGGTTGAGTTTCTTACCGCAAGGTCGCTTGGCGCAGAACTCGGCAGTTCCGCCAGACCGGTTTTTACGGTTTTTAGCGGAATGGAGCAAGTGCAGTCAGAGGTGATTTCCGCCGCCAACATGATTTACGGAAAGTATGTAGAACAAGGTTTAAAAGAAGAAATTGCTTTTAAAGGAGTTGGAAAGGCTTATATACGTTTTGCGGCTGAACGCCCTAAGCTTTTTCAGCTTTTGTTTATGAAAGAGCGAAAAGAAAGTCCTGATAAAGATAATGTTTTGCAGATTATAGAAGAACATTATGAAGCAATAATAGTCTCGATACGCAATCTTTACGGACTGGACCGCGAAAAAGCTATTCTGCTTTATGAAAACCTTTGGATTTATTCTCATGGGATAGCGGTTTTATTGGCAACCAAGGTTTGTTCGTTTACGAAAGAACAGATTTCGGAAATGCTTACGCTTGTATTTAAAGGAATTATTAAAGAAATCAAATAGGAGGTCATAATGCTTAAAGCTGAAAATGTAACAAAATCTTATAACGGTGCCGAAGTATTAAAAAGCGTTTCGTTGGAAGTAAAAGACGGCGAATTTGTGGTAATTCTCGGGGCGTCCGGTTCAGGTAAATCCACGCTTTTAAGTGTTCTTTCTGGTCTTGAACATGCCGATAGCGGTAATGTGGAATACAACGGTGAAAATCTTACTCATATGAATGATAAACAGCTTACCGATTTCAGAAAAAGGGAGGTTGGATTTATATTTCAACAATATTATTTGTTATCGCATATGTCGGTAGAAAACAATGTAAAAATGTGTGCAGATTTAGTAAAGAATAAGGATTTCAAAAAAATTATTTCCGCGGTCGGATTGGAGGATAAATTAAAAAGTAAACCTTCGCAGTTATCCGGCGGAGAACAACAGCGTGTTTGCATTGCCAGAGCATTGGCAAAAAATCCGAATATTCTGTTTCTTGACGAGCCTACAGGAGCGCTTGACGAAAAGACGGGACGAGAGGTTCTCGATTACATAGTCCGCTTGCATAAAACGCAAGGCTTTACAATGATTATGGTTACACATAACGCGAATATCGCAGATATGGCGCAAACCGTTATAAAAATGAATAGCGGAGTAATTACGGAAACGCACAGTAACAGTTCGCAAAAAACCGCGTATGAAATAGGGTGGTAAGTAATGGTTATTAGTTTAAAGGACAGTCTAAAGCTTATCGGCGTTTCCGTTGTGTGCGTTTGCGCGGTTTTTGTCTGTACGTTTATGCTTAGCTTTTATATCGATATTTTGCCTCTTGAAGACACAATAACCGACGAGTATACGCGCGTGCTATACGATGCTCAAAAAGCAACTGCACAGGTATGCGCTGTAATAACCGGAGGCGTACTCGGCATAATTGCCGTGGTTATGCTGATTTTTTATATCAAACTTTATATAGACAGCCATGCAAAACAGTTGGGAATTATTAAAGCAACGGGTTATTCTAATATTAGAATCGCTGCAAAATTCTGGGTTTTCGGATTAAGCGTTTTTATCGGATGTGCGCTCGGTTTTATCGGCGGATACGCTTCAACCCCGATAATTTATGAAGGGCTGAGAATAGAAGGGATTTCAGAAATTGCGGTTCATTTTCATGTGGAATTGCTGTTCGGGCTTGTTTTTGCTCCCGCGGTTATATTTTCCTGTATCGCTTGCGGATACGCATACTTTGCGCTTCGGTGTCCTGTAATGCAGCTTATGCGCGGAAAGACAGCAAAAATAAAAGATAAACCGCAAAAGACAGGTAAAGACAAATCATTTTTAAAAGAAATGTGTTTAAAAACTATTTTTTCTAAAAAATCCATTGTATTTTTTGTTGCTTTTGCGTGCTTTTGTTTTGGCTCAATGATGCAGATGGGGCTTTCAATGGAGAACTTAACGTCTGCAACTATGGGATATATGATTTTGATTATAGGCGTAGTGTTAGCTGTTGTGACTATGTTTATGGCGGTTACAACGCTTATAAATTCCAACTTTAAAAATATCTCTATAATGAAGGCATGCGGATATTCTTTGAAAGATTGTGCGCTTGCTGTTCTTGGCGGATATGTTCCGTTTGCATTGCTTGGATTTGGATTAGGTACAGCTTATCAGTTCGGACTTTTGCAGATTATGATAAACATCGTTTTTGCTGATGTTGGGGAAGTTCCTGAATATACTTTTAATGTTCCAGTATTCTTTTTAACGTTGGGTATTTTTATTGTTTGTTATGCCGTTGTTATGGCTTATTACACTTTGCGGATAAATAGAATTTCAGTAAAGGAAGTAATGCTTGAAAACTGAATAAAATAATCCCCCTAAGAAAAAATATTTTACTTATGGGGTGTTTTTTGTGTTGTTAACGTTTGTAATAAATTAGTGATTAAATAGTCGAATAAAAAATCGCACGATAAAAAATATTTATCGCGCGATTTGGTACTCCCGGCGGGAATCGAACCCACAACGGCCCCTTAGGAGGGGGCTGTTATATCCATTTAACTACGGAAGCTAATGACTGAAATCAAAAAGCAAAAATAAAAGCGAGCGTGTTTCTACGCCCGCTAAATTTTTACGCCATTGCGTTGAGCTTTTTCGCAAGACCAGATTTCTTGTTAGCGGCGGTATTCTTTTTAAGAACGCCCTTTGAAACCGCGCAATCAATTGTTGAGCAAGTCTTGGGGAACAAAGCCGTAGCCGCCTTTTTGTCGCCGCTTTCAACGAGAGCAAGGAATTTCTTTACTTCGGTTTTAACTTCTGATTTAACCGATTTGTTTCTCGCGGTTTTCTTTGCAGTGACAAGCACGCGCTTTTTAGCAGACTTTATATTAGGCATTTCATATCTCCTTTTGGATACTTGTTAACTTTAATTCTTAAGTAATTTTATCATAAATAATAAGGCTTGTAAACTGTTTTTTGACTGCTTTTTGTAATTTTTTTAATATATTTTACGTCAGCTAAATATTTATATTATGTGAAAGATTTTTCGTTTAAAAGTAAAAAACCGGTGTGCTTTTTTGATAGCGGAATAGGCGGGTTGAATTTGCTTGGAGAGTGTATAAAACGTATTCCGAATAAACAGTTTGTTTATTTTGCGGATAATTTTAATGTTCCATACGGTAATTACAGTGAAGAAAAAATTTTGATATTAGCGAATAAAATTTTTTCCGAAATACAACAGTACAATCCCATCGCGGCGGTTATTGCTTGTAATACGGTTACTGCGGTGTGTATTGAATATCTGAGGAACAAATATTCCTTCCCGATAATAGGTATTCAGCCTGCAATAAAACCTGCGGCAAAAAATTGCAGAAGATGTGTAGTTTTGGCTACTCCCGCAACTGCGCACAGTACTGGTATTTGTAGACTAGTAGAACGTTTTGGTAGAGGCGTTACGGATGTTGTTGCTTGTGATAAACTCGCCGCCTATATTGAAAATAATGTATTTGATTTGAATAAAGAAAAAATTTATGACTTTTTACCTGATATAAAAGCCGAAAGTATAGTTTTAGGTTGTACTCATTATACTTATATAAAACAGATTGTTAAGGAAAAATATGGCTGTTCTGTGTTTGACGGAATGTGCGGTACAGCAGAAAGGCTATGTTCGGTTTTAAATAATATTGAAGAATGTGAAACTGATAATATAGAAAATGAAAGCAAATTATTGAAAAAAACAGAGTTGTATTTGCCGGAAGTTATTTTTAAAGGCGGCGATGAATGGAAAAACGAGCGTGTTTTTAAAGAAGTTGTTATGAGTAAATAGGTATCTGGGGAAATTTTTCCCACAAAATCCCAAAAAATTCCTAAAAAGTCTTGACAATTACAGGTTTCAATGCTATATTTGATGTATCAACCTACAAAAGGCAGTTTTTATGTTGTATCTTACCGGTGAATACAGTCACCAAATGGACACTAAAAACAGAATACGAATACCCAACAAACTTAAGGGTGAAGAGCGCGGGCTTTATTTTTCAAAAGGAACAAACAATTGTCTTTTTGTTTACTATGAAGCCGGCTATAAAGAACTTCTTCAAAAAGTCGAAGAAAAAATTAAAATGAGCGACGAAGAAGGACAAATGGCTTTAAGGGTATTTGCAAAATCGTTCACGTGGGTTGAGGGCGATGCGCAGGGAAGAATGATACTTCCTCAAAAGCTTAAAGAATTTGCTAAAATCGACAGAGATATCGTTATCTGCGGAGCAAATTCAAGAATTGAAATCTGGGCGAAAGAAGTTCACGATAAGTACTTTGAAGATGCGGATAAGAATTTCGACAGCATATTCAAGAAGTTGGATATTTAAATGGAATTCTCACACGTTCCCGTAATGCTTGAAGAGTGTATCAACGGGCTTAATGTAAAAAGCGGGGGGATTTACTTCGACGGAACAATCGGCGGCGCGGGACATTCGTTTGAAATTTTAAAGAGAACAAGCCCCGACGGTAAGTTGATTGCAACTGATTTAGATGATGATGCAATCGCCGCCGCAACAAAGAAACTTGAAGTATTTAAAAACAGATTTGCAATTTATAAATCTGATTATAAAAATTTTGAAACCGTATTCAAAGCGGCAGGGATAGATAAAATAGACGGCGCGATTTTAGATTTCGGCGTATCGAGTTATCAGCTTGACAATGCAGAAAGAGGTTTCTCATATATGAAGTCGGAAGCGCCTTTGGATATGAGAATGGACAGGTTACAGCCGTTGACCGCAGAGAAGCTCATAAACGAATATTCCCAACGCGAAATTGCGGAAATACTAAAAAAATACGGAGAAGAAAAATTTGCATCTAATATCGCTGCTGAAATCGTTAAAGCGAGAACCCGAAAAGTTATAACGACTTGCGGCGAGCTTGTTGAAATAATAGAAAACTGCATACCGAGAAAATTTCAGCAGAACGGACCGGTGGCGCGAAAAAGCTTTCAGGCAATACGGATAGCCGTAAATGGAGAATTGAGCAGACTTTATGAATGTGTATTAAGTCTTACCCGAAGGCTTAAAAAGGGCGGAAGAATAGTAATTCTCACTTTTCATTCGCTTGAAGACAGAATAGTAAAGCAAGCTTTCAGATTTCTTGAAACCGATTGTATCTGCGACAAAAGTTTACCTGTTTGCGTATGCGGAAAGAAAAAAGAGATTGAAATTATCACTAAAAAACCTGTTATTGCAAGCGTAAGAGAGATGGCAATCAATACGCGCTCGAAGTGCGCAAAACTTAGAATAGCAGAAAAAATCGTTTGATTTTTGCGATAAGGAGAAAATTATGGCAGTCGCAATTTTGGACAGGACATTGGAGTCCTTGGAAAATACGGAAGAAACCCGCGAAATACAACTGAAAAACACATATTCCGCCCGCAATCTTTCGGACGAGCAACACAACGCCAAAATCGGCGAAATTTATGCCCGCCTTATTAATCCGAGCGCAAAAATAGACGATATTCTTGAGCGTAATTCAGCGGAGTCTGTAAATACGTCTGCAGCAAAAGATATTTTTGTTAATAAGCCTTATCTTGTGGAAAACGCAAGGGCTGACGCGGAAATTTTCCGTGCGGACAGCCTTGTTAACCGCAAAGTTATGGATATATTGCCTACTACGGCATATGCAACTGAAAGCGAGGAAGAGAACGAGGATTTGCGTCCTACTCAGACTACTATTCAGTATAAAACAAACGGAGTCACCAAGACGGTAGAAGAGGGTAAAATTCAGAACACCGACGCGGAAAAGCGTGCGGGTTTGTCGAAAAAGGAGAAGATAGTTATCGGTGTGGTTATCGGTGTTATCGTTGCTCTTTTTGCCTTAATTATTATTAATTCGGCAATACTTTCCGGAATTAATTCCGAGTTAGGCTCTCTTCAATCGTCTTTGACAACAGTTAAAGCTTCGTATGCAGGAGTTAGCGACGAGGTAAATTCAATGCTTGCCAAAGCATTGAAAGATGTTGAACAATTTGCTTTTTTAAAAGGACTTGTTAAATAAAAACTATCGTTAGTTAAAGCATATATGGGGGTCTAACGCCATCAAAAAAATTAATAAATATGGTTTTTCCGTAACCGTTTTACAAAAGAGGTTATTGTCAATGGCATTGGCAATAACCTTTATTTTTTGCATAATTTTGTCGCGTCTTTTATATGTTCAGCTTGCGTGGGGTACGGAACTTAAGTTAAAGGCCACAGACCAGTGGAACAGAGAAATTCCGGTTATTGCCGCCCGCGGTGTGATATCTGACAGAAACGGCTCGGTGCTTGCAGGAAACCGAACGACTTACAGTGTGTTTGCGCGCCCGAATGCGGTTGTTGATAAAGAATATGCCTCAACGGTTTTAGGTGGAGTTTTTTCGCTTGACCCGCAGGAAATTTTGAAAAAAATCGACGGCGGTAAAGTATCGGAAGTGACAATCGCAAGGCAAGTAAGCAAAGAAAGTATTGAAAAGCTTGTTTCTTACGATATTGCAGGGGTCTATTATTCTCGCGATAATTCACGTCAGTATACCTATAATGAAGCGCTGTGTCAGGTTTTGGGTTTTACTTCCAACGACGGTTCGGGGCTGTCCGGAATTGAGAAATATTATAATAATATCCTCAGCGGAAAAAACGGGGAAATTACGTATACAACCGACATTATAGGTATAGAAACGGAAAATTCTGTGGTTGTTTACCGAGAGGCTTCCGACGGAGACGAAATTAGGCTGACGGTTGATATGGAAATTCAGCTTGCCGCTGAAGACGCTATGAAAAACGTTTATGAATCAAGCGGGGCAAAAGCTGTTTCGTGTATAGTTCTGAATCCTCAAAACTTTGATATATTAGCGCTCGTAAATTATCCGTCATATGATTTGAACAATGTGCCCCGCGACGATAAAGAAGCTTTGAACGAACTTTCAAGAAATTGTCTGGTAAGTGATATATATGAGCCTGGGTCAACGTTCAAAGTTGTAACGGCTGCGGCAAATATCGAAGAATATTTAAACGGAAACGTTAAAGCATATTCGCCGTCTTATGTTTTTAACGGAAGCCGTACAAGAACAGTGGACGGTACTAAAATCAAGTGCTGGTCAGACCATTCAAACGGCAAACATTCAAATCAAACACTTTCCGCTGCGCTCAACAACAGTTGTAATCCGTGTTTTACGGATATGGCTTTGTCGCTTGGCAGTCAGACGTTTTATAATTATTTACAGAAATTTGGTTTCGGTAACGTAACAGGTTTGGATTTTAACGGCGAAGCTTTGGGAATGCTTGTCCCTCAAACGGCGGTGCGGGACTGCGATTTGGCTCGTATAGGGTTCGGGCAGACAATTGCCGTGACCGGTGTTCAGCTCGCATGTGCTGTCGCAGCGGCAGTAAATGGAGGGAATTATTACGTTCCGCATTTTTTAAAAAGCATTGTGTCAGCCAATGGAAAAACCGTTTCTGAATATAATCCCGTATTAAAAAATAAAGTCATAAGTGAAAAGGCGTCTTCAATGCTTGCGGAAATGCTTGAGGGTGTTGTTTCGGAAGGCAGTGGTAAAAAGGCATATATAGAAGGTTATCGTGTCGGCGGTAAAACCGGAACAGCGCAAAAGTATGAGGACGGGCATGTTGCGCAAGGGAAGTATGTTTCGTCGTTTTGCGGATTTTTCCCGGCAAATAAGCCCGAATATCTTGCACTTATAATAGTTGACGAACCGCAGGGAACTTACTACGGAAGCGCGGTAGCCGCGCCGGTTGCGAAAGAAATTTTTGAAGATATCATAAAAATTAAAAATATACAACGGTATATATAATGAAACTCAAAGAGCTTATAAAAAATATACAAACAAAAGAAATTATCGGTAATGTCGATGTTGAAATAAAAGGTTTGTGTACTGATAGCAAAATGGCAAAAGAAGGCGATTTGTTTATTTGTTATGTCGGAGGAAAATACGATTCACATAATAATATAGCCGAAGTAATCGATAAGGGAGTTTCCGCAATTATGTGTGAACGTAAACTGGATTGTGCTGTTACACAGATAATAGTTGACAACGGTAGAGCGCAGATAGCAATTGCTGCACGTGCGTTTTACGGTTATCCGGATAAAAAGCTAAAAATAGTCGGCATAACCGGCACAAACGGTAAAACTACAACCGCGCATATGCTTGCAGGTATTTTCAAAACAAATGGCAACGGTTGCGGAATAATAGGTACTTTGGGTATAAGTTACGGGGATAAATTCATTTCTCCCGAATTAACTACGCCGGACCCTGTTTTTCTGTTTTCCGTACTTTCGGATATGGCGGCGGCAGGCGTTGAATATGTTTTTATGGAGGTGTCTGCTCACGCGCTGTATTATGATAAAGTGCACGGCATAAAATTTGCAGTTGGCATATTTACTAATTGCACTCAAGACCATTTGGATTTTTTCCGAAATATGCGCGATTATGCCTCTTGCAAAATGCTGATGTTTAAAGACGGCAGATGTGATAATGCCGTAATAAACTCGGACGATGAACTTGGTATTGAGCTTTTGAAAAAAACAGAACATACGGTAAGTTACGGGTTGAAAAATCCTGCCGACGTGTTTGCGGTTGATGTTGATTGTAAAATTGACGGAACAAAATTTGTGCTAAATCTTTTTGACGAATTATACGAAATAAAGCTCAATATGCCGGCATTGCATAATGTTTATAACGCTATGGCGGCTGCGGCATGCGCTAAATTGTTAGGAATAAAAACAAATATAATTGCCAAAGGGTTATTAAGCGTCAAAACCGTTTCCGGACGGCTTGAACATGTCGCGAAATTTAACGGCGCCGATATATTCGTGGATTTTGCGCACACACCCGACGGTTTGGAAAAGTCTTTGCAGTCGCTTAGAAATTTATGTAAAGGTAAGCTTTATTGTCTTTTCGGTTGCGGCGGTAACCGCGATAAAACCAAACGTCCCGTTATGGGCGAGGTAGCGGCGAAATATTCTGATTTTTGTATAGTTACTTCGGATAACCCGAGATTTGAAGACCCGTATGACATAATCAGTGAAATAGAAAAAGGAATAAAGCCTACCGGTAAAAAGTATGTAACAGTGACAGAGAGAGAAATTGCAACGGAATATGCCATAAGGCTGTTGGAAAAGGACGATATTTTGCTTGTAGCGGGTAAGGGCGGGGAACATTATCAGGAAATTATGGGTATAAAACACAGCTACGACGACAATACAGTAATAAAAAACATAATCGGCAATTAAATGAAAGAAATTTTTATAGCGGTTTTATGCGGGTTTATTGCATCGGTTTTATTGCTGATGCTGATTTTGCCGCTTTTAAAACGCCTTAAAGCTGGACAATATATACTTGGATACGTAAAAGAGCACGAGAAAAAGAGCGGCACGCCCACAATGGGCGGGCTTGCATTTATATG
Source organism: uncultured Christensenella sp. (assembly GCA_910577375.1). Lineage (GTDB taxonomy): Bacteria > Bacillota > Clostridia > Christensenellales > Borkfalkiaceae > Coproplasma. The sequence continues at coordinate 248,432 of CAJTLT010000001.1, forward strand.
CGCAATTATCATAGTCGGTTTTTGTATGCTTGGATTCGGAGGGGGTGAAGCCAATTTAACCATTGCCGTAACCGCCGCTTTTATGGTCGTTGGATTTTTGGATGATTTTTTAAAAATTTTTCACAAGGAAAACGAAGGGCTTAAACCTTATCAGAAAATAATCTTTCAAACGGCAATAGCAACTGTTGCCGCGCTTTTTTGTTGGTTTAACGGAAAAACGTTTCTGAACGTGCCGTTTATTTGCAAATCAGTAGATATCGGTTGGGGTATAATTCCGCTTGTGATTTTTATTTTTACCGCAACCGTAAATTGTGTGAATCTTACCGACGGATTGGACGGTCTTGCCGGCGGGACAAGTTGCGCGTATCTTTTGATTTTAGGAATAATGCTTTGTATGAGTGGAGTTTCTTATGGCGTATTATGTTTTATAGGAATAGGCGCCGTTGCTGCTTTTCTTGTGTTCAATACAAACAAAGCTGCAATTTTTATGGGTGATACGGGTTCTCTTGCTTTGGGCGGGTTTATTTCTTGTCTTTCGGTTTTTTCCGGTAACTCTCTTTATATTCCTCTTGTGGGAATAATGTTCGTGATTTCGGGAATATCGGTTATAGTACAAGTCATATACTATAAACGGACAAGCAAGAGAGTGTTTTTGATGGCTCCGATTCATCATCATTTTCAAATGAAAGGCTATACGGAGTGTAAAATAACCTATGCGTATTTTGCGTTGACTTGCCTTGTCGGAATAATCTGTTTGATTTTTTTGTGAGGTGTTATGTATTTCAGAGGTCAAAAGTTTTTTGTAGCGGGCATGTCGGTTTCGGGTGAAAGCAGCGCCCGCTTTTTGCTTGAGCGCGGAGCGGAGGTTTATATTTACGACGACGTAATAAACGATAAAATTTCAGAAGTAATGGCGGAGCTTGCCGGTTTAGGGGCGCATATTGTAACGCAGGAAACGTGTGAAGCGGCAACTATGCGGTGTGATATTCTTGTTTTAAGCCCCGGAATCCCTATCGATAATGTATTGCCGGTAACTTTCCGTAAACAAGGTAAAGCTATTATAGGCGAAGAAGAACTTGCGGCGAATTATTTACGCGCAACAGCGATAGCTGTAACAGGTACGAACGGAAAAACAACTACCGTAACTATGATAAACGAAGTTTTGAATGCGGCTGGCATGCACAGTGCAGCATGCGGAAATAACGGAAATCCTCTTATACGCGAGGTGGAAAATCTTACTTTTAACGATTATGCGGTTGTAGAAATTTCTTCTTTTCAGCTTGAAACTCTTACAAGTTTACGTCCCCATATTGCGGTTGTAACAAATATTACGGAAGACCATTTGAACCGTCATTACAATATGGAAAATTACATATATCTTAAATCCAAAATTCTCCGCAATTTGAAAGAAAGCGAGTTTGCCGTTCTTAATTATGACGACCCTGTTGTGAGAAATTTTGCAAAGAGTACAAAGGCTAAGGTTGTATATTTTTCAATGCAGTCGCGTGTTGATGGCGCTTATTTTGAAAACGGCGGAATATATTTCAACGGCGAAAAATACTTTGATTTGACGGATATGTCTATCGACGGTGTACATAACGTTTATAATGCGCTTGCGTGTGTGGCTGTTGCCGGAATTCTGAAACTTGATAAAAAGCGTTCCGGCGAAGCCATATGCGCTTTCAAAGGAGTGAAACACCGCATAGAAAAGGTTCGAGAAGTCGGCGGCGTAACTTATGTGGACGATAGCAAAGGAACAAATGTTGACGCGGCTTTAAAGGCGGCGCAAACTATGAATTGTCCTACCGTAATTTTGTTGGGCGGTAAAGATAAAGGGGAAGATTATTTTCCGCTTTTTTCGGGGCTTTCTTCAACGTCCGTTGTGCACGCGGTTATTTATGGCGAAAACAGATTTAAAATGCTGAACGCCGCAATAAAAGCCGGATTTGTAAGCTTTTCGTTATGCTCGGAATTTGAAACGGCTGTCAAACTTGCGCAGTTTACGGCAAAACCCGGGCAATGCGTACTGTTAAGTCCGGCAAGCTCAAGCTTTGACAGCTTTTTAAATTATGAAGAACGCGGAGACGCGTTCAGGGAAATCGTAGAGAAAATAGATGAAAACGAAGTCCGTTGAAAAAAAAGAGAAAATTGCGGTAAAACCAATATTAAAACATAAAAAACAGCATACAAAAGCGGGAGATATCCCGCTTTTAATATGCGTTATTATTATGTCGGTTTTCGGTTGTATAATGATTTATTCCGCAAGCTCTTATACGGCTGAAGTGCAGTATGGCGACAGTCTTTATTTTGTAAAAAAGCAGATTATCGGAGTTGTTCTCGGTATAGCAGCAATGGCGGGCATGTGTTTTTTACCGTATAAAAAACTTTCAAAATTTAAATTTCCGGCTATTATTGTAGCTGTTATTTTGCTTGTGCTGGTATTTGTGCCTGGAATAGGAATAACCAATTACGGGGCGACACGCTGGATAGGTTTCGGCAGTTTTACTATTCAGCCTTCGGAAATAGCAAAATATGCTTTTGCTTTGTTTGCCGCGGCTTATTTTGCAAAAAATCATGAAAAGGTCAAAACCGTTAAAGGGGTTTTGCCTGTTCTTGGCGTTGGCATTTTATTTTGTTTGCTTATAATTATCGAACCGAACATGTCAATTACTATGTGTGTGGGGTTGTTGATGCTTGGGTTGATTTTTTTAAGCGGCACAAATTTAAAAACGTTTGCAATAATGTTAATTCCGTTTGTCGTAGCTGTTCCGGTTTTAATTATTTTGGAGCCTTACAGATTGCAAAGACTTAGCGCATTTATCGACCCGTGGGCGTCGCCGAAAGACGAAGGGTATCAGCTTATTCAATCTCTATATGCTCTCGGGAACGGCGGATTATTTGGAACAGGGCTTTTTAATTCTACTCAGAAATACAGGTTTTTACCGTTTGCCGAAAGCGATTTTATTTTAGCGATAATGGGGGAAGAACTCGGCTTTTTCGGATTGCTTGTATTTTTCTTTTTTTGCGGTTTCATTATTTACCGCGGTTTTAAAATTGCAAAAAACTGTAAAGACAGGTTCGGTTTTCTGCTTGCATCTGGGTTTACTCTTGTTTATGGAATTCAGGTTGCGGTAAACGCTCTTGTTGTCAGCGGTGCTATACCTCCTACGGGATTGCCTTTGCCTCTTATTTCAAGCGGTAATACGTCGTTGATAATAACTATGGCTTCAATGGGGGTGCTTTATAATATTTCGCGCGTTAACAAAGAGAATTAAATCCGCCATATAATGGAGTAGGGCAAATGCTGTTTTGCCCTATATTTACTTACTCGGAGTCAATATGGAAAAATACATAATTAACGGAGGAAACAAGCTCTATGGCGGGGTTGAGATTCAATCCGCGAAAAATTCGGTTTTGCCTGTGCTTGCCGCTACAGTCCTTACGGATGAAAAAATAAGAGTGCTTAATATGCCTGATATATCAGACGTCAGAAATATGGTTAAAATTCTGACGCGTCTCGGATGTAAGGCGGTTTTTGATGGAAACGATTTAATCGTAGACAGTTCTTGTGCCGATTGCTATGAAATCCCAAGCGAACTTGCGCATGAGCTTCGTTCTTCGGTCTTTTTGCTCGGTTCAGTCATTTCACGCTTTCATATGGCTAAAATCGCTTATCCCGGCGGTTGCGATATCGGGTTGCGTCCGGTAGATTTGCATCTTACGGGTTTAAAGAGGCTGGGGGTTGAAATTACCGAAGAAAACGGATACATAATTTGTAAATGCGATAAGCTTTGCGGTAACGAAATAATGCTTGATTGCCCCAGCGTAGGGGCAACAGAAAACATAATGCTTGCCGCTGTTAAAGCGGAAGGAACAACGGTTATAAAAAATGCTGCCAGAGAACCCGAAATAGAAGATTTGCAAAAATTGTTGAACTGTATGGGGGCAAAAGTGAAAGGCGCCGGTAGTAGTTCAATAACGATTGAAGGTGTTAAACGGCTCGGCGGCTGTGATTTTTTACCGATTTCGGATAGGATAGAGGCGGGGACTTTTCTTATTGCGGCGGCTATGTGCGGAGGCGAGATTGAACTCAAACGCGCGTGTGCGGAAAATATAAGCTCGCTTTTACATAAACTTAGGGAAAACGGTTGCAAAATCCGCGTCGGAAATGATAAAATAATTTTAGAAAATCATAGAAGATTAACTTCCGTAAAGAGTATAGAAACCCAGCCTTACCCTGGTTTCCCGACTGATTTGCAGGCGCAGATAACGGCGCTTTGTTGTATTTGCCGCGGACAGTCGATTGTTACCGAAAATCTTTTTGAAACCCGTTTTAAGTATGTTCCGGAACTCAGAAAAATGGGCGCGGATATAACGGTAATCAACCGTAACGCTTTTGTGCGCGGTGTTGAAAAGTTCCGCGGGGCTACGGTTATTGCGCATGACTTGCGCGGCGGGGCGGCTCTTGTTTCCGCCGGTTTAGCGGCAGAAGGAAGAAGTGAGATTCTTGATATTTCCCATATAGACAGGGGATACGGCTCTTTTGAATATAAGCTCAGAAAACTTGGCGGAGATATAGTAAGAGTGTCGGTTTAGTTAATTTATGAAATACATAAGAAAAATAACTGTTGCCTTAATAATATTTATATTTTTTGCGGCGCTTGCAATTGGCGCAGGGGTTATGTTTGCGGTACGTAATGTGAATATAAGTTATTTGGATTACGGAAGCGAAAACGGCGAAACTGTGTCTGAAATGAAAAAATCAGTTCTGGATAATTTCCGGGGAACGCTTATTTCGTTTGTCAATGAAGATGATGTTAAAAAGTGTCTGCCCGACGGATATGTTTTGATAAGTTTTGAGAAGGTTTATCCTTGTACTTTGAATTTCACGGTTAAAGAACGCAGAGAAGTTTTTGCCGAAAAGACTGAATCGGGTTACAATATATACGATGAAGACGGCGAATTTTTGAGAAGTTCTGAAAATTATTTTAATAAAAAAGACGGCGCGCCGAATGTGATTATCGAAACTGCCGATAAATGCGATACGGCACATGCCGCGGCTTCTTTTAAAAGGAATTTTAACTCTCTCCGTTCTTCGGTTGAAAAAATAATTAAAACCTCCGCACAAACTTCTTTTGACGATGATAAATGTGTTTTTATTTTGCGTTGCGGACTGAAAATAGAGGTTAAGGGCAGCGTACTGTTTGAAGAAAAACTCGGCCGTGCGGCGGAAGTGTTTGCGACATTGTCGGGAGAACAAAAACTCGGTGGAACAATTTACTGTTATACGGCAATTGACGGAAACAGCGTTCGCGCAACCTATGAAAATGCAGTTTAATAAGGTTTAAAAAAGCAACCTTTGCGGGTTGTTTTTTTGTTTCATTTTGTTGACTTTATTATTGCGTTATTATATAATCAATTATATAATAGAGTATGGAGCTTTGCATATGCGTCGCAACGGTGTTGCCGTGCTTGATATACGTTCTTCCGAAATAACTGCGGTTGTCGGAGAAAGAGGCGTAAACAACACGTTTATTATTAAAAGCAAATATACCTGTCCATATGATGGTTATGCCGAAGGCGAACTGTTGGATACGGACAGTTTTATTTCTGCTGTTTGCGACGTGGTCAAGAGTACTTTGGCGGCAAACAGAGCTGTGAAAACTTTTTATGTGGGTGTTCCGTGTGAGTTTCTTAAACTTGTGAATACTGATAAGGTTTTAAGTTTTCAAACGTCAAAAAAAATAACCCGTTCCGATTATGATTTGCTTATTGAAATGAGCAAGCCCGAAAAAGAAGACGGCTGGAAAACAATAAGGCACAGTTGTTTATATTTTGTTTTGTCGGACAAGCGTAAAGTAATTAATCCCGCCGGTGCCGTCAGCGATAGTTTGCAAGGCAAATGTGGTTTTTATAAGTGTAAAACTTCTTTTATTGATTGTCTTATGTTAGCGTTTAAACGGTTTAAAGAAATTAATGAGGTCAACTTATTGCCGTTAAATTATGCTGAGGCAATGTACTTAATTGAACCGGAAAAACGTGATGAATGTGCCGTGTTATTTGATTTCGGTTATATTTCTTCAACATACAGTGTGGTCTGCGGAAACGGATTGTTATACAGCGAATCTTTTTCCGTAGGTATAGGGCATATAGCTTTTTATCTTATGTCTGAACTGGATATTCCGTTTGAAGTAGCGTCTTCGTTTCTTTCTACAGTTAATCTCAATGCCAAAGAGCAGCTTTCAGCTTCTGAAGAGTGTTTATATGAAGGTAAAACGTATACGTTTACAACCTCTAAATTAAGAGATATAATCAGGGAAGGGCTTGACGGTATTTGTGAAACAATTGAAGAGTGTAAACAAAATTTCAGCGGAAGAAATTTAGACGGTAAACCGATTTTTATTACCGGTGAAGGTATAAAAGTTGTAAGAGGCGCAGCCGAGCATTTTTCCGACAGGCTTGAAAAAGGCGTTGAAATTATTGCTCCGAAAGTTCCTTATTACGATAAACCGCAGTTTTCATCTGTGCTTAGTTTATTAGATACGGCTTTGTCGGATGCAAAATAATATAAATACATGAATTTACTTGACGGAGGGTCAATATGTTTAACGATTTGCAAGGAATCGGCTCGAACGGCATTACAGGCCGTGCAAAAATAAAAGTCATGGGTGTAGGCGGCGCGGGTAACAATGCTGTTAACCGTATGTTGGATGCCGGCATAAACAGTGCGGAATATTATGTTGTTAATACCGACAGCCAGATTCTTACGCTTTCGCCGTGTGAAAATAAAATTCAGATAGGCAGTGCGCTTACGAAAGGGCTTGGCGCAGGCGCAGACCCCGAAGTCGGCAGAGCGGCTGCGGAAGAAAGCAAAGATTTGCTTACAGAAGCGATTAAAGGGACGGACCTTCTTTTTATAACTGCCGGTATGGGCGGCGGAACCGGAACAGGCGCTGCTCCCGTAATAGCGAAAATCGCAAGAGATATGAAAATTCTTACGATTGCGGTAGTGACCGAGCCTTTCAGTTTTGAAGGTAAAAAACGTATGGAAAATACTGCAAAAGGGTTGGACAATCTCAAAAAATATGTCGATACCCTTATAGTTATTCCTAACGATAAAATAAAAACCGTTGTTGCTAAAAATACTCCTATGACGGAAGCTTTGCGTGTTGCCGATGAAATTTTAAAGCAAAGCATTAAAGGATTGACTGAGCTTATTGTAAATCCTGCGCTTATTAATCTCGATTTTGCCGACGTTAAAACTATTTTAAAAGACAAGGGAATTGCTCATCTCGGGGTCGGCGTTGCGAAAGGCGATAACAGAATTATAGAGGCTGTGCGCGTTGCTGTAAACTGTCCGCTTCTGGAAACTACTATCGAAGGTGCGCGCGGCGTTATTTTGAATGTTGTTGGCGGTCAGGATTTAACCATAGACGAAGTGACAGACGCCGCCGAGCTTGTTAAAAGCGTAGTCGACGCCTCGGCTAACATTATTTTCGGTGCAAGAATAGATCCTAATGTTCAAGACGAAGTTGAAATTACTGTAATAGCTACAAGTTTTCCAGGATATGACAGCAAGCCTGTTGACGAGCCCAGAACTTATTCTGCGCAAACTTACTATGATGACAGTTACAGCAGAAGAATGAGTGTGAGCGAGCCTTATTATAAACCTGCTCAAAGTGTTCAGCCTTTACGTCCGGCACAACCGGTGTCTTTGGAAAGGCAACAATATGTTCAGCCTTTACAGCCTATACAACCGCAAGTGCAGCCTACACAGTACCAACAGGTCGAAGATAATTCGTCAATTGAGCGACCTGCTGAAAAAAATATTCCTAAATTTGCGCAGCTTTTGAAAAATTTCGGTAAAAAGCGCGAAGACTGATTAAGCAAATTAATAAAAAATATATAACGAAATCCGCACGCTTTTGCGTGCGGATTTCGTTTACAAATACAGTATTATTTAACGGAAAACATAACATGACTTATTTTTTAAGTTCATCATAGTAAGCCGTAAGGATTGCTTCTTTTAAAATTTCTCGGGTCTCGGTGTTAAGCGGATGTGCAATATCCTTATAATCGCCATCATTAGTTTTTCTGCTGGGCATTGCAATAAACACGCCTTCCGCAGCTTCAATTACTTTTATATCATGCACTACGAAACATTCGTCAATAGTAATGGAAGCTACTGCTTTGAGTTTATTGTCCTCCTTGTTAACTAATCTGATTCGTACATCTGAGATTTTCATAAAACCACCTGCCAGATTATACTTTCATTGAAATTATTGTACAATAAAAGATTTATAAATTCAATACTTATTTAAAAAAATTTTGTGAAAATTTCTTATTAAAAGTCAAAATTCGTGATAATAGTATAATTTTATTAATAAAATTTATTATGCAACGACTTTTTTGGAAAAATTATACAAGTTTTTATTTTATAGGAATAGGCGGTGTCAGTATGAGCGCGCTTGCCAAATTTATGCTGGCAGAGGGAAAAATTGTGGGCGGCAGTGATAATGTTTCAAGTATTTATACTGAGGAACTACACAATTTGGGCGCCAATGTTGAAATCGGAAAAAATAAAGGTTCGGTTTCTGGTTATGACATAATAATTTATACCGATGCTGTTTCCGAAAGTGATTTGCAACTTTCCGAGGCTCGTAAATGTGGAAAAATAATAATTTCCCGCGGACAGTTCTTGTATGAGGTGAGCCGCGCTTTTAAAAAAGTTATAGGAATATCCGGTTGTCACGGAAAAACGACATGTGTTTCTATGCTTGCACATATATTTTCCGTATGCGGAAAACGTTTTTGTGCGCATATAGGCGGAAGGGATAAAACTTTTTGCAATTTTTATTATGACGGCAATGACTATTTTTTAACTGAAGCTTGTGAATATAAAAAAAATTTTCTGTTGTTGAAGCCGGATATCTCGGTTATTCTTAATTCGGGTTCAGACCATTTGGAATGTTATGGCAGTGAGGAAAAATTACGCGAAGCATATTTTACTTTTGCCAAATCGGGAAGTAATTGTGTAAGTTCTTACAGTGATTTGGGTGTGGACAGTATAACTTTCGGGTTTGATAATAATGCTGATTTCAGCGCTCATGAAATAATTTGCGATAATGGTTTTTATTCGTTTTCGGTGTTGGACGGTGCTGTTTATTTGGGAAAAATTAAACTCAATGTTTACGGCAAACACAATATTTTGAACGCGCTTGCCGCAATTGCCGTTGCGAGAATTTTCGGCTTTCCGTTTGATAAAATAGCTAAAGGACTTGGAGATTTTTTCGGAGTTGAGCGGCGGTTTGAATATTTGGGCAAATTTAACGGTGCAAAATGTATAGCGGATTATGCTCATCATCCTGACGAAATAGCGGCTGCGGTGCAAACGGCTGATACAGTTTTGAAAGGAAGACTTTTTGTTATATTTCAACCTCATACTTATTCACGGACAAAAAATTTATTTTCTGAATTTACGGAAACGCTTTCATGTATTAAAAACTTATTAATTTACCGCACTTTTGCTGCAAGAGAATATTTTGACGATAAGGGGAGCGCGTTAACGCTTTCTCAGGCGTTGCCGAATGCTTGTTACGGGGATTGTCCTGAAGATATTGTTGATTTTTTGAAGAAAATCGATAAAAACGATTTGGTATTATTTTTGGGAGCAGGCGATATATATGATATTGCAAAAAGCATAATTAGCGGTAATAATTGATGACATAATCTTAAAAGCGCGGAATAATTCCGTGCTTTTTGTTATGGGAAAAAGTTGTTTTTTTGCGTGTTTTTGTTGTTATTTTAAATATTAAATGATATAATAAGGAAGAATTAAAATAGGTGTATTTTCGGAGAATAAAATTGCGTAACAACAGAGAAAATAAAGATAAAAAAATTTCATATATTTTTACGAGAGAAACTTTCGGAATGACGCTGTTGCTTTTCTGTGCAATAGTTCTTTTGATGTTGTTAACGGGCAATGCTGTTTTTGCCGGTATAGGTCGGGCAATTTGCACTTTTATGTACGGGACCTTTGGTTATGGCTCGTTTTTTGTTATCGCAATGCTTGCATATTTAGGGGTATGGCTGGTATTTGAAAAAAAGTTTAAGTTGCGGCAAAAAAAATCAGTAACGATTTCGCTTACTGTTTTTGTGTTATTTTTGTTGTTCCATGCTGCTACCACGCATACATATTCGCTTGATAATTACGGTATTTATATATCCGATTGTTATATTAATGCGCAAAATGGATTTTCGGGCTATACTTTCGGTGGAGTTATTTCTGCAATTTTTGTTTGGCCGGTAGCTCAGCTCGGCGGTTTTGTTACTGCTTATGTTGTATTTTCAGTTCTTTCGTTGCTGTTTGGTTATCTTGTATTTCTTGCATTTAAAAAAGACAGAGGTTTCATTGAACGTAAAGTAAAAAAAGAAAGTACTATCGGGGAAGAAGCCATTCCCGCGACAGCTCTTGAAAATACGATACAAAATGTTCCGACGGTTAATGCTGAGAGTCAACCGCAAGTACCTGTAACTCGCAGTGTAAAGGAAGAGATTGTTTCTACGGCAGAAAATGATAAATATTCGCAAAAAAATCTTGGCAGAAAAATTTTGTTTGAAAAAGGAGAGTTCGCGGCGGAAAGTTACAGGCGTAATATGATTTTTAATGAAAATTCATATTTTGCAAATCAAACGACTTCAAGCGAAGCCGATTATTTAAGTAGCTTTTCAACATCGCAAAAAACAGCTGTCGGGCAGTCGGCAGAGCAAAAACAAAAAACATATACCGAAAGCTATCAGGAAGAAGTATTTAATCAGCCTGCGAATATTTCTCCTTCGAATTATGTTTATGGCGAAAAACCCGTTGAAAATTTAAAAGAAGTTTATTCTGCGCCCGTTGACGATTATCCGGTATATTCCGAAGGTGAAGAAAATTCTTATGAAATTGAAGATTTCAGTTCTGTGGATATGCCTGACTATAGCAATGAACAGCCGTCAGAGCAACAAAATTATCAGGAAATAAACAATGAGAAAACTTCCGATTACGGAAAGTCGGATGATATCCAGAAATCGTATGAATGCGGAAATGTTGGGTTTACTGATAATGCTTTGAATTCTTTGCAGCAAGAAAAGACGGAAGAGCAGTCTTATAGAGATATTATCAAATCGGAATCGCAAAATAACGGCAACGTTTATGACTTTTTAAATGCCGATTCTGGGCGCGTAGAAAGAAAAACGCGTACGGAACGTAGCAACTCAGAGCTTTTTGACGATAACGGCAATGACTTGGAATCGGAAAAAGATTTGTTTGTCCGCCCCAGAAATGCAGAGCAGTCATTATCGGTTACCGATTTGAGAGGAGGATTAAGGCGACAGGAAGCTGAAAAACAGTCGGAAACTCTGAAAGAGGAAAAAGCACAAGAAAAGCCTAAACACATATGGAAAAAATATGTTCGGCCTACGCTTGACCTTCTTGATAATTATCCCGAGAATGCAAATGTAAATACTGCGGAAATAGAAGATAATAAGCGTGTAATAGTTGAAACTTTGGAACGTTTTAAAATTACCAGCGAGGTATCAAATGTTACGATTGGTCCGTCTATTACGCGTTACGACGTAATAATTGAAGACAGAACCAAGATAACACAGGCGCTTAAATATAAAGAAGCGGTTGCAATGGAATTGAGAAAAGATAACGTTACCGCTTATCTTAATTATTCGAAAGGCGCGCTATCGATAGAAGTTCCTAATAATCAAAGGGCGATTGTTGGTTTAAAATCAATGCTGGCAAGCCAGAATTTTATAAACAGCAAACAAGGTTCATTGACTTTTGCTCTTGGTAAAAACGTAGAGGGAGAGGTGGTTTGTCCCGATATTACAAAAATGCCACATCTTCTTGTCGCGGGTACTACCGGTAGCGGTAAAAGTATTTGTCTCAGTGCGCTTTTGGTCAGCCTTCTTTACAAATACGGTCCTGAAGAATTGCGTCTTATCCTTGTAGACCCCAAACAAGTGGAATTTATTTCTTATGATAAATTGCCCCACCTTATGATTAATGAGATTCTTTATGAATGCGATAAGGCAATAAAAGCGTTAAATTGGGCAATAAAAGAAATGGAACGCCGATATTCTTTGTTCAAAGATATGACAGAGTCTGGTATGGCGACAAAAAATCTTGACGAATATAATAATCATTTACCGCAAGGTGAAGAAAAGTTGCCCAAAATCGTCATAGTTTTGGATGAATTCGGCGATTTGATGTTGCAAGCGAAAAAGGATATAGAAAGCCGTATAATAAAATTAGTTCAAAAAGCGCGTGCGTGCGGTATTCATTTAATACTTGCCACACAAAGACCTTCTGTAGACTGTATTACAGGTTTAATAAAATCAAATTTGCCTACCCGAATAGGGTTTAAGGTCAATTCATTTGACGATGCCAGAACGATATTTGATATCGGCGGGGCGGAAAAGCTTTTGGGTAAGGGCGATTCGTATTTCCGTTCTGCGGAAAATCCTGATTTGGCGCGAATTCAATGTTGTTTTGTGGATACGCACGAAGTACAGAAAGTTACAGACTTTGTAAAATCACACAATGAAACATATTTTGACGAAAGTGTTTCAGACTTTATAAACAGGGTTGAGCAAGAGGATGTTCCGCAGGTAATGATTGGTTCCGGCGACGGTGAAGAAAATGAAACCAAGATAGACGATACCTTTATAAAAGCTTTAAAGTATTGCGTGACATCAAATCAGGCGTCGGTTTCTATGATACAAAGGCGTTTCCCTGTCGGATATATAAAAGCGTGTAAGATTATCGACTGGATGGAAAATATGACTTACGTCACTCCGTCGGAAGGGTCTAAGCCGAGAAAAGTTTTGTTATCCAAAGAAGAATTCTTTAATATTTACGGAGATATAGATGATTGATTTAATCGGAAAAAAATTCGGATTGATATCGCTCGGCTGTGATAAAAACCGTGTTGATTCCGAAAAACTTTTATCCGTAATAGCTGAAAACGGCTGTAAAATAACAGATGATATTAATGAAACGCAAATTCTGATTATTAATACGTGCGCATTTTTAAACGAAGCGAGAAAAGAAGCGATTGAAACCGTATTGGAATACTCCGTTTATAAAAGTGTTAATCTTGAAAAAATTGTAGTAACAGGCTGTCTGCCGCAAATGTATATAGATGAAACATTTTTCGACTTAACAGAGGCAGATGTCTTTTTAGGAACAAACGATTATGACAAGTTATTTGAAGCTTTAGAAACTGCTTATAGCGGCACGCGCGTAAATTTTGTTAAAAGTGGCAGTGGGAAAACGAGCACGAGTAGAATTTTAACTACGCCTGAGCATTATGCTTATTTAAAAATTGCGGATGGTTGTAATAACAAATGTACATATTGCCTAATTCCAAAAATCCGCGGCAAGTATCAAAGCTATCCGATGGAAAGTTTGCTTGAAGAAGCTCAGAATTTAGGCGATGTTTCCGAACTTATTTTAGTGGCGCAAGATGTAACTCGTTACGGTTTGGATTTATACGGTCAAAAAAAATTAATAGAATTTTTACAAAACGTGACTAAACTTGTCAATATTAATAGTGTAAGATTATTATACTGTTATCCGGATATGATTGATAACGCTTTAATTAGCGAAATACGAGATAATCCTAAAATTATAAAATATATTGATATTCCGTTGCAACATAGCGAAAACAGAATATTAAAACTAATGAACCGTCCCGCGGGAAGAAATGAATATCTTGCGTTAATACGAAAACTCAGAGAAAATATTCCTGATATTGCAATCCGCTCAACATTTATAGCGGGATTTCCAACCGAAACAGAAGAAGATTTTGAAGGCTTGCGTTCGTTTATAGAAGAGGCTGAGCTTGATAACTGTGGTTTTTTTGCTTATTCGCGCGAACCAGATACTGCGGCGTATAAATTAAAAGGACAATTAACTTATTCAATTAAAAAAAGCCGTGTAAAAAAACTGTATGAAATACAACATAGCATCTCTTATAAAAAGCTTTCACGCTATGTGGGACAAGTTTTAAAAGTTGTGTGCGACGGTATAGATTACAATAAGAATTGTTTTGTCGGACGAGCTTATTTTCAGGCTCCCGATATTGACGGTAAAGTATTTTTTAATGCCTATAATGCAATTCAAGGCGAATATTATGAAGTTTTGATTGAAAATAATGACGCTTATGACCTTTACGGTCATACGGAGGATTATAATGAACGAAGAAATACAGGAAAAAGAAATAGATAAAGAAAGTAAAGCTTATAAACGCGCTGCGGGAAAGGGAGTTATGAATCTTCCTAATAAATTAACCGTTTCAAGAATGGTTATGATACCAGTGTTTATTTTGTTTTTTTATCTTGAATTTATCGGGCATTATTTTGTTGCACTTGCAATATTCGGCGTAGCTTGTCTTACCGACTTGTTTGACGGTAAAATTGCAAGAAAATATAATCTTGTTACAAATTTAGGGAAATTTCTTGACCCTATTGCGGACAAAGTTCTTGTGTTGTCTGCACTTGTGATTTTTCTTACCCGTCCTGAAGATATAATTTGGTCTATGGGGAGTATTGGTCTGATTATAATGGGTTGCGGTGTGGCGGTAATTCTTGCAAGAGAAATAATAGTAAGCGGTTTCAGAATGGTTGCCGCAAGTTCCGGTATGGTAATAGCAGCGGATGTTTTCGGCAAGTATAAAACTACGTTTCAGGATATATCAATCGTAGTGCTCTTGATAGGCGCGGGGGTTTGTGAACTTACAGATAATATTGCGGGAGTAATAATAAATTATATCGGGCTTGCATGTTTTGCGCTGGCGGTGATTTTAACAATAATTTCAGGAATAAATTATCTGGTTAAGAACAGGGAAATCCTTAAAAAATGAATCTTGTATCTTATGATAAAGAAAAAAAGAATTGTCTTTTGACATTTTGCAATAAAAGTACGGGGTTTTCTTCAGTTATAAACAGATTGGTTGCCGATTTTTCTTCACGGGGATATTATTTTGAAAAGGTATCGGGCATTGCTTTTGACAATTCAATCGAAATAATCAATGCGCTTACGGATAGTATAAAATTTCATGAAAATACTGTAGTTTGCTGTCCCTCAAGGATGGAAAAAACTTTAAAAGATTTTTATGAAACATCTCTCAAAGTAACTTTTGACTGTCTTAACACTTTAAAAACAGCAGAAAACAATATTTTTATTTTTTTATCTGATTCCGAGAATAAATTATCAGTTACAGACGTTTGTGATTATTTTGATAATTTATATGGCATTTCATATAAAAAAGCTTATATAAGAGCTGTTGGGCTTCCGGATTATCTTTTAGATAATGCGCTTAAAGACGCGAAAAACTTTTGTCCTGAACTTCAATTTAATATAATTGATAATTTTGGAGATAGCACTTTAGAAATAGTTTATGACAGCACTGTTTCGAAATCAAATTTTGACAAAGCATACAGAGCGATTGTTGAACGTGCAAATAAATATATTTATGCACTTGATAATATTTCGCTGGCTGAAAGGCTTGTGCAACTTTTAAAATTAAGAAGAATGAAAATAAGCGTTGCGGAATCGTTTACAGGCGGCGGAATAAGTAAAAGACTTGTTGAAATTGCGGGTGTCAGTGAAGTCTATTTCGAAGGGCTGAATACCTATGCAAACGAATCAAAACGTCAAAGACTGGAAGTTGGGGAGCTTGTTTTAAAGCAATATGGCGCTGTATCAAAAGAAACAGCTGCGAAAATGGCGGAAGGTTTGCTTGCTGTCGGAAATTGCGATATAAGCATATCAACAACCGGTATTGCCGGTCCAAAATCAGACAACACGAATAAGCCTGTGGGTTTAGTATATATAGGTATTGCGACTGCGGACGAAACACAAGTTTATGAATATAATCTTAAAGGCTCGCGCAAAGATATAACCGAAACGGCAATTAATCTTGCATTGTTTGCCGCGTTTAAAAAAGTAAAATAATCAGAGGTAATATATAAATGAACGAAGAAAAACTCAAAGCACTTAACTCTACTATCGCAATGATAGAAAAGCAGTACGGTAAAGGCGCGATAATGAAGCTCGGCGACACAAATGTTAATACCGACCTTGAAATTATTCCTACGGGATGCCTTTCTTTGGATTTAGCGCTCGGAATAGGCGGTGTTCCCCGTGGTAGAATTATGGAAATATACGGACCTGAATCTTCCGGTAAAACTACCGTTGCTCTTCATATTATTGCCGAAACGCAGAAAGCCGGTGGTGTTGCAGCGTTTATTGATGCTGAGCATGCGCTTGATGCACAATATGCGCGCGCTCTTGGTGTTGATACGAACGAGCTTTATCTTTCACAGCCTGACACGGGCGAACAGGCTTTGGATATTTGTGAATCTCTTGTGCGCTCGAGCGCTGTAGATATCATAGTAATTGACTCCGTGGCGGCTTTAACTCCAAAAGCTGAAATCGAAGGAGATATGGGGGATGCGCATGTCGGACTTCTGGCAAGGCTTATGTCGCAGGCGTTGCGTAAGCTTACTGCTATTACAAACCGTTCAAAAACCAGCGTAATTTTTATAAATCAGCTCCGCGAAAAGGTTGGCGTTATGTTCGGCAATCCCGAAACGACACCGGGCGGTAAAGCTCTTAAATATTTCGCTTCGCTCCGTCTTGATATCAGAAAAGCCGACGCTCTTAAAGGTGACGGAGGTATAATAGGTAACAGAACAAAGTGTAAGGTTGTAAAAAACAAACTTGCGCCTCCGTTCAAAGTTGCCGAGTTTGATATTATTTACGGTGAAGGCATTTCGCAGGAAGGCTGTTTAATGGATTTGGGCGTGGAGTTCGGAATTCTTACAAAGAGCGGTTCCTGGTTCAATTATAACGATGAAAAAATTGCTCAGGGCAGGGAAAAACTGAGAGAGCATTTAAAGGCTAATCCTGAATTAAAGTCGGAATTAGAGGGCAAAATAAGAGAAGCATTCAAAGAGGCACTCAATAAATAATGCAATACGGTTTTATAAAGGTATGTGCCGCAACTCCCGAAATAAGAGTTGCGGACGTAAACTTTAATACAATCAAAATAATAGAGGCAATAAAAGAAAGCTCTGATAAAGGCAGTCAGCTTACGGTTTTTCCCGAGCTTAGTGTTTGCGGATATACTTGCGGCGACTTGTTTAATCAACCTGTGCTTATTAAAGCTTGTGAAAATGCCGTAATTGATATTTGTAAAGCTACAAGAGGTATAAAAACTCTTGTATTTGTCGGTGTGCCGATAGAAAATTGCGGTAAGCTTTATAATTGTGCGGTTGCAATTCATAACGGTCTTGTTTTGGGAATTGTTCCGAAAACATATCTCCCTAATTACGGGGAGTTTTATGAAAGTAGAAATTTTTGTTCTGCGCCTAAAACTGCTTTAAAAATCGATATGTTCGGGCAAAAAGACATTGCTCTAAGTACAAATTTAATTTTCAAAGCGGATAATTGCGTAAATTTTACAGTTTCTGCTGAAATTTGCGAGGATTTATGGTCGCCGATATCGCCTTCTGTTAAGCATACGCAAGCGGGAGCAAATATAATTGTAAATCTTTCGTGCAGTAATGAAACGGTCGGTAAAGCTGAATACAGAAAAAACCTTGTTAATATGCAGTCGGGAAAACTTATTTGCGGTTATGTTTACTGTGATGCAGGCGAAGGGGAAAGTTCTACCGATATGACTTTTGCCGGTCATAATTTAATATCGGAAAACGGAAAAGTGCTTGCAGAAAGCAAGCTGTTCGAGAACGGTTTGTTATACGGTGAAATTGACGTGGAGTTAATTACAACTGAACGCCGCAGAACAGCAAACACATATTTTTCTCATGATATTTACGATAATGCAAATGTTGTTACAGATAGTAGTTATCAAGTAAAATATTTTCAGGCATTAAACGAAAATTTCTCCCTTTCAAGAACCTTTTCGCAAACTCCTTTTGTTCCGTCTGTTGGACTTAATGAAAGAAGCGAACTTATATTGAATATACAACAAAAAGGACTTGAAAAACGGCTTAAACATACAAAAGCAAAAACAGCAGTAATTGGTGTTTCAGGCGGGCTGGATTCAGCGCTTGCCTTGCTTGTTACCGTCCGCGCGTTTAAGTCGTTAGGAAAGGATTTGAAGGATATAATAGCCGTTACAATGCCGTGTTTCGGTACAACGAAAAAAACAAAGAATAATTCTTTAAAACTTATAGAGTCTTTAGGCGTTACGGCAAAAATTGTGCCCATAGCCGAAACGGTAAAAAAACATTTTAAAGATATCGGACATAATGAAGAAAACAGAAACGTAACTTATGAAAACGCTCAGGCGCGTATGCGTACGCTTGTTTTAATGGATTTGGCTAATGAAACCGGCGGTTTGGTTATCGGTACGGGGGATTTGAGTGAACTTGCGCTTGGGTGGGCGACCTATAACGGAGACCATATGTCTATGTACGGCGTGAATTGTTCGGTTCCTAAAACTCTTGTTAAATATTTGGTAAAATACGAAGCGGAAAAACTTAGCGGTGATTGTAAAAAAGTACTTAACGATATCGTCAATACGGAAATTTCTCCCGAATTGCTTCCTCCGGATAAGAGCGGAGATATTTTACAAAAAACGGAAGATATAGTAGGTCCTTATATATTGCATGATTTCTTTTTGTATTATGCTATAAGATATGGTTATTCTCCTGAAAAAATCAAATTTATCGCAGTTAAATCTTTTTGCGGCGTATACAACGAAGATACAATTGATAAATGGCTTAAAAATTTTTATAAACGGTTTTTTACTCAACAATTTAAGCGTTCGTGTTCCCCGGACGGCGTAAAGGTTGGGTCTATATCGCTCTCTCCCCGCGGGGACTGGCGGATGCCGTCAGATGCGGTTGCAAGCGTGTTTATGGATGATTTAAATTAAAAGCGGCTTTAAGCCGCTTTTTTTATATATTGATAAGTATTTATTTATATTAAATTGACTTTTCAAGTAAGCGGGTGTACAATAAATACAGATATAAACTACTTCTTTGAAGGTCGTATATATTAAATTTTTATAATCAGGAGGCTTAAATGAAAATTACGGCATTTAGCAGCCTGTTTCTTTTAAGCGGCATGGAAATCGGTCTCTTAATCGGTCTTATTGTTGTCGCATTACTTGCAGTCGGTGCGTTTTTTCTTGGCGGAATATTCAAGAAAAACAGCATTGAAAAAGAAGTCGGAAGCGTTCAGGAACGCCAAAACAAAATCCGTGAAGAAGTTTCGCGTGAATGTAAAACTTTAAAACAGGAAGCAAAGGCAGAAGCAAAGGAACAGGTTGAGCAATTAAAAGGCGAGTTTGAAAGACAGTGCAAAGACAAAAAGCAAGAGTTTGATAAACAAGAACAAAGACTTGGACAGAGGGAAGAAATTCTCTATAAAAAAGAAGAGTCTTTATTAAAGCAAAATAATGCTTTGGAACAGCAGAAAAAAGATTTATCCAATAAAGAGCTTGAACTTAAAAAGGCACAGGAAAAGATAACTCACCAACACGAACTGATGGTGCAGGAACTTGAAAAAGTAGCGCAACTCACAAAAGAAGAAGCCAAAAAACAGCTTGCAAGCGAGATTCTTGATGAAACCCGTCACGACGTGGCCTTGCAAGTCAGAAACATTGAACAAACGGCAAAAGAAGAGGCAAATAACGAGGCCAAGAAAATTATTTCTCTTGCGGTTCAGCGTTGTGCTGCAGACCACGCGTCGGAAATCACCGTATCTGTAGTGCCTTTGCCGAGCGATGATATGAAGGCGAGGCTTATAGGCAGAGAAGGAAGAAATATCCGCGCGATAGAAAATGCAACCGGTATTGAGTTAATAATCGACGATACTCCGGAAGTTGTAATTTTATCCGGATTCGACCCTGTAAGACGTGAAATCGCGCGTTTGTCACTTGAAAAACTTATAACTGACGGAAGAATTCATCCTGCAAGAATTGAAGAAACTGTTGAAAAAGTTAAAAAGGAAATGGATCAGGAAATCAAACAGGCGGGAGAAGCCGCAATGTTTGACGTCGGTATTTTCGGGATTCATCCGGAGCTTATAAAACTTTTGGGCAGACTTAAATACAGAACAAGTTACGGTCAAAATGTTTATAATCACTCTATTGAGGTCGCTCAGCTTGCGGGGCTTATGGCGCAAGAGTTGGGGCTTGATGTAAATCTTGCTAAACGTGCAGGATTATTGCACGATATAGGAAAGGCGGTTGACCATGAACAAGAAGGTACTCATATCCAGTTGGGTGCTGACCTTGCAAAAAAATACCGTGAAAGCAATAATGTAGTAAATGCAATTCAGGCGCATCACGGCGACGTTGAGCCTAAAACTATTGAGGCTGTTCTTGTAGCCGCGGCAGACGCTATTTCTGGTGCAAGACCCGGCGCAAGAAGGGAGACGGGTACAAATTACGTTAAAAGGCTTGAAAAACTTGAATCTATTGCCAGCGAGTTTCGCGGTGTGGACAAGTGCTATGCTATTCAGGCGGGCAGAGAGGTGCGTGTAATTGTTAAACCTGAGCAGGTTGACGATGCGCAAACATTGTTCCTTGCCAAAGATATCGCAAAGAAAATAGAGAATGAACTCGAATATCCTGGTCAGATAAAAGTAAACGTTATCAGAGAATTCAGGGCTTCGGAATTTGCAAAATAATAATCAAAACAATAAAAAAGTCTTCCGAATTTCGGAAGACTTTTTTATTGTTTATTTGTTGAACATATAAAATATTGCGGCAAATATTGAAATATTCAGTGCAACGAAACTCGGAATTATTATTTTTGCCATAATGTCGCCGATGCTTGCAAAATTCACATTCAGTAACAGTGAAGATACAAAAATGATTAATACCGAAATTATTCCCAATACAATCGAGGTTGTAAGATAAGAAAGACTTGTCGGCTTTCTTGTGCTTTTGCCGAAATCGGTAGTAGTAAGTATACCGAAAATTAAAAGCTGTGCAACAGCTAATGTAAGAATAACTATCGGATAGCTGACGGTAACTTTCAACTGCGACATAAAAGCAAGGCTCAAAGCGAATTCAACAAGCATTATAACGGCAACTATCAAAGAGCTTTTAAAAAGTGCCGCTCCGCGGTTATATTTCTTTTTACGCTTTGTTACTTCGTATTCCACAGCATTGACGGTGAGTCCGTCGGAATTTGCTTTTGCGTTTGCATCATCATAATTTATTTGCGGAGGAGGAGCTTGTTGCGCCTCTTGTCGTATTTTAGATTCTGTTTGCCTCTGTTGTTTTATAGTTCTGACAAAAAGATTATCGATTAAATTTTTATAATCGCGCTCTGTTTCAGGTTTTTTATTATAAATTAATTTGTCTGTATCGATTTTCTCTGAATAGGGATTAAGAGGCGTTTCTTCAACGGCGACAATCGGTTCAGAAATAAGACGTAAATAGTTTTCATGTATTCTGCGTTCTTCCTGCTGCCGTACTTTATCGCTGAAAGCTGTTTGAACTTGTTGCGTGTCTTTTTCGACGATAGTAGGTTTTTCTTCTATCTGTTGTTGTGTTGTTGATTCGGCAATCGGTTCGGGCTTTTGTGAAAACTCTTCGGTTTTTATAATTTGTTCGGGTTGTTTTTCTTCTTCGTACTTAATTTCACGTTCTCTATCATCGCTTTTTTCTTCTTTGACCGACGGTACGCGAGAAGTGGAAGTTTTCAGAATTTTAAAATCGACGGCAGACGGAGGGGGTTGGGTAAAATCAAAATTTCTGTCGGAAATAAGGCTGTCTATAACCGTCCTTGAATATTCCCATTCGCTTTGATTTTTTTCTGTTATTTCTCTTCCGCTATCGGTTAACGTATAATATTTTCGGCGCCCGCCGTTAGAAACCTCGTCTGTCTTCCAGTAGGCAGTTATGTAACCTTGGCTTTCAAGCCGTTTTAAAGCCGAGTAAAGAGTAGGCTGTTTAAGCGTATATTGCCCGTGGCTTTTCGCTTCTATTTCTTCTATTATTTCATATCCGTATTTGTCGCGCTCATAGAGGGTGCGCAAAATTATTGTATTTATATGTCCGCGTATAAGGTCGGCGCTGATGCCGCTTTTTGTTTCTTCCTCCGCAGCGGATTCTTCATTTTTATTTTTTAATTCTTCGTCCACGGTGTGACCTCCGTAATTTTGTAATATTTTACCATAATAGTGTAGAAAAGTCAATAGTTTTAAAATATAAAGAGTACTATGTCACGCATAATTAATAGTTTTCAAATAATTTAATGGACTTTTAACATTATTTTTGATAAAATCAAAGTGTTTTGAGGTAAAGAATGTACAGGCACAAAAAAGTTTATGAATTGCGTTATACAGACCTGGATGCTTACGATAATTTGAAGCTTTCTTCATTATTATCTTTTCTTGAAGAGTCGGCTTGTCTTTCGGCGGATGAGCTTGGTTTCGGTTATGACGATATTGCTCCTAAAAATATGGGATTTATAGTTGCAAATTATTTTATTGAATTATTTCGTCCTATAAAGTTCGGTGATAAACTGGAAGTTCATACATGGCCGTTAAAACCTAAGCATCTTATTTTTTTGAGAGATTATGAATTGTTTTGTAACGGCAAGAAAGTCGGGGTCGGTACCGCGCGTTGGTGTATGATTGATACAAAAAATTATAATGTACTTCCTGCAACCGCGTATTTTAAAGAAGGCGATTTTGATAATTATAATACGGAACGTAGCATAGATTTTAAATCATGGAAAATACAGCGGACAGAACGCGGAGAGCTTATTTATAATCGTTCTGTCGGTTTTTCTGATTACGACCATTATTTTCACGTTAATAATACCAAATATGCAGACTTTATTACGGATGTATTTTCTGTTGACGAAATGAAAAACAAGTATTTTAAAACTATGCAGATTACTTATGTCAAACAGTGCAAATGCGGAGAACGGCTTGATATCATCCGTGAAGACTGTGACGTATATAGTTTGGTTGAGGGTAGAGTCGGTGAAGATTTGCGCTTTCAGTTTAAGGTCGAAATAGATGAAATATGATTATGAAATAATTCGGAAAAAACGGACGGGTATTTCGATTTCAATATCAGAGCAAAATAAAATAACGGTTAAATGTCCGTTGTACGTATCTGATAAAAAGATAGACGAGTTGTTGGATGAGAAATCCGCATGGATAGAAAAGGTAATTCATGAAAATTCCATATCGCTAAAAATGAATGAGGATGTAATTAATTACAGTAAAATATATGTAAACGGAACAAAAATCCAGTTTTTTAACTGTTCAGACAGAAATATTATAACGGATTATGCAGTACATGTTAAAAGCAGAAGAAGTTTAAAAAATTTGTTTTGCGATATGTTTTTAGAGGATTTTTATGTAAAAATACAAGCAATTTCAAATTATTTAACATTGATTCCACAAAGTGTTTCAATAAAAAATTATGCGTCGCGATGGGGCTGCTGTGACGGCGCAAACAATTTGATTTTTAACTATAAAGTATTTATGTTGCCTGCAAATTTACAGGAATACGTTATTGTACACGAAATTTGCCATATAAAATATCATAACCATTCTATGGATTTTTGGTGTTTGGTAGGCAGTATTTTGCCTGATTATAAAAAAAGGAAGAAAAAGCTTAAAGAATTTGATTTTATCACAAGGCTGTATTAAACTTTGGTTATTTGCTTGACTTGCGTAAAACCTTGGTATATACTTTATAAGGTTGCGGAATTATGAAGAAGATTTTTACGGTTAATATCGATTTAATACATAACGCATTTATCTTTAACGGCGGTTTGAGTACCGACGAAAAATTCCGTTTTAATAATTTTGTTTTTTTTGACTGATTTATTTTTTAAATCAGTCATTCTTTTAATTTAGAAAAAATTACAAAAGGTCGGCATAATGAAAAAAGCTTATTTGACGTTACAAAACGGAAAACAGTTTCAGGGTTTTCGCTTCGGGGCAGAAGGAGAAATGGTGGGCGAACTTGTATTCACCACAGGTATGACGGGCTATATCGAAACGCTTACAGACCCAAGCTATTACGGGCAAATTGTTACGCAAACTTTTCCGCTGATAGGCAATTACGGTATGATTTCTTCCGATTGCGAAAGTAAAAAATCTTGGGTTTCTGCTTATATTGTGCGTGAAAAGTGCGATGACCCTTCAAATTTTAGGTGCGAAGGGACTTTGGAACAGTACCTTAAAGCCAATAATATTATCGGTCTTTATGGTATTGATACGCGCGAACTTACAAAAATAGTGCGCGAAGCCGGTGTAATGAATGCGGCAATTACTTCAAAGCCTTTAAAGGAATTTGAAAAGGTTTCAAATTATGCAATAACAAATGCCGTGAAAAGCGTTACCTGTAACGAAATTGAATATAGCGGCGATTCCGATGGTTTGAGAGTAGTTGTGTGGGATTTCGGCGCAAAAGATAATATTCCGCGTGAACTTGTAAAACGCGGTTGCTATTGCATAAAAGTACCGTCATATTATACTGCGGAACAAATTCTTGCGCTTAATCCTCAAGGTTTGATGCTTACGAACGGACCTGGCGACCCCGCGGAAAATACTGAAATTATAGAAAACATTAAAAAACTTGCCGGTAAACTGCCTGTTTTCGGTATTTGTCTCGGGCATCAGCTCTTTGCGCTTGCTATGGGCGGGAAGACAAAAAAAATGAAATACGGGCACCGCGGCGCAAACCAGCCTGTAAAAAATCTTTCAACAGGGGGAGTTTATATTTCTAGCCAAAACCACGGGTATGAGGTTATTTCTGAAAGCCTTGAAGGCAAGGGTGTTTTAAGCTATATAAATGCAAACGACAACACTTGCGAAGGCTTTGATTATCCCGCGCTTAATGCGTATACAGTGCAGTTCCACCCCGAAGCTTGCGGAGGACCGCAGGACGCCGCATTTCTTTTTGACAAATTTATTGCTAATGTAAAGGAGGGTAAGTTTAATGCCTAAGAGAGAAGATATTAAAAAAGTTCTCGTAATCGGTTCGGGACCGATAGTTATCGGTCAGGCTGCGGAATTCGATTATGCGGGCGCGCAGGCTTGCCGTGTGCTTAAAGATGCAGGCGTAAATGTTGTTCTTTGCAATTCCAATCCGGCAACGATAATGACGGATAAAGCGCTTGCCGATGAAATTTACCTTGAACCGCTCACCGTCGATACGTTGAAAAGAATTATTATTAAAGAAAAACCGGATAGTCTTTTGGCTTCTTTGGGCGGACAAACAGGTCTCACCTTAGGCTGTCAACTTGCAAAAAGCGGATTTTTGGATGAACACGGCGTAAAACTAATCGGCGTAAACCTTGATTCAATTGACAGAGCGGAAGACAGAGAGCTTTTCAAAGAAACTATGCAAAAGCTCAACCAGCCGGTAGTGCCTTCGGATATCGCTTATACCGTTGAAGAATGCCTTGCAATTGCAGATAAAATAGGTTATCCCGTAATAGTGCGCCCTGCATACACGCTTGGCGGCGCAGGCGGAGGTATTGCGCATAACAAAGACGAATTGAAACTGATTTCACACAACGGACTGATGCTTTCGCCTATAACGCAGGTTTTGATTGAAAAGTATATCGGCGGCTGGAAAGAAATTGAATTTGAAGTTTTGCGTGATGGCGCAGGCAATGTTTTAACGGTTTGTTCAATGGAAAATTTCGACCCCGTAGGCGTTCATACGGGGGATTCCATAGTAATTGCGCCGGCAGTAACTCTTTCCGATAAAGAGTATCAAATGCTCAGAACAGCCTCTCTTGATATAATTTCCGAACTTAAAATAGAGGGAGGCTGTAATTGTCAGTTTGCTCTTAATCCAGATTCTTTTGAATATTCGGTAATTGAAGTTAATCCCAGAGTTTCGCGTTCTTCGGCGCTTGCATCGAAAGCGACCGGATATCCCATAGCTAAAGTTGCAACGAAAATTGCGCTCGGTTACACTCTTGACGAGATAAAAAACGACGTTACAGGTAAAACTTACGCTTGTTTTGAACCCACGCTTGATTATGTTGTAGTAAAACTTCCAAAGTGGCCTTTTGATAAATTCTTGTATGCTCAAAGAAATCTCGGTACAAGAATGAAAGCTACGGGTGAAGTGATGGCTATCGGTACAAGCTTTGAAATGGCAATAATGAAGGCTGTCCGCGGCGCGGAAATTTCTTCGGATACTCTAAATCTTCCCAAAATAGCGGCTCTCAGCGACGAAGAAATTTATGCCAAATTATCTGACCTTACAGACGAAAGATTGTTTATTGTTTATCAGGCGATAAAGCGCGGTGTAAGCGTAGACAAAATTTTTGAAATTACAAAAATTGACAGATGGTTTTTAAATAAACTAAAAAATCTTGCTGATTTCGAGGCGGAAATAGCAGGAAAAATTTTAACACGCGAACAATATATTAACGGTAAAAAATTCGGCTATCCCGACAGCGCGCTTGAAAAGCTTTCCGGCAACAAGCTCATTACTCACAGAAACGCCGTATTTAAAATGGTAGATACTTGCGGTGCGGAATTTTCAGCACAAACGCCGTACTTTTATTCGACTTATGACGAAAAAGAACACGACGAGGCAAAACCTTTTGTAAAAAACAGCAAGAAAAAGCGGGTAATCGTTATCGGTTCCGGACCTATACGTATAGGACAAGGTATAGAGTTTGATTATTCTTCGGTTCATTGTGTTTGGGCATTGAAGAGAATGGGTTACGAGGTTATTATAATAAACAATAATCCTGAAACTGTTTCAACCGATTTCGATACTGCGGATAGGCTTTATTTTGAAGCGCTTACGCCCGAAGACGTTCAAAACGTTATAGATATAGAAAAACCTTACGGCGTTGTAATAACTTTCGGTGGACAAACGGCGATTAAGCTTTGTTCTTACCTTGATAAAAAAGGTATCCGCATACTAGGAACTCCTGCGGACAGCGTAGATTTAGCGGAGGACAGAGAGAGATTTGACGAGTTGTTGGAACAGTTCGGTATTGCCCGCCCCAAGGGGTTAACCGTAATGAGCAAAGAAGATGCTGTTGCTGCTGCGGAAAAACTCGGATATCCGGTTCTGTTGCGTCCCTCATACGTTATAGGCGGACAGAATATGACGATTGCTTTCACCCAAAATGATATTGAGCGTTATATGGACGTAATCCTTGCTCAAAAGATTGAAAATCCCGTACTTTGTGATAAATATTTAATGGGTACAGAACTTGAAGTAGACGCTATTTCCGACGGCGTAGACGTTCTCATTCCGGGAATTATGCAGCATATTGAGCGAGCTGGTGTTCATAGCGGAGATTCGATTGCTGTTTATCCCCCTTATAATTTGAGCGACGCGATGCTTAAAAAAGTAGTGGAAATTTCCACAAAACTTGCAATTTCACTTAAAACAAAAGGTCTTATTAATATTCAGTATTTAATATATCAGAATGAGCTTTATGTTATAGAGGTTAACCCCAGAGCGTCGCGCACAATACCTTATATTTCTAAAGTAACAGGTGTGCCTATGGTTGATTTGGCAACAAAGATTCTGATGGGGGCAAAGCTTAAAAAACTTGGTTTTGGAACGGGGTTATATCCTAATTCGCCTTATGTGGCGGTTAAAGTTCCCGTGTTCTCATTTGAGAAACTTAATGATGTAAACTCTCAGCTCGGACCTGAAATGAAGTCCACGGGTGAAGTGCTCGGTATAGGTAAAACTATAGAAGAGGCGCTGTTTAAAGGTCTTGTTTCCGCAGGGTTCAATATGAAGCACCCAACCAAGCAAAAACCTGCGGGTATTTATTTCACGATAAACGATCAAGACAAATTTGAAATAGTAAATATTGTTAAAAAGTTTGCTGACCTCGGCTTGAATCTTTACGCAACCAAGGGTACGGCTAATGTTATAAGAAGTTTAGGTCTGGAATGTACGGATGTTGCGCGTCTTTCTTCCAATGAAGAAATTTTCAAACTAATGGACGAAGGAAAGGTGGATTATATCGTCTATACCGGTAAAACAGATATTGAATCCATTTCAAACTATATCAGTATGCACCACCATGCCATTTTGCTTGGAATTACTGTTTTGACGTCGCTTGATACCACAAATGCGCTTGCGGACGTTATTGCCGGAAGATATAACGAATTCAATACAGAGCTTGTTGATATAAACAATTTAAGAAAACATAAGTTAAAGCTCGGATTTTCAAAAATGCACAGCGGCGGAAACGATTATATTTTCTTTAATAACTTTGAAGGAAAGATAACCTGTCCGGAAAGCCTTGCAATAAATTTTTCTGACAGACATTATGCAATCGGTGCCGACGGCGTGGTTATGATTGAAAAATCAGATAAAGCCGATGCAAAAGTACGTATATTTAACAGTGACGGCAGTGAGAGCGGACTTGCGGCTAATCCTATTAGATGCGTGGCAAAATATCTTTTTGATAACCGTCTTGCCAGTGAGCAGTTAACTATCGAAAGCTGTTGCGGTGTTAAAAAGCTTGCAGTCAATTCTTTTAACGGCAAGGCGAGTTCTGTCAGTATGGATTTAGGTGTTCCTAAATTTGAAACAAATAAAAAGCTTATGCTTTGCGGAAAAGAATACGATGCAACAGTTGTTAACATCGGAAATTCCCATTGTGTAATTTTTATGGATAAAATAGAAGATGTGGATATTGACGCGCTCGGGCAGGCACTTTGCGATAGCGGAGTTGTTTCAAGCGGAATTTTTCTTGAATGTGTAAGAGTGGTAAACTCCGTTACCGTAAAAATGCGGGTTTGGGAAAAGGGTAACGGAGAAACGTTCTCTTGCGGAACTGCGGCGGCAGCCGCTGCGGTTGCTTCCATAGTTAACGGAAGCTGTTCGCAAAATGAAATAATAACGGTTAAGCTTAAAGGTGGGGATTTATTTGTTAAGTATAGTGAAAACTGCGTCGAACTCGACGGAACCGTTAAACAGTCTTTTGAAGGATTTATTGAAATTTAATGATTTATCTTGATAACGCGGCAACAACTAAGCCGGACAGCGAGTGCTTGAAGTCAACCGAAAAGTATCTTATAAGTGAATTTTATAATCCATCCGCCCTTTATAAGGGCGGATATGGTTTACAATCCGAATTGCGAGAAACAAGAAAAAATATTATTTCTTTAATTGCAGACCCTGAAAATTTTGAACTTATTTTTACTTCCTGCGGAACAGAAGCCGATAATCAGGCTGTTTTTGGCGGAGGTAAACGCGGTAACGTTGTTACAACCGAAGGGGAGCATTCGGCAATTTATTCTACTGTTTGCGAGTTAAAACAACGCGGGATAGAGGTAAGATTTGCTAAGCTTAATTCTGACGGAAGCGTAAACATAGAGCATCTTTTGAGCTTAATAGACGAGAAAACTTCGCTTGTTTCCGTGATTCATGTAAGCAACGAAACGGGCATTGTGAATCCTATTGCAGAAATCGCAAAAAAAGTTAAATTAAAGAATAAATTTGCGCTTTTTCACTCTGATGGTGTTCAGGCTTTCGGTAAAATTCCATTTAGACTTGCAAAAGATATTGATATGTATTCTGTAAGCGCGCATAAAATCGGAGGAATTAAGGGCATCGGTGCATTATTTAAGCGTAAAAACCTTGTAATTAAGCCGTATATTTATGGTGGCGGGCAAGAACAAGGATTGAGGAGCGGCACTGAAAATGTTTTCGGTATTAAGAATTTTGAGTTTGCTGTGTTAAAAAAATATGAAAATATTACTAATAACTATAGTAATGTAGCAAAATTACACGATTTAATGCTTAAAAAGCTTGATAAAACTTTATTTACTGTTCTTTCCGGTGAGAATTGTTCGCCGTATATTTTAAGTGTAAGCGCGAAAGGTTTGCGTGGTGAAACGATTTTACATGAGGCAGATGATAATGGACTTATAATAGGTACAGGTTCGGCGTGTTCTTCAAATGAAAAAAAGAGGTATTCACGTGTGATTTTGGCTTGCGGATATAGTGAAGCAATTGCCGATGGAGTTTTAAGACTTAGTTTTTCAAGTGAAACTACTGAAAGCGAAGTATTAATGGCTGCGGGAATTTTAAACAAAATCGTTGCCGAAAGAAAAGAAAAAATGGCTTAATTATGGAAAAAGTTATTATTGTAAGATATTCTGAAATACATTTGAAAGGTAAAAACCGCGGTTATTTCGAGAGAGTTTTAATACTCAATATGGAAAAATCCCTAAAAGGGTTAAAGCATGAGATTAAACGTCAAAGCGGAAGATATATTGTTGAGGGGTTTGAAGAACAGGAAACCGAGAATATAATTTCACGGCTTAAAAGAGTGTTCGGTATACATTCTTTGAGTATTGCTTTGCGCGTGGAAACGGATTTAGAAGAAATTTTCAAAGCCGCAAAATCCGTATGTTCGGAATACGGAAAATTTAAAGTTTCAGCGCACCGTGCCGATAAAAATTTTGCGTTAAATTCAATGCAGATAAACGCCGAAATAGGCGGCAGACTTTTAAGCTGTCTCAAAAATCTTACGGTGGACGTACACAATCCGGATTTTATTGTGAATATTGATGTGCGAGAAAACGGCACTACGCTTATTTTTAATGAATTTTTCAAAGGCGCGGGCGGTATGCCTGTTGGAACTTCAGGTAAAGGGATGTTGTTGATTTCGGGGGGGATTGACAGCCCCGTTGCGGGTCATATGATTGCAAAGCGCGGTATGCAGATTGACTGTATTCATTATCACAGTTATCCGTATACCAATATGCAAGCGCGTGATAAAGTCATCGAATTAGCAAAAGTGCTGTCTAAATACACTTGCGGAACAAAGCTTAATATAATATCGGTAACGCATATTCAGGAAGAAATTCATAAAAAATGCAACGGCGAATATATGGTTACGCTTTTAAGGCGTTTTATGATGCGGATTGCCGAAAGAATAGCCAAGAAAATCGGTGCACAATGCTTGATAACCGGTGAAAGTTTGGGGCAGGTTGCAAGCCAAACGGTGGAAGGAATGGCTTCTTCAAACAGCGTAGTTAAAGAACTTCCTGTTTTGCGACCTTTATGCGGTTTTGATAAAGACGAAATAATTGAACGCAGCCGTGATATGGGCGCTTATGAAATTTCAATTCAACCTTTTGAAGACTGTTGTACTGTATTTTTACCGAAACATCCCGTAATTAAGCCGTCGCTTGTGAATGTGCTTGAAGAAGAAAGTAAACTTGATGTTGAAAGTCTTTTAAATGAAGCGTTATCAACTCATGAGGTAATCTGCTTATAAATTAAACCAGTCTTTTTCCGCAATATCGGGTATTTTTACCTGCGGAGAAGAGTTGTCATTATTTATACTTATCGGCGGCAAGGGAATTTCCTTGCCGTATATTCTATTTTCATCGTTAGAAAAATAAGGCGTAACAGTATATATATAGTTTCCCTCATTAGGGTGGTCTTTTATGGTTTTAATCCATTTTCCATCGTAAACCACTTCAAACTTATCGTTTTTGTAGCGTTTTATAAGATATGAATAGTACTTTGTCTGGCATAATTCAATAATTATTTCTCCGTTTTTTGCGGAAAACGTTGGATTTTGTATGCTTGGGCAAGAAAATCTGCTACTGATTTCTTTAGGTTCATTACCGCTTAAAACTTTAACGGAAAGTTTATTGAGTTTAGGGGATAGCTCATCTGCGATAATAATTTTATTGTTTGTATAATATTCTTCAGCGTCAATTTCAATTTGTGTTATACCGCTTGTCACGTCTAAATTTTTTGGCAAATATTTGGTATATAGATTTTGATATATATATTTAACGTATCCGCAACAATTTCCGCCGCCTGTAATATTCAATTTTTTATTGTTTTTATCGCCGAGCCAAACACAAACGCAGTGTTCGCTTGTATAGCTTATTGCGTATGCGTCGGTATTTCCTTCATCCGTTCCGCAAGTTCCTGTTTTTGCCGCAATGTCATAGGGGAGAGATGAAAGTTTTTTTGCCGTTCCGCTTTCGGAAGTTTGCAAAAGAGTCTCGTTCATAAGTGAACATACTCCTTCAGAGAATACTCGGTTTTGTGAAGTTTGTTCCTTATAAATAGTTTTTCCGTTTTTAGACTGGATTTCTTTAATAAACCGTGACGGAGAATAGATTCCGCCGTTTTGAAATATTGAATATCTGTCTGCTATATCTTTAAGGCTCATACCGTGTTTCATACCGCCTAATGCAAGCGATAAGTTTTTTTCATCATCTTCAAGCGAGACATTCATTCTGGTAAGATATTTTTCCGCGGTTTTCATTGTTAAAGAATTTAAAGTTTTAACTGCGGGAACATTATAGCTGTTTTTCAGACTTTCAGTCACGGTAACGTAACCGTGATATTTTTTATCAAAATTTTCAGGCGAATAGCCGTTAAAATTTACTTTTTCGTCCAAAATGCGGGTAAACGGACTTAAAATTCTTTCTTCCATAGCTGGCGCATAAACGAAAATAGGTTTAACGGTTGACGCGGGTTGCCGCTTTGCTCCGCTGATTGTGGATTTATAGGCGTTGACGCCGCCGTTTGAAGAAGTTACGATTACAGAGTTATCACATTCAAACGAAAGGTTTTCAACGGTATTTTGCAAATTTGAGTTAAGATAGGTTTTTATGATACATCCGTCTGCAAGGTCATAAACATTTATATCCAGTTCTTCAAGTTCATTAAAAACTGCGCTTATATAATCGGCATTTTTACCAGTGGTCTGTTGTTTTTTTGCGTTTAAAGGTAAGCTTTTTGCTTTTTCATATTCATATTTATCTATAAAACCGCAATTGAGCATTGCTTCAAGTACGGTATTGCGCTTTTTGAGGCTCTTTTCGGGATTTTTAAAAGGTGAGTAGTTGTTCGGCGAAGTCAAAAGACCGACAAGAGTAGCGCTTTCGGTCAAATTTAAATCCTCCGCTTTTTTATCAAAATAAAATTCGGCTGCGCTTTGTAATCCGTAGCAGTTATGACCGAAATAAATTGTGTTTAAATACATTTCGAGTATTTCGTTCTTTGAATACTCTCGTTCAAGCTGTTTTGTCAGTTTTATTTCGTTAAGCTTTCTTTTTATCGTTTTATCCTGTGAAAGGTGAGTATTTTTTATAAGCTGTTGGCTTATTGTGGAAGCGCCTTCTTTAAATGACCCGTAAATTATATTTTTGTATAACGCTTTAAACATTCTTTTATAATTTAAGCCGTTGTGTTTAAAGAAATTTCTGTCTTCTGAAGCAATAAATGCATTTATGCAGTTTTTGTTTAAATCTTCTATTTTTACGCTTTTATGTTTATTTGAAACAGAAGCGCTTATAACTTCGTTTCCTTCGTCGTCAATAATTACGATATTTTGGTTGGGATTTAAAAGCTTGTTTTTGTTTAGCTTTGCGTCCTTGGTTATTACTATATAGGTTATAAAAAGAGAAGCGGCAACAACAGTTAAACTTAAAACGATGATTAAACTGACTTTGAGAAATGTTTTCATTTCAAATAGTATTTATAAAATTTAATTATTGTTGCAAATTTTATTGAAAAATTTTATTGAAAATTATATACTTAGGAAGTATTATGGCTAAATTTTATCACATAACAACATACGGTTGTCAGATGAATGTACACGAATCGGAGAAAATAGCCGGGCTTTTAAGCGAGCTTGGTTATGAAAGCTGTACTTCTATTGAAGACGCCGATATTGCGGTTTTTAATACTTGTTGTATAAGGGAAAACGCGGAAAACCATGCGTTCGGCAATATCGGAATGTTGAAAAAACTTAAAGCGCAGAAAAAAAATATGATTATTGCTGTTGGCGGTTGTCTTACCCAGCAGATAGGAAAAGCGGATGTTCTGCATAAAAAATTTCCGTACGTTGATATAATTTTCGGCACGCATAATCTTGGAAGATTAAAAGATTACATACTAAAAAAACAGTCGCAAAAAAAGGCTGTAATTGAAATTAATGATGACGACGGCAAAGTTTATGAAGAAGTAAAATCTTTGCGAACAAGTTACCCTAATGTATGGATTAATATTACTTACGGTTGCAATAACTTCTGCACTTATTGCATAGTTCCTTATGTTCGCGGTCGGGAAAGAAGCAGAAAAAGTTCGGATATAATCGCAGAGGCGAAGGAACTTATATCGCTCGGATATAAAGAAATTACTCTTTTGGGGCAAAATGTAAATTCATACGGTAACGGCACGGAAGAAATTTCGTTTCCTGAATTGCTTGAAAAAATTGCTTCTCTTGAAGGTAAATTCAGGCTTAGATTTATGACAAGCCACCCGAAAGATTTTTCGGAAGCGCTTGCCAAGGTTATTGCGGAAAATCCTAAAATCTGTAATGCCGTGCATTTGCCTGTGCAAAGCGGTTCGGATGCTGTTTTAAAGGCAATGAACAGGCGGTATAGTTCTGCTGATTATTTAAAAAAAGTTGAAATTCTAAAGAAATATGTTCCGGATTGTGCGGTAACAACTGATTTAATAGTGGGGTTTCCAAACGAAACAGAGGAAGACTTTAAAGCCACTTTATCGCTTGTTGAAAAAGTTGGATTTGCTTCGGCGTTTTCTTTCGTATATTCCAAGCGTGACGGCACTGTTGCTGCAAAAATGGAAGGGCAGATTTCAGAAGAAGTTTCAAGAAGGCGCATAATGGAACTTATTGCGCTTGTTAATTCGCAAACCCGTGAACAGTCAAAAAAATACATAGGCAAAACTGTGGAAATTCTTTGCGAGGATTACGACAAAAAGAAAAAAATGTATCTCGGGCGTGACGAATACGGGAGAATGGTATATTTTGAAAGTGATACAGATTTAATCGGTGAATTTGTAAACGTAAAAATAGACGGCGCAAACGGTATTTCGCTTTCGGGTAAAGTTATTTAAGGGGATAAAAATGGCACTTTCACAAATGATGCAACATTGGCTTTCCGTAAAGGAAAAATATAAAGATTGCCTTATTTTTTATAGATTGGGCGATTTTTATGAGATGTTTTTCGACGACGCGAAAATTGCCTCAGAAATATTGGATTTAACGCTTACCGGCAGAGATTGCGGGCTTGAAGAGCGTGCGCCTATGTGTGGCGTTCCGTATCACGCAGTGGATTCTTATATAACTAAACTCGTTTCGTGCGGACAAAAAGTCGCTATATGCGAACAATTGGAAGATGCGTCGCAGGCAAAGGGAATGGTAGCTCGCGACGTTGTTCGTGTGGTTACTGCCGGTACGTTAAACAGCGATTCTCTTAACGAGCGGACAAATAATTTTATTTCGTGTGTTTACAAATCGCAAAACTGTGTGGCTTTTGCTTGGGCGGATATAACAACGGGAGAACTTTGCGCAACTGAATTTTACGGTGCGGATTGCGTAAAAAAATGCGTTTCTCAAATAGCTGTTCTTGATATAAAAGAAGTAATAAGCAACGACGATATGCTCTATTCGGTAAAAGATTTGCCTGAAATTACAAGAGGGGTTGTTCCGCGTTTTTCAAATTATCCGGAGTGGGCTTTTGGCTATACAGCAGCGGAGCGCACGCTTACGGAACAGTTCAATGCCAAAACTCTTTCCGCTTTTTCCGTTTCCGGACATAAAGATGCTGTAAGTGCTGCGGGTGCGTTAATTGAATATCTGAAAGAAACACAGATGCACGCGCTCAAAAATATAAACGGCATAAAATTTATTGTCAACGATAAATATATGCAGCTTGATACTACTGCGCTCAGAAATCTTGAGATTGTAAAAACTTTGAACGAGGGCTCGCGTTACGGAAGTTTATTGTGGATTTTGGATAAGACTAAAACTGCAATGGGCGCAAGATATCTAAATAATTGTATTCTGTATCCTTATTACGATAAAAAAGCTATTGACGACAGACTTGACGGCGTTCAGGAGCTATATGATCCTACGGTTGCGCGGCTTGGACTATGCGATATGTTAAAAGAAATTAAAGACATAGAGCGTATTGCGGGTAAAATTTCAAGCGGTACAATTAATCCGAGAGATTGTCTTAATCTGGCACAATCGCTTTCGATAATTCCGAACATTAAATTCAGTTTGTCGGGTTTTAAGTCTTCCGTAATTCGAGAGATTTCGGAAGGACTTTGTGATTTAACCGAAGTTTCAAAGCTTTTGGAAAACGCGATAAGTCCTGACGCTCAGCCTAATATGAAAGACGGCGGATATATAAACTCAGGCTTTAATGCTCAGCTTGACGAGTTGAGGGAAGTCGTTAATAACGGCGCTAAACTCATTTTGGAAATGGAAGCAAGAGAACGTGATGCAACAGGTATCAGAAATCTTCGTATAAGCTATAACCGCGTTTTCGGATATTATATCGAGGTAACAAAATCTCTTGTAGATAAAGTTCCCTTAAACTATCAAAGAAGACAAACTCTTGCTAACGCCGAAAGATTTATAACGGACGAATTAAAGGAACTTGAAGAAAAAATTCTTTCCAGCGGTGATTTGTCTTTAAAGATTGAAGCAGAACTTTACGCGAAAATTAAATCTTATTTGCTTGAATTTATTGATAAATTTAAATCTACGGCAGCAGCTATAGCGCATCTTGATTTGCTTGTATCATTTGCGGAGGTTGCAAAAGCCAACAGATATGTTCGTCCGGAAATAGTTGAAAGCGAACAGCCGTTAATTATTAAAGACGGAAGGCATCCTGTCGTTGAAGAAATTTCAAAGGAAAAATTTATTCCTAACGACGTGCTTTTGGATAACGGCGAGAATCGCACAATGATTTTAACTGGGCCGAATATGGCAGGTAAAAGCACTTATATGCGACAGGTTGCAATTATAACGATAATGGCGCATCTCGGCAGTTTTGTACCGGCAAAGTCCGCGCAAATTCCGCTTACCGACAGAGTTTTCACGCGCGTTGGGGCGAGCGATAATCTCATATCCGACCAAAGTACCTTTATGGTCGAAATGATTGAGGTGGCTTCGATTATTCAGAATGCAACTAAAAACAGTCTTTTGATTTTGGATGAAGTAGGCAGAGGAACTTCTACGTATGACGGTTTGAGTATTGCATGGGCGGTAATCGAACATATTACGGAAAATATCGGGGCGCGTACTCTGTTTGCCACACATTATCATGAGCTTACCGAGCTTGAAAGTAAGCTTTCAGGCGTAAAAAATTATAAAATTGCTGTAAAAGAGCTCAATGGAAGCATAATTTTTCTGCGTAAAATAATGCGCGGGGGAGCAAACCGAAGTTTTGGAATAGAGGTTGCATCGCTTGCCGGAGTGCCTTCGTGTGTTACAGAAAGAGCGAAAGTAATTTTAAAACTTGTAGAAAGCAGAGAAAAAGCCAATATTGAACAGTCGGATATTGAAGAAGCTCAGCAAAGCGAGGTTGAAAGAATTTTAAGAGATGTGGATGTGAACAATCTTTCACCAATGCAGGCATTTATGCTTGTGGGTGACCTTGTTGAAAAGGTGAAGCAATGAAAAAAATCAACGTTTTAAGTAAAAATATTTATAACCGTATCGCTGCCGGTGAAGTTATAGACCGTCCTTATTCCGCAGTCAAAGAACTGATTGAAAACAGTCTTGACGCAAAAGCGACAGATATAGAAATATATATCGAAAAAGGCGGAAAGCAGCTTATAAAAGTTATCGATAACGGAACTGGTATAGAAAAAGACGACTTGTACGATGCTTTTACTCCGCACGCAACCAGTAAAATTTCAACCGCTGAGGATTTGGACTATATAACAACGCTCGGTTTTCGCGGGGAAGCGCTTGCGAGCATTTCAGTCATTTCAAAAGTTGAAATAATTTCCGTTACACAAGGGAATCAGGCTTGGAAAATTACTTGCGACGGCGGGAACACAAATCAAATCACTCCTGCCGCACTTGAAAAGGGCACTGTAATAAGCGTGCATAACCTTTTTTATAATACACCGGTGCGTGCAAAATTTTTAAAAACTGACAAAAAGGAAGAGGCGGACATAACTAATTTTATATGCCGTTATATTTTGGGTAATCCTTATGTCGCTTTTAAATATTTTATAGACGGTAAACTTGCATTGCAGTCTTTCGGCGGTGGGATTGAAGAGGCTGTGGCGCAGGTATACGGTGCTAAAGTAATTTCAGAATGTTATAAAATCGATGGAACTAAAGACGATATCAGGGTGCATGGATTTATAGGCAATCAAAATTTTTTCAAGCCAAATAAAACTTATCAAAGCATATTTTTGAACGGGAGATATGTTGTCAATAATACTATAGCTACAGCAATAAATAATGCCTACGCAAGCTATATGATGAAAAGGCAGTTTCCTTTTTATGTTTTAAATATTGAGGTCCCGTTGGATTTTGTTGATGTAAACGTTCATCCAAACAAGGCAGATGTTCGTTTTGTTGATAACAGGCGTGTATTCAGTGCCGTATACTCTATAATTTCGCCGGTTCTTGACGGAACGGCAAAAGCTGCGGATTTTGTTTTGGAAGAGAAAAGATTGCCCGAAATTAAGTCTACAATGTTAAGTGGCGGACAAGATAAACCTATTAGCGGAATTTATGCGGAGCAACCTTGTGAAGAAATCATAAAAAATGTCAACGCGCCGATATATTCTGAAACTGCAATTTGTGATGATTGTAAACCGTTTAAAAGTATAAACGTTAATAAAACGGTAAAAGAAGACAAAGAAAATATAGAACAAAAACATTTTGATCCGATAATCGATTTGTCTTTTGCAGAATATTTACCCCAGAAAAACGCAAATACAATGCGTGTAACCGATGACACGTTTTTACCGTCCTTGGGGCAGTTTAAGGAATATACGGCAGATAAAGTCTCGCGAGAACAGCAGAAAATTGATTATAAAAGCTGTAAATTTAAGGGCGGACTTTTTAATACTTAT
Organism: uncultured Christensenella sp.; assembly: GCA_910577375.1. GTDB lineage: Bacteria > Bacillota > Clostridia > Christensenellales > Borkfalkiaceae > Coproplasma. The sequence goes on from CAJTLT010000001.1 coordinate 287,341, forward strand.
TTAATTTATGAAATAGAAGACCGCGTGTATATGATTGACCAGCACGCCGCACACGAAAGACTTATTTACGATAAGCTTTGTAAGGATTTAGAAAACAGAACGATTGTTAAACAGCCAATGCTCATACCTTACATTTTCAGTAGCAACCCGCAAGAAACACAGTTTATTGAAAGTAACATTAAATTATTGCGGTCTTTGGGGTTTGGTATTGAGGCATTCGGGTTTGGTTCATTCAGGGTGGACGAAGTTCCTGTGGACTTGCAGGAAATAAATATTAAAGGATTTTTTGACGAAATTTTATCGCAAATAAACAGTCTTAAAAATGTTAGCGTGCAAGACGTTTTGAAAGATAAGCTTGCAACTATGGCTTGCAAGCACGCTGTAAAAGGAGGTATGCAGCTTACAGAACAAGAGATTAGCGCCCTGTTTGAAATGATGGAAGGTGATATGGGTTTGAAATGCCCACATGGCAGACCAGTTTGCGTAACTCTTACAAAAAAAGATATCGAGAAAATGTTTAAAAGGATAGTGTAAATTGAAAAAGATTCTCGTTATCTGCGGTGCTACTGCTTCGGGAAAAACTCGTCTTGCCGTAGATTGTGCTTTAAAATTGGGTACTGAAATTATATCTGCAGATTCACAACTGATATACAAAGATTTGAATATTGGAACAGCTAAGCCGACAAAAGATGAAATGCACGGGATAAAACATCATTTAATTGACATTGTCAGTCCAAATGACAATTTTAGTGTAAACGATTATGAGCGGCTTGCGTCTCCGATAGTTAAAAAGCTTTTAAGTGAAAATAAAATCCCGATAATTTGCGGCGGTACGGGCTTTTATATAAATTCATTGCTGTTTGATTTCGGTTATGGAAATGTTGCAGCAAACCCTGAAATAAGGGAAAAATATGCAAAATATTTTGATATATACGGAAAAGAGGCACTTTTCAAAAAACTTGAAGAATATGACCCAGAAACAGCAAAAAAATTGCATATAAACGATACTAAAAGAATTATCCGCGCATTGGAAATATATGAAGTAAGCGGAAAGAAAAAGTCAGAACAGGATGACAAATTAATTGCTAAATACGAATATGTGGCGGTGGCGATAAATTATCCAAGAGAGCAGTTATATAACAGAATCGATTTGCGTGTTGACGAAATGTTTGAAAACGGCTTGTTGAATGAAGTGAAAGATTTGGTGAAAAACGGAATTAATGAAAATTGCCAATGTATGCAAGCTATAGGCTACAAAGAAGTTATGTTTGGTTTAAAAAATGGCGTTTCGCAAAGTACTATGTGTGACGTTGTTAAGCAAAATACGCGTCATTATGCGAAAAGACAGATAACTTTTTTCAAAAAATTGCCTAACTTGATTTGGCTTGAACCTTATGAGGCTACTGCGGATAAGATAGCGGAGATATTAAATGGGATTTATTGAAAACTGTGAAGAAGAATTAAAAGTCAAATTTAAAAATATTGAGGAAGTCTCATATTTTAATCAAAAAAAAGTATTAAATGCATTTAGGAGCAATAAGGTTGCAGTTCGTCATTTTAACGGTACTACGGGTTACGGATATGATGACGAAGGAAGGGATTGTCTTGGAAAACTTTATGCGGAAGTTTTCGGCGCGGAAAGCGGAATAGTTTCTCCGCATTTGCTTTCCGGTACGCATGCGCTTACGGTTGCTCTTTTCGGAATATTGCGCCCTAACGATACTCTTTTTTGTATTAGCGGTATGCCATATGATACTTTAAGAGGTGTAATTTACGGCAAAAATAACGGTTCTTTAAAAGATTTCGGGGTTAATTTCAGATATTGTGATTTAAAAGACGATTGTTTTGATTATGAAAATATAAAAAATTCAATTGACGAAAGCGTAAAAATCATTTATATTCAGCGTTCGCGCGGATATGAACTCCGTGATGCTTTATCGTGTGAGCAAATTGGTGAAGCGTGCGAATTTCTCCGCGGTATCGGATTTAACGGTTGCATTTTTGTTGACAATTGTTATGGTGAGTTTGTTGAAAAACGCGAGCCTACCGAAGTTGGGGCAGATATTATCGTGGGGTCGCTCATAAAAAATGCGGGCGGTGGTCTGGCGCCTACCGGTGGTTATATTTGCGGTAAATCAAAATATGTTGATTTGATTGGTAAAAGACTTACGGCTCCTTCAATAGGTCTTGAAGTAGGGTCATATTATGGTGGCTATCAATATTTTTATCAAGGGCTTTTTCTTGCTCCGCATACTGTGGCTCAGGCTCTCAAAGTAAGTCTTTTAATAGGTCAGGCAATGTGGAAGCTTGGTTATAATAATTATCCGTCAATGGAAAAATCTCCTTGCGATATAACGCGGGCTATTGAATTTGACAATGCGGATAAAATGATAGATTTTATAAGAGAAGTTCAGTATGCTTCGCCAGTGGATAGCTACGTTACTTGCGAACCGTGGGATATGCCTGGTTACAGTGATAAAGTTATAATGGCTGCAGGTACATTCGTATCGGGGGCAAGTATTGAGCTTTCTGCGGACGGACCTGTAAAACCTCCGTATATTGTATATTTTCAAGGCGGCTTGACTTATGAACATGGTAGATATGCGCTTGAAAGGATTCTCACCAAATTAAACAAATAAAAAAAGTTTCTGCGGACAAATTGTCCGCAGAAACTTTTTTTGTGCAATTATTTTTATTAATACATACCGCCCATATCGGGGTTGCCGCCAATAGGTGCCGCTGTGGGGGGAGTAGGGATATCGGTAACAATACTTTCCGTCGTAAGCAAAGTTGATGCGACCGATGCGGCGTTCTGAAGTACGGAACGCGATACTTTTGTCGGGTCTATAATTCCGCTTGCAACCATATCGGTATAAACATTTTTCAAAGCGTCAAATCCATAATTGGCTTTTTTACTGTTCAAAATGTTATTTACAATAACAGAACCGTCATAGCCGGCATTGGTTGCAATCTGGCGCACAGGGGCCTCGATTGCTTTCATAACTATTGACGCTCCTGTTTTTTCATCTCCGTTTAAAGTTGAAATAAGTTTTTTAAGTTCGGGAATAGTGGAAAGAAGTGCAACACCGCCGCCGGGAACAATTCCTTCTTCAACAGCGGCTCTCGTCGCCGCCAATGCGTCCTCAATGCGAAGTTTCTTTTCTTTCATTTCAACTTCTGTTGCCGCTCCAACATTAATGACGGCAACTCCGCCCGCAAGTTTTGCAAGTCTTTCCTGCAGTTTTTCTCTGTCATAATCAGAAGTTGTTTCTGCAATCTGCGCTTTAATAGAGCCTACGCGCGCTTTAATTGCTTCTGCCGAACCTGCTCCGTCTATAATAGTGGTATTGTCTTTATCTACTTTAACTTGTGCGGCTCTGCCAAGCATATCCGTAGTTACGTCTTTAAATTCGTATCCCAAATCACTCGAAATAACAGTACCGCCCGTGAGAATTGCTATATCTTCAAGCATAGCCTTTCTTCTGTCGCCAAAGCCGGGGGCTTTAACTGCAACACAGTTTAAAACGCCTTTAAGTTTATTTACAATCAAGGCGGCAAGCGCGTCGCCTTCAACGTCTTCGGCAATAATCAAAAGTCTTGACCCTTGCTGAGCAATCGGTTCAATTACGGGTAAAATCTCTTGTAATGAAGAAACTTTTTTATCCGTAATAAGTATATAGGGATTATCTAAAACGGCTTCCATCTTATCAGTATTGGTAACCATATAGGCGGAAGCATAACCTCTGTCAAATTGCATACCTTCTACTGTGGAAAGCTCGGTGTTCATAGTTTTGCCTTCTTCAACGGTTATTACGCCGTCTTTTCCGACAATTTCCATTGCGTTTGCAATGAGTTCACCGATTTTTTCATCTCCTGCCGAAATAGAAGCAACCTGTGAAATGGCAAGTTTGCTTTCAACGGGTTTAGAAATCGACTGGATTTTTGAAACCGCGGTGTCTACTGCGGAAGAAATACCTTTCTTAAGTATTATAGGATTAGCTCCGGCAGCAAGGTTTTTAAGTCCTTCTTTCACAATTGCCTGTGCTAAAACCATAGCGGTGGTAGTGCCGTCGCCCGCAACGTCGTTGGTTTTTGTTGAAACTTCCTTTACAAGCTGTGCACCCATATTTTCAAACGGATTTTCAAGCTCGATTTCTTTGGCTATCGTAACGCCGTCGTTTGTAATGAGCGGAGCTCCGAATTTTTTATCGAGTACAACGTTTCTGCCTTTTGGACCAAGGGTAATTTTAACGGTGTCTGCAACAATGTTAACACCGGTTTCAAGTAATTTTCTTGCTTCGTCGCCGTATTTAATTTGCTTAGCCATTTATTTAAACTCCTTTAATTATTCTACAATTGCCAAAATATCGCTTTGGCGGATTATTGTGTATTCTTTGTCGTCAACTTTTACTTCAGTGCCGCTGTATTTTGCAAGAAGTACTTTATCGCCGACTTTAACTTGCATTTTTACTTCTTTTCCGTCAACAAGTCCGCCGGGACCTACGGCTACAACAAGACAGGTAGCAGGTTTTTCCTGAGATGCGGCGGTGAGATAAAGTCCGCTTTTTGTCTTTTCTTCCGCTTTAAGGCTTTCCACGACGACTTTATCAAATAAAGGTTTTATTGTCATTTTTTAATTCCTCCGAAACAGTTTGTTTTAATACAATAAAATTATAAACTCTATAAAATAAAGTTAAACATTTCAAGGTAAAAAATTGCAATTTAATGAAAATTATGGTAAAATTTTATTATGGATAAATGGGACAAAAGATTTATGGAAATGACCGAACAAATCGGTTCTTGGTCAAGCTGTTATCAGGAGAACAGACATGTGGGCGCGGTTATTGTAAAAAATAAAAGAATTATTGCAACAGGATACAACGGCGCACCGCAAGGAATTAAAAGCTGCGTAGATAAAAAAGAATGTATGCGCAAAAAAATGAATATAGCCAGCGGCACTATGCACGAATTATGTTATGCCGTTCATGCCGAACAAAATGCAATTATTCAAGCGGCTCGCGTAGGGTGCAGTGTGGAAGGTTGCACGCTATATTGCACGCATCAGCCTTGTGTAATTTGCGCAAAAATTATAATAAATGCGGGCATTGCGCGTGTTGTTTATAAAGAAGGTTATCCTGACGATTTTTCTTTGCGGCTTTTTAAAGAGGCAAATGTAAAGCTTGAAAAATATGAGAATTTAACTTAATAAACAAACTAAATTTTTTTAATGGTAAAGGAGTAAAAATGAATAATCCTATAGTTACAATAGAAATGCGGGAAGGTAAAAAAATAAAGCTTGAGCTTTATCCCGAAAAAGCGCCAAATACAGTGAATAATTTTATAAGTCTTATAAAAAACGGTTTTTATGATGGACTTATTTTTCATAGAGTTATTAAAGGTTTTATGATTCAGGGCGGCGACCCCGAGGGTATAGGGACAGGCGGTCCTGGATATTCGATAATGGGTGAGTTTGTTTTGAACGGATTTAAAACCAATGATATCAAGCACGAGCGAGGAATTATTTCTATGGCGCGCGCCATGAATCCCAATTCCGCCGGTTCACAGTTCTTCATTATGCATAAAAACGCTTCGCATCTTGACGGTCAATATGCCGCTTTTGGAAAAGTTATAGAGGGTATAGATGTTGTAGATGAAATTGCCGAAGTAAAGACGGATTGGAACGATAAACCAAAAACCGACCAGGTTATTGAAAAAGTAGCGGTTGAAACTTTTGGGAAAGAATACCCCGCGCCTCAAAAATATTGATTTACGGAGATAGAAATGGATAACAGCGTATATCAAAATCCTTTAATTACGAGATATGCAAGCTCTGCAATGGCGGAAAATTTTTCCGATGAGAAAAGGTTTAAACTTTGGCGAAAATTATGGATTGCGCTTGCCGAATCCGAAATGGAACTCGGTTTAAATATTACAAAAGCGCAAGTCGAAGAAATGAAGAAGTATTCCGAAAGTATAAACTTTGAGTTGGCGGAAAAGTATGAAAGAGAAGTACGTCATGACGTAATGGCTCATATTCACGCATTTGGAGACCAGGCAAAAAGCGCAATGCCTATAATTCACCTTGGCGCTACGAGTTGTTTTGTTGATTGTAATTCCGAACTCATGGTTATGTGGGATGCAATTGAAATAATAAAGGCAAAGCTTGTAAATGTTTTGGATAAGCTTTCTTCGTTTGCGCTGAAGTATAAAGATATGCCAGCGCTCGGATTTACACATTTACAGCCTGCACAGCTTACTACGGTTGGCAAACGCGCAACGTTGTGGTTACAGGATTTGACTATGGATTATCATAATCTTGTAAATCTGCAGAAATCTTTCAGATTGCGCGGAGTAAAAGGTACAACAGGCACACAGGCAAGCTTTATGGAGCTTTTTAACGGGGATGAAAAGAAAGTTAAAGAGCTTGAACAGAAAGTTGTGGTAAAACTTGGGCATAATAAGGTCTATGGTGTAACCGGTCAGACTTATCCCAGAAAATTTGATTATAACGTTTTGTGTGTGCTTTCACAAATTGCTCAAAGTGCATATAAATTTTCAAATGATATTCGTATTTTGCAGAATATGAAGGAAATTGAAGAACCGTTTGAAAAATCGCAAATCGGTTCCTCGGCTATGGCTTATAAGCGGAATCCTATGCGCAGCGAGAGAATAGGTTCTTTGGCTCGTTTTGTGATTTCTTTGCCGATGAATAGCGCTATTACGGCAGGAACTCAGTGGTTTGAAAGAACGCTTGACGATTCCGCAAACCGTCGTATTGTAAATGCCCAGGCCTTTCTTGCGCTTGACGGTATACTTAATATTTATCTGAACGTATCGGAAAATTTGGTTGTTTATGAAAAAGTAATAGCAAAGCACATTACTGCAGAGCTTCCGTTTATGGCTACAGAAAACATTATGATGGAATGTGTAAAAGCCGGCGGAAACAGACAGGATTTGCATGAAAGGATAAGGGTTTTATCCATGCAGGCAGGCAAGAATGTAAAAGAAAATGGTAAAGAAAATAATTTGATTGAGCTCATTAAATCCGATAAAACTTTTTCTGCCGTTCACGGAAGGATTGACGAAATCCTTGATGCTAAAAAATTTATAGGAAGAGCGCCTTCCCAAGTGGTGGAATTTATCAATGCGGAAGTTAAACCGATATTAGAAGAAAATGCTAATATTTTAGGACAAAAAGGTGACGTAAAAGTATAAATAATATTTTTGCGTAGTACTATGCGTCGCATGATATTAAAATAAAAAATAAAACCAATCCAAGAAAAAGGATTGGTTTTGGCAGGGGAGACACGATTCGAACATGCAACCGACGGTTTTGGAGACCGCGACTCTACCGTTGAGCTACTCCCCTATGACGGATTAGATTATATAATACCTTAAAGTTTTAGTCAACTGTTTTCGGAGGAATTTTATGAAAAAACAGTTTAAACTCGGCGTAATCGGGTGCGGACAAAACGCAATTTCAGTATTGCGCGGAGTTGTTTTATCAGATTTTATACGTGAGAAAAAAATTATTGTCAGTGATAAAAATGAAGAAATACTTGACGGTATCGGTTATCTCGGCGTGCGTACAACATTCGACAATAAATTCGTTGCGGAAAATAGTGAATATTTACTTTTTGCGTTGAATCAAAAAGATTTTTTCGGAATAGCAAAAGACTTGGAAGGTGTACGCCCTGAAAAGGTTATTTCCGTTATGAGCGGAATTACAAAAAGTGAAATTAAGAACTCTCTTGGTATTGGTTTTATTAAAGTTGCGCGTTGTGTAATGGATTTGCCTTGTTCTATCGGCAGCGGTGTGGTGGCTATTGATATGCACGATTTTAACAAGTCTACCGACGATACGGATTTTATAAGTAATATTTTCGGATATTTGGGTTCTGTAATTAGTGTTGAAGAAAATAAATTAAACGCTGTTTCTGGTATTTGCGGTAATTCTGTGTACGGATTAATGTTAATTGATGGTTTGATTTCTGCGGGAATCAAATACGGATTAACCAAAAATGAGGCAAAAATGGTCGCGGTTCAATCGCTTTTGGGTACGGCTGAGCTTGTTCAGCGTGAGGAAAATACCGTTGACGAACTTGTAATTCAGGCATGTAATCAAGAAAAGTTTGCAATAAATGCAGTAAAAAGTTTACAGGATAATAGCTTTTCCAAAATAATTTCAAATGCTGTTGATGCGTGTTCTGCGCAAGCGGTCGGGCGTAAATAATGAAAAAAGTAATTTTATATACTGATGGAGCGTGTTCGGTAAACCCTGGTGTAGGCGGTTGGGGCGCTGTTTTAATGTTTAATGGTTTTGAAAAGCGCATTTCAGGTGCAGAGCCTGATACTACCAATAACAGAATGGAGTTAACGGCTGTAATTGAGGGGCTGAAAAGTCTAAAAGAACCTTGTGAGGTGCAGGTTTATAGTGATTCCGCTTATGTGGTCAACGCATTCAGGAACGGTTGGATATATTCTTGGGAAGAATCAAAATTTAAAAAATCAGATAATAAAGCAGTTTTAAATTCTGATTTATGGCGGCAGCTCTTATCGCTTACAAGACAGCACAAAGTAGAATTTATAAAGGTAAAAGGGCACGCGGATAACGTATATAATAATTTGTGTGATAAGCTTGCTACCGAAGCGGTTAAAAATTTTAAAAGCGGATTATAAAAATAATAAAATTACTATATAATAATAGTAATAATGAACCGCATCGACATAATCAAACATATAATAAATAATCTGGCGGTTGTGCTTATGAGTGCAATCGCTTTTCTTTTTATTGCATACGGGCTTGCATATAAAAGCATAAGTTTTATTGAGTTCAATTTCAATATTCTTTTTGCTGTTGCGGGTGTCGGCTTTACGGCTATAATGGTAGCGGGGATTATTTTTTATGCGTTCGGATTCAAATCGGTATATAGATTAATTGTCTGTTTCCTTATTTTTTTTGATATTTCTGCGGTTGTTTTTTTTGTTCTGTGTGCAACGGGTCTTATAACCAAAATTAACAGTGTAGACGCTTTGCGGGATTATATAAGTCAAACAGGGGCTTGGGCTGCCGTAATTTATATTATTTTCAGTTTTTTACAGGTTGTTTTATTGCCTGTGCCCGGTTCGGTTGCCGTAGCTGTAGGCGTGGCTATGTTTGGTCCGTTAATGTGTGCAATTTATAGCTTTATAGGTATTGTAACCGGTTCAATAGTTGCGTTCGTAATAGGTCGTTGGATTGGCTATAAAGCGGTTTGCTGGATTGTCGGTAAAGAAAGTCTTGATAAATGGCTGAAAAAGCTTAAAGGAAAAGACTATCTTATTTTATCTCTTATGTTTCTTTTGCCGCTTTTCCCAGACGATATTTTGTGCTTTGTTGCAGGATTGTCTTCGACGACATGGGGATTTTTCCTTGTAATGATAACTGTTACCCGCGCAATTTCAATATTTTCTACGGCGTATTCGTTTGAATTGATACCTTTTACAACGTGGTGGGGTATATTGATTTGGGGTGTATTGCTTGCGCTCGTTGTGTTGGCATTCTATCTGATTTGCAGATATTATGAAAAAATTGATAATTTTTTAAAAACTAAATTTAAAATTCTGAAAAAAAAGAGATGACATCAAGTCGTCTTTTTTGTTTGTAATTTTTAGAAAGTTTGATAAATTATTATCGATTTTTTGTTGGCAATTGATTTTTATTATGATAAAATATATTTGTAGAAAGTTGGCATTCAGGAGAATTATATGGATAAAATAAGCTTATTGCAAAAACGCAAAAAGCAAATTTTGGACGCAGGAAAGGGAATAAGGGAAGAAATAAATTCGCTTATAGATGCGGACAGCTTTGTTGAGCTTTCTTGTTTCAGTTTTTCTAAAAACGAATTTTACGGTGAAAACGCAGAAGGCGAGGGGGTAGTTACCGGTTTTGCAACCATTAATGACTATCCTTTCTATATTGTAGCACAAAATGCTGCGGTGCTTTCCGGCGGTGTTAGCAAAGCTAACTGTGAAAAGATAGCAAAATGCTTAAATCAGGCTGAAAAAACTTCAACTCCGATAATTTGGTTGTTGTCATCGCTTGGCGTTCAACTTGGCGAAGGCGTGAGCGTTCTTGAAGGGCTTGCTTCGCTTATTTTAAAAGCTTCCCAAATGAAAGGAACAATTCCGCAGTATTTGATAGTAAACGGTGAAGTTTACGGTCAGATTTCACTACTTGCGGGTATTTGTGATTTTACTTATTTAATTGATAAAAAGAGCGCGCTTTGTGTAAATAGTCCGCTTGTTCTTTCTGCAAAAGACGGTAAAAATCTTTCAAAATTTGTGGTTGGCGGTGCAGACGGCTTAAAAGGCGCACAGCTTTCAAGTTTTACTGTTAAAGATATTGCCGAAGTTAAAAAGTCAATTGTTGCAATAAACGAACTTATTTCTATTCCGGTAATTGATAGCGAAGAAATGAATGAAAGCTTGCCCGCTCTTGATAAAAAAGCTGACGGTAAAGGTATTATATCTGTTTTTGATAAGGATAGCGCTATTGAACTCGGCGCATCTTATTGCCCTGAAACAAAGTGTTTTCTTGCAAGAGTTGGCGGTATTGCTGTTGCTTGCGTTGTCTTTGACGAGGCAAACGGCGTAGAGCTTACTGCGGAAAATGTAAGAAAGATAAAGGACTTTGCGGAATTTGCTTGTTGCTTCGGTTTGCCGTATGTTACATTTGTAAATACTCTCGGCGTAAAATGTGACCTCGCTACTAATAATAGTCTCGTTATTAAAGAAATCGGAGAATATATTTCCGTTCTCGATTGTATTGACGCGGCAAAAATATCTATAGTATATGGTAAGGCAGTCGGTCTTGGATACACTGTTTTTGCGGCTAAATCTATGGGATATGATTACAGTTATGCATTTGCTAACGCTAAAATTGCGCTGTTTGACAGTGTTCAGGGGGCAGAAATAGAATATGCAAGCGATAAAAAAGTTGACGGTGTCAAACTTCAACAAAAATATGCCGATGAAAATTCTGACCCTATTAATGCTGCTCAGGGTGGGTATATCGATAACATAATTCAGCCTTCGTTTGTAAAACAATATCTTACGGCTTCGTTGCAGATGCTTTTGAAGTGAGGAAAGTATGGCGCATAAATTACTTGATTTTATAGCGGGAAGCGACGGGAACTGGTATTTTGAAAATCGTTTCTCGGAGGGCGCGATATACGCGCTCATCGGATTTGCAATTGTTTTTGTTGGGATAGCGCTTATTATTTTAATTATTTGGCTAGAAGGCTTGCTTATGCGCAAAACCAATAATCTTGCGTTTATGGGAGCTTTCGGAAGAAAAATAAAGACTGTATTTTCAAAATTATTTAAGCGTAAAAAGAAATTATCGGAAGAACCTTTGTCGCAAACGGAAAATTTAGCGGAAGAGGATATTTCTGACGAGGCTAAAGCGGCGATAATTGCCGCAATAATGGCTTATTACAGCGAAGAATCGCCCAAGTGCGAGTTTAAAGTTAAGAAAATCAAGAGAATTTAAGGAGTTTAAAATATGCGTAATTTTGTTGTGACTATCGATGGGAAGAGTTATTCGGTAGGAGTTGAAGAGGTCGGCGATAATTCTGAAAGCGTTTCTATTGCGCCTAAAACTATTGAAGCGCCTAAACCGGCACAAAAGGCAGCAGTTTCTGCAAACGGAGAAAAAGTCTTGTCGCCTTTCCCCGGACTTATTAAAAATATTCTTGTGGCAGACGGCGCAACGGTTAAAAAGGACCAGCCCGTTATGGTTTTGGAAGCAATGAAAATGGATAATGAAATCACTGCTCCTTGCGACGGGAAAATTACTATAAATGTTGTAAAAGGCGCAAACGTTGAAACGAATGCAGTTCTTGCGGTAATAGGCTGAACGGAGGAGATATGTTGCAAAGTTTACTTGCAGTAGACTTCGGCAGTATTTTCGGTAATCTGTACGAATCGATGGGTTTTGTTCAGGGGAACTGGCAAAATTATGTTATGCTTTTGATTTCGTTCGTGCTGATGTATCTTGCCGTAGTGAAGAAATTTGAGCCGATGTTGCTCCTTCCGATTGCTTTCGGTATGTTTTTAATCAACATACCGGGCGCGGAAAAGGTGCTTTGGGGCACTTATCCCGAAGGACAGAATTCATATGACAGCGTTGAAAACAGAGGTCTTTTGTGGTATCTGTATTTCGGTGTAGATAAAGTTATTTATCCGCCGCTTATTTTTCTTGGAATAGGGGCAATGACGGATTTTGGCCCATTGATTGCAAATCCCAAGAGTATGTTAATAGGCGCGGGCGCACAGCTTGGAATATTTGTTGCATTTTTCCTTGCTGGAGCGTTGGGTTTTTCGGTTGCGGCTGCCGCGGCAATAGCTATTATCGGCGGTGCCGACGGACCGACGGCAATTCTTGTAACATCGCGGCTTGCTTCCGATTATGTTCCGACAATAGCTATAGCGGCTTACTCATATATGGCGCTTATACCTATAATACAAAAACCTTTAATGCGGCTTTTGACAACAAAAAAAGAGAGGGCTATAAGAATGAAACCTCTCCGGCAGGTCAGCAAACTTGAAAAAATACTGTTTCCCATAATAGTTACGCTTGTTGTCGGTATAATTCTTCCGGACAGTATAGCACTTTTGGGAATGTTGATGCTCGGAAATTTATTTAAAGAATCGGGCGTTGTTGACAGACTTTCCACGCAAGCGCAAAACGGGCTTATGAACACAATTACGATTTTCCTCGGAATTGCTGTTGGAAGCAAAGCGAAAGGTGAAATCTTTTTAAGTGTTGCAACTTTGGAAATTATAGCAATCGGCTTGTTTGCGTTTGTAATCGGAACAATAGGCGGTTTGCTTGTTGCCAAAGTAATGTGTAAAGTAACCAAAGGGCAGATAAATCCGTTAATAGGTTCTGCGGGGGTTTCCGCTGTGCCGATGGCGGCTCGTATTTCAGAAGATGTAGGGCGGGAATATGACCCGCAAAATCATCTTTTAATGCATGCAATGGGCCCTAATGTTGCCGGCGTAATAGGTTCGGCTATTGCCGCTGGTGTTTTGTTGGCCTGTTTCGGCGGATACGTTGACGGTACTGCAGGCGAAGCTGTAATAAATTCTGTTATGTCGTTTATGGCATAATTGAGGTGACTTCAATATGGAAAATAAAAAAGTTTTAATTACGGATACTATTTTGCGCGACGCGCATCAATCTCATGCCGCGACGCGTATGAAATTTGAAGAAATGGAGCCGATGCTTCCGCTTTTGGACGATATCGGTTATTATTCGTTGGAAGCATGGGGCGGCGCAACATTTGACAGTTGTTTGCGTTTTTTGAATGAAGACCCGTGGGACAGATTGAGAAACCTAAAAAAATATTTAAAAAAGACTCCGATTCAGATGCTTTTACGCGGGCAAAATCTTTTAGGGTACCGCCATTATGCCGATGATGTTGTTGAAAAATTTATTGAAAAATCGGTTGAAAACGGCGTAGGCGTAATAAGGCTTTTTGATGCTTTAAACGACCCGAGAAATCTTGAAGCAAGTGCAAAAGCTATAAAGAAATACGGTGCTGGCGGAAAATGCGTTTGCGAGACAGCGATTTCTTACACCACAAGTCCGGTGCATACAACCGAATATTTTGTAAAACTTGCAAAACAGTTTGAGGATATGGGCGCGGACAATATCTGTATAAAAGATATGGCAAACCTATTATTGCCTTTTACCGCATATGAGCTTGTAAAAGAACTTAAAGCTAAGCTTCGTCCCGAAACAAAAGTGCATCTTCATACGCATAACACTACCGGAACCGGCGATATGATTTATCTTATGGCTATTCAGGCGGGAGTTGATATTGTTGACTGTGCGCTTTCACCGCTTGGAAACGGAACTTCAAATCCTGCTACAGAACCGCTTGTCGCTACTTTGAAAGGTACGCAGTATGATACGGGCATTGATATTGAAAAATTATTGCCTGCTGTAACACACTTCAATAAAGTAGCAGAAAGGCTTGAAAAAGACGGTTTCCTTAATCCCAAAGTGAGAAGAGTGGATATAAATACATTATTGTATCAGGTTCCAGGCGGAATGCTTTCAAACCTTATGAACCAACTCAAACAAGCCGGTAAAGAAGAAAAGCTTTTGGAATGTCTTGCCGAAGTGCCCAAAGTAAGGGCAGACAGCGGTTATCCTCCGCTCGTAACTCCGTCAAGTCAAATTGTCGGTACTCAAGCAGTTTGGAACGTGCTGTTGGGCAGATATAAAACGATAACGGCACAGTTTAAAGATATGATTTTGGGTAGATACGGCGCTGTTTTGGGAGAAAAGAATCAAGAAGTCGTTAAGATGTGTCAAAAAGACGGAGATAAGATTATAACATGCCGTCCGGCAGATTTAATTGAAAATGAAATGCAGGAACTAACTCAAAAAGTAAAAGAAGACGGATTTTATAAGCAGGAAGAAGACGTTTTATCTTACGCGCTTTTCCCCGAAGTTGCAACTAATTTCTTCAAATGGAGAAAAGCTAAGGAAACAGGCGTTGACAGCGATTTAGCTAATAATCCAAATAAAGTTTATCCTGTATAAAAATATAAACAACGGCGCGGAGCAATTCTGCGCCGCTTATCGTTTGATTGGAGAATTTTTATGAAAAACGTGGCCGTAATAGGTGCGGGAGCAGCAGGTCTTATGGCTGCCTGTTTTGCAGCAAAAAACGGAAATAAAGTAACTTTATTTGAAAAAAATGAAAAATGCGGTAAAAAAATTTATATAACAGGTAAAGGCAGATGTAATGTTACGCACAACTGTTCTTCAGCCGATTTTTTGGATAACGTTGTTAATAATTCTAAATTTTTGACAGGGGCAATTTATTCTTTTTCACCGGAAAAGTGCGTTAAATTTTTTGAGGAAGGCGGATTAAGGCTTAAATTAGAGCGCGGAGCAAGATATTTTCCCGTCTCAGATAAAGCTAGCGACGTAACTAAGTGCCTTGAAAATTATTGCATTAATGCTGGAGTTAACTTTAAATTTAGCGAAGAAGTTAAGAAAATCAATGTTTTACATAGTACTGTGTGTGGAATAATAACTACTAACGGCGAATATTTTTTTGATAAAATAATTGTTTGTACCGGCGGTTTAAGTTACCCGTCCACAGGCTCAACCGGCGATGGGTATAAATTTGCGGAAAGTGTAGGGCATAGAATAATCTCATTAAAACAAGGGCTTTGCGGATTAAATTTAAAAGGCGATTTTTATAAAAATCTTCAAGGATTAACTTTGAAGAATGTTACTTTATCTGTTTATAATGGGGAAAAACTTTTAAAAGATTTTTTCGGGGAAATGCTTTTTACGCATTTTGGTATATCAGGACCAATAGTTTTGTCTACATCAAGTTTAATAAATCGGTTGGACTTAAATAAAATTCGTATTGTTTTGGACTTAAAGCCCGCTTTATCAAATGAACAGCTTGAAAAGCGTATTTTACGGGATTTTGAGAGCTATAAAAATAAAAGCATATCAAATTGCTTAAAAGAGCTTTTGCCTTCGGCTTTGATTTCTGAAATTCTAAAAAGAAGTAATATTCCGTTTGATTTGAAAGTAAATTCGGTTACAAAAGCTCAAAGATTAAGTTTATTGACAACTTTGAAAAATTTTGATATTCTTGTAGCGTCTTTAAGGGATTTTACGGAAGCTATTATAACATCCGGCGGAGTTGACGTTAAAGAAATCAATCCGAAAACAATGGAAAGTAAGAAAGTTTCCGGTCTTTATTTTTGCGGCGAAGTACTTGATGTCGACGCGTTTACAGGCGGATATAATCTGCAAATTGCATTTGCCACAGGTTTTGCGGCAGGAAACAGTATAAAGGACTGATATATTATGAAAGCTATACGCGGTGCTATTACCGTTGAAAACGATTGTGCGGAAGAAATCAAATTGGCAGTAGAGGAACTGCTCACGGAGATTCAAAAAAAGAATTTACTTAAAAATGAACAAATTGTATGTATTTTATTCTCCAATACAGATGATTTGCATTCTTTTTATCCTGCAAAAGTAGCGAGAGAAACGGGATTTTTTCAAATTCCGTTGTATTCTTCACTTGAGCCGCATATAGAAGGTGCGTTGCCTAAATGTATTCGTATAATGATGCTTGTGGAAGCCGATTTAGTGCCTAAACACGTTTATTTAAGGGGCGCCGCAGTTTTGAGGAAAGATTTAACTGATATAATAAATATCGCGCTTGACGGGCCTGCCGGCAGCGGTAAAAGTACCGTGGCTAAAATTATTGCGCAAAAACTCAATATTTTGTGCCTTGATACCGGTGCAACTTACCGTGCTTGTGCTTTGGCTTGTGTCAAAGCACAAATTGACGTAAATGACGAAAAAGCCGTTTGTTCATTAATGGAGAAAACTAAGATTAATGTTTCTTATGAAAACGGAGTTCAACATACTTATCTAAACGGTGAAGAAGTTTCTTCCGTTATAAGACAAAACGAAATTTCAATGCTCGCATCTACTGTTTCGGCTCACGAATGTGTGAGGAGTAAAATGGTAAAATTACAACGTGAGACAGCTGAAACTATTTCTTGTGTGCTTGACGGAAGGGATATCGGTACTAATGTTTTGCCTAATGCCCGTTTTAAATTTTTTATGACAGCAAGCCCGGAAATACGAGCAAAAAGACGCTTTGACGAATTGGTTTCAAAAGGTCAAAAAGTATCTTTTGAAGAATTGAAAAAGGAAATAATCAAGCGTGACGAGCAAGATAAATCAAGAAAAATTGCACCATTAAAGCAAGCAAAAGATGCAGTAATGATTGACACGTCTGATATGACGGCAGAATATGTTGCAGATTTTATATTAAAGATTATACAGGAAAAAATTTAATGTCTAAAAAACAGAAACTTACGAAGCTTGAAAAATGGTTTCGCTTTATGCGTCGTATCTATAAATATGTCGCGCGTCCGTTTTTGCCGTACAAAACATACGGGCATACAGAAAAATTCAATGACGGACCTTATATTTTTGTGGGCAATCACAAAAGCGTTTTGGATGTTATTCCTGCCGCTATGGCAACCGATAAAGCCGTTCATTTTATGTCAAAGAGCGAATTATCCCAAAAAGGCATTTCAAAATGGTTTATTAAAAAATGTGAATGCATTCCCGTTTCCCGTGACGGAACGGACGTAAGACCTGTAATGCAGGCTATGAAAATATTAAAATCCGGTGGTATAGTTTGTATTTTTCCGGAAGGAACCAGAAATAAAACCGATAAAATGTTTTTACCGTTTAAAAGCGGTGCCGCGGCTCTTTCAATAAAAACAAAAACTCCTATAGTTCCTTTTGTTCAGGTGTCAAAAATCAAGTTTTTCAGAAAATCCCATTTTTATTATGGCGAGCCGTTTGAACTGTCTGAATTTTACGGTAAAAAACTTACTCAGGCAGAAATCGAAAAGGCAGACGAGGCTTTGGTAAAAATGCTTACGGATTTATATATTAAACTTGAAAACATATTGAAATCAAAGAAAAAGAATAAAAAATAATGGAAATAATATTAGCGGAAAATAGCGGTTTTTGCTCAGGGGTAAGGCATGCGGTTAATACTGCTATGAATCTGAACGTTGAAAATGCATATGTTTTAGGCGAAATTATCCATAATCCGAACGTAGTTAAAGCTATACGAGAAAAAGGGCTTGTCACGGTAGATAGCTTGAATGAAGTTCCTGACGGCGCAACAGTTGTTTTTCGTTCGCATGGCGTACCTGAAAAATATTACGGAGAATGTGAGCGTAGGGGAATAAACGTCGTTGACTGTACTTGCAGTTTTGTTAAAAGAACACAGAAAATAGTTAAAGAACAATACGCTTTAGGAAAACATATTGTCATAATCGGAGAACATGCGCATCCGGAGGTTACAGGTCTTTTGGGATGGTGCGAAGATTCGGCGACAGTTGTAAACGATTTAACCGCAATTCCTGACTACATTACAAAAAAAGAGCTTTGTATAGTATGCCAAACTACATTTTCAGCTGAAAAATTTGCAAAAATTATTGAAAATATTAAAAAAGTCTGTGAAAAAACAGTTGCTGTTTTTACAACGATTTGTTATACTACTATAGCGAGACAGAAAGAGGTTGAAAATCTTTCTGCCCAGTGCGAAGCAGTGTTGGTAATAGGCGGTTTAAACAGCAGTAATACCAACAAGCTTTATGAACTTGCTAAAAAGCACTGTAAAAATGTTTTCAGGCTTTCCTCTGCGGAAAGTTTAGATATTACAAAAATTAAAAATTTTAAAAGTTTAGGTATTGTTTCAGGGGCGTCAACTCCCGACGAACAAACCCGGGAGGTTCTTTTAAAGATGGCAGTAAACACAGAAGTTAAGGCAAACCCTATGGACGAGGCTCTTGCTGAAATTGACAACAAGTCGAAGTTCAAAAAAGGCGACAAAGTATCGGCGATTATATCCAACGCAAACGATGAAGGATTGCAGGTGCTTTTGCCTAATACGAAAGCGGAAGTCGCTTTGAATAAAGAAGAGCTTGACTGCGAAGTATATAACGCGGCTGACTATTCAAAGCAGATTGGCGACTCCATCGATTTGATTGTTATCGGTCTTAATCCGGTTAAGCTGTCGCAGAAAAAGATTAAAGAAATACAGCAGGAAGAGGCATTGACCGGTGAAATCGAAGATGGTAAAGAATTTTCCGTTGTTTGTACAGGTTGCAACAAAGGCGGACTTACAGCGCAGCTCGGAACTTATTCGGTATTTGTTCCGGCAAAAGAAATTCGCCCCGGATTTGTAAAAGATTTGGCTAAATATGAAGGCAAAACTCTTCGCCTGCGTGCGCTTGAAATCAAGAAAAGTGGCGCAAGAAAAGAAATAATTGCTTCTCAGCGCGTTATTTTACAGGAAGAACGCGATGCTCGCGATGCTGTAAGAGCTGCAAAAGAAGATGAGTTTTTTGCGAATATTACAGTCGGTGACGTAGTTGAAGGAAAAGTTGAAAGGGCTACAAATTTTGGCGCGTTCGTATCTGTAGGCGGTTTTGATTGCCTTGCTCATATTACGGATTTATCTTGGACGGGTGTAAGTGCCGTTACCGACGTTTTGGAAATCGGAAAAGTTTACGAATTTATCATTTTAAAGATTGATAAAGAAAACAAAAAGGTTTCTATCGGATATAAACAATTACAGCCCCAGCCTTGGGATTTGGTAGATGGAAAATATAACGTCGGAGATGTTATTCACGGAAAAGTAGTCAGAATAGTTCCTTTCGGTGCGTTTGTTGAAGTTGAAAAGGGAATAGATGGGCTTGTTCATGTTTCCCAGATTACTCATGAAAGAATCGAAACCCCCGCAACCGTTCTTAATGTTGGGGATGAAGTAGACGCGAAGATTATCGCTGTTGATACAGAGGCAAGAAAAATGAATCTCTCTATCAAAGCTCTTCTTCCTGAAGGCGAAAAGAGAAAGCATGGAAACGAAGAAAATGGGGAAGAAGTTGCGCCTAAAAAAGGCGGTCGCGCTCCCAGACGCGGTATAACCAGTGACGACGAACTTTCTACTTGGAACGAAGGAAGTATCGGCGGAACTTCTATTGCCGACCTTCTTGCCAATGCAAAAAAGAATAAATAAGTTTTTTAGTAAAGTCCCGCTGTTTTTGCGGGGCTTTTTTTGTTTAATACTTTAAGTAGGGGTTTATAAAATAACTGTAAATTTTTGTAATTTAAGAGGTGACTTATGAAAAGAGAAGGAAATATCAAAATTTCAAGCGAAAATATGATGCCAATTATAAAAAAGTGGCTGTATTCGGATAAGGATATATTTTTGCGCGAAATTGTCGCCAACGGCGTAGATGCTATAACAAAATTCAAAAAGCTTGTAAATATGGGCGAAGCTCAAGAAAACGGCGAAGAATATTGTTTGAAAATTTCTGTAGATAAAAAGGCTAAAACTCTTACCGTGGATGATAACGGAATCGGTATGACAGAAGAAGAGGTCGAGAGCTATATTACGCAAATTGCATTTTCCGGAGCGTCTGATTTCTTACAGAAATATGAAAAGGCTGGCGGAGACGGTATAATCGGTCATTTCGGGCTTGGTTTTTACTCGGTTTATATGGTTTCCGAAAATGTTGAAATTTTTACAAAATCTTATAAAGATGTTCCAGCGGTTCATTGGGAAAGTGACGGTAATGCCACTTATAGTATAGAAGAATGCGATAAAGTTACGCGCGGAACAAAAATAGTTTTGCATATTTCCGCAGAAGAAAAAGAATTTCTTGATGAAAACACAATCAAAAACTTAGTAAGAAAATACTGTTCATTTATGCCCTTTAATGTGTATGTTTCATACAAGGGCGATGGAAAGGATGAACCTCTAAACTCAATTTTGCCGCTTTACGCTAAAAATCCTAAGGATTGCACGGACGAAAATTATAAAACTTTCTATACGGATACCTTTATGGATTATAATGAGCCTATTTTCTGGGTTCATTTGAATATGGATTATCCTTTCAAACTGAAAGGTATTCTTTATTTCCCTAAGGTTAAAAACAAATTGGAGCTTGAAAGAGGAAAGGTCAAACTTTATTGTAATCAGGTTTTTATTGCTGATAATATAAAAGAAGTAATTCCGGAATTTTTAATGCTCTTAAACGGTGTTATCGATTGCCCGGATATTCCATTAAATGTTTCCCGCAGTTTTTTGCAGAATGATAAACAAGTACAGAAAATCAGCAAGCATATAACTAAAAAAGTTGCCGACAAGCTTATATCGCTGTTTAAAAACGATAGGGAAAAATTTGAAAATTGCTGGAGCGATGTAGCAAACTTCGTAAAATTCGGATGTATTAAGGATAATGAATTTTATGAAAAAATCAAAGATATAATAATTTATAAAGATATCAACGGTAAATTTGCTAATTTTTCGGAATTCATAGGTATTGAAAATAAGGAAACTGTTGAAACAGCGGGAAATAAAGAAAGCAAGCCGACAACAATATATTATGTTTCGGATGAACAGCAACAAGCACAATATATTAAGTTGTTCAAAGATGAGGGATTGAATGCAATCCTGTGTGACAATTTTATTGACCCACATTTTCTTAGCTTTTTGGAATATAAAACTCCGGATAAACTCAAATTTACGCGTATAGATGCTGATTTGGACGGCGCGCTCAAAAATATCGAAGAGGCTGACGACAGTGTAATTGTCGATATTTTCAAAAATGCGGTTTCCAACGATAAAATAACGGTAAAAATCCAGTCGCTTAAAAATGAAAGTGTTCCGGCTGTAATAGTTGTTGACGAATATATGCGGCGTTACAGTGAAATGGGGCAAATTTATGGTATGAGCGAAGGCGATTTAGCTAAAACTCTCATAATTAATATTAATAATGAAGTTGTTTCCAAAATAAAAGAATTAGATGAAAATAAACAAAAGTTTGTTGCCGAGTACATTTATTTGCTTGCTTTGTCATCGTTTAAAAAATTGACGAATGAGGAATCGGAAAAATTTCAGAAGAGTTGTTTTGCGCTTTTGAAAGATTACGCCAAATAATGAAAGATTGTAACCGTCCCGCTTATCGGGACGGTTTTTTTGTTTATTATAACAATAAAAATAATATAAAAACTTTACAGTTTTTTTTAATTGTGTATTGAAAAAATTATATTAGTATGATAAAATAAATTAGGTATGGATAGCGGGTTGCCTTTAAAAAAAAGGCTTGAAAATTTTCATAGCGGAAACGAATTTAAAGCTTATGAAATTTTCGGTTGCCATAAATGCGGTGAAAACAAATATGTTTTCCGTGTTTGGGCTCCGCATGCAAAAACCGTCAAGCTTTGCGGTACATTCAGTAACAAAAATGAAACAATTGAAATGCAGCATTTGTCAGACGGCGAAAGTTTTGAAATATGTACGCAAGCTCGAGCGGGAGATATTTATAATTTTCTGATTATAACCGATGACGGCAGAGAATTGTTTAAAGCAGACCCGTATGCATTTAAATCGGATTTCCCGAACTCGTTTTCATCTGTAGTTTGCGATTTGTTTGAATCTTCGGATTATAATGATTTATTGGTTCCTCACGATTTTTCTGAGCCGATTAACATATATGAATTGAATTTAATGTCTTGGAAGAGACACGTTGATAATTCGTATTATAGTTTTAAAGAATTGGTAGAAGAACTTGTTCCATACGTTAAGCAAATGGGCTATACCCACGTTGAACTTATGCCTGTTACCGAATTTCCGTTTGACGGTTCTTGGGGATATCAGGTTACAGGATATTTTTCGGTTCTGTCACGTCTTGGAACTTTGGAAGATTTTAAAAATTTAATTGAAGACTTTCACAAAAACGGAATTAAAGTAATTTTGGATTGGGTTCCTGCGCATTTTCCGAAAGATGATTGGGGTCTTTATGAATTTGACGGCCAGCCGCTTTATGAATGCCCTCTTTGGGACAGAATGGAGCAACATAGCTGGGGTACTCGACGATTCGACTATGGTCGTGGTGAAGTTAGCAGCTTTTTGCTTTCGAGCGCTTATTTCTTTTTTGATAAATTCAAAATAGACGGATTGCGGGTAGACGCTGTTGCCTCAATAATTTATCTTGATTATGACCGGAATAAGGGTGATTTTACACCTAATTGTGACGGCGGAAATCTTAATTACGAAGGAATAGGCTTTATTAAAAAGTTTAATTCGGTTATATTGAACAACTTTGTCGGAGCAATTACAATTGCGGAAGAATCTACGGCCTTTCCTAAAGTGACGGGTAATATTGCTGACGGCGGACTGGGATTTTCTTATAAATGGAATATGGGTTGGATGAATGACGTGCTGTTTTATTGCCGGCAAGACCCGTATTTCAGAAATCATCATCACAGTAAAATGACGTTTTCGCTTGTTTACGCATTTTCGGAAAGATTCATTTTGCCGCTCTCTCATGATGAAGTAGTGCACGTTAAAGGTTCCATTATTAATAAAATGTCTGGCGAATACGAAGATAAGTTCGCCGGCGAAAGATTATTGCTAGCATTTATGTATGCCCATCCTGGTAAAAAACTCAACTTTATGGGCTATGAGGTCGGACAGTTTAAAGAGTGGGATTACTGTGCCGGTATCGATTTATTTTTGGCAGAGAAATTTGAACTGCATACAAAAATGCGTGAGTTTGTAAAATACCTTAACGATATTTATAAAACAAATCCAGCTTTTTTTAAAAACGATTTTGCTTGGGATGGATTTGAGTGGCTTGTTGTAGATGATAAATATAATAATTTTTTTGCATTTTCAAGATACGGCGGAAAGCAAAGCGTTACTGCGCTTATGAACTTTTCAGGCGTAGATATAAAAAATTATAAAGTCGGAATAAATAAAGGCAAGTACCGAGTAATTTTAAATACCGACGATAAAAAATTCGGCGGAAAAGGTACACAAAGAAAAAAAGTATTTAATACGGTTAGGCAAACGTGCGGGAATAAGGAGTATTCTATTACTGTTGATATTCCGAGGCTTGCATGTATGTATATTATCAAAGTAAATTAATTTTGGGGGATTTAGCAATGCTAAGAAAAAAAGAATGCGTTGCAATGTTGCTTGCAGGAGGACAGGGTAGCAGACTTTACGCGCTTACAAGCAACATTGCAAAACCGGCGGTTTCATTCGGAGCAAAGTACAGAATTATTGATTTCCCGCTTTCGAATTGCATTAATTCGGGGATAGATACTGTAGGCGTGCTTACGCAGTATCAGCCGCTTGTTCTCAATGAATATGTAGGCAACGGACAACCGTGGGATTTGGATAGAACGTTCGGCGGCGTTCATATTTTGTCGCCTTATGAAGCGAAAACAGACACTTCATGGTACAAGGGTACAGCGAACGCAATTTATCAGAATATACGGTTTATGCAGATGTATGACCCGGAATATGTTCTTATACTTTCCGGCGACCACATTTATAAAATGGATTACGATAAAATGCTTGCGGCGCATAAAGAGGCAAAGGCAGACTGTACAATTGCCTGCATGCAAGTGCCTTTAAAAGAAGCTTCAAGGTTTGGAATTTTAAATACCAATTCAGACGGCACGATTTATGAGTTTGAGGAGAAACCGGCTAATCCCAAAAGTGATTTGGCATCTATGGGAATTTATATTTTTACGGCTTCGAAACTTTTCAAATATCTTGAGCTTGATAATAATGACCCTAAATCTGAAAAAGATTTCGGTAAAAACGTATTGCCTTCAATGCTTGCCGCCGGTGAGAAAATGTATTCTTACCGTTTTGACGGGTACTGGAAAGATGTCGGAACAATAAGTTCGCTTTGGGAAGCAAATATGGATTTGCTCGGCGTTGTTCCCAGATTTGAACTTTCAGACAGAGACCGCGTAATTCATTCCAGAAGCCCTTTGGCGCCTCCTGCTTATATACAAGGCGAAGTAATAAATTCTCTTATTGCAACGGGCAGCGATATCGAAGGAAAAATTGTTAATTCTGTTATCGGCACTAATTGTGTGATAGAAGAAGGCGCGGAAGTCATAGACAGCGTACTTATGGGTAATATCACAGTTAAGTCCGGAGCAAAAATAAATTATTCAATAATAGACGAAGAGGTTATAATCGGAGAAAAGGCTGTTATCGGTGCGCCAATCGCCGAAGCTGTAAAAACAGAAAGTAAGACTAACGGCATAACTGTACTCGGCAGGGCAATTAGCGTTAAGAAAAACGGAAAAGTTGCGGCCGGTGAAATCGTGGATAAAAACGTATAAAGGGGGATACTATAATGGCTTCTACGGTAGGAGTTATATTTTCTAGCATAAATGAAGAGAACATACCCGAACTTACAAGGGTAAGGTCAATGGGGTCTATTCCAATCGGAGGAAGATACCGTTTGGTAGATTTTGCTTTGTCAAATATGGTAAATTCAGGTATAACCACGGTAGGAATGATAACGAAAAATAATTATCAGTCTTTAATGGATCATCTCGGTTCAGGGAAATATTGGGATTTGGCAAGAAAAGAAGGCGGGCTTATTTTACTTCCGCCTTATAGCGACGAAACAGAAATTCTTTATAAAAATCGACTTGAAGCGTTGAAAGGCGCGACCGCATTTCTGAGAAAATGTAAGGAAGATTTTGTTGTAATCGCAGACAGCGATGCAGTGTATAAACTTGATTACAGTAAAGTAATAGAAAGTCACATAAAAAACAACGCGGATATTACGCTTGTTTATCATGAGCATGAAGTCGTTAAATCTCATTATTATATGGCTTTTGAAACCGCTAAAGACGGAAGAATCACCGAAATTGAAATCAATCCTATTTCAGGAGGAATTAAGAAAAATTATGTAAACGTTATGGTTGCCCGAACAGCTTTTCTGTTAAGACTCATTCAAGATGCAATACAGCACGGATACATAAGTTTTGGCAGAGATATATTGAGTCCAGGTGTTTCCAAATATAAAATTTACGGATACGAACTTAAAGGTTATTATGCAAGCATTACTTCTTTGCAAAAATATTTTACAACTAATTTTGATTTGCTAAATAAAAATGTCAGAACGGAAATTTTCGGAGAAAGAGACGTATATACAAAAGTGAACGACAGCGCTCCCGCAAAATTTACCGAAACGGCAAAAGTTAAAAATTCTCTTGTTTCTGACGGTTGCATTATTGAAGGAACTGTTGAAAACAGTATACTTTTCCGCGGAGTTAAAATAGGGAGAGATACGGTAGTCAAAAACTGTATAATAATGACAGATAATATTATCGGTGAAAACTGTAATCTTTCATATGTGGTAAGCGATAAAAATTCTGTTATTCGTGATAATAGAACGCTTGCCGGTTGTGATGTTCAACCTTATTTCATAGGGAAAGGCTCACTCATTTAAGTAGATAGGGGGAAAATTATGGCTACTACAAAAACAACAAAAACCAAAACTACCGCGGCGGAAAAAACAGCAAAAACAACTGTTGCAAAAGCTACGGTAAAGCCTGCGGCAAAAAAGACTGCGCCGTCCAAAATATCAAAAACTTCAACTGAAAAATCAGTTAAAGTATCAGAAAGTAAAAAGAAAATATTATTTGTCGCTTCGGAAGCTACTCCGTTTATTGCAACAGGAGGACTTGCCGAAGTTATTGGTTCACTTTCCGTTTCGCTTGCTGCAACAGGCAACTACGACGTGCGGGTAGTAATTCCTATGTATTCTGACATAAAGAAAGAATATAGAGATAAATTTAATTACCTTGGTAATTTATATGTTCATCTGGCATGGCGAAACCAATATTGCGGCATTTTTTCTTATGAAAAAGACGGAGTAACTTTCTATTTTATAGATAACGAGTTTTATTTTAAACGTCCCGGATGTTACGGATATTATGATGACGGTGAAAGATTTGCATTCTTTTCAAGAAGTGTTTTGGAAATTATGCCGTTTTTAAACTTTTATCCGGATGTTATGCATTGTCATGACTGGCAGGCGGCCCTTGCGGCGATATATTTAAAAACTAATTATTGTTTCAGACCCGAATATCAATATATAAGGGCACTTTTTACAATACATAATATAGAATATCAGGGATGGTATTCGTTGGATTTGTTGGGTGATTTGTTTGATATCTACGGAAGTTATCAGCATCTTGTTGAATACAAAAATTCTATTAACCTTATGAAAGGAGCTATAGAGTGCTGTGAAAGATTTTCTACCGTAAGCCCCAAATATGCCGAGGAAATTAAAGACCCTTATTATGCACACGGGCTTGACCCCATTGTAAGAAGAAATGAATTCAAACTTTGCGGTATATTAAACGGCATTGATGTGGACGGTTATAATAGCGAAAAAGATAGTCATCTTTACGCAAATTACTCTGTAGACGATTTCAGTAATAAAGAACTGTGTAAAAAAGGTCTTCAAAAACAACTGGGATTACCGCAAAGAAATGATGTTCCTATTGTTTCAATGGTAACACGATTGGTTTCCCATAAAGGATTGGACCTTGTTACTGCCGTTTTGGAAGAATTGTTACAAGACGATATTCAAGTAGTTATTCTTGGAACAGGTGATGCACACTTTGAGGGATATTTCAGAGATTTGGCTTGCAGATATCCAGACAAACTCAGTGCCAACATTGTATTTAACGGAGATTTATCAAGGAAGATTTATTCCGGTTCAGATATATTCCTGATGCCGTCCAAATCCGAACCGTGCGGATTGTCACAAATGATAGCTTGCCGTTACGGCACTATTCCAATTGTCAGAGAAACTGGCGGACTTTATGATAGTATTAAACCGCTTGAAAACGGATATACATTTACCAATTATAATGCACATGATATGCTGTATGTGATACGTAAGGCAATTTCCGATTATAAAAACAAAGACGAGTGGACAAAATTAATGTACAGGGCGGCAAAATCTGATTTCAGTTGGAATCGTTCTGCACAGCAATACGAAGCTCTTTATTTGGATATGCTTAAATAAAATTTACTTATCAGGAGAACGAAATGAGCAATTCTGCTATAACCGAAAAGGAAGCAAAAGATTTAATTAAGGGTAAACTTTCGAGATACTTCGGAGTTGCCCCTGCAGAAGCTTCCAAAGAACAAGTTTATAAAGCCGTAGTAATGGTTGTAAGAGATATTTTGCTGGAAAAAAGACAACAATTCCATAAAAAAGCCAAGGCAAAGCGCGCAAAACGCGTTTATTATCTTTGCATGGAATTTTTGATGGGGCGCTCGCTTAAAAACAGCTTGTATAATCTTAATACTGTAACTCCGTTTGAAAAGGCGTTATCTTCTTACGGATTAAAACTTGAAGATTTATATGAACTCGAACCTGATGCCGGTTTGGGTAACGGCGGTTTAGGCAGACTTGCCGCGTGCTTTATGGATGCGCTTGCTACCGGTAATTATCCGGCGATGGGATATTCGTTGCGTTATGAATATGGTCTTTTTAAGCAGAAAATAGTTGACGGCTGGCAAATTGAACTTCCCGATGTCTGGTTGCCGGGCGGAGAAGCTTGGCTTACGCAAAGAACGGATAAATCGTTTATCGTTAAGTTTAACGGTCAGATTGAAGAAAAGTGGACTGAAAACGGACTTGAAACCAATTATATCAACTGCAATGAAGTACAGGCGGTAGCTTACGATATGATGGTTTCGGGTAAAAATAGTGATGCTGTTTCGGTTTTAAGACTTTGGAAAGCTAAACCCGTTCAGGATTTCAACATGAAATTATTCTCGCAAGGCGATTACTATCAGGCTATGACTGAGGATAATGATGCTGATCTTTTAACCAAAGTTCTTTATCCTGCAGATAACCATAATGCCGGTAAATCGTTAAGACTTAAACAACAGTATTTCCTTTGTTCGGCATCGATTCAAAATATAGTTGAGGACCATAAACACAGATACGGAAATTTAATGGATTTACCTAAGCTTGCGGCGATTCATTTGAATGATACGCATCCCGCATTGGCAATTCCTGAATTAATGCGTATTTTGATTGATGAATATTTCTATGACTGGGACAGAGCGTGGGCAGTAACAACAGCAACTTGCGCATATACTAATCATACCGTTTTAGCAGAAGCTTTGGAAACATGGTCTGAAGATTTAATTGCGCGAACAATTCCGAGAATTCATTCTATTATAAAAGAAATTAACCGTCGGCTTTGCGAACAGCTTTGGAATGCTTTCCCTGGAGAATGGGCGAAAATCTCAAGAATGTCGATTATTGAACATGACCGTATAAAAATGGCAAATCTTTCGGTATACGGCGGTCATAGTGTAAACGGTGTATCGGCATTGCACAGCGAAATAATCAAGACTTCTGTATTCAAAGATTTTTATGACTTTTCCCCCGAAAAGTTTACAAATGTAACAAATGGCATTGCGCATAGGCGCTGGCTTAATCAGTCTAATCCCGAACTCTCGGCGCTTTTAAATGATTGCATAGGCGAAAGCTATGAACTTGATAGTTCGAAACTTGCCGATTTTAAAAAGTTTGAAAATGATAACTCGGTTTTAAAACGTCTTGAAGAAATTAAACATATTAAGAAGTTGCAGTTTGCAGAATTTGCGAAGAAGAAGCAAGGGGTTATAATAGATCCGAATTCATTATTCGACGTTCAGGCAAAACGTCTCCACGAATATAAACGGCAACTCTTAAATGTTTTAAATATTATTGATACCTATCTTGATTTACAGGAAAATCCCGAACTTAAAATTTTACCTAAAACATATATTTTTGGAGCAAAAGCTGCGCCGGGATATGATATGGCAAAGAAAATTATTAAATTAATCAATTATCTTGCCGCAGAAATAAGAAGTAATCCGAAAATAAAAGAAAAATTAAACGTAGTCTACATGGAAGACTATAATGTAACTATGTCTGAAAAGCTTATGCCGGCATCGGAAGTTTCTGAACAAATTTCGCTTGCGGGAAAGGAAGCAAGCGGAACTGGTAATATGAAGTTCATGATAAACGGTGCTTTAACAGTCGGAACGTTGGATGGCGCAAATGTAGAAATGGCAGAAGCCGTTGGCAACGAAAACATTTTTATTTTTGGCTACAAAGCAAATGAAGTTGATGAGATTTGGCGCAACGGTTATAGTTCAAGTAAATATTATAATGAATCCCCCAAATTAAGACGTATAATCGAATCTCTTATTATAGGCTTTAATGGTGAAAGTTTCGCAGATATTGCTAATTATCTGTTGACAGGTTCTCCTGTGGCTGACCCTTATATGTGCATGGCTGATTTTGCCGCGTATAGCAATACTCAACATGAAATTTCAAAACTTTATACAAAAGATAAAATGAAATGGAATCAAATGTCGCTTAGAAACATCGCCGCATCCGGTTATTTCTCGGCTGACCGAGCAATTTATGATTATGCTAATAATATTTGGAATTTAAAAAGCATAGTAAAATCTGAAAAATAAAATATTTAATGAAAAACTCGGGCAAAAGCCCGAGTTTTTCATTACTATGCGTGACATAATCAAGCCGTTTAAGTTCTTCATCATTTCATTAAAGTTCGGTTAAAAAGTCATTCAAACAATCTTGATTAACCCATATTTTAAAATTGATATTTGTTTTAATTTAAAAGTTTAATTATTTTAAATCCTTGACAATCGCTCTTCTTTGTGTTATTTTATATTTACATATTTAACACTTCGTAAAACCTGTCTTTTACGAAGTGTTAAATATGTATTCTTTACAATAAAAAGGACTCACTATTCTAAATTCTAATTTATTATGTCAAATTACTACATTCAAAGAAACAATAAAAATCTTGAAACAATTGAAAAACTTTTAAACGAAGAACTGCCGTCTTTTTGTTATGATTATTTTATTTCTATAGACAGCCAAACCTCTTCATTAACTCGCTTAAATTATGCCCATGATTTGAAGATATTTTTTTATTTTCTTTATGAAAAGAAATTCCGTAGAAATAAAGCTGTTCTTGAGATTACGCTTGAAGATTTGGAAAAAGTCACAAGCAATGATATCGAATATTTTTTAGGTTATCTTTCCCACTATGTTTATAATGGTAAAGAACACATTTGCAATGAACGCGCTAAGGCAAGAAAGCTTTCTTCCGTTCGTGCAATGTTTAAATATTTTTTCAATAAAAATATGATTAGCGTTGATAATTCTGCAAAAGTTGCAACACCTAAACTCCACGATAAACCTATTATCAGGCTTGATTCAGACGAAGTCTATAATATTATTGATGCAGCAGAAAGCGGTGACGGTCTTACCCCGCATCAACGTGCTTATCATGAAAAAACAAAAGTACGCGATTCAGCAATTCTTATGCTTTTTCTCGGCACTGGAATACGTATAAGCGAGCTTGTCGGTCTGAATAATGGAGATATTAATTTCAAAGATAATTCTTTTATTGTTACGCGTAAAGGCGGAAATAAAGCAATTCTGTATTTTGATGACGACGTCGCGCAAGCTTTACAAAGATATATTGACTATAAAGAACTTAATTATAATGATTTAAAAGAGCCCTCCGCCCTATTTATATCAAACAATAAAAATCGTATAACCGTGCGCGCGGTAGAAAACTTGGTGAAAAAGTATGCAAAAATAATATCTCCCCTTAAAAAAATTTCACCTCATAAATTGCGTTCTACATACGGTACACAGCTTTACAGAGCAACCGGCGATATTTATATAGTCGCAGATGTCCTTGGTCATAAGGACGTAAATACAACGCGCAAGCACTATGCCGCTATAAGTGACGATAACCGGCGCGGTGTTGTCGGTAAAGTAAAAATAAAACGCGAAGACGAATAAGTTTTTATTCGTCTTCGTTTTCGGTTATTATTTTATCTATCTTTATTATTGCATCGTCATGTATTTCCAAACATTTTCCGCAGTTATCACAAATTTTAAGCGGATTAAGGTCGCAGATATCACACTCTCCGCAATCTATACACTCTCTTTCATACAATACACATGTCTTTCTTTCAATTTTCATCTTGCACCTCTTCAATATAATATTACCAATTTGCATAAAATTCAAGTAGTTTTAAGCAAACTTTTGTTTGATTTTTAATATGTTATCTGTTAAAATATTTATGAGGTGAAAAATAATGTCTCCTAGACAAGCTGAAAAAATAAAAAATGAAGAAAGCGTTTTCTCTTATATTCAAAAATATATGGCTGAAAACGGTTATGCGCCTTGTGTCCGCGAAATTTGTGCAGCCTGCAATATAAAGTCTACCGCTACTGTTTTTAATATAATAAACCGTTTAAAAGAACGCGGGCTTTTAGAAAAATCAGATGTAAAACGGCGGGCTATATCTTTAAAAAGCAAATCTATATCCGTTCCTCTTGTTGGTACTGTCGCTGCCGGACAGCCGATTTTTGCCGCTGAAAATTATGAAGATTACTTTTCTCTTCCGGAAAACTTTTTTTCCGGAGAAAATTTGTTTATGCTTAATGTTCAGGGTTCTTCTATGATAAAAATCGGTATGTTTGATGGTGACAAGGTTGTTGTAAGAAAACAAGAATCGGCCGATAACGGTGATATCGTTGTTGCACTCATTGATGAAAGTGCAACAGTTAAACGTTTTTTCAAGCGTGACGGAAAAATTATTTTACATCCGGAAAATGACGAAATGAATGACTTTATCTTTAACGAAGTTCAGATTCTTGGTAAAGTAGTCGGATTAATAAGAAATCTATAAATTAAAAACAAGCTGAGTTTTATATGCTCAGCTTGTTTTTAATTTTTTATATATGGATTAACATGAACTGTTATATGTTTAACCAAAGGAAAATTTTCTTCTATTCCGCTATGCACCTCTTCGGCTATTTCATGCGCTGAACATAATGATAAATTACTGTCACAGGCAATTTCAACTATAACGTATATACGATTGCCGAACAATCTAGTCATTAAATCATCAATACGCTCCACTCCGCTGCACGATAATATAAAATTTCTTATTTCTTCTTCAGTTTTTTCATCGCAAGATTCATCTGTCATTTTTTTGATTGCATCAATAAATATTTTGACAGCAGCAATAATTATCATTAGGCAAATTATAATACTTGCAATACTGTCAAGAATTGGTACGCCATACATTGCTCCTATTACTCCAGCCAAGCTCCCTATTGAAGACAATGCGTCTGTTCGGTGGTGCCATGCGTCAGCTTTTAATGCCGATGAATTAACTTTTTTTGCCGCGACAAGAGTGTACCAGAACATGGCTTCTTTTGTTACAATTGAAACAGCCGCGGCAATTAACGCAATAGTTTTCGGGGTTTCAAAGTTTAAATATTCACCTGATATAATAGTTTCTATACCGGCATATCCTATACCAGCCCCAGTTGCAAAAAGCACAACCGCAAGTATAATAGCGGCAACGCATTCAAATCTTTCATGACCAAACGGATGCTTTTTATCTGGTTTTTTTGCCGAAACTTTAACGCCGAGTAAAACTATTATAGTTGAAAAAACGTCGGACGCAGAATGTATTGCATCCGATATAAGCGCCATTGACGCGCCAAAAATGCCGGCAGAAAGCTTAAACAGGCTAAGCAAAAAATTAATTATTATCGTTACTATCGAAGTTTTTACGGCTATTTTTTCTAAGTCAGAAGTTTGCAAGGTTTCTCCGAATTTTTGTCAAAATAAGTTTAAAATAAATTGACAATATATTCTTTTTTAAATATAATAATTTAGGTAAGTAATGCTGCTATGGCTCAGCAGGTAGAGCACGTCCTTGGTAAGGACGAGGTCACCGGTTCAAGTCCGGTTAGCAGCTCCACAGAAGAAACCGCTATATTAGCGGTTTCTTTTATTTATAATATTATTTGCTATTATATACATTGTATTTTAATTTGTCAAACTGAAATTTTAATTGCTCATTATTTATGGTAAATTTGAAAAGATTTCTTATACTAATGTTTTCAATATATGCAAAAAGTACTTGTCTTTGTCTAAAATTATTTTTCTGACAAAATTATATTGAAAAATATTTTATACTACTCTTATTCTTTGTATTATTTAAAGTAAATTAAATTTTTAAATTTATTCTATAAAAAAGCCGCACAGTTGTGCGGCTTTAATTATTTGTTTATTTTGTACGTTTAAGATGAGCTATCCTTATTAATTTACGCGGTTTCTCTTCTTTATGTTCTTCCTTTACAACAGCTTTTTCAAAAACAGCTTTATCGATTTCAACATCAAGACCTTCTGATTGTTTCATTTTTACATAAGCATGCGCACAAGGATATTGCAAACTTTTATCGCAAAAATCACAAAAAGGCGCATATTCGCCGCACAAATCGCGTTTAAGTCTCTGACTGTTTATAATTTTATCAACATCAATTACCGCCTGAAGATTTATAAGATTTTCTTTAGAAAGCGTATTTGGCATAGATAAAAGCAATTGCAAAGGCGCTTGGCTGTTCCACATAATAAAATTTCTCCTTTATTGAATATTATTATACAATATAAAACATATTTTTTCAAGCATTTAACTAATTTCTTTTACCGACAAAGCGGAAAGAATTTCATTAAATTTAGTTTTACTGAAAGATATGCTGTTTGGCGAAGTAACGGATGCCGTACCTGCCGCAACTCCGTATTTCAAAATGTCTTGCAAAGGACAATTTTTTACCATTGCATATGTTGCGGCCGCAACCATAGCGTCGCCTGCGCCAAGGGTTGAATTCATTGCAACATTAACGCTTTTACTGTAATAGCTGAAATGTCCGTCGGTTATTATTGCTCCCTTTTTCCCAAGTGATAATAATACGCGTTTTGCTCCCATCGCTATAAGCTCTTTGCAAGCGTCAAATATTTCTGTTTTGCTTTTTATTTTTCTTTTCAGAGTACGTTCCAACTCATCCAAATTAGGTTTTACAAGGTCTAAGCCGTATTTAAGCGAGCAAAAAAGTCTTTCACCTTCTGTATCCACAACTTTTTTGACTCCGTTAGGTATAGCTTTAAGAATATCTCCATAAAACTCTGCAGACATACCTTTCGCCAATCCGCCGGAAATTACCACAGCTTCGTAAGACGGTGATATTTGACTGATAAGTTTTAATAATTCCTGTTGTTTTTCTTTGGTAATTTCAGCACTTATATCGTTGACTTCGGTAAGCATTGAGCGTTGGTCTATAAATTTGTAATTTTCTCTTACTCTGCCTTCATTCCATACAAATTTATAGGGCACACCTTCACGATGCAGCTCGATTTCAAATTGGTGTCCGTTCCCGTCATACATAAACCCTGTTGAAAATGCGTCTGCGCCAAGTCTGGCAATACCTATTGCAACATTAATTGCTTTACCTGTAAAAAATATTCTTTTACTTATAATAGTATTGCTTTTACCTACACCGAGAGAATCAACCTCTATATTTACGTCTATACAAGGGCTAAGACATACCGTTAAAATCATGCGAACCTCTTTTTTAATCTGCTACAAGATAAAAGCCGCTTTATAGCGGCTTAATGATTTATTACATTGAAATCATTTGAAGTGTTTCATAAAGCTCGTAATTGAACTTTTTCTTCATGCTTACTGCTTCAATTATATCCATATCTATGATTTCATTTTTACGTATGCCTACAACTCTGTTGCCTATGCCGTCGTTCAAAAGTCTTACTGCTTTATTGCCGAACTGCGCCGCTAACATTCGGTCTGCCATAGAAGGCGAACCTCCGCGCTGTATATGTCCGATTGTTGTAGGTCGTACTGAATAAGTCGTTACAGATTGTAACTGTTTTGCAAATTCGTCTGCGGTACAAACACCTTCTGCAACCACGACTATATTTGAATGCTTGCCGTTCGCACGTGAACGGTTAATTTTCATAACAATATCGTCAAGGTCAAAAACAACTTCCGGAACTACTATAATTTCCGCTCCGCTTGCTATTCCTGCATATAAAGCTATATCGCCGCAACGTCTTCCCATAACTTCTACAACAGAAATTCTCTCATGAGACGTCATAGTATCACGAAGCTTGTTTATTACGTCTATGCAAGTATTTACTGCCGTATCGAAACCGAGAGTATAATCCGTATATTCAAGGTCATTATCTATTGTACCGGGAATACCTATTGTCGGAATACCGTATTCTTCTGAAAGACACTTTGCGCCTCTGAAAGAACCGTCGCCGCCGATAACGACAAGTCCGTCAATTCCCCTTGCTTCAAGCGTTTTGACTGCTCTTTTTTGTCCTTCTTTTGTCAGCATTTCAAGGCAACGTGCTGTTCTGAGCTTTGTTCCGCCTCTTTGTACAATATCAGATACGGAACGCATTTCCAATGCCACCATATCATCGTCAATAAGACCCTGATAGCCTCTCTCTATACCATATACTTCCATTCCGAAATATATAGCGGTTCTGACAACTGCACGAATACACGCATTCATACCGGGAGCATCGCCGCCGCTCGTAAGCAAGCCTATTCTTTTCATAAAAACCTCCGAAAGGACTGAGTCCGTGCTTGGCTAACAGCCCGCTCCCCCGAACAGCACGGAAATTTTCATCATTCGCTAAACATTATAACAAAATAAATTAGAAAATACAAGGGATTTTGACAAAATTTTATCTTATATTTACTCTACATATTTTATGTCTTTCTGTTCCAAAATTGCATACAATTCAGCCAAAAGTCCACGGCAATAGTTAATACCGGAAGTCAGCGTAAACCGTTTATCTTTTCTTAAAATTTTGCAAACCGTATTCCCTTCATAATTACTTAAAGTATTTAAAAGGTCATTAAAATCCTCTTCACTCAAATTTGACGTATTCAACCACAAAACTTCTTGTGAAATTTTTATATCTTCGCTTGCCGTTTGTTCCTTTTTATTTTCAGAAACACTGACTTCAGTCAAATCATCTACAATACATGTCAATCCTTTTTCGGGGTCAATTTCAAGTTTACCGGACATTTTAACAATTTTATCATTGCCAATAAAAGCTTTTACTTTTTCATAAATCGCAGGAAAACAAACGCATTCCAAACTACCGTATACATCTTCAAGATTTAAAAAAGCCATAAAAGCGCCCGTCCGCTTTGTGGTTGTTCTCCTGAACGAACCGATTATTCCGGACATAGTAATACGCATACCATCTTTAATTCGATTATATGTTCTCGTTCCGTCTTCATCTTCCACATAATCGTCCATTAATGAGCAGTCGAAATTACATCCTTCTATTGTATTCATATATTTTTCAAAAGGATGACCGCTTACATAAACACCCAAAACTTCTTTTTCTTTTGCAAGTTTTTCATTAAGTTCATATTCGGGAAGGTCAGGATAGTTTACGCCAAGCTTTTCATCTTCAATGAAATCGCCGAAAAGGCTCATTTGTGCGCTGTTTTTTTGCTTACTTATAGCTTTTGCCCGATTACAAAGCTCTTCATAAACTTCTGCAAGCTGAGAACGCGCAACATCCATTTCATCAAACGCTCCGGCTAAAATAAGCCCTTCAACAACTCTTGAATTTAACACGTCTATACATCTTGATATAAAGTCAGGGAAATCTTTAAATAAACCGTTTTGTTCACGCTCTCTTATTATTTCATCAATCAGCGCCTGCCCTGCTCCTTTTAAAGCCGAAAGACCAAAACGAATACCGTCATTTTCAACTTTGAATAAAGAACGGCTCTTATTTATATCCGGAGGCAACACTTTCATGCCTTTGTCTTTAAGGTAAATTACGTATTTTGTAATTTCGTCGATTTTGTTAAGTCTGTTATTTAAAAGCGCGCAAATAAATTCTTTACAGTAATACTTTTTCAGCCATGCGGTCTGATATGCCAAAGTCGCATATGCTGCCGCGTGTGATTTATTAAACGCGTAAGACGCAAAGCCCTCCATATCGCCGAAAATTTTATTTGCAATATCTGCCGTTATTCCGTTATGAACACAACCGTCTATAGTGCTACCGTTAATATCGCTGACGCCGCCGTTTATAAATTTTTCTTTTTGCGCCATCAAAGTTTTTTTATCTTTTTTACCCATTGCGCGGCGGA
This sequence comes from uncultured Christensenella sp., assembly GCA_910577375.1. Lineage (GTDB taxonomy): Bacteria > Bacillota > Clostridia > Christensenellales > Borkfalkiaceae > Coproplasma. The sequence continues at coordinate 324,879 of CAJTLT010000001.1, forward strand.
CCAAATCTGCCTCGCCAAGAGAGAATCCGGCTAAATCTTGGAAAATCTGCATAACTTGTTCCTGATAAACAGGTATGCCATATGTGACTTTAAGTATCTTTTCTTCTTGCGGACAATCATAAACAATCGGTTCTTGTCCGTGTTTTCGCGCACAGAAAGAATCAATAAATTTCATCGGTCCGGGACGATATAAAGAAACTCCCGCTATTAAATCTTCCAATGTATCGGGGCGCAGCGTCTTCATGAACCTCTTCATTCCGCCCGCTTCAAGCTGGAACACCCCGTCGGTATCACCTTCGGAAATAAGCGCATAAGCCCCTTCATCTTTGTATCCTATTTGATTAAAATCAATATCGCGGTTATAATTTTCTTTTATATAATCAACACATTTTTTTATGTCAGTTAAAGTAACCAACGCAAGAAAGTCCATCTTTAACATTCCGAGCGCTTCTATTTCTTTAGCGACAAACTGTGTTGTTATATCTTCACCGTTTCGTGAAAGCGGAACGTTATCCGCTATTCTTTTTTGACAAATAACAACGCCTGCTGCATGCATACCGGTTTGGCGCGGCATACCTTCGATTTTCAGCGCCATATCGATTACTCTACGCAACACATCGTCGGTTTCATAAATTTCACAAAATTCGTTATTCCGCGCGGCTTTCAGCTCTTGATATTTGCTTTCCAAATCGGCTTTTTTATCTTCATCGGTTTCTTTGTCGAATTTAGCTTTTGCTCCATCAATTCTTCTGCCCAAAAGGTCGCTGATGGAAGTTTTTCCGTCCATTATTTTGGTCAGCTTATCGGTTTCAGAATAAGGAACACGCATAACTCTGCCGACGTCTTTTATTGAGTTTTTTGCCGCCATTGTACCGAAAGTTACAATTTGGCATACGTTTTCAACTCCGTATTTTTGGCGGACATATTCAATAGTTTCTTCACGTCTGTCTGTACAAAAGTCAATATCAAAGTCGGGCATTGATACGCGGTCGGGATTAAGAAATCTTTCAAAAAGCAAATCATATTGTAGAGGTTCAACATCCGTAATTCCTATTGAATATGCAACAATAGAACTTACGCCCGAACCTCTCCCCGGTCCTACAGGTATTCCCTGTTCTTTGGACCAGTTAATAAAATCCCACACAACAAGATAATAATCGGCATAACCCATACCGCAAATTATGCCAAGTTCATATTCCGCCCTGTCAAGCTCTTTTTGTGAAAGCTCATCGCCATAGCGTTTTTTCAATCCTTCCGCAGTTAAATTTCTGAGATATTGTTCAGCCGATGACCCGTCTTCCGGATTGTATTCAGGTATTAAAGTTGTATCTTTTATCGGATAGCCTTTTTTATCAAGATTAAAAGCTTGTTCTGTAACTTTATCTGCAATTATTCTTGTATTGGCAATTGCTTGCGGGAAATTAGGAAAAAGCGAAAGCATTTCATCTCCCGTTTTAAAGTAGAACTCGTTGGTTGAAAACTTCATTCTTTTTGGGTCGTCAAGCTGCTTTTTCATCTGGATACACATAAGAACGTCTTGCATTTCGGCGTCTTCTTTTTCCAGATAATGCACGTCGTTTGTGGCAACCAACTCTGCGCCTATGTCGTTGGCGAGTTTAACTAAAAGCGGTAACACTGCTTTTTCTTCTTCAATACCGTGGTCTTGAATTTCAATATAGAAATCTTCGCCGAAAGTACTTTGTAAATCGAGGGCCATTTTCTTTGCACCCTCATAATCTCCGGCAAGCAATCTGCGCGGAATACCTCCGGCAAGACATGCCGAAAGACAGATTACCCCTTCGGAATGTTCTTTTAATGCTTTATAATCTATTTTCGGTTTATAATAAAAGCCGTCCACAAACGCCATAGAATCCAACTGGACAAGATTTTTATAACCCGCTTTATTTTTGGCAAGTAAAATTAAATGTTCGGCAGTGTTTGACGATTTATCGTTCATATCCGCAGTCATATAAAATTCACAACCGATTATGTATTTGATTCCGGCTTGAAAAGCTTTTTCAGCCAGTTGCAAAGTTCCGTACATATTTCCATGGTCGGTAATACAGACGGTATCTATAGCGTTTTTCTTGCAATAATCTATTAAATTATCAATTTTACATGCACCGTCCAACAAAGAATATTCGGTATGAAGATGCAAATGTACGAAATCAGTCATAATATTTCCTCAGTCAACGAGAGATAAAGCAATTTCGTTGATTTTTCTCATTCTGTGATTTAAACAACTCTTTGAAATTTTAAGCCTGTCGGCAAGTTCCTGCATTGAGGCATTTTTATCCGCTAAACGGCATTCGGCAACATCGAAAAGCGGTTTATCAAGGCTTTGAAGACCGATAGTCTGTGAAATAATCTCTATCGCGCGCACTTGATTAACGGAAGCCGTAACTGTTTTATCGATATTAGAAACCGAACAGTTATTGACTCTGTTGTCATTATTTTGTTTTTCTTTTATTTCAACGACTTTGTTTAATTTGCCAAGGCTCTTTCTGCATCCTATAGCGTCTAAAATATCCGAAATAACCGCCTGGCTTTTTGCGTATACAACAACTTTATCTTTTCTTGCTACAAGTTTTGCCAGTATTTCAAACCCGCAAAGCAATTCACAAAAATCATTTGCAACAAGTTTATTTGAAAAAACGATTTCAAAATGATATCCTGTTCTGCTGAAGGCTCCTTCATCTGGCAAAGTACAGCTTCCTCCGCCCAAAAATGCGCCTTTAATATAATCAAGTTTGCTTTGCTCGTCAACAATCAACTTTTCGTCTATATTGAAAATCAAATATTTACCGTCACTGTCTTCGCCTACTATTCCTGTTTCAATCAAAAACTTTTCAGATATTTCGTTTGCGCATTCAAAAGCAAGCTTGTCCTTGCCGTTCATCAAATCTAAATTTGCACTTGAAACTATAGTATGAAGTCCGTATTCCTCCTCCAAAAGAGAAGTGAAATATTCGGCGGTTTTTTCGTTTTCTGTTACAATTTCAAATCCAAAACAACCGTTTTTTGAAATAATACTTCCGCTGGTACGTATAAAAGCAGACAGAATTGCGTTTTTACTTTGGCGGCTTTTAACTGTTGTTGAAGTTATTTCATTTTTAATTTCTTCAGTAAAGTTCTGCATATTATAAATTTTTCGCTTTAAATTCTTTAAATCTGAAATTCGGTAATCTTCCTTCTATATTGTCAATTTGACTAAGAGGAACACATCCGTTTGATAACAGCTCGTCCGCAATTTTTGTATCACCTACTCGGTCTTGTGAATGCGCGTCTGAATCAATAACAAACCGTACTCCCGTTTGCGCCATTAAATTAAGTTCTTCCGCAGAAACATGCCTTTTTTTAGTGTTTATCTCAATATAAGTTCCATAGTCCGCACAACATTGTGCAACTTCTTTCAGATTGCAATAACATTTATAATTTATATGCGTAATGATATCAATAGGATTATTTTTAATTGCGTTGATATAAGCTCGGGTAGTATTTTCAATAGTTTTTTGCGACGGTTTTTTACCGAATTTATATGCAGTATAATTTTTAAACATAATATTACGCATATCAGAAAAAGTTTTGTATTTTAAAACCTCGTGAATCCCGCATAAATATAAATCAAAATATTGCAAATCACTTTGCCTTGTGTCGGTATCACCGTCAACGGAAATAAGGTTGCTTTCCATTCCCATTAAAACATTAACGCCGGTAAGCTTTTTTGCTTCTTCAATTTCTTTACGTAAATCTGCAATATTTTTACGTTTCAAACCAAATAACAGATGATTAAAACCGTGGTCGGTAATTCCGATTTCTTTTAATCCTAATTTTTTTGCCGCAGTCGCATTTTCCAATACTGTATTTTTTCCATGAGAATACGGAGTATGAGTATGATAATCAGCTGTAAGTTCCATTAAATTCACCTATGTAAATAACTTCCTCTTCAAGCATTATGCCACAATTTTCAAAAACTTTACGTTTAACTTCTTTTATAAGATTATAAATATCCGAAGAAGAACAACCTTTATTAATTATAAAATTAGCGTGTTCGCTACTGATTTCGGCAGCTCCGCAAGACATCCCTTTTAATCCGGCATTATCAATTAATTTACCGGCACTATACCCAGTTGGATTTTTAAAAACACATCCGCAGCTTTTACCAGAAGGAAGTATCTTTCTAGAATATAATTGTTGTTCAATATTTTTTTTGACTATGTCGCTGTCGGCATTGTTTACTTTGAGATTTATATCTAGCACTAAGCATTTTATGTCACGCATAATACTATGTTTATTCCCAAATATACACTTTTCACTCAAAAAGTTGCACATCTCTCCGTCATAAATAGTCACATTTGATATATTGTTTTCAATATGTCTTTCTCCGATTCCTCCGTTCATACAAGCAAGTCCGCCCATTGATGCAGGAATACCGGCAAGATATTCAAGACCGCTTAATCCTTTTGAAATACAAAATTTCATTAATTGATTTACAGTCGTACCGCTACCGCAACTTATTATTCCGTCAAAATAATTAATATTGTTTAAAAACTTTGTACATATAACGGCACCGTTGTACGGTTTGTCAGAAACAAGAACATTTGAACCTTTTCCTAAAATTACAAAATTTTCATAATTTTCTCTGACATAGTCAAATACAACAGTGCTTTCTTCTTGGTTTTTAGGATAGTATGCAATTTTTGCAGTACCGCCCAATCCATATGTAGTATGCTTGGAAAAACTGAAATTTTCTTTCTTTTCTATTTTGCTTAATATTAAACTGTTATCTCGCAAAACTCACCTCTTATATCATACCATTTTTTTGTGGTGTTTTCAATTATTTAAACAATTTTTTCAGTTTATTTTCATCGCAATTTAAAATTGCATTATCAACTTCTTTTTTTATATCTTCACTTAAAGGCGTTTTAAGTTTATATGTAAATTGCACATCTTCCATTTGAGAAAGTTCGTCATCGTATATTTTATTTCCGTCAAAAAATAATCCAAGATTTGAAATTTCATTATTTTCTGAAAGCAAACAATTAATAAATTTTTTCGCATAATTATATTTTTTTGTCTCTTTTGTAAAGATTGAAATGTTTTGATACAGGTCATTAAATTCTGTTATCGGTTTTAGTTTAAATGCAACTCCACGGCTTTTTAATCTGAAAATATCTCTTTGCGTACCTAAAAGGTATTTGTATTTACCGTTAACTAATTGAACATATGCTCCAGTCGGTTTATCAACCTTTGCATCCTTTAATCCGCAAAATATAGCAGCTGCATAAGATAAATTATCAGTTCCGCCGTTTATTATTGTATTATCTTTTGAGCAGTCAGAAAAATCGGCGTTATCGCTTATACTTAAAATGCAATATCCGCCGCGACACCAAGTATAATAGGGTGTTTCATCACATATGAAATTTTCAATCCCAAACATACCAGCGCCATAAGAAATAATGTCCGGAATATTTCCCTCAGAAAGATTAAGTCTTGCCGCATCTGCCGTAAGTGCCGTTACTTTGATATAGCAGCTTTTGTCTTTAAATATGCGGTCTGCAACCTTTTGCAAGAAATCGGCTCTTGAACCTTTTCCTCCCTCAAAACTGTCGATTTGCCACAATGTCATTACAGTTATATCATCTTCCCCCGACGCATTTTTATTATCAATAGTTGTTATTATCGGAGCTAATATAAGTATTATCAAACACAAAGCAAAGGCAATTATACGAAATATTTCCTGTATGCTGATTTTTCGTAATTTGAATTTTAACATATTATATTGTATTTAACAATACCGTTAAAAATACGTTGGGGAGTATCCAATCGAATACTCCCCCGTCCGCTTATTGAAACACTCTTAAAGTATTTTAACAAGCGAACAATATATAATAAAGCGTAACGCTTGTATAAGTAAATTGTGCAATCACAAATTAATTATACGCAAGAAATAAAAAAAGCGTGACATAACGCCGCGCTTTTAATATTTAATATAAAATATTATTCCTCTTCCTCAGGTAATTCAACATTATGATACACATCCTGAACATCATCAAGTTCATTTAACTTATCCAGCATGCGATTAAAAGTTTCTACCTTTTCCGCATCAAGGGTAATATAATTTTGCGGTATCATTTTAATCTCTGCCTCAAGGAAAGTTACTCCTTTTTCTTCAAAATATTTTCTGGCTTGAGACCACTTTTCAGGGGCGGTATAAACCTCATAAACATCATCTTCAACAATGTAATCGTCAGCCTCAGCTTCAAGGCAATATTCCATCATTGTATCTTCGTCAAGCGCAACCGTTCTTTCTATAACAAAAATACCTTTATTATCAAACATATATGAAACACATCCGGTTTGCCCCATTTGTCCGCCGCATTTACCCATTGCGGAACGAATATCACCGGCAGTACGGTTTACGTTATCAGTAAGAGTCTTTATAATTACCGCAGAACCTGCTACGCCGTAGCCTTCGTAAGTAAGTTCTTTATAATCTTTGTCGCCAAGTTCACCAGCAGCTTTTGCAATCGAACGTTTTATATTCTCGTTAGGCATATTTGCGGCTTTTGCTTTAGCTATAACGTCCGCAAGTTTTGAGTTAGTATCCGGATTAGGATTGCCCTTAGCGGCAACGGCAAGTTCTCTGCCTATTTTCGTAAATACAGCGGCGCGGGCAGCATCCGTTTTACCCTTTTTTGCCTGTATATTGTGCCATTTCGAATGTCCTGACATTATATTATTACCTCTTATTATATTTTAACTGATACATAGCTATTCCCGCAGAAACAGCCGCATTTAAACTTTCGCAAGATTTATCCATCGGAATTTTAATTTTGTAATCTGCATTATTAATTAGGTCTTGGCTTATACCGTTACCCTCATTCCCTATACAGAGACAAAATTTCCCCGGCACAGAAAATTCAAATATATTCTCACCGTTCATATCCGCGCAAACAAGTTTAACTCCACTTAAAATATTTAAAACTTCTTCGCTTGTTCCCTGATAAATATTAACAAAAAATATTCCGCTCATGCTTGCCCGAACAGCTTTGGGCGCATACGGGTCGGTACAATTTATCAAGTAAATATCTTTAATTCCCGCCGCATTTGCAGTTCTTACAATTGTGCCCAAATTTCCGGGGTCTTGTAAGCAATCAAGCAAAATACAACTATCTTGCGGAGGTTTTAAATTATTTTGCGGCTTTTTAACAATGGCAAGCACGCCTTGCGGAGTTTTTTCGCTTGATATAGTTTCAAAAACTTTAGTTGAAACTATCACAGCGTTATTATATTTATCCGCCAAAGATTCCGTACAAACGATATTTTCAATTACACAGCCTGCGACAATACATTCGTTTACCGGTTTTATTCCCTCAACAAGATACAGCCCTTTTTCTTTGCGGTGTTTTTTTTCGTAAAGTTTGGAAATCTCTTTAATTAACGGATTTGATTTTGAAGTTATTACCATATAAAAAATTAAGCCTTTCAAAAAGGCTTAAAATTTGATTATAATGCCGCCTTAGCCTTTTCCGCAAGTGCGGTAAAAGCGGGCGCGTCATTTACGGCGATTTCCGCAAGCATTTTTCTGTTGAGATTAATGCCGGCATTTTTGAGTCCGTGCATAAATTTTGAATATGAAAGCCCGTTAAGCCTTGCAGCGGCATTTATACGTGCAATCCAAAGACTACGCATATCGCGCTTTCTGAGCCTTCTTCCGATATACGCATAATTCAAAGACTTCATAACAGCTTCGCGTGCGATTCTGTAAGACTTGGATTTATTGCCGAAATAGCCTTTTGAAAGGCGGAATATCTTTCTGCGCTTTTTGAGCGCGTTTACACTTCTTTTAATACGCATTGTCCGTTACCTCCGATTAATCCTTATAAGGAATCATTGCTTTTACGTTGAATTCCTGAGCAGTCGAAACAAGCGTAACTTTACGCAAATTTCTTTTTCTCTTTCTGTTTTTAGTTTCCGCTTTATGGTTCTTACCGCCGTGGGGTCTTTTAACCTTGCCGGTAGAGGTAAGCCAAAAACGCTTTTTTGTGCCGCTATGTGATTTCTGCTTGGGCATATTTGTATCCTCCAATAATAAAGTTTATATTTAGTTTTTCTCTTTCACCGGCGAGAGCATCATAGTAATCATTCTCCCCTCGGCAGAAGGTTTTTTGTCTTGAACAGCTTTTTCGCCAAGCCCCTCGAAGAAGTCCTGCATAACTTTTACGCCTTGATAAGCGCGGGCGTTTTCACGGCCTTTCATTCTTATGGAAACTTTGACTTTATTTCCGGCTTCCAGAAATTTAAGACATTGCTTTGTTTTAACGGCAATATCGCCTATATCAATTGTCATAGAAAGGCGGATTTCTTTTAATTCCACTATCGTCTGATTTTTTCGGTTTTCTTTTTCTCTTTTTGACTGTTCATATTTAAATTTGGAATAATCCATAATTTTACATACTGGCGGAACAGCGTTCGGAGAAATTTTTACAAGGTCTAACTCCGCTTCATTAGCAAGCTTTTGGGCCTGAAAACCCGACATTACGCCAAGCATAGCTCCATCCGAACCTATAACTCTTACTTCCTTGTCGCGAATAGCCTCATTGACGGAATATAAGTCTTTTATAATCATATACCTCTCGTTTTTTTACCCAAAAAATATCGGGTTGCAATAAAACAACCCGATATAATGAAAAGATTAAATAATCTTTAAAATCATTATTGTACCGAACAAAAAATCCATACGGTGAAAGGGGTTGCCTTTGCTTTACTCTTATATATTACCAATAATTTTATGTTTTGTCAAACATTTTACTTAAAAAATTGTCTTTTCGTTATCTTCTTTAATTACTTTTTTAATAAAGCTTTCAATTTTAACAGTATCTTTAGATTCAACTCCGCGTTTATTAACGTTTACGGTTCCGTCTTCAGCTTCTTTATCGCCTACAACAAGAACATAAGGAACTTTATCCATTTTTGCTTCACGGATTTTATAACCAATCTTTTCGTTGCGTTTATCAACTTCGCATCTTATTCCTGCACGCTGCAATTTATCGGCCACTTCTTCCGCGTAGCTTAAAGTCCTATCCGTGATAGGCAAAATCTTGACTTGTGTAGGACACATCCAAAGCGGAAACGCTCCCGCATATTTTTCAATTAAAAGTGCTAACGTTCTTTCATAACAGCCGATAGAACTGCGGTGAATTACATAAGGCGTTTGTTTTGTGCCGTCGGCATCAACATAATACATTTCAAAACTCTCACCTGCTGCAAAATCAATTTGTATGGTAATTAGCGTATCTTCTTTACCGTAAACGTTTCTCGCTTGAATATCAAGCTTAGGCCCGTAAAACGCAGCTTCGTCGTCAGCCTCAACATAATTAAGTCCTAAATCGTCAAGAATGACTTTCATCATTGCTTCGGTCTTGTTCCATGCTTCATCATTATCTATATACTTATCGGATTTCGACTTGCCCCTCTTTGAAAAACGGAAAGTTACGTCTTTTCTCATACCAAGCGCGTCAAGAATATAATAAGACAAATCAAGGCAACGTTTGAACTCCTCTTCAATTTGTTCTTTTGTACAAATTATATGTCCGTCCGACAACGTGAACTGTCTGACCCTGATAAGACCGTGCATTTCACCCGAAGCTTCTTTTCTGAATTCGGTAGCAGTTTCCGAATAACGGCAAGGCAAATCGCGGTAAGATTTCAAACCGTTTTTAAAAATCTGATACTGAAACGGACAAGTCATAGGGCGCAAAGCCATAATTTCTTCACCTTTTGCACTTTCTCCCTGTTCGTCCACTTCACCGAGTATAAACATTTTATCGCGGTAATGCGACCAATGTCCGGAAATCTTATAAAGGTCTGACTTTGCCATATTCGGGGTCTTTGTTACCATAAACCCGCGTTTTGCTTCCTCATCCTCTACAAAACGCTGCAAAATTTGCAAAATTTTTGCGCCTTTAGGCATTAAGATAGGCAATCCTTGCCCGACAACGTCGCTTGTCATAAATATTCCGAGGTCGCGGCCAAGCTTATTATGGTCACGCTTTTTAGCTTCCTCTACAGTTGCAAGATATTCTTCAAGTTGCGCTTTTTTCTCAAAAGCAGTACCGTATATTCTTGTAAGCATCTTATTCTTTTCGTTTCCGCGCCAATATGCACCCGTCAGCGAAGTAAGTTTAAAAGCTTTTATTTTACCGGTATTGGGAAGATGCGGTCCGCGGCAAAGGTCCGTAAAAGAGCCTTGTTTATAAAACGATATTATAGCATCGTCTGGCAAATCGTTGATAAGTTCAATTTTATATTTTTCTCCATACTTTGTCATAAGTTTCAAAGCTTCTTCACGCGAAAGCTCAAACCTTTCTATAACCGTTCTGGAATTTATTATTTTCTGCATCTCGGTTTCGATTTTTTCAAAATCGTCCTGAGTGATAGGAGTGTTGAAATCTATATCATAATAAAACCCGTTATCAATTACAGGTCCGATTGCAAGTTTACATGTAGGAAATATGTTTTTAACAGCTTGGGCAAGAATATGAGCGCACGTATGGCGGTAAACCTCTAATCCCTCTTTATCTTTAAGAGTTACTATCTCAAGCGCATCGTTGTCTTTCAATTTAACAGAAAGGTCGCAAAGCTCGCCGTTCACTTTTGCAGCTACCGCCATTCTTGCCAAACCTTCGCTGATTTTAGACGCTGCCTGCATACAACTTGCGCCGTTATTTACTTCGATTTTACTGCCGTCTTTTAATACAATATTCATAATTCCTCCAAAAATAAAAAATCCTCAAACGAAAATTCGTTTAAGGACGCAAATTCTTTCGCGCGGTTCCACCTTAATTACCCGCAAAAATAACTGCAGGCCGCTTTTTAAAATGTTCGGTTACTAAAAAGTGGTTTCCCGTTATCCTTGAAAATTATGCGGTTTCCAGCTGCCCCGCACTCTCTGTGAATTTCTCGGCGGTACTTGTCTTTTCCCGAGCAATTTTATATTAATACTTTAAATCGGCTTTGTCAACAAGTTTCAAAAGCTTTTCAGCTAAAAATATTTGCCATTTTAAGCGGTATTCTGTATAATTAATAATAATTTCAGCTTTTAAGGATATTTTAAAATGGCTTACACCGATTTTAACAAAATTGAAAAAAAATGGATAAAATTCTGGGATGATAATAAAACTTTCCACACCGATTTACATGATTTTTCAAAGCCTAAGTATTATATTTTGGATATGTTTCCTTATCCTTCTGGCGCAGGATTGCACGTAGGACATCCGGAAGGCTATACCGCAACCGACATTTTAGCCAGAATGAAAAGAATGCAGGGCTTCAACGTCTTACATCCAATCGGCTTTGACAGTTTCGGTTTACCTGCTGAACAATTTGCAATCAAAACCGGAAACAATCCCGACGGATTTACACAAAAAAACATAGCTACTTTTACAAAACAATTAAAAATGATTGGTCTTTCCTATGACTGGGACCAAACCGTTTCAACTTGCGACCCTTCTTATTATAAATGGACGCAATGGATTTTTAAGCAACTTTTAAAAGACGGTTTGGCTCGTTATGTGGAAACGCCTGTAAACTGGTGCGAAGAACTTGGAACGGTTCTTGCAAACGACGAAATTATCGACGGAAAAAGCGAGCGCGGCGGTTACCCTGTTGTCCGTAAAAATATGAAACAATGGGTAATTGATATTAACAAATACGCCGAACGGTTATTAGAAGGACTTGACGAGCTTGACTGGACTGAATCTTCCAAAACCGCACAAAGAAACTGGATAGGAAAATCTGTCGGTGCAAGCGTTGATTTTCAAGTTGACGGCACGAATGAAAAATTTACGGTTTTTACCACCCGTTGCGATACCCTTTTCGGTGCAACCTATTGCGTTCTTGCCCCCGAACATAAACTCGTTGATAAAATTACCACCCCCGAACAAAAATCCGAAATTTCGGATTATAAGCAAGCTTGTGCGAGCAAATCCGAATTAGAACGTACAGAGCTCAACAAAGAAAAAACCGGAGCATTTACAGGAACATACGCAATAAATCCTGCGAACGGTAAAAAAATCCCTATTTATATCTCTGATTACGTTTTAACTTCTTACGGTACGGGCGCGATAATGGCAGTTCCCGCGCACGATACCAGAGACTGGGAATTTGCTAAAAAATTCGGTATAGATATTATCCCTGTTCTGGAAGGCGGCAACATAGAAAAAGAAGCCTACACTCAAGGCGGAAAACATATTAATTCGGATTTCTTAAACGGTTTAAATAAGCAAGACGCCATAAACAGAATGCTGGATTGGCTTGAAGAAAAGAAAATCGGCAAAAAAACTGTAACTTATAAATTGCGCGAATGGATTTTTGCCCGCCAAAGATATTGGGGCGAGCCTTTACCCGTTATTCATCTTGAAAACGGAGAAGTACTTATTCTTGACGACAAAGATTTACCTCTTGTTCTGCCCGAAATGAAAGATTATAAGGCTCACGGCGGTAATGCTCCTCTTGAAAATGCTACAGATTGGGTCAACGTAAATATAAACGGAGTTAAAGGCAAAAGGGAAACTACCACAATGCCCGGTTCTGCCGGTTCAAGCTGGTACTTTTTAAGGTATTGCGACCCGCATAACGACAAAAAATTTGCCGATTATGAACTTTTAAAATACTGGATGCCTGTTGATTTTTATATGGGCGGCAAAGAACACCTTGTCGGGCATTTGCTTTACTCCCGCTTTTGGAACAACTTTTTATTTGATAAAGGTCTTGTTCCTTATAAAGAGCCGTTTAAAAAGCTTTATCATCAGGGCCTTATTCTTGGCGAAGACGGCAACAAAATGTCAAAGAGCCTCGGTAACGTAATAAATCCAGACGATATTATTAAAAACTTCGGCGCCGACGTTTTAAGAATGTACGAAATGTTTATGGGCCCCGTTGCGGATAACAAACCTTGGTCAACGGCAAATATCGAGGGAGTTAAAAAATTCATAGATAGAGTTTACAGAATTTATTGCGAACTTGATGTAATTACCACAACAGCAAACCATAATCTTGATAAAATTTATAATCAGACCGTTAAAAAAGTTACGGAAGATTATGAGGCAATGAAAATAAATACGGCGATATCGCAAATGATGATTTTCGTCAATGCAATTTATAAAGAGATTTCAGACGGAAATAAATTCCCCAAAGAATATGCCGAAGGTCTAATAAAACTGCTGAACCCTATAATCCCTTTCATTACCGAAGAAATATGGAATACGGTTTTAGGGCACAAAGATACTATTGCCTATGAAAAATGGCCTGTTTTTGATGCGGCAAAATGCGGCGAAGAAGAAATCGAATACGCAGTACAGATAAACAGTAAAATAAAAACAAAAATTACTGTCACAGCAGATATGCCCGCAGAAGAAATTGAAAAACTTGTTATAAACCATACAGATATAAAACCGCTTATTGACGGGAAACAAATTAAAAAATTTATTTTCGTTCCAAAGCGTTTAATTAACATAATAGTTTAAAAAAATTCCCGCCGAAACATCGGCGGGAATTTTTTTACTTGCTTACTTATTTTCTTTGTCACACTCTGATTGTTGTTGAAATTGATTTTGCTCTGTAGATTTATTCCCAATAATAACATCTGTTAAAATTGAAATATAATATATAACTAAAGATAAAAAAGTTCCAATTCCTTGTACCAATAAACATCTAAAAACTACAACTATATTTAATGGCGCGTGTGACATCAAAGTATAAAATACTATATATAAAAATATAATTACTGCAATTACTACGTTTACAAGAATAAGTTTAGCCTTTTTTGTTAATTTCTTTTTCATTTTTCCCTCCTTGAAAAATTAATTATTTATACCTAAAATTTAACATTTCTTGTTTTTTATGTCAATATCTGCCTTGTCCCATTTTTGTCCCGAAAATATTTTCTATAATTAATCTAAGATAATTTTTTGAAAACCATGTCAAGCATATTGAATTTTTTATTGATATTCTATATAATTGATTTAAGGGTTTTTTATGAATAGAATTGACGGAAGATATTTAAGAGATTTAAGAAAGGAGCACGGATATTCAATACGCGCGTTTGCCGACAAAATTTATTCGTCAAAATCTACCGTGCAACGCTGGGAGCAATCTTTTTTACCGGAAGACGAATGTATCCTTGAAAAAGTTGCCGCAATTTTTAAATTAACTACAGACGATTTTCGCCGTCAATCTCTAAAAAAATATGGAAATAAAAATACAATTAACGATAACGAATATACACCAGAGCAACTTAATATTATGAAATACGGAATAAAATATTTATTAATTACTCTTATGGCTATGTCCGGAATGTTAATTGCAATTTTTGCTTTTATATTTATTTAAATAATTTAATAATAAAAAAACCGCACATTTGAAACGTGCGGTTTTTTAACGCAGATATTTAATTAAAGCGACTGCAAAAGATTAACAACGTCGCCGACAGTTTTCAAAGTTGTAACCTTTTCTTCGGGAATAGTCTTGCCCGTATTTTCTTCAAGAGTATAGAGCAATTCGACCACATCCAAAGAGTCCGCCCCCAAGTCCTTTACTATTTCACTTTGTTCGGTAATTTTAGAAACGTCAACGTTCAACTGTTCGGCAAGTAATTTTGCTACTTCTTCAAACATCGTTATAATCCTCCTTAATAGTACTGTAAAATTTTACAATATTAATATCGGCTTTGTCAAGCTAATTTGCTTTTTTATTAACTTGCTTTAAAGACAAGCCTATTCTCATTTTCTTTTTATCCAACGCGATTACAACGGCTTTAACCTGTTGTCCTACTTTCAATACGTCTGAAGGGTGACGAATATAACTTTCTGTAATTTCAGATATATGCACAAGCCCGTCCTGATGCACTCCGATATCAACAAACGCGCCAAAGTCTATAACGTTTCTCACTGTACCGTCAACAACCATACCTACATATAAATCGTCAATGCCCATAATATCTTTTCTAAGCTGTCTTTGGGGCAGACTATCGCGGATATCACGCCCCGGCTTTACAAGCTCGGAAATAATGTCATTCATTGTGGCTTTATCAAGTTCACAATATTCCGCAGCTTTATCCTCGCCGTATTCTTTTACTTTTGCAGGAAGTTCTGCAAGCTTTCCTTCTCTTACGTCTTTATCCGTATAACCGAAAAGAGCAAGCAGTTTTTCAGCTTTTTTATAGGATTCGGGATGAACGGCTGTATTATCCATTATATTTTTTGCATCCGGAATACGCAGAAATCCAGCACACTGCTCGTATGCTTTTGCACCAAGTTTTGAAACTTTTAAAAGCTGTGAGCGCGCTGTAAATTTACCGTTTTCTTCACGGTATGCCACAATATTTTTAGCAATACCGGAATTTAAACCCGCAACATATTTCAAAAGAGAAACACTTGCCGTATTTAAATCAACGCCGACGTTATTAACGCAATCTTCTAAAACTCCGCCTAAAACACTGTCCAAACGTTTTTTATCCATATCGTGCTGATATTGTCCTACGCCGATTGATTTAGGGTCGATTTTAATAAGTTCGGCAAGAGGGTCTTGCAATCTTCTCGCAATTGAAATCGCAGAACGCCTTGTCAAATCAAGGTCGGGGAATTCTTCAACCGCAAGAGGACTTGCAGAATAAACACTCGCACCCGCTTCGCTTACAACAGCATAACTTACATTCCCGTCCACTTCTTTTAAAAGTTCGGCAACAAAAATTTCCGTCTCCTTACTTGCCGTGCCGTTTCCTATAGAAATTATATCTACGCTGTGCTTCTTAATAAGATTTTTGATAATACTTTTTGCGTCTTCGATTTGTGCGGGTTTATGTACTTCAGGTATAGGATATACTACGCCCGTATCCAAAACTTTTCCGGTTTCGTCAACTACAGCCAATTTGCAACCCGTACGGTAGGCGGGGTCAAGCCCCAAAGTCACTTTTCCTTTAACAGGGGGTTGTAAAAGAAGCGGGCGCAAATTTACCTCAAACATTTTTATCGCTTGTTCGCTCGCTTTATCCGTTAAAATTGCGCGGACTTCACGCTCAATCGAAGGCTGAATAAGTCTATCATAGCCATCGTCAGCCGCCTCTTCAACTAATTTTACACAATCAGCATTGCCGTCTGCTTTAACATATTTGGCATTGCAAACTCTCTTTGCTATATCGGGATTAAAATATACTTTAACTTTTAAGCAATCTTCTTTTTCGCCGCGGTTAATAGCAAGAATTCTGTGATTTTTTATTTCGGGAACGAGTTCGGAATAATCCGCATACATTGCATAAGTACCCTTTTCATCGTCCTTGACCATTTTAACCTGCATTTCGCCATGATTCTCAAGAAGCGTACGAAGTTTCTTTCTGAGTTCGGCATTATCGGAAACTATTTCGGCAATTATATCTTTTGCTCCCGTTATTGCCGTTTCAACGCTATCCACGCCTTTTTCTTCATTTATGTAGCTTTCTGCTTCTTTATAAGGATTGCCTTCTTGCGCTAAAATAAATTCTGCAAGCGGCTGCAAACCCTTTTCAATTGCAACGGAAGCACGGGTCTTTTTCTTCTGCTTATAAGGGCGGTAAATATCCTCAACCTCTGTCATTGTCTGCGCAGCGTCAATAGCCGTCTGAATTTCTTCGGTCATTTTATTTTGTTCTGTAATAGCCGAAGCAACTTCATTTTTGCGCTTTTCGAGATTTTTCAGATATTCGTATCTGTCGTTAAGTTCGCGCAAAATCTGGTCGTCGATAGCTCCCGTCATTTCTTTGCGGTAACGTGCAATGAAAGGAATGGTGTTTCCTTCGTCCAGAAGCTGTAAAATGTTTTTGACATGGTCGGGACGAAGATTAAACTCCTCTGTCAACTGTTGTGAAATTTCCATACTATCTTTTTAAACCTTTTAAAAATATTTTTTGTTCGTTTGAAAGGCGAAAACTTTCGCACGCCTTTTGTATTGCCTTGTTATGTGTCTTTTTATCTAAAAAATCTCCACTTAAATTCGCTTTCAAAAACTTAATAGCCTCATCATAAAATTTTACCGTTATTTCGGCAATCAGCCAAGCCGCCGCCATATGAACATAATAATACTTTTGAGTATCGACTTCCTGCACGGTATCCATTATGGTTCCGAGATATTTTTCTTCTACATAATAATGCAACAGCGTAGTAAGCGCAAATCTTTGGTAAAACTCTTTATCCTCGCTCAGATATGTAAAGATAAACGGCAAAAAGTCCTCTTTATGCTTTGATATACATTTTGGAGTAAAACAATCGCAAGTCGCCCAATTATCTATCAGTAAAACACATCTATCTATGTAATCAATAAAATCTTCGTATTTAAGAAGAGAAACAGCGGTCAGTTTTACAAAAGTTACCTCATAATAATCGTCCGGATAAGTTAAAAGAGTTTCAATTTCTGATTTATATTTTTTTGCAAGCTTTCTTAAATTCGGAATACGCACGCCTAAAACGTTTATATTATCATTTTTCAATAGCCTTTTGTGAAAATCTCTGTAAGTTTCATCTGAAAGGCTTTTAAGCTCGTCCAAAAACTCTTGATAAGATATCATACCATTCCTCTTTTGAAAAGCGCGTATTTGCCGGACTTGTTGACGGAAGTTTTATGTATGGCGTTGAAATATCTCCGAAATTTTTTAAAAATATTTCATACGCCTTTCCGCCGTTGACTATTATAAGACAAATTTGCGAGTTTTGCAATATCTTTTTAATATCGGCAACCTTAAAATTTTTTATGGTGCTGTCCTGGCTGCCGACGATTTCGCATTCCGTAACAATATCCCAAAGCGCAATATTGCGTCTTAACAAAAATTCTTTTTTGCCTTCCAACGTTTCGGGTATTTCTTCGCTGAAAAAAGAACAAATTGTTTTCCAAAAGCGGTTTTGCTTATTACCGTAATAAAAATCCACAGCGCGGCTTTTTACGGAAGGAAAACTTCCCAGAATCAAAACTTTACTTTCTTTATCGTAAACTGGTTCAAAACCATGTTTTATAATTTCCATTTTAAAGAGGCTTGTCCACTGCGCCAACAAGCGCGGACGCTTTGTTTTTATCGTTAAAATTCAACTCAACCGCGTCTAAAACGTCATTCAAAGTTACAGAGCTGATTTTATTTACACGCTCTTCAAAATTATAAACCTTGTCGTTATAAAGCATTTCCTTGCCGAAAAGAAGCATTTGGGAATTCGTGCTCTCCTGCGAAAAAATCGAAGAAGAAATAAGCTGTTCCTTTCCCCTTATAAACTCCTCGTTGGAAATATTTTTACTTTTGATATCTTTTATACACTTATAAATTGCTTCTGCGGATTGCTCGTATTTGTGAGAATTTACGCCGGCGTAAATAGCAAGGGAACCTATTTCCGCATAGGTGGAAACAAATGAATAAACGGTATACGCAAGTCCCAAATCCTCCCTTACCGTTTGGAAAAGACGGGAAGACATTCCGCCGCCGAATATCGTATTCATAATCTGCGTGGCATCGTAAAACTTATCGTATCTTTTAACCGAAGGAAAAGCCATGCCGATATGCACCTGCTCGATATCCTTATGTCTGAAAAGTGATTTACCTTGCAATTCGATTTTTATTTCGTCGCGCTTACAGCAACGGCTTTCCATTTGCGAAAAATACTTTTCCGCAAGGTCTTCTGCAAGCTTTATATCGATATTTCCCGCCATAGATATTACGATATTGTCGGGAATATAGTGTTTGCACATATAAGCTGAAATATCGGTTTTTGTAAAAGCCTCAACATTTTCAGCGGGTCCTAAAATATTTCTGCCGTATCCTTTTGTACCGTAAAAAGCACGTGATAAAATATCAAGGCACAAATCGTCGGGAGTGTCTTCGGTCATATTGATTTCTTCTATAACTACACCCTTTTCCTTCTTCATTTCATCTTCGGGAAAGGTGCTTTCAAGAAATAAATCCGCCAGAATATCAAACGCTTCCGCCGCGTGACCTGTAGTAGATTTCGCATAATAACAAGTCATATCTCGGCTTGTGAACGCGTTCATCTGACCGCCGATTCTGTCCATATCGTCAGATATCTGAAAAGCCGTGCGTTTTTTCGTGCCTTTGAACATCATATGTTCAATAAAGTGCGAAATTCCGTCCTCTTTGTCGTTTTCCGCCGACGAACCTGTATGCACAAGAATACCCATTGTCACCGACATAAGCGATGACATCTGATTTACAATAAGCCTTATTCCGTTATGCAACTTTTTGTAATATACCATCATTCTCCTAAACATTGAGAAACCGTTGCGGTTTTCAAACCGTTTTCTCTTATGTAATTTAATATTTTCGGCAGAGCCTGCACCGTCCAATCCTTGGGATGCATTAAAATAAATTCCCCCGCAGTCAATTTTTTAGTCGCGCGCTGTACTACGGTATTAACGTCTTTATCGCGCCAGTCAATCGTATCCCTCGACCACATTATAACTTTCATGCCAAGCGAAGAACACGCAGAAAGCGTATTCTCATTATAAGCGCCTGAAGGCGGGGCAAAAAGCACAATTTTTTCACCGCAAATCATTTCCAAAAGCTTTATACTGGGGCGGATTTCTTCCAGATTTGCATCCACTGTCATTTTAGAGTGGTCTTTATGAAAATATCCGTGGCTACCAAGTTCGTGTCCGCGCTTAAAAATTTCGCGCACACAATCCACATTATCATCCGCCCAGCTTCCGCCGATAAAAAATGTAGCTTTAGCATCATATTCTTCAAGAATATCAAGGATACCCAACACATTTTGCGTGCTTTCATATACGTTGAAAGTTAAAACAACTTCTCCACGGGTATCGTTTCCGCTTGAGAACAGATTATCGTTTTCATAAATAACCGCCGCTGCGCTGCCGCTATAAAATCCGACAAGAGATACCCCAAGCACTACAACCATCAATGCGAGATTGGTAACAACCGTTATAAATTTGCTTTTCAATTAGTTTACCCCTAAAACATAAATACTATTTATATAATATTACGTTTAAGAGCCCAACTTGCCTATTTAAGCTTTATAAAAGTAACTCCAGTTTCACCTTCGCCGTATTTTCCCAAGCGAAAGCTATCAACACTGCGATGCTTTTTAAGGTGTTCCGCTATTGCGCTTTTTAGTTTGCCTGTTCCGACACCATGAATGACTTTAATTTCTTCAAGGTTATCCGTCACTGCTCTGTCAATAAAATTATCAAGTTCATAAATCGCCTCTGGCACTGTAAGCCCCAAAACGTTTATTTCAAGCACCGGCATTGAACGGGGCAGTTTTTTAACTACTTTAATCTGTTTTTGTTGATTTTCTTCATTCCCGATTAAAAGCAAATCTTTAAGTTTGAGATGCATTTTCAGACTTCCGCAAACAACTTCAGCCTCGTCTTTTTTTGCATTAAAACCAACAACTTGTCCTCTGCAATCCATAAGTTTAACATAAACAAAAACGCCTTCTCTAATATTCTGCACTGTTGCCGGCAAAAAGTCAACAGACTTTTTTCTGTCGCTCTCTTCTTCGTAAGCGCTGTCGTTAAGTTTATTTTTTAAAGTACGTGCGGCTATTAAGTCTCTTTCTCTAAGTTCTTCCTTTTTAAAAATCTGCTCTATCTCTGCAAGTATTTCTTCAGCTTTTTGAGTACGTTCCGAAATAATTCTTCTGCTTTCAATCCTTGCCGATCGGTTTATTTTTTCTTTTTCACGGTTTAGCTCATCTATCTGTGCGTTTATCTTTTCAAGCTTTTGTTTCCATTCTGTCTGCATTAAAGAAATTTCAGTAAGCTTTCTTTCCGCTTCTATCCTGCTCTCTTCCGCACGGCGGATAACATTCTCAAAATTTCTTGCCCCATCGGAAAGATAACTTTCAGCATCGGCCAAAATTTTCGCTCCCATACCAAGTCTTCTTGTTATAGCAAGCGCGTTACTTGCACCCGGCAGACCTATTTTTATACTGTATAACGGCTTTAATGTGTCGGAATCGAATTCCATACTTGCATTTTCTATCCCGCCTAAAGTATAAGCAAATTCTTTTAACGGCGTAAAATGCGTTGTTACAATTCCTTTAACACCACCGTCAATCAAGTGCTTAACAATTGCCTTTGCCAACGCCTGTCCTTCGTCCGGATTGGTTCCGCCGCCAAGTTCATCAATTAAAACAAGACTGTTTTCGTCAGCGCAGTCGCAAATTTTTATTATATTTGTAATATGGGAAGAAAATGTCGAAAGACTTTCTTCAATACTTTGACTATCTCCTATATCGCAGACTACATTTCCGAATATAGCAACAGAACTGCCATCGCAAGCAGGAATATAAAATCCGCAAGCAGCCATAAGGCAAAACAGTCCGGTCATTTTGAGCGTAACCGTTTTACCGCCGGTATTCGCTCCGCTTAACAGCAAAAAATTATAATCCCCGCCAAGCTCCAAAGATACAGGTACTGCTTTGTTTTTATCAATCAGCGGATGGCGTCCTTTTATAATATTTATATATCCACGGTTGTTTATTTTAGGTCGCGCGCATTTATGTTTATAACCATATTCTGCAATAGCATAGCAAGCGTCAAGACGATACAAAACATCAATATTTGCGGTCAATTGCTCCGATATAGTACCTATACGGTTAGACAAAGCCTTTAAAATCGCCTCGACTTCTTCTTTTTCGTCAATCGAAAGCGCAATAAGTTCATTATTGAGTTCAAGTATATATTCAGGCTCTATAAAGAAAGTTGCGCCTGTTTTGGAACGGTCGTGGATAAACCCGCGCACATGGCTCTTATGTTCGGCTTTAACGGGTATAACGTATCTGTCGTTACGTATCGTTACTATGCCTTCCTGTAAATATTCGCTATCCTTGCCGGAAGTATATTCTGAAAGTTTTTCCCTTATTTTAGCGTTAAGATTTTTAATTTTCGAACGTATAGAATAC
Source organism: uncultured Christensenella sp. (assembly GCA_910577375.1). Lineage (GTDB taxonomy): Bacteria > Bacillota > Clostridia > Christensenellales > Borkfalkiaceae > Coproplasma. The sequence continues at coordinate 346,835 of CAJTLT010000001.1, forward strand.
AGACTTTCGCTCGCAAAATCGCTCACGTTATCAACGGAAATAATTTTTTCCGTAATATCTTCCTCAAGTCCTTTATCAAAATATAAGTTTTTGGTTAACGCGCGAACAAAAACAATTTCGTTATCGTCAATTCTTTCAATGGAAGTATAGGCAATTCTCGTCGCCCGAAGCAGTTCTGCACAGTTCAAAAGTTCGCCGCAAGATAAAACCGAACCTTTTTTTGCTCGGGCGATTTCATCCGAGGTATTTGAAAAGCACTCTATTTTTCCCGCGCCGTAAGTATACAAAAGTTTATCGCATTCGAAAGTGACGGAAAGTCTGTCCGTTGCTTCACGCAAATCAGTTGACGGAAAAAGGTTGGTTATAATACTCTTACCGCCGTCTGTTGTTGCATATTGTGCCGCAGAATAAAGTATTTTATTAAGTTCAAGCTTTTCAATACCGTTTAAATCCATAATCAAAAAATCGGCTGAACAGAATGTCCGCGCGTATAATTCTTGTAATATTCCCGCAATTTTTCTTCGTTTTTGTAAATATCTAAAAGTTTTTTAGGCTGTTTTTCAAGCGTACAGTCCAAAAGATTACCCGCGTTGAATATAGTTGAAACAAGATTAGCACAGTTATAAACTTCAAAACGGCAATCACTTGTTTTATATCTGTGCAAATAAAATTTTCTGCCGTTTTCGTCCGTAATCATATAATGTTCCCGTTTATCGCAAGTTTTACATTTTTTTCCGAACGGACAAAAAATCAAATCCATAACTTTTATTCCGCCGGCAACTAAATAAAACGAATTGTTTTTTGAAAGAACTTTTGCTTCCGAAACAGTCAATTCTTTGGAAAGCGCAAAATACTTCGCCTTACAAGCCGAAACGGAAATATTATTTGAAATATTCATACCCGTACCGACAAATAAAGGCTTTTTAATTTCTTCCGCAAGTTTAAAACCGTATATACCGTCGCAATATATTCCGTCAAAATAATTTATCAGGCATTTAACACTCTCCGCTTCTCTGCCGCTTAGATAAGGCGGTAAAAATAAATATTTTTCCCCTTTGAAATCTTTGAGAAGCGTTAACACATCCGCATTAAAATCATTTAATTTTAAAATACCAATATCCACAGACAATCCGCATAAATTATCGCATATTATTGCGGTTTTCTCATTTTTTTCAATTTTAATTTCCGGAATAATATAATTTTGTCTGATTTGTACATTATTATTTTCTGAAATACTTTCAAAATAAGCGCTAAAAACTTTACGGCGCAAAGCGTTAAGCGCTGATGCCGGAACAAAAACACCATCGCTCTCAAATTTACAAAAATTTATTGTAAAAGGATATTTATCAACCTTTCTAAAACAATTCTCAATTTCTTCTTTTGAAAGCGGGCGGCTTTGCGCCAAAGCTAACGGTTCATCACTATAAAACAATTTTCCGTTAATACAAACTTCCGCCTTTTTTCCCGCCATAAACTTAGCGGTAATCCGCAAGCTTATTAATTTTTTTATCTTCAAAAGATGCGCGTTTAATTGAGTATCGGTAGTTACAAAAACTTTATCGCCGCTTTTTAGACGCGCTTTTGTAGATAAAACAACTCCTGTTTTTACCGTTCCGCCAAAACTCGCCCCGCCGACCTCTCTGCCATCACGCAAAATTTTAAATCCATCGCCGATTCCAAAGTTTTGACGGCTTTGACAAATATATTTTCCATTTTCAACCTTAACGATTCCGACAAATTCGCCAATATGCCCTTGAACAGCATTCGATAAAAAAGTTTTATCTTGTCCGAAAGCAAGTCCTTTGGTATAATTCCCCCTGTTAAAAGTACGTTTTAAATCACTTAAATCATTATCAACTGGGTTACCGTTTAAAATATTCTTATAATATTTTACCGCGGCAGACACATATTCAGGGCGGCGCATCCTTCCCTCGATTTTGAATGAATAAACTCCGGCTTCAAGCAAAAGCTTTATATCTTCGCCAATATTCAAATCTGACAACGACAATTTATATGAGGGCTCTTCAAAACCGTCCTTATCAACGGAATATAATTTTCTGCACGGTTGCTTGCATTTGCCTCGGTTTCCGCTGTTACCCCCTGCAAAAGACGAAAGATAGCATTGCCCCGAAAAACACGAACATAAAGCGCCTTGTATAAAAACTTCCGTTTCAATAATTGAAGAAATCTCTTTTATATCCTCAAACGCGGTTTCCCTCGCAAGAATTACACGTGAAAACCCACATTCTTTTGCAAATAATGCACCGTATTTATTACAAACACCCGCCTGAGTTGAAAGATGAATAACCATTTGCGGATAATTGTGTTTTAAAAATGCTCCCACAAACACGTCTGAAATTATAATAGCGTCCGCACCAGCATTCCAAACTTTAACAGCAGATTGCAAAAAACCTGATAATTCTTCGCTTTTAATCAGCGTATTCATTGCAACATACACTTTTACTCCAAAAGCATGCGCATATCCAACCAATTCGCCAAAGCTTTTTGTATCAAAATTTTCCGCCGAACTTCTTGCCGAATATTCTTTCAGCCCAATATAAACTGCGTCCGTTCCGGCATTTATAGCAGCAAAAGCGCTATTAATATCCCCAGCCGGCGCCAATATTTCACACATAGTACTATGCAAACCCATATTTTTCTATAATTTGAGCTATCGCCCCGTCATTATTGGATATAGAAATAAAATCAGCTAAAGCTTTTAAAGAATCGTCTGCGTTTTCAACGGCAACACCAATCCCCGCAGTCTTTATCATAGAAATATCGTTGAGATTATCCCCGACGGCAATACATTCCTCCAAAGAAATATTAAAACGTCCACACAGATACTTTACGGCTTCTCCCTTAGTGTCTCCTTTAGGTGAAATCTCAACAAGTTCTTTTGCACTGCACGTAACGTCAAATCTTTCCCCGAGTCTTGTATTCAGTTCTGAATATAAAGCGTCCCTTTCGCTTCTTTTTACAAGTATCGCAATTTTTTGGCAATTCAACCGTTTGTTCAATACAAAATCGAACATTTGACCGTTAACATATTCTGCTGAAACACAAACAATACGCTCATATAATTGCAGATACTCGTTATCTTTCGGAATATCGGTATAAAGATTGTCTCCGCAATAAATATTTACGGGTTGATTAAGCTCCTTGATATTCCTGCAAATTTCAGCAACCTCAACATAAGGAATACTGTTGCATTTTAATAAATTACCGCTCTCTATATCCGCTATAACGCTGCCCTGATTGGCAATAACTAAACCGCTGAGCCCAAGCTTTCTGACTTGCGGAAGTATTGAACGCAACATTCTTCCAGTACATACCGCAAAAATGCCGCCGGCGTTGATATATTCACTTATAGCCTTTTTTACTTGTTCGGGAACATTCTGATTATCGTCGATAAGCGTCCCGTCAAAATCAGACACAATAAGTTTATAATTAATTTTTCTCATAAATTTTCTTGCAAATAAGATTTTATATTTTGCGCAATTGTTTTTGATATACCGTTAACGGCGGCTATATCTTCCACGCTTGCATCCATAATGCGCTCAAGCGTTCCGAATTTTTCCAAAAGCGCCATTCTCCGCGCCTTGCCTATACCATCTATTTCTGTTAATACACTTTGCAAATTTCGTTTTGAGTGAATATTTCTGAAATAAGTTATAGCAAATCTGTGAGCCTCGTCACGTATACGTTGCAACATTTTTAGCGAATAATCGCGGTGCGGAATTTTGATGCTTCCTTCAGAATATAAAGTAAACACTTCTTCTTCCCGTTTAGCCAAAGAAACAAGTTCTATTCCGCTTATATTCATTTCGTCAAAAATATTCTTTACCGCTGAAAGCTGCCCTTTGCCGCCGTCAACAATAATTAAATCCGGCTTGGGAAATTTTTCTTCCTCTACAGTACCGAGTTTTGAAAGTCTGCGAGTTAAAACTTCTTGCAAAGACGCAAAATCATTTGCACCCTCTACGGTTTTTATTCTGAACCGACGGTAACTGTTCCTGTCCGCTTCGCCGTCGATAAACACCACCATAGACCCGACTTTATCTACACCGCTTATATTTGATATATCGTAACATTCCATTCTGCGCGGATAACATTTAAGAGAAAGCTGAACCTGTAAATGCTTGCAAGCGTTTACAGTCATATCGTCTTTGTGTTTAATTTTATCGACCGATTTTTCAAGATACTCTTCGGCGTTTTGTTTCGCCATTTTCAATAAACGGAACTTATCGCCTTGTTTTGCAAGAGTAATTTCAACAGACTTCTGAAATCTTTCCTTAAAATAATTTTGCAATAACTCTTTTTCACAGAACTCTTCGCATATTATTTCCGAAGGCGCTTCATGATTTTGATAATACTGCGTAATAAAACTCGTAAGCGCTTCTCCGTCGGACATGTGTGCCTCATCCAAAGCAAAAGAACTTCCGCCCTGCATAATGCCTTTACGCGTAACCAGCACGTTTACTGCCGAATATAGATTATTTGTTGCGTAAGCTATTATATCCGCATCAATGTAACGGTTTATTGAAGTTATTCTTTTCGCTTCAAGTTTAGAAAGCATTTCAAGCTTATTTTTATAATCAAGCGCAAGCTCGAAATTTTCGTTTTGCGCCGCAGAAACCATTTTATCTTTCAACATTGCTTCCGCGTCTTTGTAATTACCGTCAAGAAAATTCAATGCCGATTTTACGCGTTGTAAATATCCATTCTTATCAATTTTTCCGGCACACGGTGCAGGACATCTGCAAATATGATAATTCAGGCATTCCCGCTTATTTCCGGTTATTTTGGTATGACACAATCTTACGCTGAAGGCAAGCTGTACAGTATCAAGTATATCTTTGCAACTAATACCGCCCATAAACGGACCGAAATATCTGCAACCGTCTTTTGAGATTTTACGCGTTATATAAAAATTAGGAAAATCTTCCCGCATATCAACTTTAATATAAGGATAAGTTTTATCGTCCTTTAATAAAATGTTGTATTTGGGTTTGTATTTTTTAATTAAATTGTTTTCCAGCGCAAGAGCGTCAATTTCGCTGTTAGTAATTATATAGTTGAAATCCCTGATATTTTCAACCATTTTCATTACTTTTTCAGGTTTTGGCGAATTATGAAAATACTGTCTGACGCGGTTTTTAAGTATCCGCGCTTTACCGACGTATATAATATTTTTATATTCGTCAAGCATTATATAAACACCCGGATTTTCAGGCAAAAGCTTTAATTTCTCTTTAATTACATCCATTTCCGTCTGCTGTTATTATAGCATAACAACCACACTTTTGCAAATTAAAAAATCTTGCCTTAAAGCAAGATTTTTTATATTTATTTTGCCGTTTTATGTACACCGGCAAGTTTTGGAATTTCCGTTGCAATTTTATTCATATCGGTAATCATGTCGGTTACGTCGCTCTTACCGTTCCTATAATAAAATTTATTTTCATCTATATCGAACTGGTCATCATAGATATTTTGATTTTCGATTTTATCAGCTCTTGTTTGCGCAACAACAATATTATATGCTTGCGTGTTCAATCTGTATTCTTCTTTAAGTTCGTCCTCAATAAAATTACAGTTATAAAGCTTAACATAAGCGTCAAGTTTAACCTTGTTGCCGTTTAAAGTTATCTCTTTTTTGCCAAGCTGAGTCTGAATGGGATTTTTTGCGTTTTCAAAACGACAATATTCTATTAAGGCATACGCCCCCGAACGCAAAGACATATTCGTTCCCGAAGACTTGTAATAATAATTGTTATACATATGCATATTAGCTTGTCTGCCGAGAGGCAAACGACTGTTGCACCGGTCATAAAAATTATGATGGAACGTCACGTTTGCGGTAAAAACGTTATCATCGGACCCGATAAGCCCCGTTTTATGGTTATTATAATAATGGTTATACGCTATCGTAACATACGCGCACCTTTTGAAATCCGTTGCGCCGTCACCCTCGCGTTTATCTTGCTCTGCACAAACATCCCAATAGTTCTTCCCCTCGTTGAAAGTATTATGATGCACCCACAGTCTGTTTGAATTAAATTTATCTACCGCCATTCCGGTATAAGTTGTGTTGGTACTGCCTTCAAAACTGCAAGCGTCCTCGGTATAATCGTCAAACGTAATATTTCTAATTTCTATTGAACTGCATGATTTCCAAGTCAAACCCCATTGAAAAATTTCCGCATCTGTTCCTATCCCCTCTACAGTAACGTTTGACGCATTTGATATTTCACAATTATTCCAATATGAGTCATATTCACATTGCTCGAGGTCGGAATTTGACGTATATGAAACTTTGCTGACAAGCCCGTTAAGTTTGGAATATACAGAAGTGTCAAGCACATTATAACCGCCCTCGATTAATTTTTCTTGTGTCGCTGAAGATGACGGAAGCTGTTTTCCGTTAAGTCCTTTTATTACGGAAGCCTTCAAATTACCGTCTTTTGTTCCGTCAACAGTATTCGACGTTGTTTTATTATAAATAAGCCCTTCTTTCCATGTTGCCGCGCCTATTGTTCCCAACACCCGCACTATCACCGGCTTTTTTGCATTTTTAGCATCACCGAGAATACTTACAATTCCCACCTTATTACTGTTCCAAGGGGCAACAACACTGTTTTTTGTTTGCTCGTTAACATAAATGATATATGCATCGTTTTTTGGCGTTCCGTCATTATTATATCCGCCTACACCGCCGCTGAAATCACTTCCGTCAATTTTAAAATGAGCATATCCGGAACGGTCATATGCCGTGACAGTCACGTCTCTTTCGACCTGCTTACTATCCGCCACAGCTTTTATTGTATATTCTCCCGCCTTTAACCCGACAATGTCCGCACGGACAACACCGTTTTTTATGCGGACAAGCTGTTTATCTATTTGCTTATATGTACTTATAGCGGCTGATTTTAATTTATAAAATACACTGTAATCATCGGCCTGATTTTTTCCGTTTAAAGCGGGAAATTCCAGATAAGCGCCTTCCTCATATCCGCCATAAGATTTCAAATCAAATTCGGAAACAGACGTAAATTTGCCATAATATATTTTATCTCCAGTAGAATTAACGGGTATTTCCGTTATCTCCGTACCGTTATAATTTGAATCTGCAAACCATCCGCTGAAAACAAAGCCGCTTCGTGAAAGTTGCGGCAATAATTTTTTTGCATCATACGAATAAGAAGTTATATTATCGCTTCCGGAATATTCAGCTCCGTCTACAATCAAAGTAACTTTAAACGTATCGGCAACCCATTTGGCATAAAAAGTTTTAGGACCTTCATCAAAAGCGCTTATTTTGGTAACTGCTACGCCGTTAAAATCAGAACTTTTAAACCAACCGGCAAAAGAGTAATGAGTTTTTGTTGCCGTGGGCAAATCGTACTCCTTCCCCGCAACATAAGTATTCATTTCTTTGGACAGCGTACCGCCGTCCAAAATATAAGTTATGTTATATGTATACGTATTACCGTCGTCAGGCGTAGTTTGAGAACCGTTTGAACCGCCGTTCCCACTGGAAGGTTTGTTAAAAAAACCTTCAAACACATCGCATGCGGTAAAAGCCGTCAACGATAACGCTAAAACAATTGCAGTAAAAACCTTAAATAGTTTTCTCATCTCTTTTCTCCTAAACTTCCCTGATTATATTTTATCACATAAATTGTAAATTTTCAACAAGTATTTTCTAATTTTTCCAATATAAAACGTGAAAAAGCGGACGATTTTTCACCGTCCGCTTTTTGCTTTAATTATTTATTAACACCCCAAAAACTCCACGCCTTTCAGCATCACGTCGTTTACGGTATCGTTGACCAAACTGTAAAAAATAATTTTACCCTGTCGTTCGCTCTTTACTATCCCGAGATTTTTTAAAAGCCTTAACTGATGCGAAACCGTAGTTTGATTTATATCCAAAACGCGCGACAAATCTGTAACGCACATTTCGGAAATCGCAAGCGCGGAAAGCATCCTCACTCTCGTCGGGTCGGCAAAAATAGAAAAAAAACAAACTATACTGTCCAGAACGTCGCCTTCGGGCACGTACTCCTTGACCAAATCTTTTGTGCGTCTGTCCAAAAGCATTGTATCCTGCATATGTATCCTCCTGTAAAAATTATAAGGCGCATATGCTGATATGTCAAAATGTTATAGTGACGTATACTGTCACAATTTGACTTTGTTTGTCATTTGTTTTCTATAGAAACAACTTTGTATCCCGCATCGTTAACCAACGCTGTAATTTCTTCGGAAGAAATTTCTTCACGGCTGCGTATCACCGCTATTTTCTTCTTTAATTTCACATCTACAGAAACAACGTTTTTTGCTGTTGAAATTTTATCTTCAACTCTTTTTGCACAATGTTCACAACACATACCTTCAATATTTACTATAGTTTTCATAAAATTATCCTTTATATATTTTTTATTTTTATACAGCAACAGTCTGAGAGCGTTTCCAACCACAAAAAGCGAACTCAAACTCATACATGCCGCCGCAATCATTGGATTAAACACAAACCCGAGAACCGAAAACGTACCGGCCGCAACGGGTATCATAATTACGTTATAAAAGAACGCCCAAAAAAGGTTTTCTTTTATATTTCTTACAGCTGTTCGGCTCAAATCAAACACAGTATCAAGGGTCCGCAAATCTTCGCTTACAAGAACAATTGCCGCAGAATCAATCGCAACGTCTGTTCCGCTGCCCATAGCAACGCCAACGTCGGCTTGTTTCAGCGCAGGAGAATCGTTTATTCCGTCGCCGACCATCATTACGCGTCCGCCCACTTTCTGTACGTTTTCAACCGCATTCAGTTTATCGGACGGCAAAACTTCCGCAATAAACTCATTTATTCCGACGCTTTCAGCCACAGCTTGAGCCGTATTTTGCGCGTCACCGGTAAGCATAGCTACTTTTAAATTTCTTGATTTAAGCAACGATACCGCGTCTTTTCCGCCTTCTTTTACAGTATCGGCAATACCTATCAATGCGATTACGTTTTTATCATCCGCCAGATATATCACCGTTTTACCGTTTTTTGAAAGAAATGCCGCTTTTTTACTTACCTCTTCCGTAATTTCAAGCTTTTCTATTAGTTTGGTATTGCCTAAATAATATTGCTTATCTTCAAATTTAGCTTTTGCCCCTTTACCTACAATATATTCAAAATTTTCAACATCAAAGCTTTCATTTGCATATTCAACCACGCATTTAGCCAGCGGATGATTACTGTTTTTTTCTATTCCGCACGCAAGCTTTAAAACCCAATCGAGGTCGCAGCCAAAAGTCAATACATCCGTAACTTTTGGTTTTCCTTCAGTAATCGTCGCTGTTTTATCGAGCAAAACGGCATTTATATCACATACTTTCTGTAAACTTTCCGCATCTTTATATAAAATCCCAAGCGATGCGCCTTTCCCTGTTGCCGTCATTATAGCTACCGGAGTAGCAAGCCCCAATGCACACGGACAAGAAACTACAAGAACGCTGATTGAATACGTTACGCTGTGAGCGGGATTGAAACCGCCGTCGATAATTAACCACACAACAAAAGTAATCAAAGAAATCAATACAACTACAGGCACAAATATGCCGGCAATCTTATCTGCGGTTTTCTGAATGGGAGCTTTGCTTGCTCCGGCTTCCCTCACCATTTTAATAATTTTTGATAAAGTAGTTTCTTCCCCCACTTTCTCCGCACGGACTTTAATAATTCCGCTCTTAACGATTGCCGCTGAAGTTACAAAATCGCCTTCGGAAACTTCCACTGGTAAACTCTCACCGGTAACGGCGCATTTATCTACAAACGAACTGCCGTTTATAACCGTTCCGTCAACCGGAATATATTCACCTTGTTTTACAACAAGAATATCTCCCGCATGAACGTCTTTAACCGAAACAATCTTTTGCTCGCCGTTAATTTCGATAGTGACTGTATCAGGAGCAAGTTTTAAAAGCTTTTCTATTTCTCCGCCCGTTTTTTTCTTGGATTTTTCCTCAAGCCATTTTCCGACTGTAACCAAAGCCAAAATCATAGCCGCAGATTCGAAATGCAAATTCATTGCATTTATCTCGGGGTCGTAACCAAGAAAAATCAAAACAGTCAATACCAGAGAATATATAAATGAAACTCCGGAACCAAGCGCCACAAGCGTATCCATATTAGGAACGCGCTTAAAAACCGCTAACGCGCCGTTTTTGAAAAATTTGTAGTTCACGCCTATTATAACGGCGGAAATAACCGCTTGATACAAAGCAAACCATTTTGCATTACCATAATGCGGATTTAAAAACCACGGTACGGGTGCGCCAAGCATATGTCCCATTGAAACATACATCAAAGGAATTAACAGACACAGAGATATTATAAATCTTACGAAAAGTTGTCTGTCCTGGTTTTTTTCAATTTTCTGCGGAATAACACCCTCTGCAAAAATCCCATAACCGAGCGATTTCACTGCGGAGAAAATATCCTCTTCATTCAGAATATTTTCGTCAAAATCAATTTTCATAGATTTACCCATTAAACTGACTTCAACAAGAGAAACCCCTTCTATTTTCCCCACCGCCCGCTCGATTCCCGAAGAACATGCAGAACAAGTCATACCGGTTATATCGTATCTTTTTATCATAAAATATGTATTTCCGTGTTACAAATATTTAACCGTATCTTTAAGCGGTTTAACGAAAAAATGCCCGCGCGCCGGTTTGCTTTCGTCTGAGGGATAACCTAACGGCAAAATCGCAATTATTTGTTCATTTTCGGGAAGATTAAATTGTTTTGCTACCAAATCGGGGTCATAATAACCCACCCAGCAAGAACCGACTCCAAGCTCCCAAGCCTGCATCATCATATGAGTGCAAACTATCGAACAATCGATTTCTCCCGTACGGTATTTATCAGTCAAAGGGTTTTTCCACTCCTGATTTCTGTCGGCAGCAATCAACAACACGGTTTTAGCGCCAAAAACAAACTTATTAACGGCTTTAAGCTTTTCTATAGCCTCGTCGCTTTTTAAAACGTAAATTTTCTGCGGCTGATTGTTGCAAGCTGTAGGAGCAACCTGCCCCGCTTCTAAAATAATATTGAGTTTATCGTCCTCAACGGGCTGTTCAGAAAATGAACGTACCGAATACCGCGATTTAGCCAACTCTGAAAAATTCATAATAACTCCTTAAATTTATTGACAAAAGTTTCAACACAAAAGTATAATAAACACAAACTTTTCTTTTGTCAAGAACGCACTTTAAAGTGCAATACTTACCTTTTGGAAAGTTAATATATAATAACGAATCAACATAAATTATGGATAAAGAAATTTTAAAATCATGCAGCTGTCCTTTGGACGCTACTCTTGCCGTTATCGGCGGAAAATATAAAATCGACATCATTTATTATCTTTTCGGAAGAACACTGAGATACAGTCAGCTTGCAAAACTTGTAAACGCAACGCCTAAAATGCTAGCCGAACAATTAAAAGAATTGGAACGCGACGGAATTATCAACCGCAAACTCTATCCCGTTGTCCCTCCGAAAACAGAATATTCTCTTACTTCTCTCGGCGAAAAGCTTTGCCCTTCCGTAATAGAAATGTACAAATTCGGGCAAGAGCTGTATGAAATCGAAAAAATAAAACCGAAATGCGGCTGTTCGGAAGATTTATCCCGGCTTAAAGAAATTCTAAAATAAAAATTAATTATTTTTCAATAATTACAAAGCCTAATCCCTATTATGTCAATAGGGATTAGGCTTTGTTGTTTTCACTTAACGAAGTCTTTCAAAAAAGTTATTTTTGGCTAACTCTTCATCGATACTTTTACCCGAACCAAGCGCGAGCAAAACCTTTGTAGTTGCCATTTCAAAGCTTATATCGTAAGCGGTTGTGCACATTTCCGCAAGACCGACAGCACTTCCGTAAACTCTTGCACGACTGTCAACCGTCGCAATTACAACCTCTATACCAAGGTTTTTACAATAAGAAAGGAAATTTTTAAAATTAGCCTCCTTACCTTCCGTACAAACTGTTCCGCTATGATAAAGCTGCACCATTATAGCTTTCGGCTTTACTTCCGTAAAACGGTAATAATCGAAATTCAAAAGCGAATGAGCCTGAATAGTCACCAAATCCATACAAAGTTTTTGAGCACTGCACGGCTTACGTTCTGCCCGCAACTGATTGATTGTAGGATTTAAAGTATCTTTGTTATAAATAAACGCGCCGTTGAAAATTTCACCAAAATGCACGTTCAATATACTGTTGTATTCTCCGCTGATTTGCGTTGCCGCCACAAGACGGCTCGCCAGATGAATTTTACAGTTCTCGCCGTGATTTTGAAAACTTACAAAAATTCCTCCATAATCAACACTTCGTATAAAAGTTACGGCGCACGCAAAATTTTCCACACCGCGGCTTCTCTCATCATCCAAAGGATAAAGCGCTGAAACAAACACAAGCGGGATTTTTATATCACAGAAAATCTGACTGAAAAGATTTGCCGTAAAACACAGCGTATCCGTACCGTGGGTAATTATAATTCCGTCGTAATCGTCTGTATTAACTCCTCTAACGCAATCTGCCATAATTTCAAGGTCATAAGGCTGTACATTTTCGCTCAATATATTCAGCGGACGAAGTTCGTCAAACTGTATAGAACCTTTATATCTTTCACGGTACATTTCTATAAGGATACTTTTATCCTCGTTCCTTAAATCCACACGTTCGCCACATACGCACGACCCTATTGTGCCGCCCGTAAAAATCACGCAAATTCTGTTCTTCATAAGTTCAAATTATAAACTGCCCACAGTTCTCGGATATAATAAAGTATCTCTGATATTCTGAACACCTGTGATATACATCAAAATACGTTCAAGACCCAATCCGAAACCGCTATGCGGCACGCTTCCGAATTTTCTTGTATCAAGATACTCTGTATATGCGTCAAGCGACATATCGCGCTTTTGCATTGCGGCTTTCAATTTATCCAAATCCGCCTCTCTCTCGCTGCAACCGATAATCTCTCCTACACCGGGCATAAGCAAATCCGTTGCCGCAACTGTTTTTCCGTCGGGATTTAACTTCATATAAAATGATTTTATATCCGCAGGATAGTCAGTAACAAAAAGCGGTTTGCCAAAATATTCTTCAGTCAGATACTTCTCATGTTCGGTCTGCAAATCACACCCCCATTCTACTGGGAATTTGAACTCTTTACCGGATTTTTTAAGTATTTCAACTGCCTCTGTATAAGTAACCTTAGCAAAATCGCTGGAAATTACAGAATTAAGCTTATCAATCAGACCTTTTTCAGCTCTTTCACTGAAAAAAGCAAGTTCTTCGGAGCAGTTATTAATAACGTCCTTAATAATCGACTTTATAAAGTCTTCTGCTATTTCAATAATATCGTGCAAATCGGCAAAGCAAACCTCGGGTTCGATATGCCAAAATTCCGCCGCATGTCGCGTAGTGTTACTGTGTTCCGCGCGGAAAGTAGGACCGAAAGTGTATATCTTACCCAACCCCATTGCAGCAATTTCACCTTCTAACTGACCGGAAACCGTTAAACTGGCTTTTGTCCCAAAGAAATCACCGTCATAATATTCTTGTTCCGTTTTATATTTTGCATCCCAAGGCTGAGTGGTTACTCGGAACATTTCTCCCGCGCCCTCGCAATCACTGCCCGTAAGTATAGGCGTATGCATATATTTATAACCGTGTTCGTGAAAATACTTGTGAATAGCATAAGAAAGTTCATTTCTTACGGCGAAAACCGCTTCAAAATACCTCGTTCTCGGGCGCAAGTGCGGAATAGTTCTTAAAAATTCAAGCGTATGATGTTTTTTTTGCAAAGGATAATCCGTGGGGCATTCTCCAAGTACGGTTATCTCTTTAACTGAAATTTCGTAGCCGTTTCTTTCAGACGGAACAAAATCACCGATTACGCATAAAGCAGTACCAACGGCTAACGCAAGTTTTACAGAGTTTTCCTCAACCTTGTCTTTTTCTATTATAAGCTGAACGTTTCTCAAACAAGTCCCGTCGTTGAGTTCTATAAAAGAAATAGCTTTAGAATCGCGCCAAGTTCTTACCCAGCCGCAAACGGTGACTGATTTATTTTTATAATTTTCAGAATTAAAAAATAATTCTTTTACGTCAATATGTTTCATAAAATCTCCGTATTAAAAAATACGGACTGCCATGTGGCAGTCCGCAAAGTTTAATTAGCTTTCTTTTCGTCTTGGGATACCACTTCTACTTTATCGTAGTAACCGCAATTGCCGCAAACCTTGTGAGCCTCTTTCAACGAATGACAATGAGGACAATCAACAAGTGTGGGAGCCGTTGCTTTATAATTTGCAAATCTCTTATTCGTTCTGCTCTTGGATTGTTTTCCCTTGGGTACTGCCATCTTTATACACCTCTTTGTTTATTTTTTCAGATAACGTCAATACCCTTACAGTCCTCTTTACACAGTAAAACGTTGGGCTGACTTATAAGTATTGCATCGTTAACGGCGGGTTTCAAATCAAGTTTGTTGCCGTCGTAATAATAGTTGTCGTTGTCTTTTTCGGTTAAATATAAAACTTCTGTAGTGAATTTTATTTGTTTTTCCGCATCATTCAAACAATAAGAACATTGACCTTTAAGATAATAATCTACCGTCAGTCTTATTTCTACGCTGTCGTCCTCAAAAATCTCATACTCACCGGAAACTTTAACCGTTCCTCTGATTTTACAAAGCGGCACAAGATTTAAATCCTCCGCAGGCGCGTATTCAAATGAAAATTCGCCCGTGTACTTTCTTAAAGCGTTGAGCTTTTTGATTTCAAGTTCCATAACCAAAGTTGACTTTACGATTATAATATAAGGAAAATTCTTTGTCAATCATTTTTTCAGCGGTTAACAAAAATTATCCGCATACCGGCGCAAAAGAAATTATAAAAGCGCGGCTGTTTCTCTCGCTATTACAAGCTCTTCGTTAGTAGGTATTATCAAAACTTTAACTTTGGAATTGCTCTTTGATATTTCGCGTATAGAACCGTCGTTTTTAGCTTTATTTGCCCTTGAATTAAATTTCACGCCGAGAAATTCCAATCCGCAACAAACGTCTTCGCGAACAGTCGGAGTATTTTCTCCTATACCCGCCGTAAATACAATGCAGTCAAGCCCGCCCATCGACGCGGCATATGCGCCGACAAACTTTTTAGTCTGATAGGCAAACATTTCAAGTGCAAGCGCGCATCTTTCATTGCCTTTTTTCGCTCCGGCGCACAAATCTCTGAAATCGCTTGAAACACCGGAAATTCCGGCAACCCCGCACTTTTTATTAAGATAAGTCACAACTTCCGAATGCGAAAGTCCTTTCTTTCTTGCAAGAAATTCAACGGCAGAAGCATCTATATCTCCGGAACGCGTTCCCATAAGAACGCCCGCCAAAGGAGTGAATCCCATAGACGTGTCTATACATTTCCCTCCGTCAACAGCACTTATTGAAGAACCGTTTCCAAGGTGACAAGTTACTATTTTCAAATCCTCGGGGTTTTTCCCAAGATATTTTGCGGCTTCCGCCGCAACGAATTTATGGCTTGTTCCGTGCGCGCCGTATTTTCTTACGCCGTATTCTTTGTAGTCGTTATAATCAATTCCATAAAGATATGCTTTTTCAGGCATGGTTGCGTGAAAAGAAGTATCGAATACAAGCGCCATAGGCGTTTCAGGCATAACTTCCATACAAGCCCTAAGCCCCGTAGCCGCCGCGGGATTGTGTAAAGGCGCAAGCTCGAAAGTCTTTTCTTCCAAGGTCTTCAAAACTTCGGGCGTTACAAGAGTTGTCTTTTTAAAATACTCCCCGCTCGCTACTATTCTGTGTCCGACAGCGCCGATTTCATTCATAGATTTAATAACGCCGATTTCTCCGTCAAGAAGAGCATCCAAAACAAGCTCTATAGCAACTTTGTGATTAGGCATACTCTGCTTGTATTCTTTTTCTCCGCCGTTACCTTTGGCTTTTAACAAAGAACCTTTTATTCCTATTCTTTCACAGCCGCCTTTTGCTAAAACCTTTTCGGTTTCCATATCTATAAGCTGATATTTAAGAGAAGAGCTTCCTGCATTTACAACTAAAATTTTCATATTTTCACCTTTTGATTTTCTTAAATTTTATTCTGCCTGTAATGCCGTAACGGCTACCGTTGCAACAATATCGTCAACACTGCACCCGCGCGACAAATCATTTAAAGGTTTGGCAAAGCCCTGACATATAGGACCGATAGCCATATATCCGCCGAAACGCTGTGCAATTTTATAACCTATATTACCTGCATTAATGTTAGGGAATACAAATACGTTTGCATGCCCCGCCACTTTGGAATCGGGCGCTTTAAGTTTACCGACTTCGGGAGCAACCGCAGCGTCAAACTGAAATTCCCCGTCAAGAGCGAGTTCAGGCGCAGTCTCTTTTGCAAGAGCAGTCGCCTGCTGAACTTTGGGTACGGTCTGCGTAAATTTATCGTCGTTCCCGCTCCCCTTAGTTGAAAAAGAAAGCATTGCAACTCTCGGTTCGATACCGGCAATATCTTTTGCCGTCTTTGCAGAAGTAATTGCTATGTCTGCAAGCTGTTCTGCCGTAGGCTCTATATTTATAGCGCAATCGGCAAACACGGCAACACCGTCCGGATTATAGGGATTCGATTTATCGGGAGCAATCATTATAAAACAACTGGAAACGGTTTTAATACCTGCCGCGGTTTTAACAACCTGCAACCCCGGACGCAAGGTATTTGCCGTGGAATGGCACGCACCCGAAACATAACCGTCTACATCTCCCGCTTTAAGCATAAGAGCGCCGAACATTGTTCTGTCTTTCGCTTGTTCGGCAGCCTGTTCCTCGGTCATTCCTTTTGATTTTCTCGCTTCATAAAGGATTTTTGCATAACCGTCAGTTTTTTCGGAAGTAAGCGGGTCAATAAGCGTAACTCCTTTCAAATCAACATCGGGGGCTATTTTTTTACATTCAGCCTCATTCCCTATTAAAACAATTTTCGCAATTCCTTCTTTAGTAATCAGCGCGGCAGCCTCTACGACACGCTTGTCCTCTCCCTCGCAAAGAACAATCGTCTTTTTGAGTTTTGCAGCTTTTGCTTTTATTTCTTCCAACAGCGACATATTATGATTTCTCCTTAAAACGCTTTATTTTTATTACAAACCGTTGTATAATTTTAAATAATTTGTTTACACAACGTTTCTATTATATACCAGATTATTTTGATTGTAAAGACTTAAAATGAAAATTTGCAGCGTAATTTGTGAATTTAACCCTTTTCACAACGGACATCAATATTTTTTGCAACGCGCAAGAGAAATAACCTCCTGCGACTATTTGCTGTGTATTATGAGCAGCAGTTTTACGCAACGCGGGGAAATTGCCGTTATCGATAAATACACAAGAGCCAAACACGCCGTTTTAGGCGGTGCCGATTGCGTTTTGGAACTACCCGCAATATTTTCAGTTGCGCCGGCGGAAATTTTCACAAAAGGAGCAATAAAAATAATTTCGGCAATTCCGTCAATAAACGCTTTGGCTTTCGGTTGTGAAAATGCAGATAAAAACGAGTTGTTAAACACAGCAAAATTGCTCGGCAAAGAAAATAATGAATTCAAAAATTTTTTATCGGAAGAATTAAAAAGCGGTCAGAGCTATATAAAAAGCTATCTGAATGCTTTTGAAAAAATCGGCGGCAATAATAAAATTCTGCAACAACCTAACAACATACTTGCAATCGAATACATTAAAGCAATAAATTACACGAACAACGATATTGAAATATTTCCGGTTAAACGTATCGGTGCAGATTTTAACGACGGAGAATTGAAAGAAAATTTCTCTTCTGCGAGCGCGATAAGGCAAAATTCTAATTCTCCTAAGATAATAAATAATGTACCCCCTTTTGTTTTTAAAGATTTAAAAAGCTTTTCCAAGGAAAACGAACTATACGAAAAACTTTTGAAACTCATACTTTCCCGCACCGACTCTGCCGATTTAAAAAAAATATACGGTTGCACCGAAGGGCTTGAAAATACGCTTAAACATCTTGAAAACTTAACATTTAATCAAATAATAGATAAATCGACTTCAAAACGATATCCTTCGTCAAGAATCAAAAGAATTCTTTGCGCAAATTTTCTCGGATTATATAAAAAAGACTGTGAAATCATCTTAAAATCAAATTTATATCTTACTCCGCTTGCAGTCAAAAAAGAAAGTGCCGCAACAATTTTATCAGAGCTTGCAAAATCACAGTATCCCATTATAACAAGCGGTTCAGACATACAAAAGCTGAATACACAATCTTTAAAGTGTAAAAAACTTGATGATTTTGCTTTTAAACAATGGCAGCAGATTACAGAAAAATCTCTTACATCTAAAATGCTAACAATATAAAAACAGCCCGACTTTTTGCGGGCTGTTTTTAATTTATAATGAATTCAAATAATCAATTTCCTGTACGGTAAGCTTTCTGTAAGAGCCGCGATCAAGCCCGCGCAATGAAATTTCACCGATTTTTATACGTTTTAACAACATTACTTCTTTACCGATGGTCGCAAACATTTTTCTTATTTCTCTGTTTTTACCTTCGGTAATAGTAATATGAATTTTTGTATATGCCTTGTTTGTTTCAACAATATGCGCTTTACATTTTTTTGTAACGTAACCGTCTATTTCTATTCCGCTTCTTATAGGATTCAAAGCGGTTTCCGTTACTGTTCCTTCAACCTTGACAAGATAAGTTTTAGGAACCTCATTCGACGGATGCGTAAGCTTTTGAGCAAGCTCGCCGTCGGTAGTCATAATCAAAAGTCCTTCGCTGTCATAATCAAGTCTGCCTACCGGATAAATTCTGCCCGCCCCCTGCGGCATTAAATCCATTACCGTTTTTCTGCCTTTATCATCGGAAACAGAACAAATATAACCCTTAGGTTTGTTAAGCAAATAGTATTCATTTTTTTTGATTGTCACTTTGTTTCCGTTTACGAAAACTTCGTCCTCTCCGCCTACTTCGGTTCCAAGTTCCGCAACCCTACCATTTATCTTAACTTTTCCGTCAGATATCATTTTATCGCACTCGCGACGCGAAGCAACTCCTGCCGCCGCAAGATATTTGTTTATACGCATTTTTATACCAACTTAATTTTCAGTACTCATAATACTATATAAATCCGCACAAAAAATCAAGTTGTTTTGATTATAAATTTCAAGCCTGCCCGCGTAATCACCCGCTTTGATTTTTTTGTCATTCATGTCAGAAATTACTTTAAAACTCAAAGTTTCAGCGTTTTTTACAATAATTTTTTCATTTTTTGCCAATTTGCAAAGTACTTCGCCAGATATAAATATGCTGTTTTGGTCTATATTAAGCACTTTATAATCAGAAAAACATTTATCTAAAAGCTGCGAGCTTCTTTCATACATATCATAACAATTTAATACAACAGTAACAACGTCCATTCCGTTGCGCTCAGCCGATGAAACAAGACATCTTCCAGCTTTCACGGTATAACCGGTCTTTACTCCGTTTGCGCCCTCATAATTCCGAAGCATTTTATTTTTATTTTCATAACTTCTGAATTTTCCGCTGTAACTTTTAGAAGAAACAATTTGTTTAAACGTATCGTTTTTCATAGCTTTGCAAGCTATAACGCATAAATCTCTGGCTGTTGTATAATGTTCGTCATCCGGCAAACCGCTTGGATTTTTAAAGTTAGTATTTTTAGCGCCTAGCTGAGCCGCGCGCTCATTCATAACTTTTATAAAATTCTCTATACTTCCGCTGTGGTGAATAGCTAAAGCCGCCGCACTGTCGTTACCGGAACGCAACATCAATCCATATACCAAATCCCGCACGTCTATCTGTTCGTCTTTCTTGAGATATATGCTTGAGCCCTCTACTCCCACTGCAGCGTCGGGTACAGTTATTACTTCGTCAAGATTGCAATCTTCAACGATGATAAGCGCAGTCATAATCTTGGTAGTACTTGCCATTGGCAACCGTTGGTCGGCATTATTTTCAGCCAGAACTGTTTCAGTGGAAAGTTCCATAACAATTTCTGAAGTAGCGCTCGCGTGTGCTTTTATCGGTTGAATTTTTATGGTAGCGGCAAAAATTGCCAATAGCGATAAAGATAACAGTAAAAGATATTTTTTACGCATTGTCGGTTATTTTATGAACTAATTCTCCCGTTTTATCTATAAGCGTATCAATTGCACCCTCGTCAAGTTTCAGAAGTCTGCAACCTTTGCCGTCGTCAATTAAAAAACCGCGAGGTTTAACACTGATAACAGTACCATTACCGCCCGCCATCTGAAAGCCGTCCGCCTCTTTAAAGGTTTTAACGTCACCGTATTCTCCGCCGCCGCTTAAATTTACAACGGTCACAGACGAAAGTGGTATTACTTCCGTTCCGCTTACGGTAATAATCGATTTACCTATAACAGTGTCCGCACCCGCAACTTTTTCAATTGAAATTGCAGGCGAATCAAACTCTTTTTCTTTATTTCTTTTAATTTTTGCGTGCATGTATTTTCTCCGTTAAAATAATAAATATAATTTTAGCCACAACAATAAGGTTTATTATCGTAACCGCTTTTGCATAATACCGTATTCCCGAATGTTCTTCATTAAATATAGTATAATTTCTTAGTTTACAATAATTGCCGTTCATCTGAATGAATTTATATATAGCCGTTGTAAATCCGTATTGCGCAAGCGCCGCATAAGCGTTAGCTTGATTTTTCATACCATAATCACCAAGCTGAACTATTTTATAGAGGCATAACTGATTGAAAATCTTATAAAAACTTACATTAAAGCTTTTCGCGTCGATTTTTTTATTTTTACCGTTTATCTGCATTCCTGTGGGGTCGTTTTCAATCGTATTAGCATTGAAAAAATTGAATTTAAATACCCCAGCATTTACACTTACATATTTATCCACTGTATTTAAATACAAATAATTGTATATGTGAACCGGAAACACAGCGAGTAAAAATCCTGCCGCACCTATATATACCAAAGCGCTGCTCATAAAAATATTATTTGAAATAAATAATTTAATATACAAAAAAGACGGCTGTTAACAGCCGTCTTTTAAATTTAATTTTAATCTATTTTTATAACTTCGTCGTCTTCGGCGATAAAATCCGGAATTTCAAAACCGTCTTCGTCAACCTTAACCGATTTTTGCTCGGGTTTCTCCTGTTCCTTTTTTTCTGCTTGCTCTTCAACATATACATCCTTTTTATAAAGATAATTTTCATCATCTTCATCCGCAAGCATATTATTGTTAAGTTCGGCAATCTGAGCCATAAGCTCGTCATAATCCGGCAATTCGTCAATCGAATTCAGTTTGAACCGCTTTAAAAAATTGTCCGTGGTCGCATACATTATAGGTTTACCCACAGCATCTTTTCTGCCGCATGCAACTATCATTTCAAGCTCTAAAAGCGTATGTATGGCATAATCGCAACTAACCTGACGTATATCTTCAAGCTCAGGCTTTGTAATAGGCTGTTTATACGCAATAATAGCAGCGCATTCCAAAATAGTTTTTGTAAATTCCTTTTCCTTTATAGGAATCAACACCTCGGAAATCTGCTGTTTATATTTAGGATTAGATGCAAATTGAAGTTTTCCGTTAAAAACCAAAATCTGAATACCGCTGTTTTCGTTGTATTTTTCTTTTAGCTCGTCAACGCATTTATTAACGTCTTTAACAGAACAGCCAAGCTTTTCCACTATAAATTTAACAGGCACAGCCTCGCCGGAAGCAAATATTATCGCTTCAATTATATTCGTCAAATTGTTCACTTAAAACGTCCTTTAAATCCACGTCAGGATTAAGTAAAATTGTAATAGCTCCAAAGGTTACTTCTTGCTTAACCATTATATATTGGTGTTTAAGCATTTCCAAAAGCGCCTGAAAAGTTGTTACCACCTCATTGCGGGAAAAGGTTGAAAATAAATTTTCAAACATAACCTCTTTTTCCTGAGTGAGCTTTTCTCGGATAAACGCAACTTTTTCTTCAACAGTATATACGTCTTTTGGAATTTCTCTTATTTTTTCTTTTTCTCTGCTCAAACTTTCGTTTTTGAGCATCATCTTTGCAAACGCTTCCAACAAGGCGCTTACCGTAAAATCCTTATAAACAACGCGAACGGTATTCAGCGAGGGGTCAGGCTCTTTAAAAATATAACCTATCGTTTCCAAATCCTTTAATTTGGGGGTTTCCCCTTTAATAAGCTCATACTCACGCTGTTTAAGTTGTTCAATCAAAGCTTTTTTCTCTTCTTCGTCGCCGCCCATATCTTCGCCCGCAACTTCAACAACGGGCACCATGCTTTTGGACTTTATATAAATTATCTGTGCGGCAAGCGCAAGATATTCGCTTTCTTTGTCAACGTCGCGGCGAGGCTGAGATTTCATATATTCGATATAATTGAGAAACTGCTCAGTAACCTTTGAAACAAACACGTCTTCAATCTTTATCTGCGCAATGTTTATAAGGTGCAGAAGCAAATCCAAAGGACCTTCAAAATCGTCAAGAACAGTATTATAATCAACTACCGATTCAAAATTATCGTAATTATTAGCCATAATTAATACCGAAATTTATATAAATGGTATCGGCAGACCAAACACAGAATTCCAAAGCGCCGTAATGGGGAAACCCAAAATCTTTTGAGCAAACCACCCTACCCAGCCAAGGATATCAAAATAAGAAACATAGGGTAAATCCGTATATCTTATCAGCAAATCACAGATAAAACTTTCCAGCACAAGAAAGATAAGAATATACATTCCATAAGTTTTCAAAAAACGACGTACCGGATTAACCTGTCTTGTTAAGGATTCCACAACCCTAAATCCGTCAAGCGGATAAAACGGCAAAAGATTGAAAACTACAACACTAAGCCCGTAAGCATAAATGAGAAATAACGCAGTATATATAACTTCAACTATATAAAAGAGCCATTGATTATCAAAGAAAAAGCTAATATTCGCGTAATAAACGTAATGAAATATAACCAAATAAAGCGGATACGCTATAAATGCTATTATATAATTAGTAATTACACCCGCTATCGCCGTTAAAAACAAACCTTTTCTGTAACTGCGGAAATTGCCAGGATAAATCGGCACAGGTTTAGCCCAACCAAATCCGGTAACCGCGCAAAGCAAAAATCCGGCAGGGTCAAGATGTTTTATAGGATTAAGCGTAAGTCGTCCTTGCATTTTCGCAGTGCCGTCACCGCATTTATAAGCAACAAATGCGTGAGCAAATTCGTGCGGAGCGAATATAAATATTACGGCAATTAATCCCGCTATAATTTCTATTAAATGCGTCATTTTTTCAGACTTTCGGGAATCAAATCGTTTCTTACTATATCTTCATAAGTCTGCGGTTTGATTATGTAATCAGCCTTACCGTCTTTAACAAGAACTGCTGCGGGAATAAAATTTCTGTTATAATTGCTTGCCATCGAGTAATTATATGCGCCGGTCGTAAGCACCGCCATTACGTCGCCCTCTTTTGCCTCGGGTAAAGACACGTCAACGGCAATTAAATCACCGCTTTCACAACATTTCCCTGCAACGGTAACCTTTTCGGTACAAGGTTCTTTCGCTCTGTTCGCTAAAAGCACCGAATACTTGGATTGATAAAGCGCGTATCTGGGATTATCGAACATACCGCCGTCCACGGCAACATACTTTTTAACGCCTTTTATTTCTTTTATTGCTCCGACAGTATAAAGCGTTATTCCCGCCTCGCCCACAATAGACCGACCAGGTTCAATCAATAAATACGGCAACTTCAGCCCATGCTCGTCAGCTTTTTCTTTTATCGTTTTTATCAAAGCTTTCAAATAGTTCTCATAATCAGCAGATTTAAGCTTCGGGTCTTCTTCATTATACCAAACCCCGAAACCGCCGCCCATATTGAGTTCCGAAACTTCAAAACCAAGCTTTTTCTTGATATACGCCGAAAAATCCATTACTTTTTCAGCCGCAAGCTCAAACGAACGCTTTTCAAAAATCTGTGACCCGATATGACAGTGATAGCCTTTCAAAACAATATTTTTTTTCTTTAATATGTAAGCAATCAATTCCTCTGCAGAACCGTCGGAAACTGAAAACCCGAATTTGCTGTCAGTCCTTGCAGTCTGTATAAACGCATGGGTATGTGCCTCTACCCCAGGATTAATACGGATTAATACATTTTGTTTTATTCCTTTGTTTCCCGCAAGTTCTTCAATAATATCTGCTTCACGAAAGCTGTCAACAACTATACTTCCGATTCCGTTATCGAGAGCAAAATCAAGTTCTCTTAAAAGCTTATTGTTGCCGTGCATATACGCTTTTTTAAGCGGAAAACCTGCCTTTAATGCCGTATATAATTCCCCACCGGAAACGACGTCAACGCCTATTCCCTCTTGCTTTGCTATTGCGTAAATGGCTTCGCATGAAAAAGCTTTTGAAGCATAAAGCACTTGTCCGTTGCCGTCATACTCTTTTTCAATCGTATTTTTATAAACCCGCATCATTTTGCGGATATAATCTTCGTCAAACACATACAAAGGTGTACCGAATTTTTCGGCAATATCAACGGTATCCATACCGCCGATTTCAAGATGACCTTTTTCGTTTATTTTAAGCGTTTCGCGCAAATTCATAACAAACGCCTCCATATAAAATTTTACCAAAAACCGAGAAATTAGTCAATAACATTTTCTCCGTTTTTTATTTGAGAACCTAGCGTATAAACTGACGTTGCTATTTCATTTGTAAAAACTTCGTCGTGTTCCGTAAACAATAAAGAAACGTCCGAAGATTTAACGGCTCTGGCAATTTGCTCTCTTGCCTGAATATCTAAATAGTTCAAAGGCTCGTCCCACACGTATAAATGAGCGCGCTCGCAAAGACTTCTGGCAAGCGCAGCTTTTTTCTTTTGCCCTTCGCTGAAAAATTTCATATCTCTGTTAAAATCTCTTTCGTTAAAACCGAACTTTGAAAGTATGGCTTTAAAATAGCTTTCATCTATTCCATATTTATTTGCATATTCCGTTAAACTGCCCGAATAATCGGCAATTTGCGGAACATATGAAATTTTCAGCTTCGGCGAAATATTCAAAATACCGCCGAAATCTTTTATCTCTCTGGAAATCAACTTTAAAAAAGTACTTTTCCCCGCACCGTTTTTACCTGCAAGCGCAATACGTTCGCCGGCACAAATTTTAAAATTCGTTTCCGGTAAAATAATCTTGCCGTCTGCTTTTACCGTTAAATTTTCAGCGCGGAACAACTCGTTTTTAAAATACTTTTCAGGGAAAATTTTTAATTCTTCTCTGTCAGAAAATTCTTTTAATAATTCTTTGATGCCAAGCACGGCGTTTTCTTTTCTTTCAGACGCCGCTAATGAACGTTTTTGAATTTTTGCCGCTCTCGCGCTCACAAATCCACGGTCAATATCTGCATTATCTCGTTCATTCCCTTGCTTCCACTTTGCACTTTCCGACTTGTCTGCCCATTTTTGTAACTTTTTGGACGCTTTTTCAAGCCTGACGCGTTCCTTTTCAAGATTTTCTTTTCTGGCGGCATCATTAGCCTCTTTTTTATCTCTTTCTTCTCTCCAAACCGTATAATTGCCACGTACAAGCTCTGTACCCGTATTTGTAAGAGCAAGAATATGGTCACAGCAATTATCAAGGAAAGCACGGTCATGCGATACCACTAAAAATCCCTTTTTTGTTCTCATATAACGGGCAAGCTGTCTGCGCCCTTCCAAATCCAGGTGGTCGGTAGGCTCGTCAAGCAAAGGAAAACCTTCCCCCGCAAATAATACCGCCAGCAAAAATTTTGTCCGTTCCCCGCCAGAGAGAGTTTTAAACGGACGGTAAAAAATTTCCCCGTCTAATCCCAACAAATTTACTTCTCGCTCGATTTGCCAAAATTCAGCGTCGGGAGCTATTTCTTCCGATAATTCATAAGCCGTTTTGTTATAATCTGAAATTTTGCACGGAAAACGGCGGAAAGTAACATTCGCCGAAATACGCCCTTCGGCTTTCAACTTTCCGCACAATAAATCCAACAAAGTACTTTTACCCATTCCGTTCGCGCCGATAAGCGCAAGCCGCCAATCCGTATCAAATCTGACGTTCAATCTCGAAAAAATCGGTTTCAAAGAATCCGAATATGAAAACGTAAGATTTTCTATTTGTATAAAAGACATATCCATTAAATTTTGCAAAAATATTTTTAAAAAGTCAAGCAAAAACCCCGACGGCAACAATAACCGTCGGGGTTAACCGATTAATTTTATAATGCCCAGCGTTCCGCATTTTGTTTAAGATAATCGCCGAAGCTTGCCTTTTCAACGCTTTCCGCGGCAACCACGTTCACCGTATCAATTAAAATATTGTCTTTATAAACTTCAATATAGCCGACAATACTGCTTTCCGCAACCGGAGCCTTCACGTCATACGAAACCATATAATAACTGATTTCAGGCGTTTTATCTATTGCGGAGAATACATAAGAATTACGTTCGGGACGAACGGTAAAAGTATCTTTTTTACCTCCGCGCACAAAAAACTCATCGTTTAACGTTATATCTTTATCAAGAACGATTTTGTTTTTATAATTCGCAAAACCGTATTCAAACATATTTACAGTTGAATTAAATCTTTCATCACTTGACGCCGCGCCCAACACAACGCTGACAAGTCTCATACTGTTCTTCTTTGCTGTAGAAGCAAGACAGAAACCCGCCTCATTCGTAAATCCCGTCTTTCCTCCGTCACAGAAAGAATATTTTCTTATCAGCTTATTTGTGTTCGTCATAGAGGTTGTTCTGTTATCGGGATGTATAAAATCTTCCAACCAAATATTGCTGTATTTGAAATAGTTTTCATTTTTAATCAGATTTGAAAACATAATTGCAACGTCTTTTGCGCATGAATATTGTGTTTCACGCGGCAATCCTGTACAATTTGCAAATAAAGTATTTGCACACCCAAGTTCCGATGCTTTTTTGTTCATCTGAGCAACAAAAGCCTCTTCTCCGCCCGCTACGGTTTCCGAAAGCGCAACGCAGCTGTCGTTTGCCGAACATACAATTATGCTTTTTATAAGCTGTTCAACATTGTACTCACAGCCTTTATCCAAAAACACTTGCGAACCGCCCATTCCCGCTGCATTTTCGCTTACCGTAACCGTGTCCGAAAGAGCAAGCTTGCCTGCGCTTACCGCATCGAAAACAAGAGTTAACGTCATAACCTTACAAACGCTTGCAATGGGCATACGTGCCGTTTCGTTTTCTTTATATATACATTCGCCCGAAGCATAATCCATCAAATAAGCAGATTTACAGCCCGAAACAAGCGAACGTGATGTTTCAACAGTAAATCCGGACGCTATCCCCCCCGATGCAACGATACAGGAAGCAACAGCCAAAGCACATAATTTTTTCATACTCGCAGTATGTGGAACAATCAAAAAATTATACTATAATAATGACAACCCGAAACACAACGTTTATTAAAATCATTAACACTATGCCGTCTAACAACGCAAGAACAGCAGGTAAGATAAACGCAAATCTTTTATCAAATTTTTTGCAAAGTTCTGAAATAACCGCACAAACGGCAAAAGAAATCAGCGTAGCAGGAACAAAAACAAAGATAGCAACCAAAATCCCGCCAAGCGAATTTACGCAAACAAGAATTACCGTATATATACCGAAAAACAATCCGCGCAGATATAAAAATATCAATGTCAGATATTTAAATTTAGTCAAATAACATATAAGAAAAAAAAGATAAAACGATAATATGCTTCCAAGAAAATGGGCAAAAAACAACGGGGTATTATTGAAGTTAAACACGTTGTAAACGTATTCGTATCCCATATTCACAAAATAAATATTTGTGGTTACGGGTTTATACAATATAACTCCGCATAATACAGAACAAACAAGCGTTATCAAAAACGCTAAAAGATACTTTTTATCCCTGCATTTTTTACATGACGAAAAATTCCTCATATACAATTATATGAGGAATTAAAAATTAATATGAACTCATCATTTTATCTATACCGATACCGTAACCCCTCGTCGGGTCGTTTATAAACACATGGGTAACAGCGCCGATTAATTTTCCGTTTTGAAGGATAGGGCTTCCGCTCATCCCCTGAACTATTCCGCCAGTTTTTTCCAAAAGTTCTTTATCGTCTACTTTAATAACGAAATTTCTGTTGTCTTTATTGTTTTTATCCACTTTAACAATGGATATTTTATACATTTTAGCTTCTTTTCCGTATACAGTAGAATAAATATAAGCCGTTCCTACCGACACCTCGTCAATGGATGCTTTTTCAACTTTTATAAGCTTGGAACAAGCAAACTTATCCGAAAGTGTTCCGTACACTCCGCAAGAGCAGTTTATTTTCGCATCTCCGATTACAGAGCTTTCAAATGCACCGCGCAATTCACCGGGCGTACCTCTCACTCCTTTTTTAACGTCGTAAATTATACTGTTATATACGGTACCGCCGTTTATTTTCATCAAATTACCGTTAGCGTCGGTTATGGGATGACCAAGCGACGCAAATTTATTATTAGTTTTATCTATATACGTAACGGTACCGATACCGTTTATGCTGTCTTTTACAAGAACGCCGACTCTTTTTCCTCCGGACGAAAGTTCTTTCACAGGTTTAACCGAAAGCGTTAACGGCTCGCTGTCTCTTATAATTTCAAAATCATATTTTTTATACTCGCGAGCCACAAAATCGTTGATATCAGATGTTTTATTTACTTTTTCGCCGTTGATTTTATCTATTATGTCGCCGGCTTTTATCCCCGCTTCTCTTGCGGGAGAACACATACCGTTTTCGGTAAGAACATCACACAATCCCACAACTTCAACTTTTGTAGTACTCAATACAAATCCCGCAGGGAAACCGCCGAGATAAAGTCCGTCGCCATTATCGGCATACGCACCGACAGGGGCAAAAATAAACGAACAGATTAAAACTGCAATTGCTAAAATTAAAGCTTTAAAACCTTTCTTTCTGTAAAACATAACAAAAGTATCTTGTGCAACGCGAAAATTTGTATACAAAAAAAGCGGCAAAATTGCCGCTTTTTTTATTTTTTAAAACCTTTTATAAGCTCTTCGGCGTGCCGTCTTGCCGCTTCGGAATTTACGCTACCGGTTAATCTCATTATTTCATCGATTTTACTTTCTCTATCAAGCCGTTTAACCTGCGTAAGCGTCTTTCCGCCCTCTTCTTTCTTGTATATCAAAAATTGCACATCGCTTGCCGCACAAACCTGCGGCAAATGAGAAACAGCTAAAATCTGCGTTTCTTGTGAAATTGCAATAAACTTTTCCGCTACCGTATTTGCAGTAAATCCGCTTATCCCCGCGTCGATTTCATCAAATATATAAGTTGAAATGCCGTTTATATCTTTAAGCTGCGTTTTTACTGCAAGCATAAAGCGAGACATTTCGCCGCCGCTTATAACCTTACTCAAAGGTTTATGCGGCTCGCCTTTATTTGCCGAAAACATAAAGCATATCTTATCCGAACCGTTTGCCGAGTTCAAATCGGCGGTATTTTCATCATATTCATTAAATTCCACAGAAAACTGAGCATTCGGAATATTCAAAGTCGCAAGTTCCGAAACAATGGCTTTACAAAAATTTTCCGCTGTCTTTTTACGCAATTCCGTCAATTCACGGCATAAATCAAATATTTTTTTATCAGTGGCTTTTATTGCCGCCAAACATTTATCAATTGTTGCTGCGCTGTCCGCAATAGCGTCTGCTTTTTCTTTTGCTTTTATGCAGAACGAAAGAATTTCCTTTTCATCCGAGCCGTACTTTTTTATAAGGCTTTTTATCAAAGTTATTCTCTCGTCAATTTCCTGCGCCTCTCTTGCATCAAAAGCAAGATTTTCAGCAAGGTCCGAAACCGTTTCCGAAATATCGGAAATTTCAAGCCCCACGCTTTCAAGCCTGTCAAAAATTTCGGAATATTCCGCGCTTAATCCGGTAATAGAACTTAAACTATGTTTTGCCGTAGCAATCCCGTCAACCGCGCCGCCGTCAACAGTTAAAACAGCTTGAACGGAATTTAATGCAGTTAAAATCCTTTCCGTATTCGCAATAATATTTTGTTTTACTTTAAGCTCTTCAAATTCGCCTTCTTTCAACGCGGCATTTTCAATTTCATTTATCTGATAATTCAGCAAATCAAGCTGCCGTTCCCGCTCAGCCTCACTCCCGCCTAAACTTGAAATTTCAGATTTATAACCGCGCTTTTCAGAAATAAGTTCCATTAATTTATTTTTTATATTAATAGCGCTTTCACCAAGCAAACCGTCTAATACTTTAAGCTGGTTTTCCTCGCTTAATAAAAAGAAATGCTCGCTCTGTCCGTGTACGTCCACAAGATGTTGGGTAACATTTTTAAGCATAGCCGCAGTTACGGTATCGCCGTTTATTTTTATACCGCCTTTGCCGTCAGCATTATATTTACGGGTTATAATTATTTCCCCGTCTGTCTCGATGTCGTATCCGCGCAAAGTTTTTGCCGCATCGCTTTCAGTTTCAACTAAAAATTCGGCGCGCACCGAAAGTTCCTGCTCGCCGTATCTTATCATTGATTTATCCGCTTTTGACCCGAGAACAAAGTTTATCGAATCAAGTATAACCGACTTACCCGAGCCGGTTTCACCGGATAAAATATTCAGTTTACCGTCGAATGTAATATCCGCTTCGGATATCAATGCAACGTTTTTTATCTGCAACCTATGTAACATCAGCTCAAATATTCTTTAAGAACGTCAACAACAGCCTGCGTATGGTCGTTACTGTCAACAACAATCAAAAGAGTATCGTCGCCAGCTACGCTTCCGATTATATCCTCAATATTAAGAGAATCTACAAAAACACCTACGGTTGAACCGTTGCCGCGCATAGTTTTAACCAAAATAAGATTGTTTGCCGCCCTTATTCCCAAAACGCATCCTTTGAAAAGGTTTGTCATTCTGTTGGTAACGCTGTCAACATAGCTGTCAAAACTTGCGTATTTATATTTTTTTGAAGTGCCGGCAACTTTATAAAGTTTTAAATCTTTAACATCACGCGAAATCGTAGCCTGCGTTACATTAAAATTTGCCTTGTTGAGTTCTTCACAAAGCTCTTCCTGAGTATCGATTTCTTTTGTCGCAATAATTTCAAGAATCTTTTGCTGTCTCAATGACCTTTGCATTTCTACTTACTCCAAATATTTAACTTTATTAATAATTTACTGAAAAAATTTTTATCGTCTTTCGTAATAAAATCAACCGTATGTTCAGACTTCTTTATTATAACTTTCTCTCCGTTTTTTACGCTGCCTGCAACTTTACCGTCAACAATCAAAGCAAGCGGAGAAACCGCGTTTAACGGACATATTTCCAAAATAGAACTATCGCTGAACACAACGGGACGGGAATGAAGGGAATGCGCGCAAATCGGCGTAAGAATAAACGCGGAAATATCAGGAGTTAAAACCGACCCGCCCGCAGCAAGAGAATATGCTGTAGACCCCGTAGGTGTTGAAACGATAATTCCGTCGGAAGAAAAATTATCAACGGTAGTTCCGTCGATTTCGGCATGAACACTGACCGTATTCGTAAAATCCGTTCCACTGGTATTCCGCTGAATAACGATATCGTTTAAAGCCAAATATTTATTTTCTCCGCAAACGATATCAAGCATACTTCGGCTTTGAGTAATAAACTCACCGCTTTTAACAAGCCTAACAGCCTCCTCCAGCTTGTCCGGCTCGAATTCCGACAAAAAGCCCATATGCCCGTAATTTATGCCGATAATTTTAACGCCGCGTTTAGCGCATTCGGAAGCGACTGAAAGTATCGTACCGTCTCCGCCGAGTACAAATAAAACGTCAAGACCGTCAAGGTCTTTATATCCGTTAACTGTATTACAAACGCCGCCGAAAATACGGCTGATTGTTTCGGCATATATCGTTTCGTCGGAGAAATATCTTTTATTTAAATATATCCCCACATTCATATTAAATGTATTATAAACGCATTTATTCAAAAATGCAAGAGATTTTATGAATATTTTTTATTAATATGCAAAAACCCGCCGTTACAAAACGACGGATTTCAAAAGCTGTTCTAAACTAACAGGCGAAGCTCCTTTCTCAAATAAAGCCAAATATTCGATATTTTTACCTTTAATTATAGGCGCGTTAGTCAGTTTACAAGGCGCAAGTTCTACCGATAAAGCAAATTCATAAATTTTTTTAATAATTCTTTCGTGCGTCTTCTTATCTTTAACTATTCCGTTTTTGCCAACAGATTTACTCTCGCATTCAAACTGCGGCTTTATAAGCGCAATGACGTGTTTACCTTTTTCAAGTGCTTGCGAAACACCGCTCAAAACATATGTTAAAGATATAAAACTAACGTCTATAACAACGCCGTCCAGTTTTTCAGGAAATAATTCCGAACTAAAATTTCTCGCATTAAAATTATCTATTACAACGATATTTTTATTATACAGACTTTTATCCAACTGACTTTCGCCGACGTCTATACAGTAAACCTTTTCCGCACCGTTTTGCAACAAACAGTCTGTAAATCCACCCGTACTTGCGCCGATATCGGCAAAAACCATACCTTTAACTGAAAACCCGAAATCATCCAAAGATGTTTGAAGTTTAAATCCTCCGACAGAAACAAAATTCTTCTCAGGCGTATTTATTTCTATTTTATCGTTTTCCTTAACGTTATAAGAAACAGAAACTGTTTTACCATTTACTTTAACATATCCTTTTTCTATTGCCGTCGCCGCTTTATTACGCGAACCTAAGCTTTCAGCCAGATATTTATCTATTCTCATTTGTCATAATGTAATCCGCTATATCTTCAGCGCTTATTCCAAATTCCTTCATAAGTTCGGAAACGCTTCCTTGCGGAATAAATTTATCGGCATACGCAAAATTTTTAACAACCTTTCCTGCAGCAGAAAAATAAGTATTTATCAAAGACCCGAATCCGCCGATAAGCATGTTATCTTCAACGGTTAAAATAAAACTTTCCTTTAAGCTATCAAGCATTTCCGTATCCATAGGCTTAACAAAGCAAGCGTTAATAACAGAAACATTAATACCGTTATTTTGCAATAACTTACGAGCATTGAACGCACAGTTCAATGCTCTTTCGCCACAAGCAATAACCGCATACTTACCGTCGCCTTCGGCAAGGATTTCCCATTTGCCGCAAACGATTTTTTCTCTTTTATTAAAAATCTTTTTACCTGCGCGCGGATATCTTATTGCCAACGGAGCATTAAAATCCGCGCTGAATTCAAGCATTTTCTCAAATTCGTTAATATCTTTAGGCACTGCGACAGTCAGATTCGGTATAAAATTCAAAAATGATAAATCAAAAACACCCTGATGTGTTTCTCCGTCCGCGCCCGAAATTCCGGCACGATCCACACAAAGCGTCACCGGCAGATTTTGTCCGCAAATATCTATAATTATTTCGTCGAATGACCTTTGCAAAAAAGTAGAATAAACAGCGTAATAAGGTTTAAGCCCTTCCGTCGCCATAGATGCGCACAAAATTGCCGCATGTTCTTCGCATATTCCGACGTCAACCGAACGCTCGGGATACTTTTTAAAAAAGTTGGAAAGCCCCAAACTGGAAGTCATCGCGGCAGTAACGGCAACGATTTTGTTATCCTTTTCCGCAAGGCGCGTCAATGTCCTGCCCAAAATTTCCGAATATTCGTCAAATTTTTCAGCAGAATTTGTTATGCCGTGCGTACCCTCGGGATTTTCTTCGCAAAAAGAATAACCTTTCCCCTTTTTAGTAAGAACGTGTAAAATGACCGACTGTATTTTGAGTTTTTCCTTGACTTCCTCAAGCTTGAAAATCATTTTCTCAAGGTCGTTGCCGTCATAAACCCCGTCATATGCAAAACCGAACCTTTCAAAAATTTTGGCATGTCTGTCTTTCTTATTTTTCTGCGCAATATCTTCGCTCAAAATTTCTAGATATTCATGCATACTTCCGACAGTCGGCGCAATAGACATTCCGTTATCATTTAAAATAAGTAAAATATTTGTATTTAGAAGCCTTAAACTGTTGAAAGCTTCATAAATCAATCCGTTATTAAAGGAACCGTCTCCAATTAACGCAATAACGTTGAAATCTTCCCCTTTAACGTCTCGCGCCTTTGCAATACCCAAAGCCGCGGAAACCGAAGTTCCCGCGTGCCCTACGTTGTAACAGTCATATTCGCTTTCCTCTCTTTTAGGAAAGCCAGATATCCCGCCTTTCTGTCTGATTGTATTAAATTCAGAATATCTTCCCGTAAGCAATTTATGAGCATAGCACTGATGCCCTACATCAAAAACAAGCTTATCTTTCGGAAAATCAAACACATAATTAAGCGCAACCAAAAGCTCGACCGTTCCAAGGTTAGAAGAAAGATGCCCGCCGTTTTTCAAAACGGTTTTGGTAATAACTTCCCTTATTTCCTCGCAAAGAGCCAACAGCTCTTTTAAAGTCATTCTTTTGAGTTGCGCAACTGTTATATTTTCAAGCATTACCTTTCCTTCTTAAAGAAAGTAGTAAATCTGGCAAATCCGAATACTATCTGTTTATTAAAAGTCACTGCAAAATGTTTAAAAAGCGCCTTTCCGCCTACTGTTAACGCACCTATAGCCGCACTTACGCCTATAGAAGCTATAAGCTGTCCAGTAGTACCGTTAAACGCAAGATGCACGGCAAGCGCAGTACCCGCGGCGCCGCTTACAATTCCGCAAATATCGCCTATTACGTCCGCAAAAATACTTGAAAGTTTACTTGCGTTGCGACATAAAACAACAGAGCGCTTTGCACCCTTTATCTTTTTTGAAGCCATAGCATGATAAGCTTCCGGATTGCAAGACATAATTGCATTAGCCAGCACGTCGCAGCCGATATTTAATATAAGCAACACAAAAAGCACTAAAACGCATATAAACGCCGCGCTGTCTTTTACGGCTATTTCAGTTAAAAAACTGAAAAGCACGGTCAGCCCGAACGATATGAAAAATACCGCTATTCCCCAGGTAAGCCATGCGTACTTATGCTTTTTTTTGTGTTTTTTCTTTTTAATACCGCGACTTGGCGGTTCTTCCTTATTTTCTTTTTTTGTTTGCAGTTTTTGTGTATCAGTTTCCATAATTTAAAAAGAATACGCACTTTCAGCGTGCGTAATAAAAACTAAATATAGTGGTTTATATTAAATAAACTTTGCGGCTTAGGTTCGGTAGGATTTCCCCCGCACTTACTTCCCGTCGCCGAAGAAGCAGTTTCCTTTTAAAAGCACGGATACTTGCGTATGACCGAATTGCCACTTAGTCCACACCGTAATCTCTAATATAAAGACAGTCTAGAAGCTTTCCTTGACAATTTCAACTGAGCTAATCCTCTTTTGCAAAGAACAATTT
Source organism: uncultured Christensenella sp. (assembly GCA_910577375.1). Classification (GTDB taxonomy): domain Bacteria; phylum Bacillota; class Clostridia; order Christensenellales; family Borkfalkiaceae; genus Coproplasma. The sequence goes on from CAJTLT010000001.1 coordinate 382,444, forward strand.
CAAACAGCAATAGGCGGATTCCGTCCGGCCGAACGGACTGCGCCTTGGGTCTGTTATTCGCTGTCCTCACTCAAGGCAGGCTACTCTGTACCAAGCTTTCGCCTGATAGCAGGTTTATACGCGCCGCCGTTTGAGGCAACGCGCCTCCACGGAAAATGGGGTGGGCTGCGGTATGCCGTTACCTAGCTCCCATAATCCTTTACTCCCAGCATTCACCCACTTTTGGCAAAGCAAGCAAACACCAGAAACTTCATCGATATGCCCTTTAACGGTATTTTACCCCCGTCTTCGTTTCAGTGGAAATTGACTAGAATACTGCACCACTATATAAGTTTATAATTATTATAGTACTTTTTTAAAAAATTGTCAATATGTTTTCAATTCTTTCGGGAACGCACAAAGTCTACAAGCTGTAATAAAAATTCGCTGTCGCCGTCTACGCCCTCCAAAACAGTCCGGCATCTTTGGGCAAGCACGTCAGCTCTGAGTTTAGCCCCGTCAAGACCATATAATCCGACAGAAGTATACTTTTCTTCAATTTTATCTTTGCCCGTACTTTTGCCAAGTTCTCCAAAACTGCCCTCAACGTCGAGGATATCGTCGATTATCTGGAACAAAAGCCCTAAGTCTTTACCGAAATTTTTCAATTCCGAATAACACCGCCCGCCGCTGAGAATTGCGGGAACAACAACCGGAGCAGTTAAAAGCTTCCCCGTTTTATTTTCATAAATGAAGTCAAGCGTATTTTCATTAAAACTTGTTGCATGTTCGTATAAAAGGTCAGCAGATTGCCCTGCAATCATTCCGTAAATACCCGCACAATCACATATAAACTGTGCCGCGGAAATATATTCCATACCGTTTCTGCATTCTTTAAGCAACAATGAATACGCCGTATTTAACAATCCGTCCCCGGCAAGAACAGCATTTCCAACGCCGAAAACTTTATGGTTGGAAGGCTTGCCACGTCTGAAATCATCGTTATCCATTTCAGGCAAATCGTCATGAATTAGCGAATAAGTATGGATAAGTTCCAATGCAAGTGCAAAATTTGAAAGCTTGCATCTTTCCAAACCAAGCAAATCCGCAACAGCAAACATAAGTACGGGGCGTATTCGTTTCCCGCCAAGCAGAAGGCTGTATTTTAAACTATCTTTTAAAACATCAGGACGGCAATCGATATCGTTACAAAAACATGCTAATATCCGTTCGAATTCTTTAAGATAAAAATCATATTTTTCTTTAAAGTCCAATTTTATCCCCTTTGAGCCGCTTGCAAAGTATTAAACATAAGCATTGTTATTGTCATTGGTCCAACCCCGCCTGGTACCGGCGTAATATACGAACATTTATCTTTTACTTTATCAAAATCGACATCACCGCAAAGCTTGCCGTTTTCGTCACGGTTCATACCGACGTCAACCACAACCGCGCCGTCTTTTACCATTTCGCAAGTTATAAATTTAGGTTTCCCTATTGCGGCAACAAGAATATCGGCATTCTGACATTCCTCTTGCAGATTTTTTGTTTTGCTGTGACAAACGGTTACCGTTGCGTCTGCGTTTAAAAGCAACATCGCCATAGGCTTGCCGACTATGTTCGAACGCCCTACAACCACCGCACGTTTCCCTTTTACTTCTACGCCGTATTCTTCAAGTATCTTCATAACACCGTGCGGAGTACACGCTACAAGGCACTCTTCACCCAAACAAAGTTTACCTGTATTTTCGGCAGAAAACCCGTCGACATCTTTTTTTGCAGGAATTAACCCAAGCACCTTCTCTGCATTTATATGTTCAGGCAAAGGCAACTGCACAAGAATTCCGTTTATTGCGTTATCTTCAACCAGCGAAAGAACAAGCCTTTCAACATCGTTCTGGCTTGCCTTTTCAGACAAATAATAAGAGAACGATTTTATTCCGACTTCTTCGCAAGCTTTTATTTTGTTTCTCACATAAATAGCCGATGCAGGATTTTCGCCTACCATAACAACGGCAAGTCCTATATCTTTGCCGTTGTTATTTTTATATTTTTCAACGTTCTCTTTAATTTTTCCGCGCAACTTAGCGGAAACGGCTTTACCGTCCAACAAAGTATACATTAATTTTTATAAACCTCAGAAAGTATTCCGCTTATAAACGAAGCGCTCTTTTCAGATGAATATACAGAAGCAATATTCGCCGCTTCATTTATCGAAACTGCACGGGGAATATCGTCCATATAAAGCATTTCCGCAAGCGCAACCAATAAAGCACTTTTATCCGCAGGGAATAATCCCGACTCCGGAAAAGCCGTTGAACGTTTATCGATAATATCGGCAAACTCTTCTCTGTGTTCGCCGATAACAGACAAAACATTCTCAGCATAAACGATATCGTCGTCTGTAAGTTTTTCTTTTTTATAAAGCGCTGATTTAAGCCCGTTATCCGCACCGCCGAACTGCGATGCAAAAACTATCTGAAACACCGTTTCTCTTGCTTTTGTTCTCATATGATTTCCTATTTAACATACAAAATATTCCCTTAAAAATTAAGGGAATATTTTTATTATATTGCCGGATTGTCCTGGAAGTTTACGTCCTGTATATGAACGTCTACTTTAGCCACCTGATATTTCGTCATCGATTCAACGTTATGTTTTATCGACTGCTGTATTTTATAAGCAAGCGAAGAAACGTTACACGTACTGTCAACCTTTACGCTTATATCAGCGACTATACCCTGTTTTTCAAAACTGAGCTTAACGCCTTTGTTCTTATTATTTAAAAGCAAAACCCCTTCTACCTCGGATATAGCCAAAGCAACTATACCGCTGACTATGTTCGAGTTATAAGTTATTTTACCTTTTTGGGTAGCCGTAGGGTCATGCCTTATGTGTGCCATAATCTATCTCCTTAAAGGTAGTATAACACATAATCGGAAATTTTGCAAATATTTCGTTAAACTTGTGAATAAACAGGCAAAATTATTATGCTTCCGGGTGCAACGCCTACTTCGTCTTTAAGCATTGTGTAAATGGAAAGCGCCGTGTTATAATCCAATTCGCTTGAATTAACGAAAACGTTTACATTGTCGGAATCCATTCCGATAGATACAACCGCATCGGTAAAACCGCGAGATTTGATAAGCGTTTCAAGGAGCAGTTCGTTTTCCATCATCTCGACTATTTTCAATTTGAGGTCTACCGCTTCCTGATACTTTTCGCTGCCCTCTTCATAAAGAGCTATAACGCTGTCAAGCTGCACAAGTTCTTCGCTTCTCGTCGTTGTTCTTTCCGAACGGAACGTTGTGAAATAATTCGAAGTCGTCACAGCGTTATCGCCGGAAGCAATTACGTTAGTGGCAAGTAGCACGTTTAAAACAGCGGTCAGCGCAAGTAAAAATACGAGTGAGGACATGATGATAATTTTTTTCTTCTTTGACATAATGGTCTCCTTAATTATTCATTGAATATATTGCTATTATTTTTTTATCTATGTTTAGAGCCGTTGAAACGGCATTTAAAATATCGTTTCTCGTCATCAGATTGTTTGCTCCCTCGCATACAATCACAACTCCGAGAATACCGTTTTCTCCCTCGTTAATCATAACGTCAGTGGCACCAACCCCTTCTATAGAGCTTAAAATGCCGGTTAACTTAACTTCCGCCGCGCTTTTCTGAGCGGTTACGGTTTGCTTTGTGTTTCCATCCTCTTGAGATTTATTTATAAAATAAATTGTCCCGACGAGAACGATTATAAGTATTACGACTATGATTATTTTTTTATTGTCGTTCACGAAATTAAGTACTTTGCGCATATACTGTTATATTTATATAACCGAGCTTGATCAAATATGCGTAAATTTCGTCAATTAATTTTGCATTATTTTGAGCAAGCGCCACCTCCATTTCCGTAACTTTAAAATTGCCGTCAATATGTTCCACTTTTATCGAACAAACAACTTCGATTCCAAAATCTTTTTTTATTAATTTTTCAAGTTCTCCGCTCTGATGCTCGGAATATACAGAGCTCACATAAGTATAATCAATAAAATTTTCCTTCTGCGCTGAATCCCCGTCACCGCCGCCTATTTTAAAAATTCCCGCCACAGGCTGAATCAAAACAAAAATACATATAAGCCGCATTATGAACATTATACTTTTATGCAGTTTCCCTTCCGGTATAAGGAGCGAAACCACAACGGAAAGAAATATAACGCCCGCCGCAGACAACAAATAAACTTTCATATAAAACTGTTTGCAGAATTAACTATCAGCATTATTACAAGCGCATACATAAACGCAACCGTCAACAATCCGGCAATAAAATATTCCGAATCCTTGGAAAGGTCTGAAAGCAACCCGTAAAGAGTACTTTCCCCTATCGGCTGAACTATAGCTCCGACGATTTTTAAAATGATTGAAAAAGAAATCAGCAATATTACGGGTTGGATAATTTCAAAAAGTAACAACACAATACCGCATAACCCGACCGAACTTTTAATGAGCAATCCCGCCGATTGCAGCATATCGAATCCGCTCGACAAAAAATTACCGACAATCGGAACCGAGTTTCCTATTACATATTTAGTCGCTTTAAAAATAATACCGTCGAAAAGAGAAGACGCCGAACTTTGCGCCGTTATAAATATACTGAAAACGGTAACCGTAATACCGATTACCCACTTCATCAGGCTTTTCAAAAGCGCGGTTACCCCTGAAAACGACATCTGATTGTTTAGCCCCGACATAAAATTCAACACTATAACGCCCATAGCCGCGGGAAATATAAAATTACTGACTATCTCAACGGCGCCGCCGGATAAAAATATTGCAGAAGGCTGATATATCGCGGCTGACCCTGTGCCGCCGGTAAGAACAGTCAACGTTGCAAGTATCGGAGTAATTATTTCGATTTGTTTCTTTACGTTATTAATACATTCCGAACAACCGCCGACTATACCGATAAGCATAGAAGAAACAATAAGAATAATTACAGAATAGCAAGCAAGATGCACTATTTTGGAGGTTGATTTCCCTATTATCGTACCTTCGGCAGAGCTGACAACGGCAGAAAGCAGCGCAACAGCCGTAACGGTGGCAAACGCTGGAATCAAACTGATAACGTCTTTGAAAATTATGGAAAACAACTCGTTCAGATAACCGCTGTAATCCGCAGAAATATTTCCGTTTAAAAGATACTTCACTATCTCGGACGCGGTATTTCCAAAGTTAAAAAGATAACTGTCCGGATTTTCTTCAAGAAATTTTTGCAGCTCCGATAAATCCAGTTTTTCCAAAAGCTTCGCTATGTTTTCATTCAATTCACTAACACTGTCATCAGCGGCAAATGCCGTTGCGCCTGCGCCTGCAAGTATTATTAAAGTAATAATAAGCAGCAATAAAATTATTAATTTTTTTACACAAGATTTATTAGCGATACTATTATTTTGTATGTACTTGAAAGAACGGGTATAGCCGCCACAAATAAAATTATTTTTCCGCATAAAATAAGTTTGTCCGCAACCCCCTCGAACCCGAGTTCTTTAACCGAACCCGCCGTAAGTTCCACTAAAAACCCTATGCCGATTATCTTGAAAACGGTGCGGATTATTTCGTTATCTATTCCCGTGCTTTGAGTAAACGTTTTTATAAATTCAACACTTTCCGAAAGATAATCGAAAACATATAAAAATATAATAACTCCGCCCGCCGTTAAACACAGCGGCACAAGCTCGGATTTATGACTTTTTAAAATTAACGCGCTCACCGCAGTTATTACGGCAATACAGCAAAGACGGAAAACGTACATCAGAACATATCGAAAAGTTGCCTGATTTGCGAAAACAAATCCGCAATCATAGTTATAACTACTGTCAGCACGATAATCAGTCCGACAAGACTGACAAGCGTTGCTATATCGTCGCGGTCGGATTTTTTCAGAACCTGACATATTATGGTGATTATTATGCCGATAGCAGCAATTTTAAAAATTATACTTATATCCATAAAGGTTACTTTTACCGCCTTAAGCTATTAAAACCGCCATTAAAACGCCTACCATAAAAAAAATTTTAACGTAAAGCGAACTGTACTTTTTATAATCTGAAAAACTTTCATCCTTACACTTTGAAAGCGCAGCTTTTCTTCCGTTAAGATAATCTATCTGCGACAGGGCGTCGCTTTTACCCAGATTTACAGCGTACTCGGCTATCGTTTCACCGTCTTTGCCGTCAAGAACTTTTTCTCCCGCGAGAATCGGCGGAATATATTTGTATTTTTCGGCAACTTTATCTATCGGCTTACGTTCGAATTTAAGATTGAGAATAAGCTGTTCGTTGAATTCATACAATTCCGAAAACACCGTCATTCTCTTTTTTTTATTTGCCGACAGAAATACCCCTATCGTAGTTGTCAAAGCGATTATCGCTATAAGGATTAAAATTTTTATCATAAATTATCGGTTGAGAATTAACAGAAACAAGTTCCGCAAAAAAATCAAACGGCATAGAACGCAACTTGTTTTTATCCGTTATATGCGAAGACGCTATAACGGTAATACCGCAATCGGCAGCATATTGCACGGCTTTAAAATCATCCGCGCCGTAAAGCTCGTCCGTAATAATTACTTCGGGTTTCATGGCACGCACAGCACTTTCTATAGCTCCAAGCTTGTTATAACAACGCACCACGTCAACAGTTCCCAAATCAAAGCCGTCGCCAAAACCGTCCATTGCGGCAATTTCATTGCGCTCGTCGAATATAAGTATATTGCAAATTGACTTTTTAGAAAGATAACGTGCAATATCTCGCAGCATTGTCGTTTTTCCAAGTCCGGGTTTAGAAAATATCAACGTGCTTTGCGGTTTTTCCTTATAAAGCGTCCGGCAAATCAAAGCAGCACAACCGTTTATTTCATGCGGAATACGAATATTAAGCGAAGTAATACATTTTATTGTATTCACCCTTCCGCTTTCGGTAACATATTCGCCGGCTATACCTATTCTCACTCCGTGGTCAACAGTGATAAAACCGCTTTTGATTTGTTCGGTATAGCTATAAATGCAACCGTTAGTAGCGGCATTTAAAACCGGTGTAATATCTCCGACAATAATTCTGTCTTTTTCTCCGGAAGAAATTCCGTAATTCCCCAAATATGAATATTTGCCCGCATATTCGATTACAATAGGTTGTCCGCGTCTTAAACGTATTTCAGCAAGAAAATTATAATTAAGATGCTTTACCGCCGTTTTTACCTCTTCCGGAAGAAAGGACAAACTCATACTTTAATTTATTAAGCCGCACATAAAAAAAGAACTCCGCAAAAAGATGTCTTTCATAGAAATTTTTCACACAAACAAATAGCCCGCCAACTTCGCAAGCGAAGTTGGCGGGCTATCCTTTTTTCGGTTTAGACGGCAAATTGAAATTTATACATTTATTGGGTATTCTATGAGCGGTCTTTTATTTTTACTTTGAAAATGATAACAAGCAAAATTATCAAAAGCACAGTTTCTAACCCTATCCAAATTCCGCCGCGTATCCATACAAAATCGTTTGTTTCTTTATAAATTGACGGAAGTTCAATAGCAACTTTACAATATCTATTATTGGCTATAATTAAATTTTCAGTCTTTCCAACTTGTTCTTTGCACCAATTTTCAAGTTCGGATTTACTTTTACCTGTTCGGTCGCAACTAAATCTTTGAGATGTTTTCCATTCAAAATCATTTTCTTTATAAGAATAATATAGTGTAAATTCAGTATAATTTCCCCTACCCGTTCCTGTCGGTCCACTTGTATTTTCATATCTAATTATATTACCTTCAACTTCGCGTTCATTTTTTATTAGATAATTTAATTCATTTAATTCAAATATGCCACTTATTGAAGAAAATATAATTAATGACGAAAACCCCATTAAAAATATTATCGCAATTATTAAACCATTTTTATTTTTCCGTGTCATAATATCATAACCGTAAAAAAATCCATATAAAATACACCGCAAAAGGAGTTCTTTTTTATTACTATATTTATTTTTTTATCCGCGTTAATGTTAAATCAAAAAATCTATAATTTAAAAGAATTATGCCGCCTGCGGAGTTCTTTTATTGCCTTTCAACTGCTTTTCTATTTCCGCGCAGGTTTCCTGCAATTCTTCTTCTGTTTCTTCAAGTTCAATTCCGTCTAAAATTTCCTGAAGTTTATATTCCTGATTTAAATATTTTATAGTCTGATAACCCATAACCGCAGTGAGAACGCCGTTGGTAAGCCCCTGCACCGAAGAATCAACCAAAACAGAAATAGCTGTGCCCAAAATAGGAATACCTTTAACAGCATCCCCCATTGTTTTTACAATACTGTTGCCGATTTTCATTCCGCCCAAGCCGTAAGCTACAAGTGAATTTTGAAGAACTCTTCCGAAAATTTTAACAAGTTTTGCATCAGACGGTCTGAAACCGTATAAAAACACCAGATCTTTGATAAGTTGTAAATTCATTACAATAACCAAAGCCGCGTCAATCTTGCTTGTTTGGGAAAGCGCAGAATACATCGCCGATTTCATCGAACTTTTAAAAATCAAATCTCTCGCAGATTTTTTTACGCTGCCCGTATATAACGCCGTTAAACTGCGCATTACGCCTTTATCGTCGTTAGCTTTTAGAGCAATTGCCATTTCTCCTACTATTTTGGAATCATACCAGCCTACGCCTTCCACCTTTGCCGTAAGGTCGATTATCTTATCAGCAATTTCACAGCGCACTTTTTTATTATGCGCTTTTGCCTTACCTGCCGTATAAGAATTAACGTTAACAATAAAATAACTGGATTTAAAAATTTTTACAAGCGGCACGATAAAAAGCAATATGTAAACAATTACGCAAACCACAGCCGTAGCATATCCGGCGTACTCGTTAAGTTCCCATATCCGCATAGAAACAAAAAACAAACAGGCAAACAAAAATACACCTATAGCCGCAGCAATAAGCTTTAAAATAATTTTTGCACCGCGGACGTTCTGGCGTTTTACATATTTTTGCTCATAATCGTAAATCGTCATGGAAGCTTGTGCAACATTTTCATTATTGGTTACAGGCGTTATTTCGTTACCCTTTTTCAAATCTTTATCTTTCATAATATTATATATAATTTATCATTTTTCAAAGTGAATGTCAATGCTTAACTAAAGACAAAAATTGTAAATAAATTTCAAATTTAGAAAATTTCTTTCAATCTTGATTGACTATTTTAACATACTGTAGTATAATAATATCAATGATATAAATTAGGAGAAGAGATGAGATTTTTTAAAAGAGCGCTTAATGCGCTGCTCTGCGCCGCGTTGATTTTCTCAATAGGAATTTCAGCAACGGCGTGCGATGTGGACGAGGATGCAAATCCCGACGACACAACAAATAACCCCGATAATTCGGGAGGCAACAACGATAATATTTTCACCCCTCCCGACGACGGAAGCGAAGGTATAGACTGGTCAAAATATTGGGACGGCGTACTTGATACAGAATCGTCAACCGATAATTTTAAATTTACAGGCAGTAAAGAAATCGGTTCTGTTTCGGGGGAATTTCTGCCGGACGTTGACGACGGAACCCCAAATCAAAACTTTATTGTAAAATTCAGCGACGGAGTTCCTTCCCAAATCGTTGAAAAAGACAGTATGGCTGTCAAACCGGTAACGCCGGAAAAAGACGGTTCAATGTTTATAGGTTGGTATGTTGACGATACATATTCCGCAAAATACGATTTTAATTCGCCTGTAACAAAAAACCTTAATCTTTATGCCAAATGGGAATCCGTGGGGAATATAATCCAAAGCGTTAAAGGCTTCAACGAAAATTTAGCAGTAACCTGGACAGACAGCAACCCTGACGGCGCAAGCGTTGAATATAAATCCGTATCCGATACTGTCTGGCTCAGCGTAGACAAACCGCTTATCCGCAAAGTCGACAATAATGCAAGAGTTGATGTCATGGGCCTGCCAGCGGGAGATTACAATGTAAAAATTACTCCTTCTTCCGGTTCCGCTTACACCCTCCCCGCTCCCGTCACAGTAGATGCATACGACCGTTCGGGATATGCGCATTTTAAATATGACGAAGGCGTCGGCGCATATAAAGACAACGGCTCTCTAAAAGACGGTGCGCTCGTTATATACGTCAATGACACCAATAAAAACGATATTTCGGACAGCGTATATAAAAATACTGCCAACGGATTGATTAAAGAAGATATTTCACAGTATTTCTGGACGGATTTAAACAATAAAGTCCAAAAAGGAATCGGATATCTGTTAAACAACAGACAATACAGAAATAATACCGAGCGCGAAAAATACGGCATTCAGGCTTTAAGTTATAAATACGGCGCGGTCGCAATAAGATTTTCGGGCAAAATAGTTGCCGAAGACCCCGCAACGGAAAGCAATACCGCAAAACTTGTTTTAGGGCTTACCGCTTACAATTCAACCGATTTCGGCGGCACTGTAGGCGATAACGGCAGAATGGCAAGAATTACCAATGCAAAAAATATTACTGTTGAAGGAATCGGCGAAGACGCGGAATTCTGGGGTTGGGGTATTCACTTCGTATCAAACGACAATCTGCACAAATATGCGGGTTCGGGTAAAGGATTTGAAGCAAGAAACCTCATATTTACAAGTTATCCTGAAGACGCCCTCGGGATGGAAGGCACACAGGGAACAAAAGTCGACCCCTCCACCGGCAGCATAACCGGCGGCGCGTCAGATGCAAGCGCGGACCTCATATCTCCGGTTGAAAGATGTTGGATACATAATAACGTTTTCAATCAGGGCGGATGCGAAAACGCAGCAGAAAGCGATAAAAAAGAGGGCGACGGAAGCTGCGACTTCAAACGCGGGCAATATTATACCCTATCATATAATTACTTTACCGATTGCCATAAAACAAATTTACTGGGTTCTTCCGACACTTCTTTAACATATAACGTATCAATACACCATAACTGGTACAATAAGGTTCAGTCGCGCCAACCGCTTACGCGCAGAGCAAACGTCCACTATTATAATAATTATATTTCAGACGCGACAGATTACGTTTCTTCGTTCAGGGCAAACTGCCTTGTATTCAGCGAGGCAAATTATTTTGACGGCTGTAAAAACGTTACGCAGAAAAAGAACGGCGAAGGCGTTGCATGGAATAATATTTATTACGCATGTTACAGCGAAAACAATTATACCGAACTGTCTGAACGTACGGAAACCGTAGCAAACGAATGTAAATTTATCGGAAGAAATATCGATTATACAAAATTCTACATTGAATCGGATAAATTTTATTACGACAGTATAAATCAGGTAAGCGACTGTTTGCTGGATACTGCAACAGGAGCAAGAACAAGAGTTATGCAGCACGCCGGCGTACACAACTTCGGCGCAAACGAAACCTCGATAAACGAACATACTCCAACCCAAGCGGTTTCAAACGGAGTTGTTACTCTGCCCACCACAAAACCCAGCGCAACTGTAAACGGAATTTTATTCAACGAGATAACCGGAATATCAAGCGGAACCATCAAAGGAAAAGGTCAGATAATCACATTTATGGTTACCGCACCGGTTCAGCTTACGGTAACTACTTCCACTATCGGTGATTCCGCCCCCGAACTTATCCAGTCTAACGGTAAAGTCTGGGCAAGCAAATTTACAGGTACTCTTACAATCGTACTTCCAGCGGGAACTTATGTAATCGCATCCGGTCAAAAAGATAAAGAAGCCACTATTTCCAAACTTGAATTTGCCGATACCGAAGCATCGTCAAAAGCCCGAATAGAAGCGGCAAAAACCGCACTTGCTTCAATACCCTCCACCATTACGATGAGTTGTGAAAAGGTAATCGAAGAAGCTAAAAAAGCTTATGGAGCATTACTAGGAAACGAAAAGACCGAAATTCCAAACGAACTTTTCCAACGGTACGCAAAAGCCGTAGAAGCCTACAGCGAACTGCAAGTGGAATACGTTATCGCAAGAATAAACCATATCGGTACAGTCAACGCCTCTTCTTACAACAAAATAAACGCGGCACAGATTGCATACAATAAACTCCCTGCAAACAGACAATCGGAAGTAACCAACTACTCTTTATTGGTTGCGGCTTGGAATACATATTCCGGATTTGCGGCACAAAACGTAATAAACAGAATACTTGACTTGCCGGATTTGGCTCAGGCAAAAGTAAAGTCAAGAGAAACGTTAAACAAACTTAACGATTGGTTCGGAGCGGTATCTGGCGCGTTTGACGGGCTTGCCACTAACGAAGACGGCACAGGTCAGCAAGGTCAGGTTAAAGCCCACAACGGCGGTGCAACATATAAAAAACTCACCGATGGACTTGCGGAACTTATTCAAATAGAAAAGTTCTTCGATTTCAAAGATGCTTTGGGTGCCGCGGACGTTGCTACTGCGCAACAAGACGGAGCCAGACTTAAATCTCTCTATGAAAGCTTGACGCCCGCCCAACAGCAATCAATATCTCTTGAAGATAAAACAAAATACGACGAAATCATAAATGCTTACACGGATTTTGCAAAACAAGCGGTTAAAGCAATTTATAATAGTTCCACTCAAAAGCTTGAAAATACCAACGGCGGGCAAACGTTTAATTTGAGCGGAGGAAATCCCAAAACATATAAACCGACCGATACCGGCAAAATTATTACCGTAAACGGCGAAACGTATTTGCAGGCGTTTGAATTTAATTCAGGTTCAACCATAACTTTCTATCTGGCGAAAGGCGAAAAGAAAACTTTAAAGATATATACAAGCACGGCGACTGCCGGAAAAGAAGTTATATATAACGGCAAAAAATACTCCGGTAAAATAGTTGAAACGCCCGATAATAAGTACGGATTAATTGAAATTGAAATTACCGGCACAGGCGAAGATATTGTTTTAACAAGGTCCAGTACCCCCGTAATATTTATGATTGGAATGAATTAATGTTATAATAAATAAAAGACCGTTAGACATTAAGTACTAACGGCCTTTTATTATCCAACAGAAAAACAAAAAGGATATGCACTAAGCATATCCTTTTTAAATTTCAAATTTTAAACTATTGCTTCAATTGCAAATATGCAAAGTCTGTTCGCGCTTACATATAACAATAATACATCGTCTTTGTTTAAAGTAATTTCCTCAACATAAGCAATATTATTTGCTTTACTTGCGGTATTTGTACTTTCTTGTGCCGCACCGCCATTTATTTCCCACTTCAAATTACCTGATTTAGTTTTTACGTCAGTTGAAGTAAATCCACTGTCACCGACCGAATAATAAACTTTCAAAGTAATGGAATCTTTTGCGGTTATTTTATAGGACTTCGCATTCGTCGCTGTTCCGCCACCGGGTAAAAATGCTTTACTGAAAGTATTAGAGGCATCTCCGTCAACCGTTGCAGGTCTTTCTACTACTGTAGGACTAATACCGTTCAATTCAGTTTTTATTAAAGTTCCTTCAAAAGCAAACGCTTCAGCAGTATCCGCGCTAAGCAATTCGGAAGAGAAAGTTTCAAATTTAACATAAATTGTTTGTGCCGCAGAAGCAGTTAAAGGTAATGTTGCCGCTGTTGTACAAGCAGCATCCGTATAATAGCCCTCTATTCTGTTTGCCGTAGGAATAATATCTTTAATTAATTCGTCAAGCTGCTCTTTTGTAACAGTATCTCCCTCTTTTACCGTAAGCGTTTTGGTATTCGTTCCGTCGCTTACAGTGATAGTAACGTCTGCTTTATTATAGTAACTGTCGGTTTTAATATCCTTAACGGAATTTTCCCAAGCAGTAAACGCTTTTTTCAATGCCGCAACAGAAGTCGCTCCATTTACGGCAGTTTCTCCCGCCGCTTTTGCTTGAGCAAAAACTTCGCTGTTTTCCGGTTTGGTATAATTACTTTCCGGATAATTTGTAACGTTCATATATTGCATTATGTATGACTTATAATCTTCACAAATGCTGAGTTCATAATTCTTATATGCCGTATCACAACCTTCTATTGTCGTCGCCGCATTTATTTCAGCTTTAACCGCTGTTGTTTTTTCCGTTACGTCAACTTCGGAAGGAAGCAAAGTTACAAGGCTGTCAACCTTAGCTGTTACTGTCGTTTTATACTCGTCAACACTGGGCGGAGTATTTACAACTGCAACGTTATCAACCTTTGCTGTTTTTGAACCGGAATCGCTTGAAACAACTTTTAATCCGGTTAAACCGCTTATTGATGTTTGCAAATCGGAAACAATATCTTCGCCGTTAATTGTTAAAGTAACTTTACCGCTCAACAAATCAAATTTATAATAAATTTTATATGTTGTATCAGCCATATCGGGCGTCGTAGTACCGGCTATTACGCTTCCACCGTCTAAACGGTATTTAATTTTACCGCTATCGGTTCTCAAACCGAAAACCTCGGCGTTTTGCTTACCTGCGGAATAACCGTTAAACTGAAGGAACGTCCAGCTGTTGCCGCTGGATATAAGCGTAACTTCGATATATCCTTCAACCACGCCTAAAACACTGCCGTAATCAACAACCAAACTTGTTCCGCCGCTTGAAGTATCAACCATTTCCGCTATGCCGTTTTCAACTTTAACATAGTTGGTTTCTGCCGTGCCGTCGCCCTTTCCGTTAAATTCGGAATATATACCTCTTGTTCCCCAGCCTGCGAAATCGTCAAGCTTTTCTTTGGAAACAAAGAAAGTTTCGGCAAGAATATTATTTTCCGAATTTTTAAGTTCGGTATATTTTGCGGGAAGTTCTGCAGTATCTTTATATTCACATTCGTCGCAAATATTGTCCTTATTCTCGTCAACATGAGAAGAAAGGTCTTTCACGGGCGCAAGACAGGCTCCGGTAGTCGACGTACATTCATGCCAATGAGAGTTAGCGTCTTTCTCCCAGGTTTCAGAATAATTATGGGTATGTTTATTCACTTCCTGCAACTGATAACCGCAGGTATCGCATTTGCCGTCCGCATTAGGCGCGGTATGTACGCCCTCGTCAGATTTCACGTCATGTCCGCAATCGGCGTCGTGCCAATGCTTTTCAGCGCTCGTCGACCAACCGCTTTTATATGTGTGGGCATGCTCTTCTTCCGGATTGCAAGCCGTCATTCCAACTACGGACGTAGCCGTAGCAACGCTCATTCCGAAAACGAGCAACGCCTTTAAAACTTTTGATTTTCTCATCTCTTCCTCCATAAAATCAAAACAATATTAAGTTGCGGCGAATTTCTTCGTCTAACTTATTATATTACATATTGCAAGACTTTTCAAGAGGTTTTGAAAATTATTTTTGTTTTTTGATAAAAATTTTCAGAAATGAATATAAAAAACTGTTACTATTATAAACTCTCTAAAATCAGCTTATCCGCAACAAGCGCAATAAATTCACTGTTTGTAGGGCGTTCGCTTCCGATATATACCCTTGCGCCGAATATCGAACTTATCGCGTCCGTCCTTCCGCGGTTCCACGCAACTTCTATAGCGTGGCGGATTGCTCTTTCCACTTTGCTGGCTGTCGTAACAAACTTTTTAGCAATTTTAGGATAAAGCTCTTTCGTTACTTTGTTGATAATCGAAGGGTCTTCAACCGCATATTTTATACCCTCTCTCAAATAAGAAAATCCCTTAATATGCGGAGGAATACCTATGGTAATAAAGATATTGCTTATCTTTTCGTCAAGAGAAGTTGCCTTACGCTTGTCCCTTATGTCCGTAGTAACTTTATAATTCACCGCGCGCCCTGCCGAAAGTTCCTTTATTCTGTCTAAAACCGTTTTGGAATTTACTGGCTTCGCAAGATAATAAATCGCACCGTGCTCAATTGCACGGTCTACAATTTTATCGTCGATAAACCCGCCAATCGCAATCGTAAGGCATTCGGGATTATTTTCTTTTATGTAATCGAGAACGCCGAATCCGTCCATGCCGGCAAGAACCAAATCAACCACGGCAACGTCCGGATTATTCCGTTTTATCAATTCCACCGCAGTGTTTCCGTTAGACGCTTCCGCACAAATATTGTAACCGTCCGCATCAGATATGTAATTTTTAATTTCTTCTAAAAAATCCTCGTTATTTGCAAAAACCGCTATACTCTCTGATTTCATATAATCGTTCCCCTTTTTTTGTGATGTGAAGAGATTATATTACACAAAATTCAAGTTGTAAAGCATTTTTGTAAATAATTCGAGGATTTTTTTACAAAAATAACCGACTTTTTTACAAAATTATGTCAGCATTTGTCGAAGTGATAAAATTACTGTGTTATGATGTCTAAATACTCGTCATAATTGACGCATTTGTCAAATTTTTTCGTTCCGTTAATTTCTATTATTCTGTTTGCAACAGTATTCATCAATTCCTGGTCATGAGAAGTGAACAACATACAGCCCTTGAAATTCTTCATTCCATTGTTGAGCGCAGTTATGCTTTCCAAATCGAGATGGTTTGTAGGCTCGTCCATAATCAAGAAATTTCCACCTTCCAGCATCATTTTCGCAAGCATACAACGTACTTTTTCACCGCCCGAAAGCACTTTTGCCTCTTTTAAAGCCTCTTCGCCGGAAAAAAGCATTCTGCCCAACCATCCGCGGAGATATTCTTCATAGTGGTCTTTTGAATATTGGCTTAACCACTGAACAAGCGTGTAATCACACCCTTGGAAATATTCGTTATTGTTTTCAGGGAAATAAGAAACCGAAATGGTTTTGCCCCAGCGTATCGTTCCGCTGTCGGGCTGAATTTTACCAGTCAATATGTCGTAAAGCATAGAAACCGTAGTACTTTTATCGCTGACGATTCCGATTTTTTCATCTTTCTGAACGGTAAAAGATAAATCTTCGAAATATCCTTTTTTCGTAAGCTCTTCCACCATTAAAATATCATTGCCGATATCTTTTTCATATTTGAAGTCTATATAAGGATATTTGCGGAGAGACGGTTTAAAATCAGAAATAGTAAGTTTTTCAAGCTCTTTCTTTCTTGAAGTTGCCTGACGTGATTTCGATGCGTTTGCGGCAAACCGCGCGATAAATTCCTGCAATTCCTTTGCACGCTGTTCATTCTTTTTGTTCTGATCCTTCTGTTGGCGCGCCAAAAGCTGGCTTGTTTCATACCAGAAATCGTAATTCCCGAGCATCATATTGATCTTGCCGTAATCCACGTCGCATATATGAGTACATACTTTATTTAAAAAGTGTCTGTTATGCGATACGATAATAATCGTATTTTCAAAATCCATAAGATAATTTTCAAGCCAGCGCACCGTCTTTATATCAAGGTTGTTTGTCGGCTCGTCCAAAAGCAATATATCGGGATTGCCGAAAAGGGCCTGTGCAAGCAAAACTTTAACTTTATATTTTGCGTCAAGCTCCGCCATAGGCGTGTAATAATATTCTTCCGTTATATCAAGCGCGTTCAAAAGCGTTTGAGCCTCATACTCCGCTTCCCATCCTCCGAGTTCTGCGAACTCGCTTTCAAGCTCGCTTGCGCGTATACCGTCCGCTTCCGTAAAATCGGATTTTGCATAAAGCGCATCTTTTTCGTCCATTATGTCGATAAGCCGTTTATGCCCCAACATAACGGCACGCAAAACGGTAACGTTATCGTAAGCGTTCTGGTTCTGTTGCAATACCGACATTCTCTCGGTTTTATCCATAGTAACATCGCCCTTATTAGGTTCGATTTCTCCGCTTAAAACTTTTAAAAAAGTGGATTTGCCCGCGCCGTTTGCCCCGATAATTCCGTAACAATTTCCCTTTGTAAATTTGAGGTTGACTTCCTCGAAAAGTTTTTTACTGCCGTATTGAAGTGAAACGTTATTTACTTGTAACATATTTTCTCCGTTTATTTTTTATATTGCAAATTGACTGTTATACAATTTTGAATAGAACCCGTCTTTAGCCACAAGCTCGCCGTGCGTGCCCTGTTCAATAATATTACCGTTATTCATAACGAGTATTAAATCAGCCTCTTTTATTGTTGAAAGTCTGTGCGCAACGATAAAACTCGTCCGCCCGTTCATTAACTTTGCAAAAGCATTCTGTATCTTTTTCTCTGTCCGCGTATCTATTGAAGACGTAGCCTCGTCCAATATAAGCATAGGCGGCAAGCAAAGCATAATTCTGGCAATACACAAAAGCTGTTTCTGCCCTTGGGAAAGTCCGTTCTCCGATATAACCGTATCATAACCGTGCGGCAACTGCATTATAAAATTATGTGCATGAGCGGCTTTTGCCGCATTTTCTATTTCTTCACAGCTTGCGGAAGGATTACCCATTGAAATATTTTCGGATACAGTCCCGCTTTTCAGCCATGTTTCTTGCAAGACCATACCGTAATTTTTACGCAACGACTTACGCGTAACGTCCATAATATCGTTGCCGTCAACCGAAATTTTTCCATCATTAGGGTCATAAAAGCGCATTAAAAGATTAATGAGCGTAGTTTTTCCGCATCCGGTTGGTCCGACTATAGCTATTCTCTGCCCCGCTTTGGCGGAAACATTGAGATTTTCAATAAGCTTTCTGTCTTCCGTATAGGAAAAAGCTACGTTCTCGAATTTAATATCACCCTTTACGTTTTCAAGAGTCAACGCGTTTTCGCTGTCGGCTTTTTGAGGTTTTTCGTCTATAATTTCATATATTCTGCCCGCGCAAGCCACGGCGTTCTGCAATTCAGTAATTACTCCGGAAATTTCGTTAAAGGGTTTTGTATACTGGTTTGCATATGACAACAAGCTTGTTAGCATACCCACGGAAAAAACTACAGGCAACGGCGTATTCCATAACAGCATCAATGCGCCGGAAAGCGCAACAGCCGCATACACTACCGCATTTACAAATCTGGTACAAGGATTTGTAAGCGACGAATAAAATATTGATTTAAGAGACGCATTTGTGAGCCGTTCATTTACTTCATCGAATTTTTCAAGATTTTCGTCTTCACGATTAAACGCTTTCACAACCTTCAGATTTCCAATCATCTCATCGATAAAAGCTGTCTGTTCCCCTCTTATCTCCGATGTTTTTCTGAAAAGCGAATATGTTCTCGTGGCTATAAATTTAGCTACAAACAGCGAAAGCGGAGTTATAACGAAAACAATCAGCGCTATAACCCAGTTAATTGCAATCATTATGCCGAGAGTGCCTATAATTGTAAGAACTCCCGTAAACAACTGAGTAAAACCCATCAAAAGTCCATCGGCAAACTGATCTACGTCCGCAACGTTGCGCCCTACTATATCTCCGTATGAATGAGCATCTATAAATTTCAACGGCAAAATCTGTAATTTCGCAAACGCTTCTTCACGGATATCCTTTACAACGTTATAAGTTATTTTATTGTTAATTGCATTCATAAGCCATTGCGCAAGACATGTTACAGCTATTGTAACGCCTATTGCAATAAACTTTTCAAACACTTTTGCAAAATCTACCTTTAACCCTTCCGCCAGAAGGTCTATCACCTGACCGAAGAAAATAGGTACAATCAAACTTCCCGCAACGGAAATAAGTGCAAAAAATATTGTTGCCGCAAGTAAAAACCCATAAGGCTTTAACTGTTTTAATATTCGCTTCAAAATAATTTTTTGTGAGGGGTTAGCCATTAGCGCCCTCCTTTTCAAACTGCGAATAATGTATTTCGCGGTAAACTTCGTTATTTTTCAACAATTCTTCATGAGTACCAACGCCCACCATTTTACCGCCGTCAAGAACGATTATTTTATCCGCATTACGTATTGAAGAAGTTCTCTGCGACACTATAAACACTGTAGGCTTATAATCAAGATTTTTAAGAGACTGCCTTAATTTCGCGTCCGTCGCATAATCGAGCGCCGATGCGCTGTCGTCCAAAATAAGTATCTGAGGTTTTTTTACCAAAGCGCGAGCAATAGTAAGCCGCTGTCTTTGTCCGCCGGAAAAATTTTTACCGCCTTGCTCAACGGTTTCGTCAAGCCCGTTCTGTTTGGAATTTATAACGTCCGCCGCCTGCGCTGCTTTAACGGCAGACATAATTTCCTCATCGGTTGCGTGCTCGTTTCCCCATCTGAGGTTATCCCGTATAGTTCCTTCAAACAAAACGGCGCGTTGCGGAACTATACCGCAAATATCGCGCAACTGCTCATCGCCGTAAGAATTAATGTTGACGCCGTCCAACAGCACTTCCCCGTCCTTAACGTCATAAAAATGCGGTAAAACATTTACAAACGTAGTTTTTCCTGCGCCTGTGCCACCGATTATTCCAACCGTTTCTCCTCTGTTAACGCTAAAATTAACGTTTTCCAAAGCATTAAGCGGAGAATTAAGATAATTGACGCTCACATTTCTGTATTCAATAAAACTTGCATTCCCGACAACCGATTTAACGCCGTTTTTAAGCGAAGGATTCATTTCAAGAATTTCGCTTATCCTTCCCGCGCAAGCAAACGATTTAGTAACCGTTATAATTAAATTCGCAAGTTTTATAAGCTCGATAAGTATTTGCGACATATAGTTATAAAGCGCGACAACCTGCCCGCGGTTTAATACGCCCGAGTCAAACTTTATGGCTCCGACATACAACAAAACAATTACCGCAACATTTATAATTGCAAAAGTCAAAGGATTCATCAATGCAGATATTTTGCCCACAAAAAGCTGGGATTTCGTCAGCTCTGTATTTTTTGCATTATACCCTTTTATTTCGTCTTCTTCTTTACAGAAAGCGCGCAACACTCTTGCGCCGGCAAGAGTTTCTCTTGTAGCAACTGTTACGTTATCGAGATTGCCCTGCACTTTTTTATAAAGCGGTATGCTTATAAGCATAATTCCGAATACAACTACGCACAAAACCGCAATAGCCGCAGCAAACACACCGCCGGCAAGAGTACTTATTGTAAACGCCATAATCATTGCGCCGAAAACAATAAACGGCGAACGCATGAACAGTCTTAAAACCATATTAACGCCGGACTGAACCTGATTGACGTCACTTGTCATACGCGTAATCATTTTGCCCGTTCCGAGCTTGTCTATTTCGCTATAAGAAAGAGACTGCATTTTTTTAAACAAATCGTGCCTTAACTCTTTGGAAAAGCCTACGGCAGCCTTTGCGGCAAAATACTGCGCGGCAACCGCACTTACAAGCCCCACAAGTCCTAACGCAACTAAAATGAGACAAGCATATACCACATATGACGTACTTCCTGCACCCGTATCGATTTGGTTTATAATTGCCGATACCACAAGAGGCACAATGAGCTCGAAACTCGCCTCCAGCAATTTAAACAGCGGCGCAAGAACGGCTTGAACTTTATAATGTTTTAAATATTTCAAAAGCTTACGCATACTTTTGGATTATACCATATTACGGAAATAAAATGCAAATTTATTGCAATTATTATCACAATTTGCTAAACTTAAAATATGGCTTACAGCATATACCTTAAAAAGGGTGAAGAAAAACGTATTCTCGCAGGACATAGTTGGGTTTACGCAAACGAGGTAGCGAAAATTGAGGGCAAAGATAAAAACGGTTCTCTTGCCTCCGTTTTTGCGCACGACGGAAGATATATCGGAAAAGGCTACATAAACCATGCCTCAAAAATTCTCGTCCGCATATTTATACGCAACAACGAAACCGACGACGAAATATTTTATGAAAATGCAATAAAAACCGCAAACGAATACCGCCTGCGGCTCGGCTATAAAAACTGTTACCGTATGATATTTGCGGAAGCGGATAATCTGCCCGCTCTCATCGTCGATAAATACGGCGATTATCTTGCAATACAATGTCTTTCTCTCGGCATTGATATGCGCAAAGAAACCATTTGCAAAATTCTTGTAAAACTTTTTAACCCCAAAGGAATTTATGAACGCAGCGACGTGGCCGTCAGAAAAAAAGAAGCCCTGCCGGAAATAAAGCAAACGTTATACGGCGAGGTTCCGGACTATGTCGAAATAGAAGAAAACGATTTAAAAATGCTTGCGGATATAAAAAACGGACAAAAAACAGGCTATTTTTTAGACCAAAAAGAAAATCGCTTTGCAATAAGAAAATATTGCCGCGGCGAAGTTCTTGATTGCTTTTGCAACAGCGGGGGATTTTCATTAAACGCTTCCGTAGTTGCAGATAAAGTAACCGCTTGCGATATTTCCGAACTTGCTTTAAAAAATGTACGCGACAACGCCACGTTAAACGAAATAAAAAACATAAAAACTTTACAAGGCGACGTTTTCGAGGTTTTACGCACATTCCGTAAAGATAAAACTCAGTTTGACACCGTTATTTTAGACCCTCCCGCTTTCTGCAAATCCGCAAGCGAAATAAAAGACGCTTACCGCGGATATAAAGATATAAATTTAACCGCAATGAAAATAGTAAAAAGCGGCGGATTTCTGATAACCTGTTCTTGCTCACACTATATGACTACTGTTCTGTTTGAAAAAATGCTTATGGAAGCAGCAAGAGAAAGCGGGCGCGTAGTAAGATATGTTGAAATAAAAACTCAATCCCCCGACCACCCCGCGCTTTTATCGGCTGAAGAAACGCAATATCTGAAATTTTTCGTTTTGCAAATAATTTAAAACATTAAAAAGCCGTGGCGATTTAAAATCGCCGCGGCTTTATTTTGAAACAATTAAATTATATTGCCCAGTTTCCGTTTTTAAATATTTGCACGCGTTTTCCGTCAGCCGTAACCCCGACTATATCCATATCCGCACTGCCAATCATAAAATCAACGTGTATCATCGAACTGTTTACGCCCAACTTTTCGCACTCTTCAACAGAATAGTTTTCATAATTTTCCAGACAGTTGTTAAACCCTCTGCCCAAAGCCAAATGGCAACTTGCATTTTCGTCAAAAAGCGTATTATAAAAAAGTATTCCGGTATTATTTATAGGCGAATTATAGCCAATCAATGCAACTTCGCCAAGGTAAGCAGCACCTTCGTCCATAGAAACCATTTTTTCCAAAAGTTCTTGGTTCTTTTCGGCATAAACTTCTACCGCTTTACCGTTTTCAAACCTTATCCAGAAATTTTCAATCAACTTCCCTTGGTAAGAAAGCGGTTTAGTTGCAACCACTTTTCCGTCTGCAATACCGCGCATAGGCGTCGTAAAAACTTCTTCGCTTGGGATATTGGGATTGTAATAAATATTGCTTCCAAGCGCATTTTCACCGCCGCCCATAAATATACCTTTCGGATTTAATCCGACGGTAAAATCCGTGCCGTTTTCGCTTTTATATTCAAGCTTAGCAAACTTATAACCGTTTAAAACCGCACAATGTTTGGCAAGGTTCTCATTATGCTTTTCCCAAGCCTTTATGGGGTCGCCGTCCACGCGCGAACAAAGAAGAATATCTTCCCACAATTTTTCAACCGCTTGTTCCGTTTCAAGGTCAGGATAAATCTTTTTAGCCCACTCCTTTCCGGGGACGGCAGCTATACACCACTGATATTTGTTTTCAACGGCGTCGCGGTAAGGCTTGATAAAAGGAAATCTCGCTTGATTTGCTTTTGAAATCTTCTCGCTGTCAGTTCCGTTCAACCCGTCGGGGTCGTCAGAATCAAGCCATAAAAGGCAAGAAAGCTTTTCAACCTTTCTCTCCCACTCGGCTTTTTCAACAGCGGTAAATTCGGAAAGCGTTTCAAGACTTCTGTAATTATAATTAAGCTTTGTTACAGGCATATAAGACCATTCAACCTTTACCCTTTCCGCTCCGCGTTTATAACATTCTTCAACGCACATAGCAACAAAATCCGGCTGGTCAAGCCCGCAACGGATTATAACTTCCTGTCCTTTCTGAACGCTCAATCCGCATTTTATTATAAGTTCCGCATATTTTTGCAATCTTTCTTTCTGCATAATATCACCTGAAAATTAATTTAGGTTAATTATAGCACATAATGCCATATTTATGCAAGAAAATCTATATTTCCGTTTGAAAAATCAAATCTATTTCCACTATTTTTCCGCTCGGGCCTTGTTTTGACGGAACAAAACCCGCATATTCATAGCCCTTTTGCGCCATTTCGTTTATTATCTTTCTGTGTTCAGCCAAAACAGCGTTTGCAACATAATTGTTTTGAAGTTTGATATTGACATATTCGTATTTTTTCATTTTTTATACCTTCTTTTATCTTTTCTTTTTATTTTTTATTATAACAATCCCTATATATACAGCCATTAAAACTGCACAAGCCCCCAATAATATTGCATACATAGCTCCAAGAGAAATTTCAGTTCCGAAAACTACTACCTTTGCATCAAAAGAAGCACGTATACTGTCTATCGCCTCAACAGGCATACCCGCATCGGAAAACGCTTCAAGATATCCGTTCATATAATGATTACGCAAAACGCCTACACCGTAAGTCCCGGGAAGCAAACATAAAACGTTGCGCAAACCTTCGGAAAACGAGGAAAGCGGCATATACGCTCCGCAAATAAATCCGTACATAGAAGAAACCAGTGCCGAAACAGCCGAAAGTCCGCCTTGGCTGTTTATAAAGCTTTCCACAACGCCCGCAAGCAGCGTTCCGAATAATATCCCGCAAATCAAATCGACAACTATCATAAAAGCGTCGCCGACGGAAATATACCAGCCGACACAAGCGAGATAAATATGCCCTATAAGCATTATTACCGCAAGAACAATAAACGTTACAAAAAAGTTTGAAAGAAAATATGAAATAGAAATGGTAGTCGATTTTACAGGGGAAACCCTTAAATCGCTTAAAGTTCCTTCCATTTTATCCATAATCATAATAAGATTCGAACAAAACGCAACCGTTACAGAACTGACGCTTAATATAGAAGACATCAGCCATGCGCCGGTAATTCCTTCTATTACGCTTTCATCAATTATAAAACCTTCGGGAAAAGCGGTTTTAAAGCTGTCGATATAAACGTTTCTCAAAAATGTTACAAATAGCAATAAAAGGATAAGCGGCGTAAGCATAGACATAAAAAACACAAACTTATCTTTAAAATAACATTTAGTGTTACGCCCGACAAGTGAAACAAGTTTTCTGCATTCGATTAATTTACCGTTCATTTTATACCTCGCTCAAATCCTTACCGGTAACTTTCAAAAAAACGTTATCCATATTGCCTTTAAGCACTTCAAAATCTTCAAATATTTCCGGACTTTTCTTAAATATATCGGCAACCTGCGCCGTATTTTTCAGTTCTACTTCCAAATAATCCCTTTGGCATTTAACATGTAAATTGAAAGCCGCAACCGCCTTTTCCGCTTGTTCCAAACGGTTATAAAATCTTATGTAATCGCTTGCATATTGATTTTTAAGTTCGTGAGGAGTTCCTTCGGCGGCTTTTTTTCCGCCGTCCAATATCACTACATAATCAGCCGTTGCAGCTTCTTCCATATAATGCGTTGTCAGAAAAACCGTCAATCCTCTTTCTTTTCTCAGCTTTTCCACTACGTTCCAAACGGTTATCCTTGTTTTAGGGTCAAGTCCAGTCGTCGGTTCGTCCAATATCAAAAGTTTTGGATTATGGAAAAGTGCGCGCGCAATATCTATGCGCCTTTTCTGACCGCCCGAAAGCTTGCTTATCGGGCGTTTTAATATATCTTTTAAATCCAGAAGCCCGCACATTTCGTCAAGACGGCTTTTAAAATCCGCACCGAAAATCCCATACAAATTAGCGCGCGATTTAAGATTATCGTAAACCGACAATTTTTTGTCAAGAACGGAGTTCTGAAAAACTATTCCCAACTCGTTTTTGATTTTATTCGTATCTTTGTCAAGGTCATGCCCGCATACCATTACCTTACCGCCGTCTTTTTGTAAAACTCCGCTAATGATGTTAATAGTAGTGGATTTTCCCGCGCCGTTCATGCCTAAAAAAGCAAACAACTCTCCCTCTTTTACTTTAAAAGAAACACCGTCCACCGCTTTTACGTCTTTAAAAGACTTTTGCAGATTTTCGATTTCTATAATCATTTATTTTCTCCTTTTATATTCTTTAAAAAACCGTTGTAAGCGTCCGTCACCAAACCGCTCACCGTTTCAAAATCCCAGTCTATATATTCGGTAGCCAACATACTGGCAATACCGTGAACAAAAATCCACATTTGCAAATGAAGTTTGCTCGCGTCGTCCTTATAAAGTCCGTAATTTTTAACAATCATAAAAACAGACTGTTCAAAGCTTTCTTTATCGCGCCCGCTTTCATACATTCCGTCATTCATTAAAAGGTACTTAAACAGTTGCTTTTCTTCTTTTGCGAATCTGATATATCCCATACCCACTGCTTTATACTCTGGATATTTACCGTTTTTTATCTCTCTTTCAATATATGCGTTAAAAATATCAAGCACCGCATTTGCAACTTCTTTTTGCAATTCTTGTGTTCCGCTGAAAGATAAATAAATCGGCTGGGTAGAGCATTTGCACGCTTGAGCAAGCGTGCGCACGTTCAGAGCGGCTATGCCGCTCTGTCTTACTATATTCACAGCCGCTTCTAAAATTTGTTTTTTTGTAATAATTTTTTTTGCCGGCATTTACACCCCATTAAATAACATTGGTTATTAATAACACTTGTTATTTTATCATTAGCTGTTTATTATGTCAAGGTTTTTAACAAAAAAACCGCAGTAACGAATTTACGCTGCTGCGGTCATAACAATCTGAGATTAATCTGTAAGCCGAGTTCTGTCGTGCACGGTCATCTATCTAATCTTGCAGTCGCCTGCAAGCTCAAGCGATATTCACGGTTATCGGCAGACGGGCAGCCTTTGCATTTAAGCAACCGATAACCCAATCTTGCATCGGGTGGGGTTTAATTGGCTCCCTCTGTTGCCAAAGAGACGGTGAGCTCTTACCTCGCCATTCCAACCTTACGGTAAAACCGCGGTATATTTCTGTTCACTTTCCTTGAAGTCGCCTCCACCTGCCGTTGACAGGCACCCTTGCCCTGCGATGCTCGGACTTTCCTCACGCTATTTTCATAGCCCGCGACCGTATAATTAACTCAAATTACTGATATTTTATCATTTTCATAATAATACGGGCAACTATTTTAGAACTAAAAGTTGATTTTTTCCGTAAATTATTTTAAAATAGCATAGTTAGATAAAATTGAGGTTTATAAAATGAAAAAGACTAAAATTATTTGTACTCTCGGACCCGCAAGCGACAACGAAAAAGTTTTATCCGAATTAATAGATGCGGGAATGAATGTTGCAAGGCTTAATTTTTCACACGGCACGCACGAAGACCACGCGGCAAAAATCGCAATGATTAAAAATTTAAGAAACAAAAAGAAAGTGCCTCTCCCTATAATGCTCGATACAAAAGGTCCTGAATTCCGAATCAAAACCTTTAAAGACGGCAAAATCAAACTTAAAGACGGCGATACGTTTACTTTTACCACAGAAGATATTATCGGTGACAAAACACGCGTTTCCGTTTCTTTTAAAGGCATTTGCGAACAAATGAACGCCGGCGACAGAATCCTTTTAAATAACGGCTTAATGATTTTCGAAGTCGTAAAAGTCGAAACGCCCAACGTGATTTGCAAAACGCTTGTCGGCGGCGAACTTTCAAACAGAAAATCCATGTTTTTCCCCGATAAAGAACTTAATATGGTCTACCTTTCGGAGCAAGACAAAGCAGATTTGAAATTCGGCGTGGAACAAGGCGTTGATTTTATAGCCGCGTCTTTCGTATCAAAAGCTCAGGACGTTGTAGATATAAGAAACTGGCTCAGAGAATGCGGCTCGCCCGACGGAGAAATCGAAATAATCGCAAAAATAGAAAGTCGGGCAGGCGTAAATAATCTGTCGGAAATTTTAAAAGTTTGCGACGGCGTAATGGTTGCACGCGGAGATTTGGGTGTGGAAGTTCCTTTTGAAGAATTACCCAGTATCCAGAAATCCATTATCAAAGCCTGCCGAATTGTTGGCAAGCGCAGTATTACCGCCACCGAAATGCTTGAATCGATGGTTAAACAGCCCCGTCCTACCCGCGCGGAAATTTCCGACGTCGCAAATGCTGTTTACGACGGCTCTTCGGCAATTATGCTTTCTGGCGAAACCGCGGCGGGTGCTTACCCTGTTGAAGCAGTAAAAGCAATGGCAAAAATCGCAAGACAAGCCGAAGCCAACACCTCATATATTGCGCATATCAAAGAAAGCGATTACAAAATTACAAGACTTTCGGAAGCGCTCGCCCATTCGGCTTGCACGCTTGCTCAGGACATAGGCGCGAAAGTAATTGTGGTTTGTACCAGAACAGGCGGCACGGCGCGCACAGTTTCACGTTTCCGTCCTATGATTGATATTATCGGCATGACAACCGATGAACGCGCTTACAGAAAACTTGCATTAAGCTGGGGCGTAATCCCTGTAATGAGTGAAGAATTTTATTCTGTTGACGTTCTTTTCCACTATGCAAAACGCGCGGCGATAAGAACGGGACTTGTTCAAAACGGAGATACCATAGTTCTTACAGGCGGAACGCCTAACGGTAAAAGCGGAAATTCAAATCTTATCAACGTTGAAACCATTACCGAAACCAACGTATCTATCTAAAATCAAAACAAAAAAGCCTTTCGCAATTGCGAAAGGCTTTTTATTTTATTTGAGCCAAAAATACGCGCCGAGGAACACTAAACCGAAAACAAGTATCGCGCCCAAAATATATGGTCCGATTGCCAATATCATTCCTTTGACCATCGCCCAATACTCTTTTCTGCTTACATTAAGTTTTTCTTTACGGCGTTTACCATCTTTTTTTAAAACCGGGTCGTACCATCTGAAACCTTCAACATTCATATCCGCAAAGGTCGTCGTGGTATCAAGGTCGTCGTCACGCCTTTTCTTCGACATCTGTTTCCTTTTCCTGTCCGTCTGCTTGTTTATCGGACTTTTTATTTTTTATAACTTTCATATACCCCTTTGCAAGAGCCGTTATTCTTTCAAGCTCTTTCAGTTTCTCAAGCTCTTTCACACATTCGGCGTTTTCTTCGGGAGTATTATAAAGGTGGCAAGCACAATAATGCCCGTTTTCAACCTCTTTGTAAGCCGGCGGAACCATTGTGCAAATATCCATACAATGTTCACAACGCGTATGGAATTTACAGCCCTTTGGCGGATTTACCGGCGAAGGAATATCGCCCTTAAGCAATATTCTGTTCATCTTCACGTGCGGATTAGGAACAGGAACAGCTGAGAACAATGCTTTTGTATATGGATGCAAAGTATTTTCGAAAATGTTTTCCTTTGAACCGTATTCAACCATAGTTCCGAGATACATAACGCCTACGTAATCCGAAATATGTTTTACAACCGACAAATCGTGAGATATAAAAATATACGTTAAGTTAAGCGATTTCTGCAACTCTTTAAGCATATTAATAATCTGTGCCTGAATCGAAACGTCAAGCGCAGATACGGGCTCGTCGCAAACTACAAGCTCGGGTTTGAGAGCAAGTGCGCGCGCAATACATATTCTTTGACGCTGACCGCCGGAAAATTCATGAGGATATCTTTCAAAATAATGCGGCTGCAATCCGCACATTTTCATTACGCTTAAAATATAATCCTGATATTCCTCTTTTGGAACTATACCGTGTTCGCGCACAGCTTCTCCGATAATCTCACCCACGGTCAGACGCGGAGAAAGACTTGCGTAAGGGTCTTGGAATATCATTTGCATATTGGGGCGGAGTTTGTTGAATTCGCTGTTCTTTATCTTAGAAACTTCTTTCCCTCTGAACCAAATTTCACCGCCAGTTACCTCGTAAAGGCGCAATATGGTTCTGCCCATTGTGGTTTTTCCGCAACCGCTTTCCCCTACGATTCCAAGAGTTTTACCCTTTTCCAAAGAAAAAGAAACGCCGTCGACCGCATGCAGAAATTTAGTCGGTTTACCAAAAAGATTCGTATCTACGGTAAAATACTGCTTTAAATCTTTTACTTCGAGAAGAGGTCCGTCGTACTGCTCTACTTCGTCAGTTTTCACTTGAGCGTTTTGCACGTTTTCCGACATTTGAAACCTCCTTCCCGTCTTTTTTATTCTGAGTATCGTGATACAAATAACAAGAAACGCTGTGCGTATCGGTTACTTTAACCAACTGCGGATAATCGCCCGCGCACTTTTCTATACATTTGTCGCATCTGTCGCGGAAATAACAATAATTGGGCATATCCACGGGGTTTGGTACAAATCCGGGAATACAATATAACGAATCCACGTTTCCGTCAACAGTCGGTTTGCTTTTTTGCAATCCAATCGTATAAGGATGCATAGGTCTGTCGAAAATATCTTCCGCAGTACCCATTTCGATTATTTTTCCCGCATACATAACGACGACAAAATCAGCCATTTCAGCAACAACGCCCAAATCATGCGTGATAAGCATAATACTGCCGTTGATTTTCTGCTTTATGTTGCGCAAAAGGTCTAAAATCTGTGCCTGAATTGTAACGTCAAGAGCGGTTGTAGGCTCGTCCGCAATAATAAGACGCGGATTGCACAAAAGAGCCATTGCAATCATAACCCTTTGGCGCATACCGCCGGACAATTCGTGCGGATATTTTTTATAAATGCTTTCGGGGTCTGCCATTCCTACAAGGTTAAGCATCTCCAAACTTCTTTCTTTTGCTTTTTGTTTGGAAATTCCCTCTATATGCAAAAGCGCAACCTCGTCAAGCTGATTGCCGATAGTGAATACGGGATTAAGCGAAGTCATAGGCTCTTGGAAAATCATTGCAATTTCCCTTCCTCTGATACTGCGCATTGCTTCCGTGGGCATTTTGGCTATATCAACAACCTTTTCAGAGCGCTTATACATATTGCCGCCAAGGCTGTCTTTTTTTATTACGGGCTTGCCTTTCTTATCCAAAACGGGGCTTTCTTCACCGTTTTCGTCCGTTTCCGTTTCGAATATAGGAATTTTTCTGCCCTTTTCGTCACGGTCGAACGTATTGGATTTAAACCTGATTGAACCGCTTACAATCTGCCCGCTCGGTCCTTGAACCAGCTGCATTGTAGAAAGCGAAGTAACTGATTTCCCGCAGCCGCTTTCTCCTACCACGCCAACAGTAGCCCCTTCCGGAATTGAAAAGGTTACGCCGTCAACGGCTTTAACAACGCCCGCGTCGGTAAAGAAATAAGTATGCAAATCGTCAAATTCGATAATATTTCCCGAATCGTTCATTTCGGTGACGAATTCTTCTTCTTTTATCTTTCTTTTCTTCTGCTTTTCATAATAGCGCGTAGCTTTCGCGTTTTCCTTTGCAATGCGGCGGCTTTCCGCGCCCGAAATATAATGTGATTTTTTCTCTTTTTTAATTTCGGACATAGTTACCTCTTCATTTTAGGGTCAAACGCGTCTCTTAGACCGTCGCCTACAAAGTTAAACGCCAAAATCGCAAGCGTAATGCAAACGCCGGGCGGTACCCAGAAATTGGGGAAATTGTTAAGATACGTGGTATCCATAGCAGTGCTTATCATTGCACCCCATGTTGCTGCTTCGGGAGGAGCGCCTATTCCCAGGAATCCCAACGTTGCCTCGGTAAGAATAATACTGCCGAGCCCAAGCGTCATTGAAACTATAAGCTGGGGAATAACGTTCGGAATAAGATGTTTGAAAATCTTACGTTTGACCGATAATCCCGAACATTTTGCCGCAAGCATGAAATCCTGCTCACGTAAAGACAGTATTTGCCCGCGAACAAGCCTGGCAATACCTGCCCAGCCTATCAAAGTCAGAATACCCATCATATAATATAGTCGGATTACAGATACCATTCCCAGCTCCGCAAATATTGCGGAGAATATCAGCATCAACGGCAATTGCGGAATACAGTACAAAATATCCGTAATACGCATTATTACCGTATCTACTTTTCCTCCGAAATACCCAGCTAATCCGCCTAAAATCACGCCTATCAGCGTTTCCAGCAAGACTACAAGAAATCCCAATGTAAGCGAAACTCTTCCGCCGTACATAAGTCTTGTCAAAATATCATAACCGTTGTTATCGGTTCCGAGCCAATGCTGCGCCGAAAAATCCGCGCGGCTGTTTACGTCGTTCTTTTCAACGGTAATTTCAAAGCCGACAACAAGATTTCCCTGCTCGTCCAAATATCTTGTTTCTTCGTAGTTTATTATGACTTTACCCGAATAATCGACTTCAGTTTCTCCCCAAGGGGAAAACAAAGGTCCGACAAACGAAATCAAAAACAATAATATAATCGTTACAAGTCCGATAATCGACAGTTTCGAACGGAAAAATCTTTTTAAAATAGTTCTTGTAGGCGATAAAGTTTTTACTCTGTCGCTAAGATTTTCACCGTGAAGGTCGTCAAATTTAACGTCCGTCGGCGTTTCGTTAATTCCTTCCCCGTTTTCGGGAACGAGGTTATTTTTATTTTCTTCCATAATCTCCTCCCTACTTTCCGAGTTTTACGCGGGGGTCAACAACCGCGTACAATATGTCAGTAAGCAATATTCCTATTACCGTCAAAACGGCAATGAACATATCATAACCCATAATAAAAGGTATATCGCCCTGCCTTGTTAAATCGTATGCCAAATTACCTATGCCGGGAAGAGCAAATATCTGTTCCACTATCATAGAACCGCCGAAAAGTCCGGGCAAAACGCCGGCAAGCGTTGTAACAAGAGGAATAAGCGTATTTCTGAACACGTGCTTATATACAACTTTGTTTTCCGAAAGTCCTTTTGCGCGCGCCGTTCTTATGTAATCGGCGTTCAGTACTTCCAAAGTGTTTGTTCTGGTATAACGCATCATCGAGCCGATTGAAAGAATAGTCAGAATAAAAATAGGCAAAACTAAATGCCATGCCGTATCTATAAACCATTCCCAAGGCGTGTTCGCCGGCGACATATAACCTGAGTGAAGCCCCTGCGTATCGAACCAGCCGAGGTCTACCGCAAATATTTTTATTATTATACTTGCAAAGAAGAACGACGGAAATGAAATACCTATCATCGTCAATACCGTTACAGTATAATCAAGTTTGCCGTACTGATTGCACGCGCACTTGATACCGAGAGGTATCGCAATAATAAGCTCCAAAACAAGCGCGATAAGAGACACCGCAAACGATACTCCCATATTTTCGAATATAAGCTCGCTTACGTTTCTTCCTTCTGCAACAAGGCTTACCCCGAGGTCTCCGGTGGCGAAAGCGGAAATCCACTTCCACCATCCGTATATAATACCCCAGAACGAGTTATCGCCGAGATTATATCTGTCAAGTATTGCTTGCAGCTCTGCCTCGTCGTATGTGCTGCCCTGGTGCGTTGAATTATACTTGTTAACGATTACGTTAACGGGCATTATCCTTATAATCGTATAAAGGATTAACGATACGCCCACAAGTATAAACAACGCAAGCAACAGTCTTTTTACTACATATTTGAACATTTTGTATAAGTTGCTCCGAAATTTTATTAAACGTAATTAAGTTCCCAGATTCTGCTGAGCACGCCTTCGTTAGCGTTAGCCTTTGTATTGAGAGTCTTACCGTCTAATATTGTGTTATTATAAACGGCAATATCCTTTCTTTGATATGTGGGAAGTTCTACCGCCAAATCCATAACCTTGTTATATGCGCTTTCATAAATTTCGGCACGGCGGTCACGGTTATTTGTAGAGCGGGCGTCTATTATATCCTTCGAAAGAGCTTCTATTATAGATTTTTCGGTATTGTATATATTCTGAGTGTCATTTAATATAACGTCGTAGCCCCAGTTCTTAACGCTGGACGCCTTACTGTCCTTATGATAAACCTGATACATATCGGGGTCGATACCAGTTGACCAAGCAGCCGCCCAAACAGCAAGTTTTGCCGTTGCAAGCTTTGCAAGCGCTTGAATATCATATTGAACAGTAATATCGAAACCTATTTCGTTCAATTTTTTAGCTGCCGCCAAAAACATCTGATAAGCAGGGTGGTCTGTCGATTCTCCGGCAATAGTAAACGTAAGTTTAAGCGGCTGTCCCGTTCTGTTGCTTACATAAATATCTCCGTTTTTGGTATATCCGGAAGAACGCACAAGTCTGTCTATTTCGTCAAGGTCGGTCGTATACGCAACTTTGGAATAATGTTCGTCGGTCGCGCTGGAATTTTTGGGATAAGCCCAAGAAGTTTTTGAAATAGGGCGGTAAATTACAGCCGCATAATCACTGCCGTAATAATCTTTGGTAATCGAGTTAATGTTCATCGATTTCATAATCGCCTGTCTTACGCCGAGCTCGGGAACATATTTGGGATTTATACCTACATAACCGAATCCGTTTGCATCGTAAGGTATCTGCGTTAAATGCCCTTTGCCTGTCAATTCTGCGATATTATCTTTCGAGCAGTTGGGCATACCGAAATCTATTCCGTTGGTTGCAAGCGTATTTACAAGCTGCGCATCGGAAACGGTTTTATATTTCAGATACTTGATTTTAGCGTTTTCCAAATCTGCGCCTACGGTATGGAAATACTCGTTGCGCTCATAATTTGCTTCTTTATTGTTATAAATAAGGTTATTTAAAGATTTATACGCGCCGGCGCCAACGGGCTTAGCGGTTTTAGAAGACGCTTTTAATACTGTATTAAAGAACTCGTCGTTTGAAAATTTAACTCCGAATCTGTTGGAAACGTCTGCGTTTGACGGAGTTTCCATAGCAATCTTTGTCATTTCTTCGTTGGAGTAATAATGCATAGGAGCAACGGTGAAACCGAAATTCCATTTTGCCGCAGGGTCTACGCCGCTGATAACTATTTTCAAAACGTCGTAATTTTCACCGCTCTTAAGGGGCGAACCGGCAGTAGCTCCGCTGAAAGGTTTTTCCGCGGTATTGTATGTGGTTATACCAGAAATACTCTTGACCGCAAGCTCCGTAGATGAAGAATAAGCGTCGCTCATAATCTTATTTAAAATTCTTGTTCTTACAGCCGTACCTGTATTCCACTGCGTAAGCAGTCTGTATAACGAGCCGTTACTTCTGCGGTCTGCCGAAGTAAATTTACCGTTTTCATTCTTTTCGGCTTTAAGATATTCGTCGAACAAAGTTTGAACGGCTTCTTTCTGCATCAATTTTTCTCTGGCTTCTTCATTGGAACAACTATTTGCCGACGCATAAGCGGAAACTTTATCTTCCGACAAAGCGGCATTCATATTTGTTCTCAAATGAGTTTGGTCGTTTGTAGCGCCGGCGTCCAAAGTCGTAAGATACTTATTATTGTCATCCTTTTTTCTGACTCCGTTAGCATCACGCTGATAATCTATAAGCCCCTCGTTGAAATAGAAAACTTCCCAGTCTTCGGTAAATCTGTAATTTTCCTCATAAGATTTTACCGTTCCCACGTTGCTCGTCCAGTCGCTGTTCAATTCGCTTTCGAACTCTTCGGCAACAAGCAACAAATCGTCCGTAGGCTTCGGGCTGGTATAAGGCGCGGTATCATAATTTAAAAGCGTGCTGAACCTTCCGTTTACCTGACCAAGGAATTTGCTTGTATAGTTGTCGGCTTCGTCTTCACTCATGGTAGGGTTCTGCGCGCGGTATGCGGCAAGTCCCTTAATCTTAGTTGCATAAATAGTCGACGAACCCGTATACATAGGGTCAAGATAAACATAGAGATTAAACAATACGTCCTTTATTGTTAAATCTACACCGTCGCTGAATTTGATTCCGTTTTTAATTACGAATTCATACTCCGTTCTTCCGTTTTCATCGCCCTCGGCAGTTACGTTTCCATTTGCGTCATACATAACTTCCTTATAAGCAAGCGCAACCGTAGCCTCGTTATCACCGCAAGCTACTTCGGCGTTTCTGTTGGCGGTAATCAAAGGGATTTGTGTAAGACTTACAACTTCGCCGTCATTTTGTTGGGTAAAAAAGAACGGGTTGAAGTTCTGGTCTACAGCACCAAGCGCAAGAGAAACCGCACGCGTTTCGGGGTCGTTCGCTTGTCCGCAAGCAGCCAAAGGAACAGCCACAGGCAATATAGTTGCACAGCATGCTGCACCGACTATTATTTTCCGCAGAGTTTTATTCATTTATTTAGTCCTCCGTTTTGTTATTGTTTTGATTTATAAGTGTAGGTTTGTTCAACGGTTTCGTCATAAACCCATTCGTTGTTTTCGTTGGCATGGTAATTACTCAACCGTATCACATTATAACATGTTCCGTCTGTAATGTTGATATTTGCATTACAATCGGCGTCATTTGCAAAACCGCCGTAAATCCAATGGGTTTCACCGCTCTCTCTTTCAAGTTCACAATTAGGCTGTAATTTAACGTTAACCGTTCCGCCGATAGTAAAGTTATTAAAGGTTGCTCCCGCTGCTAAGGAATTGCAAATAAAGTAAATATTTGCAGAACCTCTGTTTACCGTATACGTAACGTCGATATCTTCAAACGTTATATCGTTTATTTTTGCCGTACTTCCTATCGCCCCGAAAAGAGAACCTGTTCCGCCGTTTCCTATAGTTCCGGTTATTTTGAGATTTTTAACCGTACATCCGTTTCCGTTTATCTCTCCTTCAAAAAGAGCTAACGCATTTACCGAAGGAAGATTGCTACAATCTATTTCATTTACTTCCGGCAGGAAATAATAATTGTTAAATCCGTTTTGGAACATTTTTGCAACGCCGGAAGAGTTTTCAACTATCTCCCACGTGCCTTCGATATATTTTGCATATATCGTTATTTCCTGAACGGTTTCGGGAACTTTTACAGGCCAATCGGTAAAGCGTTCGGTTGCTTCTAAATCTTTATAAAAAGACACAAAACTGAATCCTTTTGCACTAAGCACGCCGGAACCGGGATTGGAAACGTTTATATCCAAAGGATACTCTTTAATCAAATCTCCTGTTTTATAAGATGCCGTCACATTGCCGTCATTATCTTTAACGTCGATTTTATCAAAGCCGTCGCAAATCAAATGAACTTTTAAACTGGAAAGTTTTTCCCACTTCGCGCATACATAATGATGGTCGCCTTTTTGCAAAACGGTATTAAAATCATAAAGTTTATCAGTTATGCTGATGGTTTTAGACGCCTCGAATCCTGCTTCCTCGTCATATGCCGTACCGTCGGTATAAAGCGGAATACCTTCCGAATTCGTTTCAACTTCATACCAACCCGAAAGTTTATACCCTCTGCGGCTATCCGGATTAATCTGTGCGCTGCCGCTGCCGCCGTTACTGGCAAGAGTTTCCGTGGTGATTTTTAACGGACGGCTGTTGGCGGTATAATACATCTCTTTAATTTTTCCCTCGTTTTCAAAGTAACCCTCGTTAAGAAAGTAAGTTACTCTGCATTCGAGATTATATTTGTTGACAACATCGTCAAGACTGGTTGAAAGTTTACAGCCCGCAAACAGACAAACCGCCGCTGCTACCGCAAAAAACGAAATCAAAATAAGTTTATATCTTTTTTTAATCATTTGCAACCTCTTGATTTTCTGCGGAATATCGCATAAGCCGCAAGCAAAACGCCAACGCCAGTAATCGTAAGGAACATCGTTCCTCCCATAGTGTCAACGCTTCCGCAACCCGCCGTGCAACCGGAACCGGAGCCTCCGTTTTCAGTAACATATACCCTTATGCTAAGCTGACGTCCGTAACCAGACAAAACAACTTCAACGTCGAGTTCCTGCAAAGCCTCTGTAGGATATTCAAGCTTAATCTGGCTCATATCCGCTTCGGCTGTGGAATAATCGTCATAAACCAAGATAACTTTAAGTCCGGTCATATCAAACTTTTCGCCTGCACGGTATTCAGTCCTATAATCCCCGTTTGCTTTAAGCCTTACAACTCTTACGCTTATTCCGAATCTGGGTTTTACTTCGCGCATAATCGCTTCTATTTGGTTAAACAACTCTATTCTTTCGTTGCCTACAAGCGCTACCTGTGCGCTGTCAGAACTGAAATTGTCATAATATTCGTGCGCGCATTTAACCAAAGCGGCAAACTCTTCCACTTCCGCCTTTGTTTTTTCGGGTTCTTTCCATGCGGAAATTTCAGAAACCGAAGGGCAGTTCTCCAGGAAATTTACAAACGCATAAGCGTTAGCGTCCAAAGCTGTCTGTGTATGATTACGGTTTGCAAAATACTGAGAATAAATATTATTGTCGTATCCTGTTCCGTTAACGGGATAACTTATTGAAAGCGGCGTAACGGAAACGCCTGTTCCGAGTTCGGAATAATAAATGAAATAATTTTCGAAATTCGCGTAATAATATCCGCGGAAATTAATATTGTTTGCCTCTGCAAAATTATTTACAATCAAAGAATATTCCGTTTCAAGCGCCGGCGCAGTTACTCCCTTGAACTCATAATCGGTTATTCCGCTTTGGAAAAACGCCATAGCGCCGACCGATTTCAAGCTATAAGGCATAACTACCTTGTTGATTTTTGCATGCATTCCGAAGAACGCTCCGCCTTCTATTCTCGCCGTATTTTCAAGAACGGTATAAACGTCGGAAACTTTTTCAGAAGGATAAGCTACAAGTCCGTATAAACCGGTATCCTTGTTGCCGTCGTTTATATTTCTGTAAAGAACGCCGTCGTTAACAAAGAAAACTTTGTTTCCCTCTTCAATTTTAAATTCTTTAAGCGAAGACGAAGCTCCAAACGCCCCGATTCCGACTTCTTTAAGGCTTGCCGGAATTACTAACGTTTTTTCATTACCGCCGCAAAAAGCAAACGCACCGATTTTTTCCGTCGCAGGAATTTCAACAGAAGTGTAAGCCTTACCCTCGATTATACGGAAAGCGCCGTCCCCTATTTCTTTTGCATTGGTTAAATTAAGAGATTTCAACGCATTACAGTTTGTAAACGCATAAGCGCCTACTTTTTCCGCTTGAGAAAGTCCGTTAACAAGAGCAAGCTTTCTATTGTTATAAAAAGCATAATCGCCAATCGTTCTTGCGCCGTTCGCGTCGAAATTAAGATTTATTTCCGTAAGGTTGGCACAGTTATAAAATGCGTACGCGCCGATTTCTTCAACTGAATTTCCTAAAATAACCTGCGTAAGCTTTTGTCTGCCCGAAACATCGTCAGCGGCAAACGTATACGTACCCGTAACTTTCGCATCGGCGGCAAATTCAACCTTTGCCAATGCCGGAGTTCTGTAAAACGTATTTGCGCCAAGCGAAGTCACCGCAGGCATTTTTACATTATAGAGCGAAGAACAATCTGCAAAAGTCGCGTCGCCCATCACGGTGATTTTCTCGTTCAATTCTATTTGCGCAAGCTCGGAACAGTTATAGAAAACTCCGTTCCCGAATATAGCATAAGATTGCGGAACAAAATTAAACGATGTAATTTTTGATAAAGCAAACGCATAATCGCCGATTTCGGTTACCGTATTCGGCAAAGTAACCGAAGTTATACCCGTATCATAAAAAGCGTAAGGCGCGATATAATTTATATTATTACCCGAAACAAAATTCACTGTTGTGAGGTTTTTACATCCGCTGAAAGCGCTTTCGCCGATTTCGTTTATGCTTGCGGGAACAGTAACGCTTTGCAATGAAGAATTATTTGCAAACGCATAAGGAGCTATAGTCGTAACGCCGAAAACGGATAAATCAAGGCTGCTTGCATTACCGAAGTAATTTATTAAAGTATCGCCTTTAATCACCGCATTATTGGTAACCGTTATACCGCCCGCCGCGCTGAATGCCGAAGTTCCGTCAAACGCGCCTGCACCTATGCTTTCCAATCCGTCAGGCAATGTCACGGAAGTAAGAGCCGTATTTGCAAACGCTCTTTCCCCTATGGTTTTTACTCCGTTGCCGAAATTAACCGTAGAAAGTTTTTCGCAATTTTCGAACGCGCCGTTTCCTACCGAAGAACCGTTCAGAGTTATGCTTTCAAGCGAAGTACAAGCCGCATAATCGGTTTGTTTAGTTTCCCATTCTCCGGTTACATAGCTGTAATCAGGATAAATGTATCTAAGGCTTGCAAACATTCCGTTTCCGATTGCCGTAAATTCCTTTGTGGTAACGTTTTTAAGCGAAGTGCAACCGCTGAATACGTTTGCTCCCGCCACGTGCATACCGGAAATATCTATTGTTTCAAGCGAAGAGCATCCCATAAACGCTCTGTCATATGCCGTTCCGATAGCTTTTGATTTTACTATCGTTTTAAGGCTTACGCAATCCTTAAAAACTTCTCTGCCCAGCGTAAATACTTTTGTATATCTCAAATCGAGAAGCTCTAAATTGGTGCATCCCTCAAAAGCATTTCTGTTTATAAGCGACAAATCCGCATCGGCTACAAACGAAGGATTTTTATCCTTATCGTATTCAGCCTCGTCGTCGCTCATAAAGTACACTTTTTCAAGAGCCGTACAACCCTTGAATGCGTTTTTCTCAATCTGAGTAACGGTCTTGGGAATAATAATTTTCTTTATTTTGTCGTTATCTTCAAATGCTCCCTCGCCGATAGTCATTATCTGTTTCGACGACGGCACTATAACAACGTTTTCTTCAACTTCGCCTTTGGGGTTCGTATAAGTTTCGCCCTCTCCGCGATATCTTGTAAGCGACATATTGCTTACGGTAAATTCGTCTTGCACGGAAAGAGTAACTACGGACACATATCCTGTTCCGTTTGCTTCGATTTGCGCGGTAATAACCGCGGTACCCCTCTTTTTGGTATGAACTTTACCCGACTGGTCAACCGTTGCGACTACTTCGCCGACGGGATTGTCAACCTTCCACGTTATTTTCGTTTCGCCGTTAAAATACCAGGGCGATGCCTCTACTTCAAGCTGTATATCTTCTCCGGCATAAACGGAAACCGTTCCTTCGGCTTTTTGCAAAGCTTCATTCGTGTTCTTTATAGTTCCGAATCCGAACGAAAGCCCGCGAATATTCGTAACCGTATCTGTAACTGTTACGTTAATAACTTTAGAAACGCCTTTTCTGTTGTTAACAAGTACCGGATATGATTTGCCGTTTGTGCTTTCAAGCCCGACAATTTCGCCGTTTTTAACAGCAACATAATGCGAAGGCGAAGACCATTCAAAGTTGGAAAGGTCAGCGTTGCCTTCATAAACAAGGCTTGCTTTATGCATCTGGTTAATATTTAAAGTTATATTTTCTTCGCCTGCCGCAAGCTCGAACGTATCGGGAAGCGTTCCTCTGTTAACGGTTGTTTCGATTTGCCCTGCAGAACTCAAACTGTTCAACAAATAGCTCGAATGGTTAAGAGCATAGTCGTCAATCTGAACGGCTAATATATCTTTATAATCGTCCCATATATCCGTAACTTCAACCGATACCGTAGTAACGTCGTTTCTGTTCGCGTTCCTTACAGGAGTTGCATAATCGGTAGCAAGCTTCATCTCTTGCTTTTCGCCGTCGTTATCTACGTAGCAAAGCATAACCGACTGCGGATAATGGTTATCGAATATATCCAAATCAAGATAAATACGCTGCGCGTCTCTGCCTTGTTCGTCAGTAGTATTGTAATATCTCAATCTTGCGTCACGAAGCACAGGAGCCTCGTAGTCAACGTAAAATTCAAACGAATACGTGTTTTCTTCTTTGGGCGTATCGTCTTTATTGAAAAGGAATTCAAAATCAAAACGATACTTGCCGTTTGATTTCAAACCAAGCTCTTCCGCGTCAAGCTTTAATTCGACATATGCGGGGCGGGAAGAACCGCCGTTTGCATACGCTTTACTGATTCTGTAATTAACGTCGGTGTAAACCAGCTCTCCCGTATAAGCGTCATAAAGCTTATAATTAACTTTCTGCGCATTTCTGAGAAGCCCCGCATAAACGCATCTTATTTCATATACGGTAGCATAATTGCCCCTTCCGTCGTCGCTTATAATTTCATTGAAACGCGAAATAGCGCAATATTCTTCGTTCGCATACATTTTGTCCGCACCGTCGGGCAACGTGTATACATATGAACCAAGCGGAATTATGAAATTATCGCCGTTATAAGCGCCGTAAGGCTGTGTAGCCCAAACGGTTTCTTTTATTTTTTCTTCTTCCAGAACCGAAGAATCCTGTTGATTTTCAGCTATTTCGAAAGCCGTATAATCAAGCATAGGGGCTTTGGTCCAGTCGCCGAAGAACGAAAGGAAAGGCACATTCAAATCGCATTGACCGTTGCCGTTCTCGTCTTGCTCGCCGACAAGCTTTATAAATCCCTCTACAAACATTCCGTTTTTAAAGTTTTCACGGATATATGCCTTTTCAAGGTCGGTAAGCTTTAAAGTTACCGTTATAAGTTTAGTTTCGCCCGCGCCTACAGAAATTTTATCCGTTACCGTATTACCGTCGACTTTAAACGCTGCGTTATCGTTAAGCATATGCGCTTTTTCCGCAACCGCTATGCCCGTGCTGTCAATCTCTTCCGTCATAAAAATCGACTGCGGCGTAAAATTGAGAACGTCGGAACCGAAATTCTTTATCTTAAAGCTGAAAGTATATTCTCCCTTTTCCGCCTCGTCCGCGCCAAGCTCGATTTTAGGTCTGCAATCCTTACCCTCATAATACAGCTCGCCGTCGCTCTCTTCGTCAGTAAAGAGATATGCCTTTGTATTTACTATATTTTTAAGGCTTGCAAGTCCCGAACCCTGTTTGCGGGGAGAATATGCAAGATTTGCTTCGTCGTAAACGGTCGTAGCGGTGCTCATTACAAGTTGATTTGCAAGTTGGGTTACTTTGCTTTGAACTATATTTCCGCTCACTGTTCCGTTATCCGTTATATAAGGTCTGAGGTCGTTACTGTTAACGATATAGTTTCTTACAAGAGCAGTCAAACCCGCCATATTAGGCGAAGCCATCGAAGTACCGCTCTGTTCCGCATATCCGCCGGGTACGGTAGAAGTAATTTCCCCGCCGTGCGCCGTAATTTCGGGTTTAATCCTTAAATCGTTGGTAGTTCCCCAAGAAGAGAACGCGCTCATAAACGGACCTGCCGCATTGTCCTTTTTAACTTTAAGCGTTCCGACAATACCGCTCTGCCCGCTGCTTGCAAGTCTTACAAGCTCGTTACCGGCGTCCATTGTTACGGAAGCCGTGGGTTTAAGTTTGCTTTCCGGAATATCGCCGAGCGACATTCTTATAGTGCCCGAAACGTTATTCCATATAATTACGCCGATTGCACCGGCAGCGATAGCTATTTCAACTTTCTCCTGGAAAGTGTTTATACCGCGCTTAACCAAAGCGATTCTGCCTTTTACGAGTTCCCCCGCAACGCCGGTATAATTGCTCTGCTGTCCCGAACCGACAACTACGTATTCAACTTCCTTTTCTTCTTCGCCGCCTAAAATCTCATCTACGAAATTATAGAAAACTCCGTTTCCGTTTGTGGAATTTTCAATAAATATCGCTTTACCGTTGCTTGCTTCAAGATATTCCGATTCCTGTCCGCTGATACTTGCAACCGAAAGAGCCGCAAAATATGTGGAGGGCGAACCAACGGTGCCAGAATCTGGATTTGTTGCAAGGTTAGTGCCGTAAATACTGCCGAATCCTGCGCTGTAATCGTTACTTGCCGCACAGATAAGGCTTATACCTCTTTCTCTGATACTTTCGAATATCTTGTTAAAGTGTTCGCCTTCGTCGTCTCCGTCGTCAGTCGTAGTGAAACCCGCCGTCGAACCAAGGCTCATGTTTATAACGTCGACGCCCAAAGTAACACAATCCTCTAATGCAGACATTATATTTTCACTTTCCGCGCCGCCCAAAGCGGAATCGTCAAGATTATCCGTGAAAGTTTTACATATTACAAGCTGAGCCTGAGGAGCAACGCCCTTGAAAGTTTCGTCAATATGCGTTCCCTCTTTATCGTCGTATCCGTCTTCGTCATATCCTCCTACAATACCCGCCACGTGCGTACCGTGATTGGAATAAGAAGGATATACGTCTGTGTCATTATCTGCGTAGTCGAATGCAAAAGGAACTTTTCCGCTCACATACAAGCTGTCAGCCGTAAGAGTTCCGCCGAGAGCCGCAGTTCTTTTGAAAGCCTCTGTTTGCGCAAGCACGGCAGAAACATCGTTTACGCTCATGCTCTGCACGTTGGGAATCGTTTGGAAAGCGTTGTGGGTATAATCAAGACCCGTATCAAGTATGGCAACAACCATACCTTCGCCTTTACCCCAGCTTTCATTGCTTACTATTGAAGAATCATATATACCGGTAGGGTAAAC
Source organism: uncultured Christensenella sp. (assembly GCA_910577375.1). Taxonomy (GTDB): domain Bacteria; phylum Bacillota; class Clostridia; order Christensenellales; family Borkfalkiaceae; genus Coproplasma. Next base: position 426,652 of record CAJTLT010000001.1, read on the forward strand.
GTTAGCATCGTTAGTAGGCAAACTCACAGATTGTGCGGTTTCATAAGTTTGGGGAGCAAGATAAGTGTTGCTTAAAACAGCGCTGCTTACTCCGCCCATATTTTTTATTCTTTTAACGTAAGAAGTATTAATTTCAACCGCAACGGCATTCGCTATGGTCGTATAGCTGCTCTTCAGCTTATAATTGATACCTTGCGAATCAAGCTTATTCAGGAAAGTTCTTTGCTCTCTGTCTATACTTCTTAACTGTGAACGTCCTTCGTTCGTCGAAAGATAGTCGGCAACAGTCTGCGATTCGCTCATACTGTCGAGAACGCTTTCGCCGTTAAGATAAACTATTACGGTCCTCGTTTCATATGATTTTTCTCCGGGCAAAACTGCACTGTTAAAATTCTGCGCAATTAAACCGCTTGTATCGTATTTATCGGTAACGTCGGTAAACTGTACGTCCTTTACTTCCGAAGAAGGAACCTTCGGCTTATTTTCAATATTTATCATTGCACAGCTTGCAGTAAGCGTTGCACAAAGTGTCAACGAAAGTCCCGCAATTGCCGTACGCCTGATTTTTTTCCTGAATAAACTCATATATATCCTCTTTAACCGATAAACCTTATAGTTTTGTTTTTAACGTCTATTTCCGCCGTGCGGTCGTCGTCGCCCGCCATATGGATAATAAGGCTTACTGTGTTTTCGTTTACATCCAAAAGCTCATAAGAGCCTTTCTTTCCGTCTTCTGTAAGGCTGCCGTCAAGATAGAATGCGTATTCCGTTTCTCCGTCGGTAACAGAACATACAGGAGTCTCGTCAGCAACAAATTCGGTAATTTTATAAGCACGACGCGCACCGTTGTTTATGATATTTTCTCCGACCGCAGTATAAGCAACGGATTCAAGCACATATACCTTACTGTCGTCATTATATTGCCATAAATATATCTTGCCGAAACGACGTGTATAGAAATACGAATTAACGTTAGTATTTGCAACAAATTCACGAACAACCCCGGAAGTATATTTACTGTCCGCAACTCCGTCAAACTGCAAAGTGCGCGTTTTGTCCTGCGAGTAATACCAAACGCCGTACATTTCGTCCTGAGGCGCGGAATACAAGTAATCGCCCGCTACAAGATAAGGATAAGAAGAAATAGCAATATTTCCGTCGTCAAGCAGAATAAGATATTCCGTTGTATACGACGTCATACTTCCAGTAATATAAGGAACGCTGACATAACCGCCGCTCTTGTTATAAGTGTAAGTCGCCTCGCCTTCCATATTCATAAACTTACCCTTCGCTGTATAACTCAAATCGAACTTGCCGATTGTGAAATTATAAGGATTATCGGTTACCGCCCAGGGAGTTGTGGACGAATAAGGCAAATACAAATACAGTTCAATACTGTCTGCGCTTGCAGTCGCCTTAAATATAAGTTTGTTATTTACTACCGTAATCGAACCGACGCCGTTATTGAGATTTATAGTTACGTCTTTTAAATTATTATTGTCGTCGGTTTTACTGTCTGTAATTTTATAATTGAAAGTTTCTGTAGTACCGTCGGTTTTAGTAACTTCCAACTCTCCGCCAATCGAAAGAGCGCTTCCGCCGTTAAAGCGGTAAATATTTCCGTCGTCGTCAATCAAAGGATATTCATACATTATATCCTTTCTGCCATAAACTTCTTTATCTGCGCCTTGGCTTATCGTAACGGTTTTCGTATCGTCGTTAAATTCAAGTTCATACTTTACGCCGCCGATATAAAAACTGCCTTTCAATTCATTTTCGGGGTCAACGGTATATTCGTATCTTATTCCGTCAATTTCAACATAACCCGAATTACTCGCAGCGCCGTTTTGGTTTGTGTTGTAAATTCCAAAGCCGTTAAAATTGATAATCTTATAACCGCCGTCCTGTTCTGTTATCCATTCGCCGACATAATCGTCCGTAAGGCGGAAATTACCCGCGTCAACAACCCCTCCAGCAGCAGAACTGTATAAAACGCCGCTTAAAACGTTATTTTTCAAAGTCAGATAACCGAAAAGCGACATATCTTCGGGATTCAGTAAAGTAACGCTTCTTGCGCCGTCGTCAAAGAACCCGTCATATACGTATATCAATCTCTGTAAAGAATTGTTTAAATTTACTATAACTTCGCCGGTGAGATTGCTGCCGTAGCCGTTAAACGAAATATAACTGCCGGTTTCAACGTCAAACCATGTTCCGAAATAGCTGTTTTCATAGCAATATAACTCGCCGTCAACCGAAAGTAATCCGTTGGAATTTATTTTCGCTTCCACACCCGTTTTGAGTGTCGCAACGCCGTCAGTTACCGAGTAAGTACCGCTGTCAAGCACCTTGTCTCCGCGTTTCAGCGTCCAGCTGTTATCTGATTTAAATTCATATTTTTTATTTATTGTCGCCGACTTTTCCCACACGCCGATAAACGCGTTTGTCGCAGCTGAACCCGATTTATTGAACTCTATAGGTCTGTCTGCAGTAAAGTACTCGCCGTCGTAGAGTTTTAAAGTATTGCCTTCCTTAATTCCCGCAAAATGGTATTCGTCATAGAAAAGATTAGGCGAATCCCCTCTTTCCTTGTCGGAATATCTTGCAAAAAGCGCGTCGTATAACACAATGTTTTCACCATCGTAGCCGTAAGACGAATACTGTGTCAAACCGTCCTCGTAAACGTATTCTCCAGAAACGTCCAAAGTCAAAGTTACCGTGCGCCCTTTACCATTATTATAGATATAAGTGCCTGCAACTTCGGAATAATCGGCAAATCCGATATAAAGCGTAGTCTCTCTTAAAGGAATATATCCGTAAGGAGCTTTCTTTTTTAATTCTTTATCGAAGAAATATCCGAAAGAAGTAAACGCGTCGTCGGAAACATAAGTCCTTTCAAACAAAGCGTCGCTCATAAAGAAATATCCGCTCAAAGGTTTATAATAAAAATCTTTGGTTCCAAACGTTACGTTTACAGCCGAAACAGATTCTCCTTTCACGGTTTTTCCGTTATAATCAAGCGATACCGTAAAAACATTCTGCGCCGCCGCAGAAGTATTAATTACAGGGAGCGCGCCGTCTGTTATCACCCAGTCGCAATCTCTCCAACCAAGCGTATTCTTTATATAAGCCGCATTAGGCGCGGAATTAAGATGCTCGCAATTATTTATTACTATAGCACGCTCCGTAACAGTCGATTCGGAAACGCCCGCAACCAAACCGTCGGTATGCTCGAATTTGCTTCCGTTTGTCGCTTTTGCATAAGTAGACGCTGTAGAAAAGCTGTCCGAAACCACCGTATTAAGTCCGGAATAACCAACAATACCGCCGGCAAACGCAGATAAATCAACAGACATTCCGTCAACCGCAACCGAAGAATAAGCTTCGATTTCTCCGGCAGAATAACAATTCGATATCGCAGAATAATTATCAAGTATACCCGCTATACCGCCCGAACGGAGTGCCCCGTAAATTCCGCCGCAAGAATAACTGTTAGTTATTATCGACTGAGACATTTCATGCTCGGAAAATACAAAACCGGTAATGCCGCCCGCGCCGAGTATATAACCGGAACCGGAAAAAATATCAACGTCTGTATAAACTTTGTTTACAACCGAATAAAAAGGAAACAGACTGCCGTCCGTAGCCATAGCGCTTGCAGACTGCTGCGCGCCGACCGCACCGCCTACATAAGAAAAATAACCGCTGCCGAAAACATTGATTTTTCCGTTGGTTGCAGAACAGTTTATGAGATTTGCTCCTGCGCCGTATCCTATAAACGCACCGACGAAAACGTTCGCCGTATCCGACGCATAAGCGTTAATCGTAAAATTATCAAGATGTAATCCGGTTATAGTTCCAAGCGAATCCGTTCCCGTTCCGCTGGTCTGCACATAACCGAAAAGCCCGACGTAATTTATTGCGTTTGAATTTATAACGAAATTGGAAATTTTATGTCCGGCGCCGTTAAAGTATCCGCTGAAAAACGAAGACTGCGTTCTGCCGTTACCTATAACGTTCAATTCCGCGCCGTTGCAATCGATATCGTCGTTAAGACGGTAATATCCCTGAATATATGCAGAAATTCCGTTATTTACATTCTGCGCCACAAAATTAATCTCACGCGCACTTGTAAGCACCCAAGGGGCGTTTTCCGTTCCGCTGCCGTTCAGTTCAATCGCAATTTCAAAAACTTCCGTAACTTTTACGGTTACGTTTTCTTTTACCGTAAAGCTATAAGAACCCGAAACCAACGAAACAACGTTGTCGTTTGCCGTAACTCTGGGAGCTTGCGTATAACCCTCATCGATAATAAGGCTGAACGTTACCGTATCGCCCTCGGTAACCTTTATTTCGCCGTCTTTGTACGCGGCGTCGCCAAACAATCCGCATGAATATTCAACGTGGTCTGCACTCTCGAACGTAACTGTAAACTCCTGCTTGCTCCCTCTGAGACCGAGAACAAGCCCCAGAATAAGCGCAACAACAGCCACAACCGCCGCCGCGGATATGCTGATAATTCTGATAAGCGTTATTTTACGTACGGGATTCTTGACGAAAGGAAGCTTATAAGTCTTTTCTTTCGCGCTTTCCGTTTCGCGGACTTCATTAGTCACGGTTTCATTGCCGTTTTCCTGTCCGTTAATCCCGTTGTTATCTTTCAAATCTTTCATCAACCAAACCTCGTGTATACTTGCCGCGCGGCATGCCCGCCGCGCCCGTTATTATGGCAGAGCCTTTAAACGCTTACCTTAATTTAGAGTTTGCGCAACTGCTCAAAAAATTCATACGTTAAAATTATACATTAAATAAAAAGTAAAATGCAAGTAAATTAAGCGGACTTTTAAGATTAATTATGAAAAAATTCACTTAATTATAAGCAACACTTATACGCGCAATAAAAAAATACTATTATATATTTAATAAGCTTATGAATGCCGCTCAAATTCTTTTTATTTCAGTAAAAAATAAATTGTGAATTTATACATTTATGCAATTTTTGAAATTTCGTTTTAAATGAAGAGACCAAGCCGAAAAAGCTTGGTCCCCTCTGAGAGAATATGAAAAAAAGTTGAGTGTATGCGGTTTTTACATTTATGATTATAACCGCCTTTTGTGTTCAAATTATGATAATTAAATGAATTTACATACAATTACGGCATTTTTGGTAAATAATTTCGGCAATTTTTAAACCGTCCGCAGCCGAACTTGTTATTCCGCCCGAATATCCGCTCCCCTCTCCGCACGGATATAGCCCTTTTACAGAAACGCTTTCAAGAGTAATCAAATCGCGCAATATTCTTACAGGCGATGAAAAACGGCTTTCAACCGCGGTTAATACAGCGTCAGGGCTTGCAAAACCTTTCAACCGTCTGTCAATGTCGGGTATCGCCGCCTTTAACGCATCCGTCGCAATTTTCGGAAGAATTTCATTTATCGGAGCAAAAGCCGTTCCCGCTGAATAAGTCGGCGTAACGGAACGAAAAGCAGACGAATTTCTGTCCTTTGCAAAATCACCGTAAAGCTGAACAGGCGCGCCGTAATTACTTCCGCCCGCGACAAAGGCCGATTTTTCAATTTTTCGCTGAAATTCCATACCATCGAATAATCCGCCACCCCAATCGCTGGCTTTCATCTGAACCATAAGTGCAGAATTGGAATTTATACCGTCACGGGCATAAAGGCTCATTCCGTTCGTAACCACGCCGCCGTCTTCGCTCGCGGAAGGTATGACAACGCCGCCCGGGCACATACAAAAAGTAAAAACCGTACGCTCGTGTGCGTGTGAAACAAATTTATAATCCGCAGCCGGCAGCATACGGAAATTTTTTCCGTATTGCGAACGGCTGATTTCATCGGCAATATGTTCTATCCGCACGCCAACCGCAAAATCCCGCGGTTGCATAACAACGCCCAACCCGTGAAGCATTTTAAAAGTATCTCTGGCTGAATGCCCGAGCGCAAGCACAACGTTTTCAACAATAAATTTCTCCGTTGCACCTGTAACCGAATTTTTAACGGATATCGCACAAATTCTGCCGTTTTTGACCGAAAACCCATCAAATATACTGTTAAATAAATATTTTCCGCCGTTTTCAGTAACGAATTTTCTTATATTTTGAAGAACATAAAACAGCTTATCACTGCCCACATGAGGCTTATTCAAATAAAGAATTTCTTCCGGCGCACCGAAACGGCAAAACGTTTCAAGAACGTCTCTGTTTAAACCGTCGCGCGTCTGCGTGTTCAATTTCCCATCCGAAAAAGCCCCCGCGCCGCCCTCGCCGAACTGCACGTTGGAATTGACGTTTAACCTCTTGTTTTCAAAAAAATCAGCAATTGTTTCACGCCTTTTTTCTACACTTTCGCCACGCTCTATAATTAACGGTTTGAAGCCTCTTTCTATTAATCTGACAGCACAAAACAACCCCGCGGGCCCGCCGCCGATTATTGCAACCGTCGGAGGATTTTTCAGCTTGTTAAGCGGCGGTTTAGGTTCTTGCTTTTCGTCTGAAAACGCAATCGAATACAACCAGAATAAATGGCTTTTATCCCGCGCGTCAAGAGATTTTTTCAGAATTTTAAAATACCGTAAATTACCGCCGAGCTTTTTACGAGCTATACAAATAAGTTTATCCTCGCTTTCGTCTATATTCAGTTTTATGTTATCAAGCCGCTTTATCATATGCTTTTTAAAATTGCCTCGGCAACCGTTATTCCGCTGGCAAACGCCCATTGCAGATTATAACCTCCGCAATCGCCGTCAACGTCCAAAACCTCTCCCGCAAAAAATAAATTCTTTTTTATTTTACTTTCAAGGCTGTCGGTAACCTCGTTCATATTTATCCCCCCCTTGGTTACCTGAGCATAATCAAACCCCAAAGTCCCCAAAACAGGCAACGTAAAATTTTTAATAATTGCAATTATTTTATTTAAATCATCAGAATTTGCGCGTTTTATGATAGCCCGCCCTATTTGATTATGTAACGTTCCGCATAACAAATCATTTATATTAACTCCGGATTTAAGGCGGGCGCTCAGCACGTCATAAATTGTTTTCTCGTCAAAATCAGGCAAAAAGCTTAACGATATATGAACGTTTTGCTTGTCCGCAACATAAGGCGACATTGAAAATATCGCGTTGCCGGACACACCGTAATCCGTAAAAATCACGTCGCCCCGCACTTTTTTAGCGACAACATTTGCGGAAACCTCGCATTCCGCGCGTATTCCTTTCAGCGTTTTTATATAAGTCGTATCGGTTTTTAACTGAACAAGCGACGGATAAAGCGGCGTTAACGTATGCCCCAAATCCGTCGCAAGTCTATAAGAAGAGCCGTCCGTTTTGAATTGCTTTTGCGCTTTTCCGCCGACAGACAAAACAACCCTCTTGCTCTTTATAGTTTCGCCGTTTTCAAGTTTTATTTCAAATCCGCTTTTCAAAGATACGGCTTTACTTTTTATAACGTCAACATTTCCGATTTGAGAAATAAGAATATCGCACAGCGCAGAAGCCTGCCTTCCCGCCGGATAAACTCTCCCCGCCTCGTCCGAAACAAACATACAGTCAAAAAGTTTTTTGTACGCCGCACCCCCCGAGCACACAATCTTCTCTGCCAATCTGATATTACCGCCATAGTAATGGTCCGCCGTCATATCTTCGTTTGATAAATTTCCTTGACCGTTACCCGTTGCGGCAAGTTTTTTACCAAGCCTTTCGCCGGCGTCAACCAAGACAGTTTTTACTTTTTTATTTTTTGCAAGAATTGCGGCGCACGCAAGACCGGAAGCGCCGCCGCCTATTATTGCAACGTCATAATATTTCATAAACGAATTTTATATCATAACCGCGCCAAAGTCAACATTTAAGCTCGCACAACATTTTTTCAAGAGCGTCAAGGTGCAGATATTCATCCTGTAAAATGCGTGAAACAATTTCTTGTACCTTCTCGTTTTTAAGGCATCTTAACATTTTTTTATAATCGGATATAGCTTTTCTTTCTCCTATAATATCGTCCTCCAGCATATTTCTTAACGAACACGAATACGCAACATATTTAGATGAATAAAAGTTAAAACTGCTCGGCGGATATTGAGTATATGTAGGAGCGGCGCCAAGCGCAAGTATAGTTTTTCCCAAAAGCTTCAAATGCATCATTTCGGCAACAGCAATGCTCATCAGCGTATGTGCATACTCTTTGCAACCTTTCAAATCAAAAAACAACGAATGATAAACATACTGCAAAACTGCGTTCAGTTCGCCAACCGAAGTAGCGTAAGCAGGAGATATAATCTGCAAACTCAAAGCATCGCAGCATATTCCATCTGTAGTAGGATAAGGCAAATTACAAATCATGGGTTCAAACATACTACCAAAATATGAATTTACCGTAAAATAAGGTGTTATATTTAAGCAAATGCGTCTTTTATGTTACGCATAGTACTTTATAAAAACTCAAAAACAGCAAAAACGGCGGCAATTGCCGCCGTTTTTGCTGTTTTTGTTAATTTAATATTTTATTTAAGAAATGCCCAGTATAACTGCCCTCAACCTTAGCAACATCCTCGGGCGTACCGCATGCAACAATATTTCCGCCTTTATCTCCGCCTTCGGGTCCAAGATCGATTATCCAGTCGGCACATTTTATAACGTCTAAATTATGCTCTATCACCAGTACCGTATTGCCGTTGCTTCTAAGCCTTGTAATTATGCTTACAAGCTTTTCAACGTCATAACTGTGCAATCCGGTAGTAGGTTCGTCAAGAATATAAAAAGTTTTTCCCGTACTTCTTTTTGAAAGTTCTGTTGCAAGCTTTACTCTTTGGGCCTCTCCGCCGGAAAGCGTAGTTGCGCTTTGCCCGAGCTTGATATAACCCAAACCGACGTCGCATAAAGTAGAAAGTTTATTATAAATAGATGTTACGGGTTTAAAGAATTCCGCCCCTTCCTCAACAGTCATTTCAAGTACGTCGGAAATCGACTTACCCTTATATTTTACTTCCAATGTTTCACGGTTATAACGCTTACCGCCGCAAACTTCGCAAGGTACATAAATATCCGGCAAGAAATGCATTTCTATCTGAATAATTCCGTCGCCCTGACAGTGTTCGCAGCGTCCTCCCGCCACGTTAAACGAAAATCTTCCGCTCTTGTATCCTTTTTCTTTCGCGTCCGGCGTTGCGGCAAAAAGGTCGCGTATCATTGTAAATACGCCAGTATATGTTGCAGGATTGCTCCTCGGGGTTCTACCTATCGGCTGTTGGTCTATGGCAATTACCTTGTCAAAATACTCCAGCCCTTCAAACTTACTGTACTTGCCGCAAAGCTGTCTGGCTCCGTTCAATTTGTTTGCAAGATAAGGATATATAATCTCGTTTACAAGGCTTGATTTTCCGCTGCCGGAAACGCCAGTAACCGCCGTAATCAATCCCGCAGGTATCTTTACATCCACGCCTTTGAGATTATTTTGCTTACAGCCCGAAATTTCAAGATATCTTCCGTCGGACTTCTGTCGAACTGAAGGAATATCTATTTTCCGTCTTCCGGCAAGAAAATCGCCAGTAGTCGAACGCGGTTCGTTCATTATATCATTTATAGTTCCGCACGCAACAACCTCTCCGCCGTGAACTCCGGCTTTCGGACCTATGTCAACGATATAGTCGGCCGCCCGCATTGTATCTTCATCATGTTCAACCACAATAAGCGTATTGCCTATATCCCTGAGCCCTAAGAGAGATTGCAATAACTTCTCGTTGTCTCTTTGATGTAAACCTATACTCGGCTCGTCCAAAATATACAAAACGCCGCTAAGCGCGCTTCCTATCTGTGTTGCAAGTCTTATACGCTGGCTTTCGCCGCCGGAAAGCGTCGCGGCACTGCGCGAAAGCGTGAGATATCCAAGCCCTACGTTCCGCAAAAAACTCAAACGGTTATCTATTTCTTTAATTATACTGTCCGCAATAAGATGTTCCGTTTCAGAGAAAAATCCGAAATTGGTAAAAGCCGTCAAATCATCAACTGCCATATCGCAGACCTCTGCGATATTCTTACCCCCCACCGTCACGGCAAGAGCTTCTTTTTTCAATCTCTTTCCTTTACATATCGGGCAATCGGAAGTCCGCATATAACGCTCGATATCGATTTTTACGCCGTCGGAAGAAGTCTGGTTATATCTGCGCTGTAAATTAGCCGCAAATCCCTCCCAAGCCGTTTTATAGCTTCCAGAAAAACGGTAAGCATTATAAGCAAGCTCTATTTTTTCTCCGCCGTTGCCGTACATAAGCATATCGTAAATATTTTTCGGCAGTTCAGAAACAGGCACGTCAAGAGAAAAATTGTAAATCTTAGCAAGCGAATTAAGATACATTTGGGTCATCGCGGAAGAATCCAGATTCCAACCGCTTATTTTTATTGCGCCCTCGCGCAAAGTTTTAGACTTATCAGGGCAAATCAAATCAGGGTCTATTATCTGTTTAAATCCAAGCCCCGAACATTCGGGACACGCGCCCCACGGAGTATTAAAGGAAAACAATCTCGGTTCGATTTCTTCTATGGAGATACCGCAGTCCGGACACGCATATTTCGAAGAATAAAGTTCTTCTTTGCCGTCACAGTCTATAACCACAAGCCCGTCCGCAAGCCTTAAAGCGGATTCAAGACTGTCGGAAAGTCTTTTCAGAACGCCTTCTTTAATAACAAGCCTGTCGATAACAACCGAAATATTATGACGGATATTTTTTTCAAGATGAATTTCTTCCTGCAAATCGTATATTATTCCGTCGATTTTCACTCTGCCGTAACCGCTCTTTTTATAACTTGCAAGCTCCTTTACGAACTCGCCTTTTTTACCGCGGAATACGGGTGCCTCGATTATAATTTTACTGCCTTCCGGCATAAGCATTACCCTGTCCGCAATCTCGTCAACCGTCTGGCGGCGGATTTCCCTGCCGCATTTGGGGCAGTGCGGAATGCCTACGCGCGCAAACAATAAACGGAAGTAATCATAAATCTCCGTAACAGTTCCAACCGTTGAACGCGGATTATGCGAAGTGGTTTTCTGGTCAATCGATATTGCGGGGGAAAGCCCGTCTATGAGTTCGACGTCGGGCTTTTCCATCTGCCCCAAGAACTGGCGGGCATAAGAAGAAAGACTTTCTATATACCGTCTTTGTCCTTCCGCAAAAATAGTGTCAAACGCTAACGTCGATTTTCCGCTGCCGGAAAGCCCCGTAAACACCGTAAGCGTATTGCGGGGAATATGAACATCTATATTTTTTAAATTGTTTTCTTTTGCGCCTTTTACGAAAATTTCTTCTTTCATTATTTTTTTATCTTCATTAATTTCTTTTTTAACTGTGATATCGTGTCGCGTATTTCTATAGCCTTTTCAAAATCGAACTGTGCAGACGCAACCTTCATCAGCGCTTTTAATTTTTCTATTTCCTGAGGGATATCTTTAGGTTTTATATCGTCAACAGAAGATTTTTTACCCGTAATTCCGATTGAATTTTTAACCTCTTTCATAATGGTTTTAGGCACAATACCGTGCTCTTTGTTATAAGCGGACTGTATTTTTCTGCGGCGCTCCGTTTCGCTTATAGCCCTTTTCATACTGCCCGTTACGGTATCGGCATACATTATAACGCGCCCTTCCGCATTTCTTGCCGCTCTTCCGATTGTCTGCACAAGCGAAGTCTCGCTCCGCAAAAATCCTTCTTTATCAGCGTCAAGTATTGCCACAAGCTTTACTTCGGGCAAGTCCAGCCCTTCTCGCAAAAGATTTATACCGCAAAGAATATCGAACTCCCCGCCGCGCAATCCGTTTATAATGTCTATACGCTCCAGCGCGTCTATATCGCTGTGCATATAGCGCACCCTCAATCCGTGTTCTTTAAGATAATCCGTGAGGCTTTCCGCCATACGCTTAGTCATAGTGGTGACAAGCACGCGCCCGCCCGAAGCAATAACGCTTTTCGCCTCGCCAAGCAAATCGTCAATCTGAGTTTTTGTGGGGCGGATAACAACTTCTGGGTCAACAAGTCCCGTCGGGCGGATAATCTGTTCCACCACATTGCCCGCCTGCTCCATTTCATATGGCGCGGGCGTTGCCGAAACACATATAAGCTGCGGAACGCGCTCGTCAAATTCTTCAAAAGTTAAAGGTCGGTTATCATAAGCCGATTGCAAACGGAAGCCGTAACCGACAAGATTTTCTTTTCTTGAACGGTCGCCGTGATACATTGCGCGTATTTGCGGTATCGTCATATGGCTTTCGTCTATAAACACCAGAAATTTTCCGGCGGGAAAATAATCCAGAAGAGTAAACGAAGGTTCACCAGGCGAACGTCCGTCAAAATAACGGCTGTAATTTTCCACTCCGCTGCAATAACCTATTTCCCGCATCATTTCCAAATCGTATGTGGTGCGCTGTTCCAGCCTTTGCGCCTCCAACAGCTTTCCCTCTTCGCGAAATGCCCGCACTTCGTCATGCATATCGCACTCAATCATTGAAAGCGCAGATTGCATTTTATCGTTTCCTACGGCGTATTGGCTTGCAGGAAATATCAGAACGTGTTTAAGCTCTGAAATTATATTGCCCGTAAGCGCATCCACTTCGCAAATTCGGTCTATCTCGTCGCCGAAAAATTCCACCCTAACCGCAATCTCGGAATTGCTTGCGGGGAAGATTTCCACCGCGTCGCCGCGCACACGGAACGAAGAACGCTGAAAATCGATATCCCGCCTCACATACTGAATTTCAACAAGCTTTTTTATAAGTTGGTCACGCTCCATTTCCGTTTCGGGACGTAAAGATATCGCCAAACGAAAATATTCTTCAGGCGCACCCAAACCGTAAATACAGCTTACCGAAGCAACAACAATTACATCCTCTCGTTCGCCGAGCGAGCTTGTAGCAGAGTTCCGCAATTTATCTATTTCGTCATTTAAACTCATATCCTTTTCGATATAAGTATCGGTAGACGGTATATAGCTTTCCGGCTGATAATAATCGTAATAAGAAACGAAATATTCCACACGGTTATTAGGAAAGAACTCCTTGAACTCGTTGCACAACTGGGCGGCAAGCGTTTTATTATGCGCAATCACAAGCGCAGGACGGTTAACGTTTTTGATAACGTTAGCCATAGTAAACGTTTTACCGCTGCCCGTTACGCCTACGAGAACCTGCGTTCTGATACCGTCAAGTACGCCCTCCGTAAGGCTTTGTATCGCTTCAGGCTGGTCGCCCGTCGGACTAAATTTCGAATGTAATTCAAACTTCATAACCTACATAAATTATAACCTTTTCCAAAGTTTTTTACAACTGTTTACACGGCGGTTTTTACAAAAAATAAACTTTTGTTTGCTTTAAGTGTTAAATAATACCGCGGCAATCAGCCGCGGTTAATCTCTTTTTATTTGTATTTATATCATTATAAAATCCATTAATGTATACAGTTCCATATTCCATACATTAAACTTCTTCTATTTTTCTATTATTTATATTCTATCAAATAATTAAACTGCTCTTCAAAAAAACCGCCTAACGATAACCTAACAAAGCTTAACGATATGTTTAAATAATCACAAAAGTTTAAAAGATTTTTAATTTAAGACACATTATTGCTATTCTTAATCTAATTAATAAATTACAAACATTGCCCCAGCTCAAAGTTTAGTTTTCGTGCCGAATTTTATACACATTACGATTGCAGCGTATCAGTTTTTGACAAGCGATTTATCCATATCTGTGCTAAAAACCGCAATAAAATTATAAATCTGTACAAAATGTGTTAAGGTCGCACTTTACTACACTGACTTAAATAAGAAAATATTAACATATACAAACTTAAAGCGCCACGCAACAATATGTTGCGTGGCGCTTCTATATATAAAGTTATTCTATCTTAAGATAATTTTTCAAGCAATCTGAGGTCGATGCCCTTATCGCCGATTTTAATTATTTCAACTTTTACGGAATCTCCGATTTTAACAACGTCTTCAACCTTTTCAACGCGCTTATCGGAAAGCTTTGAAATATGAATCATACCGTCTTTACCGGGAGCAAATTCAACGAATGCGCCGAAATTAAGAATTCTTACGACTGTTCCTACAAACATATCGCCGACTTCGGGGTCGTGCGCAATATTAAGAATAATCGACTTGGCTTTCAAAGCGTTTTCAACAGGTCCTACACAAGCAACATATCCGCGGCCGCTATCGTCATCGTTAAATTCGATTTCCGTACCCGTTTCTTCCATTATCTTTTTGATTACGCAACCCTGCTTACCGATAACGTCGCCAATTTTTTCAGGGTCGATTTCAAAGCTTACAATCTTGGGAGCATATACCGAAAGTTCGGAAGCAACTTCGGGAACGCATTCAAGCATCTTGGAAAGAATAAACTGTCTTCCCTCGTTCGCCTGATTGATTGCGGTATGCATAATTTCTTCGGATATACCCTTAATTTTAATATCCATCTGGATTGCTGTAATACCCTTAGTCGTTCCCGCAACCTTAAAGTCCATATCTCCGAGGAAATCTTCAAGCCCCTGAATATCGGTAAGAACTTTAAATTCTCCTGTTTCCTGATTTTTTATAAGTCCCATCGCAACGCCCGCTACGGGAGCTTTTAAAGGAACGCCCGCGTTCATAAGCGCCATTGTCGAACCGCAAACGGAAGCCATTGAAGACGAACCGTTGGAAGATGTGATATCGTTTACCACCCTTATAGCATAAGGGAAATCTTCCTCGGAAGGAAGCACGGGAATAAGCGCGCGTTCCGCAAGCGCGCCGTGACCTATTTCACGTCTGCCGGGAGAACGGAGAGCCTTTGCCTCGCCGGTGCAATAACCGGGGAAGTTGTACTGGTGCATATATCTTTTTGAAGTTTCTTCGTCAAGACCTTCAAGCTTCTGCGCCTCGCCAAGCATACCGAGCGTGCAAGTCGTAAGGGTCTGGGTTTGTCCGCGCGTAAATATAGCCGAGCCGTGTACGCGGGGAAGCACTCCCTTTTCACACCATATAGGGCGAACGTCTTTAAGTCCTCTTCCGTCGGGACGGATACCCTTGTCGAATATCTTTGCGCGGACTTTTTCTTTTGTAAGGTAATAAAGGCTGTCCTTTATTTCGCGTTTGTTTTCGGGATAAATTTCAGCGAAGTGTTCAAGTATTTCCTTTTCCGCTTCGTTCTGTCTTTTTTCTCTTTCTTGTCTGTCGAACGTATCGATAGCCCAGTCGATTTTCGCGCTTGCATATTCGCGAACTTCTTTATCAAGCTCTTCGGGAATATGATAAAGTTCGATTTCAAGCTTAGGCTTGCCGACTTCGGGAACGATTTTTTCTTCTATAAATTTGCAGATTTTCTTAATTTCTTCGTGACCGTACATAATCGCGCCGACCATCTGCTCGTTTGTTACTTCGTCTGCGCCCGCCTCAATCATAAGGATAGCGTCTTTCGTACCGGCAAGATTAAGATGGATAGCGCTCTTTGCGCGTTGTTCCAAATCCGGGTTAATAACATACTTGCCGTCTACCATACCGACAACAACCGAGCCGGTGGGCCCCGCCCAAGGTATATCTGAAATAGCGATTGCTACCGACGAACCAATCATTGCAAGAGGCTCGGGGGAAATATCGGGTTCAACCGAAAGCGCCTGTGCCGTTACAACAACGTCGTTAAAAAGACCTTTGGGGAATAACGGACGAAGAGGTCTGTCTATAAGCCTTGCGGTTAAAATCGCCTTGTCGCTTGCTCTCCCTTCGCGCTTTTTAAAGCCTCCGGGGATTTTGCCGACGGAATACATCTTCTCTTCATAGTCCACCTGCAAAGGGAAGAAGTCCATTCCGTCACGAGGCGAAGCAGACATACATACGGAAACCATAACAACTGTTTCCCCGCATCTGACCACGCAAGAACCGTTAGTCTGTTCGGCGTACTTGCCCGTTTCAACAGTAACCTTTCTTCCGCCGATTTCCATTGTAAATTGTTTGTAGTTCATTTCCTGTTCTCCTTTTCTGTTCTTGTGCCCGCAACACCCGTTACGGACTGTTTTAAAGAAAAAATGAGCGAGAGAAAAACACCCGCCCAGATTTTTTTACTTTCTTAATCCCAACGCTGCGACAATAGCACGGTATCTTTCGATATCCTTGCTCTTCAGGTAGTCCAAAAGACCTCTGCGGCGACCTACCATCTTCAACAGTCCGCGGCGGGAATGGTTATCGTGAATATGCTCTTTCAAATGCTCGTTGAGGTGATTGATTCTTTCCGTCAAAAGAGCAATCTGAACTTCGGGCGAACCTGTGTCGCCTTCCTTAGTAGCGTATTTTGCGATAATTTCCTGCTTTTCCATTTAATTTATCCTCCTATGGAATATTTGCGGGAAACAAAGTCCGGCGTTGAGTTTTCGCTCGGCTTTGTAACCGTACCGTTTAAGTTTATCACAACCTTTTAAAAATTGCAAACGATTTACAAAAACTATTCAAACAGTTTTAATCTTTTTTCTATAATTTCTTCCGTTTTCGCAATATAAGAGGGAATATCTTTCGGCGACGCATAGCGTTCGATTCTGTCCTCGTCTCCGAAATAACGTTTTGAAATTGCGTTTGCGCCAACGGCGATATTATCGGAAATCTCTTCCATAACGTCTATATTGTAAACGCAGGCTTTTCCCGCTTTTGCCCAACCCACGTTTTCAAGCCCGCCCGCCTGATATTTCTGACGGTAAAGATAGTAAGGCTCGTAACCGGCTTTCGTCAGTTTTTCGCGGGAAACAGCTATCATATCCGAAATCCCCGCAACATTCAGTTTTTTAGTGTTTTCTTTAAGCTTTGCCCCAGCCTTTAAAGAAAGCGTATGCACAGTTATATTGGCGGGATTTAAAGAAATTGCCTTATCAAGTGAATACTCAAAATCTTTCGGTGTTTCGTCCGCAAGCCCCGCAATCAAATCGATATTTATATCAAAGCCGTATTTACGCGCATTTTCATAAGCCGCCAAAGTTTGCGCAGCCGTATGTTTTCTGCCTATCTTTTCAAGCGTCAAATCATTGAAACTTTGCGGATTTACGCAAATTCTTCCAACGCCGTATTCTTTTGCGAGCTTAAGCTTTTCTTCCGTAAAAACGTCGGGTCTTCCCGCCTCTACCGTAAACTCTGCTTTTCCGTTAAAAATATCGTTAACCGCGACATATATGGGGGTCAATTTATCATTTTCAAGCACAAACGGCGTGCCTCCGCCTATATAAATACTGCGCAAATCTTTTATTAAAGGCTTAACCGAATATAACTCTTTCACTACGCAGTTTATATACTCGTCAACGTATTTCCTCGTCTTTTCAATCGGCGCGGTTATAAAAGAACAATATTCGCATTTGGTAGGGCAAAAAGGCAAACTTATGTATAAATCCTGCCCGCCCTTTTTATAAACACCCCTTTGAACTTCAAGAATTTTTTTAACAAGAGCCGTATTTTCTTGCGAAACGCACATATTTTCAAACAGCTTCTCAAAATCTACGCCCGACGAAATCTCGGTATAAGCCAACTTTGTAGGGCGTATACCTGTAAGCGCTCCCCAAGGCAAATCAATATTCTTTACCTTTGATAAAACCTTATAAAAAGCAAGCTTTACCGAACGTTTGGCAAGTCTTTTGAAAACAATATCGTTTTCCGCCTTGTATTCTTCTTCAAAGTCGTAAAACTTACCCGCAAACTCTATCGAATTTAAAAATTTTCCTCCCGAACAAGAAAAATAATGAGTAAACTCCTCTTCTTCACAGTCAAAAGAACGGATAACCAACATTATTTCGTCACGAAAGGTTTCAATATTTGTATTAAACATCAGAATTTCCTTAAATACGGATTATTCTCTCTTTCAAAAGCAAGTGCAGAATTTGCTCCGTGCCCGCAATAAAGGTTAAAATCGCCATTCAAACGCACAAGCTTTTCAAGGCTGTCAATCATAGCGCGGTTATCTCCTGTCGGCAAATCCGTTCTGCCGATACTTCGGCAGAACAGCGTATCGCCGGAAAACAAAGCGTTTTCCGCAATATAGCACATACTTCCCGCGGTATGCCCCGCGGTTGCCAAAGCTTTGAATTTTATGCCGCACATTTCAAAATCTTCGTTATCGGAAACCGTACGCGCAATTTCAAAATGCGGCACATAAACCCCGCCGAAAATTCCCAGATATTCCTTACTGAAAATCAGGTCTTTTTCGCGTTCACCGCAACATATATGCGCTCCTTTTTCAAAAAGCACGCCGCACCCTCCCACATGGTCAAAATGTCCGTGCGTAAGCAACACAAACTTACATTCCAATCTGCGGAAGCTAAGTTCGTCAACTATACTCGGCTCGGAAGGGTCAATAACAACCGCAGTTTTTCCATCCTCGGTCAAAATATAAGTATTACTCCCGTCAAATTCGGGCAAAATCTTAAAAACTTGCATATATGTGCGGGTCAATTAGTTGTTCTGAACACGTCGATAACGTGTTTGTCGCGCTTTATGCGGTTAATCAAAAGGTCGATATCAGAACGCTTGTTAAGCTTTACTCTGACCTCCACTTCCGCTTGTTTATCTCTGTTTATCCTTGCGTTTATAGAAGTAAAAGAAAGCCTCATCGCTGAAATTTCAGCTATTACAAAAGCCGTCAAGCCGTCATAATTTTCCGCTACAACTTTAATTCCGGCAAGGAAATCGGTATCGATATCTCCCGTCCATTGCGCCGGCTGCAAGCGGTTAGGGTCGAAATCGGAAAGATTTGAACAGTCCGTCCGATGCACGATAACGCCTCTCCCGTGAGAAACAAATCCGACGATATCATCACCCGGCACAGGGTTGCAGCAGTGCGCAAACCTCACTAAAAGTCCGCTCATGCCCTTTACAGTTACGCTTCCTGCGGGAGTATGTTTAAGCTTACCTGCGTCTATCGCCTCAACGGGCTTTGGCATTTCCTTTTTATAATAATCAATAAGCTTATATATTACCTGGTTAACACCGACCGCGCCATAACCGACGGAAGCCATCATTTCGTTCACAGAGCTGAACACAAGCTTATTGGAAAGCTTGTTAAACGAACTTTCGGTCAACAAATCATTTAAATTATAACCTTTTCTCTTTGCCTCCGCTTCAAGCATTGCTTTGCCCGTTTTAATATTTTCGTCCTTCATTTCGCGTTTGAAGAACTGCCTTATCTTTGCCCTCGCTGAACCAGATTTAACGAATTTCAACCAGTCCCAGGAAGGTCCTTTGCCGTTCGACTGCGTTAAAATTTCAACCACGTCGCCGGTTGTAAGCTGCGAATTCAAGGCAACTATTTTGCCGTTGACTTTCGCCCCGACGCATTTATTACCGACCTCGGAATGTATCGCGTAAGCGAAATCCACGGGTGTAGCTTCAAGGGGCAAAGAAATTACTTTCCCTTGCGGAGTAAACACCAACAATTCGTTATCATACAAATCGTTTTTTAGGCTGTCCACAAACTCCTTGGATTCGTTCAAACTGCCTTGCCAGTCCATTACGTCGCGTATCCAAGAAAGCCTTGCGTCAAAATTATTCTCGTTCGCCTTGTTTTCTTTGTACTTCCAGTGCGCCGCGATACCGTATTCCGCCATTCTGTGCATTTCCGCGGTTCTTATCTGGATTTCAAAAAACTGTCCGAAATTCGTAACAACCGTAGTATGCAAAGATTGATACATATTGCGCTTCGGGGTTGCAATATAATCTTTAATGCGCCCTGGAACGGGTTTCCACTGCTTATGAATTTTACCGAGGATTTCATAACACTCTTCCATTGTGTTTACGATAACGCGCACAGCAGTAATATCATAAATCTGGTCGAGCGTCTTTCCCTGATTTTTCATTTTGCGGTAAATAGAATAGAAATGCTTGGGTCTGCCTAAAACCTCCCCCTCTATTCCGCTTTCTTTTAAAATTTCATTTATCTGCTCAACAACAAAATCAACAAAAGATTTTCTGTCGCGCAGCTCCTGATTTATATTTGTAACCAAAAACTCATATGCTTCGGGGTCAAGATATTTAAGGCACAAATCTTCAAGCTCGCACTTAATCTGCGAAATACCAAGCCTTCCCGCAAGCGGAGTAAAAATTTCCAAAGTTTCTTTTGCTATTCTTTGCTGCCGCTCGTTAGATAAAAAGTTCAAAGAGCGCATATTGTGCAAACGGTCTGCAAGCTTAATAATTATAACGCGGACGTCGTTTGCCATGGCAACGAAAATCTTTCTAAAATTTTCAGCGTCCTCTTCTTCGTGAGTGCGAAAATGTAGTTTTTCAAGCTTTGTAACGCCGTCGACAAGAGTCATTATCTCCTTTCCGAAACGGCGCATAATGTCGTCTTCCGTGGCAGGAGTATCCTCTACCACGTCGTGCAAAAATGCGGCGGCAACCGTCGGAGTATCCAAACCGAGGTCTATTAAAATCTCCGCCACGGCGCAAGGGTGGGTAAAATATGGCTCTCCCGATGCGCGTTTCTGCCCGCTGTGCATCTCTTCCGCATAATCGTATGCCGATTTCAACAGTGCGGCGTCCTCAGGCGAATAATTTTTATTTATCTTTTCTGTTACGTCCGTCATGCTCCTTTACCCCCTTACCAAATTATATAACTGCGAATTTTCAAGTTTGCTTTTAACGCCCTTATTAACCGCAAGCCTGCCGTTTTCAAAATTAATAAGCCCAAGCTGCCCGAATACTTTCAAAGAAAAATACGCTTGCAAAAGGTTATCAAACACATTATTTTCCGTCACTTCTTCCGCATTTGCTCCCAACATATTTCCGGCATTCGCGGCAATATATGCAAAAATGCGCAAAAGTTCTTCTCTGTCGCACGAAATATCTTTGAAATATTCAGGAACTTTCGCATTATCGTAAACTTCGATTTCTCTGCCTTCGATACTTTTTATATTAACAGAAACCTTATTTAAAAATACAATTCGATTATAACCGCTTAAATCCAACTCCGCCGGAGGAGCTATTAAAACGGAATTTATTGCGTTTCTGGAAGAAGGCAAAAACAAATCACAATTTAAAAGCTTTGCATTTTGAAATTCAGAAACTGCGGCGTTATCCCAAGCGATAAACATCGTTCCGAAACCGCCTTCTCCCATTAAACGTTCTATCTCGTTTTTAGAAATTGCTTTTATCTCCGCATTGACTGTCGAATTTGAAAACAATTCGATACCGCTCAAAGCAATTTCCTTTTCAGCCTTGAATCTCGCCGCAGGCTCATAAATGATATCCCTTATAATTCCTTTAACGTATTCTTTCCCGCGGAAATTAGAAATATTATACTCGAAAACAAACTGTTTTAAAGCCGCGCTTTCAATCAGCTTTTTGTATTTCAGCCCGCCGAAATACATCAACTCGATTTTTTCGGATTTTACCGAAATATGCGCCCCCTTAACTGTCCTTACAACCAACGCGTTTTCTTCGATAACAAACGCTGGACGGCGATTTCCTACGCCGAAAGGCTCCAACATCTCCAATTCCTTAACAAGCTTTAAAGAATAATCTCTTTTCAATCCGCCGTTGACATATACGGTCGGCACAAAATCAGTCGGGTTATAATGCTCTCCTATATACTCTTCAAGAGCTGTTTCAAGATTGAAAAAGTTATCTTCTGTAACATTAACGCCCGCCGCTTGTGAATGTCCGCCGAATTCAGCTATAAATTCACTGCACGCGCGCAGCGCCTCATAAATATTAACGCTTTCAACCGACCTCGCGGAGCCCTTAAGCATTCCGCCGTTTTTAACAAATAAAATAGCCGGGCATGAAAATTCTTCCGCAAGCCTCGCCGCAACTATACCAACAAAACCGGAATTCCAGGAATCATTGCAAAGCATAATCACGTTTCCGTGACCGCCCTTTTCTTTTATCATTTGCTTAGCGCTAGTATAAAGCTCGTCACAGCATTTCTGCCTTTCAAGGTTATATTCGGCAAGCTTTGCGGCAAGCTCGAAGATTTTCGCCTTATCCGTTTCATTAAACAGCGTAAGCGCAGCTTTCGCATCACCCATTCTTCCCGCCGCATTTATTTTGGGGGCAATCAAAAAGGCAATACTCTGCGAATTAATAACGTCTTGCTTGCTTATAAACTGAGCATAACAGTCAGAAGGATTTTCGTTTATTATTTTCAATCCCTCATATACTATATCGCGGTTTTCGCCAGTGAGCGGCACGCTGTCCGCAACGGTGGCAATTGCGGCAAAATCAAGATACTTATACCCCGCTTCGCCATTGAGGGCACAGCCTACTTTAAAGGCAACGCCGGCGCCGCAAAGATTGTCATATATATAACCGTCATTGAATTTGGGATTTATACATATACAGTCGGGAATTCTTTCCGGAAGTTCGTGGTGGTCTGTTATTATAACCTCCGCGCCCATTTCTTTTATATATTCAACTTCGTCCGCACAAGAAATCCCGCAGTCCACAGTAATAAAAAGCTGCGGAAAATATTCGTCGAAAATACTGTCTATAAACTCTGCGGAAAGTCCGTATCCGTTCCGTCTTTCAGGCACGCAAATTATCGGTTCAAGCCCGAAATCATGCAAAGCTTTGCCCATTATCGTAGACGCGCATATTCCGTCCGCATCATAATCTCCGTATACGACAACAGACCACCCCTCGTCGCGCGCCAGCGTAATCAAGTCAACAGCCTCACGCATTCCGCTCATTTTAAAAGGCGAAATAAATCGGGATTTTGAAGGATGCATAAAATTAAATATGCTCTCTTTATCCCTTATCCCTCTGCCGTACAAAATACTTACGGTTTCTTCACACAAATTGCATTCTCGGGCAAGGTTGCGTATAATATTCAATTGTTCGTTTGAAAACTCAAACTCTGGCAAAATTCTTTTCATAATAAACAACCGCAGTTACCGAAAATATTCTTAATACACAAAAAGGCGGGTTGCCCCGCCTTGATTATTTTTTATTTCGTATTTTTAACCGTTTTTGCAACAGGCTTGACTTTGTCGCCAAACTGCTTAATACCCGCAAATACGGAAGGCGTGAACATTGTCGTGCCGTATGCGCAGGAAACAAACGCTATCAGCGAGCAAAGCACGGGCGAAATTATCGCAAGCGGCGAAAGCGAACTGATTGAAAGAAGCACAAACAACAATACAGACACTGCCGCAAGGCAAGCGTGCATAAGTATATTCGACATAAAACTTTCATTTGCGCTCTTATCGGAAAGCTCGTGCGCGGTTAATTTCTTTCCGCTGTCGTCTTTAAGATTTTTACGTACTCTTTCAAAGAAGAAACACGTTCCTATAATCGAAAGAGCAACTGCAATAACTGCATAAGTCGCAACAGCCGAACCTACGGGAATTCTGCAAAGCGCAGTAAGCGCTATAAACAAAGCAAAATTGTGTACGTCGGCAAGCAATGCGCCAAGCGCCATAGTAAGCTTATAACGAACCGCAAAATATATAAAATGCACAACCGCCATACAGGCAACCACAATAGCCGCGCGTGACAATGCAAGTCCGCTGCCGAGTAATGTTTCAGCGTTGTGCGCAGACGCATAACTGAAACGTATTCCGTCCGCACCGGTAACAGAAGCCTTAATAGCAACGTTTATTGCCGCGGAAGCTTCCGCAAGCTTGTCGTAATCCGTTGAATAAACAAATTTATAAACGAGTTTTCCGCCGTTGTTTATAGTTCCGCTGGTTATAACGTGACTGCTTACGCCGGCATCAGCAAACGCTTTATCGCAAATCTCTTCAATAAGCTCCAAAGGCTCTTTTTCGCCGCCGCTGAAATCTATACTCTGATAGTCAACGGTAACGCTTTTATAGCTTTCATAATCTCCGCCGTAATTGAAGAACCCGCCGGCAACAAAATGACAGATTGTTCCAACCGCAAGACCTATGGCAATCAAAACACAGGAAACGATAATAAAGATGTGCATCTTTGAAGAAAGTTTCAAATTAGTCTTCATCTTCAAGCACCTCCCTCTTGAAACCGCAGAACTTGAATTTATCCTTTACGGGCGAAGAAATAACAAACCACATAAATCTGGTAAACCAGTAAAGTATATAAGAAGCAAGCACGGCAACAAACAATATAAGTCCGCAAGCCGCAAGTTCGCCTTTGCAAACAAGAGCTATTATCGCCGAAACGACAACAAGTATCGCATGCAAATCCAGAACGGAAAACAATGTTTTCTTATAACCGGTTTTTACAGACGCCTGCAACGTTCTGCCTGCAAGCGTTTCGCCTCTCACTGCTTCGAATACACGGAAGTTAGTAAACGTCAACAGCGCATATCCAAGCACTATCGTTACCGCGCCGCCTACAGTAAGCTGAATCTCAATCAACAATAACGCGCATACAATAACCAGCGCATAAATGACCGACATAATTACGTTGACAAGCCCGAGCTTTTTATACTTTACAACCGAAGCAACGATGCCGGCAACAAGAACAAGCAATAAAGCAACAAGCACATAAATAGCCGCATATTCTCCGAATGCGGGAGTTCCCGCAACAATAACTGTTCCGGAACCTGCGGTATCGGTATTATAACTGTTTGCAAGCACGCCGCCGTTCATAACCGAATTCAAAACAATCGCATAATTGCTTGCGGCGGTCGTCGCTCCGTCGGGGGTAAACAGCAACGTTCTGTTTTCAAGCGCCTTTCCCATCGTGAGCGTAAGAGTAGTATTGTTTTCGCCTATGAAAATATAAGCGGATTTTTCCGTTTCGGTGGAAAGCGTTAAAACTTCGTTGAGTTTTTCAAAACCTTCTTTGGAAAGGTCCATCTTAACGGCGCGCGTTCCGCCCATAAGATAATAGCTGATATTATCGAAATAAGACGCAAAATCCTCTTTAATCGAAAGAATAGAATTTGAAGTTTCGTAATCCGTGCCGTCTCTCAGGCTCATATCGCCGGAATAAGTCAAAATCTGAACGGTACTGCTTATATCGCTCAACGCGGCAGAACGTCCGGAAGCGTCGTTGTAGCTGTTAGCGTCTTTATTGAATTTATAAGCCGCATACGTAAAATTCGTAGGCACGGAAACTCTTATAACGTAATCGTCCTCAATAGAAACGGAATAACCCGCATAACCTTTTTCACCGAAACGTTTTAAAAGAATTCCTGCGTCTTTTGCAACGCTCTCTTTCAACGCGTCCGTATCCGTATGCTTGTCCTTATCAACGTAAACGCCGCCGTGAGGAACATATTTATCTTTATATTCCTGATAATCCTCGTTTGCTTCGTCCTCGGCAACAAGGCTGTAATCGGATACCGAAATTACTCCCTCGGGATAAAGAAGAGTATAAGCCTCTCCGGAAAGGTCGCCGCCAAGGTGAATACTGCTTATAAACGAATTATATCTTTTTACCCCGTTCGAACCGGGTACGTCGCACGAAATTACGGCAAAAAGCGATAAAACGACTATCGCCGCAACAAGCAGCGCTGTTATAATCGCCGATTTTACTTTACCCATTTCAACTCCTGTATTCTTCCCGCGCGCACCGCGCACGGTTAATTTAAAAATAACTTATTATATTATAGTAAAAAAACTTTCCGCCGTCAATAAATTTACGTTGCGTGAACAAAAATAACGGCTTATTTTTGTCCTTTTTTAACGGCTGTAACGTGCATTCCGCACTCGATTCTCTTTTTCATCATTTCGCAGGTGGTTTTATACGGTTTGTTGATATCCCCCTCGAAATGATAATTGTTCGCCGCACAGCCTCCGCTGCAAATAAATTTCGCAAAACAGTCGCCGCACCCTTCGCGGGTAAAAAGACAGGACGACGCAAATTTTTCTCTTATGTTTTTATTAAAACGCCCCTCGTAAACATTACCCATCAGAAAATCCTTATCGCCAGCGAACTGGTGGCAAGGATAAATATCGCCGTTAGGCACTACGGAAAAATACTCATTGCCCGCCCCGCATGCAGAAACTTTCTTTTGGAGGCAGACGCCGCCCTCCAAATCGATATTGAAATGGAAGAAATTAAAGCCTTCGCCTTTTCTGTGCTTTTCAAGATATTTGTCGCAAAGATTTTCATATTCGTCCAAAACTGCGGGCAAATGTTCGGGCTTTATCGCCAAATCGTCTATTTCCGTAACAACCGGCTCCATAGATATGCTGTCGAAACCGTTTTCGGCAAGAAAAATAACGTCTTTTGAAAAATCAAGATTTTTTGCGGTGAACGTTCCGCGCACATAATAATTTTTATCTCCGCGCGCACGAACGAATTTTTTTATATTTTCTATTACGAAATCGAAACTGCCTTTGCCGTTTTTGGTCTTTCTTATCGCGTCGTGAATTTCCTTTCTTCCGTCCAGAGAAAGAACAACGTTTTCCATTTCTCTGTTGAAAAAGTCTATAGCGTCGTCGTCAAGCAAAAGCGCGTTTGTCGTAGTGGTAAAAAGAAACTTTTTGCCAAGCTTATCGCCTTTTTCCCTTGCGTAAGCCACAACGTTTTTAATCGTTTGCAAACACATCAAAGGCTCTCCGCCGAAAAAGTCGACTTCAAGAACTTTTCTGTTTCCGCTGTTTTCCAAAAGGAAATCTATGGCTTTTTGCGCCGTTTCTTCGCTCATAAATTCGCGTTCGGAATGATAAGCTCCTTCGTCCGCAAAACAGTAACGGCATCTGAGATTGCAGTCGTGACAGATATGTATGCAAAGAGCTTTAACCTCGTCGGATTTGAGAGGATAAGTCTTTATTTCCTCACGCAAAAAAAGCCCCTCGGCTTTGAGCGGAGCTAAATCGTTTTCTATCTGATTTACCTTTTCCCGCGGGAAAGAAACTTCTTTCCCTTCTTCGTATTTTGCCTTTACGTAATCTGCGGTTTCCTTATCGCATTCGTGCAGACTTCCGCTTCCGGAATCGTAAATATAGTGCGTATCTTTATATGTAAAAACGTGTATCATTGACGAAAAGGAGCAGAGAATTTTCTGCTCCTAAAATATTTTTTATTTTCAGTTTGCCTTTTCGGGGTTTTGCTCTCTGGTTATTCTTTCGCAGCTCTGGTTACCAACCGTACAACTCGTTTTGCAAGCCGACTGGCAGGTACTTCTGCATTCTCCGCAACCCGTAACTTTTCTTTCCTGAGGTTTAGCCACAGTCTTAATCATATCGAAATTCTCCTTATATAATTTATTTAATTATAAAATACGGAGAATGAAAAAGCAAGCGATTTACGTGCTTTTTTTGATATTGACGGCAATCACGCCCGATATTCCGCCGGCAACCGCGCCTATGGCAAGTTCAGCCAAAAACATCCACGATATCGTCAGCGAAAACGAAATAATCCCGTACAAAAGATATGTAATAACAACGGCAATAACCCCGTAAATCACGCCTTTCAAAAGCCCTTTATCTCCGCGTATAAAAATAAGACCGCCGAGCGAAACCGAAATAATCTTGAATACCTGATTTACCGGTTTCACCGCCCCCATAGGCACGGTAAACAGTTGGATAATCACCGTAAACAAAAGCACGAACACTAAAGAAATAAGCACCGCGGCAAGCACGGATTTGGCAATTTGAAAAACAGTTTTGCGCATAAAAAAACCTCTGCTTTAATCTATGCAGAGGTTTTGTATTTTAGAATTTAACTTGTTTTTCTTCCGCAGCCTTTTTGCCGCCCTTCTTCTTGGGCTGTGCGGTTTCCTGCTTTTCTTCTGCCGCAACGGGGACTTCTTCCGCGGGTTCTGTCAGAGTTGCCTCGGGCTCGCTTGCAACAGTTTCAACAACGTTGGCTGTTTCAGCACCGTTCAAAGCTTCGCCGTTCTGAGCCGTTTCAACAACAGGCTCTTTCTTTTCAACAACCGCATCTGTCTGATATATAGCTTGTCTGTCAAATCTTATATAGCTTTTTCCGGATTGCTCTGTACCCGTTTCCAAAACAAAGGTGTTTTCTTCGTTGTCGACTTCCACAACAATACCGCAAATTCCGCCTATCGTCTTCACTTTATTACCAGGCTTTACCGCATTGATTAAGTCCTGAGCGTCCTGCTCCTGCTTTTTGCGTTTTTTGCTGCTGAATACATAGAAAACAATAATCACCACTATAAGAACGGCAACTATCGCCAACATAATATAATTCTGAAATCCACCCGTTTCTTCGAGTAAAGCTGATAACATATACAAATTTCTCCAAATTTATCTTGATTTATTTAACTATAATGTTTTTTGTTTGTTTTTGCAAGCATTTTTAAACACTTATTATATATTTGACAAAACTTTCACATATTATGCACTCATTATGCACTCAGTTTTCTTTACCGAAACGCGAATAAAACTCTTCGGCAAAGTCGTTAAGACTATCCGAAAAAATAGCCTCGCGCATATCGGACATAAGCTTATGCAGAAAAGTAATATTATGCAAACTCAAAAGCATAGAACCGAGCATTTCGTTCACGTTTATCAAATGCCGCAAATATGCTTTTGTATAATTTTTGCAACAATAACAATTGCAATTTTCGTCAAGCGGAGTAAAATCTTCCGCATATGCCGCGTTTCTTACAACTTTTTTACCCGAAGAAGTAAAAGCCGTTCCGTTGCGTGCAATTCTCGTAGCAAGAACGCAGTCGAACATATCAACCCCGCGCTTCACGCCTTCTATAAGACAATCGGGACTTCCCACTCCCATCAGATAACGCGGAACGCTTTCCGGCAATTCGGGGCGCAAAAGCTCAAGAATTTCATACATTCTGTTTTTAGGCTCGCCCACGGAAAGCCCGCCTATCGCTATACCCTCGGTCGCAAACGGTTTCGCGCGTCTCAGGCTTTCAAGTCTGAGGTCGTCATACATATTTCCTTGAACGATAGGAAACAAGGCTTGGTCGTCGCGCGTTTTTGCATTTAAACAACGTTCAAGCCACCGCGAAGTTTTATCCATAGCCGCCTCCGCCTGCGCATGCGTATAACCGTATTCGCTGCACTGGTCAAGCTGCATTATGATATCCGCGCCGAGGTTTTCTTCTATCGATATAACTTTTTCTGGCGTAAACAGATGTTTTGACCCGTCTATATGCGAGTTGAAATATACCCCTTCGTCCTTAATTTTATTCAGTTTTGTCAATGAAAAAACCTGAAACCCGCCGCTGTCCGTCAAAATAGGCTTGTCCCAATTCATAAATTTATGAAGTCCGCCGACTTTTTTAACAAGCTCGTCATTCGGGCGCAGATACAAATGATACGTATTTGAAAGTATAATCTGCGAACCCGCCTCTTTTAAATCTCTGGGATATACGCCTTTAACCGTCGCCTGCGTTCCCACCGGCATATAAACGGGAGTTTTTATATCTCCGTGCGGAGTATGGAATATTCCCGCCCTCGCTCCGGTGTATTTGTCTGTGTGCTGTAATTCGAAACCGAAATATTTCATATAGCCGTCAATCCGTAATTAAAATATAAACATCGCGTCGCCGAAAGAGAAGAAACGGTATCTCTCTTTTACGGCAAGATTGTATAAATCAAGCGTACGCTCTTTTCCAGCCAAAGCGGAAACAAGCATAATCAAAGTACTTTCAGGTAAATGGAAATTCGTTATAAGCGCGTCCACGCACTTAAAATTATAGGGAGGATAAATAAAAATCTGCGTATTACCCTTCTGCGGTTTTATAAATCCATTTTCGTCCGCCGCGCTTTCAAGAGTTCTTACCGAAGTCGTGCCGACGGCAATTATTCTTCTTCCATCTTTTTTAGCCGAATTTATAATTTCAGAAGCCTCCGCGCTTACCTCATAATATTCGGAATGCATTTTATGGTCGGTAATTATATCTTCCTTTACCGGTCTGAACGTTCCCAATCCCACGTGCAATAAAACCTCGGCAATTTTAACGCCTTTTGCTTTTATCTTTTCCAACAACTCAGGCGTAAAATGCAAGCCGGCTGTGGGGGCAGCCGAAGAACCGTCGAATTTTGCATAAACTGTCTGATATCTGCTTTTGTCTTTCAATTTGGTTTTAATATAAGGCGGCAGAGGCATAGAGCCGAGTTTTTCTAAAATTTCCTCGAAAACTCCCTCATATGCAAACCTTACCACACGTTCACCCGTAGGCGTAATACTTTCAACCGTCAGCGAAAGCTCTTCGGAAACGGCAAGTTTTTTACCTACCGTACATTTTTTCCCGGGTTTAACAAGCACTTCCCAAGTATTTATATCGTAACGCTTCAAAAGCAAAACTTCAACCGCGCCGCCGTGTTCGGTATGCGCATACAAGCGTGCGGGTAAAACTTTTGTATTGTTGATAACAAGCACGTCACCCTCATGCAAATAATCCGTAATATTTCTGAAAACTTCGTGTTTTATTTCGTTTGTATTTTTATTAAAAGCCAGCAGCCTCGAACTGTCGCGTGGCTCGGCTGGCGTTTGTGCGATAAGCTCTTCGGGCAAATCGTAAAAAAAGTCGCTCTTTTTATATTGCATATCAATCGTTTTCGGGTTTGTCGAACAAAGAAATCTGTTCTTTTTGTTTTTCGCTTATTTTATATCCGAGATGCTCGTATCCGCCGCGGAGAATCATTCTGCCGCGCGGTGTGCGCGCAATAAAGCCAAGCTGCAAAAGATAAGGTTCGTAAACGTCCTCTATCGTGCCCGCGTCCTCGTTTATTGTAGCCGCCAAAGTCTCCAAGCCTACGGGTCTGCCGTCAAATTTATCAATCATCGCCCGCAACAATGCGCGGTCAACCTCGTCAAGTCCGAGCTCGTCGACCTCCATTTTCGCAAGCGCGTATTTCGCGTCTGAAACGGTTACTTTAGGATTTTTGTTTATAGTTGAAAAATCGCGCACGCGTTTTAAAAGTCTGTTTGCGATTCTGGGAGTTCCTCGCGAACGGCGTGCCACCTCGTCCGCGGCACCGTCTTCTATACCTATGCCGAGTTTAGCCGCACTGTGCAACACTATATCTTTCAGCTCCGACGGAGTGTACATTTCCAAACGGCAAATAATACCGAACCTGTCGCGCAATGGATTCGCTATCATTCCCGCCCGCGTAGTGGCGCCAATCAATGTAAACCTTTTTAAAGAAAAACGTATATTGCGCGCACTCGGTCCTTTTCCGACAATTATATCCAGCGCATAATCTTCCATAGCCGAATACAGAATTTCTTCCACGCTGTGATTTAAACGGTGAATTTCGTCTATGAACAGAACGTCGCCGTCGTTAAGGTTGGTAAGAATAGCCGCCAAATCGCCGCTGCGTTCGATAGCGGGCGCGCTCGTCATTTTCAAATTCCCGCCCATCTCGTTTGCAATTATATGCGCAAGAGTAGTTTTTCCAAGCCCCGGCGCGCCGTATAAAAGCACGTGTTCCAAAACCTCGCCTCTCTGCTTAGCGGCGTTCATATATACTTTTAAATTTTCTTTTACTTTACTTTGTCCAACATAAGCATCAAGCGTTTTAGGACGGAGTACGTTTTCCTCGAAATCGTATTCGCCCTTCGTGCTTTGAACTAATCTTTCTTCGCCGTCACCGGTAAACTCTTCGTCATCGAAAAACATAATCGTCCTTTTAATTATTTGTCAATTTCAACACAAAACCGTGCATTTTTACGTGAAAACGAGGTAAAAATCACATACCTTTTAAAGCAAGCATAATGATATCTTCCACAGATTTCGCGCCTTGCTCACGGGCGCGCGCAATTGCTTTTACGCTCTCCGCGCGCGTAAAGCCCAAAGTCATAAGCGCAACCACAGAATCCTCGTCGCCCGAAGAAATTTGCACGGGCACGCTTTCCGTTGCCGAGGCTGCGGAAGCACCCGATAGCGAAACCTTTTCCCTGAGTTCCAGAATAATACGCTCCGCAGTCTTTTTGCCCATTCCTTTCACGGAAGAAAGCCTCTTCACGTCGTTCGTGGCTATTGCCGCCGCAACATCGCCTACAGACATTCCGGAAAGAACCGCAATACCCATTTTCGGCCCTACTCCCGACACGGAAACAAGCTTTAAAAACATTCCCTTTTCTTCAAGCGAAGAAAAGCCGAAAATCGCGCACCCGTCCTCTTTAACCTGCATATATGTGTAAACTTCGCCCTCTTTTTTACCGGAAAGAGCGTTAAAAGCGCTGCCAGATAAAAGCACTTCGAATCCTATTCCAGACGGCGTTTCAATCAACGCGGTTTCGGGCGTGAGAGCAAGAATTTTACCTTTTAAAAAACCAATCATATTTTACCTATTTAATGTTAAAAAATCTGCCGAAGCGCGACGTATGTGCGTGACAAAGCGCAACGGCCAAAGCGTCCGCCGCATCGTCGGGGCGGGGAATTTTATCAAGATGCAAAAGCGAAGTAACCACATGCATCATCTGTATTTTATCCGCCTTACCGTAACCCGTCAGCGACTGTTTAATCTGATTCGGAGTATATTCGTAAAGCTTACCGCAATACTTTATGCAAGTTAACAGCGTTACTCCGCGGGCATGCGCAACTTGGATACCCGTGGTTATGTTCTTTGAAAAAAACAGCTCTTCAACAGAAATTTCATCGGGCTTGTATTTAACAAGTATTTTGTTTATCCCCTCTTCAAGCATCGCAAGACGAACCGGAAGGCTTTCGTCTTTCGGCGTACGCACTACCCCGTAATCAACGGCGACGGTATTATCGTTTTTAAGTTTTTCAACTACGCCGTATCCCATTGTGGCAAGGCCGGGGTCAATCCCTAAAATAATCATTAATTTATATTGTAATTTAATTTGCTAAAATTGTCAAATCATTAAAATTCCGATTTAATAAAAAACAACCGGCCAAAGGCAAAAGCCTCGGTCGGTTTAATAAGTAAATTAATTTATTTGCAAATCTACATTGCGGGTCCCGTCGCAGACGGCGTATAAACTCTTGCGGCAAGCTCCTGATTTAAAGAATAAAGCCCTTTAGCGTCGTGACCGTAAAGCTTCATTTTCTTTACCATATCTTCCGCGTTCTTTTCTTCTTCGCCTTGCTCTTTTATAAACCAGTCGAGAAACTGCATAGTTTTAAAATCTTTTAACGCAAAAGCCTCGGCATAGATATTATTAATAAGCGAAGTCACATATTTTTCGTGTTCAAACCCTGCGTCCAAAGGGTCGGCAAGCGATTTGAAAACTTTATCGGGTTCAGCGATAGCCCCGAACGTTACCCTGACGCCGTTATCGATTAAGTATCTGCGCATCATCATTGCATGGTCGCGCTCTTCCTGAGCCTGAATCTGATACCAGTGTGCAAAACCTTCCAAGCCTTCGTCCTCATAATAATTTGCGAAATCAAGATACAAATATCCAGAATAAAGTTCTTTGTTTATTTGCTCGTTTATGAGTTCGGCTATTTTTTTATTTAACATACGTTACCTCCTAAAAATCTGTTTTATTATATCACTGTTAAAATAAATAGCAAGCGTTCAGGCATAACTTTCCGCAAGTTTTTTAAATGCGGGAAGAGAACGCTCTATCATATCTGCCGCAACGCAATAAGAAATACGCACATATCCTTTACAACCGAAGTCGTCGCCGGCAACAATCAACAACTCATATTTTTTTGCCCTCTCGCAAAAAGCTTTCGAATCGGGTTCGGGAGATTTGACGAACATATAAAACGCGCCGTCAGGTTTTACAACCTTAAACCCGTATTCCGTCAACGCAGAATAAAGTCTGTCTCTGTTTTTCTTATATATTGAGATATCCGAAGTTACATTATAAAGCTTTTTGATAAGCTGCTGAAACAAATTAGGGGCGCATACAAATCCTAATGCCCGACCTGCTCCGCATATAGCGGCATATACATCGGAAAAGTCCTCTATTTTATCATTGACCGCTATATATCCTATCCTTTCGCCGGGAAGAGAAAGGCTTTTGGAATAAGAATAGCATACTATACTGTTAGTGTAATAATTCATAATATACGGCACTTTTACGCTTTTATCAAAAACCAACTCGCGGTAAGGCTCGTCCGAAATAAGATAAATAGTATTACCGAACTTTTTCGAGTAGTTTTCCAGTATCTTTGCAAGCCTTTTAATATCCTCTTCGCTGTATACAACACCGCTTGGATTATTCGGAGAATTTATAATTACCCCCTTAGTATGTGCCGTTATCGCACTCTCCAGCTTATCAAAATCAATTTTGAAAGTATCTTCGGCGCAAGCAACGGCAACAAGTTTTCCGCCCGCGTGTTTGGTAAAAACTTTATATTCAGGAAAGAATGGCGCAAACGTAATTATTTCTTCGCCTTCATTTAAAATAGCGTTCAACACTATCGTAAGCGATGCCGCCGCACCGCACGTCATATAAAGACAGTCAGCATTAAGCGTAGTTCCGAACCTTGCGTTTATATAATCGGAAAGAGTTTTTCTTACCGAATAATCGCCTTGCGCGGAAGTATAACCGTGCAATTGAACAGGGTCGTAAGTTTTCAGAATTTCAGCAATTGTATCGTTAACCTTTTGCGGAGCGGGTACGCTTGGATTGCCCAAAGAAAAATCAAAAACGTTCTCTTCCCCTATTTCTGCTTTACGTGCTTTGCCGTATTCAAAAAGCTCCCTTATCGACGAGCGCACTTTGCCGAGTTGTACATTCTTTTCATTCAACATAATTTCACCTTGGTTTATTTGTTTGATTATAACACTTTTTTAAACGTTTGACAATGCTTGCAATTAACTTTTTTAAATAACCCGCAGACGGATATCCGTCTGCGGGTTATTCCTGTACTTAACTGGTTAAAGATTTTCTGAAATTTTCCATTATGCGGTTTTCTATGCGCGAAACCTGAACCTGAGACACCCCAAGCATTGTTGCCACCTCGCTTTGCGTCATATCGCGGAAATATCTTAGCATTATGACTTTTTTATCGCGTTCCGGCAAACTGTCTATTGCTGTTTTTAATTGCAAAGCTTCAATTATATCTTCCTGATTATCTTCTACGGGCAACTTTTCCAAAAGTTCTTGCCCCTTTTCGTCTTTATATTCCCCTTGTGCGTATATGGATACAGGCATTCTTGTTGAACCCATTGTAAACACGACTTCGCTTTCCGGCATTGAAAACTCTTCCGCTATTGTTTTTACAGACGGTTGTTTGCCATGATCGGTAGAATATTTTTCAATAAAGAGATTTATTTGTTTTGCCGTGCTTTTAATTGCGCGCGAAACTTTAATACTGCCGTCATCCCGCATAAACCTTTTTATTTCTCCGGCTATCATAGGTACGGCGTACGTAGAAAACCTCACGTTGAAATTTTCGTCAAAGCCGTTTATCGCTTTTAAAAGCCCCATACTTGCAAGCTGATATAAATCGTCGTATTCTACGCCTTTATTAAGATAACGACGGACTATACTTTTTATTAAGTTGTTATTTTCGACGATAAGCGTTTCTTTTGCGCCCGCATCTCCTTGCTTTGCTCTGCGTATCAAATCGTTCGTCTCTTCGACGTCAAGCATTCTCCACTTCCGCTTTAAAACTTTTTGACATATATACGACCGTTCCTTCGCCCTGAATAGAATTGACTTTGAATTCATCCATAAAAGTCTGCATTATGGTAAAACCCATACCTGAACGCTCGTCCGAAGGCGCAGACGTAAAGAAAGGCTGTACGGCTTTATTTATATCCGCTATGCCTTTTCCCGTGTCGCTCACCTTAATATGTAAAGTGTCTTCCTCTATTTCACATTCCACCGTTACCAGCCCAAGATTGCCTTTATATGCGTGAACCGTGCAGTTTGTCACAGCTTCGGACACCGCCGTTTTCACGTCTGACAAAGCAGAAAGCGAAGGGTTAAGTTCAAGACAGAATGCGGCTACAGCATCACGCGCGAACGCCTGATTTCTGGGAAGAGAATAAAATTGAAGTTTTAAATAATTTTTCGTCATCTTTTTCGTCCTTTTACTCGGCTTTTGGTATGAGAGAATATATTCCGCTTAAATTAAGAATTTTATCGGCGGCAAAATTCGGTTTTGAAATATAGAGAGGAGTTGAAAGCTTTGCAGCTTTTTTATAACGCCCTATTAAAAATCCTATACCCGTAGAGTCCATAAAAGCCACGTCGGAAAGGTTTATAACTATTTTTTTTGCGCTCAGATTGTCCTCTATTAATTTATCGCATTTATTGCGTGCGTCCTGTGAAGAGCATTCGTCCATTTCACCGGAGAGGTTGATATGTAATATCTGATTTTTTACGTATCCGGTAACCACCATTGCTGTTTCTCCGTCGTTTTTTTAAGATATTACTAAAAAAAGCCCGTCGTATTTTGACTTTTAACAGCGGTTTTTGTAAACTTTTAAAGATTTTTAATCTCTTGACACATAATACAAAAAGATTGAAATTATTTGAAAAATATGTTGAATAAAGCCAAAAAATTACTTGACAAAATTTTGCGGTTATATTATTATATGTTAGCGTTGTAATTAAACAAGCGACGCACCCTTTTCGGGCCTTTAGCTCAGTTGGTTAGAGCGGTCGGCTCATAACCGATTGGTCCGCGGTTCGAGTCCGTGAAGGCCCACCAACATATTTTAATAATATTTATTTGGCCCTATAGCTCAGTTTGGTTAGAGCGCCAGCCTGTCACGCTGGAGGTCGACGGTTCGAGCCCGTTTGGGGTCGCCAAATTTTTTAAAAGCGCCGTAAAGGCGTTATGCCTCGGTAGCTCAGATGGTAGAGCGGTGGACTGAAAATCCATATGTCGGCGGTTCGATTCCACCCCGAGGCACCACCCGAGCGGGCGGAAATCGCTGGTGTAGCTCAACTGGCAGAGCAGCTGATTTGTAATCAGCAGGTTGTGGGTTCGATTCCAATCACCAGCTCCACTTTACCCCGTTTTTACGGGGTAAAATTTAATATGGGCGGATTGCAGAGTGGCCAAATGCATCAGACTGTAAATCTGACGTCTCCGACTTCGGTGGTTCGAATCCACCTCCTCCCACCAAAGCAAAAAAACGGCAAATATGAGTTAAAAACGCTCACTTTTGCCGTTTTTTTATTACTTTTTTTAAGTCTTAAAATTTTTTAAATGAAACATTAAATCAAAAAAACAGTTTGGTCCCAAAAAAGTCCCAAACAAAAAATGCCGATTCACTGCGTTAAATCAATAGAAAAATACTTTTCATCATTCATTTATAATTAAAAAAATAATCTCAAGTCCCAAAAAACACTTGTAAAATCTTATACAAAGTTTTCGGCCGTCAAGTCCAATCGATTGGACTCGCGGCGAAACTACAAGCAGAAAATAATATCAATTCAAAAACGCAACAATAAGCCTTACAAACGCCGATGCACGACGCCCGGCAATTATACTGCCCGTAATTGCCAAGGCTGTATAGCTTGATTTAACCCCTTGAAATGGTCCAACATAGAGCTAACCACTATACAAGGCGGACGGGCGCGGGTATGCTATTAAACCAACGTTTAATAGCATATTTCAGATAAATGCCGCTGCACGCCGCATTTATAAAAAATGGTCAAAAATAAATGGACCATTAAAGCGAAAAACCAAAAAAACCGACGTTGCACAGCTAAAAACCGGCTCCGTAATGTTTTCGGCCGCCTGCTTCAGACATTTGACGCCGTTCCGGCGGCATAACCGCATACAAGCCCGTTTACGGGCGCCGAGCAACGGCTCCAAAAATGCCGTTGCGTATTTCTCTTTGTGTTTAATATATAATATGGAAAAAGCGAATGGGATTTTGATATAGTTTTACGGATTTTTGATAGCCTACAAGCTCAATTTCCAACGCTATATTTTTATAAAGAAAAACCGCCCCGGATTGCCCGTGCGGTACTTGAAAATTCTAAATTCAGTTAACGACTACAAGCGCCGACGTCTTCGGCGCTTTAAATTTTCTTATTCGATTCCCTTGGTAGTTCTTTTGCCCGTTCCGGGCGGCGAGCCTCGCCGTCGTGGCTTCCAGCAATCGCAAGCCGAGCCGTCCGCTCTGGCGCCTGTGTCCTTACACTCGGTGCAGACGACGTAATACTCGGCGTCAAGCTCTTCGGGCTTTATGCCTATGTTTTTGAGCACGTATGCGCGCTTTTCTTCTATGCCCTTTATCTTGGAAGCAAGCTCCTGCAGCGCTGCGACGTCATTATGTAGTATAGCGTTAATGTGTTTATGCTTTATTTCCCCATACTCTGCATTGAGCTTGCGGAAATCATTATTTTTAAGCGCTTTTTCAAGCGCCTGTGCGGCTTTCTGCGCCGCCTTAGCTTGCAATCCGCTGTAATATCTTTGCCGTGCTTCGGCGTGGTTTAAATGCGGTGTTTGCGGAGTTTTCGGCGCTTTCTGTTCGGGTTCAGGCTTCGAGCTTTCTGCTTTCTTTTTCTTATAGAGCAAAGCCCGGTATTCCTGTTCGCGTTTAAACCACGTAAAATCACGCTTTAACTGTATTCGACTTTTCTTGTACCGATTCTTGCCGCACCAGCCGTTCGGGAAGTATATCAGTCCGGCTTGCCGGAGCTTCCGTATCGAGTCCGAAACCGTAGAATCGTCTATATCAAGCGTTTCCGCCATTTCCTTGAACGTCATTTTCAACGTTCTTTTGTTCGCACCAGTATGTGGTAATAAAGTGTAGATGAGCGCGTATACAAGCCCGTCACTATATGTAAAATTAATAAAAAACGTATTGCCTTCGTCGTCTTCTGCAGGGAACGTTTGCGTTAATATTTCAATAGGGCAATACCATTTCTTTATTTCCTCACCTTCGGCAACGTCGGCGCAGTAAACGTACGTAGAAACGCCCTGCTTACGTATTCTGCCGGAGTTTTCAAACCGCTTGTTGTTTCTGGAAGCCGTCGCCGGCGAAACGTTTATAAGCTCCTTTATCTCCTGCCGGGTTATGGTGTTGATTTTATTACCGTTATTATCTACTTTATTTGTAACGGCAAGTAGTCCGCTCTGGAAGCAAGCGGACGCAGTAAGCCCGGATGAGGGCGCGCAAAAACGGCGTTCTATTCCGATAAAATAAATGCCTCTATCATTTGTATTCGGTTGTTGTACTGCCGCAGTTGCTGCCATTTCTTAATCCTCTTTTTCCGCGTCTATAAACTTAGTTAATTCGCCCTTAAACCTTAAGGGCAACGTTCCGCACTTGCCGTTACGGTGTTTTGATATTCTAAGCTCCGCCGCACTGCTTGTCATCTCGTCCGCTGCGTCCACGTTTCTATCGATAAACATTACGATATCTGCATCCTGTTCTATCGCCCCGGATTCCCTCAAATCCGACAGCGATGACTTCTCGCCGGCTTTCAATCTTTTAAGCTGTGAAAGCGCTATTATAGGAACCTGCAGTTCCTTTGCAATCATCTTTAAATCTCTTGTTATGCTTGCCACTTCGAGCGTTCTGTTCTCGTCTGATTTCTTACCGCTGCGCATAAGCTGTATGTAGTCTATCATTACAAGGTCCAGCCTACCGTCATTCTTCGATTTAATTCTCCGGCATTTGGAAAGTATTTCTGCCGGCGTTATCTTCGTGCAGTCGTCTATAGTTATTCGGCTTTTGCTTAAACGTTCTTGCGCCGCCGCTAAACGTTTCCAGTCCGCATCTTTCAGTTTTCCGGAAAGCGCCGCCGACATACTCACTCCGGCATTTGCACATATCAGGCGTTGTCTGAGTTGAAATTCCGACATTTCCAGCGAAAACACGGCGCACACCTTGCCGCCGTAAACCGCGGCGTGTTCGACGATGTTCATTGTAAAAGACGTCTTGCCTACGCCCGGACGCGCAGCTATTACTATAAGGTCGGATTTTTGCAAACCGTTTGTCATATGGTCCAATCTGAAAAAGCCCGTCATCACGCCGCGGAAAGCGTCTTTATTATTCTGCAGGGCGTCGAATTTGTCTAACACGTCCCAAAACCCTACGTCCCGAACGTCAACCAGTGATGACGTATCTTGCGTCCTTGATAATGCGTACAGCTTTTCTTCGGCGTACTGTATGCTTCCCCTCGCGTCTTCATTCTCTCGGGCATACTCAGAAATCTCGCGCGCTGCGCGGATGAGCTGCCTGTTTGTACTATCGCGCTTAACTATATCGAAATAATATTTATAATTTGCCGATGACGGCGTTATCTGCATTAATTCCGTTAAATACGCTATACCGCCCACGTCTTGGATTTTGCCGTCCGCTTCGAGCTTGTCCGAAACCGTTACAAGGTCTATGGGCTTCCGGGCGTTATAAACCGCTTTAAACGCGGTTATTATGTATTTATGACTTTCTGCGTAAAAGTCATTTTCATTTAAAGCGCTTAAAACCTCTGCGGCAAGGTCGTTGTCAATCATTATGCAGCCAAGCATTGATTGCTCCGCTTCGAGGTTGTAAGGCATTGCGTTTGTGTTTTCCATTTTAATCTCCTGATAGTGAAAGTAAGTTCGGCGCGCACGTTCGACGTCATCGCCGGTAATTTCATAACAGCCTATGTATTCATCACGGGCGAACGGCGTCATTTCGATTGCGGTCGCAAGTTCTTCCGGGCGTTCCCGGCATACCTTAAACAGATTTACGATGTCGCCGTTCAGGTCGTTTATCGTTTCAATGTAACTTGGTTGTTTAGCAAAGAATACTCCGCCGCTGCCGAAATACGGTTCGCAATAGACTTTATGCGGCGGAAAGTGTTTTATAATCCATTCCGCTATTTTCCATTTACTGCCCGGGTATTTCATTATTTGGTTATATCTCATATCATTCAAACCAATCTAATATCGTTTGTCCCGTCCAGCCTTTCTGCCAGACAAACCACGCATATGCAAGCGCACCGTTTTTATATCTTTCAAAATTACCGTTTTTAGCGCATTGCAAACGTTCAGGAAGCGCGTACACTGCCTTTGGCGGTGTGCGCTTAAATATCTCATTATAACGCGCTTTACCCTCTAAAAACGTTAATTTCAAAAACATAAAGCTACGGCAGCCATGCGGAAGAAGTTCAAGCGCTTTCAATACAAATTCCTTTGCGTATTTATACGGCGGATTTGTAATTATATCAAAATTACCGTTAAACGGCGAGTCAACAGCTTTCAGAAAATCCCGTGTCCGCGTATGCCTTTTATAGCCGCGGTCTACTATGTCAGAACTATAAACGTAATAGCCCAGCTCCGTAAGACGTTCGGAGAGATGACCGCCGCCGCAGGCAGGTTCCCATATGCGATTATAAGGATTTACTACCGTAAGCAGCTTATCTATCGCTTGTGGGTCTGTTGCGTAATAATCATCAGCTTCTCGCGTTTCATTCGTATGATTGCTCGCGCCGATTGTTTTATATACGGCATTTTGTTCTTTCGTCCAATCATTCATTTTTAAATAACTCTTCGTTTATTTTGAAGTTTTCGCCTTCTACTATAAGCGCCTTAGATTCCACCAGACGGCGCAAAGATTTACGGATTGAGTTTTTATCTGAGCTCAAAGCTATTGCCGCCTCAAAGTAATTTAACGGTGCCGAAGCTTCGCCTTGCGTACGGTTTATGTAAACTAATAATTCATATTCAGCGGAACAAAGACGTTGAAATAATGCTTTAATATCAATTTTACGCACTGTTCTGGACCTCGTTTATGCTTATTTGTCCTTCGATTACTTTACTTTTTGCGCCGCTCTTACCTGTGTTGCGATGTTTAAACGCGCAAGCAGGGCAATAACAAATTTTATCGCCGCGTGCCACCGCCCAACCGAATGCTTTTGCTTCATTTTTATCAGCATATCGCGCTTTAACTTTTTTGCAGTCGTCGCAAGTGTATTCGTAAAATTTAGCTATCATTTTTTCTCTCCTGTTCTTTGATATCTTCCCCAGTTTTCGCAGTAGCCTCTTGCTGCGGTTCTTCGATGTCTGACCCCTCAACGGTCATAGGCACCATAACTATGGCGCTATCGTTTTCAGAAAAAGAAACAAGCTCTTTTATTTCCGGCACAACATCTTTAATCTGTTCTTCCAGCTCGTAAAGTTCATCCAGTTCATTCTCGTCTGATTCAACAATGTCCGCCACAACCGCCTGCTCAGGCGCCACTGGGGTTTCAAAAGTCTTAACTTGTTCTTGTTTCTCTGGTACCCGGTCCTTTTCCTCCAGTTCCGGTAGAGGTTTTTGCATTAATTTTAAAATTAATGATTTTAACTGCTCTCCGTGCTTATTTATAAAATGTTTTTTTCTTTTAGGCGATATTTCATCAACAATAAGCTCAAATAAATCATTTAAACCCTCCGGCTCTTCGGGTTCTCCGTATAAAAACTCTTCCTGTTTCAATATCTCCGCCCGGTATTCTGCCAACTTCATTTCAGCCTCGATTTTTGCCTCTCTTAGCAAAAGCCGCTTAATATAATTTGGCTTTTTCCTACTAAAGCGCCAACGTTTTTCGTCATCTGCTTTCAACATACATTTTTTATAAAGATATACGCTATCTTTATGTTGTTGTTCTATAGCGTGCTCACTCTGCAGTTTTTCTAATTCGCTCTTATACGATTCAAAAACCACACTTTCCATGTACGACCTCATATTTTGGTTTGCCAATTTGAATCCACCTTCCATATCGTCCAACATCCCAAAATAAATGGTATTTAGTTCAACAATTTTTTCGCGCGGTATGCAAAACGACTCGTTCGGCCCAAGTTCAAATTTTGGCAACTTTGCTTGTATTGCACGTTGCTGCCTTTCCTTTGCGATTTGCCGTTCTGGGCTTTCGTTTGCTGGGTCGCCGCTATATATTGATATTGTATTTAATTCTTCAGGCTGCAACTGTTTTCTCTCCTTGTGCTTTTACAGCGTTTTGTTTTGGTTTAACAGGGCGCGACATTCCATATATTAACTGATGTTCGGGTTTAAGCTTCTTTTGCTCCTGCGCGCTCACAAATTCTAACATACTATAATTTTTACCTTCTGCCGGCACATAATCTTTCTGGCGATTCCTGCTCTCAAAATATTCGAATATATTTCCGTCATATGAATATGTTGTATTGCGATAATATGCCGATTTATTGCCGGCAAGATAAGCTTCGTAATCCTGCAATGAATAAAACTCACGGCATACCCATACGGACCGAATAACTCTGCCATATGCATCCTCGGTATTTATCATACCTTGCACTTCGATAAACTTGTTTGTATTCCGCCTGATGTTCAAGTCAAGCGATTCGCCGCGTTGCGAATCTATTATTATCGTTAAGAAATTATGCCCGTGAGTTTCAAAGAATTGGCTCACATCGTCCGATGTTAACGAACCGTCCCTGCCGTCCCAGTATTTTCTGCCTTCTGTGATATGTAAACAGCTGCAAGGCAAAATATGTTGTATTATGTCCTGAGTTTCCGGTGTCGGTTTACCCAACAAATACGGGTTTAATACATATGGCGAAAATGTTTTTTTATAGCCTATTGGGATTTTCGCTTCATAGTTTGAATAAATAGGCGCCTTGAGCGAATAACTTAGTTTTAATTCGCGGTTCTCGTTGTAACCAGAAATTATTTCCCGGCTTTGTCTTTGTAAATGCCAACCGTTATAAAGTACTTCACGGAGCATAAACAAAGTATTTAAAGCTGTTTTCCCAGCTCTTGGCTTTCCGACTATCTGAATTATCATTTTCTACTTAACTTATTAATTTCATATTGATGAACAAACAATATAAGTTTTTTATTCCTAAAACACTTGACTCGTTTTTTGCTTTAATTTTGATATTATTTCCCACCCTTTGGAGGTTTTTCTTTCAGTTTCTTTTGCTTAGCTACTCTGGTATAACCTAATATCTGAATATTTGCAGGTATTGCAAAAAACATTACCCCACCGGGCATATATTTATTTACTTTTGTTGCGTGATAAGTTTTTCCGTCGCTACCGTGCGCCAAGTATTCCCCTTCTTCTTTGGGATTTTTAATTAATCTTGACATTTTATCTCCTTTACTTGTTGACTTTTTT
The DNA here is from genome assembly GCA_910577375.1 of uncultured Christensenella sp. Classification (GTDB taxonomy): domain Bacteria; phylum Bacillota; class Clostridia; order Christensenellales; family Borkfalkiaceae; genus Coproplasma. The sequence continues at coordinate 470,498 of CAJTLT010000001.1, forward strand.
TAATAAATGAATATAATAATTATTAGAAAGGTTTTGTGCCTCCTTCCATTTGGTTAAGTTGAGGCACGGGGTGAAATACGAATTCAGTTTCGGTGCACCGCCTTTCTTTTTATTTGTTTTGTTTTTTTTCAAGTTCTGCTATTAAGTCGTTAACCGTTTTTTCGTCTTCCTCGCTAAACGCCCAACCTATCAACCTATTGCTTAAATCACGTTCAGGTACTTCCTCAATTTTAGGAACTATTCTGGCGGCTTTTTTATTTGTGGGGTGCGGTTCCGGATTTTTTGCCAATTTAATTGTATTTAAACCGTCCTTCCTTTCCCCGTGGGTTATTCCAAGTCCAAATAACCGCCTGCCGATTTTTTTGAAAAAGAATCTCGGATGCCCTTCCCCTTCACGCGTGCGCTCTTTTCTAAATTCTTTAATACGCTTAATCTTTTTCGCTCTATTGCGTTTTTGCTTACTCATTCTTTCTTTCCTTGTATATCCGTAATATGCACAATATCGAACGTAAACGCGACGTAACCGGCAATACCGGCGGCGTCCAGCTCGAATACGTCTTTTATCTTTAATAAGCACCTGCGCCCCGTGTAAAGCTCCTTGCGGTATGCTTCGCATTGATGACGTTTGCAATCTTCCGGAATTTTATGATAGTCTTGCTCATTGTAAGGGTCATACTCAACCGGCGGACAGTTTGCGCCGTGGTCCGGACAAGCCGGAATATCTTGATAGCCTTCAAACTCTTCTAAAATTACCCTGTCGCCGGGCTTAAAACCGCGGTCATTATTGCGTATTTCAAACGGCTTCGTCCCGTCTATTACCGCCTGAAAGTATTCAGGCAACGTTTTTAAATGGTGCGTCATTGTTCTTCCTTCCCCGGCTCGTCCAGTTGCAAATAATAATTTGTGTCGTTGTGCAGCCTATCAAGCCGTTTATTTATTCTTTTAAATTTTGCAAAGTCTTTCGTAATGTCGGTCTTTTCAAATTCAGTTATAAGCTCGTTAAACTTTCTGTTTTGCCGTTCAATTAAAAATTCATTAATCACATACTTTGCAGAAAGTGACGACTTTAAAATTCTTTTTACAAGCTCGCAAAGCTCGTCCTTCGTCAGTTCCGTGAGTTTCATTTAAACCTCTTTTGCGTGCGCTGTAAGCCACGTTATTGCGTCCGTATAACAAATACCTTTGGAATCGAACTTGTCGTGCTTATCGTCTATAATCGCATAAGCTACGCGCTCTTTTGCGCCGGGAGTGGAACTGAAAGACCAATATTCAAAACCTACTTCAACGATGAGCGCGGCCCCGTTGGCGAAATCGAAGCGGTAAAACGTTTTGTCTACCTGTTTAACTTCAAGCCATACACCCCAGCTTCGGAAATCGTCCAGCCACGCGCGGCGTGCCTTTTCATTTTTAAGATTCAATAAATTTGCTTTTGCCTTGTACTTCGGTTTAATCAGTTCGTCAAGGTTTTTTATTAAATTGTCGTATTCCTCATCGCTTATAGGCAACGTTGCCGCTTCGGGTTCTGATTGTCCAGTCGACTGGACTTTGTTCTCTTCCGGTGTTTCCGCAACGTTCACCACCAGCCCGTCCTGCTCCGCTTTCCATTGTAAATACTGCTCTTGTTCGGCGTCCGATAAATAATCGCCAGTGTATATTAAATCTGATATATTGCGCGCTACTTCTTCCCACGTCAAGTTGATTTTTTGAAACGGGTCAAAGCTTATAAACTGTATGCCGTTATTATCATATGTACGGTTCATTTTGGCTTCTTTGGAATAAAAACCGTGCGTAAAATTCTGCTTGTTGTCATAGTTATATACACCTTTTATAAAGTCCGGGAAATTGCCTTCTAACGGCTTGTTACGGTAACGGTCTACTATCTGAAACTTTGCGTCTTCAACGTAAATATCTACACCCGTCAATCCGACTTTTATTATTTCGGATTCAGCGCGCATTCCCGGTTCGCTATGTTGGATTAATTCATCAGCGGTAACTTCTTCAAGCTCCGCTTCAAACTCTTCGTCCGTCTGTTCCGGTTCTTCGGGTTCCGTCAGTCCAATCGATTGGACTTTGTTCTCTTCCGGCTCCGGCGTTTCTGCCCGTTCCATAAATTCCAGAAGCGGCGCGGGCGCAGGCTTTTTAACAAGCTCCAGAAACTCGTCCGCGGTCTTGCAGTCCGGCAGCTCGCCATTATCTGTTATGTATTTATCCCAGTAGCGGCGTACTTCCTTAATTTTTGAAACGCTGTCTTTCGGCGTCAGAATCCTTTCTATTCCGCCGCGACCGCGTATAGTCTTTGCCTTGCTCATTTCCAAAAGCGCCGTATATGAATAACCCCTGAACTTGTTCTCGATATAAAGCGGCGTTTCGCTCTTTGCGTAATTAAACGCTTGCATAAGCCCGTAAGTTGTTGAGCGTTTAAACCCGAACTCCGCCTCGGCAAGCTCTTCTATATTCGCATAGCCCAGCGCTTCATAATATTTACAACGGTTTGCTTCGTCCAAGCGAAAGCCTATAAAATACGACCTGTGTTTTATATCGTCTATCGCGTCGTTTACTACTTTTAAAAAATCATTGGCATATACGAGCTGCGTTTCATCGCTCGCTTTGACTTTTTTATTCTCCAAAGGTCTATACTCGCCGTATTTGTTTTGAATTAAAACGTCGTCCATATAGTTACCTCTTTTGATGTTCAAGATATTTAATAGTCTTGTTAACGTACATTTCCGCGTCTATTGCCGGTCCGTGGCGCGACGTCATTTTTTGGATTGCCTGAATACGTTTTTTTATGCCGCACAGTTCCGTTATTAATTTATCGCAGGTCCTGTTTATTTCTTCTGCATTGGGGTCAAGTGTTACCGGCGGCTCTATCGGGTAAGGCTGAAAACAATTATTTAAATCTACTTTATTTTTCATTCCGTTACCTCAACTACACCCGTGCCATAACGCCTTCGAGCTTTAAACCTCTAAGCCCCACGGCGTAATATTCGCCGGTTGAAAAATCAGCTTCAATTCTTGTATGCAGCCATTTATTGCACAGAAAAAGTTCCACGCAATCACCGCAATGGAACTCATATTCCGAGCCACTGCACCCGTTCGCTATTGCCAATCTGTCACCGCTGTTTAAGTACAATTTGCCCTTTAAAAATCTTTTGTTGTTCATCTTAAACCTTCCTTAAATTTTATTTTAAACTCCCCGGAAAGAGTGTTTAATGCTTGTCCTTCAATTCCCGCACTGATTCCGGCAGTACGGGAACGAAAGGTAAAAGAGCCGAAGGACCGGGCTTTACCAGCCCCCCGACGTATAGACGCCGTCGTCGCTATTGTTAATTTGCTATTTGCTGAATTTTTATATTTATTTTTTTGTTTTTGCAACTCCGGCGTTATCATTCGGCGCGGTTAAAGTGCGCCGTATTACTTCCGCTTTTCCGCGGTTGTTGGCTTATTTCTTTTTCTTTTCTTCTTCCGGCTTAAACGTATGCGTTACCTGCCTATCCGTCGGAGAAACGAGTACGACTTTACCGGTCTTTGTATACATATCCGCCGCATAGTCTTTTGCTTCTTGTTCGGTTGCGAAAGTCTTACCGCTCCGCTTCACGTCGTCCCACGCCGTATATCCTCCGGTCTTTGCAACGCGCCGCAGCACTTTCGATAACGGTTTAGTTTTTGGTTTGCCGACGTTTAATATAAGCGGCGTAACTTTGGACTCTTTCATCTCCTCAGTGTCGCTATGTTTTAACGGGTCTGCAACGCGCTTTTTCGGACTTTTAACGGGCTTCTTCGTTTTGTCGGGTTTGGGTTCCGCACGTTTTCCAGCGGGCTTCTGTTTTGTCTTTTTCGGTGCTTTCGGCGCGGTCGACTTTATCTTTTTAACCGACTTTTCTTTCTTTTTGTTTTTACCGCTTATATCCGACGTGCCCGAAAGCATTACTACCGCGCCCGCCTCTGATATCGTAGCTTTATACCCTTTCGGGATTTTCTTCTCTTCTCCCTCTTTTATGCGTTTATTTAATTTCGTTGCCGCAGGCTGTTCGGAAGCTGCCTTTTTACCGCTCCGCTTCTTAGGCTGCTTATCTTTCTTTTTCATAATTTCGCTCCTTTTAACTTGACTGTCGCTTATTTATGTGTTATTCTTTAAATGGTCCTTGAAATAAAGGAACACCACAACCCACAGGGTTGAATGCAGGTAAGGTTGAAATGCCTTGCACCCGCCGTGTTAAATCCGGCATTGAAGCAGGTGGTTTAATCCTGCTTTTTCTTTTTATCGCCGTTTTTTAACGCGGCGATTTTCTTTTTGTTCTCTGTTGCTTGTCTTGAATGATTTAGTACCGTATCTCGGACTTTCGCAACTTGACGGTTGTTTAAATCATATTTTGAATCGTTTTCTACAAAGCGCACTCCGTCTATCTTTATAGGCTTACCGTCCGCGTCTTTGATTTCAACAAAATGCTTAAAATATGTAGTTTTGCCGTTGCCCTTATTATAGCCTTTAAGTTTCGTTGTGTTCGGCTGGTTTTCCGTTGTCAGTCTTACAACTCCCAGTTCGCCGGATTTATTACGGGCAATAACCGCAATCCAACGCTTTTCTTTCGGTTTGGATTTGCTTTTTTTATTTGTCGGAAGATATTCGTCTTTCGTCTTAATCGTTCTGCCAATAGCCCCGACGTCCGTCTTTTTATCTCTTGCCATTGCTGCGCTTCCCTTTGTTATTCTTTCCGGCACGCTTAGGCGGCAGATAATTTATGTAAGGTGTCTGCGGCTCTTTCTGTTCGCGCGGTATTTCCAATATGATTTTTTGCGTGTTCTGCGCCGCCGCTAAATCAACGTAGCGCCTGTGCCATAACTGCGCTTTCCGACGTCTGCGTTCTGCAAGCCATTGAACTATTGAAATTAACGCCCATAAAACGAATAGCCCGGCAACAACCCAAGCGCCCAACGAAAACCAATTTAGCCAATCCGCATATTGATTAAGATATCTGAACAGAAAGCCCAGACCCGTAAAACAACCGCTTATAAACAGTAATAAAATCGTCATATCGTTTTAACTCCTTTTTTTGTATTTGCACCCGTAATATGCGTCGTTTTCGCCGCTTTTACGGGTTGTTTTATGTTTGCCGGTATTTGCGGCGCCGGTTTAGCCGTTGCCCCCCGAATATGCGCCGTTTTAACCGCTTTTGCCGGTTTATCCGGTTGCGGCTCTTTTTCACCGTTGCAGTAAACTATTGCAGGCGGCTCTTCCGCCTTCCGCTCACGCTGCACGGCGCTTAATATTATTCGCAAGGCGCCGAGCGTTAACAGCGCATATATGTCATACGGTTCGGGCAATCTCGTTCCGAGTATTCCGCACGCCATAAATGTAATTTCAAGAATAATCCGCAACCACTTCCGGCGGCGGCGTTTTCGTTCCTGCTTTGCCTTTCGCATTACTCTTCTTTGTCCTTGTCCTTGTTTTTGCTTAAAACTTTGTTAAGCTCGCCGCCAATCCTGATTAAAATAAATACCGTCGCTATGCCGCCCAGAATTGCGCAAATCCAAGTTACCGCAGGCAATAACTTCTCTATAAGTTCAATGCTCTCTGCAAAGTAACCCATAACAACCCGACCCATAACAAATACTATTGTTAATATCGTAAACAGCGCTATCATTTGGTTTTGCCTGCCTTTGCGTTATTTGTTTTCTGTTTGCCGTTCTGCGGCGCTTTCCGCTTCTGCGCGGGCTTTGCCTTAGCTTTTGTTTTCTTGCGTTTTGCCGCGGCTTTACGGCGCTTTCGCTCCGCTTGCTTTTTAGCCTTTGCATTTTGCGCGGCGGTCTTTTTCTCTGCTTTCGCTTGTTGCCTTGCAGCTTTGGCGTCTTGCTTAGCTTTCTGTTTCGCCGCTTTTTTATTGTCCTTTGCTTCGATTTTTTCCCGGTAAATCTGCTCTTTACGCAGGAGCTTATTTTGATAGCGTGATATCTGCAAGGCTTCTTTCCGAGCCAGCTTTGCCTGTCGCAGTTTCTTCTTACGTTCCTTACGTTCGGCAGCTCTGGCTTTCAGTTTTACCGCCAGCTTTTTTATTGCTATAAACGGCTGTTTTATTAGCCACCACAAACCGCTTAACGCCCATTTCAAGCCTTTTTTTATGCCCCGCCATATCGTTGCAAACAAGGGAAAAAACAGCGATAACAGTTTTATCAAGACTGCCAATACTATCAAGCCGACGATAACCGTTATAGTTACCGCCCACCATTCGCCTCGGCACAGCGCGTCTAAAAATAGTCCCCACCAATTTTTTTCATCAGGCTTTGCGTTCGGCGGCGGCGTAACGTCTGCCGCTATATCTATCGGCGACATTACAACCGGTATTACGGTTTTTACGTCGTTTTTGGTAAACGTAAGGTCTATAATGTCAAAGTCAAGCTGTATCCACTCTTGCGCAAAATACGCGTTCGTATCAACGGCTTTATAATTGCCAAAGTCACCGCCTATCAATGCCCAATCTTTTATACGTTCGTATTCGGTAGCTTCATTTGAAACGTATTCGGTTTGATGATATCTGAATAAATAAGTTGTTTCAGCTTTTGATTCTGCACTCTTTACAAACGCACGAAATACGTCGTAGTCGCTTTCGTCAATATAATAAGTATCGCAAAAGCCTTTCACCGATGAAGCCATTGTTATATCGTCTGCCGTCACTTTTTGGATTGCCGACATTGTATAGCTGTTTTCGTGCTTGACTCCCGTCCCAAACAACCTGTCCCAAAGCGTGTCGGAAACCGTTTGGTCTGTGAGCTTATATTCTTTCGTGGATTCAATTTCTGCAACAGTAAACTTTTCGTCTACCTCATCAAACAAAACACGCGCATAACGGTTGTTTACAAGCTCTGTTGTCGGATGTTCGCCGGAACGCTCAGGCTGGGATAAATTACCGTATTTCTCCGTAAACGCTTCCAGCCAGCCCTTTTCGCCTTTCGCTTTATTGCCTATTATCTTTTCTGCCGGCAACGTGTAATTATCCGCGTCGCCGTTTTCCGCGTAAAATAAATAATTCAAATAATATACGGGATTATCATACTGAAACTGTACGTCCATTAAATAATCCGTTCCGTCATAACTCGTATAGTGGTTATATGCGTAATACCCGCCGAACTTCGCAGAGTCTGGGTTGTCTATTAAATCCTTTACCGCTTTCGTAGCAACAACGGAATACTTTAAGTCCGTGTTCGGGTTTAATTCTCTAATAGACCCGCCATTTACGTACTGTGTTAAATATTTTAATAATTCCGTATAAATAGTTTGGTTGCCGGTTACCAGTATCGGCGCGGTATACGCGTTTAACCACGTCGCTTTTACCGCCGTCATTTCCCCGTACTTGTCTACAATTTCATTAGGCACGGAAAAATAAACCGAGTGCAGCGTATCCTTTGTGTAACCGTCCGAATGCGTTCCCTCGGGTCTGAAATACGTTGCGTGTACGTCAAGCGTTAAATATTCGTCTAAGCCGTCCACAACGCATTGTAGAGTGTCGTTTGCCGCAAGCTCTGAACCATAACCCTTCGCGTAGCCGCTATACGTATACGTTTGTGCGCAAACGTATTCCGTTACTTCGTTTTTAAACGATAACTCTATTCCGCTGACTTTATATACTCGCTTATTTTCTTCTAACGCTTTTAATATGCTTATCCGCTCCGCGTCGCTGAGCTGCACTTTAAATTTGTAAAACCGTCCTTCATATCCCGGCTCGGTACTATAATTTAAAAATTTTAATTGCGGCTTTATAAAATGCTGCTCGTTGCCGTATGTAAACTGAATTTTGTTGCGTTCAGTATTAGCGTCTATCGGTTTGTCTTGCGGATTGTATACGTATACATACAGTCCGTAATCTACTTGTTTTACCGCAAAATACGAATAGCAAAACTCAACGAATGAGATTATCTTCGGGTCGCCGTTATCTTTATGCGGGAATTTTGATATATCAAACTCTTCGTCGCCTATGGTCGAATTTTGCAAATCCGTCCATACGTTTTGATTTTCATACAAGTTAACAACGCCGGTTGCCGCTGCCGTTGCCCGCGCACCAGTTCCGACGTTCAGGAGCGTTGCCGTAAACAACGTAAAAACGGCAAGCAACACCGTTAAAACGTATTTAATTTTGTAAGCCTGCCGTTTCATCAATTTGTTTTACCTCTTTTTTCGTCCAGTCGATTGGACTCGATTATGTTTTTGTGCAAAGTACCCGGCAATGCTTATTCCGGCAACTACAAGCGACATCGCCGCGCCGCCAACCGCGAATATCCAAGGGTATTTACCGAAAAATATTTGCGCTTCCGTCGGAATTGCCCTTAACAATTTTGCCTTCACGCAATAATCGCCGGTAATTTCCGTTTCCATATATTTCGATATCTTCTTTTCCGACTCGCCGTCAAGCACTGCTAATAACTCCAAATATTCCGTTTTCGCTTCTTCAACGACCTGCACAAACTGTGTGCCGTACTCAACCTCTTTTACGCTGTAAACCTCGCCGTCTACGTAGAAAGTTACGGTAAACGTTTTTATCTGCCAATGCGCTATAAGCGTTGTGTTTTCTTTTATAGTCTGACCCGTGTATTCCGTGCCGTCTTCGTAGAACCAGCCGAGAAAGTTATAGCCGGCGCGGGTCGGCGTAGTTATGCTTGCCGTAGTGTTCCATTCCACCGTTTGAGTTTCCACAGTACTGCCGCCGTCTGAATTAAACGTTACCGTATAACGGTTAATTTCAAAACGTGCATAAAGCGTTGTGTCCTCATAGATTGGGCGCCCGTCGTAACGTTGCGTAAATTCGGCGTCCAAATACCAGCCTATAAACGTGTAGCCTTCTTTTGTCGGGTCGGGCGGCAGGGGTATCGGCTTTTCCACCTCGACAAGCTCATATTCAACGGTAAACTCCGAACCCAAAATAGCGGTAGATGATAACGCCATAGAATACACGTAAAAATCATCTGACAGTACCGCGGAAAGCGAAGCATTGCTTTTAACCGCCTCTCCGTTACGTTTTAAAACTACGTTTGAATATCCGTGCCGTGGTAAATCTTTAAAAACGTTAATTTTTGGAAGCACAATGTTTACCGTCGTTATTGGCATTGGCATACCACCTTCGCTTTTAATAGCTAAAACGCCCGTTAATTGGGTATCGTTGATATTATTAGTGGCAATAGTCCTTTCTGAAATCAAATCAGACGGGCGCCCCGTATAAATGCTAAAATCATTACCAAAAGCGGTTTTTAATTTTTCCACTTCGCTGTCTGTCAAGGTTACGCCTAAACTTGAATACGTTTGAGCGCTTACCGTGGCTATGCTCTGCGTTGCCGGCTGTTCTGGCTCGTACGCAGGAGCGGCGGCGTGAGCGTTCGCGCCGCCGCCTGCAAAAATGGGAAAAACACAAATCGCGGCAATAAAAATTGCCGCTATTATGAACGTAAACCGAGTTGTCTTATACTTCATTGCTTTACTCCTCTTCGTCTAAAAAGTAGTGCATACACACCGTTTTTGCATAACTGCCGTCCGTCTTTTCGTACGTCAAATTAAAATATCTGACGTCGGTTTTTATATCTTCCAAAACCTCTATTTCCGCACCGCCGTAATATGCTGATAACAATTCCGGCATTGCCTTGCATTGCAAAGTGAATTGCTTCGTTTCCGTCTTTACCTCGAACGCGTCGTTTAAGCTCTTTATCTCGCTGAACCGATGAACGGCGCCGTCTGCTCTGAAAGTAAAATCGTTGTCCGCGTTCGGGCTTATGGCGATTTGATATTCAGGCGCTTTTCTTATTCCCGTGCCTATCACGCGAACGCCCAGCTCCTCGCCTTGCGGAAGTGCCAGCGACGAGCGGACAACGCCGTCTTCGTCTTTTATGTACATAGGCGCGGCGCTTTCGTAGCCGTTCGTCATATATCCGATAAACCCGAATAATCCGGCAACGCCCAACAGCGCCGCGTCAATGATTAAAAGCGTTTTCGCAAATTTATTCATCGTCCGCACCCCGGCACAAAAAGCACGTAACCGCAGCTCGCCGCAGGCTCCGTTCCCGGCACGGTTTGCGCTATCGTTCCCCAGCCGTCGAACCATTCCGGCAAGTTCCAGTTGATAAATCCGTCCGAACCCCACGCAAGCACCGTCAATATCGCTGCAACCGTGAGTATTACAAGAATTATGCAGACAGTTATTACGATTGCACTGCTCCTTTTCTCCGACTCTTCAAGATAATAATTTTTCTTCTTCGCCATAAGGCTCTCCTTTACGCGGGTAATTCGCACCCACGTGTTTATTTATAGCCCCCCACAAAGAGGGCGAATTTTCAATGATTCCGTTGACAATTTTTTCCGTTTAATATATAATTTTTTTGCAACAAACAATATTATCCGGAATAAAAGACAACGGAATACCTTAACCCCTTGTTTTAACTTGTTGCAAAAATGGAAGGTTTAATAAAACAAGTTTATTGCCTCTTGTTTAAAGGCAAAATTTACAAAGGGGGTAAAGTCATATGTATTTTTTCAAACAGCATAAACTTAACAGGCTTTATAAAAAACAAACAAAACTAAAAACAAAATTAGCAAGCAGTTCTAATAAAGCTGAAAAAACTGTTTTAGAAGCAAAATTGGAGAAAGTAAAAAGTGAAATTAGAGAACTCGATTTTGATATAAGATTTAAAAATTAAAATGTAGCTTAGCCGCAGAATTTGCCTGCGGCTAATTTATTCCAGTTGAACCATTTTCTGCTAAAAGTTCATTTAACATAGCGTTAAGCTCTTTCAAACAATCTTTTACGCACTTGGTAGCGGAAGGCATTTCATTCTCCTTAGCTAACCGCTCGTATGCCCAAAAAACATATTCTGAGGAAGTAATAAGGTCAGATATTTTTTGGCAATATTCAAAAATTTTTTTAAAAGACTCTATATTCTTAGGGTCTTTTGTTTTAAATTTCTTTGCTGTTTTGCGAATTATTTTTGAAACATTTCTTAAAGTTGACTCTATCTGCTTTTTCAGTTCTAAATCTCTTTCCATACTGCACCCTCTTTTTTGCTCCCCCGTTAAGCTCCGGCTTGACGGGGATTTTTGCTTAATTTTTGAAGTATAGCCCTAAAATGGGCTACAAGTATTATAACAGCCCTTTTTTGAACTGTCAACCCCATAAATGGGCTAATTATGCTAAAATTTCCACTAACGAGGAAATTTTTTATGAATTTTGCAAAAATAGCAAAAAGTTTAAGAGAAGAAACAGGGCTTTCACAGCAAAAACTTGCTGATAAACTCGGCATAAGTTCATCCGGCATTGCACACTTGGAACTTAGCGAAAGCGAACCAAAAAGTTCAACTCTAATTGCTTATTCAAAATATTTCGACGTATCTACCGACTACTTACTCGGGTTAGAAGACGACTTCGGAACTCGCACATCTGCGCCGATGAGCTTTACCGTCCCCACTTCGAATGAATTGACGACAAAAGAAAAAGCCCTGTTACAGGCTTTTAATAATTTACTACCCGAAACACAGGACTTTATTTTGAGAACAACACAATCCCTTTCCGATAAGGACCGTAGCAAATTGCTTAAATAATTTTTGAGTTCGTAATATAATAGCCCTCCACTACTTACTTTTTGGGGGGGAAATGAAAAATGTTAAACTTGGAGCAAACTCAAATTTTAGAACAAGCAATAGTATTACTAATCAGATTACGCGATGACCAATCTATCGAAAATTGGGAGGTAAAACGAACAAGAGAATTTGAAAAGCAAAATATAGGATTTAACGAAATTCAATCGGCATTTGCAAAAATCTTTAAGGAGATAAAACGAATGCCACAAAAATTTAAAGAGATTTTTAACCGTGAGTGGTTTGAAAAACATCTTAGAAGAAAGTCAAACGGAATTTATGAAATACGATGCACTATAAACTATATTGCATACTCCGGCGCAGGCAAAACTATTGACACAGCCGCAGAGAACTTTATAAAATCCATTGCAGAATCGGGAAAAAACAGCAATAAACAAAAAGCCGCGTCCCGTCGGGTTCTGTTTAATGATTTTGCGGAAAAGTGGTTTAAGCTTATTAAAAAACCTGTTGTTAAAGCCACAACTTACAGCAATTATTTAAACGTTTATGCCGTTCATATAGAACCGTTTTTCAAAAACAAAAATCTTGACAGTATAACTGCGATGCAAATACAGCCGTTGCTTTTAAAGCTTGAACGAAAAAAGATTTATAACATACTGCGTAACGTTAAGCTTTTACTTTCACAGATTTTTCAATCGGCTGTTGGAGAACGTCTGATTTCATTCAACCCAATGGAAGGCGTCCATACGGTAAAGCACGAAACAAAAAAAAGCACGGCATTAACTGTTATTGAAGAATGCAGCATCCTTGACAGGGACTGCCCTTATAAACTTTCTTACATACTCTTATTGTTTTGCGGTATGCGACGGGGAGAATTATGCTCAGCCAGAATCGAAGGCAAATTCATTATCGTTGATGACGGCAAACTCAGGGTAGGGCAAACGCAGACGGTACGGAAAATTCCAATTACGCCAATGTTGGCACGTTATCTTGACGGAGTATCAAAGAAAGAATTTAAAACTGCAATTTCAGTGAAGCCGGACATTCTAACAAAGACTTTTAAAAATAAAATCTGCCCAAACCACCACCTTCACGAACTACGGCATACCTACATTACTCGATGTCAGGAATGCGGAGTTAGCCGGGAAGTCGTTTCCGTCTGGGCAGGACACGCTGCCGATAAGACAATGACGTCTACCGTGTACACACATTTTACGGATGAATTTATGCTGAATGAGGCAAAAAAAGTGGATTATTTTGACCGCTTATATAATAGATAAAATGCCTTGTCCCAAAAAAGTCCCAAAAAATTAAACGTTAAAACAACTGAATTTAAGTAAAAATAAGCAAAAAAAACTCATTTTAGGCTACTTTTTATGGAAGACATCAGACGAATAGCCCTGTAAATCTGACGTCTCCGACTTCGGTGGTTCGAATCCACCTCCTCCCACCAATAGAAAAAGAGTTTGAACATCATTTCAAACTCTTTTTTTACGCGCCTGTTATATCAAGCACCCACCACAGAGCCATTTGCAATTTGCCATTGATTATGCGATAAAAATCTGTACTCTTTGAAATATTTCTGATATAATATAGTCATTAATTCCATACAGTGAGAAAACTATGGTTGAATCGGTTATTAAACTAATAAATCAATACAAGTATAGAGTGTCGAAGCATTTTTACGGTTTTTTTGGGTTAAAAAAAGCACAAAAAATCCAAATAGAAGCCGACGCAACATTAGAAACTGCCCGTAGTATTTTTAATGCGTTAAAGAAAGAGCTAGGTAATCCCGTTTACGTTCATTCCTATTATGGATATATATTCGAGCAAGACGAAAAATTCATTTCGTTCAATGCAATAGAGGAAACTTACGGTTGTACATTTTTAGATATTTTTATATTTAAGAAAATTCCTTCGGGGAAAAAGATAACTTACGATAAATATATGCAAATGGCTAATAACATAAAAACCGTTGCTATTGAAAACAATTTTCACTGCGAAATCCTAATTAATTATAGTAAAGACATATATTCATTCAGCTTGATTTCGGATAAAAAGATACAGTGGTTGATTTTTATTCATCAAAAAGAGATAGATTATTATTTATCTCAACTTATAAATAGCGATAACACAACGAAAGTGACACCTAAAAACTATGGGAAAGAAGCGGCAAACCGTGACGATACGGAAAGTCTTCGTAAAGGTCTAAATAAAATATTCAGTAAAGCACAATCAATCGAATGATAAAATAATAGTGTAAAATAAGGCATTGCTTTTGATAATTAACTTAATTATTATCCGATAATTTACGTTACCACTCGCCCAACAAGACAAAAAAAAATGGTAAATATGAGTTAAAAACACTCAAATTTGCCGTTTTTTTATTACTTTTTTCAAGTTTCAAATTTTTTGAAATGAAATATTAAATCAAAAAAACAGTTTGGTCCCAAAAAAGTCCCAAACAAAAAATATAATAATATAGCATTTACAAAGAAAATGAAACCTTTCTGCAAAATTTACTCATTTCAGTCTAAAACAATCTTTACCGGCAGCCGTGATTAAGTTATCTTAATACTAATGTGAGTTTTATTGCGCACATTATCGTCTAAGTGACGTTGATTTTGAAACTTTCGAAATATAAAATTCAAGTTAAATATTTACTTCTCTGTTATAAACTTTAAAAAACAGTTTCTTAATTTTTTTTATATTTTTAAAATTCAAGCGCTTTCGAATTTGCATATTAAAATCGAGGTTGTTATAATGATATTATAATTATAAAACTTATACGATGAAAGCAACAAACTTTCAAAAAAGGACAGTTTTGGATTGGTTCAATTATTACGGTCTTGCCATAATGGCTGTTATTATGATACCGAATATCATATACGCCATAACACATAAACAGGATTTCGAGAATACATATAAAAACAAAACGGTTGAAATTTTAGAGCAATTTGGCAGATACGGCTGTTTTGTTTTAATGGTTTTCAACATTCCCTATACTCTTTTCGGATTCTGGTTTGATTTTGCTTTGACGGTATATTTATCGGTAAACGGATTTTTATGCCTTACCTATATTACTTTCTGGATAATTTGCGGCAACAAAAACGGAAAATTAAAAGTTTTATCGCTTTCCATGTTGCCGACCGTAATTTTTGTGTTCAGCGGAATTGTTTTGGCATATATTCCTCTTATTGTATTTGCGGTAATATTCGGCATAACGCATATTTATTTAAGTTATAAAAATTCTGAAAATAAAAACGGAGATATTTAAAATCAAATATTATGGAGAAAAAACTTTCAATAAAAACAGAAAACTGCCCGCAGAACCACAGATGCCCCGCCGTTAACGTATGTCCTGTCGGAGCGCTTTCACAAAACGCTTACGAAGCGCCGACAATAAATTATGAAAAGTGCATAAGATGCGGCAAATGTGCCGAATTCTGCCCTAAAAAAGCTTTGTTTTTAACGATTAAATGAAAATCGATATAAGGCGGGCCGGAGAAAACGATCTAAACGGCATAAACAGACTTTTGCGGCAAGTGCTTGACGTTCACCACAACGGCAGACCCGATTTGTTTAAAGCGAACGGTAAAAAGTATTCCGACAAAGAGCTTTCGGAAATATTTTCCGATTATAATTCCCCCATATTTGTTGCGGTTGACGAAGACGGAAACGTTGTCGGTTATGCGTTTTGTGTTTTCCAACGGCATATAAGCAGCGGTATTTTAAAAGAAACAAAAACATTATATATAGACGATTTTTGCGTGGAAGAAACTTTATGCGGACAACATATAGGTACCGACATTTACGAATATGTTTTGAAATTTGCCAAAGCCAACCGTTGTTATAACGTTACGTTAAACGTTTGGGCGTGCAATAAAACTGCAATTAAGTTTTATGAAAAACTCGGGCTTTTACCGCAAAAAATCACAATGGAAAAAATTTTGTCAAATTAAATAAGCGGACTTTTAAGTCCGCTTTTTATTTTTATGTTTTCTGACCGAGGTGTGATGTTCTTCCCCAGCGAGAAGTTTATATATATTTTTATGATGTGCGCCCCACGTTAAAACGTTTATTAAAAGTAAAATCATTAAAAGGCTTATTACCCAAAGATTTAAGAGTTCCGCCTGATATCTCAAAACAAAAACGACAGACTGGAAGATTGTTAAACCGGCAACCCCTATCAACGAGCCCATACTGCCCCATTCGGTTATTGCGATATAAGCGAGCACTCCGAACAAAAAGGCTACGCAAATCAAAAAGTACCACCATTCATCGCAAGCAAGTGCAAAAGAGAAAAGCCCCATAGTGGAAGCAATGCCTTTCCCTCCTTTAAACTTCATAGTTACGGGAAATATATGCCCGATAATTACAAATACTCCGCAAAAATAACGTATAAAATCAGATACGGCAATATTTGTTCCGGAAAAAATATAATCTTTGAAAATAACCCAACCGATTACCGCCGGAAGTCCGCCCTTTATAACGTCGCTGAAAAAATTTATCGCGCCTATCTTTAACCCGAAAGTACGGGTCATGTTCATTGTGCCCGGGTTGCCGCTGCCAACACTGCGTATATCGCTTTTTTTAAAATGCGAAATAAGCACGGCAAAATTAAAACAGCCTATAAAATAGCATATAACCGCAATGAGGATAAGCCAGTACCAAAAATCGGAAAAAGCAATTTCTTTCATTGTTCGCCGTTCTCCCGCGCATAGATTTTTATCGGCGTACCCGAAAAATCAAAATTCTTTCTTATTACGTTTTCAAGAAATCTTTCGTAAGAAAAGTGCATCAGGTCTGCCGAGTTTACTTTTAAAACAAAAGTAGGCGGGGCAACTGCAACCTGCGAAGAATAATAAACTTTCATTCTTCTGCCGTTATATGACGGCGGTTCATTGGCGCGCACTGTATCGGAAATCAAATCGTTCAACGTGCCCGTGGGAACGCGGAAGTTAGAATGCGCGTAAACTTCGTCAATAAACGCAAAAATCTTTTCGGCTCGCTGACCCGTTTTTGCTGAAATATATAAGGATTTGAAATAATCCATAAATTTTAAGTCTTCTTTTAATTTTGCCTCAAACTTATTTATGGTGTTCGTATCTTTTTCAACCAAATCCCACTTATTCATAACGATAAGCGACGGCTTGCCTTGCTCGTGTACAAAACCTATAATTTTTGTATCCTGTTCGGTAAGCCCTTCCGTACTGTCTACAACCAAAAGGCAAACGTCGGCACGGCGCACCGCATCATAAGCGCGGAGCTGGGAATAGTATTCTATTTCGTCTTCTACCTTACTCTTTTTACGTATACCCGCAGTATCGATTATGGTGTAATTTTTTCCGCCGTAGATTAATGCGGTATCGATAGCATCACGGGTAGTACCGGCAATATTAGTAACTATTGAACGCTCAAAGCCCAAGAGTCTGTTGACAAGGCTCGACTTGCCAGCGTTGGGCTTCCCGACAACCGCAATTTTAATGCTGTCGTCTTCTTTGCTTTCAACCTTTTCAAACCAACTGACAGCCTCGTCCAAAACGTCGCCTATACCCGTTCCGTGTTCTGCGGATACCGCGTAAGGCTCGCCGAGACCGAGAGAATAAAATTCAAATATTTTATCTTCGGAATAATTATCTATTTTGTTAACAACAAGGATTACAGGTTTTTTACTGCGGCGCAACATATCCGCCACATCGTAATCCGAAGTAGTCAAGCCCTCTCTTCCGTCAACGAAAAACAAAATAACCTGTGCGGTTTCAACCGCCACTTCCGCTTGTTTTTTCATTTCCCGCCACATAGTGTCTTCGGAGCGCATTTCAATGCCTCCCGTGTCCACTATGGAAAATATTTTGCCGCGCCATTCGCTGTCGGCATAAAGTCTGTCGCGCGTGACGCCCGGCTTATCTTCTGTTATAGAAATCTTTTTGCCGACAACCTTGTTGAAAAACGTGCTTTTGCCTACGTTCGGTCTGCCGACTATTGCAATCAACGGATTCATAATAAAAATATTATAGATTAATTGCTAAAAATTGTAAAGAAAAAAACTCCGTTTAAAAACGGAGTTTTAGCACATAAATTAAAATGCAAGATTAATTCCCACGAGTCCGAGTACGAGGAAAATAACCGCCACCCAGAAAAACGCTTTATAAACGCTGTTTTTACCGCGCACATATTTGTATGCGGGAAGGATTACAGCCACTAACAGAGCTATCTGCGAAACGGTATTGCATATACCGACTACCCTTGCAAGCAATCCCCATTGAACTCCGCATACTTTTAAAATACCCAAAACAAATGAAACGCAAGCTGCAAGCGCGGCTATAGCCAAGCCCCAGAACGCACAAAATTTGATGATATCGGAATTCGAAGTCGTAGAAGTTGTTGTGGTGGTTTTCTTTTTCTTTGCCATAAAAATTACTCCTTGAATTTATTGCTTTTTAAGTATAACAACCGCAAATTTATTTTGCAAGCATTGAAATAACGATTTTCAAATTTCGTTGAGCTTGTTTAATACATTTGAAAAATAATCGGGTAAAGGCGCTTCAAAAGTCAGTTTTTCGCCCAATTTCGGGTGAACTAATTCAAGACGCCACGCGTGCAACAGCTGCCCACCGAGCTTAAATTTCTGCTTTTTGACGCCGTAAACAGGGTCTCCGACTATCGGGTGTGCAAGATGCCTTGCGTGAACGCGTATCTGGTGCGTTCTGCCGGTATGCAAATCAAAACGGCAAAGAGTAAAATTTTCCCGATATCTTTTTAAAACCTTAAAATCTGTTATTGCTATTTTACCCTTTTCCGGAGAAACTACCGCCATTTTTACTCTGTCTGCGGGGTCGCGACCAATATAGGTTGTTACGGTTCCGTAATCTTGCTTTAAGTTGCCTTCGAGCAGTGCAAGATATGTTCGTTTGCAAGTTTTTTCTTCTATCTGTTTTGAAAGGCTTAAATGAGCGGCGTCATTCTTAGCCACAACAAGCAAACCCGACGTATCTTTATCTATTCTGTGTACGATTCCAGGACGAATCACGCCGTTTATGCCGCTGAGCTTATCAAGCTTGTACAAAAGCGCGTTGACAAGGGTTCCGTCGACATTGCCGTTGCCCATATGCACCGTCATTCCCTGCGGCTTGTTTACCACGGCGATATCTTCGTCTTCATACACGATATCGACGGGAATATCTTCGGGTTTGGCGGAATATTCAACCGCATCCGGCAAATTAACGTTAACAATATCCCCCGCGGTTATCTGCTGTGACGGCTTTGCCTGCTTACCGCATATAACAACCAAACCGTTTTCAAACAGCTTTTTTACTGCCGAGCGAGTGAACCCTTCTAAATTTTCGCTTAAAAAAACGTCTGCGCGGGCATAATTTTCCCGCGCGTTTAATGTTTTATTATTCATTGTTTTTTTCTTCGCCATCGGTGTTACTTTTTAACGTAACGTTATCGCTATTAATTTCTATATTCGTTCCGCTTTCAGCTTCCGCATTGACGTTATTGCGCTGTGCGTTTTCTTTATCTTCTTCCTCTTTGCGCGCTTGCTGTGCGGCTTTTGCGCGCTTTGTAAGCGGAAATACAGCCCAGTCGTTTAAAAACATCAAATCAAGCACGGCAAGAATTGCGCCTATAACAATCCAGAAATCGGCAAGATTGCAAAACGCGATACTTCCGAACATCCAAAGACCGAACCAGTCGCGCACGTAATTGAAAGCAAGCCTATCCACAAGGTTGCCGACGGCTCCGCTGATTAAAAGGGAAACCGCTACTTTTAAAACAACATGTTTGTTAGGTAAAAATATAAAAGCAAAGATAAGAACGGCAAGCAACAGAAAAGTAAGCGTTATTAAAACAGGCTGACCTATTTCAGGGTGTTCGTCTAAAAAGCTGAACGCACAACCGGGGTTATGAATACCGCTCTTTATAACTATAAAGTTCGGAATAATCACCGCGCTCCAGACAAACTGTTCTTCAAGGTATTTCGTTAGTAAGTCCGCAGCAATCAAAACGGCGATTACAACCAGCAAAATGATGCTTAGCTTGCCGAATTGCGGTTTTAGCTTTTTCTTAAACATACTTAATATTTTAAATGAAACGCGGCTAAAAGTCAATTAAGTGCAAGTGAAAACAATGTGATTTTAAAATATATAGTATCAGACAGTAAAACATAAAGCGACAACGCGTTATTAGTACACAAACAACAAAATCACATAAAAAATGCGTCGGCCCGATATTGCCGACGCACAGTTATTTTGCAAAGCCGAGGCTGATTAAAATAGCTTTATCAACTTTTGACATAGTGCTTTCGTTCAGTTCGCCTATACGCTCTTTAAGTCTGCGCTTGTCGAGCGTGCGGATTTGTTCGAGAAGTATAACGGAATCCCTGACAAGCCCGTAAGACGACGGAAGTTCTATATGGGTTGGCAGCTTCGCTTTGTTGATTTTGCTTGTTACAGCCGCCGCTATCACCGTGGGGGAATATTTGTTCCCCACGTCGTTCTGAACCACGAGAACGGGTCTTATTCCGCCCTGTTCGCTGCCTACGACGGGCGATAAATCGGCGTAGTAAAGTTCTCCGCGCTTAATCGTCATAATAGTCCTCACTCAGGCAGGGTATAATTTATTATATGTACTGCCTTACAATTATTGTTGACTGCAAGGCGGGATTTTATACTATTAATAAAGCTTAAAAATATAGAGATTTAAAAATATGAACACGTAATAAGCGACAAGACAAACCAGCAGAATTATACCCGCCGCTCTTGTAAGCGACTTCTGCTTTCCCCAGCTTGACGCAAATATCAGAACAGCGGCAAACAAAGCGACTATTCCGCTTATTATACCTTCCGTTGTGAAAGCAAGACCGTTTGCTCCGGTACACAAAGCCCCCACGCCGCCGATTAAAAGTATATTTGCGATATTACTGCCTATGATATTGCCGGTTGCAATTCCGACGTCGCCTTTACGCGCCGCCGATACGGAAGTAACCAGCTCAGGAAGGGAAGTACCGAATGCAACAACAGTTAAAGCAACTATTTCTTCCGGAATATTGCACACGTCTTTTGCAATAAACGAGGACGAATTTACAACAAGCTGCGCTCCGCCGACTACCATTCCCAACCCGACTATTGTTAAGATTATCAAGAACCAGACTTTTGATTTCAATTCCTCATACCCCGATTTGAACTTTTGCCATTTGCTTTGCGCGGATACCTGAGCGGCGTTATTGCCCTCAAAAGCAGTTGCGGTTGCCGTAGCTTCTTCAAGCCTGATTTTCGACTGCTTTTGCGCAAGGAAAATATTATAAGCCATAAACGCGAAATATAGGATTAAAAGTATCAATCCCTCCCACCAGGCAAACACATTATCGAAAGCGCCAAGCAAAACAAACAGCGCGCTTGATACGATTAAAAACGGCAAATCGATAATACGGGTCGTTTTTTCGACAGGCAATTTGCATATAACAGCCGAAAGCCCGAGAATGAGAAAAATATTAATTATGTTGCTTCCGAGGATATTTCCCGTTATAAGCTCGCCCGAGCCGCCGAGCGCGTCGGTAACGGTTACGGCAAGTTCCGGCGCGGAAGTACCAAGCGCAACCACCGTTACGCCGATTATGAACGTTGAAATTTTTAACTTTTTTGCTATACCCGCCGCGCCGTCGACAAAGAAGTCTGCGCCTTTAACGAGCAGAACAAAGCCCAAAAGCAACAAAAATACATTTAATACTATTTCACCTGCCATTTTTCTACCTCATTATAATTTTACTGCATATGCGCGCAAAAATTCGCGCGAGCTTCATTTTTCAGGTAAGCCGAAGTAAAAATATAAGACCTCCGACTTAAAATCACTTTTAAGCCGAAAGTCTTGTTCCTCAAAATAAGGGGCGACGGCACGATTTTCATCGGGGTCTGTTGCCGTAAGCCTTATAACTACTCCCTTTCAACAGGTTAAATATACCAGATTAATTTTTTTCTGTCAAGCGCATGACCGATAAATGCAGATTTTTTAAAATATCTTTAGCGGTTGCGCAGTATTCGGTTTTTTCTTCTGCGGCGATTTCAGCCGCAATGCCCAAAGTTTGTGCTGCGCACACAGCTCCGTCAAACATATCAAGACCGCGGGCAAGCGTTCCGCAAAGATAGCCCGAAAGCATATCGCCGCTGCCGCCTTTTGCCAGCGCAGAACAACCGAAAGTGTTTATAACTGTTTTTTTGCCGTCGGTTATTATGCTTGACGCAGACTTCAACAGCACCGTCACATTAAATTCACTGGCAAAATTTTGCGCCGCATCAACAGGATTTTCAACTATATTGCACAACGAAAGTTTTGTTAAACGTGAAAATTCTTTTATATGCGGAGTTATGATTACATTGCAATTTTTATTTTTTAAAATTTCCGCGCCGTATTTTGCGAGTGTATTCAGCCCGTCGGCATCGATTATGAGCTTTCCTTTGTATTCACGCAAAAGTTTTTTTATAAGGATATAAAGTTCTTCACTGACGCCGCACCCCATTCCGACGGCTATTGCGTCGGACGAAATATCGGGTTCGCTCAAATAAATAATCTGCGGAAATTTATGAGCAAGCACTAATACGACCTTTTCGGGCGAGGAAAGTTTAACATACCCGCAGCCCGATTTTAACGCCGCTTCTGAGGCGAGCGCCGCCGCGCCGATATATCTATCACTGCCCGCAACGATATCCGCCGAACCGTAAGTTCCTTTATGTGAATTGCGTTTGCGCTTTGGATAAAAATGCTGATTGCCACCGCCATTAATCAGAGTGTAGTTTTCTTGCGGGCAAATTATACCGATATCTTTTTTTATTATTTTTCCGCAGAAGTCGAGTCCGTCGTTAAGAAACATACCGACTTTATATTCCGCAACTGCAACAGTAAGATTTGCTTTAACGGCACACCCCATAACAAGCCCGTTGTCGCCGTTTAGCCCGCTTGGAATATCTGCCGAAACGACATAAGTGCCGGAATTATTGATTTTAACTATAACGTCGGCAAACTCGCCCGAAACTTCGCGCGCAAGCCCTGTTCCGAATATGCAATCAACTATAATTGACCCGCATATAACACGCGAATAACCGCCTTTATAACGTTCTTTTTCTCTTTTACAATCTTTTGACAGATTGCCTTCAAAAGCAAATATTCTAACGTTTAAACCGCGATTTATAAGCTCCTGCGCGCAAACATATCCGTCTCCGCCGTTATTCCCTACCCCGCAAACAACAAGTATTTGAAAAGCGTTAAGTTCGGTTGCTACTTTTTGCACTTCGTCGGCGATAGCAATACCCGCGCGGCGCATTAACTCTTCTGACGGAATACCTGCAGTATTAATAGTATATTCGTCGGCGATGCGCATTTGTGCGTTTGTGAGCGCTTTTTCTTTCATAGTCTTAAAGATACCTCCGCACTGCTTATTTCAAGTATATCCCCGCACCTGTTTACAATCAGCCTTCCGGTTTCCGACACATCAAGCGCAATTGCCTTATATTCTTCTTTTTGCGTTTTGATTGTTATTTCCCGACCGAACCAGTTGATATAAGCCTTATAATCGTTAATATCATAATGCTTTAAAAGATTAGCAATAAAAGTTTGTTTTACCTTTTCAAAACAAAGCGGTCTTCCCAGATATTCTTGCATTGATACGGCAATATCATTGATTTGCGGAGCTATTTCGTTATTTACATTTATTCCGGTACCAACAATCGACCGCGTAATATATCCGTTTGAAAAAGTATTTTCTATCAGCGTTCCGCTGATTTTTTTATTATTTACAAGCACGTCGTTTGACCAGCGGATTATCGGAGGAATACCGAATTCTTCAAGAGTACGGCACACCGCCGCGCTTTCGTCAATCATTATTTTAAAAGCGTTTTCCGCGGCAAAATTTTTATAGTGTCGCATTACCGAAAGATATAGCCCGCCGCCGTCCGAAATAAAGCTTCTGCCTTTTGTGCCCTTGCCCGCGGTTTGCCGTTTGGCAATTACAATCAAATCTTCGCCGCAATCCGCCGCCTTACAGTATTCGTTAGTGGAATTTACTTCTTCAATCTCAATAATCTTCATCAGCGCCACCGAACTTTTCCAAAGCGGATTTAGCCGTATCATAACCGTAACCCTTTGACAACAGATATTTAAATCCTTTATAAAGACTTTCTTTTGAAATCTGTTTTCCGCGCATATATTTTTCAAGCACGGCAAAAGCAACCGTTATATCCTCTTCTGTTTCGTTTAAAGCTTCCTCAACCGCCTTTTTATCCGCTCCGCGTTTTAACAAATCCGCTTCCAATGCACGTTTACCCTTGCCCGAAACACTATTTACATACGCGCGGCAATACGCGAAATCATCAATAAGCTTGTAGTATTCAAGCTTGTTCAACACATAATTTATAACGCTTTCCGTATATCCTTTTTTTACAAGAAAATCGCGCATTTGCTTTTTTGTTTTCATTGAGGCGGAAAGATGGGTCATAGCCTTGTCTACCGCCTGGCTTTTTTCGGTTTCAAGCTGGATTTCGTCAAGTGCAGACTTTTCTATCTGCATACCCGCTTTAAGCCGGTATTTTATTGCGACTTCTAATTTTATCCCGCAATAAAACACGCCGTCAACATAAACGTTGCAGCGCTTTTTATCTTTTTTTTGAGGTTCGATAAATGTAATTTCTGACATAGTTTGGTTATTTCAGACTTTAAAAGGAAAAAAATATTCCCTTTTGAATATTATTTTTACGTTGCCGTTAAGCCTGTTTATAAGTTCTTTGTCAAAACTCTCTTTTCCCTTCTTTCTCACGGCAACCTTAAAGACAACCTCGTCTGCATATTCGGTATTTAAAATATCGACCGAATTTTCATTGAAATACCGTTCTGCTGCATCTACTGATGAATAACCGCACGAAATTTCCAATTCTGCGCATGTTTCGTAAAGCGCTTTTTGCGCGGTTTCCACATTTTCTGCAACGCAGCCCGAATACGCTCTCACAAGTCCGCCCGCGCCGAGTTTTACACCGCCGAAATAGCGGGTAACGACAACGGCGGTTTGCACAAGATTTTTATTTTTAAGAACTTCAAGCATAGGCATACCCGCAGTACCCTGAGGTTCGCCGTCATCGGAAAAACGCGGAATATTACCCTGTATATCGGGTATATATGCGTAGCAATTATGGGTTGCATCGGAATATTTTTTTGAAATTTCCGCTATGAACGCGCGCGCCTCTTCCTCGCTTTCAACATGCCTGGAAGTAGTTATAAATTTTGATTTTTCTATAACTTTCTGCGTTATAAGTCCGCATGAAACTGACAGATATTTTTCTATCATTTAAGAGAAATTTTTACGTGAACTTTTTTGCCTTTGTGAATCACGTCTCCGTTTCTCACAGGAGCGTTGATATCCGTAATTTTATCGTCGTTTAACGATACCCCTCCCTGTTGTATCAGCCGCCTTGCTTCTCCGTTTGAGGCGCATATACCCGCGGCAACAAGCACGTTGACTATTGTGGGATTTTCTACTGAAACAA
The DNA here is from genome assembly GCA_910577375.1 of uncultured Christensenella sp. Classification (GTDB taxonomy): domain Bacteria; phylum Bacillota; class Clostridia; order Christensenellales; family Borkfalkiaceae; genus Coproplasma. The sequence goes on from CAJTLT010000001.1 coordinate 495,599, forward strand.
CCTTTTCCGGCAATTCGCCACCGCCGCCGAACGCGGCCTTTGCCATAGCCTGTGCTTTCGAAGCCTTTTCTTCGCCGTGAACGAGTTTTGTAAGCTCAAAAGCAAGAATTTCTTTCTTTTCGTTTATGCGGCTTGCATCCCACTTTTCCATTTCTTCGATTTGCTCAACGGAAATAAAAGTGAGCATTTTTATACATTTCATTACGTCGGCGTCATCGACGTTGCGCCAATACTGGTAAAAATCGTACGGGCTTGTTTTGTTTTCGTCAAGCCATACCGCACCCTTTGCCGTTTTTCCCATTTTTTTGCCTTCGCTGTTTAAAAGCAAGGTTATAGTCATAGCGTAAGCGTCTTTGCCCGATTTCTTTCTTATAAGCTCGGTTCCCGCGAGCATATTGCTCCATTGGTCGTCGCCGCCGAACTGCATATTGCAACCGTATTTTTCGCTCAGATACCAGAAATCGTACGCCTGCATAATCATATAGTTGAATTCGAGGAAAGAAAGACCTTTTTCCATCCTCTGTTTATAGCACTCCGCGCGGAGCATATTGTTTACCGTAAAGCATGCGCCGACTTCGCGCAAAAGTTCGATATAGTTCAAATCCAAAAGCCAATCGGCATTATTGACTATTATGGCTTTATCTTCGCCGAATTCAATAAACCTTTCCATTTGTTTTTTGAAACAATCGCAGTTATGCTGTATTACCTCAGGCGTTAACATTGAACGCATATCAGTTCTTCCCGTGGGGTCGCCGATATAGCCTGTGCCGCCGCCGAGCAATACGACGGGTTTATTCCCCGCCATCTGCAATCTTTTCATAAGGCAAAGCGCCATAAAATGCCCTACGTGCAAGCTGTCGGCAGTAGGGTCGAAACCTATATAAAATCTTGCGCCGCCGCCGTTGATTAAATCCTTTATTTCCTTTTCGTCGGTAAACTGTGCAATAAGACCGCGTTTTTTTAATTCCTCGTAAATCTCCATGACATTCTCCTAAGTAAACAAATTATAACAAACCCGACCGAAATTTGCAATAAATTACGTCAATCCGTAAAAAAATCTTCTTTATCCAAATGCTCGCGCGCCTTTTCGATAGCGCGTTTTTCTATGCGCGATATGTATGAACGTGAAATGCCCAGTTTTTTTGCCACTTCTCTTTGGGGAAGAGCTACTCCGTCTTCAAGCCCGTAACGCATCGAAAGAATAGTAAACTCCCTTAAATTCAGAAAAGTTTTTAAAAGGGCTACAAATTTTTCGCGCTGAATGCTTTTTTCAACCTGAGCGAAAACGCTTTCTTCCTTTTCCGACAAAAGGTCGATAAGCGTAAGCTCGTTTCCGTCTTTATCCGTACCAACGGGGTCTGTAAGCGACACGGTGTTTTTATACTTTTTACCCGAACGCAAAAGCATAAGAATTTCGTTTTCTATACACCTTGCGGTATAAGTTGCAAGCTGTGTGCCTTTGCCGTCCTGAAAGGTATTTATTGCTTTTATAAGCCCTATTGAGCCGACCGAAAGCAAATCGTCGGTTTCCGCCGCACCTGAATACTTTTTCACAACGTGCGCGACAAGGCGCATATTGTGCTTAATAAGTTTTTCCTTTGCGTCTTTATCACCTGCGTGGGCAAGTTCGAGATACTTTTTTTCGTCCGCGGCGGATAACGGTTTTGGAAAAGTTCCCTTGTTTTGGATTAATCCCGTAAAAAAGAAAATTTTGTCGAAAATAGCGCTTAACAAATCAAAAAACATATGCTTTATCTCCCGATAATTAGCATATGTTTCTGACAGTTTGTACTATTCGACAAAATTTTTAATTTATTTATTCGAGTTCGAAAGCGCCCGTATACAACTGATAATATTTGCCTTTTTGATCTATAAGCTGTTCGTGGCTGCCGCGCTCGATAATTTCTCCCTTTTCAAGAACCATTATCGCCTGACTGTTTCTTACGGTGGAAAGGCGGTGCGCAATTACGAATACCGTTCTTCCTTCCATAAGTTTATCCATACCCTTTTCTATCAGTTTTTCCGTTCGGGTATCGATTGAGGAAGTAGCCTCGTCAAGTATAAGCACGGGACATTCCGAAACCATAGCGCGGGCAATTGCCAGAAGCTGCCTTTGCCCCTGCGAAAGGTTTGCGCCGTCGCCCGTTATCAAAGTATCGTATTTTTCGGGTAAATGCTTTATGAAAGAATGTGCGTTTGCAAGTTTCGCCGCTTCAATACATTCTTCGTCCGTTGCGTTAAGTCTGCCGTAACGGATATTATCCATAACGGTACCCGAAAACAAATGAGTATCCTGCAAAACGACGCCCAAACTGCGGCGCAAATCGTCTTTATTTATCGATTTTACGTCCAGTCCGTCATAAGTTATTTTGCCCGACTGTATATCGTAAAAACGATTGATAAGATTTGTAATCGTGGTTTTACCCGCGCCGGTAGAGCCTACAAAAGCAATTTTCTGCCCCGGCTTTGCATAAAGGCTGATGTTTTTAAGAATTACCTTTTCTTCCGTATATCCGAAAACTACGTTTTCAAAACGTATATCGCCCTTCAAAGGAATAAATTCAAATCCGTTTCCAGCGGGTTTTTTCCAAGCCCATTTACCTTCTTCATGCTCGCCGTAAGTGAGAGTTATTTCTCCGCCTTTGTCTTCGGGTTCGGTATCAACCATTTCAAATATACGTTCCGCGCCGGCAAGAGCCATTACTATAGCATTGAACTGCTGGGTAACCTGCTGAATAGGCATATTGAACTGCCTTGAATATGCCAAAAACGATACAAGCATACCAGCGCAAGCAGCGATACCGCCGCCGCCCACAAGAAAACCCGATAAAAGCCAGCTTTGATTGCCCGTAACCATTAAAACAAAACCGACGACGGCAACCAAAACATATTGCAAGTAGCCCAAATTGTTGTTGATAGGACCTAAAACAAACGCAAACGTATTTGCTTTACTGCCCACTTCATTCAAATTATCGTTGAGTTTTTTAAACTTTTCGCGCGCTTTTTGCTCGTGGCAGAATACCTTTACCACCTTTTGCCCTTCGGTCATTTCTTCCACATATCCGTTAAGTTCGCCGAGAGCCTCTTGCTGTTTTAAAAAGTATTTAGCCGACTTGCTGCCGATTTTACCGATAGTCAACACCATTACGGCAAGCATAATAAGAATTACAAGCGTAAGCGTAAAACTATATATTACCATTAAGGTAAATATGAAAATTACGGTCAGAAAAGAAGAAATAAGCTGCGGAATAGTTTGCGACAAAAGCTGGCGCATTGTGTCTATGTCGTTTGTGTAAAGGCTCATCAGATCGCCGTGGGTGTGCGTATCGAAATACTGCAAAGGGAGATTTTGCATTTTTGCAAACATTTCGTCCCTCATCTTTTTCAGCGTGCCCTGTGCTACATACATCATTATTCTGTTATATGCAAACGAAGACAGCGCACCCACAAAATAAATACAGCCGATTATAATTATATTTTTATATATCGCCCACATTCCGTTGGGAACGCCGTTCATAAGTTCGGTTATGATGGGAGCGAAAAACGACGCGCCGAGAGCTGTTGTACCAGCCGAAAGCAAAACGAACAAGATAACAAATACCGTTGCAACTTTATAACGCGAGAAAGAGTATTTCAAAAGCCTTTTCAAAGTTTTCACGGGCGCTTGCGCACCGCGGACTTCCTTAGCGGGAGCGTCGCTACGTCCGCCCGACGGACGTGCGATATTCTGCATTCTGCTCATTGCTTTTCACCTCCCTCGTTTTCTTTTCCGCCAACCTGCGATTCATAAACCTCACGGTATATTTCGCTTGTTTGCAGCAATTGCTCGTGCGTTCCGACCGCAGAAAGTTCGCCGTCGTCAAGAACTATTATTTTATCCGCGTCCTGAACGGAAGCGATACGCTGGGCAATTATTATTTTAGTAATTTCGGGCGCATATTTTGCGAGTGCTTCCCTTATCGACGCATCCGTTTTTGTATCCACCGCCGAAGTTGAATCGTCGAAAATAATAACTTTGGGTTTTTTAAGGAGAGCACGAGCAATACATAACCTTTGCTTTTGTCCTCCCGAAACGTTTACGCCTCCCTGACCCAAATCATAGTCGTAGCCGCCGGGAAGAGCGTCGATAAATTCTTCGGCGCAAGCCTGACGCGCGGCAAAACGCAATTCCTCGTCGGTTGCGTTTTCATCGCCCCATCTGAGGTTTTCGGCAACCGTGCCCGAGAACAGAACGTTTTTCTGTAAAACCATTGCCACCTTTCCGCGAAGCGTATCCATATCGTAATTTCTTACGTCTACCCCGCCGACTTTTACACTGCCTTTTGTTACGTCGTAAAGTCTGGGAATAAGAGAAACAAGCGAAGTTTTACCCGAACCGGTCGCACCGATAACGCCCACCGTTTCCCCGGAATTTATTTTGAGATTTATTCCCGAAAGAACGTTCGTATCGGATTTTTGCGAATAAGCGAAATCAACGTTTTCAAATTCCACAGAACCGTCCGCAACTTCCTTTACGGGATTTTCGGCTTTCGGCAACGTGGATTTTTCGTTCAACACTTCACGTATTCTTTCCATACTTCCGCGCGACATAGATATAAAATTTATGCACATCGCAACCATTATGACGCCCGAAAGAATTTGCATTGCGTAAATATTGAGCGTTTGCAACTGTTCGGGCTGTACATTGCCGGCGATATTGCCGACAGCCATATTTGAACCGACCGTGAAAATCACGATAATAGTCGCATACATAACAAGGCTGACGCAAGGCATTAAAATAGTAAAGATTTTTTCCGCTTTTACCGAATATTTGTACACTTCCGCCGTTGCGCGCTGCATTTTATCGATTTCCGTTTCTTCGCGGACATAAGATTTTACAACGCGGATTGCCGTAAGATTTTCCTGAACAACCGAGTTAAGCCCGTCGTACTTTTCAAACATCTTCTTAAAGTAGGGAATTACTTTAAACATACAGAAAAATACTATAAGCCCTAAAATCACAGCGCCACCGACGAAAATAAGCGCCATTGTCGGTTCAATTACGCACGTCATAACAATCGACGACACAAAGAGCACCGGAGCGCGCACCAACATTCTTATAGTCATCTGATAAGCGTTCTGCACGTTTGTAACGTCGGTTGTAACTCTTGTTATAAGGCTTGCCGTTGAATAGTTGTCTATATTGGCAAAAGAATAGGTTTGGATATTGTTGTACATATCCTCCCTTAAATTATGCGCAAACCCGCAACTTGCCTTTGCCGAAAGTCTGCCGCCCCAAACTCCGCAAAAAAGAGCGAAACCTGCGCATACTACCATCAGCACTGAATAAATGATTATATTCTGCGTATTGACCTGATACGCGGGGTCGGCGGAAAGCAATCTGAGTTCGCCTATAATAAAAGTCATAAGATACGGAATAATTATTTCCATCGCGGCTTCGCCGACCATAACAATCGGGCAAAGTATCGACGGTACTTTATATTCCCTTAAACTTTTAAGCAAAGTTCCCATATATTCTCCTTAATTTTATTATCCGAAAAAAAACGATTTCTAATAATTATAGTTAAATATATTAATTTTGTAAACAGAATTACAAGAAAACTGAGTGAAATTTTCCGTGTTTGTTAAAAATATGCAAAAATATTGAATAAATTTATAAAAATAAAAAATTTAAGGGGGTATAAGCTTTTTTTATATGTTTCCGCACGTAATTTTGTTGATTTTTAATATTGTAATATGTATAATTAAAAATAATTAACAATAATGGACTAATGTACGATTCAAGCAACGAAAACATTTCCATAATATATAAGGAGTATAGCATATGAAAAAATTTATTTCATCATTGGCAACGTTTTTAACGGTTGTACTCGTTTCCGCATTTATCATACCGATAGCGGCGTGCACACCTGAAAATACCTGCAATATCCGCGTAGCATCGATGGGCGGACTGGCTCTTGCAAACGTATCCGTAAGCATTAACGTCGGCGGAAACAAAATTGCAGAAGGCACTACCGACGATAACGGAAATTATGCGCTTAACCTTGATAACGGAACTTATACCGCTCAACTTGACAACCTCCCCAAAGGTTATAAACCCAGCGACAGTTACACGGTAGAAATAACCGACGACAAAAAAGAGGTTACTCTTGGCGTTAACTCCAGCATTATTACCGGAGAAGAAATGCCCGAAAAGCAATTCGTAACCGGCGATATAATGTACGACTTCAAAGTAAACACGACGTACCGCGCCGTTATAAAAGAAGACGAATTAGGCGAAACACTTACAATAGACACACAGCAAATCAAACTTTCCGAAGTGTTTGAAAACAAAAAAGCCGTATTGTTGAACTTCTGGTATGTAGGCTGCACTCCTTGCAAACTTGAACTGCCGGCGATTATGGAAGCTTACAAAGAATATTCCGACAAGCTTGAAATTCTTGCAATCAACAATTATCCTACGGAAAGCGATGAAGACGTAGCGTCTTACGTAAGAACGAACAAAGTTATTTACCCTATGGGCAAAGATTCCGACAGCGTTTGCAAACGTTTCAACTTCAACGGTTATCCTACTTCTATAATGATAGACAGATACGGCGTTATAAGCGAATTCCATGTAGGCAGCGTTGACAACGTGGAATTCTGGAGAAACTGGTTTAAAAAATATACGTCTGACAATTATACTCAAGACATCATCGTAGGTAACGACCCTACCGATGAAGGCAACGCCGAACCCGATAAGCCCGCTGATTTCGGGGTTGAATTCACTAAAAACCCTCATGAAATAAGCGACCTTATCAATTCCACCGGAACAAGCGTTACTTTCTCCCCCGACCAGTCCGAATATTCGTGGCCTTGGAAAATCGAAGGCGACAGCATTGTTCCCACCAACAGCGGACACTACGGCACCCCCGCCATTATCTATGCAAGCCTGAACATACCGGCAAACACCGTACTTGCGTTTGATTACAAGTTAAACTGCAAAGCAGAAAAAGATTATTTCTTTGTTGCGGTTGACGGACGTAAGGGCATGGGCACTCAAACGATAATGGACAGCGGCGAAAAAGACTGGAGAACCGGTTATGCTTACGTTACTTTAGAGGAAGGCATACATGAAATAGCGTTCAGCTATTATCACACCTCCAGCTCTGAAGCAGATACCGTTGCACGCGCAAGCATAAAGAATTTACGCTTTATTACAATTGACAAAATGACAGAAGACGGAACGTCTTTGGATATACCCTATTATACCGCACGCGAATTTAACCCCGCCGAAGGTATTTACGAAACATATTCCGAAGTGGAATTTGACAGTACCGACGGTTTCTACCATGTTAAAGGGCATAAAGGCGCCGACGGCAAAGACCCCATTCTCTTTGCGGATATCCAAAGCGCAACTCCTTTCTTTACGGAATCCAGAGCTTCTATTTACAACAACTATATAAGCACTTCCAAATGTACTTTCGGAGGCAAGGATTATATTAAAGAGCTTTCTTCTTACAACACCTGGGCGAGCAACTCGGATATTAAAGGACTTGTTCCAGTAACACAGGAGCTTAAAACAATTCTTGACGCGCTTTACAAACATGAAACAGGCGCAGCCTATATCAAAGACGGCTGGCTGGAATTCTGCGCATTCTTTAAACATTACGGCGAAGGCGACAGTATCGATAACCCCATAAAAGGTCTTTCGTACTTCTCCGCTTATACCGCGCATGAAACAACGGGTATGCCCGACGACGGAAATCTTAATTCGGCAAACTTCCAGAAACTTATAATGCCGAAAGGACTTTTGTTCAAATTTACACCCGAGCAAAGCACTGTTTATAAATTCAGCAGCGTATGCAAAGCCGGAACTGAGGCCTGGCTGTTCAACGGCGATATAAAACTTGCAATAACCTATTACAACGAAATAAATTATTGCGGATCTGATTTTTACGTGAGAAACAAACCCGAAGGTTTTGATTACGATAACGTAAACTTTGAAATGTTCCACTATCTCGAAGCGGGTAAAACGTATTATCTGCTGGTTGCTTTCCAAAACGTTGACAATCTCGGAGAAATAAAATTCAGAATTGACAATATGGGAAAAACCGAACACAAATACCTCACTACCGTTACCGCCGGATACCTTGTTCAAGGCGAAAACGGTGCATATGAAGTTCCCGTTTATACAGACATCACTTACAATATTGCTGACGGATATTATTATTCGGTGGGCTCCAATATGCCTATTTACTGTGAATTTACAGACAATTCGAGAATGTTCAACAAATATTCAATTGGCACTTTACTTGGAAAACAAGGGAATAACTCCATTGCCAAGTTAAAACCTTTTGATCTTACCGGCGTTGAAATCGAATACATGGGCACAAAACTTGTCGGCAAAGACTACACTTCCATTATGGAAGCATATTACGACAAAGCCGTACAAGGCAAAAAGCCGACAGACGAGCTTTACGGTTTAACTGAAGTAACCAAAGAACTCCGCGAAATTCTGATATTGTTCTATCATAAGAATTTCAAGTTTGACGACGAAAACGAATGGCTCACCGCTTGCTGGTATTATGATTACACAAACGCAAGCAAACCTTTACCCGACACTATTTTGTGGAACAACTAAATAACCCAAATATCCGCCCGCGCCGTTGCGACGCGGGCGGACAAATAAACGGAGGTTTAAAATGATAAAGATTATAAAAAGAACTTTTTTAACCTTTCTTGCCGCGGGAATGGCTTTAATGTGCGTACTTTTTACCGCATGCACTCCTGAGGAAGATTATGGCGACCCTGCAACAGACGGGTATCAGGTTACTTTCCTTTACCCCGACGGTTCACCCGTAAAGGGAACGGATTACGCAGGAAGCGGACAAAAAGCGCCCAAAACATATGCGGTTTTACAGGATGCGAACGGTAATAATTTAACACAGCCCGCACAAGGTGTTTTAAACGATTACGGAACCGTTAATTTTAATTATAAAGTTCCAGGCGAATATACCGTATATTTAGGCAACGTGCCCGACGGTTACAGTTATGAGACTTTTAAAACAACCGCCGACCGCGCGAGATATTCCGTTAATCTTACTTTAAACTATACAAAATATGAAATCAACGTGCAAAACCCTGACGGTTCGGCTTATACCAACGCAAAGGTTAAGCTTATGAACGGCGATAATGAAATCGCGTCACTCACAACAGACGCACAGGGAAAAGCAACTTCTCAATCGGTTATTGCAGGAGAATACGATATTTTGGTTGATATTCCCGATACCTTGGGTTACAGACCTGTAAAAACAACCAAAAAAGGCTCTCCCTCCACTATTAAGCTTTTTAACGTGTCTTTAATAGATTTCAGCGACGAAGACATTATGTCTGAAGAAGAACTCGACAGTTGGGCAAGCGACAGAAATCTTAATAACGATTTATTTACAAAAGTTAACACGTCGGTAGATAATTACCTTTATAACGCTGACATAAAAGGAAGCGAAGAAAAATTCTTTCTTATCAAAGCAAAATGGAGCGGCAGCTACAGCATAACGGCAAGAAGCGACCGTGACGCCGGCGGCAACATACAGAAAGACGCTAATTATAATATGCGTTTTTACGGCAGTACGTTTAACCCCGAACTTGAAAGAAAAGATTTGAATATTTTGGGTTCGACAAACGGCGGAAACAATATGCAAAATATTTCCTTAAAAGCGGGAGAAAAGTTTATTATTTCGGTTTCTTCGTTAAACAGCGAAGACTACATCTTCCCTTTCATTATCTCTTACGACCGTGAACCTCATACTGTAAGCGCATCTGAAAGCAAAGATTACACCCTTAAATTCGACCAGATTAATTATGCGATAATCGAATTTAAGCCCACAGTAAGCGGTAAATTCGAAATAACCTCCACTTCTTTGGAATACGACCCTATGTTGGTATGCTACTCGTCCGCGACGAAAAAGCCTTTACCCCTTGGGAAAAACGAAACAAGCGATTTAACTGATGAAAGATTTATCGGCTGCGCCGGAAACGATAACGGCGGAGAAGGAAACAACTTCCTTTACACCGAAGACGTAATGAAAAATTTTGTAGGCAACACTTACTTCTACTACATTTATTTAAAAGACTCCAACATCAATTATCCCGCTGAAATAAACGTAAAAATTACAAGAACCGGCGACGCAACAGAAGAAACGGTTGTTCAAAAGAAAATCGCAACTGCCACCGCCGCTTGGGAAACGCAGGACGAGCAAACGGGAAAATCCTTCCGCTTTGCCCCTATAGACGGCTCTGCAACAGTTGCCGAAAAGAACGGCGGATATTATATTACTGTTGACGGAAGCGAATACGAGTTACACGCCGCAATAAGTTTGGAATTGCAGTCAAGCTTTGACGGAAACTCATACAAGGAAGGCATCGGCTATTCTTACGCAACGATTGAATATATGGGCGACAGCAGCGTATCGCCTGCAAGCGAAGACAACACCGAACAAAAAAACACAAACCTCACCGTTTATGAAGATTTAAACAAACGCGACGTGACGTGGAACTATACGCAGTTCATAAAAGATTATGCCAGCCACTGCAATTCTGTAGGCACATATAAATTAAACGCCGAGCTGAAGTTGTTTATGGAAAGATATAATAACCAGCGCGGTTTGGAAATTATCTGGTATATGGAAATAGAAAACGCCAAACCCGAATACTACTGGTTGTTGGGCTGTGGATATTACGCGTAACTTATACTTTAAATCATTTGATTTATCGGCAAAAAAATGATAAAATGTTATTAAATTATAAAGCAAAGGAGATTTAAATGAAACGGCATTTTAAAAGCCTTATAGCCGCTTGTATTGCGGTTTGCATGGTTGTTTGCATCGGATTGTTTGCAACCGCATGCGACGATACCACTGACAAAGACCATTTTGTAGTAACCGTTCAGGATGAAGACGGAAAAGGAATAGCTAACGTAGGCGTTCAGATTTGCGCTAACGACGGCGCTTTGACCGCTTGCCTTATGGACGTATTCACGAACGCTGACGGTGTTTCGACAATTGACATATCGGAATGCGTAGGCGCAACGAATTTCACTATCCATCTTAACGGAATTCCTGCCGGATATATTTTCGAAGCCGGACAAGACGGAGTTACCGTATATGTAAAAGACGGTTATTCAACAACAATAACGCTTAAAAAGGGGTCGGCAAATTTGCCGACCCCTGATATTCAAACTTTTAATATCAATCTGGAAAATACCGGCGCCAAGCAAAAAGTTGCGCCTATAATAGACGAAGCCGGTTTATATGATTTGCGCTCGACCAATTCTTTCACCGTATCGGAAGAAAGATTTAATCTCAGCGAAGGTTATAACAGCGTTTTGCTTTATCTTGAACCGAACTCGATTTTCAGTATCGGCACTGCAACCGAAGAAACTAACTTTTCCTGTGTTCTTTTAAAGCCCTCTGCCTCCACTACGGACGGCAAGACAAAGCCCCATATCGTTTCTGAAGGTTCGGCAATAGTGTTGAAACTCGGGGCAAATGAAAGCGCAAAGTTTATTAATCCCGAAACACACAACAACCGCGAGGGTTCAAACGCAATCGTGGACGGCATCAATTTTAAAGCGACAATGAATGAAACCGTTATCACTGATAGCTTTCCGATTGCAATCGGAAGAGAATTCAGCGTTTCAGCGGTAAACAACTCAAATCTTGTTGTGCTTAAATTCAATTCGCCTGAAAACACGGTAAACGTAAATATAGGCGAAAGCAAAAATTTTTCCGTTATGCTTATGCCAAGCGGCAATTCTTTAAAATGGATAACCGAAACTTATTACGTAACTTTCACGGTTGAGCAAAGCGGTTATTATAAAATATCTTTAAGCTCTGCTTTCGAACAAGATAAAATTTCAATTACTCAAACGGGCAGTTCAATTCATTATCCCACCGCAACAGAACATTCTCAAACAGAAGGAAAAGAATATTACGCTGTTTATGAACTCCGCGCAGGCGAAACCTATAAAGCATATGTTTCTTCTTCAGTAAATTATCTTACTTTTAAAGACGATACTGAAAACGCGATATTTAAAGAAGGCGACACAATCAGTTATACTGCTTTAGTTGAAAAGCTTGATAACTATTCCGCAGTTTAATCGAAATAATTAAAGACCTCTCTTGTGTGAGAGGTCTTTTTTGTTTGATTTTATAAGATTATAAGAGCGGCGCAACCTTTTTCTGAAGCTCCTCATAAGACATTTTACCCTGGCGTATATCGGATATTTTGCCTTGCTTATTCACTATTACCGTCATAGGCCATACATTCTTACCGCCCATAGCGGAATATAGCGCCATTGTTTCGTTCTTAAGGTCGCTTCCGAGGCTATCGCTGTCTTTCGCAAACTTCATAGAATATTGCGCCCAGCTTTCTTTTGACTTGCCTTCCGCGTTTTCCGTATCGATAAAGCTTTGTATGCGGCTGTCGTTATATTGGTCGCCCGCTTGATGGAAAGCGATTACAACAACGTCGTCGGCATAATCTTCCTGAAATTTATTGAAATGGGGAATTTCTTCAACGCAAGGGTCGCACCAAACAGCCCAGAAATTGATTACAACTACCTTTTCGCCCGTATAATCCGAAAGCCTGAATTCTTCTTTATTTCCGTTACCTTCATATGTGGAAGTTATAAATTCGGGACAAGCGTCGCCCGCCGCTCTCGGAAGAACATCGGGCTCTTTTGCAAGAAAATTATAATAAACCAGTACGAATACAAGGAATAATCCCGCAAGCGACCAAGCCGCTATTTCAAGCCATTTATTGCGCCGTTTTACGCGTTCCGCCGCAGAAAGAACCGGCTTTTCTGATTTTTTCGACGGCTCGGGCGCAGCAAACGCTTCTTCGGAATTTTGAGGTACAACGGTTTCAACAGTCAATTCGGAACCTTTTTTGCTTTCCGCAGACATAGTTACAGCAGTATTTTGTTTTTCTTCCTCTGCCGTTTCAACAGCAAGATTTGCGGCGGTGCCAGGTTGCAACACAGCATTTAAAGCTGTTGCCTTTTCTTCCTTTTCCACAGCGTTGGGATGAAGAAAAATCTTTGAACCTTTCCATCTGATGGCTTGGGTAGGACAAACGGCGATACAATCTCCGCATTCGACACATTCATGGTCGCCAACGCGGCTTATATCCATTTTACAATGAGAAATACAAAGTCCGCAGTCCGTACATTTGGAATAATCAAGCTTTACGCCTATCAAAGCTATTTTATTGAATAATCCGTACAATGCGCCGAGAGGGCACAGAAAACGGCAGAAAAAGCGGAATATGAATATACTTAAAACGATTATCGCAACAAGCAATGCGAACTTCCATGTAAACAATCCGCTGAGCATTGCGAAGAAATCCGCGTTTTCGGGGTGGGCTAAAAGCCCTATTCCTCCGCCCAAAGTTCCTGCGGGACAAATATATTTACAGAAAGTCGGAGAGTGCAGCATTATCGGCAAAATAATTACAAGCACTACAAGAATTACGTATTTGAGATATGAAAGAACTTTGGTTACTCTGTTCTTTTTCAGTTTCGGAGTTTTTATTTTATATAATAACTCTTGTCCCAAACCTACGGGGCACAAAAATCCGCAAATAGTTCTGCCGAGCAAAATACAGAAAAGAGCTATTATACCCAATACATAATAAGGAGCTTTTGTGTTTGAAGAAGAAAGCGCGTTTTGTATCGCCCCCATAGGGCAAGCGCCGACCGCACCGGGGCAGGAATAACAATTTAACCCAGGAACACACGTATATTTGGTATTACCGGTATAAATTTTACCGGTTACAAAGCCTTTTATATTCGCGTTATATAAAAGTGCCGCATAAACCTGAATAAGCCGCCTTTTACTCGGCATATGGTTTACAAACCAATCTTTTAATTTAATAAAAAACTTTTTCATATCAGCCGAGTCCTATGCACTCCGTGCAAATATTTATCGCCTTAATAAGAACATCGCGTGCGCCCTCGTTAAAGATTCCAAGAAATATAAACGTAACGGCAATTACCGCAACGCCCCCTCTTATGCCCCAAACGGCATATTTTGAAGAAAGCACGGTTTTTATCTTTACAAATATTTCGGGGGGAACGGTATCCGCTTTTATAACGGGATTGCCTTTATTGCTGGAAATAAGCGCTTTTAAAACAGTTATTTCACGCAATAAACTGAATTTCTCGTATAAAGTCATACCGATACAACAAGCAAACGCAACCAAAATCCAAGGCCCCGCATTTATAAGCACGTTCAGCATTGCTCCGTTTATACTGTTTGCGGTATAGTTTGCGGGCGTAAGAAGATAAACCGCACAAGCGATTGCGCTTGCAAAGCACAATGTGGCGCAAACGCCGTAAACTATCGTGCGGGAACGTTTTTCCGTGGCAATTTGTTTTATTTGCTTTTCGTATTCTTCGCCGACACCTTGCGGCAAACGTGACGACAACCGCTTTTGAGTTGCACGTTCGCTGATTTTATTTACCGTACGGGTTTTTTTTACGGGATATAAATAAGACAGAACAAGCCCTGCCGCTACCGCCGCTATCCAGATATAAAAGGGTATAGAAATGGGAAACAGACGTTCCGCAACAATTTCGCGCGTAAAAGCGCCTTGAATCCAGCCGCCGTCAGCAAGTATGCTCACTGCCTGAACAATAAAAAGCACGCCCATTATGCAAGTAAACACGCTTAAAAATATTCCGTAGTACAAGCGGATTTGTTTTGCTTTCATTCCTTACCTCCTTGATTTTTATGCACGATTATATTATAAATGTATTTATATACACAAGTCAAGTAATTTGCCGATTTGCCGTTACTAAATTAATCCAGCCCGCGCAAAAATACCACAATATTATAAAAAAAGATGGCTTGCAACCATCTTTTTAAAACGAATTTACGTTGAAAATATAAGCTTTAAAATTATGTTGATTTAGTTTAAATTTACATTGCTTTCGTTTAAACAAACTCCGCCCCGAAAATAAAATTTTCGGGGCGGAGTTTGTTTGTATTAAATTTATAGCAAACCGAGCACTACAAATTGAAATTTGCTTTATATAAAATTACTGCTGTTTCCTGAATGTGATAATAAATGCCCCTTTAATCTGCATCGCTGTTGCCATATAATTATAAGTTACAAATTCCCACCCATCAGCAACCTTTTCGTTAATGAACCGATCTAATACGGCCACATCCTTTTCATCTGCTTTGTCAGAAAACCATTTTGTGCTTACTGTCAAAATCTCTGTTTTGTAAATGTACATAATTATCTCCTTTTAATAAAATGATTTATAATGTAAATTATCATTTACGTACAATTATTATAGCATAAAAAAACCATACAAGCAAGCAGTTTACACTATATATGTGATAATTTTTCTTGTTCTAAATTTGATAAAATCAACGTGAGATTTTATATTTTTTCGCATAAGAATTTTATAGATTTGTTTGCTTACCGTCTGTGGACGGAATATGTCGCCTTTACAAATTTTGTAAAGAACGACGATTTATTTCACGTAGGGCAAAAGCTACCGTAATCTGCGGCGAAAACTGCGACGGCATTTTCGGCTGATTAAGACGGTAAGCACCAAAGCGAATAACAAAATTTTAAGCCGAAATCCGCAAAAACCGCGCAAAGGAGTAGACAATGAAAAACTCAGTTATTTACGCTCGTTTCAATTCACACACAGAACGAGCAAAGCATTAAACGGCAGTTGACATAATGCCACGCTTTTGCACAGCACATTGAAAGTTGGACAGCAAAACGCATTGCTTTTGAACTTGATTTTCCCCGACTACCCCGACGGCAACGAGGGCAAGGGCGAAAAAAGCGCAAAAGAAAAAGAAACCGAAAATTCGGTTTCTCTCTCGGGGTGTTCGTATGGTGACCCTGCCGGGAATCGAACCCGGGATTGAGCCTTGAGAGGGCTCCGTCTTAACCGCTTGACCACAAGGCCTTATTGATTTTGCCTAGTAATTGTATCATATTAAAATGCGCTTGGCAAGTAAAAAAATACTTTCAGAATAAATTTAAGTAAAAAATAACAGTCCGTTCGCAAGCGAACGGACTGTTACCAAATGAGTATTATTTGCGCAATCAGTTAATGAAATTAAGTTTAAGATAAGGCGCTTTGAGATACGTGGGATTTTCGGGGTCTTCCGCAGATACGAACGACCAAACCTGATTATCGTCTTTTATATCAAGCAAAACCTTTAAACGGCTTACGTTTCTTTGAAGGTTTCTATCGGTAAACACTTCAACATTATAATCGGTATTATATTCTTCCATTGATGCAACGCAACTTTCAACCACGTTAATCGCCGCACTCGAGAAACCTCCGACTATGAGCGACGCGGTTTTAAGCGACGCGCCTATTACAAATCCCTGATTTATAAGCGTACCTACCGAAAGGCAATGTTTTATAGTGAAATAACCTATATTGCCCGACTGATAACCTATAATACCGCCTACGCGGGGCGTGGTATACGTTGTTAAAGCAACTCCGCCGAAATAGCATCTGTCGATTTCAAGATAATAATCAATTGTAGGTTTAGCGTTATCAAATCCGCCAACTATTCCGCCGACCTGTTGCGCTCCGCTTATTTTCGCGATTACGTAGCAATCCGTAATATAAACGCGAACATCGTCTACGGGGGAAGAAGTTGTTTGAATAAATCCGACTATTCCGCCCGCTCGGTGACCTGTATTTGCCGAAATGAAGTAATCGTCATTATTATCGTTTACAACCGACACCTGGCTTATATAAGTAGGTAACGAGTATTCAAAAACGTGACCTATAAGTGCGCCCGAACGGGTTGCGCCGTCTACTTTGATATTTGTTATCGCGATATTGTGGTAGTATCCGCCGCAGCTTGTTCCTATAATACCGCACTGCTGCTTTCCGCCGACAATCGAAATATTGTCGAATTTTATATTTTCGATTGTTCCGCCCTCTACTTTATAGAACAAACCTAAGCCGGCTACCTGATTGTCGCCCGTTACGCTTACATTTTTAACCGTATATCCGGCACCGTTCAACAAACCAGTGAACGCACTCGGCTTTTCGGACGCCTTTCTTTCCCAGGCTATACCGCTGAAATCTATATCGCCGCTTAATTTATAAATCGTTGTTGCAGGAGCTTCTTCCCCTATCTTTTCTCCGTTAGCAATTTTTTTGAATTCTGCGGGAGTTGAAATATCCACAACGCCTACGCTTGCTTTATAAATTTCCGTGGTTACTTCGCCGTTAAGGTTTGTCAACGCATAATAAACGTTATAAGCTTCGCCGTTTTTATTCGAGAACTGATAATTGATTTTATCTCCTCTGAATTCGTAAGACTCAACACCTTTTACCGTTTTTATGTTGTCCTTGGTAATTTCCAAATCCTCTGTGGAAGATACGGCGTAAATTCTGCCGGTAGCATTGCTGAGCTCGCCGGAAATCATATAACCGTCGCGGTTAACCACGATTGCATTGGATTCGTTCATAAAGTCAATCTGCGAACCCAAACTCGAAACATACACGGTGTAATTCATCGACGCGGACTGCGAGGGGTCGCTTGTAAGTCTAACTGTTTTGGTTATCTGATAAACGCCCGCATTTGAAGGAGTAAAGCCTTTAATTTCTATAAATGCCGAACCCTTGTCTTTTGCGTATAAATAAGTGGTTTCGCAAGTAAACTGCGAAGGTTTAAGATACTTTCCGTGATAATCGAGACCGTTTTCAACAAGAACGGTGGGTTCTCTGAATACGTTGAACTGGTCTACAACATACGAACCGCCTTCTCTTATTATGTCTCCGTTTTGAGTGAGCACTGCTATTTCGCCTATCGAAGGAATACCGCTTTTGATTGTAAGATTGAAATCTTTATTACCTACGGCTGAGCCGCATGTTACGGTTGCCGTAATTTTAACGGTTGCATCGTTTTCCGAAGGACGGTAAACGTGCATATAAATATATTTTGACGTGGAAATCGATTCCTCTAAGTCTGTACCGACGGTTACGAGTTCTTCGTTTTCGGTTGACCATTCTATTGTACAGCCGTTAAGTTTAACGGGAACTTCGAAATCCTGATAAACAGCGTTTGCGTCACAGTTTATAGTGAGGGTTTCCAAAGCGCGCGCAAGTTTTGCTTCGTCTTCTCCCGCCGCGTTTTCATCGGTGTAATCGTTTGCAAAGAAGTGTTTATATTCTCCCCAACCGTTGAGATTGAGCGTTGAACCTATATTTTTACCGCTAATAAGACTGCCGTCTATACCGTCTTTTTTGGCAAGAATATTTTTCATATTTATAGAGCCGTCTGCGTTGCGGTATGTTTTATGCACTCTCTTTGCTTTAAGCGCGCCGTTCACGCCATTTTCATAAAGGTCGTAAAGACCGGAAAGGTTAAATTCATATCCTTCCGTTCCCTGAACCACGGGGAGCGTTTTAAAAATATCTGCCGCCGCGGGTATGGTAATCTGGTCGGTATTGGTTAAGCCGCCGGGATTTTTCGTATCAGCGTCTATACTGCCTTGTATGCGGTTTGATTTCAAAGCATTGTAACCGAGGCACAAAATACTGTCTGTAACAGAGCCGCGGTATGCGTCGCTGTCCAACGAAACAGCTATTCCTCCGCTGACCGAAAGCGTGTTTATAACGCTGTTATAGCTGTAAGTCTGACGCGAAACGTCTATATTGCCGTGCGTTCCGCCTACGTTTTCCTTTTTAATAATCTGCCCGAATGTAGGACTGTCAGGATTGTCGTCAACAGCTGCGCTGTTATCGTAGCTTGTAACGCCTTCTACTTTTAAATAGCCGGGGTTGGAGTTATCGGTTACGCCGTGCATTCTGTTATTAAACGAAAGGCAGTTATACATTTCAACGTCGCCTTCCATAACCGAACCGCCGAGTTTGAAACCGTTGCCGTCGCCGTCGCGCGTTCTGAAATATCTTACGTCGTCGCCTTCGTTGAATATTTCGGTATAGTCCGTGTTGAATTTGGGGAATCTTGCGTTGTTATCCGCCTGCGTATATTCGAGATAGCCGTTTTCAAACGCAACGCAATTATAAATAATTACACAGCCGATATTACCGGAATCGGTTTTTGCATACAAGTCCCAACCGTCGTCGGAATTGCGGTAAGCTATACAGCCGTCGAATACGTTGCCGTAACCTACCGTAAGTTTCGCCGCAAAACCGTCGGCGTTTTCTCCATAGGTTTCGTTATCGTAATTGTTATGTGAAGTACAGTTTTTAATCAGATTGTAACTCGGCCACTGGTCTATCGAATTCAAAGAGCTTTCCGCTCTGCCGAGCTGCAAACCTGTGTCGCGGTTATTATAAAATTCGCAATATTCAACGGTATTGTAGCTTCCGCCGATGTAAAGTCCGTTATCTCCCGCACCGCAAACGTCAATGCCGTACCAATAGAAATAATTTCCGTAAAGCTGAACGCCGCGTTCCGCGCTTCCGAAATTCTGACCGCTGAAATCAAGCGTTGCGAGCGTTTCACTGCCAGTATATCCGCTTCTGTCTTTTTCAAGCGCCGCGTTTACTATTCTTATGTATTTATTGTAAGCGCCGGAAATATCTGCAGGCGCGGTTACCATATTGACTATGGTATAAGTTCCGGGTTTAACGTAAACGGTGTCGCCCGGCTGTAAAGTTATATCCCCGCCTTTCAATATCTCCACTATGGAATAAGGACTGTCCCAGGAAAGTCCGTCGTTGGCAATACTGCCGTCGGGCGCGACGTAATAAACTCTGCCGCTGCTTTGAGTACGGATATCGCCCTGCGCCGTGGAAATTATATCTGCGCTGTGGTTTTTATCAACGGAAATAAGTTTGTCGTTATTTTCCCCTTGTGAAGAGCCGCCGCCGTTTTCCGAACAAGCCGCAAAGGGAATAGCTGCAAGCGCGGCTGTTGCCGAAAAGGCAAGAACTGCCGCCGCTGAAAGAAATTTTTTCAAATTAGAATTTTTCATCGTTAATCCCTCCTTACTCTTCCTCAAAAATTACGAGCACCATGAATACGTTAACGCTTTGATTGAACGAAATCGAGAAATCAACTCCGACGGGCGATACTTCAGTAACGCTTTGCGCGTGGCTGGAATATTTGCTGCCGGATTGTTCCACGTCTACGTTGTCAATCGCTTTGTATCCGTCTATGCTGTCCATAACGACATAATCGTCAAGAGTAGTGAGCGACATTTGCCGCCCGGGATTAGCGCCGTTTGCATTGGCGTAAATATAAATTTCAAAGTTTCTTTTTGCGGTAAATCTTATAAATCTTCCGTCTGTTTCAGAGCTTGCGCCGCCGGACTGCCATGCGTGGGCTACGTGAACGGTTGATTTTCCGTCAATCACTATACCCATAGGCAAAGTAATATCGGCTTCTCTGTTTGTAATTACACTGCCGCTCGAATTTGTGGATATGCCTGTTATACCGCCCTTTATGACGTCAAAATTCATAAACTGCGTTTCTACCGTTACGTCGACGTCGGTAAGAAGTCCGGGATTTAATACAGCCATTTCGGGAACAACCTGTTCGCCAGTTAGCCTGTAAGGAACATCTTGTGTCACGCTTTGAGCCTCTCCCGTGGGCAAAGGCTCGTTATACGATACCGTTACCATACCAGCGCCTTTGTCAGAGTTGGTATTTATCACGGGGATTGAAACATAGCGGTTAGTTTTATCAACTATAGCAGTATCGCCGCTTTTATAAGTTACTTCAAACTTCCATGTAGGAGACATTTTGTCTTTAAGACTTCTTTCCTGCATGGTTACGCCGTCTATAAGTTCAATAGACTGAATTTCATCGACTACGTAATAAAGTATGAAACCTTCGTATGTAAATTTTCTTTGCGCGTCGTATTTGGAAACCCAAATCTGATATGCGCCGCGTTTAAGATTTGAAAGGTCGGTTATTTCAGTCTGTTCTTTATAAACCTTTACCGTATACTCGTTTGCGCTTATAGGGTCCGAATTCAAATCGGCAACACCCGTGGATTCGTCGGGATGCCTTACCTCTATCCAGCTCGCAACCGAAGACATATCTGCAGTCTTTTTGTCTGCAGAAAGCGTTACGGGGTCGCCGTATCCGGACTTAAACCTTACGTCGAGACCGCCAATCTGATATTTTACGGTTACATTGTAACTTGCGGACTGCGTAACGCCGTTATACGTATATGAAACGATTATTTCATACGTTCCTTCTACGTCTTTATTATAAGCGGAACTGTCTATCTTTACATTTTTATCGTCCGCGCTTATTCTGTCCTGTTTGGTTTTTGCATCTTCAAAGTTTGCTATGACAATAAGCCCTTCTGAACTGTACATCTGACCGACGTTGAATTCCAACTGAGTGTCAGACGTATCAAATTCTATACTTACGAGGCGTCTGTTCTCGTCGTTGCAACTGCTGCACCCGACAAGCGAAAAGCCGAACGCAAAAACCGCAACGATTGCCATCATCAAAGGCAATAAACGTTTGAATTTTTTCATCTCTTCCTCCGATTTTTTACGGTGTTTTATGCAAAACCGGTTTTTAAAACCGTTGCAGAATTTTGCATACACCGCAACAAATAAATTCTATCATTTTTATAATATGCTGTCAAGGCGGTAAATTAAAAAACTTTTCTTTTTTTGAACAGATTTTTCATTATTTGCCCGAATAAAGGAAATAATTTCCATAAAAAACAAAAAGCTTCCCGAAAGAAGCCGTAAAAAAATAATCCGCCTGTGCCGTGATATGAAAAAGTATTAACCCGCATCTCGCAGGTGGGTGCGCCGAGGCGGAACATCGTTCTTTCCGAAACCAGACCTTGACTATTTCCGCGAACGAAACGCTCCCTGTTTTTACTTTGTGGATTACGAATTTTCCATACCACGAACACCGCAGACTACTATATATTATAAGTAATAACAAGAAAAAATGCAAGGAGAAAATTTTTACATTTTTTTAAATTTCCGCACAACGTCAATTTGCTTGATTTTTGAATGTAAAAGCCGTAAAATTAAAAAGTAAATTACAGTAAAGAGAGGAAATTTATGGAAGAAATATCGGGCGTAATTCCCCAGAGTTCTACCCCCTATTCGGAATTCAAACAAAATCTTGACAAGGTTGTAACCATAAAAGGCGCTATACACAATATAAGAGAAATGTCTGATATAGCGTTTATTTTGGTAAGAACTGCGCGCGAACTTATACAATGCGTTTATTCGCCCGAATTTTCAGACTTCCGCCTTAACGAAAACATTGTTGAACAAGCGGCGGCCAAGGTTACCGGTAAAGTTGTAAAGAGCGAAACGCGCGACGGAAGCGAAAGATATGAATTGCAAATCCATAATATTGAAATTCTTTCTTCCCCCGCTGCAATTCCCCCCGTTGTTATATCAAAAAAACAAATTACGTGCGAGCTTTCAGTCAATCTTGACAACCGCCCCGTAACGTTGAGAAACCCCAAGGAGCGGGCTATTTTCAAAATTCAGGAAGGAATACAGCGCGGTTTCCGCGAATATCTGCAAAGCCAAAACTTTACCGAAATACATTCCCCGAAAATCAATTTTGCGGGAGCAGAGGGCGGCACGAACGTTTTCAAGCTCGATTACTTCGGCAAAACGGTTTATCTTGCGCAAAGCCCCCAGCTTTATAAGCAGGCTCTTGTGCCCGTGTATGAAAGAGTGTTTGAAATAGCGCCCGTATTCCGAGCCGAACACCACGATACTTCCCGCCACCTCAACGAATACATTTCCATGGATTTCGAGATGGGCTTTATTGAAAGCTTTACCGACATAATGAATATGGAAACTGGCGCGCTGAAATATATAATGAACCTTTTAAAAACAGAATACGCTGCGGAAGTAGAGCTTTTAAAAGTGGATATCCCCGAAATTACTTCTATACCTTGCGTGCGCTTCAAAGATGCGAAAGAGCTTTGTGTTAAAAAGCTGAAAAATATTACGGATATGAAAGATTTCGAACCGGAAGAGGAAGCTTTTCTCGGCAAATGGGCTAAACAGCAATTTAATTCCGATTTCTTGTTCGTAACCCATTATCTTTCCAAAAAACGTCCTTTCTACACTATGGACGACCCCGAAGACCCCGACGTGACCCTTTCTTTCGACCTTTTGTTCAGAGGGCTTGAAATAACGTCGGGCGGACAGAGAATTCACGATTACAATATGCAAGTGGAAAAAATGAAGAAAATGGGCATGAATCCCGACGAGTTCGAAACATATTTGATGCTCCACAAATACGGCGCGCCTCCTCACGGCGGGCTTGGTTTGGGGCTTGAAAGACTGACCATGCACTTGCTCGGTTTCAAAAACGTGCGCAACGCAACCATGTTCCCCAGAGATATAAACAGAGTTTCACCGTAAAGTTAACGGTTATCAGAGTATCTTAATAAATTTAAAGCGGCGGGCGCAATTCAGCGCCCGCCGTTTTTATTTATATTAACTGTCAATTATATCCTTTTTCTGTTCGGACTGTTAAATGATTTTTTCAACGTATAATGGGTTATAATTTCGGAATAGTTTCCGTTGTAAGCTACCGTTACCTCGTCGCCGTCGGTAAAGCCTTTTATTCCAGAACACTCTTCAACGCGTTCAATTCCGCCGCCTGTGATATAGCAATAAAACTTATTATTCGAATTTTCACTGCAGTATGTACTCTTTTTTATAAAAAATCTTCCTACGGTAAACCGCGGATTGTCTTCCAAAATCTGTTTGAGCCTTTTTCTTCTTTCTGCCGTTTTATAAAAGGGCGACAACGGATAATCGGCAATTTCAATCGGTTGAGACAAGTTAATATTGATTAATTTACCTGTTAATCCGCTGAAATCAACTTGTTCCCGTGCCGCTTCGGCAACGGCAAATTCTTCTGCGCCTTCCGATAAGGTAAATTTATTCAGAATTACGCTTCCCGCACCATTAAAGGCAATCATAAGATTTTGACCGACATAAAACGGAATTTCACTATAATTCCCGGAATATTTTCCACTGTGCAATGTGCGGTCTAAGCCATAATAGCTGTATTCCAACAAAACTCTGTAATACGAATAACTGCGGCGATTTCCGTTATGCCATATTTTTTGTTTGTTTACTGCTGTAACGGTTCCGTCCGTCAAGGTGCAGTTTTTTAAAATTCTGCGCGCATATATTCTCTTTTTATAAACGGGAACAAAATATTTCACAAAAAACAGCGCGCAGATAACGGAAAGCAAGGAAACAAATATCCAAACAAAAACCGTAACGCGCACGTCGGAGAACATAACCTTAAAATTAATAACCACAGCCGCAGTTAAGACCCCGCAGAATATAAACAAAACAATATATGCAAGTATTTCTCCGCCGACCTTGTTGTTTATTCCTTCAACGCATTTAGGCTTGGATTTATTAAGCTTGTAATACATTGCTTTTTTATAAAATTATCTTATAAAATTGGTTTTGACTTTTGGAATTATTACGGGTTTTTCAAGCGGCGTATTTTTAGCCTTGTTCAAAAGCTTCAAAAGCCAAGCCATATTGCTTGCAATCGCACGCATTATACACAACCCTTCTTCGTCCTGCAAAACTTCTTCGGGTTTGGAACCGTGCACCATATTCCAGTAAGTTGACGGAACCGTAATCATATTGTTGATTTGTATATATTTGTTCAGAACGTCAACCGAAGCCGTTGTGCCGGCACGCCTTGCGGAAACAATTGCCGCCGCGGGTTTGAACTGAAAATACTTGCCGAAAGCGGCAAACAATCTGTCCATTGCGGCAATCATAGCGCCGTTAGGCGAGGCATAATGTACGGGAGTGCCAAAAACGTACCCGTCTGCGTTTTTAAGCTTTTCTCCAACCGCGTTTACGGGGTCGTCGAAAAACACGCATTTATCGGCGGTTTTACAGCCGCCGCAACCGATACAACCGCGGACAAGACCGTTTCCAAGCCAAACAATTTCGCTTTCTATACCTTGCACGGAAAGTTCTTCCGATATAGCTTTAAGCGCCGTATAAGTGCAACCGTGTTTATTCGGGCTGCCGTTAAGCATTACAACTTTCATAGCTGCTCCTTTATAATTCGTTCGATTACAGGCAAATATTTTTCTTCGTATCCGCGCGCATTGGGGTGGGTGCCGTCTCCTCTTCCCCAGTTATACGTATCCGCGGTATATAAATCTCTATGGTCGGGCAAAAAAGTGTTCAAATCGCTTTCTTTATAAATATCCGCCACAGCAACGCCGTATGCTCTGCATATTTCCACGGCACGTTCGCCGTAAATGCGTTGAATTTCTTCTCCGCGTCTGCCCATATTATGCGGGCGGACAAAAATAATTTTTGCCGAAGGAAAATATTTTTTGAAAGCGCAGACAATAACTTCAAAACACTGTGAAAAAGTTGTGTTTTCTTCGCTTACCGCAAATATATCTTCAGCTATGTTTCCGGCTTTCACTTCTCCGAGAGGCACGTCGTAATTCAGTCCGTCCGTTTTGCAGCAATCGTTTGTGAAACCGTCGAAAACTATGTAATCCGGTTGGATTTTATCGTTAACTGCGGCACGAACTTGTTCGACAATCCAACCTTTACCTTTACAGTATCCCGTTCTCGCCCCGCCGACGCAATATTTTAAAAGATTAAAACCAAAATCTTTTGCAAGATATTCGCCTATACCGAAGTTTCCGTTGCCTGAACCGTTTATTATGCTGTCGCCGAACACGGCAAGATTCTTTGTTGAAAAATCAGTCATATTAAATAAATAATCTCCGTATAAATCAACTTTCTGTATTTTACTACCGATAACCGTCAAAGTCAACAAATAAAACTTAATATTTTATAAAGTAAAATCCGACGGAAAACAATACCCGCCGGATTTACTTTTCCCCTATTATTTCACAGCTTTACCGCCGTTTTAATAGCCCTCTTTTTGAGAGGAATTAAATATTATCATTTAAAACTGTTTTTGTCAACAAAAATCGACAATATTTGTGCAAATTGCACAATAAAATTATTCGTTATACAAAATTCTGTGGCAGTTTTCACATTCGGTTACGCCGCCGCCCGAAAGTTTTTCTTTGCCGACAAGAGATAATTCGTTACCGCATTTCGAGCATCTTCCGCTTTTTACGGGACACAAAATGGGAAAAATACGCTCGCTGCGCTTTTCTTCGTATTTTCTCATAACTTCCGGGTCAATTTCCTTGGCGAGAACGTCAAGCTCTTTTTTAACTTTATTTACTTCCGTGAGCTTGCTTTCTTTATATTTTTTATAAACTTCCGAATACTCCGCATATTGTTTTTGTACGGAAATCGTCTTTTTCTTCATAGACTGGTATTCTTCGTCTGCGTCTTTAATCGACTTAGAAAGCGCGGAAACCTCCGATTTTATGCTTTTAAGCTTTTCGGTGATTTGCAGAACGTTTTTCTTATAGAACGAAATATCCGCTCCGCCGTCGATAAGCTCGTCCATATGGTCGAAATCCGCAAGGGTTTCATAAATTTCTTCATACTTTTTATTGAGCTTATCCAAAAGCGCGTTAAGCTCAACCGCTTTTGCTTCCAAAGCTTCGAGTTTTTCGGGTGCTTTTGTTAAAAACGCTTTTGCCTGAACAAAATTTTTCCTTTCTTCCGACTGTGAAGTTTCCTTTTCGAGCGCGAGCATCTTTTCGTCCGTCTGCTGATACTTTAAAAGTTTTTCAACCTGTGCCATTTTATATCTCCTTGTGGTTTAAAGCAATTCCGTATCGGTGAAGTATCCGGAATTAACGTTTAATCCGTCTTTGATTTTTAAATAAATTTTATTGAAGCCGTAATTTTCCGAAGCATAATGCGAAAGAATTATAACGGCAATTCCCTTTTGGATAAGCGAAAGTATTTCGTGGTGTTTCATATCCGCGGAAACGAACACATCGGCGCAATGTTTTTGTGCGAACGACATATTGTAATCGTCGCAACCTGCGCCGCAAAAGGACGCCACGCGTCTGACTGTTTTATTATTATCCCCGTAAGCAATCAGCTTGTCCGCGCAAAATTCTTTTTTAACCTTTTGAACATATTCGCCGAATTTTGTTTTTTCCACATCATAAACTCTTCCGTATCCGCCGCCCTGAATTTCCGCGGCGATTTGCGCATTTTCCCCGCCGAGCCCGCACATAAGCTGATAATCTATGCCTTGCGGGGCAGCGTCGAAATTGAGGTGCATTGAAATTACAGAGATTCCGTTCTTTATACATTCGGCTAAAGCCTTAGCCTGCGGGTCGTCGGTCAAATTCAAACGCGATATCCCGCCGTAGATGGCAGGGTGATGCGTAACAATCAGATTAAATCCTGAACTTTTTGCTTTTTCAACTGCCTTAACGGTTAAATCAAGCGTAAACAATATACCTTTTATTTCGTCGCCGCAATTGATTATTATACCGCTGTTGTCATACATGTTGAATTTTTTACAAAACTCGTCAGACAGTTTTACCGGCGCGACTTCTTCGAGTTTTTCAAAAATCTTATCGATTGTCACCGTTTAACACCTCTTTTATTGTGTTGATTTCTTCTGTAATTTTTTTGCGCGCCGCATCGCTAACCGGATTTTTGAGATAACTTTCTTTTTTGGCTAATTCCGATTTTAAAAATTTTCGGGTTGTATCCGAATCCAACGCTTTGCCGTATTCAAGTTCTTCAGAAGTATATTCTGTTTTGTTGCCGCGACGACAGCCTTTTATAACCGTATAAAACTTACCGCCGCTTTCAAACATAATGTCCGCAGTGATTTCTGCGCCGTTAAGAATAAGATATTCGCGCAACAACCGAGCATTTTTCATGGGCTGAAATACGAATTTTTCGGGAATGAACGCAGATTTTAGAATAAGTATTATCTCTTCCCCACCCATTCCTGCTATTAAAATCTGTTCCGTATCTTCGGCAATACCATTTAGCCCCGAACAACATACGGAGCTGACTTTTCCGTTTTCTATATATGGGGTAAGAAGTTTTTCCGCCTTTTCAAGACACTTTGCGCTTATATCGGAAATTTGCGCGCTATCGCACAAATTATTTTTAAGCATATACAGCGTGCAATAGCCGTGGTCGCAACCGACGTCAGCAAACGATTTACATTTGTCAAGATAAGAACAGAGCTTTTTAATTCTGTCCATTAAAATCAGGTATCCAGAAAATCTTTAAGATGTTTGGAACGCGATGGATGACGGAGCTTTCTCAACGCTTTCGCTTCGATTTGTCTTATGCGTTCACGGGTGACGTTGAACTCTCTGCCTACTTCTTCCAAAGTGCGGGGTCTGCCGTCGTCCACACCGTACCTCAGTCTCAAAACCTTTTCTTCCCGTGGCGTAAGGCTGTTTAAAACCCCTAAAAGCGTTTCTTTAAGCATTGTGGTTGACACGCTTTCCGAAGGAGTAACCGTTGTTACGTCTTCTATGAAGTCGCCGAGATGGCTGTCTTCCTCTTCGCCGATTGGCGTTTCCAAAGATACGGGGTCTTGCGCGATTTTCTGAATCTCGCAAACGCGCTCTTCGCTTATACCCATTTCTTTGGCTATTTCCGCCGGTGTCGGTTCTCTGCCGAGTTTCTGCAACAAAATACGCGACACGCGAGTAAGCTTATTTATTGTTTCAACCATATGAACGGGGATACGTATCGTGCGCGCCTGGTCGGCTATAGCCCTTGTAATTGCCTGCCTAATCCACCATGTGGCATAGGTTGAAAATTTGAAACCTTTCTGGTAATCGAATTTTTCCACCGCTTTCATAAGCCCGAGGTTGCCTTCCTGTATCAAATCAAGGAACAACATTCCACGGCCGACGTAACGCTTTGCAATAGAAACGACAAGACGGAGATTTGCTTCTGAAAGCTTCTTTTTGGCTTCTTCGTCTCCTTCTTCCTGCATACGTCTGGCAAGCTCTATCTCGTCGTCGCCAGAAAGAAGGGGAACACGGCCGATATCTTTCAGATACATTTTCACGGGGTCGTCAAGACCGATATCGGAAAGCGCTTGCTCATAGAGTTCTTTATCCCTTTCCGCCTCGTCTATTATCTGTATGCTGGCTTCTGCAATGGATTTATAAACAAAATCCATTTGCGCGGGAGTGGTTTCATACTTTTCCATAATATCGCACAGCGTATTTGTGGAAATAGAACCTTTTGCGCCGTAGGTATCTATTATGTGTTTTAAAATATCGGCTAATTTCTGTTCGGATAAATTCATTTTTTATCTCCGCTTTTTATTTTTTCCTTTTGTTTTGTAAGTTGTATAAGCTCTGCGGCAAGACGCTTTCTTTTTACGACGTCCGTTTCGCTGTCAACCTGCGTTTGGACGCGTGATATGTGCGCGTCGATTTCAGAAAGTTTCAGCGTTCTGAGACAATCGTAAAAATATTTTTCCGCCACTTCTCCGCGCAGTTTGTCTCCGTCGGAATAATCGAATATACGGTTTAATTCAGCGCATTCTTCGGAACCTTCGTCAAAGAATTCCAAAAGCTCGGCGGGCTGAACTCTATCGCCGAATTCGCGCTGCGTACGGATATATTTTGCAATTATTTCGTGTACCCCGTTCTGAAAGGTTACCCCGCATATATCCTCGTTTTCCGCTATTCTTGAACCGAACAAATATGCTGCGATTACAAAGCGAGAAGCTCTGTCCTGTATGGATGAAGAATCTTTTCTTTCGGGTATTTTAGGAACGGGCGCACTCTCTTGCGGAGCCGCGTTCAAATCGCGTTTAAGCGCCTCGAACGTTATACCCGTAGTATCACGCAACTGCTTTAACAAATCGTCCTGCTCCGCCGCACTTTCAGACGATTTTATAATTTTAATCGCTTCTGAAACGTATTTGCGTTTATCGTCGGCTTTGGTCAAATCGAATTTTCTCGCAATCGAATTCAGCTTATAATCAATGAGCGGCATAGCTCTGTCGAGCCGTCTTTGATATTCTTCCGCGCCGAGCTGTTTTATTACGTCGTCAGGGTCAAGCCCGTCTGTGAGCGGCACAACCTTTACGTTAAGCCCTTCGCCTTTGAGTATATCAAGCCCGCGCATATTTGCTTTTTGTCCGGCGGAATCGCCGTCATAGCTTATGAGAATATTTTCCGAATACCTTTTCATA
Organism: uncultured Christensenella sp.; assembly: GCA_910577375.1. GTDB lineage: Bacteria > Bacillota > Clostridia > Christensenellales > Borkfalkiaceae > Coproplasma. The sequence goes on from CAJTLT010000001.1 coordinate 525,700, forward strand.
AGCCGCGCCTGGTCTTGCGTGAGCGACGTGCCCATACTTGCAACAACGTTTGTAAACCCCGCCTGATAAAGGGAAATCGTATCCATATATCCTTCGACGACGATTACGTTATTTATATTTTGCTCTTTTTTAAGCTTTTTTAAAAGATTAACGTTATACAGAGTTTTGCTCTTATTGAAAACTATTGTATCGCGGGTGTTTTTGTATTTTCCGAAATCGGTTTTTTCCAGCATACGCCCGCCGAACGCTATAACTTCGTCCATAGCGTTGATTATGGGGAATATCAGTCTCCCCCCTTGCGCGTCAGTAAGTCTGCCGTTGGCTTCGCTTATTGCTCCGCTGTCAAGCATATCCTGACGGGAATATCCTTTTGAAAGAAGATAACGCGGCAAATCGTTAAAATTAAGACTTGCGCCCAAACCGAATTTACGGACGATATTGGAAGGTATTTTACGTTTTAATATGTATTCGATATGTTTATCGGCTTTTCCGCCGTTTAAATTATCCAGATAAAAATGTGCGCAATCGTTCAGGATTTTCAATACCGCGTCTTTTTTGCGTTTAAGTTCAACAGTTTGGCGGCTGTCAAATCCCGTTTGCGGCATCTGCAGACCGGCGCGATCGGCAAGCAGTTTGACGGAATCGATAAATTCCACGTTTTCCATTGCCTGCACGAATTTTATAACATCGCCAGATTCGCCGCAACCGAAACAATGATAATACTGGTCGGCTTCGTTTATGGCAAAAGACGGAGTTTTTTCATGGTGAAACGGACAGCACGCCCAATATGTGCCGCCGCGGCGTTCCAAAGTAACATAACTGCCCGCAACGTCTATTATATTAAGTTTTTCTTTAAGAGTTGACAAAAACTCTTTTAAATCGTTTGCCATAGCTTTGTTCAGTTGCTTTCGTCTATAAAAGTCCAGCCTTTAGGAACGAAGATTTTATTGAAGATATAAACGGCATATCTGTCGGTCATTGACGAAAGATAATCGCTTACAACCTGCTTTTTGCCGTATTTTTCTACTAATTTAACATACGTATCGGGCAAAGAACTGCAGTTATCTATAAAATATTCGTATAGCGCCGTTAACATTCTTTCCGCCCTTTGTTCTTCGCCTTGGGCTGATTCGGTAAAATAAACCCTTTCAAACATAAAAGAGCGTAAAGCCTCGCTGGATTGCTCCACGGTTTTATCCATTTCAACGTAATTTTTGCCGTATGAAGTGCGGTAAATCGAGGATATTGCGGTATTAATTCTTTCACGCGAGCTTTTACCGAGCACATTTGTGATACTGCAAGGAACATCTTTTACCGTTAGTATACCCGCGCGGATAGCATCGTCCAAATCGTGATTGATATATGCTATGCGGTCGGCAAGCGAAACACATCTGCCCTCCAAAGTTGCGGGCGTTCCGCTTTTCGGGTGATTGAGAATACCGTCGCGCACTTCTTTTGTTAAATTAAGCCCCGCGCCGTCTTTTTCAAGAACTTCAACAACCCTTACGGACTGTACGTTGTGTTTGAAACCGCCCGTGAGTTTATTTAAAATTCTTTCCCCGCTGTGCCCGAAAGGAGTGTGCCCCAAATCGTGGCCAAGCGCTATTGCCTCGGTTAAATCTTCGTTTAATGCAAGAGCGCGAGCAATACTCCTTGCAATTTGCGAAACGTCCAAAGTATGCGTCAGGCGTGTTATGTAGTGGTCGCCTTCCGGTGAAAAAAATACCTGCGTTTTATTTTTTAACCGACGGAAAGCTTTGCAATATATTATTCTGTCGCGGTTGCGCTGAAATTCCGTGCGCATATCGCACGGCGGTTCTTCCCTTTCCCGACCGATTGTATTTTGCGATTTACAAGCGTAAGACGAAAGAAAATTATCCTCAATTTCATACGTTCTCTGCTTTAACGTTTTCATCTTATACAGTTAAATAATACGAAAAAATTTTATAATTTACTTTTTTTTGCAAAAAAATTATTTTATTTCGCAAATCCGCCGCCTACCGACAGCACTTCTCCCGTTATATAAGCGCTTTCGGCAAGATACGCGCAGGCTTCCCCGACGTCTGAAGGCAAGCCTATTCTGCCTAACGGTACTGAAGATATCAGCTCTTCCATTTCCTCACCGGAAAGATGGGAATTCATTTGCGTATCTATTACCCCGGGAGAAACGCAGTTGACCCGCACATTCGAAGGAGCAAGCTCTTTTGCAAGAGCTTTTGTGAACGCAATCACAGCGCCTTTTGACGCGGAATAAGCTACTTCGCAGCTTGCGCCGACTTCTCCCCATATCGAAGAGATATTTATTATAGAGCCGCCGCCGGCATAAATCATATTGTTTGCTACTTCCCTGCTGCAAAGGAATGTGCCTTTAACGTTTACGTCGAAAATTTTGTTCCAGTCGGAAAGCGTTGTTTTTTGAATTACTTTTACTTTTGAAACACCGGCATTGTTCACGAGAACGTCAAGTTTACCGTATACGGAAAAAAATTCATTGAACATATTTTTTACCTGCAATTCGTCTGAAACGTCCGCACGGAGAAGTATCGGGCAATAGCCGAGCATATTCATTTCTTCCTGAGCGGCGATAGCGGCTTGCTGGTCGTGGCAGTAATTTAAAACAACTTCGTAACCGCGCTGTAAAAAGGCAAGCGCTATTGCCTTGCCTATCCCTTTTGTTCCGCCTGTGACGAGCGCAGTTTTCATATATTTTCCTCTGAAAATTCTTTTATTTTTACGGCTATTTGCAACGGAGTTAAATTATCGGTTTCCACCGTGAAATCCGCTGCGGCTTCATATATTTTTTGCCTTGCCTCCAAAAGTTTTTTAAGGTTTGCCTCGGCGCCGCCTTTTAGAAGCGGACGCGTTGTATCGCCTTGCACTCTGTCAACAAGAGTTTTAAGCGTTGCTTTAAGATAAATTATTTTTCCGTTGCTTTTAAGAGATTCCGTGTTTTCTTGCCTTAAAAGACAACCGCCGCCTACAGAGATAACCGCATTGTTTAATATGCTTACCTCTTTTACAATCTCCGTTTCTTTATCCCGAAAATATTGCTCCCCGAACTTTTCGAAAATTTTGTTGATTTCTCCGTGTTTTTCGACAATCAACGCGTCGGTGTCTATTACTTTACGATTTAAAATTTTACCAAGCTCTTTCGATACGGTTGTTTTGCCGCTTGCCGGCATACCCGCAAGAATTATATTCATAATTTAAAGCTCTCGCCTGCCAAAATATAACTGTTTTTGCCGAAGCCGAGTACTACGCCTTTACAAACTGCGGAAAGAACGGAAACATGCCTGAAATCTTCCCTTGCGTGCACGTTTGACATATGCACTTCAACCACTGGAATTTTGACGGAAGATATGGCGTCTCTTATAGCTATGCTGTAATGCGTATACGCGCCGGCATTGAGTATTATTCCGTCGCATTGAGCCGACTGTATTTTTGCACAGATTTCGCCTTCGATATTGCTTTGAAAGAACTCGCATTCGTCATTTTTGAAATGTCCGGCAATTTCTTTATTTATCTGCTCCAAGCTCTGAGAACCGTAAACTCCCTTTTCCCTTGTTCCCGTCATATTAAGGTTGACGCCGTTTATAAACAGAAGTTTCATAACTGCTCCTTTGTAAATTCACAAAAAAATTCTTTTGCCTGTTCTTCTTCGGGTTTTATGCCGAACCAGATACATTGCGCGTAATATGCCTGATAAAAAAGCATTCCCAAACCGTTCACGGTTTTCTTGCCAAGCGACTTTGCTATTTTAAGAAATTCACTCTGTGTGGGAGCATAAATCAAATCAATCGCAACTTCGCAGTTTTTGAGAAGCTCCTCCCCGACAGGCGATATACCCTCGGTTTTATGCATACCTACGCCGCTTGCATTAATTACGGCATAGTAAGGGGGCAACTGCAAATTTTCAAGCGCTTTTACCGATTTGAATTCCGCTTCAACCGTTTTTGAATTTTTATAATTTTTGTCGTAAATATAAACTTCCGCGCCGCCGTCTGAAAGTTTTTTTGCAATGCTTCGCCCCGCTCCGCCCGCTCCGATTATAAGGAATTTTTTGCCGTTTATCTCAACGCCGTTATTTGCGAGCATAAGCATAAACCCCAAACCGTCTGTATTATCGCCCGAAAAATCTGCGCACTTTACAGTATTAACTGCTCCGAATACCGCCGCGTCGCCTATGATATTTTTCAAGTGCGGCATAACGGAAAGTTTATAAGGTATGGTAATGTTAAGTCCGTCGTACGACTTAATTAAACCGTCTATTTTTGTTTCAAATTCATTTTCCGGAACAGATATTTTATCGTATTCAACCGATTTGTTCAGCTTTCCGGCAATAAACAAGTGAATTTGAGGACTTGCAGATTTCGAAACGTCTTTTCCGACAACCGCAAACTTCATTTTTGCCCCCTTAAATTTTCGGAACAGGATAACAGATATTTTGTATATTCCGAAAGACAAATTTTTATTTCAATACATTTCCCCTCTGCTTTCGGCACTATAAGCGAAATTTTTTCGTCGTCGTTCTTTTTATCGTGCAGAGCATATTCCGCCGCCTTGCTTATATTTTCAAAAGAAGGTATTTCCGGTATCACTCCTGAAATAAGCTTTTTCAGCTTTTCCGCATATTCAGAATCGCATAAACCGAGAGTTTGCGCGATATAAAGCTCATAAAACATACCTATAAGCACAAACTCGCCGTGCGACTTCAAGCCGTAATACAGCTCGAGAGCGTGCCCCGTTGTATGCCCGAGATTGAGAGTTTTTCTTAATCCGTTCAAATCGTGTTCGTCTTTCTTTACGACTTCGGCTTTATGCGCTATACAGTCGTAAGTTATATCTTCAAGAAAATTAAAAGAAAACAAATTTTCCGTATTTAAAAGTTTATCGAGAATATCTTTATTCAGCGCCGCGTATTTGACTATTTCCCCTAATCCGCAACGTAATTCTCTATCCGGCAAGGTTTTGAGAAACAACGGGTCAACTATTACCTCTTCCGGTTGATAAAATGCTCCTATTACGTTTTTTACTCCGTTCATATCAACTGCGGTTTTACCGCCGACGGAGCTGTCTACCTGAGCCAGAAGAGTCGTAGGTATTTGCACGAGATTCGTGCCGCGCATATACAGAGAAGCGGCAAGCCCGGCAATATCGCCGACAACCCCGCCGCCCAAAGCGATTACGTAACAATTTCTTCTCATGCCGCTTTCAAGCATTGCTTTGAGAATTTTTAAAAGATTTTCCGGATTTTTGCTTTCTTCTCCCGCAGGAATGACATAGCCTTTATAATTACCGAATGTATTTATCAGCAAACTATTATAAATAGCATAAACGTTGCTGTCTGTAACCACAAAAATCTGCTTATCCGCGAATTTTTGCGCAAACTTTTCAAATGTTCCGACGCCGCAATGAATTATACTTTCCGCCAGAGCGGTTTTAAGCAAAATATCTTTCAAACTGTTACCTCAACGCACGGTAACGTTCTGTTACCTCTTCCATATTATCTCCGCCGAGCCTTTGTGATACAACGTCCGCAAGAGCCGTTGCAACCACGCTTTCAAGAATAATTTCCGCGGCGCAAACAGCGGCGATATCGCTTCTTTCCCCCGCGGCTTTTGCGGGTTGACCGTTGGCGATATCTATTGTATTTAATCCTTTCATTAGCGTCGGTATGGGTTTCATTGCCGCTCGGAGAATAATTTCTTCGCCGTTCGACATACCTCCCTCTATACCTCCCGCACGGTTGGTTTTGCGGTGATAATTGCCGTTATAATAAATTTCGTCGTGAACCTCACTGCCGGCAAGGCAAGCCGCCCCGAAACCTATTCCGACTTCCACGCCCTTTATTGCCTGTACGCTCATAACTGCGCCGCATAAAACAGCGTCAAGCTTGGTTGAATATTGCATACAGCTCCCGAAACCGCTCTTTAATCCTTTAACGCGGATTTCGATTATTCCGCCCGCGGTATCGCCTTCCGATTTAAGTTTATCCAAAAGAGCCATAGCTTCTTTTTCTTTTTTACCGTTAAGCATAAAAAGCGGATTGTTTTTTGCCGCGGGAAGCTGTTCAAACGCATATATGTCGGGGTCAATTATATTGCACACGCTTTTTACATACCCGCAAATTTCCACGCCGAGCGCGGAAAGATATTGCCTTGCAATAGTTCCCGCCGCAACGCGCACCGCAGTTTCTCTTGCGCTTGCACGCTCTAAAATATTGCGTGCGTCAGCTTGTCCATACTTTAAAACGCCCGTTAAATCGGCATGCCCTGGGCGAACCGCAGTAAGAGTTTTTTTACTTGTATCGCAACCCTCGGGCGCCATATATGCGCTCCAATTAGCGTAATCTTTGTTTATAATACAAAAAGCGAGCGGGCTGCCCAAAGTAAGTTTGTTTCTTACCCCGCTCAGAATTTCGATTTTGTCGCTTTCTATTTTTTGCCTTGCGCCTCTGCCGTAGCCGCTTTGACGCAAAGAAAGATAACGATTTATTAAATCTATATCTATTTCAAGATTAGACGGCAATCCTTCTATTATTCCGACAAGAGCTTTGCCGTGCGATTCACCGGCAGTGGTTAATTTCATTTTTTCTCCTTTTCTATTTTAAAGTCCCCTGAACTGACGGTAAAAGTAACCGTTCCATCTTCATCCGTGCGGTAAAGATTTCCGCCGGACGCCTGATATGCTCCTGAAAGAGCTTGTACGCTCGGACTTTTATACCCGTTTTCTCCGACTGAAATTATTGCCGCTTTGGGTTTGAAAAAATCATATAATTCGCCGTAAGAGGCGGCAGCCGAGCCGTGGTCTGGAACTTTTAATACAGAACAACCCGCAATATTGAGCGTTCTTCCGTTTATCTCAAAACCGACTTTTGCGGAATTTATTATTTTGCGCTGAACTTTTTCTCCGCCGTTACCCATAAGCAAAAAACCTATGCCGCCGTATTCAAGCCATGTTACGGCGGAAGCGTTATCCGCATTTTCCTTGGTGTGGTTTTTATTGAACACACTGCCCTCGCCGGAATCTATCATATGATTTGACGGAGATAAAAAACAAAAATTATAGCCGTATTCGTCGTTGAAGATACCGTTGCCGTATTCACAGAACTCAGGTTCGATATTATTATCATAGAGAAATCTTCTGAACGAATAATATTCCGTATTATAGTAGCGTATCGGAAAATATGGAGTAAAAATCACGGAAACGCTTTTTAATTTTACTATCTCCGCAAGACCTCCGCACTTTTCGGGACAAGCGGAAGTGCATACAAGATAATCGATATTGTTTATGCCCCGTTCATTCAAAGCCCTCAAAACTTTAAGATTATTGGGATAAGTTCCGTCGCCCCCGTCAATCAGCGCGGTTTTACCGTCGGGAAATTCAATTATTGTGCAATCGCCATATCCGACATCAACAAAGCTTACGCGCATTTGCCCTGCGCAATTCTTATCCGAAGCGACTATATAAGCCGAAAGGTATTTGAGCGGAATATAAATATTCAGAATAATAAGAAAAATTGCCGAAAGGCATATAAACACACCGCCGACTATTGCGATTATTTTACCTTTCCCGAATTTTTTCTTTTGTTTTGCCATTTGTGCACCGTATATAAATTATCTGAAAAACTCGCCGTAAATTGCGCGTATGCACTTTTCGTAATCGTCGTTTTTCACGCCGACTATAATATTAAGTTCGCTCGAACCCTGGTCAATCATTTTGATATTTATATTAGCCGCGGCTATTGCGTTAAAAAGCCGCGCGGAAGTACCGACCGACGACGACATTCCATGACCGACCGTAGCTATAAGCGCGATATTTTCAATTACACGGATTATATCGGGCTGAACTGAGGTGTTTATTTCTTCAAGCACTCGTGAAAGCGTGGTTTCAGGAAGCTGACAGCTTTCTATTACGAGCGACATAGTATCTATGCCCGACGGAATATGTTCAACAGAAATTCCCTCTTCGGCAAGCACCGCCAGAACTTTGCTTATAAATCCTACTTCCGAATTCATATGCGACTTTTCGATAAAGATTACCGTAAAGTTTTTTTTGCCGGAAACGCCTGTTACCACATTGCCGCCGTGAACATACCGCGAACTGGGCAAAATCAACGTACCCTCGTCTTCAGGAAGAAAAGTATTTTTTATCCTTATGGGAATATTTGCTTTGCGTACGGGAAAAATACTGTCGCTGTGCAGCACGTTTGCGCCCATATAGCTTAACTCGCGCAGTTCTTTATACGAAATATTTCTGATAGCCTTAGGGCTATCTACAATTCTCGGGTCGCAAGCCAAAAAGCCCGAAACGTCCGTCCAGTTTTCGTAAACGGAAGCGTTAACCGCCCTTGCGACTATAGCGCCTGAAATATCCGAACCGCCACGCGAAAAGGTCTTTACTTCGCCGTTAAAACCTTTGCCGTAAAATCCCGGCAAAACCGCCATTTCTTCGCTACCGACGGCAAAAGATATAGCGCGGTAAGTTTTTTCTCCGTCAAGCGAACCGTTCTCTTTGAAAAACATCACGTCTTTCGCATCGACAAATTTAGCGTTCAGAACTTCCGCAACAATCCTTGCGCAAAGATATTCCCCGCGCGACGCGGTAAAATCTTCGCTTTTTTTATCGTCTATTTCTTTTTGCGTTTCGTCAAGAATACTGCCGATATCAAAGTTTATCACCAGCTCTTTTACTATCGAAACAAAACGCGCGCGTACGGCTGCAAAACTGTTTTTGCAAGTGCCTTCCTTTAATAATTCACTGTGGCAATTATAAAGCAAATCCGTAACTTTTATATCTCCGGAATATCTTTTGCCGGGGGCGGATACTACTATGTATTTACGTTCTTTATCGCTTTCTATTATCTTCTTTACGCTGTTTATCACGTTTCCGTCCGCCATGGACGTTCCGCCGAATTTACAAACCTTAACTGACATTGTTTAATCCTTTATAATTCTTTTCGCCTCGATATAATACCGCTTTTCATAACCCTCTCCCATGGAAAAGGTCTTTTTCGGCAGATTTCCGCCGTTTATGATAAGACGGAAAAAGTCGTCTTTTTCGATTGCAGGGAGCATTATTCCAACACCGCCGTACTCCGTAAGCCAGACCAAATCATCTTCTCCGTGGATATAATCGACTTCGCCGCCGTATGAGTTGATAAAGCCTGAAATATAAGCGTCCAGCTCTTTTATGCCGTCGGGAATATTTTTATTGAAACTGATTTTTTGCTTTTGCCCCTTTGTAACAATATACGCTGAATTCGCGCCCGAAGTTTTCAATCCGTTTATAAACAAAGCGGTTTTGTCGGTTTTAACGTATCTGTGGATAGGTTCGAATTTCAAAGCGCTATCGTAAATATTTACAACTTCAACAAGAGCAAACCTCGCGGGATGATTTTTCAGTTCTACCTTGCCGAGAGTTTTTTTAAGATTTTCCCAACACGTTTTGGCGGTTGCAAGCGAATGGTTTCCGTCGCCCGCGGCAAAAAGAAGTTTTTCGTCTTTACCGTATTTTTTTACGGTCCGTTCAGAAGAACACAACGCATAGAGCGCTTTTGTTACTTCTTCTGGATTTTCAATATATGTTCCCTTAATATGCCCGCCGCCGAGCATCAAATCAAAGTCGTATAAAACTTTTCCGCGTTTGACCGAACTTATTACAGAATTATTTTCGTCGTCATACAAAAGCATAACGTGCGGAAGTTCCACCAACGCGTTTTTACGGATTTCTACGCGCGGAGGAATACGTTCCGTTATTGTTGCTTCGGTAGAGCGTATCAAGGCGCGCTCTTCCGTTTTAAAAGAATAATCCTCCAAATCCACGGCAAGAACTATTCCCGTGCGCGTACCGGAAGGCGTTGTTCTTTCAACAAGAATAAAACCGCCCGATACTTTTTTAAAAATTCCGCCCGAAAGGTATCGGCGCATATTTTCGTTAATGCGCGCGATGCGCTCTTCGGGCTTGTCTTTCAAATATATTTCCGGAAATATCAGATTGTAAGCGGAGGGTTTGCCCTCTGTTTTATTTTCTACGCTTTCCCAATACAAATAATCGGACGTATACTGGTCGCATGCGTTAACCGCCCACGTTTGTATATCGCAGTTATCTGAGGGAAGAAGTATTTCCGGAATTTTTATCGTTTGCATATAAACTCAAATATTCAAAAGAACAACAACGAAAGCGGCGAGAACAATTGCGAGAATTTTAACCGGCCAGTTTTTCGTAAACATATCCGCGATTAACTTTGTGAACTTTTTCATAATTTCCCCTCCGCAGTCAAATCAGACCAATAGTATTCCGAAAGCGCGGTTTTAATATCTGCCGCGTCCGCATATTTCTTTTTAACCATACCGTTTTTGACAATTGAAATTATACCCGTTTCTTCGGAAACGACAATTGCCGTTACGCTTGCCACCGAAGTTACGCCGAGCGCGGCTCTGTGGCGGCTGCCCATATCCTTGGGAAGGTTTTCGCTTTGGGCAAGCGGTAAAAAACAACCGGCGGCATAAATTTTGTTGCCTTCTATTATCATTGCCCCGTCGTGCAACGGCGCTTTGGGATAAAAGACCGCCTCTATCATCTGGGACGTTATCTGCGCATTTACCACAGTTCCGCTTTCAATTATGCCTTCGGGAAGGTTTTCGTTTGAAAGCACTATGAGCGCGCCTATATCTTTTTTAGACATATTCTGAACGGCGCGCACCGTTTCTTCGATTATAAGCTCTATACCGGAAACGGTTAAACTATCCATTTTGTTTTTCTTTATGTTTGAATCCAGAAGAGAACGTTTTATTTCCGTATGGAACATTGTAAACACCAGCAAGGCAATCATTACAATTATGAGGAAAAGCATTTCGTTTGCAAACTCTTTGGAAAAAGTAAACGTTACGCCGCAAAGCAATATAAAGAACACTATGACCGCAATGAATTTGCCGCCTTTATTGTTCTTTAAAACTTTGAATATAAAATAAAATATAATGCTTAAAAGCAAAAATTGGAGTATATATTCAACAAAATTATCGCCGAAATTTGCAAAAAAGCTTTTGAGTGAATTCCACACTTCGCCCCAGTCTCTCATACAGACCTCTTAAAACGTATATATTTCATTACTTATTATATAATCAAACGCATAAAAAATAAAGCGTTTAACAGTGGTTAATTTTCCCCGTCGTGAAAAATTATGCAACTTTCCGCGGTTTGCAAAGCGTTTCTCGGAGTTAATCTGCCGCATTTTACGTCTGAAATCCTTGCATACAGATATGCGGTCATATGCGCAAGTTTGCGCTCGCCTATAGCCGCGGCTTGTTCACGGTTCTTTTTTACGGCGAATTCTTTCATTTTCAACAGTTCCGCAAGAGCGGAAACGCTATCCCGCGAGGTAAGAATTGTTAACAGATTTTTGAAATAATTGAAAAGACCGTTCAGTATAAACATTTCGTCGCCGCTTTTATCCATAAGCTCGTCGGCAATGCGCATAAACCCTGTAAAATCTTTTCTCGCAACGCAATTCGTAAGTTCGTAAAGCCTGTAATCGGCGTCTTTATAAACAAGCGCGTCAACTTCGCTTTGAGAGAGTGTGCCTTCGCCGCCTTTATAATCAATCAGCTTTTGCACCTCCGACGAAACACGCGCCATATCGCACAGACAGTATTCCGCAATACTTTCGCAAGCCGCAGTTGAAGCCGATACTCCTGCCCGCCTTAACGTAATGTAAGCCCATTTCGCCACTGTATCGGTATCGGCGCAGTTACAGTCTATATACGTTACCGTGTGTTTGCGTTTTAAATCAACACCCTTTTTGCCGCCGACGTTTACTATTAGCAAAATCGACGTGGGAGGAAAATCTTCAAAAAGAGGTTTCAAATACGTTTCGTATTCGTTTTCATTAGGATAGAAACCGCTCACTTTTATTATGCGCTTTTCCGCCATAAAAGGATAGTTTTTCACCGCCGACACAAGCGCGGTAATTCCGTTCCCTTTTAACGTTTCTCCGTCGAAAGAAGTAAAATTCAATTCCGGCATCTGCAAAAAGGCGGACAATATCTGTTCTTCGCCTTTCATACGGAAATAAGCGTCGTCACCCTCGAGAAGGTAAATATTTTTCGCCCCCTCCGCTATTGAGTTTTTGAGTTCTGTATATTTCATATTTTTTCCTCGTCGCTCTCTCCGTTTTTCTCTTCAGGACGGTAAACGTATTTTATATACTCGCAGTCGCTGTTTTTTGCCCGCTCACACATCGCAAAATAAACTTCGTCTCTGAGTTTTTGCACGGCTTCTTTTCTGGGCAAATTTTCATCGCCGTAGAAAGGTCCGTCTATATAAACCACACGTTTGGGACGCTTGAAAAATTTACGTTTTTTATACGTCATTGTATACGCAAAAACAGGGGTTTTCATCTTGACGGGATACGCAAAAGACGTTGCGGGAAAATTACGGATTTTAGTATGGTAATACCAGATATGCGCTTCGGGATAAACCGCAATCCAATGCTTTAACTCCACCGCCCGTTCTATAGCCGCGTTAAATTTTTTCATGCCGGCGAACGTATCGGGTATGGGAAATCCGCCGAGAGTTTTTATCAGCCAGCCAAGCCCCGTTATGGAAGTTGCATCGGAATTGATAATTATATCTGCGGGGCGGGGATAAGCCAGATATGACGGATTGAAAGCGTCCGCAAACATAGAAGTATGGTTTCCGTAAATAAAACACGATTGCTTTTTAAAGCCTTTCAAAGCTTTTTTATTTACGTATTTTACACGCTTAAACGTGCGGTGAATCAACCATAGTATGGGGTGTACGATTAAATAATACCAGAAAATCCGCTTAAATTTTCCGTATGCGCCCTCATTGATATAAACATAATTTTCGGGCAACGGCTTCTTTTTTATATTCGTTCCCGCGAAATCGTCGTTAACCTCGTCTGAGTAATAAATTATTTTTTGCTTCATTTCAATCAGTTTCAAACATTGCCAGAAATTCTTTTACGGCGAAAGACAGCGATACGTTTTTGGCAAGAGCTATACCTATACCGCGCACTGGTAAAGAAGGCTCGCAGATTACCTCGAACAGTTCTCCGCTTTCAAATTCCGCTTTGCAATATTCGCGCGGGATACAGCCGATACCCATTCCCTTTATAACAAGCTTTTTCATAAAATCCCAATTTGCCACTTCAACGTCGGGGTTAAGCTGAACACCGACTGTTTCGCAATAAGCCGAAAGCGCACGGCGGGCGACCGTGTTTTCTTCAATCATCAAAACCGGATATTGCTGTAAATCTTTCAACGGAATTGTTTTGTCTTTTAAGTCTGAATATTTTACGCCCGCGACAAACGTATCCGAAAGGTGCGTGACCGTGCCGTAAAAGCGTATTTCGTCGTCTTCGGCGGGCAAATTCAAAAACGCAATATCGCATTTGCCCTCTTTAAGCTGGCTTAAAGTATAAGGCGAGGTTGAAGAAATAAGTTCAAGCTTGACTGCGGGATATTTTTCGTTATATTCTGCAAGCTTTTCAGAGAGAATGTGTGAAAATATAGAATCGGTTGCGCCTATTCTTATACTGCCGGTCGCCGTGGTTTTAACTTCCGTAAGCTTGCTTTCCGCGTCGTCTAAAAGCTTAAGAGCTTCTTCCACTTGTTTGAAAATGAGTTTACCGCCGCCCGCAGATAAATCCATACCCTTATGCGTACGGTTAAAAAGAGAAACTCCGAGCTGATTTTCCATACTTTTTATAGCCTGCGATACAGCCGGCTGTGAAATAAAAAGCTCCTGAGCCGCTTTAGTTAAACTGCCGCATTTTGCAACGGTATAAAACACTCTGTAAAGTTCAAGATTGACCATAATTCACCTCATTTTCCAACGCAGAATTTTTCAAACACGGTAGAAATTATTTCTTCCGTTGCCGTTTCTCCCGTGATTTCCCCGAGCGCGTCCCACGCGTCTTTTAAATCAACCGCTATTAAGTCAAGCGTAAGAGCACCGATATTTTCCGCTGCGGAGCAAAGCGCCGAATCCGCGCGTAACAGTGCGGCATAATGACGCTCTTCGATTATATACGCTTTATCAAGAGCAACCTCGCCGACGCCGTTTTGTATTATTATTTTTTTCAAAGTTTCAAGACCTGCGCCGGTTTTTGCCGAAACGACAACGTCGCAATTGCCGCAAGGCTCGTTTATATCGCACTTGTTGAAAACCTTTATTAATTTCCCGTTGATTTCTTCCGTCATTTCGGAATTGCCGTCGGTTAAAAACAAAACTATATCTGCCGACCGCATTATATTTTTAGCGCGGGAAATTCCGATACTTTCCACTTCGCCGGCGCGTTCCCTTATTCCCGCAGTATCGATAAGATTATATTTTACTCCTTCAAGTTCCAATGTCCCTTCAACGGCGTCGCGGGTTGTTCCTTCTTCTTTGGAAACTATCGCTTTATCATAGCCTAAAAGAGCGTTCAAAAGCGAACTTTTACCCATATTCGGCTTACCGCAAATCGCGACGGTTACGCCGTCTTTTATCTTTTTACCGCATTTATAGCTTTCGATTAATCTTTGGATTTCCGTCAGGATTTCCGAAAGACTTTGTTTTATTTTCTCCATATCCGCGCCGTCTGCGTCTTCTTCGGGATAATCGATTTCCACCGCAACGCCTGCGAGCAAATCTTTTAAACGGTCTTGTGCCACCCGAACTTCGTGCGTAAGTTTTTCGCCGTAAAGCATACTACCGGCACGCAGCAGCGCAAGACTTTCTGCGTTAATCATATCAACCATACCTTCTGCAGAGGCAAGGGAAAGTTTTCCGTTCAAAAACGCGCGCTTTGTAAATTCGCCGCGTTCCGCCGACCTTGCGCCGAGAAGTAGACATTTTTTTAATATGCCGCGTGCAATCTGTGCGCCGCCGTGGCACTGAAATTCAACCACGTCTTCGCCGGTAAAAGATTTCGGGGCTTTGAAATACACCATAAAACCGTAGTCTGTAAATCCGTCGCCCGAAATATTGCCCGCATACATAAAATTCGGTTTAAATTCATTCTTAAGCGGAGAAAACATTTTTTTTGCGATTTCAAGCGAATTTTCACCGCTTAACCTTATAACGGCGACCCCGCCCGTACCAGAAGCCGTGGCTATCGCAGCAATGCAATCGTACATAGTACCTCAAAGTATAATTTATACTTATATTATTTTATAAAAAGTATAGCACTGACAAACACAAAAAGCAAGAGAAAAGGGCGCTTAAACCGCGCCCTTAAATATTTTATATTTAACTTTCAAACGGGTCGCCGCCGTCAGCTTTGTTGTTTCCGTCGCCGAATTCGGAAAAAGGGTCGTCCTGAGTATTGCCCGAGCCGTGAGAACCGTATCCGCCGTTATAAGGATTTTGACCGTTATATCCGCCTTGTCCGTATCCGTCGTTACGCGAATAAGGGTTTTGATTGTAAGGATTTTGATTAAAATTCTGTTGTTGGTACTGCTGATACATTCTGTATTGTCTTTCTTGTTCCCTGCGCATAAAATCACGGTAATTCATACCCTTGTTGTTGCGGAGAATAAATATCAGTATTCCCTGAACGGGGAAAAGTACGCTTGTGAGAGTGAAAAGAAAATACCTTCTCGCCGCATAAGTCTGGAAAAACGCAGAAAGAACGAATACTTGCAACGCTATAAAAACAACGTCAAACGCCACAAGAACATAGCCGAGGACTTCATAACACCATGCCGCCCAAGCGAGGTCGGCGGGTACGTTTCTCAACACATAACTTGTAACGGGCAAACCGTAAGCGCCCAACTCTTCAACTTCGTATACGCACCCTGCGTCAACGAGCTTAAACTGCGCCACATAGGAAACAATGTATCCGATTACAAGCAAAAATTCCAGAATCGCCGCAGCAAGAGCAAGCCATCTTGTATCAACGCTTCTGAAAGTACGGTTTTTCTGTCCGCAAACACCTATATAATACGTGTTAACGAAAGGCACAAAAGCCATCCATCTGTTTTTATATCCCTCATGACCGGCGATAACATAGAGCCCGCACGCCTGAAATACGAATACAGTTAAAAAGCAGAGCGCCCCTACCAAAAGCGGAACCCAGATTGTATCCGCGTTGACAAACCTCAAAGATATCGAGGCATAGTCGAAAAAGTCCATTTAATTCATTTCCCTCCGTTAAGGTGACTTATATTATATATGCGCTAAATGATTAAATTAAAAACGCCTTGTGAAAATCATGTTAAATTTAAAAAAGTTTTATACCGTATTCTACGCTTTCGAGCGTAAGACCTTTTGCCGGCATAGTTCTGCCCACAGCTTCACGGTCGCCCTCGTTTATTGAACGTAAAATTTCTTCTTCCGAAAGAAAACTTTCGGCATAATTCAGCATAGTGCCCGCAATTGTACGGACCATATTGTAAAGAAATCCCGCGCCGCATACGTAAATTTCAACGTTTACGGAACCGTAACTTTCATATGTTTTTATTTTGACTGAATATACTTCCCTTATTGTGGTTTTTACCTGGGAACCGCTTTTGCAATAAGCCTTGAAATCGTGTTCCCCCTCAAATACCCCCGATATATATTGGAGTTTATCGATATCCACCGGAGTTTTTACCCACACCGCATATCTGTCTTTCAACGGATTTCTGCGCGGAGAAAGATATATTCTGTAACAATAAGTTTTTTTCTTTGCACTGCGGTTTGCATCAAAATTTTCGGGTGCGGAAACAGTTTTTAATACCGATATATCCTGCGGCAAACGCAAGTTTATAACTTCCGCAAGCTTTTCGGCAGGTACGGACGTATTTGCGTCCAGATGGCAAACCTGCCCTGCCGCGTGCACGCCGCTATCCGTTCTGCCGCTTGCCGTAATATTGGTTTTTACGCCGAAAATTTCTTTGCACGCTTCTTCGAGTTTCTGTTGAACGGTTATTGAGTTTTTCTGAATTTGCCACCCGCCGTAATTTGTTCCGTCGTAGGCAACCAGCAAAGCATATCTCATTATTTTATTTTTATATACTGATAAATTTCTGGGAAGATTTGACTGCAGTAAATATTCAAAAGCACAACGCCGGCAATCAGCGCGGCAAAAATAAAAAGCGCAGCTAAATCCCGAAGTCCGAATTTTAATTTTTTATATTTCGTTCTGTTTTTAGAACTCGAATAACACCTTGCGTCCATAGCGTCGCCAAGTTCGTCGGCTCGGCGGAACGCGCTTATCAAAAGCGGAATCAATATAGGTACAATCGCCTTTATCCTTTTGAAAATATTTCCGCTTTCAAAATCCGCGCCTCTTGCTTTTTGTGCGGAAATTATTCTGTTGGTTTCATCTATCAGCGTAGGAATAAAACGGAGCGCGATAGACATAATCAACGCAAGCTCGTGCACCGGAAATTTAATGTATTTCAAAGGCTTTAAAAGGCTTTCTATTCCGTCGGTTAATGCAACGGGCGTTGTCGTCAGCGTAAGTATGGAAGATGCCATTACCAAAAAGAACAGTCTTAACACAAAAAATACGGTAAAAATTATTCCTTCAAGATAGATATGGAATATCCACCATTCGCACAGCAGTTTTTCTCCCGTGTGGAAAAATAAATTTAGCACGGCTGTGAATATCAAAATAAATAGTATGCCTTTTACCGAGCGCAAAACGCTTTTGAACGGTACGCGCGACGCGATTATCGCGGCGAATATAACAAGCGCAACCGCAAACAACGAATAAAAATTATCCGCGACAAACAAAAGAACTATAATCGCTATTAACGCAAGAAGTTTAAAGCGCGGGTCGAGCCTGTGCACAAACGACTGCGACGGATAGTATTGACCGAAAGTTACGTCGTTAAGCATTTTCGCCCTCCGTGTAAATTTCTACAATCTTATCCGAAAAATCTTCAACGGTACAATCGCTTTCGATTATAAAACCGTTTTTTGCAAGTTCGCGCGCGATTTTTGAAGTAAGCGGTATATCCAGCCCGAGCGAGGTAAGCTCGTCCGCCCTTTTGAAAAGCTCCGAGGGCGCGCCGCAAGCAAAAACTTTACCGTTGGAAATAACAGCCGCTTGCGTACAGTTATCCGCAACCTCGTCCATATCGTGGGAAACAATTATTACCGTTTTACACCACTCGCGGTGAAGCTTATGCAAAAGCTCCATTATTTCGTTTTTGCCCTTGGGGTCAAGACCGGCGGCGGGCTCGTCCAAAATAAGAATATGCGGTTTTGTAACTATTACTCCCGCTATCGCCACGCGCCTTTTTTGTCCGCCGGACAAATCGAAAGGCGATTTATTTTTTACTTCCTCGTAGTTTAAGCCTACAATTTCAATACTGCTTTTAACAGCTTGTTCGATTTCTTCCGCAGAAAGTTTTTTATTAAAGTTTTTAAGCCCGAAAGCTACGTCCGCAAACACGCTTTCGGCAAAGAGCTGATATTCGGGATATTGGAAAACCATTCCCACGCTTGCTCGCAAAGCCTTGAAATCGCACTTTTTGTTTCCCAAATCGAATTGCCCCACGGATATATGCGGAATAACGGGGGCGGGCTGCCCCTTTTTAATTCTTTTTTTACGGTATCTCTTTTCTGCCTGAGGGAGCTTTATAAGTGCATTAAGGTGTTGTATTAAGGTTGATTTGCCGCTTCCCGTATGACCTATTATACCGAAAAACTCGCCTTCGCCGATATGCAAATCCACACCGTTAAGCGCTTTTGCGGCAAACGGCGATTTTTTTGAATAGGTATAAGTCAAATCGTTTATGTCTATATCCCATTCTTTGACGTTTTGAACGCCGTTTTTAACATTTTTACTTGATTGACCCGCATATATACCGCGGTTATTGAAGTTTTTTAATATTTCAGCGGCAAGCTCTTCTGGGCGCAAAACATCCTTTATATCCATACCCGCCGCACGGAGATTATTTGCAATAACGGCTATTCTAGGCAGTGATAAATTAAAAGTTTCAAGCGTTTCTCCGCTTTCGAAAATTTGTTCAGGCGTGCCTTCGAGAGCAATTTCGCCCTTATTCATAACAATTGTTCTGTCGGCAAGCAAGGCTTCTTCCATAAAGTGTGTTATGAGAATTATAGTCATTCCCTCTTCTTCGTTGAGTTTTTTGACTACTTCGATAACCTCTCGTCTACCCTTGGGGTCAAGCATTGCCGTGGATTCGTCCAAAATCAAAACATCGGGCTTTATAGCCAACACGCCCGCAACCGCAATGCGCTGTTTTTGACCGCCGGAAAGCCTTGCGGGAGTCGCCGTGCGGTAATCGTTCATACCAACGGCGGATAACGCCCAATCTATCCTTCTGCCTATTTCTTCTCTTTCAATCCCTATGTTTTCGGGACCGAAAGCTATATCGTCCTCAACAATCGAAGCAACTGTCTGGTTATCGGGATTCTGAAAAACTATGCCGACGTGTTTTCTTATTTCAATAACGTTTTTGCCGTCGGAAACGTCCATACCCAAAACGGAGATATTGCCGCTGTCCGCTTCCAACAGTCCGTTAAGAAGTCTGGCAAGAGTGGATTTGCCGCTGCCGTTATGCCCTATAACGGAAACAAATTCTCCGCGTTTTACAAAAAAATCAACGCCGTTAAGTGCGGGGCGTTCGCTCCCCGCGTAATTAAATGTTACGTTTTCGCATTTTATAATAAAATCTTCGGACATAATTTCGGCATTTAAAAATTTATTTACTTTTGAATTATACCAAAAATTGCCGCTTTTTACAACAAATTGAGCGCAATTAAAATGAAAATAAGAAGAAATTTTAGGACACAAAATCAACAAGGCGTATTGACTTTCGGGTTATTCTATATTATAATATTGAAAGTGCGGGATATCCGCAGAAATTAAGTTAAAATTATATTTTTCATAACGGAGGTTTCAGATGAAAAAATTGACAATCGACGGTAATACCGCCGCGAGCCATGTTGCGTATGCCTTTTCGGAAGTAGCCGCAATTTATCCCATCACGCCTTCTTCGCCTATGGCGGAGGTTGCGGACGAATGGGCTACGGCGGGCAGAACCAATATGTGGGGTCAGAAAGTTAAGATTGCTGAAATGCAGTCGGAAGGAGGAGCCGCGGGCGCTGTTCACGGTTCGCTTTGCGCGGGCGCGCTTACTTCCACATACACTGCTTCGCAAGGGCTTTTGCTTATGATTCCCAATATGTATAAAATATCGGGCGAGCTTATGCCTATGGTTATGCATGTTTCGGCGCGCGCGCTTGCGGCACATTCACTTAACATATTCGGCGACCATGCCGACGTTATGGCTTGTCGTCAGACCGGTTTCGCAATGCTTTGCGACGGTTCTGTTCAGGAAGTTATGGATTTGGCGCTTGTAGCCCACCTTTCCACTCTCCGTTCCAGAGTTCCTTTTATCAACTTCTTCGACGGTTTCAGGACAAGCCATGAGGTTGCAAAAATCGACGTTTGGGACGATACGGACAACTATGCGGAAATACGCGCTATCTGCGACGAAGTAGGCATTGCCGCCGACGTTGCAGACTTTAAATCGCGTTCTTTGAATCCCGAACACCCAATTCAGAAAGGTACGGCGCAGAACGGCGACACATATTTCCAGAACAGAGAAACCGCCAACAATTATTACGCGGCTACCCCCGCTATCGTTCAGCAGATGATGGACGTCGTTTCCAAAAAGTGCGGCAGAAATTACCACCTTTTTGACTACGTAGGTGCAAAAGACGCAAAAGAAATTATCGTTTGTATGGGTTCGGGCTGCGAAACAATTGAAGAATCCATCAACAAGCTCAACGCTCAGGGCAAAAAATACGGCTTGGTAAAAGTCCGTCTTTACAGACCTTTCGTTGCGGACGCGTTTATAAACGCTCTCCCCAAAGGCGTTAAGAAAATCGCCGTTCTTGACAGAACGAAAGAGCCCGGTTCGCTCGGCGAGCCTTTGTATCTTGACGTATGCTCCGCTCTTATGGAAAAGGGCGTAACGAACGTTAAGGTTATCGGCGGAAGATACGGTTTGGGTTCGAAAGAATTTACCCCTTCAATGGTGCTTGCAGTTTACAAAAACCTTGAAGCAAAAGAACCCAAAAACCATTTCACAATCGGTATTTACGAGGACGTAACTAACTCCTCTCTTGATTTCTCGGAGAAATTCGACGCCGCTCCCGCAGGCTCCACGAGCTGTAAGTTCTACGGCTTGGGTTCCGACGGTACCGTTGGCGCAAACAAAAACTCCATTAAAATTATCGGCGACCACACCGAAAAACATGCACAGGCGTATTTCTTCTATGACAGTAAGAAATCCGGCGGTATCACCGTTTCCCACCTCCGTTTCGGCGATACCCCCATTCAGTCTGAATATTTAATCGACAGCGCGGACTTTGTTCAGTGCTCCAACCCCTCTTACGTAACGCGTTACGATATGACGGGCGACATCAAAACGGGCGGTATTTTCCTTATCAATACAAATGCAACAACTGTTGAAGCTTTGGAAGAGTTCTTGCCCGCAAAGGTTAAGCAGGATATCGCTAAGAAGAAAATCAACCTTTATGTTATCGACGCTATCAAGATTGCGGCAGACCTCGGACTCCGCGGCAGAACCAACACAATTTTACAATCTGCATTCTTCCGTGTAAATCCCCAGATTATGCCTTATGACAAAGCTATAGAATATATGAAGTATATGGCTAAAAAGTCTTTCGGCAGAAAGGGTGACGCAATCGTACAGATGAACTATAACGCGATTGATTCCGCTGCTGGCGACAACCTTATTAAAATAGACGTTCCCGCGGCATGGGCAAACGCAACCTCCGGCGCGGAAATGGTAAAAGGCCACGAGGACAAGTATTATCAGGAAATTATCAAACCTATACTTTACCTCGAAGGCGACAAACTTAAATCTTCACAGTTCAACGCGGACGGACACGTTCCCACCGGCACTACAAAATTCGAAAAGCGCGGCGTTGCGGTACTTGTTCCCGAAATTATCAATGAAAAATGTATACAGTGCGGCACCTGCTCTTTTGTATGCCCCCACGCATGCTTAAGACCCGCGCTTATCAAAAACGGCAAAACAAAACCCGAAACTCTTACAACGAAAGCGGCTATCGGTCTTCCCGGTTATGAATATAAAATGCAGGTTTCACCCCTTGACTGTATGGGCTGCGGCGTATGCGCAACGGTTTGCCCCGTAAAAGACGGCGGAGCAATAAAGATGATTCCCCTTGCAGAATCCCTTGAAAAAGGCGAAGACAAAAACTGGGAATACACTGTCGACCTCCCCGAAGCAGATACTTCTAAATTCAAGAAAACCACCGTTAAGGGCTGCCAGTTCGCTACCCCTCTCTTTGAGTTCTCCGGCGCGTGCGCTGGTTGCGGCGAAACCCCTTATGTTAAAGTTATAACCCAGCTCTTCGGCGAAGACATGATAATTGCAAACGCAACCGGATGTTCCTCGATTTACGGCGGTTCTTCCCCCACATGCCCTTACACCACAAACAAAAAAGGACACGGTCCCGCCTGGGCAAACTCGCTTTTCGAAGACAACGCGGAATTCGGTTACGGAATGAATCTTGCATACACAGCAAGAAGAAACGCAATCAAAGGCAAAGTTGAAAAACTTGCGCAGACCTGGAGCGGCGAAGGCAAGAAAGTTTGCGAAGATTACCTTGCTGCTTTCGAAGACAGAGAACCTTCCAAAAAGGCGAGCGAAGAACTTTTGAAAGCGCTTGAAGGCTGCAACAACTGCGGTTGCGAAAGCGACGCGCTTGTAAAAGAAATTCTTGCAGACAAAGATTGCCTTGCAAAGAAATCAATCTGGATATTCGGCGGCGACGGCTGGGCATACGATATCGGTTACGGCGGTCTTGACCACGTACTTGCTTCAGGCGAGGACGTAAACGTTCTTGTACTCGACACCGAAGTTTACTCCAACACCGGCGGTCAGGCGTCCAAATCAACCAATATCGGCGCGGTTGCAAAATTTGCTTCCGCGGGCAAGAGAGTAAAGAAAAAGGATTTGGGCATGATTGCAAAATCCTACGGTTATGTTTATGTGGCGCAGTGCGCTATGGGTTCAGACCCCGCGCAGTTCCTCAAAGCTATTTCCGAGGCCGAAGCTTATCACGGACCTTCCCTTATTATCTGCTATGCTCCCTGCATCAACCACGGTATCAATATGACTAAGAGCCAGCTCGAAGAAAAAGCGGCTGTTGACTGCGGTTACTGGCAGCTTTACAGATATAATCCCGACGGCGAAGTGTTCTCGCTCGACAGCAAAGAACCTAAGGGCGATTATCAGGCGTTCCTTGCGGGCGAAACCAGATACGCATCTTTGGTAAAAACCCAGGGCGCCGACATTGCGGGCGAACTGTTCAAACAGACAGAGGAATCCGCAAAAGCAAGACTTGAAAGCTATAAAAAGCTTGCAGGCAAAGAGTAAACAAATTATCTATAATTCAACTTAAAAAAGCCCCGCGGCATTACAGTAGTTCCCATAGGGAATTTTTAATAAAACGCAAATAAAAAGATTTAGGCATAGCGTTAAGCTGTGCCTTTTCTGCACTTTTTTTGTGGATGAACTAGGCTACTCGTAGCCTAGTGAGATATAGATATGTTTTATATAGCACGCAAAATTCAATCAGTTGCGTTCTTTCATTTTTCGTGATATAATGAAACTACGATAAACAGTAATTTGGCGGAAAACTTTTAAAATGCTAATAGAGAAACCACTTGTTTCTTCAAGAATAACTGTACGGAATTATCAAAAGTCAGACCTGCCATATCTTACCGCAATGTGGTTTGATAAGGAAAACGGCAAATATATGAGCGACCCGACGGTTGAATATGTTGATAGTGATTTTCAAAAAGCACTTGACAGTCTTGAAGATAGCCCAAACGGATATTATTTGACAGTTGTTTTAAACGGTTCGGATGAGATAATAGGTTCTGCTTGTATTTTCCCTGACGAAAAAAAGGAAATATTTGATATAGGATATTGTGTTCATAAGGGCTATTG
>CAJTLT010000002.1 GCA_910577375.1 uncultured Christensenella sp.
ATATTATCAATTTCGTAATAAAATTCTTCATCTGTAAAGGGTAATAAAAATTGACGACTTATTTCATCACGTAAATTAAATGTTTTGTAATATATGTCGTTAAATTTATGCATTAGGTTGTTTTTATTTTCACGGCGCGACGAAAAAATTGACGAAATTATAAATATTATTAAGGTAACAACAACTGCTGCACAAGAACCTATTCCGGCAAGAAGATTATAAAAATCGCCAGATGTTTCTAAAATTGCCATAAATGTCCTAAAATAATTGTAAGTTATTCTATCCATATTTTACCATATTCTGATATAATTTTCAATATTAAAATGAATTATATTGGAGAATTTATGAGTTATTTATCGGATTTTATCAACTACTTACAAGCAACAAAAAACTTATCGGAAAAAACTTTAAAAGCCTATTCCAGTGATTTGAACCAGTTTTTCGGGTATGAAAAAAACATCGTTAAACCCGACATTTGCGCTTTTATTTCTTATTTAAACAGGCAATTAAAGCTTAAAGATACATCCATTCGGAGAAAAATTATCACTCTTAAAAATTTTTACAATTATCTTCTCGATATCGATATAATTGACTTTTCTCCTTTTAGAAAACTTAAATTCAGGTTTAAGCAAGAAAAAAAGCTCCCTAAAACTCTAACTATTATTGAGGTCGGCAAAATTCTTAAATGCTTAAATATTGACCCAACCAACCTTTCCTCCTTTGTTCAAAAAGGATATATACGTGATGCCGCTTTATTGGATTTGCTGATATGCACAGGCATACGTATCGGCGAAGCGGCAGCTCTGACTATAGACGATATAATCTTAAGCGAGCGAACGCTTTTAATTCATGGCAAAGGCAGAAAACAGCGTCTTATTTACATATCTTCTTCACAGACTTGGGATAGAATAAAAACTCTTATAAAGGAAAGAAAAAACTGCAAGGATAAACATCTTTTTGTAAATAGATACGGGCAACCGCTTTCCATTCACGGTATAGAGGATATTTATAAAAAATACACAAAAAAGGCGCAGATAAATACGAAGTCTACTCCGCATTATCTGCGCCATACTTTTGCGACTAATCTTCTTGCAAACGGCGCCGATTTGCGCTCTGTGCAAGAAATTTTAGGGCACGCTTCTGTTGCCACCACCCAAATTTATACAGAAGTAACAACCGCCCGAAAAAAGCAAGTTTTGAGAAAATTTAATTACAGAAATAAAATTTTATAGATTAAAAGAACACTTCTTTAATTTTCGTAATAATTAATTTGGCAGTTTTGCCTATATTCGTTTTCGGCATATTTTTATGAGAATTTAAACTCAATATAATGAGTTTTGGTTTCGCCTTGTTTAAGGTACGGCTTTTCAAAGTTCTGCATATTGATTGCGTCAGGACAGAACTGAGGTTCAAGGCAAAAACCTGCATATTGAAAATATTTGCCGTTTTTCCCGATTACTCCGTCAAGCTGACCGCCGGAATAAAACTGCAAACACGGCATATCCGTGTAAACGTCCATTTTTATACCTGAAACCGTACTTTCCGCTCTTGCCGCGTGATTGCCGGTCAACACGAAATTATGGTCGTAACCCAAAGTAATTTTAAGTTCGTCTTTATCCAAATCCGCGCCTATTTTTTTTGGCTTAGTAAAATCGAACGGAGTGTTTTTAACCGAGCGTTTTTCACCCGTGGGTATAAGCCCGCCGTCTACGGGGGTATAATATTCCGCGCTTATCCTCAACAAATTACCGCGGCAATCCCCGCTTGCTTCGCCATCGAGATTGAAATACGAGTGATTGGTTGGACACCACAACGTATCTTTATCGCTTGCGGCGGCGTAATCTATTCTTAAAGAATTATTTTCGATACAAAACCTGACGGTAAACGTGAGGTTGCCCGAATAATTTTCTTCGCCGTCGGGGCTTACATACCGCATTGTTACGCAATTATCGGAATATTCGGTTACGGTAAAATATTTTTTATCGAAACCCTCGTTTCCTCCGTGTAAATGATTTTCACCGTCGTTTTGTGCAAGGCTGTATTCTTTTCCGTTAAGCGTAAATCTGCCTTTAGCTATTCTGTTTGCAACTCTGCCTATCGTTGCGCCGGCATAGCAACCGCTTTTTAAATAATCTTCAACCGAATTAAAGCCGAAAGCTATATCCGTGCCGTTTACTTTCAACGAATTTATACGCGCGCCCATTTCGCAGATTTCGGCTTCCACGTTACCGTTTTTTAAAGCGTATAAGTATATTTCTTTTCCGTCTGTTTTATCGTATAATTTTTTAGCCATAAATTCAGTTGAGCTTTTCTACGGTTATACCGTCGGAAATATCCGACGCGTAAAACTCCGCTTTATAACCTGTTTCTTTATAATAAGCGTTGTAAACGAACTCTTTAAATTCGTCGGCGTCTTTTGTTTTTACAAGCGATATCGTGCAACCGCCGAAGCCGCCGCCGATGAGCCTTGAACCAAGACAGCAAGACTGGCTTTGCGCCGCGTCTACAAGCGCGTCGGGTTCTTTGCCCGTTACTTCGTAATTATCGCGCAGCGACGCGTGGGACATATTAAGAAGTCTGCCGAGCATTTCCATATTGCCAGCCTTTAACGCAAGCGTTGCAACGCGCACTCTTTCACATTCCGTAACGACGTGTTCCACACGCTTTCTTATTACGGGAGGCAAAAGGGTTGCAAAAGTTTTGAATTGCGCAACCGTTAAGTCTGCAAGGCAGTTTATATCGAGACGCTGCTGCAAGAGTTTTAACGCCGTTTCGGTTTCTTCTCTGCGTTCGTTATATTTGCTTTCTATAAGGTTATGCGGTTTTTTGCAATTAGTTATAACAAGCGAATAATCGCCCAACTGCAACGGAAGATATTCGCACTCCAGAGTGTGGCAATCCAAAAGCATTACGCTGTCTTTTTTGCCGCAAGCGGAAGCGTACTGATCCATAATTCCGCAGTTAACGCCGGCATATTCCCTTTCCGCCTGTTGCGCTTTCAAAGCGATTTCAACGCTATCGGGTTTTTCTCCCGCTATGGCGGCAAGCGCGGCGATTGTCGAAACTTCTATAGCCGCGGAGCTTGAAAGACCGCTGCCGAAAGGAACGGTACAATCCTGTAACATATCGCAGCCCGTAATTTTATGACCCGCGCGCTGCCACATCAGAGCCGCGCCAGCCTGATAGTTGCCGTATTTCAAATCCTTATAGCTTTCGAGCTTATCTATATCCAGAGAAACCTTATCGGGCAACGTAGTCCAGCTCAAATTAATTTTGTTTGTGCCGTTGGGGCGGATATATACCGTGTTTTTAAGCGATAACGCCGCGGGCATAACCTTTCCGCCGCAATAATCCACGTGCTCGCCTATTATGTTTATTCTGCCCGCCGCAGTTACCTTAAAACTATATTCTTTCATATTTCAAATCCTGCCGTTTTCAAAAAGCTTATCAACTCTTTTTCTTTTTTAAATACCGCCGTGTTTTCAAGTATTCTGTAACAGATACTTCCCAGTTCTTCCTGCATTGCCGCGTGAATATCCTTGAATTTACCGCTTTCATACATTGTTTTTGTTTCGTCGTAAACAAGCTTAAATCCAATATATTCGGGGGGCAATTGTTTTTTCGCCTCTATTAACTTTTCAATTTCGTTCAGTTCTTCTTCCAGCCGCCCGGGAAGGATAAACAGCCCCTGCGCCTCTATCAGCCCTATGCTCTCTTTTTTTATCGAATGATATTCGGGATGGGCGTGGAATATCCCGTCGGGATATTTTTCGTTTGTTATATTGCTGCGGAGAATTACGTTCATTTCATAGCCGCTAACCGTTTTTATTACGGTGGGGCTTATCGCGTTATGTATTCCGTCTTTATCTTCGGAAATTATTCCCGTTTCCGGAGCGCTATAGTTTACCCACGCTTCTCTTATTCTGTCCGCTATGTCTATTACTTCGTTGCGTTTATCGCTTTTTATGCGTATTACGGTTCCCGGCCAATCCAGCACCCCGACGCGGACATAAGGAAACTTGTTGTCTTTTATCTGAGTTTTTATCTTTGCTTTATGTAAAGGCAAAACCTCTCCGCCGCCCTGATAATGGTCGTGCGACAAAACGCTTCCTCCGATTCTCGGCAACGGCGCGTTACAGCCTATGAAATAATGCGGGAATTTATCAACGAAATCCAAAAGATTTACAATGGTATCCTTATCTATATGCATAGGGATATGTTCGCAGTTTACGACTATGCCGTGTTCGTGAAAATATCCGTACGGAGAATATTGCCAGAACCAAGACTTTCCTCCGAGCATTAGCGAAACCGTGCGCAGATTGCGTTTGTTTTTTGCGCCGAAACCTTCGTTTTCACGGCATATTACGCACTTTGCAAATCCGCCTTCAACAGAATTGCCCGCTTTGGCTTTTTTAGGGTCGCGGAATTCGGGCTTTGCTTTATTTATCGTTATCGTCAAGCCGTTGGCGCAATCGAAACGCGGATTTTTATCAAGAACCGACTTTTTAACGTACATATTGTTTACGCAATAATTATAAAGCCAATCCGTAGCCGCTTTGCTTCCGCTCTCTTTCATAATTTCCGCAAAGCGTTCGTCTGTTTCTGACGGCAAAAGCGACAATTCGCCGTATAGAGCGTCTTCCAACTCCGCGCCATCAAGCCCGCTTTGCATTATTTCAAGCAATCTGTTTGACTTATACCCGCTGTCGCGCGTGTTCAATTCCAACTTCGCTTTTGCGTATGCTATTAATTCTTTGATATTCTCTATCATTTCAACTTGCCTTGTTAAGCTCTTTGCTCTTCCCTTAAATCTTTCAATAAAACCGCAAACGCAGTTAGTTTTATCGGTTACAGAACACTCGGCAGATTACGTTTACAGCGTTTTTCGACCTTTATGTTTTACAGCTTCAATGTTATCACAATAACATATCGGTTGCAAGTTTTTAAAATTATATGCTAATCTTTCGTTTTTCGCTCCGTTTTTGACAAAATTTGATTGTATTTTGCTTTACGCTGTGTTATTTCATGCATGATTAGCATAAAAACAAGAAAAACGCAAAGATAAAGGGGCAAAAGTTCGGCAGTGATATGGTTTGCGAGCAAGCCGAAAAGCGGCGGAGCAAGGCACGAACCCATATATGCGCTTGCCATTTGCACGCCTATCATAGCCTGCGATTTATCTTCCCCGAAAAGAGCGGGCGTCATATGTATTATACTCGGATAAATAGGCGCGCAGCCCAAACCGAGGATTATAAATCCCGCAACCGTGAGAGCGCTTACATCGGGGATTACTATAAACACTAAGCCGAGCAAAATTATGATTTGCCCTGCCCTTATCAAAGTTTTATCGGAAAATTTAAGCGTTAAAAATCCGTTTACCCCTCGCCCGACCGTTATACCTATAAAAAACAAGCTTGCGAATATTGCCGCTTCTTCCGCGGAAATTCCGTTATGGCTAATCATATAACTGCTTGCCCAAAGCATTGCGGTTTGTTCCAGAGCACAGTAACAGAAAAAACAAACAAAACAAGCTACTGCGCCTTTGATTTTGAAAATTTCTTTAAGCGAAACCGCTTTTTTATTATTTTCCGCTTGAACCGATTCGGACGTAAGATTTTCTTCCGACGGCTTTATTTTATGTTTTTTCCACAGTGGCAAGCTTATGAAAATCGAAACGGATAGACAAATCTGAATAACAGCTATAATCAGATAGCCCTGATTCCAGCCCGCGCCGTCGTTTATAGCGTAACCCATAATATACGGGCTTACCGCGGCGCCTACGCCCCACATACAGTGAAGCCAGCTCATATGTCTTGCTTTTAAATGTAAGGCGACATAATTATTCAAAGACGCGTCTACTCCGCCCGCGCCGAGACCGTAAGGAATTGCAAACAGTATAAGCATCCAGAATTGCGTGCTTACAGAAAATAGAAAGAGCGCGACCGCCGTCATACATACGCTGACCGCAGTGACAAGACCCGTTCCGAATTTTTTTGTAAGTCTGTCGCTTAAAAGGCTTGAAATTATTGTGCCGGCGCAGATTATCATCGAGATAATTCCCGCAAAAGAAAGCGGGACATCAAATTCCGCCTGCATAACAGGCCATGCGGACCCGAGGAGGGAATCTGGCAAACCCAGACTTATGAAACTTATATAAATTATAGCGACGAGTAAAGCAAACATAATAATTTCCGTTCACAAAAATTATATTACCGCAACATAAAATCGGCAAGTATTCGCTGCAAAATTTAATAAAATTTTTCTATGAACGCAAAAACGTGCGCGCGGAACCAAAAGTTCCGCGCGCACATCATTGGAAGAAAAATATAAAAAATCAAAAACGTCAAACTCCCGAATACGCCGAGAAACCGCCGTCAATCGGAAGTACTACGCCAGTAATAAAGCCTGCCGCCTTTTCAGACACAAGGAACAAAACGGAACCTAAAAGCTCTTCCGCCTCTCCGAATCTGTTCATAGGAGTTGCGGCGAGAATTTTCCCCGTACGCGCCGTGGGCGTGCCGTCCGCATTCCATAAAAGAGCCGCGTTCTGCTTTGTTGAGAAAAAGCCCGGGGCAATTGCGTTCACGCGGATTCCGCATTTTGAGAAGTGAACCGCAAGCCACTGCGTGAAGTTTGAAACCGCGGCTTTAGCTCCGCTGTATGCTGGAATTTTTGTAAGCGGCGTGTAAGCGTTCATACTCGAGATATTGAGTATACTGCACCCCTCTCTTCCGAGCATATCTTTTGCAAACTCCTGAGTAGGCAAAAGCGTACCCAAAAAGTTGAGATTGAATACGAATTCAACGCCTTTATCGTCCAAATCGAAGAAAGATTTCGTTTCCGCGTCTATATCGCCGTTTTCATAATATTCTTTATCGGTCTGCGCCTTGGGATTATTGCCGCCGGCACCGTTGATTAAAATATCGCATTTGCCGAAATCCGCAAGAACCTGTTTATGGCATTCTGCAAGGCTGTCTTTTTCAAGCACGTTTGCCGCATAGCCTTTAGCTATGCCTCCGTCGGCAACGATACCGTCGGCAAACTTCTGCGCGGATTCCTGATTTCTGTCAAGCAGCGCTACCTTTGCGCCTGCCGCTGCCAAAGCTTCCGCCATAAGCGAACAAAGCACTCCGCCCGCGCCCGTAACAACCGCCACCTTGCCTTTTAAATCAACCCCTATGGGCAACATATTCTTTTTCATAACATAACCTCTTATTTCTTATTATAATGAGCGGCTTCGAAAAGTCCGTTTATATAGGCGGCGCCCAAAGCTCTGTCATATAAGCCGTAACCGGGCTTACCGCCCTCATCCCAGATATTTCTGCCGTGGTCGGGACGAACGTAGCCGTCAAAACCGTTATCAACAAGAGCCTTGACTATAGCCGCCATATTAAGGCTGCCGTCTTTGGAGCAATGCCCCACTTCGCAGAAGCTGTCTTTATCGTCCGTCCATAACACGTTTCTCAAATGGACGAAATGAACGCGACCCTGAGCGGTATATTTTGCCGCCATATTTACAAGATTATTGCTTCTGCCTGCGCCGAACGAACCGGTGCAAAGCGTTAAACCGTTTCTTATTGAAGGAACGGCGGCAAACAATGCGTCCAAATCCTTTTCGTTTGAAATAATACGGGGAAGCCCGAAGATGTCCCAGGGCGGGTCGTCGGGGTGTATAGCCATATTAACGCCTACCTCTTCACAAACGGGAATAACCTTTTTCAGGAAATAAACGAGATTATCGAAAAGCTGAGCATGCGAAATATTTTTATAAGCTTTCAATAGCTCCTGCAATTCTTCGGGCGTATAGCTTTCGTCCCAGCCGGGAAGATGAAGATTGTTGGGGTCTACCTTTAAGAAATCTTCATACGAATATGCAAGAGAATCCGAACCGTCTTTGTTGGGGTGGTGCATAGTCGTTCTCAGCCAGTCGAATACGGGCATAAAGTTGTAGCACACGCATTTTACGCCGTGTTTTGCGACCGTGCGGATGTTTTTGCAATAGTTTTCGATATATAAGTCGCGTTTGCCGCAACCCATTTTGATATCTTCGTGAACGGGAATGGATTCGATAACCTCCATTTCAAGCCCGTCGGCGGAGCAAAGCTCTTTAAGCCTTGCGACCGATTTATCGCTCCACGCGTCGCCTACGGGCGTATCGTAAATCGCGGTTACGACGCCGCTCATATTAGGTATCTGACGGATATATTTCAAAGAAATACTGTCTTTTTCTCCATACCAACGGAAAGTAAGTTTCATTAATTTACGTCCTCCTCTTTAACTGCGGCAACTTCTTCCGCGGGCGCAGATATTGCTGTTTCCGCGTTAACGTGTGCATAAAGCGCCTTTATTTCTTCCGTTCTGAACTCTTCCGGAATATCCGTTACGTTTGACGAAGGCTCGCCGGACACCTGCTCACGTTTTGTAAATATTTTGTTATAAATTTTATCTATGAAATTTTCTTTTTCTTCTATTATTTCACCCGTCTTTTTATTTATGCGTGGTTTCTGCTTCAACACGAACATATCGGGCACCTGGTCTATGGTCTGCCACATCTGCATAGCCGTTTCCATAGACATACCGCCGTTGACCGCCGCTTTTCTGACAGCGTTTACCGCCTGCACTTCCTGCAATTTTTTGCCGGAAAGACCGTATCTGGTCATACAGAAAGTTGTAACCAGCCAGGCAAGCATAGGCAATACGCAGAAGCATATTATACACGATAACTGCATTCCGTCCATATAAGGGGTACTTTCGCCCGGCAATGCGCTGAGCCCGGGAACAAGAACGACTATGAAAAGCTGCAACAAAAGCGTTTGCAAAGACGAAATAAGTTTATCTACGAGCGAGAAAATAGTGCCCATAATACCGGGAACGTATTTACCGGAACGGTAGGTTTCATAGTCGGTGCAATCCGCTACCATAGGGATAGTGAGGTTATCGCAACAATTGAACGCGCCGTAACCGCAACCGTAAAGAATAATAAAGAATATAGTATACGCGTTAATAGTCAGCGTAAACTTGCCGTCTACCGTTTTGAAGAGAGAAAGATGCGTCGCCGCATTGTTCGGGTCGAAAATGCAGAGCATTATCAATACGCCGATATAGAATAAAAACGCAAATACGGTGAACTGTGCAACTCCGCGTTTCTGACCTTTTCTGCCCGCGGTTTTGGAACCCCACAGGAAGAATATACCCATAAATACGAAACAGAGCGCATAGAAAGGAATGTACAATCCGTTATAATCGCCCATAAGGCAACCGTATAAAAGGAATGCGACCGTACCGCTTGTTGCAACGGTTGAAGCAAGCTTGTTGAGCCCAGAAGAAAGCACGAGCCAGCGTATTTCTTTATTGCCCTTTAATATGCCGATATAATCCTTGATTTTTGCGGGTTCGCTTGCAACGCCCCAGAATTCGGGTTTATCCTTTTCCCATATAGCCGCGACAGCCATAATCGTATATACGGCGGAAACTATTACTACGAAAGGAACCATTATATCGTAGAACTGCGAGCCGTAAGCCGCGCCGCGCAGATATACATAAGTTGCATTCGGGTCGAGAGCGCTTATTACCGCCTGATACTGTTCGGTTGCTCCAGCGCCTAATTCCGCGATTATATCCGCAACCGTTTTACCGCCGTTTGCAATTGTTTCTTCGTAAAAAATAATACCTTTCTGGCAAATTGCTTCGTTTGTGAGAACGCCGCCAGCCATTATGTTCACAAGAACGATAGAGCCTATCATTCCTATCATATTCCAGATAACGAACTGCGAACGCTGTTTGGGGTCGTTGGTAAGGCAGGTCTGACCGGCTTTGGTAACGGCGCACTGGCAGGTATATCCCAAAACGTAAATAATGTAGCTTATGATATAGAAAGTCCATTGAAGCCACGAAAGCGTATTGGGAACAACGCGCGAGATAAGCATCATCAAAATGACGGAAAACGCCAGCATTATATTGCCAACTATCATAAACGGACGGAATTTACCGAGCTTTGTTTTCGTTTTATCCATCATTCCGCCCAGAACGGGGTCTGTAATGCCGTCGAATATACGCATAAGCGGCGCGAAAAGACTTGCAAAGGTACTCACCGCAATAGCTATTACGCTCGATATAACAACACCGCCGATAGCCGTGCCCACGCTGCCCGTAAGATAGAGCACCGCCCAGTACACAAAATAGTTGTAGAAAGCAAAATAGACGTTTGTAGCCGCGTTATTAAACGGGAACAGCGCTATCTGCCAACCCTTTGCGCGGTTTACCGCCACGCTTTGCGTTGAACTCATCTGTGTTTTCCTCCCATAAAAAGTTAATTTATATCATTCTGCCTTTATGATACACTATAATATAAACATTTTCCATTGCAGTTTTTTTGAAATATATTGCAATTCTTCCACTTTTCGTTTATAATGCAGATATGTTCAATTATTTATACAACAGCATAGATTTCGCGCATAAGCTTGACGGGCATACCACGCCCTCCGACGACTTTAAAAAGCACATGCACGACCATTACGAGCTGCTGTATCTCGTACGCGGAAAAATCAATTACACGATAGAATCCGAAACCAAACCTCTTAACCCGGGTGAAGTAATTTTAATCGCCCCCGGCATGCTGCACTTCGGCACGGTTGACCCTAATACTTCTTACGAAAGATACGTTCTTAAATTCCCCGCCACTATTCTGCCGCAATTTATGGTGAAAAACATTTCGAAATTAAAATACTGCGGGATTATTCCAAAGGTGCAGGAGCTTTTCGACGAGCTGGATTTTATTTACGCCACTTATACCGACGACGAACTGCATTTACTTATGATTACCACCCTTTTACGCATTATTATCTGCGTTTACAAGGGTGAGAACCACGTTCTCGACGAACAGATTTCCCATAATACCATTATTGCCGAAATAATAGAATATATTAATAAAAATATACGCCGCCCAATCACGCTTGCGGATATTTGTAACGATTTGCATTTTTCAAAATCTTATATAAGCAGCGAATTCAGCAAAGAAATGAAAACGCCCATTATGACTTACATAAAACACAAAAAAGTTATAGCCGCGCATATGCAGATTACCGAGGGAAAAACGCGTATCGCAAACGTTGCGGAAGAGTTCGGCTTCGAGGAATACTCCACCTTTTACCGCAATTACAAAAAAATTATCGGTTATCCGCCGCAAGAGGGTAAAAAATAAAAAAGTTTCATAAAAAACCGAATACGAATTGCAATAAAACACAAAAATAAATGCAATGGATTTAAAACGTATAAAATGTTACAATATCATATAATGAGCCGGTTTTTTAACCGAGCTTATTAATCTGAGTACTCGGGGGAACTTATTTTGAAAACGATACAAAACATCAACGCCGGCTGGAAATTCATATATTCCAAAGACGGCAGCGAACACAACGTCGACTTGCCGCACACATGGAACGGCGACGACGGACAAGACGGCGGAAACGATTATTACAGAGGCGCATGTACTTATATAAAAAAGCTTGGCAAGCCCGAAATTCCCGAGGGCGGCGCGGCGTATCTTGAATTCAAAGGCGTGAACGCTTCCGCACAAATTTACGTAAACGGCGAACTTGTTTGCGAACACGACGGAGGTTATTCGGCTTTCCGTTGCGACATAACAAAATTTTTAAAAGACGAAAACGAAATAAAGGTTATAGCGGATAACTCCGTTAACGACAAAGTTTATCCGCAGCGCGCCGACTTCACCTTTTACGGCGGCATATACAGGGACGTAAATCTTATTTGCGTTCACGCAAGCCGCTTCGATTTGGATTTTTACGGCTGTAACCCGATTAAAATCGACCCTGCCGTAAAAAACGGCGACGGACACGTTACAATAACCGCTTACCCCGTGGGCGACGGCGAAACGGAAATAGAAATTTTCGACGGCGACGGCAATAAAGTTGCAGACCTGAAAAACGGCGAAACAGCGGTTATAAAGCAAGCGCGCCTTTGGAACGGACTTAAAGACCCTTATCTTTATAAAGCGGTTGCAACGCTTAAAGTTAACGGTGAAAAGGTTGACGAAGTAAGCGCGAATTTCGGTTTCCGCACATATGCGGTAGACCCGAAAAAAGGATTTTATCTTAACGGCAAACTTTATCCTTTGCGCGGCGTTTGCCGTCATCAGGACAGACCGCACATAGGCAACGCCCTTACAAAAGCCGAACATGACGAAGATATGGCGCTTATAAAAGAAATAGGCGCAAACACTTTAAGGCTTGCGCATTATCAGCACGACGATTATTTTTACGATTTGTGCGACAAGGCGGGTTTGGTTGTCTGGGCTGAAATTCCGTATATTTCAAGGCATATGAAAAACGGAAACGACAACGCGAAAAGCCAGATGACCGAGCTTATTTTACAGCAATACAATCATCCCTCCATCGTTTTCTGGGGCATATCCAACGAAATCACTATGATGAAAACTGATAAAAAGGATATGCTTAAAACACATAGAGAGTTAAATGATTTGTGCCATAAGCTCGACCCTTCCCGTCTTACCACGCTGGCGTGTTTTGCGATGTGTTCGTTCGGAAACAAATCCGCGCATATAACGGACGTTGTAAGCTGGAACCTTTATCTCGGCTGGTATGTGCCGGGGCTGTTCTTAAACGACGTATGGCTGAAATTCTTTCATATGCTTTATCCCAAAAGACCCGTCGGGTATTCCGAATACGGCGCGGAAAGCATGCCGAATCTGCACGCAGCCAAACCCAAAAGATTTGACAACACCGAAGATTATCAGGCGATTTACCACGAATATATGTTGGAATTTTTCGCGCGGCACCCTTACATCTGGGGAACGCACGTATGGAATATGTTCGACTTTGCCGCCGACGGAAGAAATCAGGGCGGCGACCCCGGAATGAACCACAAGGGGCTTGTAACCTTTGACAGAAAGACGAAAAAAGACGCGTTTTATCTTTACAAAGCTTATTGGTCGGAAGAACCCGTATTGCATCTCTGCGGACAGCGTTACGCGCACCGCACGGGCAAAAAGACAAGCATTACAGTTTATTCGAATATCGGAAAAGTTGAAATTTACAACAACGGCAAGCTTGTTGCGACACCCAAAGCGCAACGCGGCGGAAAAGTTTATAAATGCAGAATCAAGCTTTTCAAAGAAAATGAAATCGTTGTTAAATCAGGCGGGCACGAGGACAGAGCGGCGTTTATCAAAGTAGACAAACCCGACCCCGCATACAAGGTTACTACCGGCAACAGTATGAGCTGGGAAAAATAAACAAATCAACAAAAAGCGCAGAGCCGTTAACAGCTCTGCGCTTTTTAAATATAAAACAATAACCGCGGCTTTACCGCCGCGGTTATTATTTAATTAATCTTCTTCTTTTTTGAAGATATATTTATCAACGAGTTTCCACGCCGTCATACCTACTACAAACGCACAGCTCAGCCCGAAGAATACGTCTATAGTTATCGTGAGCGCGGGAAGAAGAGCGTCGCGCGTTGCGTACCAAGCGGGGTCGAACGTATAAGTTTTAGTGCTTTCGCCGTAGAAGTTCATTGCATTGCTGTTTGCAACGGTGTAGAGAATTCTTGTAGCAGCCTCTACCGCGCGGTTATCATACCTTGCGTCAGTTGTAATACTGCCCGTAACGTCGTCTTTGGTGAGAGGTCCGTCAAGAAGGCAAGCGCCAGCAAGCATACCTATACCAAGGTTTTCGGTACCGGCGGGATACCAGTCGGAAATAGCGAATCCCGCCATTCCCGCTTCGCCGCGGAGCCATCTTGTCATAAGGTTGTAGCTGTTACCCGTCCACGTGCCGCCGAGCTTGTTGAACGCTATCATTACGTTCATAGCGTCGCCGATTTCGATAGCCATTTCAAAAGGACGGAGATAAATCTGCCTGAAAGTCTGCTCGTCAATCCAAGCGCGGTAACCTGTTCTGTTTGTATCCTGGTCGTTTAAAACAAAGTGTTTGTTATAAACGTATAAGCCCTTTTCCTGAGCGCCCTTGGTTTCGTATGCGCCAATCATACCGGTAAGGAAAGAATCGTCGGAGTAGAACTCGCCGGCTCTTCCGTGGTAAGGATTTCTCTGCAATCCCAAACCGAAACCGTATATGCCTGCCGTGCCGCCCCAAAGAGCGTCTTCACCCATTGCCTGACCGACAAGATAAGCAACGTAATTATCGAAAGACGCCGCTATTATTCCCTCGCAAGGGTATCCTGTGGGATACGCCCTTTTTGCTTTGGAATCGAACGCATACATAAAGCCCGCGTCGCGGTTTTCTTTATTTTTGTTTCCGTCGGAATCAAGACCGAAAGCCCATTCGAAACCGTTTGAAGCATTCTGGTCGTTTGTTGCGGGTTTATCCACGCTTGCAATATACTTGGTTTTGCGGAGTCCGTCGGAGAACAATTCTATGAAGTCCTCTTTCGACATCTGCCCTACAAGTTCTTTCCACTTCTGAACGTCTTCTTCGCTTGCGCCTCTAGCGGGGTCATATTCAACGCCGATTAAATCGAGAAGTTTCCACTCCGTATTGCTCCAGCCGAAGGTGTATTCGGTATCATCGAATTCAATACCGTAGCGCTCGGCATAAGCCGTTATTTTGGACGAATCTATTTTTCCTGTGAAATCGA
Source organism: uncultured Christensenella sp. (assembly GCA_910577375.1). Taxonomy (GTDB): domain Bacteria; phylum Bacillota; class Clostridia; order Christensenellales; family Borkfalkiaceae; genus Coproplasma. The sequence continues at coordinate 14,635 of CAJTLT010000002.1, forward strand.
AACCAGCTTCGCCCGTAAGTGCCGAACCTTTAATACTTGTACCGTTCTGACCTATTCTTCCGTTGCTTATCGCCGCGGTTTTATTCCAGTCATAACGCGAGAACACCATATCGGTATCGGGAGCGATATCGCTGAAAAGGTTGTGAACGTCGTCGGTAGCGCCTTGCGTCCAGTATTTGTAGCTTGCAGAACGCTCTGCGCTTACGTCAATCGATTTTACGTTTTCGGCTTTGCCTGCGCCGTATTCGTCAACGAATTTATCGTTCTGCCCAAGCCCTTTGGCCTTATAAATGCTGTTAACGGCTTCGTTGCTGTTTCTTGCAGCCGCAAGATAATACTTACCTTCGGAAAGAACATATCCTCCGACAGTCTCTCCGCCTACTTCAAGCTTGCTGTCATATGCGGCGAACCATTTGTTTGCGTCGATTTTGATTTCTATCGTTTCTTCTTCGTCGGGAGCAAGTTCGTTTGTTTTTCCGTAGCCTATAAGCTGAACGGAAGGTTTCTGAACGCCGTGCAATTTATCCTGTTCCGTTATGGGCTGCTGGAGATAAATCTGAACGATTTCTCTGCCGCTTCTTTCAGAACCTGTATTTTTAACCGTAACTTTTGCGATAAGGTCGTCGCAATCGCCGAGATTAGCGCCGGTTGCGCGTTTTTCTTCGTCGGGACGTTCAATATTGTTGCCTTTTCCGTCGCAGAATTCGCACTTGTGGTTAGGGTCGTTTGAAACCATAATTCCGCAGCTGTAATAATTTTTTGCGGGATTTTCGTCTTTTACGATTTCAACGTTGGTATAATCGAAAGTTGTGTAAGAAAGACCGTAGCCGAAAGGATAAGAAATCTGTGAGCCGTAATCATACGAGCCTGCGTTAGGATTACCCAACAGCGTATCTTCGTAACGGGTTTCCGCATAGCGGTAGCCTACGTACATACCCTCCATATTTACTACGTTGGTCTGACTGCCTATCGCAAAGTTTTGCGTTGAAGGGTTGTTTTCCCTTGCAGTGTACCAAGCCGCAGAAAGTCCGCCGGAGGGATTGATTTGTCCCGTTAAAATTTCGGCAACGGCTTTAATTCCGTCTGAACCGGGGAAACCTATCCAAAGCGCAGCTTCGATACCGTATTCTTTCAAAAGTTCGGGGATATCTTCCTGTGGAGCGTTAGCCTGATTGAAAATTACAATTACCTTTTTATAATTTTCTCCAAGGTTTTTCAAGAGGTCTTTTTCCTCTTCGGTAAACGCGAGATAATCGTTATCGGTTTTATTTCCGTCGTTGTTTCTGTCTGACGAAGACACATTTGAACCGCTGCCCTCCTGCGTAAGGTCCATATCCTCGTTGGTCATTCTGCCCGTAATATAAATTGCGGTGGAATCCGTACCGTAGTTGGTTTTGTCTTTGCTTGAATCGGGTATTTCTATCCAATTTGCTTCGGAAAGAACAGGAACTTTAGCGTTACCCGAATCGGAACCCCAGAAGCCTATCGTATCGACTCTTCTGTACTGAATACCGTCGCCGTTGTACCACTGTTCAAGGGATTCGTTCATATTGAGACCGACTTTTTCGAATTCTTCATAGAAGAACTGTCTGCGGTAAATTTCCGATTTAACCTTATAAGCCTGAGGGTCGTTGATTTTGTTGTTACCCGCGCCGTCAAGGCAATACATAGGGTCGTATGCGGTAACTCCGTATAAGCTGACCTTTTCTTCCGCCTTTAAGGGGAGCGCGTTATTTTCGTTTTTAAGAAGAACAGAGCCTTCTTTTTGCGCGTACCATGCTATTTCTCCGTTGCCGTTCAATATGTCTTCAATCGAAGAATACCATGTTTTATATCTTATAGGCGCTTTACCTGTGTTTACGGTTTGCGTGCCGCCCGTATCCTTAAATACATATTGCGACAACAGATTGTTTACGCTTTCATCCGCAAACAAGGCGTTTACTACTATCGTCAGTCCGAAAAAGACTGCCATTACGTTAAATAAAGCGATTGAAATTATGTGAAGGATTTTTTTGATTTTATTAATTTTCATCTGTAACTGCCTCCGCTTCAACTACTTCTTTTTGTTTTTTTGTTTTGCCGTTTTTATTGAGTTTTAAAAATGCAAGCACGTTTGCCGCAACCGCGCATATGAGGAACAACACCACGCAAGCGATTAAAGTTGAAATACCTTCTATTGCGCCGATATTGAAACCGCCCATTGCCTGAGACTGTATTTCGCCGAGGAAATGTGCATACACTTCGCAAATCGTTGCGATAAGAGCGCCGTAGCTTGCAAAAGCTACCATCCCCGCGCCTATTTTTTCTTCTCCGAAGAGCGAGCCTACGATAAAGACAAGACCGCCGAGGGAAACCAGAACCATAGGCACTGCCGTTGCGCCTGCAAAAGCAAGACTTGCGGTGCAGACTATACCCATAATCCAGGCGATAAAAGCGACGCCGGAAGCAATATAGTAAGCTATTGTTCTAGTTTTTAAGAAATTCAAAGTAAAATTCTTTACAAAATCCAAAACTTTTTTCATTTTATTCCTCCTGTTTATTCCGCAAGACCCTCGATTGACATTGAGATGCCAAGGTTCATACCGCTTGTAGTACTAAGCATTTCAAAATAAGTTAATGCATTTTTATTTTTAGTAATTTCAAGTTCCAGTGTGACTGAAACAGAAGCTCCAGCCGCAAGCGTTATGGTTTTATTAGCTTTTCCGTCTTCTACTTTATTTGTACCGCCAGCTACCTGATAAACATTGAATTTTAATTCTTCAGAGCCGTAATTTGTAAAATTGAAATGGTACTTATACGTTCCCGCCGCGGCCTCCTTTGAGCCGTTAGCGTAATAGAAAGTTTTTATGCGGAAAGCACTTCCAGCGGCGATATTATCGTTGTAATTAAACAACGTGCCGATTTCGTCACCAGAAACTATATTCTGGGTTTTTGTAAAGTTAGCTCTTGTAAGATTTGTAAAGCTGTCAATCGCCAAATCATCGCCTTGCTCACCGCTTGCCGGCGTAACCGCCGTTTGCTCTGTAGCAAAATAAGGGGCTATCGTCATTTCTTTGGTGACGATTGTTTCCGCCGTTACAACTTCTCCCGTTGCAGTATCGAACCAGCCGAGGTGTTTTCTGCCGTCGGTTGTGGTTTCCGTGAGTTCGGGGATATCTTCAAGCTTGCTTTGCGTTATAACGCTTGTTTTACCGCCGGCAACGGATACTCCGTTATTATTCAGCCACGTTATATCTACGGGCTTCGCCAAAACCGCTTTGAGCGTTGCGCCTGAGGAAGGAATCATAGCGTTTGTATAGCTTTGGGTTGACGCAGGCAAATCATAAGCCGTGCCGTTTATAACTATTTGCCATTTTGTAACGCCGACGCCCTCGGGAACAACCAAATCTTCAGCTTTGGGAGCTACGGCAAACTTGCCGACTTTATAGTTGAGATAGCTGTCTTTTACGGTAATTCCGTCGTTTTCCGCGGGATTATAGGTAAGCTTGACATTATTTTCAATTGCGGGTTGATTTTTATATTCGTCGCCTATGGCGTCTATGAGCTTATATCCCACGGATATTCCGAAGCTGAATGATTCAACGTCTTTTTCAAAGACAATATAAGTCATCATATTGTTGCCGCTGTTGGAAGCAAGATTATACTGACCTTTCGCGGTTACCGCTTTGCCCGCGGCAACTTTGATTTCCGTACGATAGCGGCTTTCATATCCGTAATATGAGGGAGACCTGTATTCGCTGCTGGCGTTTATCTGGTAAATACTTAACCAGATATCTGTCGTGCCGTTATTAACTATTGTGTAGGTGTATTCGTAATTTCCGGTTGTGTTAAGCGTACGTTTGGAGTCAAAACGAATTGCAGAACCCGCCTGCACCGGCTTGTTTGCGGAAAGAACAGAACCCAACAAAGCATAATCGCCGACATTTAAAATTTTCGCGTCACCGTTTTTGCTGCTTGCGCCGCCTGTATTATATCCGTAATACTGCAATCCGGTTCCGTTATTCGCCGCGGCATATTTCATTAAATCGCCGGGTACTTCCTGCGCGTTATAGCCGTAATTTGCCCCGCTGCCTACCTGAACTGCCGTATATCCGTTAAACGTATTCCAATAAGGAGCGATTGTTATATCTCCGCTAAGAACGGTATCTGCGGTTACGATTGCTTTGGTAGCAACGTTATACCAACCTGCGGGCGCGCCCATATTTTCAGGCGTTGCCGTTATATCTTCTTCGGAAGGAAGAACAAGTTTTGTGGTTTTTGCCTGCTGCGTTTTGAAAGTATCGCCTACCGTCATACCTTCGGGCAGTTGCAGAGTTACCGTTACGGTTTCCGCAAAGACGGGTTCGAGAACTATGCTTTCAACATCTACTAAAGTATCGTTTGTAAGCTCTTTACCGGTGTTGGCATCTCTCCAACCGACAATGGGTAAACCAGTGGTGTTTGTATATTCTCCCTCGGCGGGAACAACAAAGTATCCGCCGACGAAAATTTCTTTGCTTAAATAATCCTGCGACAATTCAAAGCCTTCTATCTGCGCAACCGTAATCTGCAAAGGCGTATTTGTAACCTTTGAATATTTGGCTTTGAGCGTTGCGCCCGAGGAAGGAATCTGCAAATCAGTCCAGTCATTTCTGTTTGCGGGCAAATCGTACGTTCTGCCTTTTATAACAAGCTGCCAGCCGAGGAAGATAACGTCTTCGGGGATAGTAACTTCGTTATTTGAAGGAGCAACGATAAATCTTCCGACGCGGCGGTCTTTGAGATAACTTTCTGCAACCTTTATTTCGCCGTTTGCCTGCTCGTCGTAAGCGATTGTTACATTTTTATCAAGCTTGTTGCCCTTGGGATACGTTTCGTTATCATAAGCTTCAACCGATTTATAGCTTGCCGCAAGACCGAAGCTGAACGAATCAACGTCTTCTTCGAATACGACGTAAGTCAGCCAGTTGCCGTTAGTTTGACCGGTGAAATCGTATTGTCCTTTTACTATCTTGCTTTCGCCAGGGTTGAGTTCCACGCTCGTACGGTAACGCTGGTCTTCATATCGGTAATAATTGCCGCCTTTTTTATAATCCGAACTTGCGTTGATTTGGTAAATGCTGAGATGCAGCCTGGACGAGCCTCTGTTTTCTACCGTATAGCAGAATTCGTAAATTCCCGCAAGCGCTGTACGCTTGGAATCGAAACGGATTGCAGAACCCGCCTGTACGGGCAGGCTGTCTGAAAATACCGAACCTAAAACCGAATAACCGTTTCCGCCGTTTACGACAACGCCTTTATCCTTTTGTGCGTTAACGTTGCCCTTATAGCTTACGCTTCCCGTATTTGCAGCCAAATGCTTGCCGATATCGCCGGGACATTCGTCGTCGTTATAACCTTCGGCTTTTCCGCTGCCGATATCGATACGGCCTTCGTAGCCGTTAACTTGCTGCCAGTAAGGCGCGATTGTCATAGAGCGGATTATCGTAGTGGTTTCATCTACGACTTTACCCGTTGCGGTATCGAACCAGCCGAGAGGAGCTTCGCCCATTGCTCCCGATTCTTTTATTACTGGAAGAACGAGATTATCAAGCGAATTTACTTCCATCTCGTAACCGCTGTCTACTTTTACATAGCCGCCTTCTTCTATCGTTACGCCCTCGGGCAAACGTACCTTTACGGTAGCGGGACCGAACACGGTGCTGTCTTCCGCGGCAAACGCAACGCCGAGAGAAAGGTTTTCAACGTCGTCGTTAACCTTTATAACGGTCATAACGTTTTGGTTAGCGGAATTGTTTTCTAATTTTACGGAAACAATCTCGCTCGATTCTCCCGCCTGCAACGTAATCGTTTCAACGGGAACGCTTGTAACCGTATTATCCCAACGGTAGCCTTCGCGCATCTGATATACGTCAAAAGAAACCGCCGAATTTCCGTTATTTGTAAACTTATAGCTATAAGTGTAATCGTAACCTTCTTTTACCGTATAAGGCGTCAGCGCTCTGAACGAGTTGCCCGAAGCAAACGTTCCGGCAATATTGATATTATTGCTAAGCCAGCCGTTAACTACGGATATAGCGTTTTTGATTTCAACCGATTCGGAAAGGTCGTTGAAACCGGCGTCGTGAATCCAGTCGCCAACCGCCGTTGCGCCGAACAGTCCGTCTTCGCCCTTATCAAGCGAATAGAACGGTAAAACAGTAGTTTCTTCCGTGGGGGTGAAATCCTTTAACGCAAACACTTCGGCAATGTTGCCCTGCTCGTCAAGCACAGCCACGCCTCCGATATTGTGTCCGTTTAAAGACGCCTCGTCAAAATACGCATTTGTAAGCAATTCGCCTACGGGCAATTTGAAAGACGACTGACCGTCTTTAAATCTGATTACAGAGCCTTCCGCAATGGTAATCAAAGCATCCTTTGCCGGCGGCGCGGGCACATACCCTCCGCCGAGTTCCGGACGGGTAGAAGCCGTTTCGTCGTCGTTCCAATCGTAAGCGTCGTTTATTATGACTTTATCGCTGCTTTCGGGCGGGATAAACGGGTCAGGCGCTTTTACGCAACCTGCAACGGGCACCAAAAGCCCGCCGATAAGCAAACCCGTAAACATCAGCTTACCAAACTTCTTCATCATACTTCCTCCAAAAAACTTATTTACGGCTGTTCAGCCATTTAATACCGTTAATGATTTTCTTGCCGTTATAACGGCAAGAAAGGGGCATGCCCCTTTGTTTTTGTTTTATATATATTAGGTATAGCTTATTTTATAAAAATATTCAAAAACGAAACTTGGATAAAAATTTCATAAAATGATAAATATTTTCACTCTATACCATAATACACCAAGGAAATACGTTTTTCAATTGCAGTTATTACTTAAAAACATTGCAATTCGTACACTCTGCCGCAAAAAAAACAGCATAAAAAAAACGGCGGATAAATCCGCCGTTTTTGATACCGTTTCGCCGCCGCCCCCGTAAAGAGGTTACCACACCATTTCATTATTTCCACAACTTTTCAAGATTGTTTCGGGAGCGGCGGTTTGCGGCATATGGGCAACTCCGAAGAGTATTCCAACAATTTGATTATTCGCCGTCTACGCTGTCGTAGAAACCGTCGTTATCGGCAGCAGCTTTACGCTTTTTAATAACTACCGCAAGGATAACTATGATTAATACGAATACCGCGCACGCCGCAACGATTACCCAGATAAGCCACGAAGGCAATCCGTCGGAAACCGTTAAAGGTCCGTCCATAGAAATGGATATGGTTTTAGCCGCGTTTTCGATATCGAGTTTGTAGTTCTCATTATCTATCGAAACAACAAGCTGATGTCCGCCGTTGCTGGTAAAGTCATACTGTTCGTCTGCATTTACAGAAACGGTGATATTGTTCTGACCGTTATCCGCGAAGGAATAAGTCTTTGTTTTGCCGACTTCAAGTCCGCTGAGTTCAAGCGACTCTCCGTTTACCCAACCGTTGAGTTTAACGTTTTCGGGCATATGAACGTTTCCGTCATACTTGAATTCCGTTTCGCCCCATTCAACCGTAAGCTTTCTGGGATTGATAACGTATCTGTCCTCGTTGGAATCCGCGTCCGCATTGCTGCGCTTATAAATTACTTCGTAGTTAGCGGGAACGGAGCTGTCGAGTTCAAAGTAAATTGAATATTTGCCAACATTTGTCAACGAGTTAACGTTTTCTTTCGAACCGTTGAAAGCAAACGCGGTTGCAACTCTCTTCAAATCGGCAACAGCCAAAGGTCCGCTTACCGTTACGTATCCGCCGTCGATTAATTCTTCCGCAAGGTTTTCGGGAAGTTCGTCGCCGTAGGTGATTTCGTAGTTCTTCTGGAAGATAATAACGACGTATTCGCCCTCTTCCTTTATAAGTACGAACCACTGTCCGCGGAGTTCTTCATGGTTTGCGATATTGATTTTGTAGTTTACTACCCATTCGCCCGCACGGTTAATGCTGGGAAGAGTTGCGCTCCAGTTCGTTTCGTCTTCGGGTGCGGGCGCCGTATTCTGGTTACGGTTGTAGATATCCGCACTGTATTCGATAGTTACGTCTGCATCCTGCCAGCCCGAGTAATTAACGAACTTGTATTTGCCGTTTTCATCTTTAGCCGCAAGGCTTATGAAGTGGTAATCGCCCTTTTGGAGTATTCCTTCTTCGTTAAACCATTGCGTGCCTTGTTTGGTTACAGTTATAGTTGCTTTTTCAACTTCGAACAAGCCTTCGCTGTTCTTACCGTCGGAAGCAGTTTGCGTTCCTTCGAAAGTAACGTTGTAGTTTGCGCCGTAAGTTGCCACGTCCCAAGAGCCGACAATGCGGTAGCTGCCCGCTTTTGCGTAATTTCCGTTATCGAAACCGTTCGTACCGAAGTTTACGTCAAGCGAAATCGCAAGCTCGTCGCTGGACATAGGTTTGTTATAAGTTGTATCGGGAGCATAATTCCAAACGAGTTTGCTCTGATAATTGCTCTGCGTTACTTCGCCGTAAGCATAATTTCTGTCTTCTATGCCTATGTTGATTTCACGTTTGAGAATCTGGAAAGTAAGAGTGCTGTTATTGAGCTGAACGCCGTTGGGAGCGATAATGCGTACAAGGTAAGTACCTGCGTTTACCGCTTCTCCGTCAACAAGCGGGGAATAATTGGGGTCGTCTACGAGTTCGATATCAACCGAAGTCCAGTCGCCGGAGCCAGAGCCGGATTTATAAGCCGCCGTAGGAAGCTTTGCCGTGCCGTCGTAGCGCCAGTCGCCGTTTACGGAAGTTTCGCCCGTAAGTTTAACGTCGCCCTCTATCGCCTTAACTTTTATAGTTGCATTGGGAGCAATCGTATAATTGTAGTTTTTGAGTATTCCGTTGAGCCATTCTATAACCGCCGCGTTATCCGTAAGCGTAATAGTCAGGCTCGAACCGGGCGCGGTTGTGGTTGTATAACCGCTGGTAAGCCAGCTGTTTCCGTTTTTGGAAGCATAAAGCTTGCCGCTTAACTGAGTTGTTATATCGTTGATAAGCGAGGTTTCGTCGATGCCGTTTGCAGAATCTACAAAGAAACCTACGAAAGAGCCTTGCGATACTTCATAATCGGAAACCTGAGTACCGAACGTAACTTCCATATTCGAAGGCGTAATCGTAAGATTATGCTTTTCGATTGTGAGCTGTTTTTCTCCGTCTTTTATGGAATAGTTCTTGATAACCGCAGGGTCGTTCGAAGCCGCAAATTCAACCACGAGCACATATACGCCCGCATCGGTCAAATTGGTTGTATCGGTAACTTTAACTCTTCTTCCGCCGTCTACGCGGTAAACGTTGTATTCAAGCTTAACGCCTTCGTTCGTCGCAGTCATATTCATGCTTGCGGTTTTATTGAGAACCGCCGCGATGTTCTGCGCGTTGTAGGCTGCCGTCCATTCGCCGTTGTTGTCGGTTATCCATGACGACGAACCGAAATCCCATTTAACGGTTATTTCGTTGGTTTTGATTTCGTAAGTAATCGTCTTGGTGTAAACGTTGTTGCTTCCGTCTATAATTACATAATTTCCGTCGGAAGGCAACGTTACCGTAGCGGTGTATCCCGTTCCAACAGCCGAGCTGGAGGAATTGGAATATGTTACCGAAAGTCCGATGTAATCTCTTGTTGTCGAATCGATAATAAGTCTTGCGTCGGGTTTCTGAACGGAACCGTTGAAGTTATAATACCAGCCGTTCGTTTCGTCGCCCGAAATGTTAACCCATTCAAGGTCAACGGGTTTCGCCGAAATCTGGAAGGATACGCGTCCGCTGAATTCGGTGTTTTCGTCAAGCTTGTAGTTATCGCTCGTAGGGGTTGCTATTACTCTGTATTCGCCGGCGTTTATCGCAGACGCAACGGGAACGTAGTTGCCCGAGCCGTCCTTTTTATAAAGCGCATACGAATATGTGTCCGAACCGTTCGTTCCCGAAATAATTACGGGGTGCTGCGATTCGCCGTTGTAGATATAAGGCGAAACAGTTCCGTTGAGCTGAGAACCGCCGTTTGCCTTGTCATACCACTGCAAGCCCGTAGGGGTAGCTTTTTCGATTTTGAAGTTGCACTTGCAGTCAGCCGAAGCCGCGGTATAGTTGGGGTTGATTATCGTAAGAACAACGGTTCCGTTGCCTTCCGCGCTTCTCTTGCCGGAAATTGCGAAATCAACGCCTTCCGCCAAAGTTATGCCCGAGGGCATACCCGTGAGATTTACAACAGGTCCCTGTTCGATACCTTTGCGGTAATCATAGCTGGGAACGTTGGGAGAAGTAATAATCGTGCCGCCGTCCGCCGCGGGCTTTGTGAGCCACTGAACGGTAAGCGTGCGGGGTTTGATAGTGAAGCTGCACTTATCGTTTGCCGCAGTCTTGAATTTGTAGTTGTTGGAGTTGGGAAGATAAGCTTCCGCCTGATAGGTCGTGCCCGCATTGGTGCGCGCGCCCGAAGTCGTCAAAGGCGCGGAAGCCCAGTTTCCGCTTACGTCAACGTACTGCGCGTAAGGAACGTGAGAATCGCCGTCGTAAGTGAAGTCGAACGCGGGAGCAGTATAGTCGCTGCCGTCCGTTTTAAGGGTATTGTCCGCTTCAAGCAGCCAGTAAACCGTTATTTCATAAGGGGTAACTTCAAACGTGCCGTTTTCAAACGTTACGTTGTAGTTTGCCGCAATAGAGTTTGCAACGCTGCCGTCGATTGCGCCCGTAATTACGTATACGCCCGCGTTGGTTTCCGTAGGTCTGCCGCGGGAAAGCGTTACGCCGAGCAAATCTTCATTGCCTGCATCCCAGCTTGCAAAGCCGCTGCCGTAAGCCGAAGAAACAACCCAGAATTTATTGTCGTAAGAAACGGGGTTCAAATCGGACGACTGGTAAGCCTTGCCGTCGTACTGTTTTGTCTGGTCCTGAATTTCAACCGTAAGATTTCTCTTTTCAACGGTGAGTTTAGCCGCCGCGCCCGCAACGAACGTATAGTTGCCGTCGGGGTCGGTCAAGCCGCTGACGTCGGGAACAAGCGTAAACGTTCCGCCCACTTCCCTTTTGCCGATTACGGTCGAGTCATAATCGGGGCTTGAGAACGTTACCGTGCCGAAGCCTGCGATAAGCGATGAAGAATTCGATTCGTCGCTGCCGAGCCAGCCGCTGTAAGTTACGCCGCTGTCGCCGATATCGCCGTTTGCCGTGCCGTACTCTATAGAGTGGGGATTAGCCGTTACGGTGAGCTGAGCAGCGCTTATGCTGTATTCGCCCTTATCGGAAGAAGGTCTTACCGCGCTTTCGAAAGTAACGTTGTAATTTTTGTTGGTCCAGCCGGTTGCGCCGCCCGCGGTATTTGCGATTATATCGTAAACGCCTTTATCGAAGGAGGTCACAACGTTCGCCGTGCCTTTTTCAACGATAACAAGGTCAAGTCCGAGGTCGTCGCCAGCAAGGATTGCGCCAGCCGCCGCAGACCAGTTTGCCTTATCGTTGGGGTTTTTAACGGTTTCGCCGTAAATAGAAGACAAATCGTTGATTTTAACGGTTATATCCTTGGGTTTGAGCGTAAGTTTGCCCGCTACGTATTTTATTTCGTAGTTAGCCGACGTCCAGCCCTTGGGTATGATTTCGTATTCGATTTGGTTTCCGCTTGCGTCGTAAACGTCCATTCCGAGCTTATAAGTGAAGTCGTACTTGTTGCCCGCGGTGATTGCGCCGGGGGTGCTTGCCGATTCGCCGTTTACAAAGCCGTTGATTATCGTGCCCGTGCCGTCGTCTTCGCCGTAGGTTACGCTCATAGCGCTTGCGGAGGGTACCGAACCGTAAACAAGCGTGTTGAGGTAATCGTTTGCAACAACCGCAAGGGTCGCCTTGGTTATGGTGTACTGCGCGGTGATAACGGTAACATTGTAATTGGGGTTATCCGTTTTAATCTGCGCGTCGTCCGCCAAAAGGGGATATGCGCCCGCATTTACGTTTGCGGGAACTTTAACGGTTATTTTAAGGCTGTCGCCCGCGATAAGAGTATTGCCCGAAACGCTTGCAAGCTTCCAGATATCGCTTGCCACATAAGAGCCCGAGCCGTCGTCGTTCAGAAGAACGGAAATCGTGCCCGAATATACCTGAGTCTGGTTTTCGAGAGATACGATAATATTTTTCTTTGCAACGGTGAGTTTGCCGTCGGCAAAAGTAATGTTGTAGTTATCGGAAGTCAAACCGCTCGGGGTAATCGTATAAACGTCCGCGTTTTTATCGTTGTTGGTTGCCGCGGGGTCGTAGGAGCATGCAAACGCAAGCGTTCCGCCGAATATTCCCGCGGTGCTTTCGCTTTCACCGCTGATAAATCCGTAGTAGTTTACCGTGTAGGTAGGTATTGCCCCGCCGTAAACGATATTGAAATCATCCGCGGTTACGGTAAGATTTTTCTTTGCAATTACGTACTCTCCCTCTCCGTCCGTGTTGGTGAAGGTAATTTTGTAATTGGAGTTTGCGGTTGTGCCCGCTTTCTGCTTGATTTTATAAGTGCCCGCCGCGGGAGTTCCCGTAAGAGAAGCCGCCGTGCCGTCGGATTTGAGAATTTCAAGCTCTATGCCGAGGTTATCGTTGTTGATAACGCCCGACGCGGTGTATGTCAGCGTGCCGAAGCTGTCGCCGTATACGCCCGACTTATCGTCGATAGTAACGTTTATCGCTTTTACCGTTACGGTAACTTTACCGCTTACATAGGTTACTTCGTAATCGTTGAGGTTCAAGCCGTAAGGCGTAAGAACATATTCGGAGCCTGCCGTTGTAACCGCGCTCGAAGTTGTGTAAGCGCATTCGAACAGCAATCCCGCGATAAGGTTCGTTGCATTGTCGCCCGTTACCGCGCCCGTTGCGGTTGCGGTATACGTGGGAACGGCAGAACCGTATACAAGGGAAGTATCGGCAGCCGTTACCGTGAGGGCGGCTTTCGTTACGGTGTAAAGTCCCTTAGTGCCTTGCGAGCCGGTGTAAGTTACGTCGTAATTACCGTTCGTAAATTCAACAACGATTTCGTAAACTCCCGCTTTGAGCGCGTTAACGTTCGTTGCGATAACGGTTGCGGGGTCGTATTCAACTCCGTCTTTTACGAGTTTGATTTTGAAGTTCGCCGCCGTTTCGTCGCTTGCCTGCAATGCGCCCGAGGTTATAGTGGGCATATTCAAGGAGCTTGCGCCGTAAACGGAAGTTCCGTCGCCGATGCTTATGGTAACCTTATGTTTTTCAACCGTAAGGGGCGCGCCTACGAATTTAATATCGTAATCCGCGTGCGTAAGTCCTTTGGGAATAATAAGGTATTCGGTAGTTCCCGCCACCGTTACGCCGTCGTACTGCGCGTAAGCCGTCGTGGGGTTGCCGCTTGCGGGCTTAACCATATAATCGTATGCGAGCGTTCCGCTAAGGCTTGCCGAGGTGTGTCCGTTAACAAAGCCCGTGTAGGTTACGCCGCTGTTTCCGATTGCGGAAGGCGCGGTGCCGTATTCCGTGTTGTGCGCGTTTGCGGTTATCGTAAGGGTTGCCTTTTTGATTTCAACAGTTGCGCTTGTGAGAATACCCGTGCCCGTTTTAAGCGCGTAGTTAGAAGCGTTTGCATCGGCTGCGTCTATCTTTGCTGTTACGGTGAACGTACCAGCTTTCGTGGGCGGGGTTGTGGTTGCCGCAAGAGTAGTGCCGTCTGCATAAGTGCCCGAATATTCAAGGATTATTTTAATTGTTTCTCCCGCGACGGGGTTCGTAACCGCAAAAGGAACGGATACGTTATCGCCGTAGGTGAACGTGTATTTATTCGTCGTGTGCCCCGTAAGGTTAACCGTTAAATCGGCTTTGGTAATGTTTGCCGTTACGGCTGCGGTATTGGAAATACCTACCAAATCGAAGTGGGTTGCGTTTGTTCCGCCGAGCAAGGTTTGCGTTACGTTAACGGTTTTTCCGTTTGCAACGTTTTTATCGGCAAAGCTACCCCTTACCGTTGCGGTAAGTCCGTTCGTTGCGCTTTCGGTATTGAGCACGGTTGCAAGGTCGGCAGCCGTTCCGTTTATGGAGCTGCTGAGCGTGCCGACGCTGAACGCGCCCGCCGTAAGCACAACGCTGTTCGTTCCGTCGTATACCTTATTACCCGCAGTTACCGCCACCTTTATGGGTATGGGGTGGATTTGCGCATACGACTTCATCGTTGTCTGAACAAGTTTATAGTTGGAAGCAGCCGTGCCCGAAAGCGAAAGCCCCGTTACTTCCACATAGCGCGAGCCTACTTCCGCGCTTTCGAACTGCGCGGTATAGCCCGAACCCGCCGTGGGCGTAACGATTTTTACGTTTGCGGTATCCGCGGCAACAACTCCGCTGAGCGTAAGCCCTGCGGGATTAACGTCGGCGTCCTTTTTGCCGTCGTAATATTTGTCTTTAATGGTAAGACTGCCCGATACCTGAACCTGTTTTTGCAAAATCGTATACTCCCGCTTGCTTGCGGTCGTATCCAATTGGTAATTGGTTTGCGCGGTGGCGAACTTTGCCGTCGCCTCGTAGTATCCCGCGTTTTTATGGGCGGTCGTTGCGGTTTTCGCGCCGCCTGCGGTGGCGCTGTATTTATAGTCGTACGCCAACGTCAACGCCGAGCCGTTCACGTCTTTCACCGTTGCCGTCGGCGCCTGGTCCGCGGCGCTGTACGTGAACTCTATGCCTCCGCTCCAGACGGGGGACACGGTCATTTTATTGACCTTCGCCGTCAACGTTACCGGTGACGTCGAGCCCCCCGCCCAGCAATGCGTGGCGGTATTTCTCAATGTGTACGTCAGCGTGCGCGTGCCGACATCGGTCATTTTTACGGTTGCGCCCGTGCCGAGGACGGATCCGTCGCCCGAGCTCGAAACCGTCATCAGGCTGTAGTTGAAGTTCTGAATTTCAAAAGTCTGTTCTTTGCCGTTGTATATTTTGGGCTCTTCGATTGTGGGGAGCTTAACAACGGTTTTACCCGTGGTTGCCGACCCCGCCGCGGAGTCCGCGGCAGATTTGAGATTTAAGTGAAGCGCGGGACGGACGGCGTAAGAGGCGTTAACATTGCCCCCGCCGTTGCCGCCGGCAGACGACAGACCGAACGCATCGCTCGTAACATAGTTGCCGCCGGAGCGCAGCCATGTATTGGCGGTTGTATTGCTATAAGCGCGTTGAGATTCGGTGGTATTCCAGAATCCGGTTACGCCGTTCCAGCCTGTTTCCGATAAAGCGGGAAGCCAAATCGGGTCATCCTTCCATGCGCTGTATTGTATTCTCGTGGGAGCGTTACGAAGGTCACGCGGGTCGGAAGCGTTGTCGGTAGGTTCGTACCAACGTCCGCCCGAGGGAGTGCCGTATGCTTCGGATTGAAGAATATGGGTTGAGTTAACCGCAGGGACGAACAAATCTTCCTGCCAGGCAACTTCGGAAGGAGTTGCAAGGTAAGCTTTTACGCTGTTGGTTGCGGAATCCATAGTAAAGCGAGCCCACTCGTTGGAAGCGGACTGCGTACCCGTAGCCATAGTTACCTGCGCGTCGGTTTTTTGACCGCTCGAACCGTCGGTTGCCTTTAAATACGCACTGCCGATATTCATAACGGAAGAACGTATCCAGCTTGAACCGTATTGGTTGGAATAATAGTTGAACGGAATGCCCGTGGTTTTATCATATCCCCAATATTGCGAATACCAACCGTTAGACGAGAACGTGTAAGTTGCCGTGGTGGGATTTTCCGCCCACAGCGTTGCGATTACGTCGCCCGACTTGGTTTTGGAAACGTAAGTTACGGTCCACGTTTTACCGCCGAACGTAACTTTAACGTTTTTGTTGCCGTTCAGCTTGTAAATATCGTCCGCATTGATTGCTCCTCCGCCGACTTTGGTGGAAAGTTTAGCGTAAGTATCAACAGACGCACCGCCGACCGCTTTATAAAGAGCGGTGAGGTTTGTGCCGTTAAACTTTCCGGTGCCATAAAGTTCGGAAACGGAAACAGGCGTTCCCGTCATTGCGCTGGCGCTTTGCGTTCCGCTTGCAAGGGTTATCCCCGCAACCGCGCAGCAAACAGCCATCGCCAGTGCGAGGAAAATCCCCGCAAGCCGAAGTTTTGCCTTAAATTTCTTCATATGGTTTACCTCACTTTTAAAGTGTTGTTTCTCTGTTGTCCGCACGCTTTTCGCGGGCGGACAGAATTTTAGAATACCAAAAGGCAGAGATACCCTTTGTACCCCACCCTTTACTCAGTTATTCTATATAACCCTTAAAAAACGTGTGAAATATTAACATTCTTTGCCGTAAAACCGTACGGTTATTATGGTAATTCATGTCCGTATTTCGGATATATATTATCACTTAACAAAATTTATGTCAAGATTTTGGAAAGGAATTTTCATAAAAAGAGCGTATTTGTACAGAAAATATATGAATTTCCGACAAAATTCGTGTTTATTCGGGAATATGTGGACATGAATTACCATATTTTACGTACATTTCTGTCCGTATTTTTTTATGTGTTTTTGTTGCGTTTTAACATAAAAACCGCCGAAAAACAGCGCTTTTTGCTGTTTTTCGGCGGTTTTTTATGCCGCTTTGTCAGAAATTAACATTTTGAAAATATCGGGTTTTTCGCAATATTTCATTTTTAACATTTTTTATAGTTTTTTTATACTTTAATTGCGGAATATGCGGCAAAAACGCGCGAAAAAATATAAAAAAACGAAAACCAAAAGAGAAAAAAAAGGCAAAAAAAAGGCAAAAAAAGCCCCGACCGCTTAACAATATAAGCTTGCGGCCCAAAGAATGCGGCGATTCGCAACGTCGGGACGCGGTCGGGTGTGTTTCGCCATTGCAATTAAGCAAAGGCAGGACGGAAGCCCCCTTCATCTCTTATCTAATCTGTTCCGTATACGGTGTATGCGGAATACCGGATATCAAACGGTCGTTCACCGATTGAGTGAAGCGCGGGACGGACGGCGTAAGAGGCGTTAACATTGTTATTGCCGTTGCCGCCGGCAGACGACAGATAGAACGCATTGTTCGTATTATTGTTGTTGCCGGAGCGCAGCCATCAGGATATACAAGACCTTCGCCCTTATAAAGAACGGCGCATATGCCGGGCTTTAACAAAAATAATTATTAAAATGACCGTTTTTGAGTGAAGCGCGGGACGGACGGCGAAAGAGTAGTAGACATAGCCACCGTGGTTACCGCCGGCAGGCGAAAGACCGTACGCCCAAACCGTATCAGTGTCGTCGCCGGAGCGCAGCCATCGGAAGATACCGGACCCCCGCCCTTTATAAAGAACGGCACATATACCGTGCTTTAACGAAAAATAATTATTAAGTTGACCGTTTTTTTGAGTGAAGCGCGGGACGGACGGCGAAAGAGTTGTTGACATTGCCATTGTTGTTACCGCCGGCAGGCGAAAGACCGTTCGCCCAATTCGTATTATTGTTGTTGCCGGAGCGCAGCCATCGGAAGATTCAAGGCGCCCGCCCTTATAAAGAACGGCACATATACCGTGCTTTAACGAAAATTATTAAGTTTGACCGTTTTATTTGAAGTGAAGCGCGGGACGGACGGCGTAAGAGGCGTCAACACGGTTGCCATTGTTGCTGCCGGAAGGCAAAAGATAGTTCGCATTGTTCGTATCATTATTGTTGCCGGAGCGCAGCCATCGGAAAATACAAGACCCCCGCCCTTATAAAGAACGGCACATATACCGTGCTTTAACGAAAATTATTTAGTTTTACCGTTTGATTTGAGTGGAGCGCGGGACGGACGGCAAGAGAGTCGTAAACGTATGCGCTGCCGTGGTGACCGGCAGGCTCGAGACAGTACGCGTGGCGCGTATGGTCGTGGTAGCCGGAGCGCAGCCGCCGTAAAAAATAAAGACTTCCTCCCTTTTATAAAGAACGGTTCAACCCGTGCTTTAACCAAAAAATTTAGTTTTGCCGTTTGATTGAGTGGAGCGCGGGACGGACGGCGTATGAGAGGTGCACCCACGTACCTCCATTTGCGCCCGACGGCATAAGGTAGACCGCAGAGTCGGTGTCAATGTCCGAGCCGGAGCGCAGCCGCCGTAAAAAATAAAGACTTCCCCCCTTTTATAAAGAACGGCATATATACCGTGCTTTAACGAAAATTATTTAGTTTTACCGTTTGATTTGAGTGGAGCGCGGGACGGACGGCAAGAGAGTCGTAAACGTATGCGCTGCCGTGGTGACCGGCAGGCTCGAGACAGTACGCGTGGCGCGTATGGTCGTGGTAGCCGGAGCGCAGCCGCCGTAAAAAATAAAGACTTCCCCCCTTTTTATAAAGAACGGTTCAACCCGTGCTTTAACATTATTTAGGCTTTCTTTTAGTGGCTTTTACCCAGCCGTTCAAAAGCTTTCTTGTTTCCGCTATCTGACGTGCGATTATAGACATCTGGCGGATATTTATCGCTTGCTTGGTGCGAGCGGTTTCGGTATAAAAATCGAGTATGCTTAAGGCGACGCCCGCGTTTTTTTGATATTGCAGGCGGACATCTTCGTCACGTTCGAAATTGGCACGGTAAAGATTTTCGACGATATCCACAGATGCGTTCTGCAACCTTGTGGTTATGCTCCACCGAAACTTTTTCGGGGATTTTTCGGTTACCACGAAAACGTATTCGGAAAGTTTTTTTGCGTGCGTGAACACAGCCATTTCTCTGTCGCGCGGGCAGTCGAAATCGTTTATACGGAAGGGCTTTCTCGAAACGCGGTCTTCTTCCGTTCCGTTTTGGGATTTTTGATAATCGGGGGATTGGGGCGGCTCGTAGCCGAAGCCTTCGGGCAAGCCCAACTCTTTTTCTATTTCTTTTTGCAAATCTTCTATTGTGAACTGGCGGTCGTCTGACATAATGTACCTCTTAATCTTTTGCGTAGTCGCGGAGTTTTAAAAACAGCTCGCGCTCTAATTTGTAGCTTCTGGCGTGTTTCAGATGTCCGTGGAAAGCTGCGAGGGACTGGCGGACGCGTTCGGATTCTATAATTCCGTCTAAATAAGCCTTTTTCAAAAGCCGTGCGCGCCAACGCAGGCGTTTTTTCGATTTCTTTTTTACGGTTTTGATAAGCTTGCCTTCTGGCGTGACGAAATAACGGAATCCCAAATAAGTGAAACCGTTTTTAAGCGGGAATATCTGTGTTTTTGAATTTAAAGTTAAACCGAGCGTGTGGACAAGGTTTTGGATTTCTTTTAACAAAAACTGCAAAAAAGCCTTGTCTTTATGGACCATAACGAAATCGTCCATATAGCGGGAATATACCTTTACGCGGTATTTTTCCTTGACAAGGCGGTCTACGGGGTTTAAATAAAACATACCGAAAACCTGACTCGTTTGGTTGCCGATGGGAATGCCGCGGCCGCTGACATTCATGTCGCCGCCGACGGGCTTCACACCGTAAACCTCGAGATAAGAGTTTTCGGTATTGTAACTATCCACAACCTGCGCCACAAGAGCTTTTAAACGTACGTCGCGGATTTGCGAACAGAAAACTTCTTTAAGCTGCCTGTGGGGGATTGTGGGGAAATATTTCATTATGTCGCATTTAAGGACATAACCTTCCGCGCCTTCGTTTGCAACGAAGGCGCGGACTTTATCTTCGAATCTGCGCAACGCAAAATGTGTCCCCTTGCCTTTTTGGCAAACCGCGTTATCCGTTATGGCGCGTTTTGAAAAATAAGGCATGAGGACGTCGTCGCACAATACGTGCTGGACTACGCGGTCGCTGTAATGCAAGGTTTGAATTTGGCGGCGTTTAGGTTCGTAGACTACGAAGCTGCTGTATCCTTTGAATTTGAAAGTGCCTGCTTTAAGGTCGCGATAAACGTTATAAACGTTTTCGAGCATGCCCATTTCAAACCGAACAAGCGGCTTCTTGTCCCGTTTAGACAAACGTCCGCGCAAATGCCCGCGAAATAGTCTTTCGTAGGTGAACAGTTCGTCAAATTTTGTATTTATCATTGGTGCGGTAAATGATAATCTTAAAAAGCTGTATTACCATTTTACCAACACATTATTTGACTGTCAACGGTTTTCGGGATAATTTTTGCCCGACCCGCCCGATTGGGCGTTTTGTTCTTTGCTTGTTTTGACAAAGTCAAGGTACAGGTTGTATTCCTGTTCGAGGGTAAGCCCTTTAAAGAACTCCGCGCCCATTTCCGAAAACACTTTGCCGAGTTTGTTCATCATAGCCTCTTTGTGGGGCATAAGCGCGTGGGTGTAGCGTTTGAGCGTGAGCATGGGATTTTCGTGCCCCATAATTTCGGAAAGTGCTTTTACGTCTACCCCGCACTCAATTGCGCGGGTTGCGAAAGTGTGCCTTAAAGAATGGAAACCGCGGTGAGGAATACCGAGCTTTTTCTGCAAACGCTCGAAAACCTTTTGGTAAGAACGCACGGTTACGCCGTTTCCTTTTTTATCGCAGACCACAAAGCCTGACTTGCTTTTCTTTTTGAAAACCCTTGCAACGGCAAGGAACTGTTTGGGGAGCGGTATAACGCGCACCGACGAGGGCGTTTTAGGGGTATCGAAAAGCTTTTCGTATCTGCCGTTTTTCCAGCTGTCGCGGCAGGTTTTGTATACGGAAATTCTGCCGCGGCGCAAATCCAAATCAGACCATTCCAATGCGAGGAGTTCGCCTATTCTCAGCCCTGTGTAAAGGCAGAGCTGAACGCCGAAAAGCTTTGCGCCGCCCTTAGCCATAATATAGGTTTCCATTTTCCGCTGTTCCGCGCGGGAGAAACACTCCACCTCTTTTTCTTTTGCCTTCGGGATTTGGATTCTGTCCGTATTGCGGGTTTCGGTTATGCCGAGAACGTGCGCGCGTTTTAAAGAACATTTGACGATATTCAAAATATTGCTCACCGTGTTGGCGGCGAGCCTGTCTATCAGTCCGTTTGCAAAATTCTGCAACACGCGCGCCGAAAGCTCTTCCAGATTGTAACCGCCGAGTTCGGGGATAATCAGTCCGCGCGTCAGTCTGCAATACAAATCGTATGTGCTGGATTTGCGCACGGGTCTGACGCAGGTTTCAAGCCATTCGTTTAGCCAGTCTTTGTAGTACATTGATTTTTAACCTCTCTTGATTTTTGACAAAATACCGCGCGTTCAAAACCGCACGCGCGGTATTTTGTTTTTTACGTTGTGGAAATAATGATATATAGCCCTTAACCGTCTTTTGAAAAAGGCAAATCGAGGGTTCAAACATAAAAAACAGCGGGGTGTGGAAACCGCTGTTTTTTATGGGTTTTCAGTTTTTAATACATTTCTATGCAAGCGTCTCTTTCGGCGCCGACGGAAACGTATTTAATTTTGCAGCCGCAAAGCTTTTCCAAAAGCTTTATGTAATCGAGCGCGGCCGCGGGCAAATCTTCTCTCTTTCTGCAACCGGACAAATCGCAGTGCCAGCCTTTAACCTTTTCCAACACGGGTTTGCAATCGTCGAGAACGTCGGTAAAAGGAAATTCGTCGACAACTTTTCCGTTAAGCAAATAATGGGTGCAGATTTCGATTTCTTCGTAAGCGTCTAAAACGTCGAGTTTGGTCAAAGCGATTTCGTCCGCGCCCTGACAGCGTATGCCGTAGCGCGAAGCGACGACGTCGAAAGGACCTACCCTTCTCGGTCTTCCCGTAGCCGCGCCGTATTCGCCGCCGAGTTCGCGGAGCTTTTCAGCCTTTTCCCCGAAGTATTCGCAGGTAAAAGGTCCCGCGCCGACGCAGCTTGAATAAGCCTTCATAATGCCGATTGAATTATCGAGTTTCAAATTCGGAACGCCCGCGCCGATTGGAGCATACGCGGCAATCGTTGACGAAGACGAAGTATAAGGAACGATACCGAAATCTATATCGCGGAGCGCGCCGAGCTGAGCTTCAAACATAATGTTTTTGCCGGCTTTGTTCGCCTCGTTCAGATAAACGCCCGTATCGGTTACAAACTCGGCAAGAGGTTTTCCGTACGTTTCGAAATATTCAATCATCGCGTCAACCGTTACGGGAGTAAAGCCGTAAGCTTTTATAGTCATATTTTTCCATGCGACGATATCGGGCAAGCGTTTGTATAAAAGCGCCGTATTCAAAAGCTCTCCCATACGGAACGCCTTTTTCATATACTTGTCTGCATAAACGGGAGCGATACCTCTGCGTGTTGAACCGTAGGGTTTGCCGGTAGCTTTTGTAAGGCGGTCTTCTTCCATTTCGTCCTGCAAAACGTTATAAGGCATTGTGATAATCGCTTTATCGCTGATTTTCAGGTTTTCGGGCGTAATTTTTATGCCGCCCTCCCTCAGCCTTTGCATTTCGCCGCAAAGATGTTTGATATCGATTACCATACCGCAACCGAGAACGTTAACCACGTTTTCACGAAGTATGCCGGAAGGCAAAAGGTTTAAAATAAATTTACCCTTTTCATTGATTACGGTGTGACCCGCGTTGTTACCGCCCTGATAGCGGCAGACGATATCGAACTTTTCGGAAAGAAGGTCTACCATTCTTCCTTTACCCTCGTCGCCCCAGTTGATTCCGCAAATACTTGTCAGCATTTTAAAACCGCCTTTTTCTTTGATTTTTTTACTTGAATATTATATTACAAACGCGGCTTTTAGTCAAGTATAAAAACAGCGGCGCATACCTTGCGCCGCTGTTTTTAACACGTTTGTTACAATATTGCAAAATAATACGTTTTACTCTTGTTTTTCCTCTTGAATACAATTTTCCTCAATCGGTTTTTGCTGTTTGCCGACTATAGCAACCAGATACTCCATAACCTCTTTATCGTCGTCCGTTTCGCACTCGAAAACTATAGTTTCACCCGCGCCGAGCACGGTTTCTCCGTCGGGCACGCTCTGTGTTCCGTCCGCAGAAATGCGCGAAACGACAAGTCCGTTAGACGGCCATACAAGTCTGCGGATTGCCGTTCCTACAGCTTTTGCTCCCTGCGCTATTACAAGAGTAAAACGAACCTTTTTGAAATTTTTATAAATCTGTTCTTCTTCGATATAGCCCGCGAGCGACTTTTCATAAATAGCTTCGGTTTTGAACAACAGCCCGACGATATGCCCTATCACTATACCGAGAAGCGCGGGCAGAAAATTCACAAACTGACCGGTAAGCTCGAATACCATAACTATGCCGGTTACAGGCGCTTTTACAACGCAGGTAAAGAACGCCGCCATACATATTATAACAAAATAATCGCCGCACGCCGCGTTCAGTCCCGCGCACTGAAAAAGAACCGAAAGTATAGCTCCGCAGCCTGCGCCCACTGAAAGCATTGGTATAAATACTCCGCACGGAACTCCGCAGCCCATTGTAAGCGTTGCCATAACAAAACGGATAACGGTTATTATCACAAGACTGCCCAACAGACCGGCGCCGAAAACTTCCGAAATTGCAATAGCCCCGGTGCCGCCGGTTGCAATGCTGTGAATAAAAGAATGACCGCCGCCGAGCGAATAAGCCGTTAAAAGCCCGAACGCGCCCGCAAGCGTAAACGGAATAACATATTTAAACGCGCCTTTAAGAATTTTAATGCGCTTGAAAAGCTTTTTAGAAATAAATACAATATGGTAAAAACCGACTCCCGCAAGCGCGGTTATAAATGCGGAAATCGCAAGATAAACATAAGAAAGCGCGTCAAAATCCGCAAATACAAAGCCGTCAAAAGCAAATCCGACCGTAAAATCCAAAGAAGAACGTATTGCGTTGCGGGTTACGAGCGAAGTTATAACGCTTATAGACGCGCATATGAACACCTGCGGAGAAAAAGAACGGAACGCCTCTTCCATAGCAAATACGATACCCGTTATCGGCGCGTTAAAAGCCACGGCAAGTCCCGAGCTTGCGCCGCTTGCAATCTGGATGCGCCTTACCATCTGGTTGCGCTTTAAAAGCGTGCCGACCGCAGAACCCGCGCAACCGCCGAGCTCAAGCGAAGGTCCTTCCGCGCCGGCGGGATAACCCATAAACACGCACGCCAAAGACGCCGCGAACATAGAACACATTGTAACGTACCATTTGAAACGCACAACTCCACGCGCCGCGCCCTCTATTTGCGGTATTCCGCTTCCTCTTATCATCGGAACAAAACGCACCAAAGTTCCTATAACTATAGCTCCCGCGGCAAGCCCGACAAATAACAGCGGAATAAACGCGGGATTTTCAAGCAAAAGTTTGTAATACTTTTGCGCAGTGCTTTCGCCTATGGACATAAGGATATTATAAAACGTTACGACCACGCCTGCGAAAAGCCCCGTTAAAACGCTTACGCAAAAAAGATTTAAAGCGTTGTCCCAAAATAACCGCAAATTCTTTTTCATCAGAAAAAAATTATAACACTTAACAAAAAAAATGTAAACCCAAACAAACAGAGTTGCAAAGAAAAGCAAAAAAATCCGCCCGCGTTTCTTGCAAAGAAACGCGGGCGGACTGAAATTATCCGAAATATTATTTTACACTGTATAAGATATCGAAATACGAAGGATACGGCCAATAATCGGCGGACGTCAACGTTTCCATTTCGTCTACAAGCTTTCTTATTTCTTCCATATCGGGAACGACCGTATGCGCCATTGCGTGCGACGCTTCAAGAACATTCGATTTATCGATAGCTTTCAAATCGTTTTCGAGCTTAGTCACTGCCGCGCTTGTTCCGTCGTTGAGTTCGGCAAGGCGGGCAATAAGGTTCTTTTCCGTTTCAAAAGGAATTTTATCGCAAACCGCTTGCTTTGCCGCAACGTTTTGGCAAAGGTCGGCAACGAAATCGGAAACCGCGGGAATTATATCGCGCCTTGCCATTTCTATCATTGTCAAAGCTTCGATATTTATAATTTTAGTATAATTTTCAAGGCGGATATCCGCGCGGGCAATTGCCTCTTCCCTTGTGTAAACGCCTTGCCTTACGAACATTTCTATATTCTTTTCTTCATATAAAACGGGAACTGCGTCCGCGGTGTTTTTGTTGTTCAAAAGTCCGCGTTTCGCCGCCTCCGGCTCCCATTCGGGTCCGTAACCGTCGTGATTGAAAATTATGCGGTAATGTTTTTTAAGTTCGCGCGCTATAATAGCGTTCGCCGCTTTTTCAACGTCTTTCTTGCCTTCGAGTTCGTCGGCAAACTGTTCCAAAGCGTCGGCGACAATGGCGTTAAGACTTATATTAGCGTCCGATACGTTGGCTTGCGAGCCCAACATTCTGAATTCGAATTTATTGCCGGTAAAGGCGAAAGGAGAGGTTCTGTTTCTGTCGGTTGCGTCTTTGGGGAAAATAGGGCTTTCGGGCACGCCTATCGAGCCTTCGGCTTTTTTACAAGCAACGTAATCTTCTCCCTTTACAATGCTGTCTACAAGCGCGCCGAGCTGGTCGCCGAGATATACCGAAATAATTGCGGGGGGAGCTTCGTCCGCGCCCAAACGGTGGTCGTTGCCGGCAGAAGCGACAAACGCGCGGAGAACGCCCTGATAATCGTCAACCGCTTTTATAACCGCCGTTAAAACAAGCTTGAAAAGCGTATTCGTTTCGGGAGTATCGCCGGGTTTTAAAAGGTTTAATCCGCTATCGGTAGAAACAGACCAGTTGTTGTGTTTGCCGCTTCCGTTTATGCCCTTAAAAGGCTTTTCGTGCAAAAGGCATACAAGTCCGTGGCGCTGGGCAACCTTTTTCATAAGCTCCATTGTGAGCATATTGGTATCTACCGCTATATTCGTTTTTGAATATATAGGCGCCATCTCGTGCTGGGAAGGAGCGACTTCGTTATGCTTGGTTTTGGAAAGTATGCCGTAGCTCCAAAGTTCTTCGTCCAAATCGCGCATATATTCGGCAATCTTGGGTTTCAATACGCCAAAATAATGGTCTTCGAGTTCCTGCCCTCTTGTTACGGGCGCGCCGAATAATGTTCTGCCCGTAAGCTGCAAATCCTTTCTTTTAAGATATTCCTCTTCCGAAATTATAAAATATTCCTGTTCGGGTCCCGCTTCGCAATTTACTTTTTTGCACTCTATCCCGAAGCATTTCAAAACTCTTTTGGCTTGCTTGTCAAGCGCGGTCATTGAGCGCAGAAGCGGAGATTTTTTATCAAGCGTTTCACCAGTATAAGATACGAATACCGTGGGTATGTATAACGTACCCTCTTTAACGAACGCGGGGGAAGTCGGGTCCCATGCGGTATATCCGCGCGCCATATAAGTTGCGCGAGAACCTCCCGAAGGGAAACTCGATGCGTCGGGTTCGCCAACGATAAGACTTTTGCCCGTAAGCCGCATTATTACTTTATCGCCCTCGGGTTCTATAAAGCTGTCGTGCTTTTCCGCCGTCAGACCGGTAAGCGGCTGAAACCAGTGGGTATAATGCGTTGCGCCTTTGGATACCGCCCACTTTTTCATGGCGGAGGCAACGGCTCCCGCTATAGAGGTATCGAGCTGTTTCCCCGCCTCTATAGTTTCCCTCAGCGCCTTGTATACTTCGCTGGGGAGGGTTTCTTTCTGAACGGAATCGTTGAAAACGTTTTCGCCGAACATTTCGGGCAGTCTCATTGTTTTGAACTCCTAAGTTTATTTCACAAAAATTATATTATGTTTATCGCGCATATGTCAAATTAATAGTGGTAAATAAAACATTACTCTTTCTTATCATTGAAATAAGCGGATTTAATATTTTCACCGGTTCTAATTTTATTCCGTAAATCTCATACGGTCAGTTTGCCGCAAACTCCGTCTAAAACTTCAAAATAATTTTTAAAGGTTTTCGAGCAGACTTCCGCATTTTCTATAATTATTCCGTCGGCGCGCAAGCCCGTAAGCGCAAACCCCATAGCAACGCGGTGGTCACCGAACGTTTTTATTGTTGCGGATTTAGGTTGCGAAGGATAAATTTTTATTCCGTCGTTGCGTTCTTCATATTTTATTCCCATAACGGCAAGATTTTCGCATATTGCAGTAATTCTGTCGCATTCCTGACCGCGGATATGCGCTACGTTCACTATTTCCGTAGGATTGTCCAGATACGGCGCGATTGCCGCCAAAGTAATAGTCTGGTCGGAAAACGCGTGCATATCTATTTTGCCGCCGTTAAAGTCTTGCAAAAGATTTATAAATTTTATATCCCCCTGCATACTGTGCGGCATTACACCTTTTACGGAAATATCTGTTCCGAGGATTTTATTCATTGCGTAAAAATAGCAGGCGGCGGAAATATCGGGTTCTATATCGTATTGCTTTGCGGAATACATACCGTTTACGGTATACATACCATCTTTTTCTTCAACCGAAACCCCGAAAGACCACATCATATCAAGGGTCATCTTCACATAATCAAACCCGTGAGAGCCGACTGTTTTTATATTTAAAGGTTTACCGGCGCATACGGCCGAAATCAACAATGCGGACAAAAACTGACTGCTTTTGCTTATATCCACCTCAACAGTATCTGCGGAGTTTTCCGTTCCTTCGATTATAAAAGGGTAACAGTTTTCTTCTTCATTAAAAGTAAACTTTGCGCCGAGCAGTTTTAAAGATTTTATGAGCGGAGCTACGGGGCGGCGTTTCATCTGGTCGGAACAGTTCAACGTATATCTGCCCTTTTGAAAGGCTAAAAACGCGGGTAAAAACCTTGCCGCGGTTCCCGCGCTCCCTACGTTTATTTCCGCGCTTTCAGCTTTAAGTTTTCCGCCGCAACCGACAACTTTTACCGTTGTTCCGTTACACTCTGCGCGGATACCCAGATTTTTTAAACAGTTTAAAAACGTTTGGCAATCGTCGGAAAACTGAGCGCCGTTAAGAGTGCTTACTCCGTCCGCTATGGCGGCAAGCAAAAGCGCGCGCGCCGTTATGCTTTTAGACCCGGGAACGCTTACGGTTATTTTTTCTTTTAAAGTTTTTCCGTAAATGTTTTTTACTGCGTAATTCATTTTCTTCTTCTTAAAATATCGCCCTTTTCAAGTTCGTAAGGGCAGTTGATTTTGTAATGCTCCTGCACAAGTTTGCAATCGGAAACTTCTTCTCCCGCGGCGGTAAAAGCCTTTTCTACTTTAAAAGACTTACAGAAATTGTTTGTCGGCGATAACACTTCCAAAACGTCGCCCGATTTGAACCTGCCGCGCATTTCAACCGTTGCAAAACCGTTTTCGCAACCGATAACGTTTGCGATATAATCACAGTCTCCCTTTGTCTGACTGTCGTTATAATTGACCGTTTTTTCGTTTTCGCCCAAAGTATAAGCCGTTGTATAATCGCGGTGGGCAGCGGTTAAAAGCTCGCGCTCCACCGATTTATCATATCCGCCGTCTATACAGCGCCGGTAAGCGTTTATAACCGTTGCAAGATAATATTCTGATTTCATTCTTCCTTCTATTTTAAAGGAAGTTACGCCTGCGGCGCGCAGTTCGTTTAAATATGCGCTCATATTCAAATCTTTGGAATTAAGGATATAAGTTCCGCGCCCGTCCTCTTCCATATCAAGCCAGCCGCTGTCGGAAATCGCGTCTTTTTTGCGCACCTGATAATTCCAGCGGCAAGCCTGCACGCACTCGCCCCGATTGCTTTCTCTGCCCGAAAGATAATTAGACAAAAGACAGCGCCCCGAATAAGATATGCACATTGCGCCGTGAACAAACGCTTCGAGTTCGATATCCGGCACAAAATCGCGTATTTCAGAAATTTCTTTTAACGATAGCTCGCGTGCAAGTATCGCGCGGGTTGCGCCTTGTTCCCGCCAGAATTTTACCGCACATTTGTTTGTTAAGTTGGCTTGCGTAGAAATATGGATATCCAGCTTGGGCGCCGACTTTCTCGCCGCATAAAAAACTCCGCTGTCGGAAATTATCGCCGCGTCAACTCCGATACTTTGCAAAAAAGCAAAGTAATCTTCCATTGCGCCCATATCTGCGTTTTTGGCAAAAATGTTTGCCGTTACGTAAACTTTTTTCCCCATTCCGTGCGCTAAGCTAACCGCTTCGCACATTTCTTCGCGCGTGAAATTATCAGCGAAAGAACGCAAAGAAAAATCTTTGCCGCCGACGTATGCCGCGTCCGCGCCGAAATAAAAAGCCGTTTTTAATTTTTCGAAATTGCCCGCAGGCGCCAGAAGTTCAGGTTTCATTTTAGTCGTTTACAAGCTCAGGAGGCACAGGCAACCCAAGTTTAGCCAAAGGAATATATTCAAAATAATAAGAACAATTAACGGAAATTATGTAATCAAGAACATCTTTATATTTTGGATTTTTAAACCATTCACCCAAAAGATAAACATATTCAACCTCTATATTTGCAGGAGCCAACAATTTTTTATACTGTTTCTTTTTAAAATCGCAAGTCTGCAACTTTTCGTCAACGGAGCCTTTAACCTGCTGAAATTTGCATTCTATTATAAACAACGTATTATTGTGCAGAACAAAAATACAATCGTCAGGCAAAAGCTGTTTTGACAGATATTTTTTTCAGTCTATTTCAAGTTCTTCTAAAAAAACAGAATAAAACAAATGCTTTTTAAAAACCCTTGCAACCTGTTCCCCATTATAAAATACTTTATCGCCGCATACGGCATAATGCGGTTGCGCGTTCAGAAACTGTGCCAAATTCACTTTGCCTTCAAACACAAGACCGGTACGCGTATTGCCGCCGCCTTTACCGTTTTTAATCATTTTTCAGCCTCAATAATTTTTAATTAAAAGTTCCGTAATTTTTCCGCGATTAACCGCATTGCTGTTAATCATTCTTAACGCATTTACACGCTGAATATTATATCCGCCGTATAAATTATCAAAAAAATTATCTTCCTTATCGGCATTTTTAGGATCCGAGTTACTCAATAAAAGTTTAGCCCCTTTACCGTCAAGCGATTTAAAAAAGCCTGCAAGCTTTTTTTGCTTTTCATCATTAAATCCGTATGTGTCATATGCGGTAAAAGAAGTTTTGTTCAAAGGACGGTACGGAGGATCAATATATACAAACGTGTTATTATCTATAAACCTTTCGCATTCGCTGTAATTGCAGGATTTTAATTCCACTTTACTTAAAGCGAAAGAAACATTTTTCAAATTCGTTTCGTCACATATCAAAGGATTTTTATATTCTCCTACCGGCACGTTAAATTTGCCGCTACCGTTAACCCTGTAAAGCCCGTTAAAACAGGTTTTATTTAAAAAAATAAACAAAGCAGCTTTATTTATTGAAGTTTTTTTCCCCAACAATGTAGAATTAAACAAATCTCTTTTTTCATAATAGTAAATACGGCGGGACTGCACGTCTTTTTTACCATATTCATTTTGATACTTTTGCAATTCCGTTAAAATATCGCCGCAATTATCACGAATAACTGTATAAGCGTTCATTAATTCGCTGTTTATATCGTTTATACATACTTCTTCAAAGCGATAATTTTCCAAAAGCGCAAACAATAACGCCCCGCCGCCCACAAACGGTTCACAGTATTTTTTTATATCATTACCCAAATTTTCAGGCAAATTACTTTTCAAGACTTCTAAAAGCTGACTTTTTCCGCCGGCCCATTTTAAAAAAGGTCGCGCATGTACGGAACGCTGTATACCGTCATTTTCTTTTATCGATATGTTTTCATTTATCAAAATGCACAGCCTCCGTTAAATTTTATTTAATTATATTCTAATAATAAAATAATAGCAAGCAAAAAACAATACCGCCATTATGGCGGTATTCTATACGTTATAAAAGATTTTATCCGTTTTTATAGGCAAACGACAATCAAAATTTTCGGCAAAACGTTCCACGCTCCGTACAAATACATACATATTGCAAAATTGCGGTAAATCCCTATTTAAATTTACGGAAAAATTATTCTATAACTTCACGCTCAAAGCTATGCCGTTGCCGATATCGAGAACCGTTGTTTGCAGTCCGCAATCGTTTGTTACCGCGGTTATATATTCTTTTATGTGTTCAACGAGCATTTTGCGTTTTTGGGGCACCTCTTCCTCGCCAGTTACATAGCCGAAAAGCAAAATATCGTCGGCAACAAGCACGCCGCCCTCAGTTAAAAGCTCTTTAAGCCGCGGAAGATATTTTATATACTGAACTTTTGCACAGTCAAGAAAGATAAAATCAAATTTACCGCCAAGACCGTTTATTATTTCTCCCGCGTCGCCCGCAATCTGCGTAACCCGTTCAGCCAAACCTAAGTTGTTAAAATTTTCACGCGCCTGACTGAAAAAATTTTCGTCGCGCTCTATTGTGGTAAGATGCGCATTTTTGCATACTTCAAGCATAACCCCGCCCGAAACGCCGACAGCCGTTCCGAGTTCAAGGATATTTTCAGGTTTTACCGCACGCAAAAGCGTGCAAAGAAAATTCAACGTTTCGTCGTCTGAAACGGGGATTTCCTTTTCAAACGCCCGTTCGCGCAAAGCTTGAATTTCTTTGCTTATACGCGGTTTATTGAACGGCACGGTTCTTGTTTGCCTTTCCCCGTCTTTTGTATTTTTATGCGCGTAAGAAAATTGCATTGTTTATTAAAAATCAAATATCGTTATAAACGCAAAAACGCTTATATCGGTTTTATAATTCCACCACCACAGGCACAACCATTGGAGATTGTTTTGTCTTCTTTAAAAGATAATTGCGGAGCGAACGTTTTATTGCGCGTTTAAGCTCGTCCGTACCCGCCCGCGCTATATCAACGCCGTCGATTGCGCGATAAATCACCTCGCGCATTTCTCTGTTATAATCGCGGTGAAAATCGAATACAAACCCGCGGGAATTAATAGCGGGTTCTCCAACTACTTCACCGTTTGAAACGGCTACGGAAACTATAAACAAACCCTCTTCAGAAAGCTGCCGTCTGTCGTCGATAACTACGCTCGCCTTTTCGTCTTCAATCCCCTCTCCGTCGATAAGGCGCGAACCCGAAGGAACGCTTGCCGCCCTCTTCATTCCTTTTGAAGTCAGCTCGATACAATCGCCTATATCCGGAATAAGCACTCGGCTTTCGGGAACGCCTAACTCTTCCGCAAGCTGCGCATGCTTTTTAAGATGTCTGTATTCGCCGTGCACGGGGATAAAATATTTGGGTTTTAAAAGGTTGTGCATAATTTTATGCTCTTCCCTGCACGCGTGCCCAGAAACGTGAATATGTTCCAGGCTTTCGTATACAACGTCCGCACCCTTTCTGTACAAATTATTGATTACGCGGTAAACAAGCTTTTCATTCCCCGGAATCGGCGAAGCCGAAATTATAACAGTATCGTTTGAACCGACCGTAACCGACGGATTATCGCCGTTTGCCATACGGGTAAGCGCACTCATAGGCTCGCCTTGACTGCCCGTTGAAACAACGACGATTTCATTGTCCCGCATATTTTTGATTTTTGAAACATCGATTAAAACGTTTTCGGGAATCTTAATCTCGCCTATTTTTTCAGCCGCCTCTACAACGTTAAGCATACTTCTGCCCGAAAGCGCGACTTTACGTTTATATTTTACCGCAAGGTCTATAATCTGCTGAAGTCTGTGAACGTTGGACGCAAAAGTGGCTATAATTATACGCTTTTTAATATTTTCATTAAAAAGTCTGTCAAGCGTAGTGCCGACGGTGGTTTCGCTCATAGTAAACCCCGCGCGTTCTATATTGGTGCTTTCGCCCATATATAAAAGCACGCCGGAAGAACCTATATCGCATATGGTTTTCAAATCGATAGGGTCGCCAGCAACGGGCGTTAAGTCTATTTTATAATCCCCGCTATGGAAAATAACGCCTTGCGGGGTATTTATAGCAAACGCAAGCGAACCGGCGATTGAATGGTTAACGTTTATCGCCCTTACGCGGAAACAGCCGAGCTGTATCGTCTGCCCGGGCGTAACCGTTATTTCTTTTACGTCGTTCAAGCGGTGTTCGCGCAATTTGTTGTCTACAAGCGCAAGCGTTAATTTAGTGCCTATTACGGGAACTTTAAGTTCTTTCAAAAGATAAGGCACGCCGCCGATATGGTCTTCGTGACCGTGGGTTAAAACAAGCCCGCGGATTTTTTTTGCGTTATCTAAAAGATAGGTTATATCGGGCACGATTAAATCAAACCCCGGGGTTTCTTCCGTGGGGAATATTGCGCCCGCGTCGATAATAATAATATCGTCTCCGCATTCCAGCGCGGTCATATTTTTACCGATTTCCCCAACCCCGCCGAGAAATACTATTTTAACCGCTTTGCCTCCGCGTTTAGAGCCCTTTTTACTGTTTTCATATTTTTCCGCTCTTTGGGGCTTTTCCGTTTTGGATTTGTTTCCGCGGGGAGAACGTTGTGCCTTTTGCTGTCTGTTACCGTTTTCTCTTTGGTTAGTATGCTTTTCTGCGACGTGCGCGGTTTGTTTGTCCGCCGTATTGCGTCTGCGCCGTTTGGGCAGCTTCGCCGCGGGATTCTGTTGTTCCTGTTCCAAATTAATTCTCCATAATTATTATACTACATACCGGATATTGAAAGGGGGGTTGAAAAAATCAACCCCCGCGCTTCAAATTTTATTACTTTTTCTTGACGTCTTTAACAAGTCCGTCTTCGATTAATTCTTCCATGCTCTCATAAGGATACATAGCCGCGTAATCACGCTGGGGAATGTTCCTCTTAATGCCGTTGCGGGCTTCGAGCATTTCGTCAATAAGCCTTACAGCCTTTTTAACGCCGAGAGGGCTCTTGATTTTAATCATCATAGGCGTGCCGTGCAAAGATTTGTTGTCGGAAACGTCTTTATGGTGATAAACGGAAATTTCATGGGTTTTGGGGTCAAGCGCAAGATACAAAACAAGCGTCTTGCCGCGGATTTTAAAGCGGGCGATTGTTTCTCTGCCCTTATGGAAACGCTCCGCGCCCCACGCGATATTGGAGTTAACCTTTTTATAGCTCAACAGCGCGTTTCTTGTTTCGCCGTAATATTTTTTCTGTTCGTCTGAACTTTGGATAATTCTTGCGATAAAGCTGCGGTTATAGCGCATCATGTTAGCGAAATCAACGCCGCCTTCGCCTTCTTCTCCCTCTTCCGTTTCTTCGTCGCCGTCGGCATCGTCGTCATCTTCTTCGCCGTCTTCGGCGCCGACAACCAAAACCACGGGGATTTTTTCTTCTTCGGGTTGCTCTTCAACCGCCTGCTCTTCGGTTTCGGGTTCTTCTTCTATAACCTCTTCCGTTTCCTCGGTTACTTCCTCGGGTTCTTCAACAATTTCCTCTTCAATCTCTTCGGGCTGCTCTTCAACCGTTTCTTCTTCAGCTTCGGGCTCTTCCTCGTAATTTTCTTCGATTAAATCGGAAACCGTAACCAAAGTTTCTTCAACAACGTAAGGCTCTTCATAAGCCGCAGTGCTTGCGACTTCTTCGCTGCGTACGGCTACAACGCCGTTTTTAAGCATTTCTTTGATTTCTGCGATTTCGTTATCGATAGCGTTGAAACGTTCGTCCGCAGTCGCGTACACTCTTTCGGAAACGCTGTCGGAAACCTTGTCGATACCATCTTCGTCAAGAACGATTTCGTAATCGTTATCCTGTTGCGATTCGATTAATCTGGAAGAAATCGATTCCGTAAGAGCGTCGTGGTCCACGGAAGGCATAGCGCTGATAATCTGTTCTGCAACCTTATCCGCAATTTCGTCGCTGTCGTATTCGGGGAGGTAATTGGAAAGTACAGCCGCGGCTTTATCCGCAATAGCGTCTTCGTTAATTCCAGCAACGGTGATTTTCTCGCTGATGCGCGCCGCCATTTCCTCATAGTCGGGCTCTTCGCTCTCGTCCTCTACAATAGCGGTGCGGAGCTTTTCTGCAACGGCGTTTGCGATAAATTCATAATCGAGTTTATCCGTGACCTCTTTCGCGAGAGTGTTGCAACCCTCGTCGTCAACGAGAATTTCAAAATCTTCGGGTTTAAGCGAACCTACTTTAAGCGCGATAGCGTCTGCAAGCTCGTCTTCGTTGATGTCGTAATTCACAGGCGCGACGATTGCCGCGTTGTTTGTATCGGGAGCGGGAAGCTGTTCCGCAACCTTTTGGGCAAGATAATCATAATCGATTGCCTGCGTTTCGGGGAGAACGATTTGTTCCGCAACCTTGTTTGCAATATATTCGCTGTCTACGTTGCCGTTGCTGATTCTTTCGGCAACCTTTTCAGCGATGTAATCGTTATCGACCGCAACGGCGTTGACCTTTTCGATAACTTTTTCAGCGATGTAATCGTTATCCATTTCCGCCGCGGGAACAGTAAGTCTTTCCGCAACTTTATCCGCAAGCGTTTCGTAATCCACTTCCATCTGGGCGTTAACCTGAGGAAGAACAAGCTGTTCCGCCACACGGGAGGCTATATAATCCGGAGAAACCGCCTCCTGCAAAGGAATACGAGAAACAACTTTGTCCGCAAGGTAATCCACGTCGATTTGAGCAGGGGTTTCACTTATAACAGCATTGCCTGCGGGGATAAGCGCGGCAACTTTCTGCGCAAGATAATCGTAATCAATCTGAGGTTCGGAAACAGAAACCGCAACGGGCAGAGGCGCAGCCGAAGCAACGGCAGCTTCCTGAGCGGGCAAACGCGACGCAAGTTTATCGGCAAGATAATCGTAATCGATAACAGCCGGCTGAACGGGAGCCGCCGCAGGAACTTCCTGAACGGGAAGGCGCGCAATCAGTTTATCTACAAGAACGTCGTAATCAATCGGCTCAACGGTCTGCACCGCGGGAGCTACGTATTGAACGGGTTCTCCTTCAACTGCCTGAGGAACAGGCATACGAGCCGCGATTTTATCCGCAAGCAAATCGTAATCGATTTCGGCGAGCTGGGGCTTTTCGGCAACAGCAGTTTCTTCAGCGGGCTCTTCCTTCTTCGCATTGGGATTTTGGGCAAGGTCTTTTACTTCGCCCACCTTTTCAGAAACGGAATCGAAAATGTTCGCGTTCTGAACGGACAAATATTTAAACTCCTGCTTTAAAGCGTTGTAATCGCTTTCGAGAGCGTTCTGTATTTCTTCGCTCTTTGCAATTATACGCGCAAGTTCTTTCTTTTCTTCGGCAAGCTGTTCCAAAGCCGTTTGCAAATCGGCGTTAGACTGTTTAGCCTGACTGAGAATTTCTTCCGCCTTTGCGGAAAGTTCACGCTCGTATCTAAGGATTAGGTCCGCCTTTTTAAGCGGTTGACCTTGCTGAGTCGAATCTTCGTATCTGTTGTCAGCCATTTTCCACCTCATTTGAGTAATTTTAACTAATCTTGGCGCCCTTTTGGGGTTAGTACACTCTTAGTGTACACCTTTTTTTAAAAAAAGTAAATAATTATATGCAAGTTTTTTGCATTATTTTCGCATAAATTCCGATTTTTTTCGCATTTGTCGGCACATATATGGGCACCTAAGGTTTTTTTGCCGATTATCCGGACGCTTTCCGCGCGATTTTCCAGCCGCTGGAAATTTTGTAATTTTTTAACATATTGACTGAAAAATGAAAAAATATTTCAGAATTTTTCACGTTTTAAAGCGCAAAAATTTTAAAAATTCACAAAAAAACGCACCCCGAAACAGCAAAAAAGCAGAATAAAATTTTTGTTCCCAGCCAATAATAAATAAAAAGAGCGGAGGCTTTTTTATGGGCAAAAAAAAGAATAAAATCAATAAAATTACCGAAGAACAGTATTACGCGTACGTGGCGGGGCTGAAAAACGACGCCGCGCTTGTAGACGCAAAGGGCAAACTCATTGTGCCCGAACCGTTTCAGAGCAAAAACCGCACGGAAGAAAAACAAGGCGAATAATAGTTGAAGGCGGGAGCAAAAACTTGCTTCCGCCTTCATATTTCCGGCACCCCGCCACCCGCGCAGACCAGCGCGGATACCGTCCGTAACCACTTTATTTATATGTTTTATAAACGCTTTTTGTTACAGGCAACCGAGTTTCACAAAACTTTCATTTAACTTTCTTCATTCACGATTGCATTTAAAAACAAACGTTAAAGAATTATGCAGATAACTCCGCCTTTGCCCTCGTTTACGATTCTTGTTATGGCGCGGCGCATTTTTGATTTTGTGTCGTCGTGCATACCGCTGACCTTTGTCGCAAGCCCCTCTTTCACCATTCCGCGCAGGGATTTTCCGAATACGTTTGTATCCCACATTCCGTCGGGGTTGTTTTCAAAGCCGTTCATCATTCCCTGAACTATGCCTTCGCTCTGACCCGAATTACCCATAATGGGGCTGACTTCGCCTGTTACGTCTATTTTTACAATGTGATAGCTTGGAGCGGTTGCGCGCAGTTTAATCCCAACGCTTCCGCCCTGCCTTACCATTTTGGGCGCTTCAAGGCTCATATCCTCGTCGTCGGGGTGTACAATGCCGTAGCCGTTCACCTTTGCGCATTCGAGCGCGTCTTTAATCTTATCGTAGCCGCGTTTTGCCTCGGAAGTGCCTCTGACGTAACGCATAAGAGTGAACTCGTCTGAAATTTCGTCGCCCGCAATTTCAGACAACATATCGAAAAATATTCCGTCCTGTACATACGCCGTAACGTGCGCGTTGCCGTTGGCAAGACTGAGTTCGGTTGTGATATTGCTTTTCCAGAACTTGCAGCCTTCAAGCATATTATCGAAAGCGGTGCAGTCTTTCATTTTGCAAACGTTAGAAGATACGCTTTTAATTCTTTCCAACAGCTCGCATAGAGCAGAGCTTTCCTGCGGAAGAAAACGCATCCATTCGGGGATATCCATATCGAAGCTCGTTACGGGGAATTCGAAAAGCACGGCTTTCAAAATATTCATAAGCGCGGGCGCGTCAAGCTTTTCGCAGTTTGCCGCGATAACCGTTACGCCGTACTTATTTTCAAGCTCTTCCCTGAGCTTTTTACACGCAGACTTATCGGGGTCTACGCTGTTAAGAACTATTACAAACGGCTTACCCAAAGCTTTAAGGCGGGAAACGGTTTTTTCCTCCGCCTCTATATAACCTTCACGCTTGATATCGGCAATACTTCCGTCGGTTGTAACGCAAACGCCGATGGTGGAATGTTCGCTGATTACTCTGTCCGTACCGAGTTCTGCAGCCTCTGTAAAAGGCAGAGGTTTTTCGCTCCAAGGAGTATTCACAAGGCGGGGTTTTCCGTCCTCTTCAAAGCCGTTCGCACCCTTTGTGATAAATCCGACGCAATCGGCAAACCTTATATTCGCGGTTGCGTTTTCAATTTTTACGCAAGCCGCTTTGGCGGGAACGAACTTCGGTTCGGTCGTCATTATGCTTTTACCGGAAGCCGACTGGGGCAATTCGTCAACCATAACCGTTTTGGCATTCCCGTCTTCGGTGTTGGGAATCACAAGTTCCGTCATAAACTTTTTAATCAAAGTGGATTTGCCCGTTCTGACCGGTCCCACCACCCCTATATAAATATCTCCGTTGCTCCTCTTGGCAATATCCTCGTAAACGTTATAATCAAGCATTATCCGCCTCCGCAAAATCTATGTGTATAATAACTTATTTTCAAACTTCCGATTTTAGAACGTATAAATCCAATTTATTGCATTATACAAATGCCCGAACGTCAATATGTGCGGCGAAAATAAAACGCCCCCTCGCGGAAAACTTTTACGATTTTCCGCGAGGGGGTAAATTTTTATAATTTCGTTTTTCTATACTATATTATTAATATTCCTTTATAATATCGTCAAAAAATTCCTGCATCTTTTCGCGGGTTTCAAAATTAGCAATAAAGCTCAGATTGCCCATACAGCCCGAAAGCGCTTCGGGAACGCGCTCGATTGATTTTAAATTATTTCTGTATCTGTCTATTATATCCTGTTCGGAATATACAAAATTCTTTCCGTCGCGCCTGCCCGCAAAAGCACAATAGTATTTTTCGCCAGAAGACACCAAAGTGCTGTCAAAAGCCATTACGTCCGCCCAGATTTTATAAACGTCGGTGCTGTTTGCATAGTTCATCATATCGGGGGAAATCCCGCCCGCGGGGCGCATATTTACTTCCAGAGCCACTATTTCGCCCTTTTTGCCGATATACTGGTCGGACAAAAGACGGAAAAATTCAAAATGCACAAAACGGCTCTTTACTTTGAACGCCTTCAAAACCTTTCTGCCAAGCTTTGCAACGTCGTCAAGCGGATTGTTGAGATAATAATAAAGGCTGTTATCGTTGCTGTTAACTATATCCATCAAATCGCCCATTTCGACAAGCCCCGTTTCAAAAACGGGATTGCCTTTGCCGTCAACTATTGCGTCGTAAGAATTGACCAGCGCATGGATATATTCTTCCATTATGTAGTTTTTGGGTTTGGTTTTCAAAAAGGCTTTGAGTTCGTCGTCGTTATTGAGCTTATAAGTTGCGTTCGCCCCTACGCCGTTATCGGGCTTTACTATTACGGGATAACCTACCTGTTTTATAAAATCGGAACAGCCCTTCATGCTTTTAACAAGGCGGTGGCGCGCGACCTTGACGCCCGCTTTTTTATAGTACTTTTTCATTTCCGATTTGTATTTTACGCGCTTAATTTCTTTCGCGTTAAAGCCGGTGGTTACGTTGAAATCGGTTCGCAGCATAGCGTCGCGTTCAAGCCAGTATTCGTTATTGCTTTCTATGTATTCGATTTTGCCGTATTTAAAAGCAAAAAACGCAACCGCGCGGTAAACCTCGTTATAATCCCCGAGGTCGTGAACCCAGTAATACTCGTTAAGCGAAGTCTTTACTTCCTGAGCGAGATTGTCGTAAGGACAGTCGCCTATCCCCAACACGTTGAAGCCGTTATTTTTAAGTTCGCGGCAGAATTTCCAGTAATTAGTAGGGAAATTCGGTGAAAGAAAAATAAAATTTTTCATATTTAACCCCTTTTTAATGTTTAATTTTCAGGCAAAAACCCGAGCGAGTTCATAAAGAACGGAATTTGTTTTTCCCAGCTTGCTTCCGAATGCGTTCCGCCTTGCACCACGCGGCAAGTCAGCATAACTTTCTTTTTAACAAGCTCGGCGGCGGTGTCGGCAAAAACTCCCCTTTGAACGGAGTGGTTTGAAAATTCTTTGCTGCCGTAATCCATATACAGCAGAGTATCTTTGCCGAAAGAGCCGTTTTTAATAAACCCGGGAATTTCTCCTCCTCCAACCCAAAGGCTTGGAGAAAGCGCCGCCCCGCGGGAAAAGTATCTGTTATATTTAGACAACGCAAATATCGTCATCAGTCCGCCCATCGAGCTTCCGCCGATTGCAGTGTTGTTTCTGTCCGGCAAAGTTGCAAAGTTTTTATCGATATACGGCTTGAACGATTTAACAAGCCAGTCCATATATTTTTTGCCTTTCGCTTTTATCAAAGCTCCGCCGTCGCAAAAATCAACGGGCGAATATTCTTCAAGCCGTCCGTTTCCCGACTGATTGCATTCAACCGCCGCTATAATTAACCGCGTACGCGTATAATCCAGATAATCCGCAAGCCCCCAACTTTTGCCGAAAGTCGCCTCGCTGTCGTCGAAAAGATTGTGTCCGTCGAACATATACATAACGGGATAACGTTCGTTTTCGTCATAATCAACAGGAAGATAAACATAAGCCTTTCTTTCGCGCTTTCCCGTAATCCGCGGGATAGTTATGTTCCAGCTTTCAACCATTTGATACTTCCGTCAAGAATAAAAGAATATCGCTCTGAACCTGTTCTTTGCAATCGTCGTTTAAAATTTCATGGCGGCAATCGTCGTATAACGTTATGGAAACGTTTTTAATTCCCGCTTTATGGAATTTGTTGCAGGCTTTGACAACACCCTTGCCGTAATCGCCCACGGGGTCTTTTTCACCCGCGACAAAATATACGGGCAAATCCTTAGGAACAGAGTTTATAACTTTTTTGGAACACGCCTGCTTTATCACCGAAAACAAAACGTAATAACCGTTGTTTGTAAAATCAAAACCGCAAAGAGCGTCCTTTTCGTATTCGTCTACGTTTACGGTATTTTTAGAAAGCCAGTCGTTGCCGGTGCGCGCCGGTTTGAATTTTTTGTTATACGAACCGAAAGCAAGTTTTTTAATCGTTTTGCTTCTGTTTCGCCACCCGCAAAAAAGCGCGTTGAGCTTAACGGCAAACAGCGCGGTGTTCAAAGTTACTTTGCTTTTAAAACCGCTCCCCATAATAACCGCGCCTTTAAATTCCTTTCCGTACAAAGAAATATATTTTCTGCAAAAGAAAGAACCCATACTGTGCCCGAGAACGAACCAGGGCAAACCGACGGTATCGGACTGCACTCTGTTTTTAAGCTCGTGAATATCTTCAACCACTACGGAATAATCTTTTGCATCGTTAAAATATCCCAAATCGTCTTCGGTTTTTACAGACTTTCCGTGCCCGAGATGGTCTTCCGCGCACACGATATAACCGTTATCGTTCAAAAATTCGGCAAACGGCGCATAACGCTCTGCGTATTCGCACATTCCGTGGATAATCTGAACAACGCCCTTAGCCTCGCCTTCGGGTTTCCAAACGCATGCGTGAATTGTGTTTTTTCCGTCTTTTGAAGGATAAAATATATTTTCCATTTGAATTTACTCCGTTTTAAAGCGTTATGCCTTTAAAAGCAAGCTCCGCCATTTGTTTGTATGCTTCCTCGCTAGGGTGAAGATGGTCGCCGCTGTCGTAACCTTCCGCAAAAGCGGCGGAATTCCTTTTATCGCACAAAAGCTTATCGAAATCCAAAAGCTCGGCGCCCTTGTAATTTCTAAGCCATTCGTTAAAAGCGTTTTTCATATCCTCGCGGAAAGGCGCATAAGTACGCCAGCCGAAAATAGGCAAAAGCGTGCCGAGATAAACTTTAAGCCCGCGTTCTTTCGCTATTTTTATATATTGTTCGAAACCGTTTTCAAGCTCTTCTGCTGTCGGCAAATCCGACATAGGGCGGAAAGGATTAATTTCCGTGCCTACGGGGTGGATAATATCGTTTATACCCTGCTGTAAAATAACCGCGTCCGCCCCGCTGACGGTTGAAATTTCTCGTTCAAAACGGTTTTTACCGCACAGCCCGTAACTTTCGTAAGTGATACAGGAATATTCTCGCAGAACTCTTGTTCCGCTTGCCGCGCGTCTTACCACCGCCGTAACGTTGTAAG
This sequence comes from uncultured Christensenella sp., assembly GCA_910577375.1. GTDB lineage: Bacteria > Bacillota > Clostridia > Christensenellales > Borkfalkiaceae > Coproplasma. Next base: position 56,683 of record CAJTLT010000002.1, read on the forward strand.
GGTCGTCCATACATTTCATTGCAAGATAATCCGCCCAGCTTTGCGCCGTTATGGAATCGCCGTAACAGATTACCGCGCGTTTGTCGCTATCGGTAAAAAGGTCAAGCCCCGTAAAAAAATAAAAGGTATCTGTCGTGCGCGTTTTTTCCAAAGGAAGAACCGAAGAGAGCGTGCAATCCCCTACGGAGAAAAAGCCTTTTGAAAGAGGTCCTTTTATGACCACGGCTGAGCGCATAAGCGTAAAATTTTCAAAATAAACGCTTACCGAAACTTTACCGAGCGGTTTTACTCGGAAATTTATTTCATCGGAAAATATTTCTTCCCCCGCGCCCAGAGTTACGCTTTCTTTACCGCCGAACGTTACAAGGCAGGCGTCTTTGAGGTTGATTTCCCTGTCGGAAATCGAAGGCGCAATAGTCACGCGCGTAAAAACAACGGGTTCCGTGCCGCAAAAATTAGAAAAATGCAAACGCACTTTATTTCCGCCGAACGCGCACTTAACGGGATAACGCAAAGTAATATTTTTAGCGTATGTTTCGGGGCGGTGTTCCGCAACCGAAGTCGCGTTGCCCCAAACGGTGACCCATTTGCCCATTTTAATGTTTTTCTCCTCTTTCCGCGGCGGTTGCCCCGCACATATGCGCCGTATAACGCATTTTTAACCGTTATTTTAAGTTTAACACAACAATAAGCAATTTGCAACAAAAAGGATAAAAAAACGCGGAGCTTACTCCGCGCGCAAAACTTATTTTCAGTTGTTGCTTTCAACAGGTCTTTCAACGTGGCCGTCGTCGCCCCTGAGCTTAAGACCGTAACCCGAAATAATTGGCGAAATTATCAGCCATACGGCCGCAAGCGTTATCAGCACGTAAACTATAATCGAACCGACGGTTCTCGGTCCCTGGAAAACCCAGCCGACGAGGTTGAAATCGAAAATACCGAAAAGTCCCCAGTTGAGCGCGCCGGTTAAAACGAGTATATAAGAAATAATGTTTGCAATAATCATTTTTACTCTCCTTAACGGCAGTATTTGCGATTAATGCAAACATTATACTCAGTTATATTTTTGTTTTTTTACTTTTTTACGTTTTTCGTATTCTTCAAGCGCTTCCGCCGCGGCTTTTTCCGCGTTTAAAATATCTTCTTCTGTTATTTCGCCGCGTTTTAAAAGCGTTTGTGCGTATGTTCCGTCTTTTACCTCTCCAAGATAACTTTTTCTTTCCCCGCGTATTGCAAGAACAAGGCTTTTTATCACGATAAATATATCCGTGAAAAGTTCGCGCCTTTTCGCATAACGCGCGTCAAGGGCAAACATTTCTTCGTAAGTCATATTTTCGTCCGCGCGCAAGGCAAGGTGATTAAAAACCGCGGGGCGCGCCGTAAAGCGTTCCATTGCGTTATCGTCCATAAAAGCGCCGTCGCTCAAAGCCATAGGCGCAACGCCCGCAAAGCTCATATTTCCGCAAAGAATATCTATAAGGCGCGGAAGATTTTTAATTCCCTTTTCCATTCCCGCAAACGAGCGCAAAAACACTATCTTTCCGCCCTTGCCCAAATACGGCGTTTTTTCAGTTATCTCGTCTCCGCGGCCTGCCGAAATTATAACGCCCGCAAAAAACAATGGCGAACAAATCAATATCGCTATCAAAGAAAATACAATATCGAAAACCCGTTTGAAAAACCAGCGGTAATTCAAATCTATTATAAGTATTGCAAGCGCCGAAATTACCACGGCGGCTATCGCACGCCCAGCGGGCGACTGTATAAATTCTTCAAACATCTTCTTCCACCGTACGACGGTTTGCGTCGATTATGTTTCCTATCCGTTCAAGAACGGCTTCAAGCCCGAACCGCGTTTCCGACGAAGTTGCGATAACGTTATCGGAACCGCATTTATATACGGACGCGATATTTTTAACGTTCTTTGCAACGCCCGTTTTCGAAAGCTTGTCCGCCTTGGTTGTTATCACCGTAAACGGAATTATATGATAATAAAGATAATCTATCATTTGTCTGTCGTCGGCAGTCGGGTCGTGGCGGATATCAGCAAGCGCGAAAACATGCGCTATTTTTTCCTTATCCGCAAAAAAGCAGTCCAGAAGCTTAGCCCATTTTGCTTTTTCTTCTTTTGAAACGCGCGCAAATCCGTATCCGGGCAAATCCGCAAGTATAAACTCGCCGAAATCGAAATAGTTTACAAGCCGCGTTCTGCCGGGGTCTTTTGAGACCTTTGCAAGCTTTTTGCGGTTTGCAAGCATATTTATAAAGCTCGATTTCCCTACGTTGGACTTTCCGCACACGGCTATTATGGGTTTATCCGTTTGAATAAACTGTTCCTTTTTCGCAGCGCTGGTTATAAATTCCGCATTGGTAATTTTAATCATTAATCTCAGATTCCTAATATCGCGTTGTGGAAAACCGTATCCACGTCGGTTACGGGGATAAAGTTAAGCTTTTCACGGATATTTTCGGGGATTTCTTCCAAATCCTTTTTGTTGTCCGCGGGGATAATTATATCCTTTACGCCTATTCTGTACGCCGCGAGAGCCTTTTCCTTAAGCCCGCCTATAGGCAGAACTTTGCCGCGGAGCGTAATTTCACCTGTCATTGCAACAGATTTTTTAACGGGTTTTTTTGTAAACGCGGAAAGTATAGCCGTTGCCATGGTTATACCCGCGCTCGGGCCGTCTTTGGGCGTAGCCCCTTCGGGCACGTGTATATGGATATCCGTTGTTTCAAACTGTTTTTGTTCAAGCCCGTAGCTTTCGCTGTTTGAGCGGATATAACTTATCGCCGCACGCGCGCTCTCTTTCATAACGTCGCCTAGCTTGCCCGTGAGCAAAATATCGCCCTTGCCGTGCATCGCTGAAACTTCGATTGTCAAAGTCGTTCCGCCGACAGCCGTCCACGCAAGCCCCGTTGCCGCGCCGACTTCGTCGCCTTCAAGCTGCTTGTCTTTATCGAACCGCCTTGCGCCGAGAAACTCTTCCACATTTTTTTCGGCAACTTCTATCTTGCCGCTTTTGCCCTCGGCGTATTTCACGGCGGCTTTACGGCACACCGCGTCTATATTCCTTTCAAGATTTCTTACGCCCGCTTCCATCGTATAGCCAGATACAATCTCGTCCAGCGCGCCGTCGGAAAACGCAATATTTTCTTCTTTCAATCCGTTAGCCGCAAGCTTTTTAGGCACAAGATAGCGTTTTGCTATTTCGCGTTTTTCTTCCTGCGTATAACCGTTTATTTCTATTACTTCCATTCTGTCCAAAAGCGGGCGGGGTATGGAATCCAAACCGTTAGCCGTGGTTATGAACAGCACCTTGCTCAAATCGTAAGGCACTTCCAGATATCTGTCGCGGAAAGTAGAATTTTGCGCGGGGTCCAAAACCTCCAAAAGAGCGCTTGCGGGGTCGCCGCGCATATCAGAAGAAAGCTTGTCTATTTCGTCCAGCAAAAACACGGGATTAACCGTACCCGCCTGTTTCATTCCGTTTATAATGCGCCCGGGCATCGAGCCGATATAAGTTTTTCTGTGCCCGCGTATTTCGCTTTCGTCGCTCACTCCGCCAAGGCTCATTCTCACGAATTTTCTGCCGAGCGCGCGCGCAATTGACGCCGCAATCGAAGTTTTTCCGACTCCGGGAGGCCCTACAAAGCACAAAATAGGCGCGTTAAGCCCGCCCGTAAGTTTCAGCACCGCAAGATATTCAGTTATTCTTTCCTTTATCTTTTCCAAACCGTAATGGTCGTCGTTAAGAACTTTTACCGCGTCTTTAAGGCTTTCTGTATCCTCTGTTTTTTCCGTCCAGGGAATATCGATAAGCCATTCGAGGTACAGCCTTAAAACGTTGGTTTCGGGCGAAGAAGTCTGCATTTTATCCATACGCGCAAGCTCTTTCAAAGCTTTTGCCTCAACTTCTTCGGGCATTTTTTTCATTTTTATTTTGCGTTCCAGCTCGTCGTGCTCTTCTTCGTCGTCGCCAAGTTCTGCGTGAATGGCTTTGAGCTGTTCCCTCAGATAATACTCTTTTTGATTTTTATCTATATTCTGGCGAACCGCGGAGTTTATTTTGCGTTCAAGGCGGGAAATTTCAAGCTCGTCGTTCAACACTTCCCCTATTCTTTTCAACCTTTCGGAAACGCGGCATATTTCAAGAAGTTCTTGTTTTGTTTCAAGTCTGACGTTAAGATTATGCGCCGCAATATTTACGAATTCGTCGGGGTCGGAACAGCGGTCAAGCGCGGAAACGGTATCCTTTGAAATGCGCGTATCCGTCAAAGATATGTCGCGCATAACGTTTTTAGCTGTACGAAAATACGCTTCCTCCAAATCTTCGGAACCGGAAACGGATTTAAGCTCGTCCACAACCGCGACATACGCGCCGTTAACAAGTTCGAAGCTCCTTGCCGCCGCGCGGTAAAGTCCTTTCACCGTTATTCTTATATTATTCCCCGGCAAGCGGGTAACCTGTTTAAGCTTGACAACCGTACCGACAAGATAAAGTTCTTCCGGCTTGATTTCCGCGCTTTCGGAATTTTTCTGCGCAACCGCAAAAAGCGTGGAATCGTTATCCGTCGCAAATTTGATTGCCGTTAAGGATTCGATTCTGCCCACGTCAAGCGATACGGTCACGTCGGGGAAAATCACCCTTCCCCTCAACGCCAGTACTGGAAAATCGTCAGTTTTCGTTCTTGCCATAAATATGCTCCTTAAATTAAAGCGCAATTTCATATCAAACTGAAATTGCGCGGAAAATGTCGGTTACAGAAATTATTATGCGGTTTCCGTATAAACTATTTTAGGCTCCGCCTTGTCGGTTACGCACTCCTTGGTGACGATTACTTCCTTTATATTGTTTTCCGAAGGAAGTTTATACATTACCGAAGTCATAAAGCTTTCGATAATGGTTCTCAGTCCCCTTGCGCCCGTCTTTAACCGTATTGCGGTGTTTGCGATTTCGCGCACCGCGGAATCCTCCACGGTGAGCTTAACGCCGTCCATCGCCACAAGCTTTTGATATTGTTTGATAATCGCGTTTTTCGGCTGCGTAAGGATATTCACAAGCGCGTCCTCGTTAAGCGGATGCAAACTTACGACAATAGGAATTCTTCCCACAAACTCCGGAATAAGCCCGAACTTTGTCAAATCCTGAGGCTTAACGTCAGAAAGCATTTCATAAACGTTTTCTTCCGTTTCCTTGACCGTGCCGCCGAAGCCCAACGAAGTATTATCTCTGCGCTTTTGCACTATTTTATCCAAACCGACGAACGCTCCGCCGCAAATAAACAAAATATTAGTTGTGTCAAGGCGCAAACACTCCTGTTGGGGGTGCTTTCTTCCGCCCTGAGGAGGAACGTTGGCAACGGTGCTTTCTATAATTTTCAAAAGCGCTTGCTGAACGCCCTCGCCCGAAACGTCGCGCGTAATTGAAACGTTCTCGCCCTTTCTTGCGATTTTATCGATTTCGTCGATATAAATTATTCCGCGCTGCGCTTTCTGGATATCGTAATCCGCATTCTGGATAAGCTTTAAAAGGATATTTTCAACGTCCTCGCCTACGTAGCCCGCCTCCGTCAAAGTAGTGGCGTCGGAAGACGCAAACGGAACGTTAAGAATTTTCGCAAGCGTTCTTGCAAGCAAAGTTTTGCCGCAGCCCGTAGGACCCAAAAGCAAAATATTGCTCTTTTCTATTTCCACTTCCGCATCGTCGGATTTATCCGACAAATGGTTTATACGTTTATAATGGTTATAAACGGCCACGGAAAGCACCTTTTTCGCCTCGTGCTGACCAACGATATATTTATCGAGTTCCTGTTTGATTTCAGCGGGAGTTTTTAAAGGCACGGGCTGGGTTGCTTCCGCGTCCGCCTCCTTTACCATATCCCCGCAAATCAGCACGCATTCGTCGCAAATGCACGCGCCGTCTTTGCCCTTTATAAGTTTTTTAACCAAATCTTCGGTTTTTCCGCAAAACGAACAAAATTTCTGCTCTTTCAAAAAAATATTACCTCACAAAAATAAATAAACACGCATTTCTTAAAACACACATTAAAAGGCTAAACAACAAACATAACCCGCACCAAAAAACTACTGTCCTTTCAGCGCGGAATACGGCAAAACTGTGCAACGCCCATATGCGTTTTAATTATCTTTTGTAAAATACTTTGTCTATTAATCCGTATTCCATCGCTTCCTGCGCGGAAAGGTAATTGTCTCTGTCGGTGTCCTTTTCTATCTGGGAAAGAGGCTTGCCCGAATTTTGCGAAAGTATACTATTAAGCTTTTGCTTGGTCTTTAAAATATGCTCGGCGGCGATTTTGATATCGCTTGCCTGCCCCTGAGCGCCGCCCAAAGGCTGGTGAATCATTATCTCGCTGTTGGGCAAAGCATAACGCTTGCCCTTTTGCCCGCTTGATAAAAGGAACGCGCCCATTGAAGCCGCCATACCGATACAGATTGTTGAAACGTCGCATTTTACGTAATTCATAGTATCGTAAATTGCAAGTCCTGCGGAAACCGACCCGCCGGGGCTGTTGATATAAAGCGAGATGTCTTTGGAAGGGTCTTTCGCTTCGAGATATATGAGCTGAGCCACAACGGTATTTGCAACGGCGTCATCAATTTCGCCGCTCAAAAATATAATTCTGTCCTCTAATAATCTGCTGTAAATATCGTAGGAACGTTCCCCGCGGGAAGTCTGTTCCACAATGTAGGGTACCAATGCGCCCTTTTCCATAAAAAATCTCCTTTTCACGAATTTTCAGCAATACAAATTAAAAATTCCGTGATTTTACGGCTTTCCGCTCTGTTTTTAAAATTACGGCGAGCCGTTAAAATTTATTATTCCGCTTTTTTAGCAGTCTTTTTTGCGGTTGAAGCCGTTTTCTTTGCCGCGGGTTTTTTAGCCGCTTGTTTTGCAGGTTCCGCGTCTTCGGCGTAAAGTTCGTTGTTTGCTTTAAGCATATCGAAAAGCTTGGTTATAACGATATCGTTCTTGATATATTCAACCTGTCTCGGGTCCATAGACTTTTTATAGTCTTCCGCGCTCTTTTCAACAGACGCGGCCTGTTCCGCGATTTTTGCGTCGATTTCTTCCTGCGACGCTTCGATTTTTTCTTCTCTTACGATTTTTTCAACTACAAGCTGCGACATTACGCGGGGAGTAGCCTGGGAAACAAACTGCTTGCGGAATTCCTCCATACTCTGTCCGAGATATTTGAGATAATCTTCAAGCTTGATGCCCTGATACATAAGGCGGTAAGAAAAGTCCTGAACCATTCTGTCTATTTCGCTTTCAATCATCGCGTCGGGAATTTCCGCCGTCGCGTGTTTGCAGATTTCCTCGACTATACTGTTTTCGGTTTCGTCGCGGGAACGGTTTTCCGCCTGCTTTGCAAGTCTTTCGCGCGTTTTGTTCCTGTATTCCTCAACCGTTTCAGCGCCGGCATTTTCCTTAACGTATGCGTCCGTAAGTTCGGGGAGCTTGTTTTCGGTTATTTTATTGAGCTTAATTGCAAAAACAGCTTCTTTGCCTTTGAGGTTTTCAGCCTGATAATCATCGGGGAATTTTACCGTGATATCCTTGTTTTCGCCGACCTTCATTCCCTCAACCTGAGCTTCGAAACCGGGGATAAAGCTGCCGCTGCCCAATACGAGGTCATATTCTTCGGCAGTGCCGCCGGCAAACTTTTCGCCGTCAACAGAGCCGGAAAAATCGATATTGACTTTATCGCCGTTTTTGCAAGCGCGGTCGGTTACTTCAACTTCGGCAGCCTTGCGCTCCAAAAGTTTTTTAGCCTCAGCGTCTATATCCGCGTCGGTTACATTATACTCATACTTTTTGATTTTTAAACCCTTGTAAGTTTCGATTTTAACGTCGGGCTTTACGGGAACGGTTGCCGTAAGAACAACCCCCTTGCCTTCCGTCATATCTTCAACCGAAAGTTCGGGCTCGCCGACCGCGGTAAAATTATCCTTTTCTTTTTCAAGAATTCCGAAATAGTGGGCGCTGTAAAGGTTGTTGAACGCCTCTTCGTAAAACACCGCCTTGCCGTAGTAGTTTTCAAGCACGGGCTTGGGCGCTTTGCCCTTTCTGAACCCTGGCACGGCGTATTTGCCGCGCGTTTTTAAATAAGCTTTTGAAATTGCGTCCTGCCATTCTTCTTCGGTAAAGTTTATGGTAAGTTTAACCGTGCTTTTTTCTCCGACAGACTGTGTGTAATTCATTATTTTTGCTCCTGAATGTTTAATTATTTTTTAATATAGAATACATTTTAGCACAAGTGTAAAATTTTGAAAAGCGATTTGCGCGCTTAAATGCGTTTACTTTTTAAAAAAATTTACTTATAATACTGTTTGTTAAACGGCTGAAATACAGCGTTTAAACTCAACAAAACAAAACGGTTAAAAGGAATAATTATGCCGCAGGACGCTTTTACAATCAAATACGTCGCAAAAGAGCTTGAACAAAAGCTTTCCGGCGGTAAAATTTCAAAAATAGTCCAGCCCGCCAAAGACGTGCTCACGTTTATTATATACACCGAAAACGGCTCGGTTAAACTCGAAATCTGTCTTTCGGCAAAAGGCTGTCGCATAAACCTTGCAAATTCCGATTTGCCCGCGCCTAAAACCGCGCTGAGTTTTTGTATGCTGCTGAGAAAACATTTGCAAAACGCCAAAATTACCGCGGTGAAACAAATCGAAGGCGAACGCATAGTTTATTTCGATTTGGAATGCATCTCGGAATTCGAACTCGCGAATATGCGTTTTTACGTCGAGCTTATGGGCAAATACTCAAACGCTATCCTTGTAAAAGACGGAGTTATATCGGGCGCTCTCAAATCAACGGCTATCGGCGAAAGCACAAAGCGAATACTGTTCACAGGTGCAAAATACGCTCTGCCGGAGCCGCAGGACAAAATCCCGCCCGACGATTTGCCTGCAATAAAAACCGCGTTTTCAAATGTCTGCGGCGACAGAGCCAAATTTATTTCCGAACGAATCAAAGGAGTGTCCTACGCAACCGCGCTTGACATAATCGAAACATACGGAGAAAACGTTACGGCTGAACAGACCGCAAATTATCTTTCGGGCACAGTCTACGCCCCTTGCGTCACGTTTTCAAACGGCGAAGAAACGGACTTTAAAGTGCGCTCCGCTTCTCCTACACAACGCAGATATGAAAGCGTTTTAGAAGCGCAGACCGCATATTATGCCGCAATTACCGCAAAACAAGAGTTTGCGGAAAAGAAAAGAAAACTTTTAAACGCTCTTGCTTCCGCGGTCAAAAAAACCGAAAAAAGGCTTGCCGTAATCGAACAAAAACTGTTGGACTGCCGCGATATGGAAACGGTAAAACTAAAAGGCGAACTTATTACCGCCAACATATATGCCGTTGAAAAGGGTATGGGAGAATTCGAAGCGGTAAATTATTACGACGAAAAAGGCGGCAAAATCAAAATCGCTCTCGATAAAACCTTATCCCCCGCCGACAACGCGCAAAAATATTATAAAAGATATGCAAAACTTAAAAGAACCGTGGAAAGCGTATCGGCACAACGGGAAGAAACAAAGGCACAGTTAAGCTATCTGAACAGCATTAATTCGCATATATATGCGGGGGAAAGCCTTTGCGACTTTGAAGAAACCGAAGAAGAATTAAAAGCTCTCGGGCTTATAACCGCGCCTCAACAGAAGAAAAAAACAGAAAAAATTTCGCCGTTCAGAGAGTATGATTGTTGCGGTTATAAAATTATAGCGGGAAGAAACAACCTGCAAAACGACCGTCTTTTAAAAAGCGTTTCGCAAAAAGATTTGTGGCTGCACACGCAAAACTACCACTCTTCGCACGTTGTTATAATTACAGAGGGCAAAAGCGTACCAGACGAAGTACTGTGCGTTGCGGCTGAAATATGCGCATATTATTCAGACGGAAGAAACGGAAATAAAGTTCCCGTGGATTATACAAAACGCGCGTCCGTAAAAAAACCGCCCAAATCGAATGCGGGGTTTGTAATTTATTCGGAATACAAAACAATTCTCGTAACCCCCGACCCTCATACCCAATTAAGGATTAACTGACTATGGAAGAAAATTTCAACAAAGAACCTCTGCCCGAAAAAAATCCGGAAAATAAAACAAAAATTTATTTTTATATATCCGCGGCGCTGTGCGGATTATGCGCCATAGCGTTCGGTCTTGCGTTTTCCGTTTTGGGGATTTATGCGCTTATTTCAAGCATATTGCTGGGGATAAGCTCTCTTTCATTTGTAGCCGCGCAAAAAAAGAAAAACTATTTCCCCGCTTTAAAATATGTTAAAATAACCGCTTACATTCTGCTTGCGGTAGACGTCGCGTTCTTTATCGGCGGGCTTATTTATTCTTCTTTGGTATAAAAAGGAAAAAACTGCGCAACAATTAATCTTGATGGAAACTGTTTGCTGTGCGGTACTTGATAAAATATGTTCCCTTGCCGCTTTCGGACGGTATGTGATATTTTCCGAGGAAGAGCTTTTTGAAGCATTCCCCGACGGAACGGAAAGGGATTTCGGCGAATTGAAAAAAGCGCTTAAAACGCTTGTAAACGCGGGATATATCGACCTTAAATATTCCGGCGGTGATTTATATTGCATTGCTCCGCTGAAAAAATACGAGCCCGAACCCGAACCTTTACCCGTGCCGACCGAAACGGTTGCGGAAGAACCCGCCGAAACCAAAAGGCGTTTTTCCGTATCTCCATTTTTCGCGGCATTCGCGGGCGGCGCGCTGGGGAGTTTTATAATTTCTTTGGTTTTCGCGGTTTTGCAATATGCTTAGCAAAAACGAAAATATGGTCATGGCGGCCGTTTACAGCCTTTGCGACGGAACCGAAGGCTGCCTTGTTTCGCCCATAGACATACTCTCCGTAATGCCAGCAAAACACAAAGTCAACCGCGAAAAGCTCGACGACATTCTGAACGCCCTTAAATGCGACGGTTATTTCGATTTGATACAATCCGAAAGAAAGGGCGAAAAAATGTACGTTATCAATCTGAAAGAAAACGGCTTCGCCTATAAACGCACGGCAAAGCAAAAACAGCGCGACGTAACGTTCAAGATATTTCTTGCCTTTATAGGCGCGTTCGCCACGTTTATTTTCGGACTTATATTAAAAGGTTTATTCAATTAAAATACGCCCCGCGGGCAAATTGCCCGCGGGGCGTTTTAGATACTTGTTTTTATTTTATTCTACTTTCAATCCCCAGCAACGGCGGCGCTTTACGACCTCGGGATTAAAGATTTTCCACAAATTCTGTATGTGCTTGTTTTCTTCGAGCATGGGTCCCGTTTCAACAAACTTAACCCCAAGCTTGTTGAGCCCTACAAGGCTGTAATGCAAAATCATAGAAACCGCGCCCTTGTTGTTATGTTCCTTGGTTATACCGATACTCATCATATCGGCAACTTCAACATTTTTCATCGCCTTGATATAGGGAATAATTCCGCGGGGGAACACGCTTCCCCTGCCCTTTCTTAACACTTCGTTTATCGAAGGCATCATAAACCCGTAAGCGATAACTTTATCGTCTTTGAGAATTACCGCCGCAAGCTCGGGAATCAATATCTGATAAATCGTAGCCATTTCGCGGCGTTTTTGCTTTTCGTTTATAGGGGAAACGCCGTACAAAGGCGCATAAGCTTCGTCAAGAACGTCAAGGCACTGCATAATATATTCGCTCAGCTTCTTTTTATTATGCTTTAAATACCACTTGACGTCGAGAACGGTATAACCGTTTCTCTCTTCGATTTTTTTGCTGAGCTTTTCAAGGCGTTCGTTCTTTTCGGGAACGGGGAAACGGAAGCAATCCCAGTCCACCACTTTATAAGCGCCGAGCTTTTGCATATGCTCCACATAATAAGGATGGTTGTAAATTTCGATATAGGTCGCTTCCTTATCGAACCCTTCTATAAGCATACCCTCTTCGTTCAAATCGGAAAAGCTCATAGGTCCGATAATTTCTTCCATTCCTATTTCCTTAGCCCATTTAAACAGTTCCGCAAACAACGCCTTCGTAACCTCGAAATCGTCAATCACGTCAAAACGTGTAAAGCGCAATTGCTTATAACCGAATTTTTCATTGGCACCGCGGTGCCAGATGCCGGCAATCCTGCCGGCGATTTTACCGTCTTTGTACGCAAGAAACATTCTGCAATCGCAAAAACGGAACGCGTCGTTCGTTTCGGGGTCAAACTCCGCAAATTCATCCGTATAAAGATTGGGCACCGCATAAGGATTGCCCCTATATAAATCGATTAAAAATTTAAAAAACTTCTTTTTGTCGCGTTTAGACGAAATTTCTTTTACCTTTATCATATTAACCCTCCAAAGCCACGGGGCGTTTGTCCGCAATAAAAATAACGCCCAGCGTACCCGGTCCGCAATGTGCGCCTATTACCGGGCCGACAATCTGTCTTTCTGTTTTTGCAAAAGGTCTTGCAGCTTTAATCTTTTCCGCCAGCAAGTCGCCGTCTGCACCGCAATCCGCGTCAACAATATAAACCTTGTAATTTTCGCCCTCTTTGCTAAGCTCGTTTATAACCTTTTCCGCAAGGGCTTTTATAGCTTTTTTACGGCCGACAATCTTTTCGCAAACGCTCAGCCCGCCCGACGCGTTAACCGTAATAACGGGTTTAAGCCCTAAAACCGTGCCCGCAACCGCGGCTGCGCCCGAAAGCCTTCCCCCCCGCTTTAAGTGCATCAAATCGTCAACAACAAAATAAACGGCTACTTTATTTGTAAAATCTTTCAAAAAATTCAAAATTTCTTCATCGGAAGCGCCGTTTTTCTTCATTTCCGCAGCGGCTTCCACCTGAATCCCCGCCCCGAGCGAAATGGAATTCGTATTGAACACGGTGCATTTCCTTTCGGGAAACTGTTTTTTAAGCTCTTCCAAAGCTTTATCCAACTGTGAAAACGTGCCGCTCATCGCCTTGGAAAAGCTGATATAAAGCACGTCCTGCCCCGCGGCAAAGTACGGGTTTAAAATTTCTTTATAATTTTCGGGGTTCAACGCCATGGTTTTGGGCACCGCTCCGCCCCTTACCACGGAATAAAATTTGCCGAAATCGGTGTTTTCGCCGCAGTCGTAACAGTATTCCTCACCGTTATAACTATACGGCATAGATATATAATCGATTCCAAGTTCTTTAAGCCTTGAATGCCAAAGCTCGCAGTTGGAATCGCATAATAATACGCTCATATAACTCTCCGTTTTATGTGTGTATTTTCACACAGCTTTTAATATTTTATCACAAAGTGTCGAAAATGTCAAATAATCGGCGGAAACCTATAAAGATTTGAAATTACATTACGGTTAGCTTGATTTTTTAATCTTATTTTGTTAAAATATTGCCGATAATATTTAAAACGGCAAAAGGCAAATTTATGAAACACAAAAAACTGTTTATAGCGTTCACTGCGGTTTTTACCGTTCTGCTGGCGCTGGTAATCTTTATAATGATTTGGATATGGGGCGACAGTTACAAAAGCAACGACAGATTCGACGGCTTCGAAGATTACCGCAAAGAAATTCAGATACCCGGTCTTAAAGACGGCGCTTGCCCTCAAGGCATAGGAAATTACCGCGCAAAATATACCGTCAAGGATGAAAACGGCAACCCCGTTACAGACGCAAACGGAAAAGAAACCACGGCGACGCAGGATTACTTTTTTATCAGCGCTTATTTCGATAAACAGCCCTCCCGCATTTACGTGGTAGGCAATACCACGGGGCTTGTAGGTTACGTTACTCTTAAAAACACAGACGGTTCATACAATAACGAGCATTGCGGCGGAGTCGCAACAAACGGCTACACTCTTTGGGTTGCGTCTGGCAAAAAAGTTCTTGTAGCATCAAAGAAAAACTCCACAAGCACAGACAACATTGCTTACGATATAATCAAAGCCGCCGAAGAAAACGGAGAACTGCAATTCACATCCGAATTCCACGCAAACCTCAACGCGGCGTTCTGCTTCTTTTACGACGCCGACGGCGACCCTGCAAACCGCAGCTATAACGACAGATTTTATGTAGGCGAATTTTACCGCAGCGGAAATTACGAAACGGATAAAAAACACCACCTTACAACTCCGAACGGAAACGAAAACAAAGCGTTTATGTACGAGTACAATATTTCCACTTCGGAAAACGATTACGGCCTTACCACTCTTACGGCGGACAACCTTTCTGGCAAAAACGTAGTTCCGAGAATTCAGGCGATTTATTCGATTACAGACCAGATTCAGGGCGTTGCAAGAACAAAAGACACGTCGGACAGCAGCAACGGCAACACATGGAAAGGCGGCGTAGTTCTTTCCCAAAGCTACGGGCTTGCAAATTCGCATATCCTCTACTACGACTGGGCTAAGATAACAAAAACAGACAGCGGCAACAGAACTTCTTACAAAGATTTAACTTATAAAAACGAAAAGGGCGACGACGTAAAATACGCGCGTTTCGAATATGAAGGAATAACCACGAACAGCGGCGCTCCTTACTATTATACAAACAGCGACCTTTACGTTTATTACGTTGACGATTCCAAAATACTCAACAACTACTCCATACCCTCCATGTCGGAGGGAATGTGCGTTATCAACGACAGAGTTTACGTTTTATTCGAGTCGGGCGCAAACAAATACAAAACGTTTGTAAGAGAAGTTTTAAACCACGTTTACAGCTTTATCCCCCGCAACAAAAAGTAATTCAATCTATAAAAGCCCCTCCGCGGAATACCGCGGAGGGGCTTGTTTTTTATATCTGTTTATTTGCAAAAAGCAAGGCACGCTTTATAAAGCGAATAAACGTCGGCTTTTGAAATAAGCTCGTAAGGCGCGTGCATCGAAAGCACGGGAACGCCTACGTCAACGGTATCTATGCCGAGGTTTGCAATAAATTTTGCAACCGTTCCGCCTCCGCCGATATCAACCGCGCCGAGCTCTCCCGTTTGCCAGTAAACGCCGTTGTCTTCGAATATATCGCGTATCCAGCCCATAAATTCCGCGTCCGCGTCGTTGGTCGAGCTCTTGCCGCGCGCTCCCGTATATTTTGAAACAGCCGCGCCGCAGTTTATAAACGTTGTGTTTCTCTTTTCATAAGCAGAGGCGAAAGCGGGGTCATACGCCGCCGTAACGTCTGCGGAAATACATTTTGAATTATATCTTACTTCAATGGGATTAGCTCCGAAAGAAGCCGCAATCGTTTCGATAACGTCGGAAATAACCTTTGACTGCATTCCCGTAGTTCCGTCGCTGCCTACTTCCTCTTTATCCGCAAATACCGCAACAAGCGTGTGGGGAGAATTGCTGTCAAAAAGCGCGCACATTTCGGGATATGCACAAACCTTGTCGTCGTGACCGTATGCGGAAATAAGAGCGCCGTCAAAACCTACGTCGCGCGCCTTGCCCGCAGGAACAAAGCAAAGCTCCGAACATTGCAAATCCACTTCCGTAAAACCGTATTTTTTGTTCAACAGATTGAGAACCGCAGTTTTTACAGCTTCTTTGTCCTCTTCGTCCTCAACGGAAGGCAGTCCGCCTATAACCGCGTTAAGGCTTTCGCCGTCAATCGCTTTGCCGAGCGGCTTCGCGCTCTGTTCCGCTCCAAGGTGGGGCAGAATGTCGGTAATATAGAAAATAGGGTCGTTTTCATCTTCGCCGACGCAGATTTCCTTTCTTTCGCCGCCGCGCAGCATAACAACGCCGTGTAATGCAAGCGGCAACGCCGTCCACTGATATTTTTTAATTCCGCCGTAATAGTGCGTTTTGAGATAGCAAAGCCCGCTGTCCTCGAACATGGGGTTGGGTTTCAAATCAAGTCTGGGCGAATCCACGTGCGCAACCATAATTCTTACGCCGTCCTTCGCAACGTCTTCCGTTCCCACCTTGATTAAAAACACGTTTTTGTGTCTGTTTATAAAATAACGTTTATCGCCCGCTTTGAGCTTTTCAGAAAAAGAAAAAGGCTTGAACCCCTGTTCTTCCGCAAGTTTTTTCGCCGTAACCGCCGCGTCGCGTTCGGTCTTAGAACTATCCAAAAACTTTTTATATCCTTCGGCGAAAGAGTATATTTTTTCAAGCTCTTTGCCGTCGGCTTCTTTATAAACGTTTTTACGCGTATATTTTAAATCCATAATAATTTCTCCTTGTATATTTTCCCTTATATTATAATTTGGCTTAATGCCGTTGTCAAGAATATTAAAGCCCGCGCACCGCGGCGCACAGGCTTTTGCAAAATAGTTTCATTCCGCTTTGAAATTATTTTCTCTCGTCGCCTTGAAAACCAGCAAAAAACTTGCGGGCAACGGCATATTTACATATGATAAACCAAAGCATTACCGCAGTTTTCCGCTTGATATTCGCAATATTTTAATTAAAAATAATGCCGTTTTTACCCTAAAATACCTCAAAAACCGTAATATATCGTTTGATTTTGTCATATTTAACTATTTTATTGACTTTATTTTGAAATTCTTATAGTTAGATTTTGGTATACTTACTTTATTATAGGAGGTACACGGGAAATGGACGTTATCAAAAAGCTTAACAAACTCAGGCTTGAACGCAATATGAGCGTTTATCGTTTAGCCGAGCTTTCGGGCATAAACCAGTCTACGCTGGCAAACACTTTTTCCCGCGGGACGGTGCCGTCGGTGTATAATCTGGAAACTATGTGCGATACTCTGGGATGCACTCTGGCTCAGTTTTTCACGGAAGACGAAGAATATATGGAACTGACCCCGCAGGAAATAAAATTTATGCTCAATTACAGAAGACTGCCCGAATCGCTGAAAATTTCAATAGCCGATATAGTTAACACGATACCCGGCATACAAAACTAATCTTTGCGCCGCCGAACAATAAATACATATTTTCAGCCGCATATACCGTAAAAAAAATCAAGGTTACCACACCTTTTCCGCCTCCGTAAAACAATATTTCCAAACAAAATAAAAACCGTGCGCACCGCTTTTGCGGGCTTTTTTTATGTTCCCGACAAAGATTACGCCCGACCCGCAAAACTTATTTTCCGCGGTTTTACGGCGGCAATGCAAATATTTATATCGCCGCTTTTAACAGACGAAAACACACTGCCCGCAATTAAGTAAAAAAATATTGAAAAATTTCAAAAAAGCGGGCTTATACAATTTACTAATTATATAATTTAGTGTATAATCACATTATTATGAGCACAGCGAAAAAAACAGCCGTTCTGGCGATATTCACGGGGCTTAGCCTTATAATGTTCATAATAGAAAGCTTATTCCCGCCGATGATAATTCCGGGCGCCAAACCGGGGCTTGCAAACATCTTTTCGTTTGCGGCGCTGATAATGTATTCGCCGCTCGAAGCTTTTGCGGTTGTTGCGGTACGCACGCTGCTCGGCTCTTTTTATGCAGGAAACGTTTCTATGCTCTTATACAGCTTTACGGGCGGAATAGTTTCCATGGCGGTTTCTTCTGTTCTTATGTACGTTGCGTATCCACGCATTTCGGTAATGGCTGTTTCCATAACCGCGGCGGTTGCGCATAACATAACGCAAAATATCGTTTTCGTATTTTTATCGGGTTCGGTTCTGATGTTCGGATATATGCCATACCTTGTACTTCTCGGCATACTTTCCGGCGCGGCCGTCGGCGGAGTTACAATGCTCCTGTTCAGAGGCGTTCCGCAGAACGTTTTCGAAAAAATGATAAAAGAAAAAAATAAAAGTAAAAAATCCTTATAAAACGGAGGTTAAATTTGAAAGCAGTAAAAGGAAAGTACTACTTCGGCGGCATTCACCCGAAGGGCGCAAAAGAGTTAAGCTCTTCCCGTCCCCTCGAAGTTATGCCGGAACCGGAAATGGTAGCCGTTTCCACTTTGCAGTCGCTCGGCAATCCCGCCGTTCCCGTAGTTTCCGCGGGACAAGCGGTCAAAGAGGGCGAGTTAATCGCAAAAGCGGACGGAGCCGTCTCTTCCGACGTGTTTGCGAGCGTTGCGGGTACGGTTGAGGAAATCAAAGAAAAAACAGGTTCGGGCGGCGTAAAAGAAACGTTTATCGTTATCAAAACGCAGAGTGGCGGAGAAAAATTCCGTTTCCCCGCGCTCAGCGACCCTACGGCGGAAGAAATCAAAGAACGCATCCGCGACTGCGGCGTCGTTGGTCTCGGCGGAGCGGGCTTCCCCACTGCGGTTAAGGTTACCCCCAAAACTCCCGTGGATACGTTGATTATCAACGGCGCGGAGTGCGAACCTTATCTCACATGCGACCACCGCCTTATGCTTGAAAAAACGGAAGAAATCGTGCGCGGCGCAAGATACGTTGCAAAAGCGCTTAACGTTTCTAATATCATTATCGGCATAGAAGCCAACAAACCCGACGCGATTAAGCTTTTCGAACCTTATGAGGATATCAAAGTCGTTATCTTACGCAAACAATACCCTATGGGCGGAGAAAAACAGCTCATTTACGTAACCACGGGCAAAAAAGTCGGCTTAGGCAAGCTTCCCGCAGATTACGGAGTTGTGGTCCAGAACGTAGCAACGTGTTTTGCCGTTTGCGAAGCAGTCGAACAAGGCAAACCTCTTTATGAAAGAGTTGTAACCGTTTCTGGCAAAGCCGTAAAAGAGCCTAAAAACCTTTGGGTAAAGGTCGGCGCTTCCGTACAGGACATAGTCGATTACTGCGGCGGCGAAAGCGAAACGCCCAAAAAGGTAATTCAGGGCGGACCGATGACGGGCGTTGCAATGGCAGACTATGAAAATTATATACACAAAACCACTTCGGGCGTATTGCTCCTTTCCGCAAAAGAAGCGGCGGCGGACGAACCCACCCCCTGCCTCAACTGCGGCAAGTGCGCCGACGTGTGCCCGATGCACCTTATGCCTATGAACACCGCGTTCTATTCCGCGGCGGGCGATTTCGACGCGGCGGCTAAATACGGAAACGTTTCCTACTGCATCGAATGCGGCGCGTGCGAATACGTTTGCCCCGCAAAACGCCCCTTAATTCAGGCGATACGCAAAACGAAGGCTGAACTTCGCAAAACCAAACAAGGAGAATGATAAATGGATAATACGGTCGTTATTTCCACTCCTCCCCACGTTAAATCCAAAAGAACAACGCGCGGCATAATGATTGACGTTTGCATCGCGCTTGCACCCGCGGCGGGAGCGGGTCTGGTGTTCTTCGGCTGGCTTGCTCTTATGATTGAGCTTGTCGCGGTAGGCGCGTGCGTGGTCACGGAGTTCGTTTATTTCTTTATCGCAAACAAAGGCTTTTCAAACAAGTGCAAAGACGCGGGCAAGGTTTGCCTGAGATGGTGGAAACAGTTTGATTTCACTTCCGTCGTTACGGGGCTTATTCTTGCGCTTATCCTTCCCGCATCCGCAAAGTGGTACGAAGTATTAATCGGAAGCATCTTTGCAATAGCGGTTGTCAAAATGCTTTTCGGCGGCACGGGCAAAAACCTTGTAAACCCCGCGGCGGCAGGGCGCGTGTTTATGTTTTTAAGCTTTGCGCTCACAACTTATACCGCGGCGCAAATACCCGCGCTCGACTTTGACAGCGGAATATTCACCGACGCAACAAACCTCCACTGGCTGTTGCCTTCCGAAGGCAACCCCGCCACAAAAATAACCGTTTTGGATTTATTCCTCGGCACGGGCGTTGCGGGCTGTATAGGAGAAACCTGCAAAGCCGCGATACTTTTGGGTTACGTTTATCTTGCTATAAGAAACGTAATCAAATGGTGGCAGCCCCTCCTCTTCATAGCCGTTTTCGGATTTACCGCTGTGTTTATGTCCGGATTCACATACATAGCTACGGGCGGATACATTTACAACATGGAACTCTTCCTCCCCCACATTTTCTCGGGCGGCGTGCTGTTCGGCGCGGTGTTTATGTTCCCCGACTATGTAACTTCTCCCAAAGGAGTTTACGGCCAGATAGTTTATTACGTAGCCGCGGCGATACTGATTGCCGTTCTGAGATATTTCACAAGGCTCGAAGTTACGTCGTTCGTAATCATGCTTATGAACCTCTTTGTTCCTCTTATTGATAAATACATAATCCAAAGACCCTTCGGTTTCAAAAAAGTAAAAACCCAAAAGGAGGGCAAATAAATGAGCGTTAAAGAATTTTTCAAAGGCAACGTATTCAAATGCATTATCGCTCTTTTATGCGTACTGCTCGTAAGCGGAATTTTCCTTACTATTATGAACAGCCTGCTTTACGTAACCGACGAAGAAAGATTTGAAAGAGCCATAAATAAAATTTACGGAAAATCCGTAAAAACGGAAAGCGTGACGGTCGCGGATTATAACAGCAACGCTACGATAAACGAAGCTTATAAAATCAAAGACGACGGCAACTACCTTGTAAAATCCACCGGCAAAGGCGGTTTTGAAAACGGAACGGTAACCTGCTGGGTAGTAGTCGAAGTCAAGGGCGGAAAAGTTTCCGGCATCGGCAAAGTCGTTATAGACAGCAACAAAAACCAATCCTATATAAGCAAAATATCGCAAAACTTTTTAAACAGTTTTGAAAACAATCCCGCAAAAGACTTCTACTTCACCACTTCCGACGGTTATCTTACAAGCGGAGCAAGTATGTCGTCAAACGCAATATGCAACGCTGTAAACGGCGCAGTAGATTTCATAAACGCAAAACTCGGAAACCTTGCAGAAGACATTTACGCAGATTTCGAATATGTTAAAAACATTATAACCAAAGAAACTTCGCACGAATATAACGCCGAAACAAAAGAAGTTATATTCCACATCAAAACAAACGGTTTCGGAAACGCCATTCAGTTCACAATCGACGTAACCGTAGGCGAAAACGGAATCATCAGCGATTACGACATTATCAAAAACGGTTCGACCAGCGGATACGAATCGAAAATGCTTGCTTCCATTCTCGACGGCAGCTTGTTCATAGGCAAAGATATCGAGGGCATCAAAGGCATACTTCAAAACGGTGCGGATTTGGGAACAATCGGTTCGCTTAACGGTTCCGACCTTATCACAGGCGCAACGCAATCCAACTATCTCTGCCTGAATGCAGCGGCTTTCGCGGCGGCAAACTACAATACTATAATATCAATGGAACAAGGAGGGCAGGAAAATGAATAAGTACAAGAAAATCACTTTAGACGGACTTATTTTCCAAAACCCCACGTTTATGCTTGTTCTGGGCACGTGCCCTACGCTCGGGCTTATCTCTTCCGCCTTTTCGGCAATGGGTATGGGCTTGACCGTTCTTGTAGTTCTCACTCTTTCGAACATCATAATCTCCGCGCTGAGAAAAGTTATACCCAACTCCGTGCGCATCCCCTGCTATATCGTAATAATCGCTACACTTGTAACTTTTATGAGAATGTTCCTTGAAAAGTTCCTCCCCGATTTGTACGACAGCTTAGGCGGTTTCCTTGCGCTCATAGTCGTTAACTGCATAATCCTCGGCAGAGCGGAAGCATACGCAAGCAAAAACGGCGTTGTCGAATCCGCGGTTGACGGAATTGCAAACGGCTTGGGCTTCACAATCGCACTCACGATAATGGGCATAATCTGCGAATTCCTCGGAAAGGGTTCCCTCTTCGGCGCGCAGATTATGGATTTCCAAATCGGCATGCTTGCAAAGCCCGCGGGCGCGTTCCTCGTATACGGTATCTGCATTGCGGTTTTCGTATACATAATCGATAACTTCGAGCGCGCGCGCAGAGTTAAAGCAAACAAGCTCGCACGTGAAAATCTTTTAAAGGAGGAAGCGTAATTTATGGGTACGTTTATCGCTATAGTTCTTTCCGCGGTGCTTACAAACAACTTTATCACCGTAAAAACGTACGGCATCTGCCCTTTCCTCGG
This sequence comes from uncultured Christensenella sp., assembly GCA_910577375.1. Classification (GTDB taxonomy): domain Bacteria; phylum Bacillota; class Clostridia; order Christensenellales; family Borkfalkiaceae; genus Coproplasma. The sequence goes on from CAJTLT010000002.1 coordinate 78,570, forward strand.
CGTTTCCAAAAAGACGTCGAGCGCGGCGGGTATGGGAATTGCGGTAACCCTGGTCATGCTTTTGGCTACGCTGGTTACATATCCCATTTACACCTACGTTATGGTTCCCCTTCAGATAGAGTTTCTGGAAATCATATTCTTTATCTTTATAATAGCTTCTCTCGTGCAGATGCTTGAAAAGATTATACAAAAAGTTTCCCCCTCCCTTTACGGAGCAATGGGCATTTACCTCCCCTTGATAACAACCAACTGCGCGGTTCTCGGCGTAACCGAACTTCTTATCGGCGATATGTCCGCAATCCTCGGCGAAGGCGTTGCAATGAATATCGGCTGGGCGGCGCTCTACGCGTTGTTCGCAGGTCTCGGCTTTACCCTCGTTATGATTATAATGAGCGGTATGCGCGAAAAGCTCAATTGCTACAAAACCCCCAAAGCGCTTGCGGGTTTCCCCATCGCAATGGTAACCGCTTGCTTTATCTGCATGGCGTTCGCCGTGTTCGGCTATATAAGCTTATAGGAGGGAAGATATGAATTTACTTGAAATTACCAACCAGACATGGATTACGGTCGGCATTGTCGCAGGAATTTTTGCTGGCTCAGCGCTTTTAATCGGCGCGCTGATAATTATCGTAGGCAAAGTATTCAAGGTAAACGTCGACGAAAAAATCACGAAAATCCTCGATAACCTTGCCGGCGCCAACTGCGGCGGCTGCGGCTGTTCGGGCTGCAGCGGATTTGCCTCCAAGCTTGCCGACGGCAGCGGAAGCCTTTCCGATTGCCACGTTACCTCCCCCGAAAAGAAAGCGGAAATCGCAAAGCTTCTCGGCATAGAACTCAAAGACGAAGAACCCACCGTTGCGGTTGTAAAATGCAACGGCGGAATCGAAAACTGTGCAGACAAATTCGAATACAAAGGAAATCCCACTTGCACGTCTTGCAACTCGCTCCTCGGCGGCAACAAAGCTTGTTCTTATGCTTGTCTCGGCTGCGGCGACTGTAAAGCCGTTTGCCCCGAAAACGCCATAGAAGTTACGGGCAGACTTGCGCAGGTTGACCCCGACAGATGTATATCGTGCGGAGCGTGCATTACCGCTTGTCCCAAAGGAATTATAGAACGTATCCCCGCCTCCGCTCCAGTATTCGTTGCCTGCTCTTCGCAATGCAAAGGCAAAGAAGTTACGTCGGTTTGCAAGGTCGGCTGTATCGCTTGCGGCATATGCGCAAAAGCGTGCCCCCACGGCGCAATAACGATGAACGGCAACTTGCCCGAAATCGATTATTCCAAATGCACTGGTTGCCTTACATGCGTTGCAAAGTGCCCCAGACATATTATCATAAGCCGTAAAGTAGTTGCGGAAGAAACTCCCGCAAAAACAGAAACGGAAGAAAACAAAGCAAATTAAATTTATAAACAAATCCGCCCCGCGCTGTTGTGCGGGGCGGATTTGTTTATCTTCAAAAACCTTTTACATAATTATATCGGGATTATTAAAATCGTTTATCAGAGGTTCTATCCGCAAAGCATGCGGACTGCAATAAATCAACTGCGAATTATTTTCAATCGGCGCAAAATACATACACTGCTTACCGCGGCAATCCGCTTCAATTACTTTTACAGTCTTTGTCAGCTTGTCTATATAAACCTTGTTATAACCGTTATCCGCGTGCACGGTAACAGTCAAACTGTTTCCGTTCTCTTCAACGTCCAATCCGTCTTTATAGCTCGGTTCGCCGCCGAATTCGTATTCAAACACTACCTCCGCTGCAACGCAAATCCTTACCCCCGCAATAGGGGTTTTATTCTGCGTGGTAAAAATAACTGTAAACAGAACGGCAACAAAAACGGCTATAACGCCGTAAATTATTAAGTCAAAGAGCTTAAACCCCTTGTCTTTTTTTACTTCCTTAACCTTTTTTAAAGACATATCTATTCACAGCAGAACGCAACCTTTCTGTCCGCAAGCTTTTCTTCAATAAATTGCACGGCGCGCTCTTTGCCCATTGCCATAATCGCCGTCGTTAAAGCATCGTCCTCCGCCGCGCTGCCGCCTATAACCGTTACCGACATAATACCCGTCTGCACGGGTTTACCCGTAGTGGGGTCTATTATGTGACAATAACGCTTACCGCCTATACTGTAAACCTGTTCGTTATCTCCGCTTGTAGAAAGCTTTTCCCCTTGTATTTTGGTATAAAGATACGGTTCGCGCATAGGCGAACGGGGTCCGGCAAAACCAACGTTATATGAGCCACCGTCCGTATATCCCTTTACAAGCATACTGCTCGAACCGAAATTGAAATATCCGTATTCATAACCGTATTCTTCAAACAGTTTGTCTACGCAGTCAACCGCATAACCCTTGCCGATACCGCCCAAATCAACTTTCATTGCCAGATTTTCGCCGCCGACTTCAATTGAAAACTCGGGTTTCGTCACAAAATATTTGCCCTCGTTTTCCCCTTCGCCGCAACTTAACAGCACTTCGCCGAAATGCCGAGCAAGTTCTTTATATTGCACAACGGTTTCTTCGTCGGGCAATTCGCTTTCATCTTTGGGATAATCATACGCCCCGCCGAAGCCGTAAGCAAAAACATTATAATACAAAGCGGGGTTATAATAACCGCTTGTCAAATCGTAAACAGACTTTGCAAGGTTCAAAACTTTATAAGCCGTGTGCGAAATTTCAACCGTTTCGCCCGCCGCGGCATTATTGAACTTGCTTACGTCCGAATTTACAACCGTTACGGAAAGCGCTTTGTCTATCGCCGAAAGTTCCGCACCGACCGCGCTTACAAACTCGGAATACTTGTCCTCCGCCCCCTCGGCAGTAAAGTCGGCAGAAACAACAAGCTCTGCGTTAGACGTCATAGAATAATACATACGGCGCTTAGAAGTAAAGTTTTCCGCCGACGGCAAAACTTCTTTTTCGGTCGGAACATAGCCAGGAATTATCCCGCCCAGCGTGTAATTTTTGTCGCTTATTTCAAAACTGCCTTCGGGCATATTCGTATATATGCTGAAAGTTTTTCCGTTACAGCCCGCACAAAACAGCGCAACACCGCATGCGGCGGAAAATACTGAAAATATTTTAAATAATTTCATAGCCATATTATAAAATAAAAACCGACAAATAGCAACAAAAAACCCGCCTTTCAAAGGCGGGTTATACTTTTGTTAAAATTATTTGCTAAGCGCGTCCTGAATAGCAAGCAAGCATCTGCCGCTTCCCTGCGACGCACCGGTTATAACCAATCCGCTTTCAGCCAACTGGGGGTTTCTGGGATTGTTGTTTTTATCAACAAGATTATAAGGGCATCCGGAACTCTGGATAAATACTTTCGTATTCTTAATGTCCGTAACAGACATACCTTCGTACTGTTGAAGGAGCCAAGCCGCATTTTCGTTCCAAACATCTTTGTTAGTCCAGCTGTCGCTCACAACAACCCACGTAACGCCGCTTGCCTGTTCAACAAGCTCGCCGGCCTCGTTTTTAACTTTGCCGCTCTGCTTCTCAAGGTCGGTATTGGTAATATCTTCAACTTTCGTGATAATATTATTTTCAACGGTTACTTTAACCATCATACCGTATTCGTGTCCCCACGAATTATAATGATAAGAACCGATATATTCGCCGTTGTATCCGCCGGAGCAACCCGCGGTAGCGCCGATGCCTACGCAAAGAGCGGTAGAAGCAGCCAAAATTCCAAGTCCCTTAAAAATCTTTTTCATAAATTACCTCTAAGATTTATTACTTCCTTATTTTACCACAAGCTTAATATACTGTCAACAAATTTTCCCTTATTTTAAGTATTTGTTTACTTAATTTATTCTGTTCTGAGCGCAACAACGGGGTCTTTCTTCGCCGCAGCCGCCGCGGGTATAAGTCCTGATATAAGAGTAAGCGCAACGCTTATCAGAACCATTACCAAAGCCTGCCACCAAGGCAGCGCGCATATGGTAAAAATTCCGTACAAAACGCCGACCACAATATTGATTATTAGAGAAATAATATACGTGGCAATTATGCCCACAAGCCCCGACGCAAAACCTATAATAAACGTTTCCGCGTTGAAAAGCCGTTTTATATCCTTTTTCCTTGCGCCCACAGAACGGAGTATACCTATTTCCTTTACGCGCTCCACAACCGAAACATAGGTTATTATTCCTACCATAACTGTTGAAACCACCAAAGAAAGCGCGGTAAACGCCACCAAAGCTATGGTCACCATTTCAATCATAGTGTTGACCATCGTTATAATCATTCCCACGGTATCGGTGTATTTTACAATATTCGCCTCTGACAAAACGGTTTCTTTCTGCGTTCCGTCCGCGGCCGTCCATTTGTATGACGCGCCCTCTTCGCAAAGTCTGTTCCAGCCGTCGAGATAATTAGTAACGTTATCCTTACTGTCGAAATCCAAAGGATAAATATTGAACGCCACGGGTATTTCCGCCCCGCCGACCAAAGCCGCCCCCACGCGCATATTTGCGTACTGGTCACCTCCATTGCCCATCATCTGGTTCATCATCTGCGTCATCATATTTCCGCTTGAATTTATAAACAAATAAGAAAGCGGCAGCCCTTTGTCGTTTTTGTCGTGATACGTTCCTTCAAAAGTATAATGAAAGCGGAACGGCATACCGTTAAGCTGTTTCCCTTCCTGTCGGTTTATATGTTTTACCACGTCGCTGGCTCTGCCCGTTTCCAAAGTATGGTCGGTCAAAGCCTTCGTGTAATATAAGCCCGTTCTCAAACAGCCGTAAGAAAGATTTTCTTTCTTTTGCAAAATTACTTTAACCTTTAAATCCACGTCGTCGGATTTATCCCTGTCCTCGTCAAAATCGTCCGCATAGGCAAGATATTTATAATCCGCCAAGGAATAATCCCCAACCGAAGTACCGGGGATAAACAGCATATCTGCCGGGGTCGCCGCTTTGTAAACGGTATCGTTCGGATACCATTTGAAAGTGCTTTCCTCCCCTTTATCCAAAAAGAAATCGAAATCCTTTCCGTCTATATATCCCTGCAATATACTGTCCAGCTCGCTTGTATCGCCGTCGCCGTTCGATTCTATATTTACCTTTTCCGCATACGCAAGGAACTCTTCCTGCGTAAAATATCCGAACTGCCCCAAAACCAAATCGGTGGTAGCCTGTTCGTCTATAACCATAATAAGGCTGTCTTTGCTTTGGAAAATATCTTTAAGCTCGTTTTCGGTAAGCTTTTCCGTCTTGTCTATATTCGTGGCAACAATATCGTATTGCGAAAGAATATATTCATAATTGTCGGGCATTTCCTTGAAGGTGTCAACGGTGGGAATAATCGAGGCAAACTGGGTATACTTTTCGTTTCCTTCCTTTTTGCCAACTTCTCCGAGAACGGCAGTATACATCGTGCGTATGCCCGTAATCGAAGCCCACTCGCCTTCATCTTCCGCATCGAGTTTAAAATTAGTATAAATATTGTGCGCCGGTTCGAAACCGTATTTATATTGCAGTGCGTTGTAATATTCCGAGGGCATCTTGCTCACGAAATCAACGTATTCTTCTGTAATCTCGTTCGTGGTCATTGTGTCGCCCATACTCATAAGCGTTTTTATCAGCGAATCCACATAAACCTTATCATTGAGTCTGTCTATATCGACGTCAACGTTCGAACTCGCCGCAAAATCCATAAGCGACTGATAATCCACCGCCGTCTGCGATATGGTAAGCGGATAACCAGAAAGCATATCGTTTTCCATACTGTGGATATAAGACTGCACGCCCGAAGAAATCGCAAGCACCATGGAAACGCCTATTATTCCTATACTGCCCGCAACCGAAACCATAGCCGTGCGCTTGCGCTTGGACAAAAGGTTTTTCAAAGAAAGCGAAAACGCCATCCCCACAGACATACTCGTCTTTTTCTTTTTGCCCTTATTGGTTTTCACGTTCCCGCTCTCTGCGGGAACGGCGGAGTTCTCCGCCCCCTTTTCCTCCCGAACCGCAGCGGGAATTTCGTTCTCTCCGTCATACGGTTTGGTATCGTCAATCACCTCGCCGTCGCGCAGTCGTATAATCCTCGTCGAATACTGCTCGGCAAGCTCGGGGTTGTGCGTAACCATAATAATGAGCCTGTCGCGCGAAATTTCTTTCAGCAGCTCCATTATCTGAACGCTCGTCTTGCTGTCAAGGGCGCCCGTAGGTTCGTCCGCAAGCACTATTTCAGGGTCGTTTATGAGAGCGCGCGCAATCGCAACCCTTTGCGCCTGTCCGCCGGAAAGCTGGTTGGGGCGGTTATGTATCTTGTCGCCAAGTCCCACTTTTTCAAGCGCTTCTATCGCCCTGCGTCTGCGTTCTTCCTTATCCACGCCGGCAATAAGCAACGCAAGCTCCACGTTCTGCAAAATCGTCTGGTGCGGAATCAAATGATAACTTTGGAATATAAAGCCTATGGAGTGGTTTCTATAAGTATCCCAGTCGCCGTCCTTGTATTCCTTGGTGGACTTGCCTTCGATAACAAGGTCTCCCGACGTGTATTTGTCAAGTCCGCCGATAATATTCAAAAGCGTAGTCTTTCCGCAGCCCGAAGCTCCGAGAATGGAAACAAATTCGTTTTTGCGGAATTTAATGCTCACGCCTTTGAGCGCGTGAACGGCTCCTCCCGCAACCGCGTAATCTTTTGTTATGCTCTTTAATTCCAACATAGGTTATAACCTCTTTCAATCGCCGCAAATATTGCGGTTATATTATATTCGCGTTCAGTTTATTTTTGCGCTTAAAAGTCTTCTAACGGAACGGTCTTTGCCGAGTATTCCCATAATCGTGCATAAATCTGGGGAATTGGGTTTGCCCGTAACGGCAACGCGCAGAATTTCCGCCGCGTCCGAAACGCTTCCCTTATAATTTTCGGGGTGCGCCTTGTAATCGTTCATCTCCGCCGCAAAACCGCAGTTTTTGGCAACCTCTTTTAATTTCGCAAACCACGCCGAATTATCGTCAGACGGCTCATATACCGCGGCGAACTGTTCCAGAACGCCGTTCACCGTATTCTTGTCAAAACGGAATTCACGCGCGGGATTGAACGTATCGTCAAAGAAATAATCGATAAGTCTTACGCCCTGTTCGGCGCGCTCTATATCCTTTCTTCTCTTCTTTCCGTTCGTGCCCATTATAAGGTTCAGAATGCTTACTATATAATCTCTGTTTTTAAAATGCTCTTTGTCTTTTTCCGTGCCGAACTCGTCCGCCCATTCCTTTAAAAACTCATAGCAATCCTCTGCGGAAAGCTTTGAAATCTCCGTTTTCGAAACGTCGTTGAGCTTATCGAGGTCGAACAAAGCCCCGCTCTTGCCCATTTTATCGATTTTGAATTTGAAATCGCGGTAATCCCCGTCGGGATTTTTAAGCGTCCATTCCTCGAAATTACTGTTTAAAACGGTCATCAGATATTTAACCACAGCAAGCGGATAATAACCCGCTTTTCTGTAATAGTCGAGGGATAGTTCGGGGTCTTTTCTCTTTGAAAGCTTGCGCTTTGTTCCGCCGTCCATCTTCATAAGCGAGCACGTATGCGCGTATCTCGGAGGCTTAAAGCCCAAAGCCTTATGCAGTTCTATATGCACGGGCAGGCTCGAAAGCCATTCTTCGCCGCGGATAACCAAAGTAGTGCGCATAAAATGGTCGTCAATCGCATGCGCAAAATGATATGTGGGAATACCGTCCGATTTTAAAATAACCACGTCCTGGTCGTTTTCCGTAACGGTTATGTCGCCCTTTATCGCGTCGCGGAAAGTAATTTTGTTTTCTATGCTTCCCTGCGATTTAAGCCTTATTACAAACGGCTTGCCGTCTTCGATATTTTTATAAATTTGCTCTTCGGTAAGGTTGCGGCATTTTGCATACCCCCCGTAATATCCCGTGGTTTCCTTGTTTTCAGTCTGTTTTGCTCGCACTTCGTCAAGCTCTTCCGCAGTGCAGAAGCAAGGATATGCAAGCCCTTCCTCAATAAGCTTTTTTACAAAAGAGCGGTAAATCTTTGCACGTCGTCTTTGGTAATAAGGTCCGTATTTATTCAAAGGGCTTTCTATTTCCGCGCCCTCATCAAACTTTATGCCGAAGTATTTCAAAGAACGGATAACGCTTTCAACCGCGCCTTCAACTTTTCTCTTCTCGTCAGTATCCTCTATTCTGAGATAAAACACGCCGCCCGTAGTATGCGCGCACCTCTCGTCGGCAAGCGCGGAATAAAGGTTGCCGAGATGTATAAAGCCCGTAGGCGAAGGCGCAAGGCGGGTTACTTCCGCGCCCTTTTCAAGTTCGCGGGCGGGGAAGATATTTTCGTATTCTTCCGGCGGAAGCAAATCGTTATCCGGAATCAAAGTTTCTGCTAGTTTTTTCAAATCCATATTAATATCCTCTCAAGCTTTTTCGCTATTGTCTGTTTCTTTATTTTTATTTTTGTTTTTAACTCCCTTATGCGCGGAATACCAACGATATACGAACCACAAAATTATCAAAAGCTCGAACACCGCCGCAACGATATACAAAAAGTAAATCTGCGTAAATTCGCTGAACGCAAGAACAAAAACGTGAAAAATCACCACGCAAGACCAAAGTATAAACGACGACGTCAGCGCGTTTGTAATTCTGTTGCCCCACAACGCGGAAAACACCGTTAAAACGATTGCCGTCGGCAGCGGAGCAACCACAAAAACAAGATACGCATATGCGGCTGTCGGCTGTATAAAATAAAATACCGTAAAAATCCCCGTAGCAACAAACCAGACGAAAATAGCCGAAAGCACGGTTATAAACGCACGCTTTCCGTTAATCTTCTTTTTCGGCTGAATCTGCGGAGCAACGCTGCCGTCCTTTACGATATCGTCAAGCGTGACGCCGTAAATTTCGGAAATGCGCAAAAGAACCCTTATATCGGGAATAGCCTCTCCCCGTTCCCATTTCGAAACGGCTTTATCCGAATAGTTCAACATTTCGGCAAGCTGAAGCTGCGTCAGGTGCGCCTGCGTTCTCAGCTCGACAAGGTTTTTCGAGACAACGTCCTTCAAATCATTCATGTGCAACATTTTAACACATACGAAGGAAAAATGCAACTCTACTGTGAGTAGAGTGTGAAAATTGTGCGGTAGAATTGTAAATTTTAACAGTGGAGAGCGCGCCCGCACAAGTAGGTTGTAATTTTGTCCTTTTGTGTAATAATGTAGGTATAAGAACTTTTCCGCAACGGAGATAATTTTTTATGAATTCATTTGATATTTTTGTTGATTCGGGCGCGAATATTCCCGACAACCTCATTAAAAAGCACAATATCGGCGTAATCCCTTATTCCTGCACTGTAAACGGCGAAGAACGGCTTTGCTACGAAAAGGATTTTGCGTTTGTAGACACGGCAAAAAAATATTATGAAGATTTGAGAAACGGAGCCGACATAAAAACCTCGCTTATCGGTATGGACAGAGTAATGCAACACCTCACGCCCTCCCTTGAAGCGGGCAAAGACGTTATGCTCTTTACCATTTCTTCCGGCATAAGCGGCACTTACAATCAAGCGGTAAACGCAAAAAAAGAACTTGAAAAGAAATATCCAAACTGCAAAATTTACGTTTGTGACAGCGCCAACGCGTCAATGGGAGCGGGAATGCTCGCCCTCAGAATTGCAGACCTCCGCGATATGGGGGAAAGCATTGAATCGTGCGCGGAATGGCTTGCCCGCAACACTTACAAGATAAACAGCTATCTTACCGTCGCGGATTTGAAATACCTTAAAAAGGGCGGAAGAATTTCCACCACTCTCGCAATCGCGGGAACACTGCTCAATATAAAACCCATTTTGCGCGCAGACGACGGTTCGCCTGCAAAACTTGTTTCCTGCGGAAAAGAACGCGGCAGAAAGAAAGCACTTTCCGCTCTTGCGGACGCATTTTCGCAAAACGTTGAAAATCCCGAAAACCAGACGGTTGCAATTTGCCACGCGGATTGCGAGGAAGACGCTTTGGAGCTTGCCGAACTCGTCAAAGCCCGCGGCGCAAAAGACGTAATTATAGAATATTACGACCTTTGCACGGGTTCCCACGTCGGGCCAGGCACCGTTGCGCTTTTCTTCTACGGCAAAGACAGACGCGGCGAAGCGGCCGAAGCGCAAAAAAAAACGGCTGGAAGTCCGTTTTCACAAAAAATAAAGACCAATAATTAAATTTAAATCTTAAAGCGCCACGCGGTTTATTTAACCGCGTGGCGCTTTTTATAACTTCAATGTCTTTTATCGTAATCGAACGCTTCCTTTTTCTCTTTCAAAAGATACTCCAAAAAGCAGTTGCAGCCGTCATATATATCGTTGAACGCCTTTTCGAAATCACGCGTATACCAAGGGTCCGCCACGTCGCGCGGATTATCGGTAAACGAGCAAAGCTTAAAAATTTTATCGCCGTACTCCCCGCCCGTCAGCCTTAAAACGTCCATAAGATTGCCGCTGTCCATAACAAGAATGTAGTCGTTATTTATAACGTCGCTTTTGGTAAGCTGACACGAACGGTGCCCGCCCTTTATATTATGCTCTTCTAACGTGCGTTTTGCGGGAGCATAAATAGGGTTTCCGACTTCGTAAGAAGAAGTCGCGCGCGAAGAAACATTAAAGGAAAGCGCAAGCCCGCGCTTTTCCGTCATATCCTTAAATATAAGCTCGGCCATAGGAGAACGGCATATATTCCCAAGGCAGACGAAACAAACGTTAATCATAAAATTCCTCAGTCGTTGATTTTAAGCTTTTGCCAGGGAGTATCCGAAGGCTCATAGCTTTCGAGATAATCCGCAATCTCCTCCGCGGAATCAAAATAAGAATACATCTCGTAACACTTGAAATTTATAAACTTCCGTTCGTAAACTACTTTCATAAAGTTTTCAAGCTCGTCATAATAATTCCCGATGTTATAAACGACAATCGCCTTTTTATGCCTGCCGAGCTGCTTTAATGTAAGCACCTCGAAAAACTCTTCAAACGTGCCTATTCCTCCGGGCGCAATTATAAAGGCGTCGCAATCGTCCTCCATTTTCTGCTTGCGTTCAGACATGGTTTTGGTATAAGTCATTTTGTCGCAATCGTCGTAAATTATTTCAACGCCCTCTTCGCGGAAAAATTCGGGAATAATGCCGTGAATATATCCGCCTCCGCGCTTAAATCCTCTCGCGGCAGCCCCCATAAGCCCCGTAGCGCCCGCGCCGAAAACAAGCGAATGCCCCCTCTTAGCAAGCATTTCGCCAAGCTCTTCTATTTTTTTAACGTAAATATCGTCTATATGCGCACTTGCCGCGCCGAAAACACAAATCTTCATACTTGATTATTATACTCAATTTTTAAAAAATTGTCAATAAACGGCGGTCTTAATACCCGCCGTTTAGCTTAAATACAATTAACATATTGATTATAGATTAAAAATAATCTGATTATACAAACTTTCAGCTTGAATTCGGTTAATCCCGTCAATTTCTTCTTTGATATCAAAACCGTCGGAATAATTTGAAACTATTGCTTTCTCATGCCATGTAACAGCAGACTTACCTGCAATACTTTCCAAAAATAATACCGAACCTCCTTTCGTTCTCCTCATACGCCCCGCGCTTACCGCCAACTCGCAATCATACTTTTTAAACAGTTCAAAAGGCTTTTTTAAACATGAAGCATTATCGCCGTAAGTTGTTAATCCGACTTTATGCCCGTCCTTTTCCAAAACCGCAGAAAAATCAGCCCCGTTTAAATTTAAACCCTCTATTACCGAAAAGCCGTTTTTAAGCATTATATTATACAGCAATCCAATAGTTGTAGATTTACCGCAGCCGCCTTTTCCGTATAAAGCAATAATTTTCATTCCGTATTTCCTAGAATATAAATATATATTTTATAATAAACGTTTTCAATAATATTCAAACATTTTCAGCGCAAAAGCATAAAATAAAGCATGGAAATTTTCGATTATGACAGAGCAAAAGCCGTTGCCTACGCCAAAAAATGGGCTTACGGCAGAAATCCCGCCTTTTATGACTTTTCAAATATAGGCGGCGACTGCACAAACTTCGCCTCGCAATGTATTTATGCGGGCGCGGGCGTTATGAACTTCACCCCCACTTTCGGCTGGTTTTACAAAAGCGTAAACGACCGCACGCCCTCGTGGACGGGCGTTGAATTTCTTTATAATTTTTTGGTCGGAAACGACGGCGCGGGACCTTTCGCCGAAGAAGTTCCGCTCGATAAGCTTGAAGTCGGAGACATAGTTCAGCTCGGTCGGGCTACAGGCGACTTTTACCATTCCCCCGTGGTGGTAGGATTTTCCCGCGGAAAAATTCTGGTCGCCGCGCACTCATACGACGTTTATAACAAACCGCTCAACTCCTATAATTTCGCGCAAGCCCGCGGAATACATATTTTAGGAGTAAGAAAATAATAAAAGATAATAAACAGCGCCCGCGCAAATTTTTGCGCGGGCGCTGTTCATCAGCCGATTATCAGCCGTTCATTAGCTGTTTTCTATTATAAGTTTATTAAAATAACTTTAACTCAGTTTATATTTTTAAGTTTAAATCCGTGCACCGCCAACCAGTCAAGCGCAAGATTAACCCAAACGCCCACATGTGCAACCGACAAATCCTCTTTCGTTCCGCTGTTGGTTTCTTCTGTACAAAGGCTTAGCCCGTGCCACCCCTTTTCAAAAATATGAAGAGCAAACGGCACGCCCGCCTTTTTATAAGCGGAAGCAATCAAAAAGGAATTTTCAACCGCCACGCTGTTATCTTCATTAGTATGCCATATAAACGCCGGCGGACAGTTTTTAGTCACGTTGTTTTCAATCGAAAGTTTGGAATAATCAATTTTTCCGCCGCCGCTTATCGTATTCCTTGTTCCCTTATGCGTCAAACCGTCGCGCATAGTTATTACGGGATAAGAAAAAACAACCGCGTCCGGTCTTACAAAACGCGCGCTTTTACCGAGAACGCCGAAAACTTCGTCGCCGAACATTGTCGCAAGCATACCCGTAAGATGCCCGCCCGCGGAAAACCCGACCGCCGCCACAAAATTTTCGTCAACGCCGTATTTTTCCGCGTTTTCCTTAATGTAAGCCACCGCCATTCCCGCCTCTAAAAGCGGCACGGGATATGCGGTATTTACGCTATATTGCAGCACGAACGCAGAAAATCCTTCCGCCAGAAACCTGAGTGCGACAGGCTCGCCCTCTCTTGCGGAAATATGTCCGTATCCTCCGCCCGGGATTACCAGCATCGCAGGTCTTGATTTCTCTGCAATATTATTCACACGCGTTCTGGCGTACGCCGCAAGATAACCTCCCTCGCCACCGTTACCACTGCGGGGGATTTTGAAATATGCGTACAAATCAACCGTTTCAAAAATCATTTTTAATCCTGTTTATTCTGCTCTTCGTCTTTTTTGCTCTTTTTCTTTTTCAAGTCCTGCGTTAAAGGCGTCTTTATATCCTTTAATTCCAAATCCGTCATATTGCCGTTTTTGCGTTCGATTTTTATTTCCCACTGAATAAGGAAAGTCAGCGCGGCGCGCAGCAGTATTATCGCGCCCAGAATCAAAAGCTCGTTCCATTCCCGCACTATCACGGTGCGCAACAGCTCGCCGCCCATCTTGAATTCAAGTGCAAGCGCAATTCCTTCGGCAAGCTTCAGCCTTGTATGCCCCTGCCGTCTAATCAAACCTATAACCGCGGCAACTATGGCGTACATCAGAATCACTATGCCGATAAGCTCTACAATCAATATAAGATAATTGACGGCTATATCGAAAATTTCGGAAACCTTTTCAAACACTTCCATAACTATAATCCTTTGTATCTTTTAACAATTATAACACGTGTTTAAAGGTTTTACAAGCCCCGTTTTTCAGTAAACCGATATAAAAAGCCGCCCAAAATCACTTTTTATTTACAAAGAAATTATTAAAAATTCTGCCGACGAATCCGCCGAAGCATACGCAAAGCACGTTAAAAGTCAAACCCATAACAAATTTTATATAAAAAACCTTTTGCACCGCGCGGGTAACCACAAACTTTAACTTTAAATTTCTTATGCACTTTTTATATATGCCTAACTTTCCCGAAGCAATCGCTTTCGCGCACACTTCTCCAGTAAGCAAAGAATATCTCAGTCCCGAAAGCGTAAGCGGGTCGCACGCGCCGACCGCGTCGCCCACAAAAAGCACGTTGCCGTTTATAACGGCCTTACGCATTCCTATAGGCGTAAACGCAGATTTCAGATTTGCCGTGTCCGCGTCAAAATTCTGCGCCTTCAAAAATTCCGAAAATATCTTCTTATAATCCTTTTTTCCCGAAAACACGTCCGTCATTCCAACGTTTGTAATTCCGTTAAAAGAGCTTACCCACGCATAGCCGCGCCTCGTAATCCCAAAGTGAATATCTATGGATTGTTCTTTTTCGCTTTCAAAAGTCATCTGCAAAGCTATATTGCACTTTTTGCGCTTTTGGTAACTGCTGCCGAAGCCCGCAGTTCCGTCTGCAAAAACAAGATAGTTATATCCGAACGTGCGTCCGTTTGAAAGCGAAACTCTTTTATTTTCTATATCGTGACTGATTATCGTCGTATTTTCCGAAATCTCGAGTCCCGAAGATTTCGCAAGCTTGAAAAATCCGTAATCGAGTTCCACTCTGTCTATCTTTTCGTTGGTGTAAAGAAACCTGTTCGCAATTTTCAAACGGTTTTTATTCTTATAAAAAATATTGAAATCCTTGATTAAAGAATAATTACAGTCTTTAACGTTAAGCCCCGCCTTTTCGTAAGCGAAAAGAGTTTTGTGCGTCACATAACCCGCACAGCATTTGTAGCGCGGAAACCTATACTTTTCCAAAACCAAAACTCCGTCCACGCCGTGCTTTTTAAGGCTGAGCGCGGCAGAAATTCCGGCAGGTCCCGCCCCTACGATTATTATGTTATATAATTTATCGATTTTTATTTCCGACATGCCTACACCGTATAATTTAAAATACTAAAACATTATATCAGAAAAATCCATAATTTCAACAATAAAAAATCAGAATCCGAAATTTCGGATTCTGATTTTAATGCCATATAAAATCTTTACCATATTTTTCAATCTTCAAAAGCAACTATTTGAACGGTATTTCTACGGCATTTTATATACGGTTGTTTTATCGATATATTTCGGACAAACAACAATATAAAAACGCACATCCATAATATATAAATACGCGCAACCGTTAAACTTTGTAATTTTTATAAATTTATATAAACAGTAATTTTCCGCAAATAAAACAACCGATAAAAACCGCACCCGCCCCTGTCAATATTTATATTGCGCAACTGAAAACAGAAAAAACGCACACCATACAAAAGTGTGCGTATACCCCTGTTATGGTGGACCGGTCGGGACTTGCACCCGAGTCTTACGGAAATTGTCTGAGCTTTCTACATACTTATTCCGCCTTTAATCTTAACCCTTCAATCCCGACGGACGGGGATTAAAAGGCGCGTACCGCTCAATAAAACTTACCGCGCGCGGTAAAACGCGGAAAGAGTTTACCGTTTAATTAACGCCGCACGCTTTCCAACGGTGAAAAAGGGGCGACGGACCGCTTATAAGTTAAGCAGCGCAAGCCATGCCTGCCGCTCTTAAAGAGGGGAAGGAAACGACTTTAGAATCTTTGGATTCTGCATTTAAATTTAAGTTTCCGTTTTTACAAAGCCGAGCCTTTGGTATGCTTTTCTCATTCTCCGTCCGCAATCGAATCTGAAACCGGCCCGAAAATAGAAATTATCTCTATATATTATATCCCCCGCGCAGCAAAAAAATCAAGCGTTTAATTTTGTTTTCTATTGACAAATTAAGTAAAATCAATTAAAGTAATTTTATGATTTACACGGTCACGTTCAATCCGTCTCTGGATTATTACGTTCAGGTACCAAATATAAAAAGCGGAGTCGTGAACCGGACGGCAAGCGAACGGCTTGCCGTGGGCGGAAAGGGCATCAACGTTTCCCTCGCCTTAAAAGAGCTCGGGGAAGAAACAATGGCTCTCGGCTTTGTTGCGGGCTTCACAGGCAAATATATCCGCAATAAAGTTACCGAATTAGGTCTTAATTACGATTTTATAGAAGTCGGCGGGCAAAGCCGCATAAACGTAAAAATCAAATCCAATACCGAAACGGATATAAACGGAACGGGCGCAGCCGTAACCCAGGCAGACGTAAACAAACTTGTGCGCAAGCTCAAAAATCTGCTCAAAGAAGGCGACTGGCTAATCGTTTGCGGCAGCGTTCCCTCAACGCTCGGCACCTCGGCGTACGCCGATATGTTCAAAAAACTCAAATCGGTACAAGGCGTAAACATCGTCGTCGACGCCACGGGCAAGCTTTTGACAGAAACCCTTAAATACCGTCCCTTTTTAATCAAACCAAACGTCTATGAAATGTGCGAAATATTCGGGTTAAACACAATCCCAGACATAGAGGAAATATTCGCACGCGCACGTTCGTTGCAGGATATGGGTGCGCGCAACGTAATCGTATCAATGGGTTCGGCGGGCGCGGCAATGGTAACCGAAACAAAAAAATCAATGTTCGTAAGAGCTGCGCGCGGGCAGCTTGTAAATTCGGTCGGCGCGGGAGACAGCATGATTGCCGGCTTTATCCACGATTATATAAAAAACAACCACTACTTTTCCGCGCTTAACTTCGCAACGGCGGCAGGCAGCGCTTGCGCGTTCACAAAAAACCTCGCCACCAGAGAGCAAATCGAATACATCGAATCGCTGATGTTATAAAATCCCGCAAAACTGCGCGCCTTATGTTTGAATTGATTTTCTGCGATAAAATAAACGTATATCAGGAGCTTGAAAAAGCGGTTGCCCGCCATATATGCGGCAGTTTCGAGATTAAACGAACTGAAAACGGCAAACCGTACATAAACGGCAACCCCGTTTATTTTTCCATAAGCCACAGCAAACAAAAAGCAGTAATCGCGCTTTGCAACAAGCCAGTCGGCGTAGATATGGAATTATTCGGCGAAAAAAAATACTCAAACATACTCTCCCGCCTGTCCACGGAAGAACAAAACGAAATTAACGGCAAACAAGCCGGCTTTCTTAAAAACTGGACGGCAAAAGAAGCCTATATCAAAATGCTCGGCGGAACGCTGAACGAATATTTAAAAAGGCTCGAATATCGCCAAGAGAAAATTTTTCTTGATAAAATCCCGCAAAACTGCGATATATTCCCGCACGAATACGATTTCGGGATAGTAACGGTCAGCATATACAACTGAAAACAAACAACCCGCCGAAGGCAAAATCCAACGGCGGGTTTTATATTTTTGATTTTTTCCGTTTTCGCCATAAGCCAAACACAGCCTTGCAAAAATCAGAACATAAGCCTGTCGCGGTAATCCCCGAAGTCGCTGTCGGCAAGATAAGGCGCAGGTCCGTCAAGGCGGATTTTGTCAAACTTCTCCCGCACTTTTTTCGTTATATTCAACACATAGCAATAAGGCAGAATATCAAAATAATAATTCGGGTTTTCTTCCACCAGCATTTCCAGCTGCGGCTTTTCCGCTTTCACCAAAAAAGTTTTAAACCCCTTTAACCTTGCGTACGTTTTCAGATTTTGCGGCCGTCTCAAATCCACAAACGGCAAAACAACGTATTGCGTGAGGTAAGAGCAAAGCAACGAACAAACAATAATTATAGCCGCGGCGGCGGGAACATTAAACAAAACTGCTATTGCAGGCGCTCCGCCCCATAAAGCAAAAAACAGATACTTAAAAACTCCAAGCGGAACAAACCTCAACGCAACAAGCGCCGCTATAGGGAACAGCATTACCAAAAACATCGTTTCCTCAAGCGCGAGCCACAACATAAACGACGAAAAAATAACGGAAACAACCGAAAACGCCGATAAAAGCCCTTCTATAAGCGCCCACTTGCTTATTGTAACTTTTTTCGCCTCGGCGGAAACAGACTTAACGAATTTATCGCAATCTTCTTTATAAGCGCTTCTCGCGGTAAGCGTGTAAAAAACCTTTCCGTCGAAAATATTTTTAAACAGTCTGCGTTCTAGATTGAACGTTTCAAGCCTTTCCGCGTCCGCGTTTCGCGGCGGTTCAAGCTCCTTTAACTTGGTAAGTTTAAGACCGCGGCGGCAATCGTCCTCGATTTTGATATATCCGTTTTCCGCCCAATAAAGCATAAGCGGATTTATCAAACCTTTAGGTTTACTGTGCCTTGCATAATATTCCGTCATTACGTCTATGGGCGAAAATCCTTCCGGCGGATAAAATTCAACCGTCTCCAACGCACGCTTAAGCTTCATTTTTCCGTATATAAGAATTATGACGGATACAAGCAACGGCAAAGCCATAAAAACCGAACACAATACAATCGTTACCGCGTCAATCATAACAAAGCCCCCTTTCCGCCGCCCGAACTATCCTCGTACCAATCGGGAATATCTTTTATAACGTATTTATGTTTAACAAGCGGTTTTATCCCGAACGCATAAATATAAGGGAGCGCTGCGTAATAATCGTCGCCCGCCGTTTCTCTTTTCGGGGCAAACAACAGATATCTTCTGTAATTTATAAGCATCGAATAATCTTCGAGATTAATCTTCTCGCGGTAATCCACAAACCGCACCAGCACGAACGAACCGGAAAAAATTATCGCAAGCGCCGCAAAATACAAACCGGCGGGGTCATAACAGCCGTTTGTCACCGCCCAAAGTCCGCCCAAAGAACCGCCAAGCCACATACCGCACCACAAAAGCTTAAATAATATCGGCATTGACGGAACAAACATCAAAACAAAATAACCAATCGCCGCGGGCAGCAAAAACAAAAGAGGCAACGCCGAAGAAAGGTAAATGCAATCCCATACAACGGTAAAAATCAACGGCAGCCAGCAAAGCACAAGCGTTATTATTTTAAGCTGATAATGCTTTGCGGGGTACACCCCCTCGTCCTCGCGCACGGCAAACGTCTCGTTTAACTTTTCCACAGCCCCTTTTGAAAGCAGCGGTTTTAAAATATTTATGATATCCCCTCTTATCATCGCATATTCCAAAATACCGAAAAGCTCTTTTTCGCGGACGTAAGTGCCGCGGTCGAAAAACACCGCGCCATCGCTATGCCACGGCATTCCCCTCAGTTTTCTAACCCTGACTTTGTATTTGCTTATCTGCTCTATTTTTATGTACCCGCACTGCGCCCACCATACAAGAAGAGCGCGCGTAAGCTTACGCGGATAAGTTTTGCCTATAAAAATCCGCTGTACATCCAAAGGCGACAGTCCTTGCGGAAGCGCGGTTATTTTTCTTCTTTTCACGTTCCTAAGCGCCCTCGGTCCGAAGATAAGCGCCAAAACAAGAACGGTAAAAATACAGCCGTAAGCGCCCGCGGCAAATAAGATATAAACAATCTCCCGTGAAATATTCAGCGCCGACAAATTTGCAAAAAACATAACGCACATATTATAATTTATAAATTATACAATGTCAAACGTTCAAATTATTGCGTAACGCGCTCGCGTTTGCTATAATAAGAATATGAAATGTTTCGTAATCGCAATGGAAAAGGAAGCCGCGCCCGTTATAGCGCATATGAACGTAAAATCGGAAGAAACCGTTTGTAACAAGCGCATATTTCGGGGGCAATTGTTCGGAGAAGACGTTGCAATCGTTATCTGCGGCGTAGGCAAAGTCAACGCCGCCATAGGCGCGCAATATGCGATAGACAAGCTCGACGCCGACAAAATCATAAACATAGGCGTTGCGGGCGGGCTTAATTCAAGCGTAAAAACAGGAAACGTTTACGCCGTTTCGCAAGCCGTGCAATACGATTTCGATTTAACACAGCTCAACGGCACGAAAACAGGCACTCTCGACGAATGTACCGAAAATTACATAAAACTTGCGTTAAACGGCGCATATCCCGCGCGCAATCTCGCCACGGGAGACAGATTTAACGACAGCAAAACGGACTTCGAACTGCTGACCAAAGAGCTTGAAGCAGATATCCGCGATATGGAGTGCGGCGCAATCGCACAGGTATGCATGCACGCAGAAATCCCCCTTTATTCCTACAAAATAATTTCCGACCTCGCGGGCAGCGGAAGCACAACGGAACAATATCTCAAAAATCTCACGGTATGCTTCAATACTCTTGAAAGAGAACTCGAAAAAATCATAAAGGACGTAAACAATGGATAAAATTCCCTCGTTTTCAAAAAACCACAACGAGCTTAAAAAAGGTCTGCATTTCTGCGGAACGGCAAACAGCGTTTCCACTTGGGATTTGCGCTTCAAAACGCCAAACGGCGGGGATTATCTCGCCCCCGCGTCCATGCACACAACCGAACATTTAATCGCAACTCTGGTCCGCAATTCCGCGCACAAAAACGATATAATATATTTCGGACCTATGGGCTGCCGCACGGGTTATTATCTTTTGACCGTAAATATGGATTATCAACAGGTCAAACAGCTTCTTATAGAAAGCTTCTCCCTTGTTCCGGATTTTTCCGAAGTCCCCGGCAACAAACGCGAAGAATGCGGCAACTATCTCGAACACGACCTTAACGCCGCCAAAACAGACTGCGCACAATATCTGGAGGTATTAAAAGCTTTATGAAACCCCTCGGCAACGGCTGGGACGAACTGCTCGCCCCCCTTTTCAACGACGAAAGATACAAAAAAATCCGCGAATTTTTAAAATACGAATATTCGCACCATATCGTTTATCCCGATATGTACGATTTGTTCAACTGTTTCCGCTATACGCCGCTCAACGAAATAAAAGCGGTCATCCTCGGGCAAGACCCTTACCACGAGCCGAATCAGGCACACGGGCTTTGCTTTTCCGTAAAAGAAGGGGTTAAACTTCCGCCCTCGCTCGTGAATATATATAAAGAAATACAAGACGATTTGGGCATAAATGAACCCGACCGCGGCGATTTGACAAAATGGGCAAAAGAGGGAATTCTGCTTTTAAACACTTCCCTTACGGTGCGCGAACATTTGGCAAACTCACACTCCAAATGCGGCTGGGCGTGGTTTACAGACAGCGTTATAAAGCTAGTTTCCGAAAACACGGAAAACGTTGTTTTCATACTTTGGGGCGGTAACGCAAGGAGCAAAACTCCCTTAATAGACCAAAGCAAACACCTTATCCTTCAATCTGCGCACCCCTCTCCCCTTTCCGCGTTCAACGGATTTTTCGGTTCCAAACCCTTCTCAAAAACAAACGCTTACCTAAAAGCGCACAACAAACAGCCAATAGACTGGGATTTGAATTAAACGCAATTCAAAAAACACAATTGCTTTCCAAAAAGGAATTTTATGAAATATCTCGTAATTCTCGGCGACGGCATGGCGGATTGGAAAATCCCGCAGCTCGGCGGAAAAACCTGCCTCGAAGCCGCAAAAACGCCCAACCTCGATAAAATAGCCCCCCTCTCCGAAGTAGGTTTATGCAAAACCGTTCCCTCGGGCTTCAAGCCGGGGTCCGATGTCGCAAATATGTCCGTACTCGGTTTCGACCCAAACAAATATTATACAGGGCGTTCACCTTTGGAAGCCGTTTCTATGGGCATAAAGCTCAAAGAAACGGACGTCACTTTAAGATGCAACCTCGTCACCCTTTCAGACGAAGAGCCGTATGAAAACAAAACAATGCTCGACTATTCCGCGGGCGATATTTCCACGGAAGAGGCGAACGAACTCGTTTCCTTTTTAAAACAGAATTTCGACGGCGAAACCCGCACACTCTACGCGGGTATGCAATACCGCCACTGCCTTGTAATTTCAAACGGCGCAACAGGCGCACGTCTCACCCCCCCTCACGACATATCCGATAAATGCGTTAAAGGGCACCTCCCCGAAGACGTTAATTCGGGTGTATACAGGGGGTTAATGGAAAAAAGTTATCAACTGTTAAAAAACCACCCCGTCAATTTAAAGAGGATAAAAGAGGGCAAAAACCCAGCGAACAGCATTTGGCTGTGGGGCGAAGGAACAAAACCCGCGCTTAAAAACTTCAAATCTCTCCGCGGATTAAAGGGCGGCGTTATTTCCGCAGTAGACCTCGTAAAGGGCATAGGCATGCTCGCGGATATGAAGATTATAGAAGTCGCGGGGGCAACGGGCAACTATGATACGGATTTCAAAGGCAAAGCGGAAACAGCCGTTAAAGAACTTTTGAACGGTCTTGATTTCGTATATATCCATATGGAAGCTCCCGACGAATGCGGGCACCACGGCGACTTTGAACACAAGGTTTACTCTATAGAGCAAATCGACAAACTCGTGATAAGCACGGTCACGGAAAAGCTAAAACAAGCGGGCGAAGATTTCGCAATTCTCGTTTGCCCCGACCACCCCACGCCGTGTTCAATCAAAACGCACCTTTCCGACCCTATCCCCTATCTTTTGTATACAAACAAAAAAAGTCTTTCAAACGGCGCGGCTCGCTACACCGAAGACGAGGCGGCAAAAACAAAAACTTATCTTGCCGATGGATATAAACTCATAGAAAAACTTTTTTCAATCGTATAACCCGACCCGATGAACAAATCCCCCGCCGCGCACAAAAGTGCGCGGCGGGGGATTTTATATCAAAAAACTATTTTTTATATACGGTATCTTACAACGATTTTCAAAGCCTTTGCACTTTTCTAATCATTCTGTAATTAAAATTTATGTAAGAAATATTGCGGCAAAACGCAAGTATTTTCTGCCCTCCGTCGCCGCGCGTGTAAACAAGCTCGAGTCTGCCCAAAGTCTTTTTAACGTTGCGCACAAACTGCCCCGCATACTCTTTTTTCGCCCCGAAAACAGAAGGGCACGCAAGCGCGCAAAAATAATTGTATTTACCGAGAAAGTTTTTAGGTATCAGCACGTAACGCGGATTGTCTATCGCGGAAAACAACTCCCCGACAGCGTTCTGAAAAAGTTTGCCGTCCCTTTCGGAAGCGTTCGCAAGTCCCGCGCTTATATCAGTTCCCTCTCCGCTCACGCTCACTTTCAAACGGCAGTTCGCGTCCACAAGATAAAGCTCTTTCAGCGTTCTCAAAACCGCTTCCGCAAGAAATTTAACCGAACGTTTCGGGTTTTTAAGCACAAGCAATCTGTACCCAAGCCGCATCGCAATAACGTAAAGAACAAACGCCGCAACGGCTCCCGCCGCTATAAGCAATATATTCGGCTCTTCGCCGGACGGCAATATGCACCCGACCAGCACTAATGAAGAAAGCCCCACGGCAATGCCCAGAATAATAAACCAAAGCCCCACGTTTTTAAAGTTGAATGCGGGGAATTTCCTCTCCTTCGGTATATCGGTCATCTCGCTTATACAGCCCGAACCCTGCACCGCATTCTCCCAAATTTCTTTGAGTTTGCCGCGGTCGGCGGCGCGTTCGCACATCTGCCTGTTTATATTTTCAACGTTCTTCTCATCGAAGGGCGGTTTTATTATGCTCACTCTCTCGATACCGCTTTCGATAACGCCCGTGTCGTAAGAGGGCGCAACGAAACAGTTGAACCTTCTGGCAACGGTCTCGTAATCGCAGGATATAATTTCGCTTTTGCTCTCCGTAATCTGAGCAATCTTCCTCCCTATTTTGCCGTCTTTCAAAATATGCGGAGGCTCCAAAGTAACAAGATGCCAAATGTTCGCCGTTTTATCGGGGCTGTTTCTGTCCACACGGATTGCCCGCCCGCGCATTTGGTTGGAAAGCATAAAACTCCCCACAAAACTCGCAAGTATCAAAGCGTTTATGCAAGGGGAATCCCAACCCTCGCCCAAAAGCGACTTTGTTCCCACAAGAACGTTTATCTCGCCCTTTTCGAACAAAGCGCCCACGTGCCCCACTTTTTCCTTGTTCCCGCCCTGAAAAACAAACTCGCCGTATCCCTCGGCGTTCACGGGCTTTATGCTGAACTTCGCGCCGCGTTCTTTAAGACTTTGCTCACAGGAAAGCGGCAATATAACAAGGCTGCCCGAAAGCGCGCCTACCGGCGCTCCAACCGCCTTTCTCACTGTTTCGAACACGCTTATAACGCTTACGGAACAAAACTGAATATCCGTCCCCACCGCAGAAATACTCTCGCGGCGGATAAAATCGGTAAGAACCAACAGCCTCAGCTTTTCGCCAAGCCCCGCGCTCTCGCTACGCGCTATTTCCGCAATGCTTTCAAGCTTTCCCGCGGAAGCAATAAGCGTGCGTTTCAGCTTGTCCGTCAAATCGAGGCATATTTTTCCGTGTACCAAAAGCTTTCTGCCAAGATAAAAAGAAACAAGCCTTTCCGTGGTTTCCGCGTCGGCAATCTGCGAAGATATCAAAAAATTCAAACACGTTTCCGCAGACTGCAAATCGAGTTTGCGTTGTTTCTTCCCGCGGTTGGGGAACATTCTTTCAAGCTTTTCGCCTATATCCGTTCCCGCCGCCTCAAACAGCGCAAGCGTTGCGTTTATTTCTTTCACGTTGGAAAACGCAAACGTCTCGTCCGCGCATTTTTCTTCCAGCGCACGGCAAAAATCGCATAAAATCCCGCTCGAAAAAGTTTCGTCCACCGCTTCGGAAACCCTTTCGCGGTATTTCTTCAAATCCTCCGTTTCGCTTTCGCGCGGATAATTGAAATAAACGTAATCCTGATGCGGGCAAAGGGTATTGCGTTTCACAAGCTCAGGCACAAAAATTTCTTCGTCTATTTCGCCGCAAACTTCGGTGTATCTCTTCCACTCGGCGGGGCTTGCGTCATAGGGCGGGGTAGCCGTCAAAGAAATTATCTTAACCTTGCCCTCAAGCCTTTTCAAAAACCTTTCGAGAGCGCGCTGCCACTCGTTCTGCAAATGGTGCGCCTCGTCAAGGCAAACGGTTTCAACGTCCGCAAGATTAACCGTTTTAAAAATATCCACGTCCGAATAATCCTCTTCGTCACCTTCCTTGCACTCCACTTTTTCAACAGCGGAATAAAGCGCCTGATAGGTTATAGAAGTGATAACGGAACACTTTCTCAAATTATAAGAAACAAAATCCGAAGGCTCCGCGCCGTCCGGCATGAAGTTTTCGGAAAATCTCTGCCCCCACTGGTCGCGTATCGTCGTGGTGGGGGATAATATTATGCACGGCTTGCCTAGGCGGCGGATAAGTTCAAGGCCCAAAATAGTCTTTCCGCTGCCGGGCGCGGCAACAACGTTTATTTTGCCGTCGTCAAGATATCCGTCCGCGCCGTCCAGAATTTTCTGTTGATAATCGCGGAAAACCCCGCGGAAGCCCACGCCCTCAAACATTTCAAAAACCGAACAAATTCCAGGGTTTTTCGTCTTTCGGCGGCTCTATTATAAATTTCAGGCTTTCACCCGTGGTCGGGTGCGTGAACCGCAGAGAATACGCCCAAAGCGCAAGCTTTCCCTTAACCGCCTTATCCCCGCCGTAACGCATATCGCCGTAAATCGGGCAGTTTATCGCCGCCGTCTGCACGCGTATCTGGTGAGTTCTTCCGGTGTGCAGTTTTATATCCGCAAGCGAAAGCCCCGCCCTTTCTTCCTTTATTTCGTAATCGAGCGAGGCAAACTTCGCCCCCTCTTCCGTCTGCGTACAAACGTAAACGGTGTTATTAACGCTGTTTTTGCGCAGATAATTTTCAAGCGTCGCCTGCTTTTTGGCGGGCGTTCCGCATAAAACGGCGTAATACTTTTTCTCGAACCCGCCGTTTTTCATCTGTTCGGAAAGTCTTGCCGCTGCCTTCGAGGTTTTAGCAAAAACCATAACCCCGCCGGTAGGTCTGTCAAGTCTGTGAACAAGCCCCAAAAACACGTTGCCCTGCTTATTGTATGTAACTTTTATATATTCTTTAACGCAGTCGAAAAGATTGCTGTCGCCACTCTCGTCAGGGCAGCATGCAACCATCTGCGGTTTCAAAACAACGATTACGTGGTTATCCTCATGCAAAATTATAAGTTCTTCAGTCGTCATATTTCTCTCCGATAAAAAGCCCGCTCGCGCCGCAAGGCAAAGGAATCCCCTCTTCCGTGGCTATGCCAACCTCGTACGCGTCCGCTCCGCCTTTAAAATTTTTCAATGCAAGCGTCAAAATGTTTTTCAACACCGCGGGCTGCAACCCCGTGGTGTAACTGTTTATTAAAAAGAACAACGGCTCGTCGGATAAAACCTGTGCACAGCTTTGCACAAACCCGAAAAGGTCGCGCTCTATCTTCCACATTTCTCCGTTCGGTCCTCTTCCGTAGCTCGGCGGGTCCATAATCACAGCGTCGTATTTGTTGCCCCGCCTTATTTCGCGCGTAACAAATTTCATACAGTCGTCCACTATGTAGCGGATACCGCTCTCTATGCCCGAAAGCCTCGCATTTTCGCCCGCGCGTTCAACCATACCCTTAGCCGCGTCAACGTGGGTCACCGTCGCCCCCGCTTTCGCACACGCAACCGAAGCCGCGCCCGTGTACGCAAAAAGGTTTAAAACCTTAATTTCGCGCCCGCCGTTCTTTTGCTTTGCAAGCGAAATAAGCCTCGCCATCTCGTCCCAGTTTACCGCCTGTTCGGGGAAAAGCCCCGTGTGCTTAAACCCCATGGGCTTAACCTTAAAAGTCAAATCGCGGTAACCGACGGTCCACTCGTCGGGGAAGCTTTTGCGCCTCTCCCAGCCTCCGCCGCCCTTTTCGCTGCGGTGGTAAACTGCGTTTATATTATCATGGGAATATAAATCCCCGCCTTTCCATATAACCTGCGGGTCGGGGCGCAAAAGAACAACTCCCTTCCAGTTTTCAAGCTTCATTCCGTCGGAAGTGGCGATAATTTTATAATCATTCCATTTATCGGCAATTTTCATACAGAAAAATTATATCATCCCGCCCGCCGTTTGTAAAGCGATTGAATATAATGCAACCCGTGCAAAACGCCGGACGCGCTATATTAAAACAAACGCGCCCCGCGGCTTCGAGCCGCGGGGCGCGCCCGCCATAAAACGCTTTAACGGCTATAAGTATAAAGCACGTCGTACAGCGTGGAATAATAACTTCCGAGGTATTTTTTCGCCACCTCGTCCGCGCCGTACTGCGCCATTCTCAACGAGGTATCGCTTATTGAAAGATAATAGTCGCGCACGATTCTGTATCTTTCGGTATAATTGAGCGAAAAGTCCACAATATACCCTACTTTCTGCAAATCCTCGTTGTCGGGATAAGGTTCGTTCAAATGCAATCCGTAATTCAGCTGTTCAATCAGAGCCGCGATTTCACGGTTGTATTCCGCCGTAAGCTCCGCCTTTTTCTGCTCGTAAAGCGAAGAATTTTTAACGTCGCCCGTAAGTACTATGCGGCTGAAAATTTCCAAATCCTTTTCAAGATTGTATTTCAGATTGTTCTTGTTCTTCTGCGCGGTGCGCAAAAGCTGCATCTGCACCGCAGTAAATTTTTCAAGCTCTTCCTCGGTAACGTCTATAATGTCAAATTCCATCAACAACCTCCGCAACAGCCGTTATGCCGCGGATTTGCCCGCCGCACTTCACGGATATTTTAAAATACTCCCCGCTCATATTCGGGCGGATAAAACCCCTTACGCCCACAAATATGCGCGTTTTAACGCCGTTTGTCACTTCCGCAACCGCCTCAGAAGAATTTCCGATATAAACGCTTTTCAAAAACTTTCTTTTGCCCGTTCCGAAATCCGTTTTTCCGCTTGAAAAACAAACCTCCCCGCCTTGTTCCAGAATATACGATCCGCCGCTCCCGAAACAATAAGGCTGTCTGTACATACAAAACGCGGAAATTTTTTCGTCCAAAATATAGCTTGATTCGTTTTGCAAATCGAAAACGATAACGCAATGCTTTTTCAGATTTTCGCCGTAACCGCTCAAAAGATACTTCCCCCCGAAAGAAAAAGCACAAACGGGGCGCGTTATTTCGTCGGAAAGCGGCAAACAGGATTTTTTTATTCTCGCGCCGTCAAAAAAGCATAGTCCGTTTTCCGTATAAAAACAAAGCTTTCCGTCGGCAACAAACGCAGTATCTTTATAAATTTCCGCGGTTACCCCCTCTATATATGCAAGTTTATAGTTTTCAGGCGCGCCGAAAGCGCTTAAAATTGCAATCCCTCTTTCGCAAACCGCCGCAATTTTTTGCTTAAATACAACAAGATTGATAATCTTTCCTTTTTCGGGATAAACCCGCGCCCAGCCCGCTCCGTTTATTCCTTCCGTCCAGTCCGTTCCGCCGTTCCCGCCCGACCACCGTATCTTGTAAGCGTCGTCTTTATCAAGCGCAAAAAGTCTGCCGTTTTTGATTACGCCCCCGTATATACCGCAATCAAACGGCAAAACGGAGTTTACGGAAGGCTTTATATGCAACAGTTTCTCATCCCCCGCAAGATACGCCTCTTCCTCTCCGTCCTGTTTGTCAAATAAAAAAGGCGACCGCGCCGCAAACTCCGTATCCGATTTATAAAACGCAGAACCGTCTTTGGAATAATAAAGTCCGTCCGCGGCAAGCAAAAGCATTTTATCGGGTTTTTCCGCATAACACGCAAAACTCACTTCCTCGGGGCAGTCGGTTTCTTTATGCCTTGCCGTCAATGCGGGATAAACCATGCCGCCCTTTAAAAAACATCCGTAAAAAATCCCTCCGTCCGCGGTAAGCACGTCGGCTTTTAAAGTTTTTGTTTTGGGGTAAATATTTCCGCTCATATCCATCTCCTCGGCGGGAATCCGCTCGGCGCTGAAACCGAACGGCGCACAAAATCTATCTCGCGCCTGTAAATATTCTCAAAAAATTCCGTCCCCGAAACGTTGCCGTTTATAAGGCAGAATTCGGAAGCCGCGCCCGCCGCAAGCATCTTTTCGGTCACCGTGTCTTTTGAAAATGCGCAATCGTCCCCAAGCTCTTTTTTGTTAGGCAAACAGCGGTATTCAACGGTAATTTCCGTCGCCTCCGCCTGAATTCCGGAAGAAGTTTTCGTATAAGCGATTTCTGCGTCGTTGCTTTTCACGCAAATTATTTTAAGCGGCACGTTTGAAAAATCCGAAAACTCGTAAATCCCGCACAGGTTTCTAAGAGTTTCTTTTGTAATCAAAGGGAAATAAAATCTCGCAAGCTCGTTCTCAACCGCGTTATAGCAATATAAAAGCGTTTGCGCGGCTTCTTTAATTTCCCCCTCCAAATCTTCACCGGCGGAAAGCGCGGAAACGATATCGCTTCTTTCCAAAAAGCCGAAAGCCCTTATAAGTATTTCTTTTACTTTCATAATCCTCCTTAAAAAAACGCGCCGCATTTTTGCGGCGCGCTCTCACATATGCAATCCGTCCTTAATCAGCCTTCGTCCTCTCCGCCGCTTCCGTTGCCGCCGCCTGCGCTGAAGTTATAAAGCATCGCCTGTCCGCAAGGCTTCTTGCAGATAAGCTCCGCATATTTTACAAGCGTCGCCGTATAAGCCGCCTTGCCCGAAGTCTGTTTCAGAATTTTTCCGCTCTCGTCCTCAAGCCACTCCCAGTCGCAAAGCTGGCTCAAACAGAAATCGTCCGTGTTCAAAAAAAGTATTCTGTCGTCGGGGCAGAACTTATCCGCATATACGGGCACGTCGTTCACCGATACAAACCCAACCCCCGTGCGCGCGTCGGTGGAGTTAACGATTCTGCGGTTGTTCGCAATCAGCGCGGCAATCATACGTCTCGTTTTATAAGAGCATACAATCATATTTATTCTGCTGTTGAAATTCTCTTCCATATAGTCGAGAACCTCCAAAAGCTTGTCCTCGGTAAGCGAATTTTCCGCGTCAAGCTTATAAGGGCTGAAATAGCTCTCTTCCGATTTTTTATAACCGTAAAGATACTCTCCGTCGAAAATCGCGCCCAGCCCCGTAAGCTCTCCGTTTTTGGAGCCGTGAGGATAAATTTTCCCGTTCGTGACTATTTCCTTGAAAGCACGGTTGAAAGTAACCGTTTTCGCCGCCTTGTCAACCGAAGTTATATACAGTCCCGCGCAGTCGTTCGCCACGCCGGAACCGTAATCGTTGATGTCAACGTACATTCCCGCAAAATAATCTTTTACGATATCCACTTTATAAGTCGAACCGCTCACCTTGCTCGCAATCGTGCAAAGCGCGCCCGTTCCGTCCCCGAAAAGCATACGCTGGAAATTGTGCCTCGCGCTCAGAATAAGCCCGTCCATTTCCGCGTTTACAAGGTTTACAAAAGCCCCCGAGCTGTCGCGCGAAGCCCTCAAAGCCTTGTCGCTTATTTCGATAGTGCCGTAAATATTTTTCAAGGGCACGGTGATGTCTAAGTATCTGTTTTTATAAGCCTCGGGCAAATCCGCGTCCTCCGCGCCCGCCATAACGTTGCCGCTCGCGCCGCGCACAACCGCTATTTTAACGTCTTTTCCGAAAACGTTGTCCGCGTTTTTTTCTATCGCCGAAAAGAATGGCGAAATACCGTCGTTTAACTGCGCGGTAACCGCTTCAAGGTAATAATCTTTCAAAGCTCTGTCCGCATTCTGAATAGTAATCAATTTTTCACTCCTTTAATTTTTCAAAAATCTTTGCGCCAGCGCCCCCGCTTCCTTAACGGATTTAAGGGGCGTGCGCGGTGCGGCGGGGCTAACCCCGCCCGATATCAAAGGGACGCCTTTGTTGGCGGAAAGCGTTTTAACGTATTCGCTTATAACCGCCTCTTTTACGCTCTCGTCGGCAAGCGCCGCCTTCAAAAGCTCTTCCCCGTTCAATTCCCCGCAAGAGGGCGCGCCGCCTTCGGGCGTTGTCTGCGCCTTGTTCATGTCTTCAAGCTCCTTCAGCCGTTGGCTGCGTCGGGTAAATTCGGCTTCCAGAGCCCGATAAGCGGAATAAAGGGCGTCAACGCTCTGAAACTTACCAAGCTCTGCCGCGGCTCCGTTTGTTCCCGCCTCTGCGGTGTTTTCCGCCGTAACCTGCGTTTCGTTTTCTTTTACGTCTACGTTATCCATTTTCCGCCTCCGAAGAATTGTTTTTCAAAAATTTTCTGTGCGCTTCGATATGTGCGCATATGCGCTTTTCGGCAATTCCGTCCGCTTCCCCGCACAACAGATAAGCGGTATGCTCTTCTATATGTAAATTATGGTCGTCGTAATCCTTTACCTCGGCGTCCCCCTGCAACATAGCCGCGTTTTCAGATTCCGCCCTCGCGCGGTGCAGCTCCGCCAAATCGCGACCGCCCGCCATAGAGCCGTAACCCAAAAGCTCGAGTATCTTATTTTTTGCCGTAGCGGAAAGCTTCCCCTCGCCGTCCGCAAACAGCCCTCTGTCAAGAATTTCATAAACAACCGTCCTCTTCTGCGCGGCGGTCATATTCAAATCGCCGTCCGCGTCCAGAACGACGTCGTCGGAAGATATGTCGCTCCCCTTGAACGCAAGCACGTTCACTTCACCGCTCTTGCCCGCATATTTCATAAGCCGCGGCGCGGTTGCAAACTGTCGGTAAAGCCGCAATATATGCCGCCCGATCAGCTTTGCCGCCCTTTTCATCGAACTGTAAGTCACGTTAAAACGCTGGTCATCCTGCTCTATAATCAACTGCAATCCCGTTGCCGAAGTTATTCCCGCAAAGCTGTCCGCATTTTCCGATAAATCGCCCGTACCGGAAATTTTAACAAACTCGTTCAAAAGGTTTTCCTCTTCCTTTGAAAACTCGGAAGGCACGCTCCCCAAAGTCAGCATTTCGGGCGGTTTGCTCCCTTGTCTGTAAACAAGCACTTTTCCCGGAACAAGTCCGTCCTCCGTAAATTCGTCCAAATCCACGCTGCCGTCCTCAACGGCAACCGTACCCATAGCAATTCTGTTTAAAAACTCGTGTTTTCTGTTCTTAACCGCA
Source organism: uncultured Christensenella sp. (assembly GCA_910577375.1). GTDB lineage: Bacteria > Bacillota > Clostridia > Christensenellales > Borkfalkiaceae > Coproplasma. Next base: position 110,458 of record CAJTLT010000002.1, read on the forward strand.
TTATATGCCCGCTGCAACGGTATCAGCCGCTCGATAATACTGCTCCCGAAAAACCGCCCCGCAAGCGGCGCAGAACACTGTTTTACAAACGGATATCCCCTCAAACCGTTCCCGCCGTTAGCATACGGCAAAATTCCGTCGTATAAAAGCCGTCCGCCCGCCACAACCGTAAGCCTTCCCTCGGGCGCGCTCTCCGCAGGCTTTTCATAACGCTCTATAACAATCTCATATCCGCGCTTAATATCCTTAAACTGCGGCGTATGTGCGGACGAATATCCCGCCGCCGCGCTTTTGGCCGGTGAAACTTCTTCCAAATCCCGCCCTTCGAGTTTCACGCCGTACATCTCGTAAATTTTTTCAAGAGGAAGAGCTTTCGCGTGAATTATGCTCGGCTGTTCGTCCAAATCCTCAACGTAAAGAGAATAAGGATAAATCTCGAACGGCGAAACCGCCGCAACCTCCGCGCGCCCTTCATAAACTTTTTTGCCGTTGCCGTCCACCGCCACCGCGTTACCCTTGTCGCCGCGCCACATAATCTTATAAAATGCGGTTCCGCACAGCTCCGACCATACGCACGCGGCAGACATAACGCCGTCCAAATCCGCGTCCTCCTGCGCCGCCGCAAGCAATGCGGAAGCCAACGCCGCGGAACGCTTGTCCTCTTCGTCGTCGGATGCCGCCCTCACCGTAAGCGCGGGTCGTATTCTCGAAAGCTTAGAAAGTCTCGTATCCACAATAGGCGCAATATGGTTGAAAACCCTTCTGTCCTGCCAGTAATAGGTTTTTTCTTCCTCATAAATTTCGCCCTTTTCGTCTATGTCGCAATACTGGTTGCCGTTAACAAAATTCATATTGAGCTGCCAGCTCCGCTCTAAAAGTCTGCGTTCCTGCTGCCTTGCAAGAAAATCCTTTTCCACCTCGTCCGCAAGAACTTCCTCCGGCGTCAATTCCTTCTTTTCCAAATCATTCTCCTTTATAATCTTTTTCGTCCAAAAGCTTCAAAAGCCTCCGTTTCTCGTTTTCAAGCTCCTCGTCGGAAATCTCCCCGCGCTCTTCCAGAATAAGCTTCACCGCCTTTATGTCGGGCGGAATTTCCCTTTTCGTCACCCTCTTTTTCACAAGTTTAAGCTCTCCGTCGCCGTCCACGGCAAACTCTTCAACCGTCTCGCTTGCGGAAAGCCCCGTCGCGCACCTCAAAAGAGCGCCCTTCACGTCTTTTTTGTCCTGAATAAACCCACCTCCTAAATTCTTTTCCTTCCGCGCGTCAAGCGCTTTATTTTTCTCATTTTGTCCGCAAGCACGGGCGCGGAAGTTTGTTCTCTCTCAGCGGGGCGCGGTCGGGTCATTATAAAATACCTCAGTTCGTCCATACAATGGTCGTCACGCTTTACGGGCGTATCGCCTCCCGCCCAGAAATACCCTTTGAATTCAGCTATCATATTTACGCAGTGAGAAAAGATATAAAGGTTTCCCTCGCCGTTGCCCCGCTTCAAAAAAGACTTAACCCGCGCTATCCCCGTAAACACGTCCTTGTTAACGTTCGTGTTCACAAGTATTCCCCGCTCCGAAAACAGCTCCGCAACCGACTTAACGGAAGCCAGAGTGCGCTGGTTCGCCGCGCTGTCTATAAGCGCGTTTATTCTCCCCCTTCCGTCCGTCTTCCAGCCGAGCTTTTCGCTTATCCGCTTTATCGCCCCCGCGTGGAAATCAACGTCCTTCCCCGCCGCAAAATGCTCCGCCACAACGTAAACGTTTCCGTCGTAATCCACACAGTACCAATGCGCAGAAAGCGGATTGTTCAGCCCGGGGTCTATAGAGATATTTTCCTGCCACTCTTTCGGCACTGCAAAAGGCTCGATAACGTGCACGCTCTCGTCGAATTCGGGATAAACAAGCCCCGCCCCCTCCGAAAACTTTCCGTATTTTCGCGCGTCCAGCGCGGATTCGTCAAACGCCGTTTCCAAAATCCTCTGCTCCCTTTTTGGCAAAAACGGATTGTCCTCCCACGTCGCGGATATGTGCCATATCTCCGGGTTATTACGTATATTAAGATATATCTCGTTATATATAAAAGTCCTTCCTTTCAAAGGGGTCATCGTGCCGAAAATATCCCCCCTTCTGTCCATAACCCTCATAACGCACTCTTCATAAACGTCTTTCGGCGGCTCCTCGTCAAACCACACGAAATCAAGCGAACTGCCCTGAAATTTCTCCCTCCCCTGGTCGCAGCTTTTAAAACCCAGCGTGGAAATCCCCCCGAATACGTTGCGCACTTTTATCTGGTCAATAACCCCTCCCGAAGGATTGTCCTTCCGCCCCGAAAGCATTGTTATATCCGCAATCCAGCTCTTCGGCAGATAGCTTAAAATTTTCGCCTGCGCAACGTCTCTCTGCACCTGCTGGGAAAGAGAAACCGCCCACCCGAACACTTCTTTTCTGTTCGTCCGGTAAGGGTGTATGCCCCTTAACATCCAAACGCACTCCACAGCCCCGCACTCGGTTTTCCCCGAACGGTTGCCGCCGAAAACCCATCTGTTGCGCTTTTTGCATTTATGAAAAGCCATTTGCTTTCTATGTTTTCTCCGACCCGCGTTGTACCGCGCAAGTTTGTCGTTTCTCCTCCGTTTTAAAAGCTCTTTATCAATCTCTTCGATGCGTTTTAATATATCTTCCCTTTCCATAAGACATTTTTCGCCCCGTTTTTCTCTTTTTTTCGGCATAAAGCATTTTATAATTATGAAAGTATGAACGTTTTCAAAGCGGTTTTAGCCGCCGCACTGATAACCTTAATATCTCTTTCCGCCGCGTTCGCCGTACCCGCACATGCGGAAAGTCCGCGCTACGCTTACGCCGATTTGGACAGCGCAGTCTATATCTGCCGCGAAAAATCCGCAGAAAGCGCGCTCTTCATTATCCCTCAGACCTACTGCGTGGAAATTTTAAGCGAAGAAGACGGCTGGTACCGCGTGAAGTATGCGGAAGACAACGGCGCATACCGCGCCGTTTACGGATACTGCCGCAAATCGGGGCTTGTAGCCGTAAAAGAACCGCTCGAAAATCTGTACCTCAACCTCACGCTCAAAGTAATTTACAAAGCGGAAGGCGCGGGCAACCTCTTTCCCCCTCTAGAAATAGAGTTAACCGCGGCATATTACGGGGCGTACACCCTCGGCGACAGCGTTTTATCGTACGTATACTGCGGCGAAAAATTCGGCTATATCACACAAACCGTGGAAAGCTACCCGCTCAACGAACTGCCAACGCCCACCGTCGCAGACGTTCCGGAAAAGCCCGAAACAAACAACGCCATGCTCATAACCGCAATCGTAATAACCCTAATCGCCGCAGTCGCAATAATCGCAATCTACATATCTTCCAGAAAAAAACCCGTCTGACCGCCGTTGCAAAGGCAATAATATTCGTCCAACAACCGTAACCCCTCGGAATATCTTTCCAGTCCGCGCGCTCTGCGCGTAAATTTCACCGTCGCACGCTTAATCTCCTTTACGCGCTCTTTCCCCAGGCTTTTTATCCCGCGCCTCATTGCGCCGTAAAATTCAAGAATACGCCTCTCTTCCGCGCTCATTCCGCAAATTATTACGTCAAGATAATGCCAAAGCCCGCAAAGCTCTCTTTTCACCTGTATAAGCTTTAAAACTTTTTCCGCGCAATACTCCGCGCCCCTTGAAAAGTCGTCCGTATTCAGCGCGTTTAAAGTTATAAGATTGTCAAGCGCGCGGTTGAGAATCTCCGCCGAAAAATAAAACCTTATCAGCCGTTTGCTTTTCATAGCCCTCCATTAAACAAAACATTTGTTCTCTTTACAATGGCTATTATAAACGCAAAACCTGACAATAAACGTTCGATTAAAAAATAATTTTGATTTTTTTAATAATTTTTCCGTAACTTTTCCGCATTTGAAAGCGCCATCCCCTTTTTCCGTTTAAACATTCCCGCTTGCCGTCAATATTCTTCTTTAATTTGTTTTCCTCCGTCAGCATCGCGTCTTTAAACTTTTTCCGTTTGCATATTTCCGTCAGCCATCAACTTTGCCGTTTACTTTGTTTTCCTCCGTCGGTGTCGCGTTTTTAAACTTTTATACGTTTACATATTCCTGCATACCGTCAACGTTCGTTCGGTTTCAACGTCGGGCGAATTCCCGCCGAACAAATGAATATGAGCAGAAATATTTACCACTATCTTTACTTTGTTTTCCGCAGTCGCGCCACATTTTCTAAACTTTTTTCAGTTTACCTGTTCCAATCCTTTGACTATATTTCTCTTTACTTTGTTTTCCTCCGCCGGTGTCGCGTTTATAAACTTTTATACGTTTATTCCGTTTCCATCGTCCGAAAATGCAACACAAACAAATTACACGCAGTCAAACTGTTTCCCAAACACACCCAAAATCCCGCCGAAAGGCGCAATAAAACGCTTATTAATTTTTTATAACTACAATTTGATTTTCTCTGAAAGGTATGGTATAATTGCATCGTGAAAAAATTGTTGGCTCTGACAACTTCATTAATCGCCGTAATTTCGGCGTCTCTGGGTTTCGGCGTTTCTCCCGCAGCAGCGGAAGACACACAAAGCGGAATAAACTGCTACCCGCAGGATTTTTCAAAGGAAGCCGCGTTCGAAAATCTCGAAGATTACGAAATCTCGGACGAAAAATTGCTTTTCCTCGATAGCGGCAAAGCATACGAATACGCTTCGGAACGGCTTCTCCCGCTCGAAGAAATTCCCGAATTCAACGGATACGAAGCAAAGGACAAGTTCTCTATCAACGGCTCTTACTATTCGTTCAACGGCGACAACGTTTTAACCGTCTACGACGAAGCCACCACCGATACGAAACCGCTCGAAGGCTTTTCCGTGCTTAAACAATACGGCGGCAAAGCGTACGCGGTAAAAGAAAACGCGCTCTATCAATTAAACGGCGCGTCATACGAAAAAATCCCCCTTCCCTATCTCGATTTTTCTTCCGTAAACACGGTTTACTCGGACGGCGCGGCGCAAGCTCTCAAAGAATACAGCAAGCAAACGCCTTTGTTCGTTACCTTGAAAAACGGCGCGTTTATGACCGAAATAGATATAGACAATCTTAACGGCGAATTTTTCTCCGCGGGCGAAACGCATAAAGCGGAAACGGATATCTCCGCCAAAACCGCTCTGCTCCTTGCAAAATGCGGAGAAAACGGAAAAATCTCAATCGTTATGGTTTGCGGAAACGACGGCAAAAAAAGCGCTTGCTATATAATGCACTCGGACAACACAACCGCAGTCGCCCGCGAAGCGGTATCGCCCAAAGAACTCGGCGCAACCGTCACCGTAGACGACGCCTTTATCTACTCCGCCCCATACGTCTGCAAAAGCACCCAGCTCAAAGCAATAAATTCGGGCGACCCGCTAAAAGTAATCGGCGAAGTCAAAAAAGAAGAAAATCCCGAACTCATGCGCGATTTCTATAAAGTGGAATTTTCCACGGAAAACGGCACAGACGTCGGATATGTTCCTTTCGGCTACATTTCCCCTTTCACTTATATAGAAAACGACCCCGAAGAGAAACCCGACCCGAACTACTCTGAAGAAGATTTGATAAAAGAAGTAATTCTGGTAATTGTGGTAATCGTGCTTGTGCTCGCCGCGGGCGGATATATCGTTTTCGTTTTAACGTCCGATAAAAACAAAAAAAGAAACAAAGAAAAATAATATAAAAAAATCCGCTTCCCCAAAACGGGAAAGCGGATTTTTAATAAGATAAAAACGCCGCAAACAATATTTCAATTTTTGGCAAAACCCTTTTAAAATGAGTTGACAGCAAAAATTTGTTTTGATATAATTTTTTAGCATTGAGTTGCGGAGGAACGCAAACCGTACATACGCGGGTGTAGTTCAATGGTAGAACACTAGCCTTCCAAGCTGGTTGCGTGGGTCCGATTCCCATCACCCGCTCCAAATGCTATAAAAAGCGCGCAACAGAATGCTTATGCGCCCGTAGCTCAGCAGGATAGAGCAACGGCCTTCTAAGCCGTGTGTCGGGGGTTCGAGTCTCTCCGGGCGCACCAATAATATGGCGGGCGTAGCTCAATCGGTAGAGCGCCAGATTGTGGCTCTGGAGGTAGCAAGTTCGAAACTTGTCGCCCGCCCCATATTTTTTAGCATTGGGGTGTCGCCAAGCGGTAAGGCACGGGATTTTGATTCCCGCATTCGTAGGTTCAAATCCTGCCACCCCAGCCAATCATTTATTTGTAGGTTTGGCTGCCACTCCCTGCCAATTCATCAATTCATAGGTTCGGCTGCCACTCCCTGCCAATTCATCAATTCATAGGTTCGGCTGCCACTCCCCGCCAATTCATTAATTCATAGGTTCGGCTGCCGTTCAAGCCTTTCCTTTAAGGCCCATTAGCTCAGATGGTAGAGCACTTGACTTTTAATCAAGGTGTCCCGGGTTCGAATCCCGGATGGACCACCAAAAAAAACACAACCGCTCGGCGGTTGTTCGCTTATTCTCCCCCCGTCTTCGGGGGTTTAAATATTAAATGCAGCTTTAGCTCAGTTGGTAGAGCAACTGACTCTTAATCAGTGGGCCCAGGGTTCGAGTCCCTGAAGCTGCACCACACGCAACCTTATTCGAATACTATCGGGTAAGGTTGTATTTTTTGTAAATAAAAAAAGGCAAGCCGATTAAGGTTTGCCCTTTTATTATCTGATTTTAATTTAATTCTGCACTTCGGTGCTTTCAGCTTGTTTACGGCTTTTAATCGTAGTTATAAGCCTTTTGATAAGCATAACAATTAAGTTATAGATAACGGCAGTTGCAAAAGATACCGCAAACACAATAAGATAAATAGCCCAAATTTCAAGACCGCCGACATATTCCAACAATGTAATGATTACGGGGTGGAACAAATAAATTGCGAGTGATAAACTACCGAGATACCCGAACGCTTTATTAACTTTTGAATTAGTAACTATTACACCCTTGCCAGCAAAAGTAATTGAAATTGCAACGAATATGCAGACCACAGCAACAACCATACAAACGGGTTCTAAACTTTTGCTTATAGGAATGAAACCGAGTATTAAAGGCGCACAGTAGCAAATCATTTCAACAACTTTTAATGTTACGGACGATGCTTTGTTTAATTCTTTTTTAGCTATAACGGTTGAAAGGTAATAAGCAAACATACCAACGCACATTTCGCCCCAAGCCCTTAAATCATAGACAAAAGTCGTAGTAAACGCCCAATTCGTGCAAAGTCCATAAATTACAGCTATAACACCCAAAACACCAAGCAAAATAGGAATTACTAAAATTCCTTTCTTGATTTTCTTTCTTAACAGCAACGCAATAGGAACGATAAACAGCATACACAAAAGCATTGCCGAAAGATACCATTCGGGAACGATTAGTGCGCTTGCGTAGGCTTCCGTCCATATACCGCCTTCTTGCAGTAAAAAGATATTCGGTAAGCCGTTAAGCAATAATTGTCCCGAATTAGCTAAATCACAAGCCAAAATAACAATTATAACCGCTATAATTGCCGTTAAGTGCGTGGGTAAAACGCCTTTAACTTTATTACCCATAAAACGGCAACTTTCAAGCGTAGGGTTATATTTTTCTTTTGCGCTTATCTTTTCAATAGACCTTGCAAGAAAATAGCCCGAAATTAAGAAAAAGAACTCAACGGCAAGTGCGCCATTTTCAAAAAAGTTTGTGCTATCACCTAAAAAAGTCATTTGTATATGATAGCCGACAACTAAAACGCTGAATAAAAATCTTGCCAATTCGACTAAATTATTTCTACTACGCATATAATTATTCCTTTGTAAAAATTTTCGTTCAAAATTATAACAAAAGTATAAAATTTTTACAACTATATTATGGGTTAAAACTTAAACGGCACTGTGGCGGGTGCTTGAATAAACGAGCGCGCGACTACGCCGCGCGTTCAAGCACCCAACATAAAAAACAACCGAATAAACAAAAAGATATGTACGCCGAGCGGAAAGGACAATTCGTCAAAAGGTTTAGCAGAGAACACCCCTTCCGCTCGGCAGTGTTATTAATATTGTTAAACTCTTTAAAATACGTTTGCTTTTTCTTTGGTCGGCAGATACGTTTTCTATTCGATTTCAGTAATCAATTCTACTGTTTTCGGCAAGTTTGAAATTTCTTTTTTTATAAATTCCGGCACTATATATTTATTTTCAAGTTCGCTTAAATCCAGCCATTCAAAAGTTAAAGTATGCCGCCCTTCTTTAAGCACGAATTTATTGCCTTTTTCTAAAATATCCGTTTTTGAAACGTCTGCCAAAAAATAAAAACAAATCTCGTGAAACCTATCTTTTGCTGCCTCTTCGGTAAAAAAATTTTGGCAAATCCAAAGCGTACGAACTATTTCGGCGTCAATATTCATTTCCTCTTTTATTTCTCTCAAAACAGCATTCTCCGCCGTTTCGTGCAATTCCGCTTTTCAGCCGACAAGATAATAATAGGGCGCGTTTTCGTCTGTCATTGCCAAAATCTTGTTATCATTAAGAATTACAGCGCAAGCCCGATAATTAAACCGCCGTCTTCCGTCTTTAATACAACGGTCACTTATCACCCGCAAAAATTATTTATTCTTATTATACCATAATAACGGCAATTTTCAACCGTAATAATATTTACCTAATATAACGCTTTTTCACCTGTTTAACCAAAGAGGCGCGCGGCTTTTGCCGCGCGCCCCTTGTTATTCCAACGTCCTTTTATCAAAAGTCATACTTGTCGTCAATCTCGCCGACCAGCTCTTCCAATATATCCTCCATAGAAATAAGCCCCGTAACAACGCCGTTATCCTTCACGATTGCCTGCGGAACCTGCTGTTCCTGTAAAATTTCAAACAAATCTGATATAACTTTATCAGAAGTCGTAAACAAAACAGGCTTTAAAATTTTATGTATGTCGTCTTTATTGTTCAACAGCATTTCATAAAAATCGGCGCGGTATAAAATCCCTATTATATCCCGCCCGCTTTCGTCAAAAACGGGAACCCTCGAATAATTACTGTCAAAAAAAATCTGTTTAATCGATTTCAACCCGTCGGTTATGCAAACAGAAGTTATATCTTAGGCCTTCGTCATAACCTTTTCAACTTTCGTGTCGTCAAACTTTATGGTGTTTTGTATAATTTCAGCTTCCGATTCCGCAAGCACGCCCTCGTCGGTTATGTCGTCAACTATGATTGAAAACTCCTCTTCCGTCATCGCAGGGCGTTTTTTATCAAGCTTAAACACTTTATTAACAAGCTTTTTCCACCCCTCGAATATAATGCTCAGCGGCGTAAAAACAATCTGAAAAACATACAAAATCCTTACGGAAAACATCGCAAACTCTTCGGGTCTTTCCTTCGCCACGCTTTTAGGCGTAATCTCGCCGAAAATCAACACCAAAACGGTCATAACCACAGTAGAAAGCGTAACGCCCAAATCACCGAACCAGAACGTAAAAACAATCGTCGCAATCGATGCGGAAGCTATGTTCACTATATTGTTCCCGATAAGCAAAGTCGATAAAAGTTTGTTATAATTTTCACTCATCTTCAAAACAAGTCTTGCCGACTTGCGCGATTGAGAAAGGCTTTTTATCCTTATTTGCGATAAACTCGTGAATGCCGTTTCGGAAGCCGAAAAAAACGCGGACAAAACAAGCAAAACACATAAAACAACAACCAGCGCTATTGCCGTGCCGGTATCCATAAATAATCTCCCTCCGGTTTAATTTTTTGCTTTTATAAAATGCCGAATATCACACGCCGCCGCACCTCCGCAAAAAAGCAAAAAAACACAGTCCGTATTTTTCATACAGACTATGTTTATCAGAAGTCGAATATATTTTTATAAAGCCGGCGGCGACGCAACTTGGGTCGTCATCCATAAATTCCGCACCTCAAATAAAAATAAGATACTTTTATTTTACCGTCCGTTCAATCAAAAGTCAAATAAAAAATTAAACTGAAGTTTTCTTTTTAATCTCTGTCCACTCGCTTTCCAAAATCGACATTAAAATATCGTCGGCGTACTCATTTCCGTTAATTACGGCGTCACGCAAAACGCCCTCTCTTTTAAAACCCGCTTTCAGATAACATTTTTCCGCCCGTTTATTAAACGAAAACACATTCAGCGACAGACGGTGCAGTTTCAAAATTTCAAAAGCAAAATCCCGCATCGTTTCCGCCGCCCACGTTCCCAAGCCTTTGCCTTGCTCTGTTATTTGAAATATACCTATCCTGAAATTCGCACTCTTTATTTTATAATCTATTTCGTTGATAACGCATTCGCCTATAATTCTGTTATCCGGCGAAATTATCAAAAAGTGAAAGCGGTCATTATCTTTAATACTCTTCAAGAAAAAAGAATTTACTTCCTTTCTCGTAAAATGCTCTTTGCATCCTGTCAGATATGCAACTTCTTTATTCAAAGGATTATAATTTTGGAGATAATAATTTTCGGCGTCCGCCTCTTTTGCAAGTCTTATGGTATAACCGTTCCTTGTCCAACATAATGTTTCCATATTCATATCATAGTAAAAACAAATCCGTTTATCTACACGTCTTAACGCAGATTTTTACATAAAAATATTTCAGTAGGCTGCCCGCTTAAAATCAAACTCCCGCAATCGCGATAACCCAAAGCCCTGTAAAAATTCTGAGCCTCCTCGTCCGCGCGGGTAGAAGTCAAAACAAAATCATACCCCGCGGCAGCCATTTCCTTTTCCCAAAAGTCCAAAAGCTCCGCGCCGTAACCCTTGCGCCGATACCCTTCCCCGATATACAACATCGTACAAAAAGGAGTATTGTCCCAAAAAAGATTATACCGCAAAATACCCGCGGGTTCGCCGTCCGCAAACAACACATACCCGCGCTTATCCTCCGCTTTTTTATCAAATTCGGCGGGGGATATGTGCTTGTCAAGCGAAAGCCAGAATTCTTTATCCGCCGCACAAACGCCGCGAACAGTAACGCCTTTTCTCATAAAATCCTTTTTATTTAAGCTTTGAAACGCCCGATTTAACCGCCGCCTCCGCAACGGCTTTCGCAACGCAGTCATGCGCCGACTTATCATATGCGTAAGGCAAAATATACTCGCGGGAAAGCTCGTCCTTTTTCACGCAGCCGGCAATCCCGTAAGCCGCCGCAACCATCATTTCGCGGTTTACTGTTCTCGCCCTCACGTCCAAAGCCCCGCGGAACAGCCCGGGGAATACAAGCACATTATTAATCTGGTTATGATGTTGGGAAGACCCCGTCCCCACAATAAACGCGCCCGCCTCTTTCGCATCCTCGGGGTCTATTTCGGGCACGGGATTCGCACAAGTGAAAAGTATGGGCTTATCCGCCATTGATTTAACCATATCCTTCGTCACGCAGTTCGGTCCGGAAACCCCGATAAACACGTCCGCACCCTTCATAGCGTCCGCAAGCTTGCCTTTCAAAAGCTTTCGGTTCGTCAAAGAGGCAATCTCTCTCTGCGCGGGGTTGAGCCACTCCCCGCCCTCGCATATAATCCCCTTTAAATCGCACATAGTAAGGCACTTAACACCGTAACCGAGCAAAAATTTCGCAATCGCTATGCCCGCCGCGCCAGCGCCGTTTATAACTACTTTGATATCTTCCTTTTTCTTGCCCGCAAGCTTCAAAGCGTTTATAAGCGCCGCCGTCATAACAATCGCCGTGCCGTGCTGGTCGTCGTGAAATACGGGTATATCCAACTCCTCTTTAAGCCTTGTTTCTATCTCGAAACATCTCGGCGCGGAAATATCTTCAAGGTTAACCCCGCCGAAAGAGCCCGAAAGCAGCTTAACCGTCTTTATAATTTCTTCGGTATTCTTTGATTTTATACACAAAGGATAAGCGTCAACCCCGCCATATGCCTTAAATAACGCGCATTTGCCCTCCATAACGGGCATACCCGCCTCGGGTCCTATATCACCGAGCCCGAGCACCGCGGTGCCGTCCGTAATCACGGGCACGGTGTTCCAGCGGCGAGTAAGCTCAAAGCTCTTTTCTATGTCCGCGTGAATTGCCATACACGGTTCGGCAACCCCCGGAGTATACGCAACCGACAAAGCCTCGCGGCTGTCAACGGGCACACGGCAAACGGTCTCTATTTTGCCTTTCCACTCCGCATGTTTTTCAAGCGATTTTTCTCTGTAATTCATTTTATCCCTCCCAAAGGGCTTAAAACCCCTTGCGTTTTTCTTAAGTTTAAAACCATTATACAACTTGTTTCGGGCAAAGTAAATAATTTTAAAATAACTATGTACAAAAGCAAAAAAACGTGCTATAATCAGTCCATAATATTTTTATAAAAAGGGAGAGATGATTTTTATGGAAATGAAAGATTTCAGGCTCGACGGCAAAGTCGCGCTCGTAACGGGAGCCTCGTACGGCATAGGCTTTGCAATCGCAATGGGGTTTGCAAAAGCGGGGGCAACGGTTGTATTCAACGATATCAACAAAGAACTCGTTGAAAAGGGCCTTGCCGCATACAAGGCGGAGGGCGTAAAAGCCCACGGCTACGTCTGCGACGTTACCGACGAAAAAGCGGTTAACGCCACCGTCGCGCAAATCGAAAAAGAAGTCGGGGTAATCGATATCCTCGTCAACAACGCGGGCATTATAAAGCGCATACCCATGTGTGAAATGTCGGCTGAACAGTTTAGGCAAGTAATCGATATCGACCTCAACGGTCCTTTCATTATGGCAAAGGCGGTAATCCCGTCGATGATTAAAAAGGGTCACGGAAAAATCATAAATATCTGTTCTATGATGTCCGAACTCGGCAGAGAAACGGTGTCCGCATACGCCGCGGCAAAGGGCGGTCTTAAAATGCTTACCCGCAACATATGCTCCGAATACGGCGAATACAACATCCAGTGCAACGGCATAGGTCCGGGCTATATCGCAACCCCGCAAACGGCGCCCCTCAGGGAAAAACAGCCCGACGGCAGCCGCCACCCGTTCGACAGCTTCATTATTTCCAAAACGCCCGCGGGCAGATGGCTCGAAGCCGACGAACTCGCAGGTCCCGCGGTATTCCTCGCGTCCGACGCGTCAAACGCGGTCAACGGACATATACTCTACGTAGACGGAGGAATTCTCGCCTATATCGGCAAACAACCCAAATAAAACGGTTATATGGATAACTCACAAGATTTTATAATACGCAACAAACCCGCCTATCTTATAATCTTTACTTTGATTATTGTTTTAAGCGTTTTGTGTGCGCTTGCACTTATAATCCTGTCTGCGTCAGGTTTTATTTCCGGCAATACAGGCTGGTATTTTCTCAGCATACCGACGTTTTTTTGCTTGATTTCCCTATTCGGAATTTATACCTGTATAAAAGAAGCGTTTTTCCTTAAAGACGGAGTTTTCACCTACGTAAAGGCAATTAAAAAAACGCAGTCCGTCAAAGCGGAAGATATTTCATCGGTATCTTTCCGCTATAAAGGTTTTTATTATAAAATAGAATTTAAAGATAAAAACGGCAATATACCGCTCGCCTTTCTCGACGAAGGAACCGTGCTGCAAGGCAATTATCTGATAAACGCGTTAAACCATTTCAAAATTCCTTATAAATTTTTCTAAACAAATCGCGCCGACGGCTTTTGCCGTCGGCGCGATTTTTCCCAAGCCCCCGCGTATAAACTCTTTACCCCCGCATATTTATCAATTCGCACATCCGCCGCATATAACGCTTACCGCCGCCCTCTCATATAAAACTCCGCAAAATAATTTATAATTTTACCCGATTTTTTAAACGGTCCCGTTGCAATAGCCCCCGCAATATGATATAATAATACATAATTTTTTTCGTATTCCGGAGCAAACATGGCAAAGGCTTTATTTCTGAAACTTAAAGAGGCTCTGATATCAGTCCTGCCCGTCACCGCTATAGTGCTTATAATATCCTTTACGCCCCTCGTAAACCTTTCCGCAACGGAAACGGCAGCATTCGCCGTATCCGCGGTTTTCCTCGTTCTGGGCATAGGACTTTTCAATCTCGGCGCGGACCTTGCCATGACACCCATGGGCGAACACGTCGGCTCCGGTCTTACAAAATCAAAAAAGTTAATAGTCCTGATTTCCGTCTGTTTTTTAATGGGCGTACTAATCACCATAGCCGAGCCCGATTTGTCCGTTCTCGCAAGTCAGGTACAGGCGGTTATGAACAGCACCGTGCTGATAATCACAGTCGGCGCAGGGGTGGGAATTTTCCTCGTAATCGCGGTTTTAAAAATCGTTTTCCGTCTCAACCTCTCCCTTTTGTTAATGTTCTTTTATATGCTGCTTTTCGCGCTCTGCGCAATACTCATAGAATGCGGCAAAGGCAACTTTCTTCCCCTTTCTTTTGATTCGGGCGGCGTAACCACGGGTCCTATAACCGTTCCTTTTATAATGGCTCTCGGCGTCGGCATCGCAACAACCATAGGCGGACGCAACGCAAACGAAAACAGCTTCGGCTTAATCGCGCTCTGTTCGATAGGCCCTATGATTGCGGTTATGGCGCTCTCGATGACCTCTCAGGGAGAAATAACTTACGAGCTCGCCGATTATTCCGTAGAAACGGCTCTCGCCGATATCTGGCACATTATAGGGGAACACACACTCGACGTATTGAAGGCTCTCGGGCTGATAGTCGCGTTCTTCTTAATTCTTCAATTCACCGTTTTAAAGCTCCCGAAAAAGAAACTCGCCCAAATCGGAATAGGCATCGCCTATACTTTCGTCGGGCTGATTATCTTCCTTGTCGCGGTCGTCGTGGGCTTTATGCCGATAGGCTTCAAGCTCGGTCAGCAAATAGCGCAGTTTAACGAAGTCCTGCTGGTCGTGTTCGGCTTTATACTCGGTATGGTGGTAGTCCTCGCCGAGCCCGCAGTACACGTACTAAACAAACAGGTAGAACAAATCACGGGCGGCGGCGTCAAAAAGATTGAAATGCTCCTCGCCCTCTCCGCCGCGGTCGGCATATCGATAGGCTTGTCGCTCATAAGGATGATTTTCAAATTCTCCCTGCTGTACTATCTTATCCCGGGCTATATGATATCTTTGGGTCTTTCGTTCTTCGTACCCAAAATTTACACGGCAATCGCATTCGACTCGGGCGGCGTAGCCAGCGGGCCGCTGACGTCAAGCTTTATTCTTCCCCTCGCAATAGGCGCGTGCGCGGCGTTAAGCGGCGGAACGGAAACAATCTTAACCGACGCTTTCGGAGTTGTCGCAATGGTCGCAATGACGCCGCTAATCACAATTCAGGCGCTCGGCTTCAAAGCCGTCACCTCGGCAAAAGTGCGCCACAAGATAACAATGAAGCGCATCCTCTCCGCCGACGACGAACAAATCATATACTTCAAATAATTTATCCTTACAGCCGTAATCTTAATTTAAAGTTTAACAGTAAAAGGAACGCAATATGAACGAAGAAACCAAACCCGCCCGCAGGCAGAAAATCGCCGCGGTCAAAAAAGAAATAAAACAGCGCGTCTCGCAAAAAACCGCCAAACCCTCCAACACGGTCACGTCCAACAGATTAAAACTTCTCGTAACCGTCGTCGGCAGAAACAAAGCGGAATATTTCTGCGACCTTTTGCAGTCGTTCGAAGTAAATATGCAAACCGTTCTGATAGCGCAAGGCACGGCAAACGCGAAAATGCTCGACCTTCTGGGACTTTCAAACACCGATAAATGCGTGATACTCAGCGTCATACAGGAAAATAAAATCCCCGACGCAATGCACACGCTCGAAGCCAAATTCAACACGTTAAAAGACGGCAAGGGCGTCGCCTGCACAGTTCCTATCTCCAGCGTGATAGGCGCGCTGATATACGGATTTTTAAGCAACAACAGAATGACCGTCAAGGAGAACAAATAACTATGGAAAACAAATACGAAATGATTTTATGTATAGTCAACACAGGCTTTTCGGAAACGGTCATGGACGCCGCCAAAGAAGTGGGCGCGCGCGGCGGCACGGTAATACACGCACGCGGCACCGCAAATAAAGAGGCGGAACAGTTCTTCCATATCTCAATCCAGCCCGATAAAGAAATCGTTATGATTTTAGTTCCGCAGGATATAAAAGACAAAGTTCTGCACGCACTCTACCAACACGCAGGCTTAAAAACGGAAGGTCAGGGCATCGCCTTTTCCGTTCCGGTAGACGACGTTGTCGGCATAGCTTCGCCCGCGGAAAAATCCCAAAACACAGAAAAACCGCAGAACACGGAAAACCAATAAAAAAAACCGATAACTTCACAATAAAAATCGCTTAAAAACGCCCCCACGCAGCGGAGATAAGTTCATAGAAAAACTCTCAATAAGCCTCATATCCACGTAGCAAAAACAATTTCATAGAAAAAATGTTCAAAAAGTTCCCGCTCCACGTAGCGGAAATAATTCAATAGAAAAAGAGGAAACAATTCCATAAATAAAATCGGCTGAAAGCTTTTGCTTTCAGCCGATTTTTCTATTCTAAAACTTTAATAATTGTTAAACTTTTATATCGGATATTTAAAAGCTCGCTTTAAGCACAGCCCGCACATCGTCCGCATTAAAAATCTTATATCCGCCGTCCATTATAAGCGTGCTCTTTACCATTCCGTCAAGCATTTCGGGCTTAGCCCCCAAATCCGTGAGGTTCATAACAAGCCCCGTTTTCTTCATCCACGCCTCCATCGCCAGCAATCCGTCCTCGGCAACCTCGCGCTTGCTCTTCCCCTCGGGGTTCACGTTCCACACGTTCACCGCATACCGCGCGAACTTCTCCTCGCCGTAAGGCAAAATATATCTGTAATAGGGCAAAGAAACGGCGGAAAGCGTCATTCCGTGCGTCGCGTCCGTATACGCCCCCACCGACTGACCGAGCATATGCACCATCCAATCGGTTGTTTTACCCCTTGCAACAAGCGTGTTGAGAGCCCAGGTCGCCGTCCACATTATGTTTGAACGCGCCTCGTAATCCTCGGGATTTTCAACCGCTATATCCGCGCTGTGAATGAGCGAACGCAACAGCCCCTCCATAATATAGTCGCTCGTATTGTCGTCCGTTCCCGAAAAATACTGTTCGAGAATATGGCACATTATATCGTAAATTCCCGCAACCATCTGATACTTCGGCAGCGTATATGTAATTTTCGGATTTAAAACCGCAAATTTCGGAAAAACGTTCTCCCCGAAAACGTGTCCGATTTTGAGTTTCTGTTCGCGGTTTGTAATAACCGAGCCGCCGTTCATTTCCGAACCCGTGCCGACCATAGTCAACACACAGCCCACGGGGATAATTTTGCAATCGGGCTCTTCAAATCTTATAAAATATTTCTCCCAGGGGTCGCCGCCGCAATACGCGGATACCGAAACGGCTTTGGAATAATCGCAAACCGAACCGCCGCCGACGGCAAGTATCAAATCGGCGTTCGCCGCACGCGCCCTCTCGCACCCTTCAATAAGCTTTTCCGAAGTAGGGTTGGGCATAACGCCGCCGTCCTCGTAAACGTTTTTCCCGCACTCTTTAAGTATTTTTATAACCGCGTCATAAAGGCCGTTTTTCTTTATCGAGCCGCCTCCGTATACCAAAAGCACGTTCTTTCCGTATTTGTTCAGCTCTTCCTTTAATCCGTCAAGCGCGCTCTCCCCGAAATATAATTTCGTCGGATTGCAATAAGTAAAATTTCCTAACATACGTTTCTCCTTATCAAAATTTTCACCCCTTACAACGCCGCGCATATCAACAATACACTACTACATACCGCCGATACCCCGCAACACACAAAAAAGATAAAAATTTCCTGTTGCTTTTTATATAACCCTCAACCCGCGCCTTTAAACGCAGCGCACCGCACCTCAACTCACAATCCAAACTTAACATAACGCAACGTTCCTCACCCAAAAACCGCACCTTAGCCGCAACAGAACCAAACCGCAATGTTCCTTTAAACACAACCGCCAAGCACCTCACAATCCGCGCATTAAATTAAAACTCCACAACCCCCAATCAACGCTTTTTATACAACATATCCGCGTTTTTAATTGCAGTCAAAAAACTTAAATACACAACTACATTTTAAATTCGATACCCGCAATACTGCATATTCAACACAATCACTATCACACCGCAACATAACCATTGCCTGAACAGTAACTTCAATACAACACGGCAACCCGCAACTTCAAAAAACTCACAATAGCGAAAAACATACAGCTATAAAAAACGCGCCCGACGGCAAAAGCCGTCGGGCGCACACATTATCAATCACATTATCAATCACATTATCAATCACTTTATTAAAATCATTAAATCTCAATCTGTCCGTTATTCTTTATAACCGTTCGGGTTTTTGCTCTGCCAGTTCCAGAGCGAAGCGCACATCTCGTCGATTCCAAGCTCCGCCTCCCAGCCGAGTTCCTTTTTCGCTTTCGAAGCGTCCGCATAGCAAGCCGCTATATCTCCCGCACGGCGGGGCTTAACGCTGTAAGCCAGCCCGTGCCCGCAAGCCTTTTCAAAAGCGTGTATAACGTCCAGAACGCTGTATCCTATACCCGTGCCGAGGTTATAAGTATAAACCCCGCTCTTAACGGTCTTGTCTATCGCCGCAACGTGCCCTTTCGCCAAATCGGTAACGTGTATATAATCGCGCACTCCCGTACCGTCGTGCGTATCGTAATCGTCGCCGAAAACCCCCACTTCCTTAAGCTCGCCGATTGCAACCTTCGCAATGTAAGGCGTAAGATTGTTGGGTATGCCTTTCGGGTCCTCGCCTATAAGCCCGCTTTCGTGCGCGCCCACGGGGTTGAAATATCTCAGCAACACAACCGTCCACTCTTTGTCCGACTTATAAATATCGGTAAGCATAATTTCCTGAAAATATTTGCTCGTTCCGTAAGGGTTGGTCGTCCCGCCCACCTTGCAGCTTTCGTCCAAAGGCAGCTTTTCGGGGTCGCCGTAAACGGTTGCGGAAGAAGAAAACACTATCCTCTTGCAACCGTGCCTGCGCATTTTATCGGTAAGCACAAGCGTTCCGTAAAGATTGTTGTTATAATATTCGATGGGCTTTTCACAACTCTCGCCAACGGCTTTAAGCCCCGCAAAATGAATTACCCAGTCTATCTTATGTTCGGTAAAAATCCTGTCCAGAAGTCCGCCGTCGCGTATATCTCCCGCATAGAGAGTTATATCTTTACCGGTAATCTCTTTAACTCTTTCAATGCTTTTAGGCGAAGAATTGTCAAAATTGTCCACAACAACAACGTCATAGCCCTTTTCCAACAGCTCCGCACAAGTATGCGAGCCTATATATCCCGCGCCTCCGGTTACAAGAATTTTCATACTTACCTCTTATTTAAAAACGGCGCGCGCCGTCTGTTTTCAAACCGCTCTATTTCAGCCCCGCTATAAGAAGAGAAGCCGAATAAAGAGAAATAAAATCCCCGAAAGCGTTCTTCACGTCACGGATTTTTATAATCAGCTCGTCGTCTATAAGCGCAACCCCGTAACGGTTCAGAATATGCTCCGTTTCCTCTCCAAGCCCTTTAACGGAACGCCTTTTGCCGAGATAGGCAACCGTGCTGCCCAAATCGGTGAAAACAATGCCCGCGCCAAGCCCTTTAACGCCCAGCTTAAAAGGCGAATTATCGGGGAAAACCGCCCCGCAGGAAAGCCAGCACTCGCCGCGCTTTTCAAAAGTTTTAAAGCCCTCCGCAAGCCGCGCTTTAACCGCGTCAAGCGTTATTCCGCTGCCCACAAACGCAAGCTCGTCGCTCGAAAGTATGCGCTTTTCCTCGCTGCAACTCTCCAAAAGCGCGTCCGAATCCATATCCAAATCCTCTTCGTCGTCAGAAGATATAAAACCGTCGTCGCACGCGTCGGCAACCGCCTCTTCGGTTTCGGCGCAGTCAACGCAAGTCTGTTGCGGCATATCTACAGTATGGAGTTCTTTGTACATTTTGTCAAGGATTTTACCCTTTCTTTCCAGCTCGCCCTCTTCCGCTATCGTAATAGGTTCGGCGGTGCGGAACACGTAATCGAAAACGATTCCGTCCTCAGTTTTCAGCAATCCGTCCTCTACAAGTCCCAAAAGATAATTCTTTGAAGCCGAAAACCCGAAGTTTGTTATTTTTTGAAATTCAGTCACGCTTATGCTTTTTCTCAGTTTAAGGAACAGCAAAACGTCTCTCTCTGTCATAATAGCCCCTTTAATACAGTATGCCGCGACGGGCAGGTTCTATGTTCGTATTTCATTGTAACACAAAAACCAACAAAAAACAACAAAAAGCAACAAAAAAATACGCCCCCGAAGGGGCGCGTCCGCTTTAAGCGGCTCTGAAACCGTATTATTTTAATCACATAAGCGGCGAAACAAGCCTCAGCACAAGCGTAATCAATGCGCCTATCGGGTTTACCTTACCGCGCTTTTCAGGCACGTTGCACTTGAAAATCCAGTCGAAGTCCTCATCAATCCCGCGCATAACGCCTTCGTCGTCCGTCAGAACGCCGTTGTCAAATTCCTGATAAAACGCCCGCATGTCAAGGTTTACCGAACCGACCGCCGCGCATTTCTCGTTTTGTACAACCTTGCTGTGAACGAACTCCCCGCCCGCATAATAAATTTTTATCCCGCGTTTCAAAAGTATCCTCGCGTTAGACGTAGTCACGCGGTAAATATATCTGTAATCGGGCACTCCGGGCAGAACAATTCTCACGTCAACCCCTTCTTCCGCCTTTTTTATAAGCTTTTTCATAATCCCGCTGTCGGGGATAAGATAAGGGGTCATAATATAAAGCTTTTCTTTCGCCTCGTCTATAATCTTCGCATAAACCTCGCGGCATATATGCGGCTTTATTTCGGGGCCTCCCGCATAAGGAACAAAACGGGAAGACTTCTCCGCGGGCGCATAATTGTTCAAAAACCGCGCGGGGTCAAGTTTTTCGCGCGTTGCAAGCTCCCACTGCCGCATAAACGCAACCGAAAGCCCGTCCACCGCCGCGCCGTCAAGCCTTATTCCCGAATCCTTCCACACGCCCTCCATCTTACGCTGGTTTGCGCAGTCGTCTATAAGGTTAAAGCCTCCCGCATATCCCGTTTTGCCGTCAACCACCACGATTTTTCTGTGGTTGCGGAAATTCAGCCCGAAATAAAAAGGAGAAAAAAGATTTGAAAACGCTTTCAGCTTCACGCCCGCCGCGCGCAAAGTGTCCTTCATAAAGTCGGAAAACACCCCCGCCGAGCCGACGTCGTCATACATCATATATACGGGTATACCCGCCGCGGTCTTTCTGCGGAAAATACTAACAAGCCTGTCCAGAAGCACGCCGTCCGCAACTATGAAAAACTCTATAAAAACAAATTTTTCCGCCGCGTCTATGCGCGCTATCAGATTGTCGAGTATCGCCCGCGCGTTGCCGTAATATTTGCCCTCCGTCGCGGAAAACGTTTCAAAACCGTTTAAATTTAAGTAACTCTCCGCCGCGGTCTTTTCACGCTCCACCACGGCAGCCGCCGTTTCTCTCTCCGCAACGCATAAATTTTCAGCCGCGGTCTGCGGTTCGGAAATTTTAACCCTCTTCGCAATTTTTTTAAAGCGCAGCCTCTGCCGTCCGTAACTTACGGGCTTTGACGCAAAAACATAAATTATAAATCCGCACCCGAAAGAAGCCGCAAAAAGCAAAATCCAGCTTATTTTGGATTGAATATCCCTCTCGAAAATCCCCACGTAAACGGCAGTCAGCGCGGTAAGCCCAACGCAAACGTAAAACGCATACGGAACGTAATACACAAACGCGGCGTATAAAATAATAAGGATACTAAGCTGAAAAACAATAAAAAGGTCTTTCAGCACGGCTTTAAGCCCCGTGCCGAATCCGACCCATTCCTTATGTATTCTTTTTACGTTGTACCTGCGTTTCTGTAAATACAAACGCAGCCGCGAAAATCTTTTATCCACAGTGCCGCCGCCCGAAAACCGTAAACCTTGTCCTTACCGCAAACGCCAAAACAAAAAGTTTTGCTCCGTCATATTTATTCTAACACAAAAAACAAATTAAAGTATAAAAATTTTGTAAAATCTGTGTAAAATTTAAAAATCCCGCGGCGCCCTCTCCCCCACCGCGGGATTTTCAATCTCTCCGCCACAAATCCCGCTTACCTCGCCGCCGTTTTCTTAAAACCGTAATATAACGCACACACTGTAATATTCTTTTCCCTTTCAATATTATATTATATATGGAAATTTCAAACGGCCGAAACAGCAATCAACAAAAAAACAAACGACATTTTACAAGTATTTTTTACATTAAAAACAAAATTAAGCCGGCTTTTTGCACGTCAAAAAACGCTCTTTTAAATAAATCCGCGTTCAAACAGTTGACAAAACCGATTATTTTATTTATAAGTTTAACGTATATTCCGTAACGGAATATAATAAAAAATAAACAGATTTTGGAGGTTTCATGAAATCAACAACCAAAAAATTCACTCTTGCGGGATTGGGCGCGGTTTGTGCTCTTTCGCTTTCGCTCGGCGCCGGTATCCTTGCAAACAGCAACGGAGTCGCCAGAGCCGACAGCAGCAACGCTCCCGATGCAAGCACGTTTTTCGGCGATTATCTTCTTGATGCTAACAACAACGAATATACTCTCGCTAAAAAATTCTACGGCGTTTTCGAAAAGCTCAATAACGAGGGCGATTTCAAAGACGGTCTTGTAGATTATCCCGTAAACGATATCGTCAATTCAGACCAGCTCAGGGCTTGGGTGGAAAACGGCAACCTCGAAGTGCCCAGAGCGTTCAGCGCCGCGCGCGACGCGTTCCTCACAGACCACCCCGAAATATTCTATATAGACTTCTATAAAATGACGATAAGCGTCGCACGCAGCGGCGGCTCTTACGTCGGCTATATCAACAGCGGAAGAGAAGCCAACCTCTACTACGACAACGGCTTCAACACCCCCGCGGCGGTTGAAGAAGCAATCGTAAAATACGATAAAAGAATAAACGAAATTATAAAAGAAGTAAACGAGCTTGAAGCAGCCGATACTTACACCGCAAGAGACGCATATCTTGCCAAGGAAGTAAACCGCATTCTTGCCGAAGAAATCGAATACGATTACGTTGCTTATGACAATAAAGACGACCCCGACTACATCGCCGCGGCTTATATCAACACATCTTACGGCGGACTTGTAGAAGGCAAAGCAGTCTGCGGAGGCTATTCCACTTCCTACAAAGTAATAATGGATAAGTTGGGAATCCCCTGCATAACCGTAAACGGTTACTCCAACAGCAAAAACCAGAACGGCGGAAACTCGGAATCCAACGTTTACCATATGTGGAACTACGTCTGGCTTGAAGTTCCCGAAGCACAGCCCCAATCCAATACCCGTGCGACAGAAGATAAAAGCAACTGGTATTCCGTAGACGTAACGTGGGATTATTCTACGGCTAACAAATACAGATACGCTTTGCTTAACAAGTCCTCCGACGAGAACATTCACATCAACGACGGCGTTATCTCCTCTTCGGGTTACAAACTCAGATACCCCGCGCTTTCAGAATTCAACTACGGCAGCACTGGCGAAACCGACGGTTTGCAATATTCCAGAGTTTACACCCCCAATTCCGACGGCGTAACCGATAAAGACGGCAATCCCGTAGTGATTAACTACTCTCAGGTAAGCTACAACGGCAAAAGCGCACAAAGACTTTTTGAAGAAGATAATCTTTATCTCGTTTGCCGCTACGCCAGCATGCAAAACGGAAATATTGAATGGACCAGATGGTTCTCTTTGGAAGAATTCAGGCAATACGCCGTTGTCGGTGTTGCAAATTACGAAAATCTGTATCAGGATAACGGCATCGAAACCCGTTTCTACGACAACACTTCCGTTTACTTTACCCAATTTGCTATATTCGACTACGCTCCCGACGTTTGTTCGCTTCAGGGTGACGAAAACACAAAATTCTATTATTCAGACGAGCTTATAAACAATAACAGCTCCATCGATATCGGCGAACCTATGGTTAACAATACCTACGGCACTTATACTCCTCCTCCCTACGTTCAAAGCTCCACTCCCAGCTATCAGGTTGAACATACTATAAGCGACAGTATGCGCGCAGGCAACACGAACATTATGGCGGAAAGCAAAGCGTTTGAAATCACCGTAACGTATGCCGAAGAACTTCACATTCTCGACGAATCCAAGCCCATCGGCGTACATTTCGTATCGGAACATCCCAACGCGCAGGAATACGCAAAATTTTATAAAATCAGCGACGAGTTAGACGCAAACGGCAACGAAATTTACGCGGAACTTATTCAAGCTCCTAAAAACTCTGCCGATTCCACGTTAGTATACAACACTATCAAATTCAAGTTTGCGCCAAGCCTTATGTACGAACACAACAGTGAACACTACAACATTTATTTCACTAACGTCGGTTCGGCTAAGATAGTTGCAAAACGCATTAACGGCGAACTTATCGAAACAACTTCCGATAAGCTTCCCAACCCCGCAAACTTCTCGTTCGGAAGAGTTGTTTTCGCCTGCCCCGCAGTATTTAACTACGACGGAAGACTTTGGATTGACTGCTGCGCGCAGCCTACCCTTGTAACCAATTCCGACCTTTCGGCAATGGACTTTAAGGATGAAGAAGGAAACAGCACTTTTTCCGAAAACGAAAGAAGCCAGATGATGCTCGTCGCGGAAAAAGCAAATACCGAAACGGTTAACACGATGCTCGACGAAATCCACGGCAGCAGCGATATCAACGTAGAAAAAGACGATATCAAAACCAGCCAGACTTACGATATTAAATTACAAATGTGCGGCAAATATCCCACTATTTCAAACGGCAGCTACGTTAAAATCGCGCTCGGCTTCCCCGAAGGCTACGGCCCCGAAGACGAAGGCGTTACGTTCAAACTGTTCCACCGCAAACACGACCCCAAAACAGACACGTATACTATCGAAGAAGTTCCCTGCGTTGTTACGCAGTTCGGTATCGTTGCAACCGTTACCAGCTTCTCCCCTTATATGGTAGCCGTGGTAGACGCCGATAAAGCAACCGACAAAACCGTTTACGCCAGCATAGAAGGCAAGGGCGGCACGCTCATCAAGGAAGACGGCAGAATCCGTTCTCTTAAAGATGGAGACAGCTACACCTATACGATTACCCCCAACGAAGGATATCAGGTTTATTCGGTTAAATTAAACGGCAAAAACGTTACGGATAAAATCGTAAACGGCAAACTCACCGTTAACTATGACGAACTTGACGCAAACAACGAACTTGTTATCCAGTATATCGCAAACGAAGCGGCGGCGCGTATACAGCAGAAGATAGACAGCAACGTTATCGACGAACATGTAGACGTTGAAAAGGTTGTCGTAGCGGTAAAAGACCAGCCCGTTTATCCCGATTCCGTACTTCCCGGCGTTCCCGGTTCAAGTTCGGGCAATCAGGCAGGCAGCGGCTTCGGCGCTACGGAAATCGCAATCACGGTATCGTGCGTTGTAGTTGCGGCGGTAGCCGTTTCGGCAATAGTCGCAATCGTAATCCGCAAAAAGAAAAATTAATAAAACACGATTTGCACGGCTATAACCGTCCATATCAAAAACAGGAGAAACCTTTTCGGTTTCTCCTGTTTCTTTTCTTTATTTACCTTTTAAATTTCTAATCTTCTTCACTATCAATCACCTCTATTGCCTCTTTACTTTTAGCAATTCCAAACCGACCGATATCACACCATGTTTTTTTTGCAAACCCAATAATTTTTTCTCGCCTTTTTTCTATGCTTAAAATTGTCCATTTTTCATCCTTTTCAAGATAATCCTGCAACTCATTTTGACACTTATAAGGAGCCCTTACGAAATATTTACTTATTTTTATTAAAACATCGTTATTCCCTTTGCTGGAATTTGCTGATTGAGGGTCAATTGTTAAATTACCGATACTATGTAAATAATCTTTATCGAATTTACTTGCTTGACCAACTTGAATTTTAAGATTTTTTGTTACTATCCTTGATTTTTCATTATTATTCCTCTGTGCTACAATGTGTTCAATTGACATTTTTAATTTTTTATTTACTTTTTCCGTTAAATCGGAGTAAGGCATAGGTGGAGAAACCGGTTGTTCATTTGCTCTTAACCAGTTTTCATACTTCCAGAACAAATAATTTTTCTCAAATGATTTATATTCATTAAAAAAGTTTTTATCATTCAATTTATCAATAAATTTATCATCGTTATCTATTTCTTTTATTAAAGCTATAATCTGAGAACATAATTTATCAAAATCCCCGTTAAAATCTCTTGCTAAGTTATACCAGGTTGTTTGCGCCTTGTTTGACAGATATTTCAATATAACATAAACTCTAAAACTAAATATTTCGCACAAACGGCAAATCGTTGAAAAATTTTTCTTATCGGATGTACTATCATACTTATAACTTTTTATTAAAAGAGGATAAAAATTTGCAACATTTCCAATTGCCAATACTTCTTTTAACTCGTTACATGGATTTTTCATCATAACCTTTAAAGTTTCAAAAGCTGATTGTATTTGCAATGAATATTTTTCTATGTAATCGTAAAGTCCTTTCTTATCCCCTTTTTTAATATAGTTGTCTATAATATCTTTCATTACTTCCATATAATGTTGATATTCTTTCTTGTATTTTTGAGAAAATCCCCATCTTGAATATGCAATAAAAGAATATTGCAAAATTGCATTTTCATCAGGAAAATGTTCCTCTATTTCTTCATAATCTCTATAAATTTGATTAAACCGGTTTTGCAATGCATTTATAATTTGATTAGTATTGTCAGTTAAAACACAGGCTTTATACATTAAAAAGCTTTTGGTTTTTTCTAAGTTAGTTAAAGGTTTTCCTCTATCGTTAGTAGTTTCAAAAATCATTGCGGATTCTACTTGTGAATTTATTAAATATACTAAAATATTCGTACCATAAATTTTATGGATAAATTCGTCAATTTGAGTATTATCACATTTACTTAGCCAATCGCTAAGCTTTATTTTTGCATTTAACAGCTTCTTTTGTGACGGAGTATTTATCGTCTGAACATTTTCATTTCCTAAAACTTTAGTTATAAAAAAATCATTATCATCAGATTGTAAACTTAAAATATAAAATCCTTCGTCATCTTTTACAAAATTTTCATAAAGCTTATCACATTGCTTTTCTTTATATCCAAGCTCACGCATTCTTTTAATCATACACGAAATAAAAATAATTAATGTCGTAACCCTTTGTTGTCCGTCCACTATTTCAAAAAATTCTTTTTCCGCTTTTCTGTCTCTATCAAATAATAAAACTGTCCCATAGTAATAATTATTGGAACTATATTGAGTATTAAAATCATCAAAAAAATCAAGTAACTGTTTATCTCCCCATGAATATCCCCTTTGATATGTAGGAATGCTAAAATATTTGTTCCCGCTGAATATTTCACTGATTGATTTTCTTCCGTTATCCATTATTAAACTCCATTTTTTTAATAAATTATAACCTAACCGCTATGATAAATCAACCCTCAGTTTTGTCTAAAATAACAAGTTTAACTATTTATTATAACAAAAAATTAAATTGATTTTTCAAAACAAAATGCTTTTTATCTTTGTTAAATCTATTTAAAAAAATAGAGCGTATTCTTATTCGGAATACGCTCTAAAACATTTTATATAGTGACTAGAACCTAATAAAATACTAATCAGCCGCTTTTATTACTTTCTGGGGTTCTTAATATTCGCCTGTGCCGCCGCAAGACGTGCGATAGGCACACGGTAAGGCGAGCAGGAAACGTAATTCAAACCAATCTTATGGCAGAACTCGATAGAAGAAGGGTCTCCGCCGTGTTCGCCGCAGATACCAACGTGCAACTTATTGTTGCCGGTTTTGCCAAGCTTAACGGCAGTATCCATAAGCTTACCTACGCCAACCGTATCAAGGCGTGCAAACGGGTCGCTCTCATAAATCTTGTTAGCATAGTAAGAAGGCAGGAACTTGCCCGCGTCGTCACGCGAGAAGCCGAACGTCATCTGCGTCAAATCGTTTGTACCGAAGCAGAAGAAATCAGCCTCTTTCGCAATTTCGTCGGCAGTAAGCGCCGCACGGGGGATTTCAATCATCGTGCCGACTTCGTATTTAAGCTTAGCGCCGGCAGCCTTGATAACTTCGTCCGCGGTCTTAACAACAACGTCTTTAACGTATTTAAGCTCTTTCACTTCGCCCGTAAGGGGAATCATTATTTCGGGCACAACCTGCCAGCCCTTGTGTCTGTTCTGAACAGCGATAGCCGCCTTGATAACCGCTTTCGTCTGCATAACCGCGATTTCGGGATAAGTTACGCAAAGTCTGCATCCGCGGTGACCCATCATGGGGTTGAATTCGTGCAAATCGCTGATAATCTGTTTAATCTGAGCAACGCTCTTGCCCTGAGTTTTCGCAAGCGCCGCAATGTCCTCTTCGTCCGTAGGAACAAACTCGTGAAGAGGGGGGTCAAGGAAACGAATAGTAACGGGCTGACCTTCCAAAGCTTCCATAAGTCCTTCGAAGTCCGCCTGCTGCATAGGCTCGATTTTAGCCAAAGCCGCCTCTCTCTCTTCAACCGTGTCGGAACAAATCATTTCTCTGAACGCGCCGATTCTTGTGGGGTCAAAGAACATATGCTCGGTACGGCAAAGGCCGATACCCTGAGCGCCGAACGCCGCAGCCTGTTTTGCGTCTTTGGGGGTGTCCGCATTCGTTCTTACGCCCAAAGCCTTGTATTTGTCCGCCAAATCCATAATTCTGCCAAAGTATCCGGAGTTGGGGTCTGCGGGTACGGTGGGGATTAAGCAGTCGTATATATTTCCGGTCGAACCGTCAAGGGAAAGTCCGTCGCCTTCCTTGAACACTTTGCCCGCAAGCGTGAACTGTTTGTTCTCTTCGTCCATCTTGATGTCGCCGCAGCCGGATACGCAGCAAGTTCCCATACCGCGCGCAACAACCGCCGCGTGGGAGGTCTGTCCGCCGCGAACCGTCAAAATACCCTGCGCGTACTTCATACCCTCGATATCTTCGGGGGAAGTTTCCAAACGTACAAGAACAACCTTCTTGCCCTTCTTTCCTTCGATAACCGCGTCCTCCGCCGTGAACACGATAGAACCCGCAGCCGCGCCGGGAGAAGCCGCAATACCCTTTCCTACAACGTTCTTTTTATCAGCCTCTTTCAAAGCCTT
This sequence comes from uncultured Christensenella sp., assembly GCA_910577375.1. GTDB lineage: Bacteria > Bacillota > Clostridia > Christensenellales > Borkfalkiaceae > Coproplasma. The sequence goes on from CAJTLT010000002.1 coordinate 139,748, forward strand.
CGTATCGAACTGAGGGTGCAAAAGCATATCCAAAGATTTAGCGTCAATCTGCATGAGCGCCTGCTCTTCGGTAATCATTTTCTCGTCTATTAAATCGCACGCGATTTTTATAGCCGCAGCCGCCGTACGCTTGCCGTTACGCGTCTGCAACATATAAAGCTTTTTGTCCTCGATAGTGAATTCCATATCCTGCATATCGCGGTAATGGTCTTCGAGCGTAGCGCAAACCTTCTGGAACTGCGCATAAGCCTCGGGGAACACGTCCTTCATCTGGTCGATAGGCATGGGAGTACGAACGCCCGCAACAACGTCTTCGCCCTGTGCGTTTACAAGGAATTCGCCCATAAGTCCCTTTTCGCCCGTAGCGGGATTACGCGTGAACGCAACGCCCGTACCGGAAGTGTTGCCAAGGTTACCGAAAGCCATCATCTGCACGTTAACCGCGGTACCCCAGCTGTAAGGGATGTCGTGGTCCATACGGTAAATGTTCGCGCGGGGGTTGTCCCAGGAACGGAACACCGCTTTAACCGCCTCGAAGAGCTGTTCTTTCGGGTCGTCGGGGAAGTTCTTTCCAAGCTGCTTCTTGTATTCAGCCTTGAACTGATAAGCAAGCTCTTTCAAATCCTCCGCGGTAAGGTCAACGTCGTATTCGATTCCCTTCTTTTCCTTCATCTCGTCGATGAGCTTTTCAAAATATTTCTTGCCGACTTCCATAACGACGTCGGAGAACATCTGGATAAATCTTCTGTAGCAGTCCCACGCCCAACGGGGATTGCCCGATTTCGCGGCTATGGTGTTAACGACTTCTTCGTTCAAGCCAAGGTTGAGAATCGTGTCCATCATTCCGGGCATGGAAGCTCTCGCGCCCGAACGCACCGAAACAAGCAAAGGGTTTACTTTGTCGCCGAACTTCTTGCCGCAAACCTTTTCCATCTTGTCGATGTAAGTCATTATTTCCTTCTGAATGTCGGGGTTGATTTTGCGTCCGTCCTCATAATACTGGGTGCAAGCCTCCGTGGAAATGGTAAATCCCTGAGGTACGGGCAGACCGATTTTGGTCATTTCCGCAAGGTTCGCGCCCTTGCCTCCCAACAGTTCGCGCATGCTTGCGTCTCCCTCCGTAAAGAGATAGCAATACTTCTTTGCCATAAAAAATTCCTCCAATGATGTTTTTGTTTTATTAACTTTTATATTTTAATATAAAAATATCGATTAATCAAGTGTTTAAGCAAATTTTTCCAAAAAATGGCGCAATCTGCAACCGCCGCAGTAAATTCAAATCGATAATTTTCGATAAGCCCCAAAAAATACTCGGCAGGCGCTTCAAACGCCGTAACCATAGCCCGCAGATTATCATAATCGGGTTTTGCTTTCCCCCTCTCCCAATCGTTAACCGAATCGGGCTTTGCGCCGAGCTTTCTTGCAAAATCGCTTTGCGATAATCCGTTTTCCTTTAAAAAATCCGTAAGTATGTCTTTAAACTCTCTTTCCATATATTTAAGATACGGAAAATTCGGTAACAATAAAGCGTTTGCGGAATTTTCCGCAAACCGCTCGGCTTTCTGAAAACCCCGCAATATATCCGCAATAAACAACACACATAAACCGCAACCGTATTCAATAATCCGAAATCACGTTGTTTTAACGGTTTTACAACTTAAAAAACCCCGCGCATACTGTTTTACAACTTAAAAAGCCCAGCACCTACTGTTTTATAGTCTAAAAACCCCGCACGTTAACGGTATCTGTTATAGGGATTTCCTTGCGGGCAAAAAAATAGCGCACTTTCTTCGCTTGCGAAGTACAATGCACTATACTTTACTATACTTTATTAAAGTTTATAAAGTTAAATTGAAATTTATCTTACATCGGTTTTAGATTTTTATTAAGCCGTTCAACCATCCACGCAACTCGCTTTTCGCGCCCTACATCCGTTTTGGCATCCAAATATGCTTTTACATACGTTTTCTTTACGGATAATGACATTGCCGAAAAATTAATATAGGCTGGCTCATAAGCTTTCAAAATTTCGGCAAGCGCGGCAATTTGTTCTTGCGTAACCACCGTAGGTTTCGGGGCGTCCCATTGTCCGTTTTGTTTTGCTTCTTCTATTTTGCTTCTTCCGAAGTCGGTCATTAGTCCCCGTTCTTCAAGAACTTTCACCAAAGCCTTGTTTTTATCCGACCACTTACTGTTCGCTCGGCGCATAGAAAAATACTTTTTATAGGTATTATTATCAATGCTTTGCATTTGTCCGTCAATCCAACCAAAACAAAGGGCTTCTTCCAATGCTTCGTCCGATTTAATCGTTTTCGGATTGCCGTGCTTACCAAACAAAAGCCAACTGCCGTCGAAATTAAGACAATTTACAGTTAGCCAATTTCGGAATTCCGCTCTATCGGAAAATATCAATGTATCGTTCATTATTTTTATCTTTGCTAAATTACCGTTTATATCAGTTTCATTATAGCGTAACCGCACTAAAAAAGCAAGGACCGATTATCGTCCTTGCTTTAATCCCTATGAAATACGCCCGTATGCGCGGAGCTTCACCCGTTTTTATCTGCTTTTACAAAACCGTTTTTAAATAAGCCTTATGTATTCGGAAAGACTTTTCAACGCGTTGTCCGTCTTAAAAGTAAAATACTCTTTCAAAAGCCGCAAAGCCCTCTTTTCCCCGTCGTCCGTTATAAAATCCTCTTCAAAATCCTTTCCCGCTATTTTGCGCAAAACGTTATAAGTAACCCTGCTCGCGCCCGCGCCCGTTCCGCAGCCGAAACACGTAAACGCGCCAGCATCCATATCGAAGCGCAATTTCTCCTCGCCCGAAAGCTCCGCGCCGCACTCGATACAGTTCTCCAAAGAAACCGCATACCCCGACTTTTCCAAAACAAAAAGCAAAAAGTTAATCAGCGGAAGCCGCTCGCTTCCCGCGCACATTTCAGAAAGCGCCCTTATAAACGCATAAAATATCTCCGCGCACTCGCCGCCCTCATACGTCACGGCAAAAACAGCCTCGGCAGCCGCGCTCGCCGCATAAAACTTGTTTATATCGGTGCGCAAATCATAAAAGCTCTCACATTCGGAACAGTTTATAACGGTATATTTATCGCCACGCTTCGCCAGAACGTACTCCGCAAAACAAAAAGGTTGGGCGGCAAATTTAAGCTTTGCGCCCGGTTTTTTAACGCCCTTTATCCCCGCAGATATCTTGCCCTGCTCCGCGGTCAAAAGCGTTAAAATTTTATCGTTCTCGCCGTAATCCACGGCGCGCAGCATAACCGCGTTAACTTTCAATTCCATAAATCCGCCCCGCAAAAACAACGGCTTTGCGGCTTTTGCAAATAATTTTAAAGGCTGCCCGCCGCAAAAAATTTATTCTTTTCCGTCAAGCTGCTTGTATAACATATAATAGCTCACGTTGCCCGTCTTTTCAAACATTTTCCAGGCAAGCTCCGCCGCGTCTTTATCTCTCTTCATAACGCCACCTCTTAAAAACAGATTGTGCCGTTTTCATAAAAATATTACCGCGCCGGAAATTTTCCGTTCCACCGCTTGCTAAACTATAAATATATCCTTTATCAGTCCGGGGCGATTGCGCCAGTCCTCTTCAACGCGCACATAAGTAGTCAGAAACACCTTCGCCCCCAAAAACTTCTCCATTCCCTCGCGGGCAAAGGTAGAAACTTCTTTTATCGCCCTGCCCTGTTTCCCGATAAGAATAGCCTTGTGGTTTGCCTTTTCGCAAATAATGTCAAGGTTAACCTCGTAATTGCCGTTCGGCTTTCTCTCGAAAGTATTTATAACTATCGCTATGCCGTGCGGAATTTCGTCGTCGAACTTAAGCAAAATCTTCTCGCGCATTATTTCCGCAACCATAAACTTCTCGCTCTTGTCGGAAACGATGTCCTCGCCGATAACCTTTTCCCCCTCGGGCATCTGATCCGCAAGAAAGCTTTCAAGCTTTTTGATATTCTGATATCTTCTCGCGGAAACGGGGAAAACGTCGCAGTCTATCCCGTTTTCATAAAGCTTTTTCACGTCCTCGGCAATATTCTCTTTCGGCATAATGTCTATTTTAGTGTAAGCCACCGCCATGGGAATTTTCCCCGCCGCATACTTTTTCATAAGCTCCAAATCCCCGTCGGAAATCCCGCCGTGTCCGTCGTGTACAAAAAGTATAAAATCCACGTCCTTCGCCGCGTCGTCCGCGGTTTTCATCATCATATCGGTAAGATAATTCGCGCTCTTGTAAATACCGGGGGTATCCACAAACACAAGCTGATAATTTTCCTTCGTAAGCACGCCGAGTATGGAATGGCGCGTCGTCTGCGGCTTGGGGGAAACAATTGCCACCTTCTCGCCCACAAGCACGTTAATAAGCGTACTTTTGCCCGCGTTCGCCTTGCCTATAACGCCGATAAATCCCGATTTCATATATCCTCGCAAATCTTTAATCAAACACAAATAAGGCGGCGCATCCAAAAAACGCAATTTCCGTCCGCGCCGTCTTTTATTTTATCTCGCCAAACCCAGCTTTTCAAGAACGCGCTCTTCGCGCAAACGCATCTCCGCCCTGTCCTCTTCCGTCATATGGTCGTATCCCAAAAGGTGAAAAAGCCCGTGCGTTGCCAGATAATACAACTCCCTTTCATAAGAGTGTCCGTATTCTTCCGCCTGTTCGCGCGCCCTTTGGGTGCATATCGCAATGCTCCCCAAAAACAAGTTCCCCTCTTCGTCAATCTCAGTGGGATAATCCTCTTCTTTAAGATATTTCCCCTTTATGCCGTCCAAGGAAGGAAAACTCAGCACGTCCGTAACCGCGTCCACCGAACGCATTTCGCGGTTAAGTCTCCGTATTTCCGCGCCGTCAGTAAAAATTATTTCCGCCGCAAGCGCACAGCCGCTCTCCGCCTCGCCGTCGAAAGCCTGTCCAAGGCTTGAAAAATCAAAATCCTCGCAATAAATATTCAACATATATTTTTATATCACTTTCTCGAAAGCACAAGCTTGGGGTATTTTACGCGCGAATGGTAAACCCCCGCAAGCTGGTTTATAACGGTGCGCGTAACCGTGTTAAGCTCCGCCATCGTAATGTCGCAGTCTATAAACTGTTCAAGGTTCATTCGCTCTTCAACTATGCTCGAAACAAGCGCCGCAACCTTTTCGGGCGTACGCTCGGAAAGAGAACGCGCCGCCGCCTCCGAAGCGTCCGCTATCATTATAATCGCCGCAATCTTCGTCGTAGGCGTAGGGCCGGAATAAGAATAATTCATAGCGTTCAGCTCGCCGTCGCTCATTTTCAACGCTTTCGCATAGAAATATTTTATCGGCATTGTGCCGTGGTGCTGAACGGCTACGTCCGCAAAAATATCGGGCAAACGGTGTTTTTTGATAAGCTTAGCGCCCTCTCTGGTATGGGAACGGATTATATCAACCGAAAGCTCGGGCGTAAGCTCCTTGTGCAAATCGTATTCGCTCTGGTTTTCCGCAAACATTTCGGGGTTTTTGAGCTTTCCTATGTCGTGATAATAAGCAACCGCGCGCGCCAGTTCGGAATCTTCCCCAATCGCGCTCGCGCAAGCCTCCGCAAGCTGCGCTACCACCGCACAGTGGTTATAAGTTCCCAAAGCGTGCTTTTTCATTCTCGCAATAATCTTCGCGTTGTCGGAAGTAAGCTCCCTTAACCTGAAAGCCGTAAGCTCGGAAAACAGCCCCTCCACAACGGGCAAAAAGCACATAAACAACAGCACGGAAGACGCACAGTCGAAAATACTGAACAAAACCGCGTCCAGAATGTTTTTACCCACGTCCGAAGACATTTCGGGCAGCTGTATTACAACGTTTATTATTATCGTCGGTATAAACAGCGCAAGCCCCACAAGCACGCAGCCGAGGCGGGTTTTCACCTTCTTCAAAAGGAAAATCCCTACTATTCCGCAGCAGAACATTATAAACAGACTCGCAAAGCTTTGAATCATCGGCACAGAACCGCCGCTTATGTCCACGCTGTTAAGATATCTGTTGAACACAAAAAGTATAAGCATGAACACGCTGTTCAGAAAGATTGCCTCCCTTCTTCTGAACGTCATGCACGCCATAAGCGCAAAAAACAAAAGGGGGCGCGCCATAGGCGAAACGTATTTGCCGATAACGTCGCATATAAGCGAAGAAACGCAAAGCAAAAAGTAAATTTCTATAATCTTTCTTATCTTCGAAAGAATTTCATGGTTTTCCACAAGGAAAAAGAAATAAACGACGAAAGACAAAAAAGTCACCGATACGGTAACCGTGATTATATTCGAAAACTCCGCGCCAAGAAATTCCGTTATCTTCCCTTCCGTGTTTATAACAACCATCAAAAACAGCGTCAAAAGCAACACGGTATGGCAAACAACGAAGGTAAGCGCGCTCAGCGCAATTTCCTTTTTAGTCAGTTTCGTCTTTATCATTCTTCCTCCCCGCCGCTTCGTAAGCCCTGACTATGCTCATAACCAAAGGGTTCCTGACGACGTCTTTATCCGTAAGGTAAATTTCCGCAATCCCGTCAACGTCCTTCAAAACGTTAACCGCATGCTCCAGCCCGCTCCGTTTCCCGTCGGGCAAATCTATCTGGGTCACGTCTCCGGTAACAACCATCTTACTGCCGTCACCGAGCCGCGTCAAAAACATTTTCATCTGTTCGCGCGTCGTGTTCTGCGCCTCGTCCAGAATAATGAACGCGTTCGAAAGAGTTCTCCCGCGCATATACGCAAGCGGCGCAACCTCTATCGTGCCGCGTTCCATAAGCTTAAGATAAGTTTCCGCGCCGAGCATCTCCTCCAAAGCGTCGTAAAGCGGTCTTAAATAAGGGTCTACCTTAGTCTGCAAATCACCGGGGAGGAATCCCAGCTTTTCGCCCGCCTCAACCGCGGGGCGCGTAAGAATTATCTTATCTATCTGCTTTTGCTTGTAAGCCTGTACCGCAAGGCATACCGCAAGATACGTTTTCCCCGTTCCCGCAGGTCCTATGCCGAACGTCACGTCTTTCTTTTTTATCGCGTCAACATAAGTTTTCTGCCCGACCGTCTTGCATTTTATCGGCTTTCCGCGGTAAGTCACCGCCACCGCGCCCGAAGAAAGCTTTGTTATATCTTTCGCTTTCCCCTCTTTCGCAAGCTCTATGCAATAAGCAACCCTGCCCTTGTCAACGGCCTCGCCCTTTTCGGCAAGCTCCAAAAGGTTTTGTATTACCTCCGTTGCAAGGTTAACTTTGTTTTCGTCGCCGCTCACAACGGCTTTAACGCCGTCCACTCGCACGGTAACGCCGAGCTCCTGCATTATAAGATTCACGTTCTCGTCGAACGTTCCCAAAAACCTTTGCAGCACGTCTGTGTTTTCCGCGCTTATCTTCCTTATGCTTTTATCCAAATAACGCCCCTTTTGCCTTCGGAACAAAACCCTCCGCCGTCGGCAAAATTAATCCATATTTATCGATATTTTGTGCAAATACGAGTATTCTATAACGTATATAACGCCGCCCTCCGTGGGCTTTACCGTATGTTTCCTCGCAATAATTTCATCCGTTTCCAGCAAAACCGAAGCATACGCGGCTTTAAGGCTTTCCTCGCTCTCCTCCGCCGCGAAAAATTCCGCGGTTCCGCTGCACTCCAGCTCCGCATATCCAACGACAAGGCAGTTGATTTTCTCCTCGCCAGAAAGCGTGAAAGTATCAATCAGCGTGTCGCTTCTGCCAACCGTATCCCCTGCGGAAACAACCGCCGTTCCGCAGATTGCAACAACATTTTTCACAATCCCGCCGCGGTCGGCGACAAGCGGCTTCAAATCGGTAACGCCGTAATGCTCCGCGTCCGTCTGCACGTCGACAATCAGAACGCTCCCGCGCTTTTCTATATTGCAGAAAGTCACCTGCGGCAATCCGAGTATGCGCCCCGTCGCCGCCGAAACGTTGAGGGAAGAAAATCTTTTAAACTCTCCCGCACCCTCGTCCTCCACTATCCGCCGTATTTCGGGTTCGAGGTAACTCCCGCTCCCGCTCACTTCTATTTTAAGAACGTAAGCGTTCGCCAGAACGCAAACCGCAATAAACGCGGCTGCGCCCGCAACAAGCCCCGCGCGCAGCGATAAAAAGCTCAAAAGCCTACGCGCCGCGCCCGCTTTTTTTACTGTAACATTATAACACGGCTTATCGAAAATTGCAAAAACTTTTTCAACGTCTTTGCCTTTGACGGAAAATACGAATTCCGCCCCGTCCTTTTTACAGCCGTAAACGGCTATTTCCGCCTTTTTAAGTTTTCTCAGCGCCGCCTCCGCCGTGGAAACAACGCTTATTTTCGCCAAATCATTCAACGTTTATCACCCTGATATTCCCTTTTATAAATAAATCCTGTTCGAAATACTTCCCTATCTCCATATTTTCCCCCTCGAGAGTAAGCACGGTCTTTCTCAGCAAAAGCACTATTTTCTGCGGAGTATACTCCGCAACCGATTTAACGCTTCTGAAATACCCGCCGAACGCCGGCACAACGGTAAAAGCCTTTAAAGTATCCCCGCCCAGCTCGCCTATAATCTGTTCCAATAATTTCATAATATTAAATATATGATTTCCATTCCCCGAAAATAACGCACCCGCACCCAGACAACCCGCTCACAAAAAAACTATCCCACCGAAAATCCTCCCCCGCCCCATAAAAACAAACCCGCACAAACAACCCCAACCCCCGCAACCGTCATTTAAAAATAAACACCGCAGCCAAACTTCCCCGCCTTTAAAACCTACAACCCGCTCACCGTCCCCTAAAACATAACCGCCGCAATAATTTCCGCACCCCGACAACCCAAAATCGGCAATCCACCTCACACAACATACGCCGCAACCTAAAACCTGCAATTACCCCAACATAACAAAACAACAATCCAACCGCAGGCAAACAGCACAACAACCGCATCAAAAGCCGTTTTCCTCTGCAATTCCGCAGGCAAACGCGCCCGCAAAAATATCCGCAATCCCCTTTTCTCTGCCCCTTTAAACAAATTAACCCAAATTTTTCAACCGCAACGCTTTTAAAATAGCGTGTATGGCTAAAAAAATTCTTTTAACAGGCTTTAAGGGCGGCACGGGCGTAACGACGTGCGCCGTAGGTCTCGGAACAGCTTTGGCTCAGCTCGGAGAACGCACTCTAATCGTCGACGGCGACGCAAAAACGGGCTGCGCGCTTTTGATAGGCGAATGCCGCCACCTCATTGTCTACACCCTCGCCGATTACGAAAAGGGCGCTTGCCGCGCAAAACAGGCAATCGTCTCACACCCCAAAAACTCAAACCTTATGTTTATGCCGTCAATCGGTCTAAACGATATCTCATACGCGCAAAAAGCCGTCTCCGACGTAGACGGGCTTTTCGATTACATACTTCTGGATAAAACCGCGGAACCCCTATGCGACAGCGCGATAATCGTATCCGAACCATTCACCCCGTCGGTAAAAGCCGCGGATTTATGCCGCTCGTATCTCACCGACAGCGGAATAAAAAACGTGTCGCTCATAGTAAACAAACTCAACGGCGGGCAGATTTTAAACGGAGAAACAATGACCGCGCACGAAATAGCCGCCCTCCTCCATATGGAACTGACGGCTGTAATCCCCGAAGATTTGCTCCTCTCCTCGGGCAAATGGAAGCCCGCAACCCTTAAAGCCTTTAAAACCGCCGCCGAAGCTCTCACGGGCAGGCGCGAAGGCGTTCTAAATATTTTGAGCGGTTGGAGCGGCGTAAACGCATATTTTAAAAGAAAGCTGAGGGATAAGGTATGAAAGAAATAATTCTCGAACGCGACGATATGTCGGATTTCGAACGCGGTCTGTTCTTAAAGGATTTAAAAAAGGTAACTGAAGAATATTTCGAACACAACGGCTCTCCGTCGCTTGAAATCACCCGCACCAAAGAAGGTTTCCTCGTCTGCGTAATCTTTTCCGCCCGCCGCATCAAATCCGTAAAAAAACCCCTTTAATATCTCCGCCCCCACCCGCACAGCCGCATACCCCAAACTGTCAATACACAACAACAAAGCCTTACATCAAAAGCGTATCACACCCACCCGAACAACAGCATAGCTGTTTCCAACCGTACGTCATTATATTATAAGCACACCGTTACAAAACGGTTTAACCGCAAAAAAACAAAGCCCCCGCGCCGCGCAAAATCGCGCGGCGCGGGGGCTGTTCCAATACCCTTCTTTAATTACCTATAATGTATAAAACGTTATTAGTTATTAGTTTTTAGCGATATCGCCGTCTGTGCAATGAATAGTGTAATTCCCTGTAGCATAATTCCAATAACTGCCTTTTGAAATATTTCCCCACTCCTCAATTGTGCCGTTAAAGATTACGCTCGTTAGCGCGCTGCAACCTTTGAACGCGCTCTCACCAACGCTCGTTACGCTATCGGGTATGTTTATGCTAGTAAGATTGTCGCAATAATAGAATGCTTTATCTTCTATACCGGTTACACTGTACTCATTATTCTTATAATTTATTTTCGTCGGTATATTTGCAACAGTAATATTTGTCGGTTGCACGATAACCATTGCTATTCCGTCTTTTAAAGAATAACTTATCCCGTCTATAACGGCGTATTCGTAACCGTTTTCATCTTTATTGTTATTCTTGCAATCCCATACTACGGGTCGATAGGAATTCCAATAATTGCTCCAACCACTCGGTTGTTCTTCTGCTTCACAGTATATGGTAAGAGCATTGCAATCTTTAAACGCATAATCGTCAATGCTCGTTATGCAGTCCGGTATGGTTATGCTTGTAAGGTTGCGGCAATAAAGGAAGGCTTTACCTGCAATACGGGTAACACTGCCGTCTTTGGGAATAACGCTGGATTTACAACCGCTAATCAAAGTTTTTGTCGCAATTTCTATTATGCAATTGTTTACGCTGTGATATCTTGTATTGCCGCTGTCCACATTAATACTTTCAAGACTGTCATAATATGCGAACGCTCCATTTTCGATGTTTTTTTCGCCGCTTGTAATAGTTACCGTTTTCAGATTATCGTTATAAATATATCCTATTGCCGAAGCGGGAATGGTGGCGGTTTTGATAGGACAACCGCTGAACGCCTCGAAGCCTATACTTGTAACGCTGTCGGATATTGTTACGCTTGTAAGTTTATCGCATTTAAAAAAAGACCCATCGTTTATCTTTGTAACTTTGTTGCCGAAAATTACTGTTTTAAGGTTAGTTCCGTCAAAAGCAGTTTCATAACCGCCGCCACCCAATCTCAATGCAGATTTACAATCCACAGCATTCCAATATACGGTTTCAAGATTGCTACAATTCACAAATGCGCCATACATTTCCGTTACGCTTTCCGGTATTGTTATACTTGTAATACCCGTCTTTTCAAAAGCACTCCAACTGATTTTAGTTACGGTTTTAGGAATTGTTATATGTGTTATTTTACTGCAACCTAAGAACGCAGTATCGCCTATTTCAATTACGCTCATATTATTGTCGTCCATATCGCATAAATTTACATAGTCAAGCGAGGCGCAATTTTCAAATGCAGATGCGCCGATATGCGCAACGGTGCCACCTATCGTCACAGATTTCAGCAAAGTATCGCCGTAAAAAGCGCGTTCGCCGATATGCGTTATGGATTTTCTGTTATATGTTTTAATATCGGTAAAGTTTATTGCCGTCCAGCCGCTCGCTTTTTCAAGCGTGTAATAATTACCGTCTTTATTTAATTTTGCTTTGAAATAAAGCGCGGTATTTTCCAAATGCCCGCAGCCGCCGCATACGTTATAGAGTTCAACCGCATATCCGGGCATAGCCAACTCGTCCGTATAGCTGTGCTCGCCGAAAGGAGTTTCTTGCTGCGCTTTTAAAACAGTGTTGCAAACTCCGCAATGGCTGCCTTCGGTCAAACCTTTTTCGGAACAAGTCGCTTTTACGGCTTCGTCAATAACGATAGTATGTCCGCCAAGCGGTAAAGGCTTTTTATAATTGCTTAAAATATCACTGTTTTGTTCTAATTCCGCAAACTCATCTTCGTTAACAATACCTATCCAGTCATTTCCTTCGGCGGCAGCCTCGCTTATAAAGACTTTTCCGCAAAGCTTGTCGCCTTTACCTTCATTTACGCTTCCTTTGCAGATGTATAAATCCAAAGACCAGCCCGCTTCAATACAAGTTGACGCTTTAATGTCCGTATAGTGTCACAAATTACCTATGTGGTTACAGCTTTTATTTTCATCGTCAGGTTTATTAGGCTTATTAGGTTTATCGGGTTGGTTAGGCTTATTGCCGCCTGCGCCTTTGGTAAATACAGTGGTAACCGTTATTCCTTGTTGCGTATCGGAAAGCGATATGGAATTTTCCGTTATAACCATATTACTTGCCGTACCGTTGAAAGTAATGCTGCCTTTTTTTCCGTTCTGCGTATAAGTCCCGTATGTAACGTCCGCTCCGTCAGTCAAAGTGCATGTGCCGTCTTTGAAGAACGATATCGTATTGCCTTGCATTTGCTTTACAGTCTGTTCTTTAACAATTTCCGCAAGTTCTTTCATATTTTCGTCTTCGAATTTAACGTCAACAGCCGAAAAAGTATAAGAATAACCCGCAACGTCACTGTTATCACCGCCTCCGCCCGAATTCCCGCCGAAATCGCATGCGGCAAGCCCGAACACACACGCAAGCGCGCACACAACAGACGCAAGCACAATCAAAATTTTGCTTTTCATAACAACTCCTCTGTCCGCAATCCGTAGTAAACGTGTACTTTTTTTCGTTTTTAAAATTGCTTTTATTCGGGCTGTTATGCTATAATTTAAGCATAAAAATCAATAAAGTCCGCAAATACGGCGCTTTGTAGTAAAAGTACGCTTTTACTACATTTTTTTATTTTAACGGCGTTTTAAAACAAACCCGCCGCTTGTTTTCTGCTATCCTAAAATAAATTTTTACGTTAAAAGGAGCAAAAACAGCTATGGGCAAAACTTACGCATACGCAAGGGTTTCCGCAAAAGACCAGAATTTACAACGCCAGCTTTCCGCTTTCAACGCATTCGGCGTAGACCCGCGCCGCATTTTCTGCGATAAAAAAAGCGGTAAAGATTTTGAACGCGAACAATACAAAAAATTAATCTCAAAACTCAAAAAAGGCGATTTGCTCGTAATAAAATCCATAGACCGCCTCGGCCGCAATTACGGTAAAATAATAGAAGAATGGAAAAAGATAACCGATAAAATCGGCGCCGACGTTCTCGTTCTCGATATGCCCCTTCTGGATACGCGCACAAAATCCAATACCCTCGTCGGCAAATTCGTTTCCGATATCGTTTTGCAGGTTTTGTCCTTCGCCGCCCAGAACGAAAGGGAAAACATACGCGAACGTCAGGCGGAAGGAATAAAAGCGGCAAAAAACAAAGGCGTCCGTTTCGGCCGCCCTTCTTTTATTTATTCGGAAGAATTTCTATCCGTAGCAAACGCCTACCGCGAAAAACGCGTAAAGCTTTCCGCCGCGCTCCAAACCCTCGGCTTGAAACGCGATAACTTTTACTACCATTTAAAAAAGCTCAAACAGTTTAACGGATAATCCTACCCTCTCGCCTTTATAATATCAACCGCGTCGCAAAGCTCCTTGTCGTCCGCGGTAACGCTCCACGCCGCAGGCACGGGCGTACATCCGTCCTTTGCGGAAAGAGCAACGTCGTGTATGCACTTTCCGTTCGGCCATAAAATGCGCGCGGTGGTAAGCTTAAGAGCCTCGCCCGTAAGCAAATTGCGGAAAGTCGTCTGCATAATTCCCTTTCCGTAAGTCTGCGCCGTTTTCGCTCCCGCGCCCGCCCAGTCGAGATATTCAGAAGAATAATCCGAAACGAATATATTTTCGTATTCCAGAATGCCGTAACTCACCAGCACGCCGATAAGCGCCTCCGAAGCGCTCGCCGTTCCCGAATTGGCAAGAACGTAAACCTCCGTGTCTTTCGGCACAAGCATTTCCCCGCCGTGTTTTTCACAGTTGTAAATTTCCTTTCTGCCATTTCTGTATTCCGCCGTCATTGCAACCGAAGTTCCGCTCTCCAAAGAAGAAACAAAATACCCCGCCATATCGCACATAACGGAAACGTAACCGCCTCCGTTGTTCCGCAAATCGAGAATCAGCGACGTGCAGTTCTCCGCGTTGAATTTTTTAATAAGAACGCCGAACTCGTCCGCAAGAGTGCCGTAAAACTGTGAAGCGTTTATATAAGCCGTGCCTTCGGGCAAACAGCTTTTCGCCCTGTCCTTGTTCTCGTGTAAAGAAAGCCCGCCGTTCGCCGCCGAACGGAACTCCCACGCGGTGTCCGCCGTCGCCATATACGCGTAACTCGCCTTGTACTCGGCTTTTGCCAAAGGCTTGTATTCGAAGCCCTCGGAATTTATAAGCGTAAACTTCTCGCCCGTCCTGCATCCGTCCGCAAAGTCCGTAAAATCTTTCTGCGAAGAAAACTTATACTCTTTCCCGTCTTTTTTGCCGGAAACTATAAAATCTCCCGCGCGTATTCCCGCGTCGTTCGCCGGCGAATTGCCCACAACCGTATTTATAAGCACGCCCTTGTTTTCAACAAAGCTGTAAGAAACGCCAATCCCGCTTTTTTCGCCGTCGTTGTCCGCCTGCATAGCCTCGTATTCTTCGCGCGTATAATACGCGGAATATCTGTCAAGCCTGCCCGCGATTCCGTCGTAAGAAAGGCTTCCCGCGTCCGCACCGCCGAAATCGTCATAAAAATAATAGTTTTCCTCTATCGTGTCCATTATCCAGCCAAGCGATTTCTGTTCGGGCGTAAGCGTCAGTCTGCTTATACCAAAGCCCGCAAAAAATACGGCAACGGAAAACAAAACCGCCACAAGAACGGAAATAATTATCTTAACCGTGCGCTTGTCGTCGCGCTTTCTTCCTCTTTCGTCAACAGTATAATTTTCGTCCATATTCCACCTATTTTATAAGATAAAGGCAATGCAGAATTTTAAAAGTCACCGCCATTTTGAAATTTCTCAAATCCAGCCCCGTCCGCCTTTTTATCATACCTAGGCGGTATATAAGGGTATTTCTGTGCATATAAAGTATTCTCGCCGTTTCCGATACGTTCATTCCGCTCTCCAAAAACGCCTCCGCCGTCTGCATCATTCCCTCGTCCTCGAAAATTTTCGCAAACTTCTTCATGTCGTATCCAGAAATAATCCTCTCCCTGTCAGGCTTCGGCATACATAAAAGCGTCTCGTAAAGGTTTATTTCCTTCACCGTTTCAGCCCCGCCGTATATATTTATTTCGCGCATATTGTCCGCTTTTTTGATATTCGTTTCCGTTTTCATTCCGTCCGTTCCCCCGCCTCCGCCGCCGCAAATTTACCGCGGAAAAGGTCTTACGCCACATTATAGCAAACCGCGCAAAACTTTGCAATCCTTTTTATTATATCCGCGCGCGCAGGCAATAATACCGCCGTATATAAACGCTTTTTTTACGCAACATAACAAAAAGCGGCTGTGCGTTAAACGGCGCATATTACGCACCCAATTTATTTTTTTGCCGTATTTTCGCGGATTTTTGGCGCAAAAACCGTTAAAATCCTTCTTCCCCTCCCGAAATACACGGATTTTCGGGATCAAATCGGGGCAAATTCAAGCAAAATTATTATATTTATTCTTGACATATGCCGCAATTTAGTATAAAATGTTGAATACATAGACGGTAGACAAGCCTTTATTTTCGCCATTTGACGGAATAAATAACATTATACGGAGAATTTACAAAATGGGAAATGATAAAAAAAGGAAAGGTCCTAACAAAATCGTTGCGCTCATTACTTACGTAATCGCGCTTGCGGCTCTTATTCTCGGGCTCTTTTTGCCTTTCGGCAATATTATCGGAACGTCCGGTACAGACGCCATGCTCGCAATGCAGCTTCCCGCCGCGATAGACAGCCTTTTAAACCCTTTCATTCAGCTCAACCTTGCCGGAACCTGGGGCACCCCCGAATTCGGGTATACTTTTAACATTCTCGCCGGCTGGTTCGGAGAAAACGCGGCAGGTATCGACCTCGGCGCAATCGCTGCGCTTTTATACGCGTTAATCACCGTATTGGGTATTTTCGCTCTTATCCCCGCAATCATCAACACGGTAAGCAAAAAAGCAAGAAAGAACGTGGCGTTAAAAGCGGCTTCCTTTATCGAAGTTTTCGCTCTTATCCCCCTCACGATTCTCGTTGCAATTCAGCTTACTTTTGCTCCCGTAATCGCCCTCGGCGAAATCGCAGGCACCGGAATGCAGTGGAGCTGGGCGCTTCTCGCGGCTTTCGGCGGCACTCTTCTGGTACTCGTTATCCAGTCTTTGATTTACAAACACGGCTCGGGCTTTGTTAAGTTCGTGCTTGCACTCCTTTCGGGCGCAACCATTTTCGTAGCCGTATTCGACATAACGGTATTCCTTCCCTCGCTCTCCGATACTCTCGGCGGCTTGGGTCTCGGTCTTAACCTCTTCACCGGTATGCCCGCACTCAACCCCGTCCTCGGGCTTGTAATGGGTCAGCTCACCTGGGCAAGCGATAGCGCGCTCTGGGCAACCGCATATATCGGCGCAATGGCTTTGGGCTTGCTCCTCTTCATCAACTTTATGCTTGACGCTATGGGGCTTGGCAAAAAGACCAACAAATTAATGCTCGTCGCAAACGTTATCAGATACGCTCTCGAGCTTATCGCGGCGGTTCTCGTAATCGTAATCGTTATCTTTATCGAAGGCACCGACATCGGTCTTTACAGCATCGTTATCGCAGCGCTCGCGGCAGTAGCGCTTATCATAAACATCATCCGTCTTGCGGTTTACAGACCCAACAGAGCAAAAGCGGCTTCCCCCGCTAAAACCGCAGAAAGCGGCGCAGACGAAGAAACTGAAACCAAAAAGCAGAAAAAGCAGAGAGAAAAGGAAGAGCGCAAAGCTCAGAAAGAAGCGGAAAAGGCGGCAAAAGAAGCTTCCAGAAACGCAGTCACCGCAGAAGAAGCGGCAACAGCAGAACCCGCCTCCGCAGTTGCGGAACCCGTTTCGGTCTATTCCGAAGACTCGGAAGGCAACGTTGTTTACAAGCCCATCATTTATGACGGTCCCACCGACGACTTCATCAAGCTTTTGACAAACGAACAAAAACTCGAATTCTCCCGCGTATTCCTCGAGCGTTCGGGCAACGCGCTTTCCTGCATACCCCAATACAACGTGGGCGGCAAAAACGAGAAGTTCTTCTCCTCCGTATTCATTTATTACGGAAAGGTACGCGACCTCGTTTCCGACGGTCTTATGAACGAAATTTATAAGCAAGTCAACGCAATGTAAAAAATTAAAACTAAAAGCGGTTTCGGAAGAAACCGCTTTTTTTATTGCAAAAATTCAATCCGCTCAGCCGACACCGTTCTGTCTGTCGCCTCGCTCAACAACTGAGCCCAACCATAGCGCCCCGCTGCTCAACTAATCATACAATCACAATCCAACGCCACGCACAGTCAACACAAAGCCGCTCACCGCGCCAAGAACAACACGCGCTTAATAACGCCGCTCACCGTAGCAGTCAAACAAAACTCAACAGCCACAACTAAGAACAACGCTTAACCATAATCCAAGCCGGCTAACAACAATGCTCCGCCTCGCGGCTTTTCAGCACCTCAACCAAGCACAAACATAGTTCTCGCCGCCACGAAACAAAACACAAACCATCGCGCCGATTAACGCGCCACCGCACAATTAACCCCATAAAAAAAGCTGACCGCCAAACACAGGCAGTCAGCTTTTCATTTTAATAGTCACCTTCAATCCGCCGCAGATTTTCTCAACGTTCCCAAGGCTTATGCAGTTTACGATATACATTCCCCTGCCGCTCTCCGCAAGCACGTCGGGCAAAGAAGGCTTTATATCAACCTTGTCGAAACCGGAAGCCGAAACGGTTATAACTATTCCGCCGTCGCAAATCTCCCCGCGGAACAAAGCCGCCTCCCCTCCGTGCAAAATCACGTTGGAAATAAGCTCGCACGATACGATTCTGCTCGCAAAAACGTCCTCGTCGCTCACGCCGCCCCGCCTTAAAAAATCGGCAAACCCGCGCACCCGCTCGGTCATTTCCCTTAAATCGTCTACCTCGAAAGTAATCATAACAGCGCTTCCTTTAACTTTTCAACGATTTTGCGCTCCGCACGCGAAACAAACATCTGGCTCACTCCCATAATCTTCCCCACTTCCGACTGGGATTTCCCTTGCAGATATCTCAATTTTATAACCTGCTTTTCCGTGGGGTCAAGCTTCTCTATCTCCGTCCGCAAAGATTCCGCGTCCTCGAAGTCCTCAAAAACGTTCGTATCGGAAGAAATAACGTCCTTCAACGCCGTTTCCGATAATCCGTCGTCGCTCTTCACTCCCGCGTCCAAACTCACGGGCGAACGGAATTCCAAAGCCTCCACAATAAGCTCTTCGGGGTATCCCAGCTTTTGCGCCAACTGCCTTACCGTGGGCTTAACTCCGTTCTGCTTGTAAAATTCAGAAGTCTCCTCGCGCACCCGCGCCGCAACCGTATAAATTCTGCGCGGTATTCTGACCGAACGGGAATAGTCGCGGAAATAGTTTTTTATCATTCCCGTAACCGTCGGGGTTATGTACGTGGTAAACTGATTGCCCAAATCGGGGTCGAATTTCTCCACCCCCGCAATGAGCGCCTCCGACGCAACCTGAAACAAATCGTCGTATTCCACGCCCCTCCCCGAAAACTTCTTCGCAAGTATCTCGGCGATAAACAGATAATTTTCAACAAGCCTGTTCCGCACGGCAACGTCGCGCGTCGCGCGGTATTCGCGGAACAGCCCGTTCGCCTCTTCCGTCGTCATCATGCTCTCAAAGTCACTTTCTCTATTATCTCCCCGCGGCGGGAAATCTCACAGTCTCCCACCAATGCGGAAATAAGCGCAAGCGAAAGTTCGTTGTCGCCCTTTTCGGGCTTTCCTCCCTCTCCCCGCACCGTACAAACAAGCTCGCCGCTGCCGCCAAAAACCGCCGTAACGGTGTCAAAGCCGCAGTTTTTAAGGATTATCGCGCTTTCCGTCACGCACACCTTAAAATCCTCCAAAGCGTCCAAATCCATCTCGTGCGCGCTGCACACGGCAGAACAAACCAGCCGCAACGCAGTCATATATTCGCTGTCCGCAAGATGAAACTTCACAGTAAACTCTTTCATGTGCGTATCTCAATAAGCGTATCTAAGGCGCATATGTCAAAAAGCTTTTTAACGTTGGGGCGCACCCTCGCCAAAACCATAGAATGTCCGTCCGCTTTAAGCTTTTTAAAAATCTTCACAAAAGTCCCCAAAGTAGTGCTGTCTATAAAAGTAAGCGCGGAACAGTCGAATTCAACGTCCCTCTTGTCGTGTTCGTAAGCGGCGCAAACCTGAGCGTAAAAATCCTCGCTCGTCGCCGCGTCAATCTCGCCCGAAAGCGAAAATACAAGTTTTTCCCCCGCCGATAAAAGCTTTACCTGTTGCATATACAATCCTTTATTATCTTTATAATATATTTATAACCCCGCCGCGCCGCAAAAAAACGCGCAAGGCTAAATTAATTGTATACTTAATTGCAGTTATTGTCAACTTTCGATGTTTCTTAAAAGCTCCGCTATCTCCGCAATCCTCTTTCACATAACCGGCAAAACCGTTTCAATCTCCTCTTTCCGCGCTTAATTTGCGATATCAACAAGCCCCCGCTTTCCCGCACCCGTCCTCAAAAGGGAAACGCTTTTTCTCCGCGGCGGTTAAAAAACACTTTTTGCAATCGCAGCGCGCCGTTTTCAAAAACCTCGCAACGTCTTTATAATACATTATAAAACACTTGCAATCCCTGCAACTTCTTTCTCCGCCCATAAAACACCTCTTTTTTATATAATAAATATTAATTTCAAGTAACCACCAAAATACCAGAACCGCTCACAGCGTGTTTTTTATTTTGTTTATAATAACGATATTCCTCAACTTCTTTCTCCGCCCATAAAACACCTCTTTTTTATATAATAAATATTAATTTCAAGTAACCACCAAAATACCAGAACCGCCCGCGCGTGTTTTTTATTTTGTTTATAATAAAAATATTTCCCCGCTTTTATATTATAAACTAACAAGCTGACGCTTTTTCTTATCGCCCGCCGCGTCCGGCTTAACAATCAGCTAACTGTCAAAACGTAAGAAAATGCGTACATTCTTTAACAGGGAGCTCTTAAACGTCTTTAACGTCATCGGTACCTATTTTTATTTACACAAAATCCCGAACTTAAAATTTTACCTAAAAATATAATTTATCCGGCAAAGCAATACCCTCATTGCAAACGTTCGCAAATCCCCATAAAATTTTAAACGCAAATTACATTTTAGTCTTAACAGACGAATAACGCCTCTCACAAGCTTTTCACAAAATCCCCTTTGACATTTAAGCCGTTTTTGTGGTATCATAAATTTAAAATAATCTCACGGAGCTGAAATATTTGGATTTTAAAGAAGCGGATTTAATCGTAAAATACTCACACAAAATATCTTCCCTCGCAAAACTCACCGTACAAAACAACAATATAGAACAATCTCTGTATGAAAAGTACGACGTAAAAAGGGGCTTACGCGATGCAAACGGCAAAGGCGTTTTATGCGGTCTTACGGAAATTTCGGAAGTCACCGCCTGGAAGAAGGAAAACGGACAACGCGTCCCCGCGGAGGGCGTATTGTGTTACCGCGGCTATAACGTAAAAGATTTGGTCAAAAACACAGTGGAAGAAAACCGCTTCGGTTTTGAAGAAACAGCCTATCTGTTGCTTTTCGGCAAACTTCCAAACCAAACCGAACTCAACGATTTCAGCGAAATTATGTCCGAATTCCGCTCTCTTCCCCGCAATTTCGTGCGCGACGTAATAATGAAACAGCCGTCCAAAGATATGATGAATATGCTTGCGCGGTGCGTTTTAAATCTTTACAGCTACGACCCCGACCCCGACAACGTTTCGATACCGAACGTTTTGCGCCAAAGCCTCGCGCTGATTGCCCAGCTCCCTATGCTCGCGGCGTATTCTTACCGCGCATACCGCTACTACAACACCGACGACGGCTCACTCGTAATACATAAACCCGTTTCGGAATATTCCACAGCTCAAAATATTCTCCACGTTCTGAGAAAAGACAACTCTTTCACCGATTTGGAAGCAAAGGTTTTAGACGTCTGCTTAACGCTCCACGCCGACCACGGCGGCGGCAACGCTTCCACGTTCACAACACACCTTGCAACAAGCACGGGCACGGATACGTACTCCTCAACGGCGGCGTCGCTCGGCTCGCTCAAAGGTCCGAAACACGGCGGCGCAAACGTTAAAGTTATGCAAATGCTCGAAAACATAAAAGAAAACGTCAAAAAACCCAACCGCGCCGCGGTTTACGATTACGTTGAAAAGATTATAGATAAAAAAGCCTTCGATAAAACGGGGCTCGTATACGGAATAGGGCACGCGGTTTACACCCTTTCCGACCCCCGCGCGGAAGTTTTGGAAATTTATGCGGGCAAGCTTGCAAAGGCAAAAGGGCTCGAAGAAGATTTCGAACTTTATGAAACGGTCGCAAAAGCCGCCTCGGAAATTATGACCGAAAAGAAAAATCTGCACAAACCGCTTACGCCCAACGTAGACTTTTATTCGGGCTTCGTGTATTCTATGCTCAACCTTCCCGCATCCCTCTATACCCCGCTTTTCGCAATAGCAAGAATTGCGGGCTGGAGCGCGCACCGTATGGAAGAGCTTGTCTGCGGCGGAAAAATCATACGCCCCGCCTACGAATGCGTTATAGACCGCAAAGAATATCTCCCCCTCGAAAAAAGATAAAATATATAATAAAATAAAACTCCCCCGACCGACAGGTCGGGGGAGTTTTTTAAAGTTCGAACGAGCTTACAAACTCTTTAGCGTTTAAATATTCAAGCTTGCCGTTCAAATCAAAACAAAGCTCTTTAGCAACAAGCCTCTGCCTTGCCGCATTATACTTTTTGTTCAAAGCGCTGTCGCCGTACTTTTCGTCGCCGAGAACGGGGCAGCCGATAAAAGCCATATGTGCGCGGATTTGGTGCGTTTTGCCCGTGTGCAAAGCAATGCGTATAAGCGCAATATCGCCGCGGTTCTCTTTTACTTCATATTCCGTAACAATCTTTACGCTCCCCGCCGTTTCGTTTTTGAAAATCTTGACTTCCGCCGCTTTCTCGTCCTTTACGAGATACGCGGTCAAAAGCCCGATTTTTTGCTTAAAACCGTTTTTACAAAGCGCGATATACTTCTTTCCGACCCGCCTTTCCTTAAAAGCCGCCGTAAGCTCCTCTTCCGCCCCTCTGTTTTTCGCAAAAACAATAAGCCCCTGCGTATTGCGGTCAAGGCGGTGCACGGCATAATATTCGCCGTTTTGCAAAAGCTCGGATAAAAGCCCCTCTGCCGTAACGCCCGAAAGTTTGTCCGCAACAAGAACGTTTTCATCCTCATAAACCTTATAATGGCTTTTTAAACTCTCTTGCTTGGGGTTTGTGTAATAATTAACCGTGTCGCCAGATTTAAGAAAAACGTTTGAGTTCACACGCGCGCCGTTTACTTTTATATCCTTGCCGCGCAACAAAGCCGCAAGGCAAAAAGAGCCCTGCGGATAAGCCGCGTCGGTGAAATCTTTTAAACTGCAATCGGTTTTTACGGTAAAACTTTTCATACCCAATAAAATATAAGACGCACCAGATACCCGCCCGCAAACGCGAGAACAAGCTGCAAAACGGCGCATTTCAAAGTAAATTTAAGCCCGACCTCCTTGCACGAAGCCGAAAACGCGGAAATACACGCGGGGCAGAACAGCATAAACGTACACATCGCAAGCGTTGCTGAAAGATTAAGCCCCGTGCCGAGCGGCATAAGCATTGCAATTGCCGCCGCAACGTTTTCCTTTGCCGCAAACCCGCAAAGCGCGGCATACGCAAGCCGCCAGTCGGTTACGCCCATAGGGTAAAACAACGGTAAAATAATTCGGCTGAACGCGGCAAGCATACTTTCGTCCGCTTCAACGTACGCGAACGCAAAAGAAAAATGCGAAAACACCCAGGAGCCTACGCTGAACAGCATAACTATGCCCGCCACCTTTATTATAAACCCTTTTACGTAAAAACACAACTTTAACGCAACGGCTTTAAACCTCGGCAACACAATCGGCGTAACCTCGCTCAAAAGCCCCTCGTTTCCCCCTTTAAGCACAAGCGAAACCAACAGCGCGGCGGCTAACCCCGCAAAATAAAAACATGTGATTGCAGGGAAAGGATTTTCGAACAAAGGAGATAAAAATGTCAAAAAAACAGGCAGCTTTGCCCCGCACGGCACAAACGGCAATACGGCTACCGTACGTTTTTGCGCCGACGGAGTCGAATACCCGCGCGTTGTAAGTATCGCCGCCGCCGTACAGCCGAACCCCGAAACAAGCGAAAACGCCGCCCGCCCCGAAAGGTTTGCTTTTTCAAAAAGTCCGTCCGTAGCAAACGCAAGCGCGGAAGTAATCCCGCTTTCGTCAAGCAAAGTTAAAAACAAATAAAGTATGCAAATCTGCGGAATGAAAGAAAGCACTCCTCCCGCGCCGCCCAAAATCCCTTCGGATACAAGAGATATAACGGCTTCGTTCTGCATACGCGAAGTTATCAGTCCGCTTAACCGCTCAATAGCGCTTTCCGTCAGCCCCTTCAAAAACGCGCCCGCCATAAGCGGGTGAAAGGCAAAGAAAAACATCGCTACGATTGAAAGTATAAAAAACCCCAACGCAAAATATCTGTTGTAAAAAAGACGGTCTGTTTTCGAAACCCGTAAATTCCCCGCCGAATACGCCACCGAAAGCGGACAGCTCCCGCCGTCCGCTTTCGGCTGGTTTCCGCTCTCTATAATTTTTTTAAGCTTTTTCGGCGGGCAGTCGAAAACGGGCACGCCGAGATGCACGGAAAGTTTTTCCGCGTCCAGCTTGCCGCCCCTTTTTTCAAGACTTGCGCGCTTTGTCACATACACAACCGTCGGCGTGCCCAAAGCGATAATCTGTCTCGTAAGATTCAAACTGTTTTCCAAAGTGAGCGCGTCGACAACGTTGACAACAAGGTCGGCGGATTTTATCTCGTCGATTGCGGAACGCTCTTCCATCGAATAAGTGCGGAAAGCGTACGCCCCGGGGACGTCAACAAACTCCGTTCCCTTTGAAATTTTTCGGGAAGGCGAAGTTGTAACTCCGTGAAAATTTCCCGTACGCAGATTACTTTTCGTCAACGCGTTGAAAAGCGTTGTTTTTCCCGCATTCGGGTTGCCCGCAAGCACTACTTTCTTTTTTGGAATTGTGCTCGTTTTTGCGGTTTTTCGTGCAATTTTCGGTGATAGTTTGGTGAAAATTTTCAAGGTTTCACCTCGATTTTCCGCGCAATCGATTTGCGTATTCCAACCCTTACCGCCGCGCACGAAATAAGAACGCTGCTTTTCAAAAGCGAAAAACTGATAACCTCAATCTTTTCGCCTTCGCGGATTCCCAATGAATAAAGCCTTTCCCTCGCCCCGCCAGAAAGCTCGATTTTTGTTATAACTCCCGTTTCTCCCTGCTTTAAATCAAAAACTCTCATAGACTAAATCTATGAGAGTTGTCCGCGTTTAATGTCGGAATTTGTAATTAAGCTTTCAAAGAAAATCTGCCGATATAGCTGTCTGCGGAGGCAATGAAAACCCTGAATGTTCCGCCGCCCTTTTCCGTTCCGTCTTTTGCCACGTCTCTATATTTAAACGTATAAACGTCAACGTCGGCAATCTGACCTATAAGATTATGGGAATCTTCCGTATCGAGCGGGAATGTAATATGCAGCTTCGTAACGTATTCTGTTTTTATATTGAACGTATATAAACCGGTGCAAAGAAAAGAATAAACCGTTTCTCCGACCATAACGGGCTGAATGTCGAGGCAATCGTAAACGGAATAAGCTCCGTCCTCATTCAATGCGCCCGCGTTATCGAAAAACATACTGCCTTTAACAAAAGCCGAGTCAACTTCAACAACCATTTCTTTAAAAGAGCCGCTTGTAGGCAAAATCAAAGAGTTAAGCCCGTAATCTTCAATATGTTCCGTGGATTCGCTTTCCAACTCTATAATGCGGTAAACGTTGTTTATTTCAAAATAATGTTCTGCGTCGGGAGTATACTTTTCCGCACAGCCGCCCAAAGCCACAGCTCCGCAAGCCGTTACGCAAGCCAGCCCCGCAACAACAAAAGAAATTATCTTTTTCATTTATTACCTCTGAATTATCTTATAGGAGTACCGTCAATATTTAATGTTACGAAAGGGTCTACGGTAATATACGCAGTTAAAGTTTTTCTGCTGCCGCTCACTTCATAATCTCCCCACCAATAATCATCCCACTCCCAAGTTTGGTATGTTATTTTATAAACGTCCGCTACCAAACAAACATTAAAATTCCGCCATTTTTACTGCGTCTTCGTAAATGGCATATTGATACTGCAACCGACAAAAAACATGCCATTAAAACTTTTAACAAAATACTTTGCAAATTTTTTCAAGTATAACACAGTTTCATTTTTTACAAACGGCAAAGCAATATATTTTTGAAAATTTCACCGCGATTTCATTTCAGCCGCGTTTTTAAAACACAGAAATTTAAAATTTGCGGACTTATATCCCGCAAAGTATTTTTTACACTTTATTTTTTGCAAAATCCGCATCCGCAAAGTATTTTTGATTACGTTTAAAGCTGTAAATTATCGTCTTCTAAAATGAGTTCGATTTCTGCAAGGTTCGCACGGATTTCACAGATTATCCCCTCTATTTGTTCGCGCCGCTCCTGCTTTTGGATTTCAAAAGGCTCCCAATATTCACAACCGCCGTTATTTTTGTTATTATTTCTCTCGCTTACGCTTAATTTTTCAAAGCTGCAATTACCGTCTGCCGGAATAAGTTTTCCATGTAATTTTATGTAATACAATTGAAAGAATTTGCAACAACCGCAATTTTTTTCTATAATCTTAATATACAACGCGTTACGCGGTTTGTTAACGCGTTTCGCGTGTTTTATGTTAAAGTTGAGCTATGATAATCGGCGACAGATTAAAAGATTTAAGAAACGATAAAAAACTTATGCAAAAAGAAGTTGCGGAAGCACTGGGGATATCCGTAAGCTGTTACGGCGGTTACGAGCAAGGTTACCGCGAACCCGACCTTAAAACGCTTATAAAACTTTGCAGATTTTTTGACGTATCCTCCGATTATTTGCTCGGTATAGAAGAATAAAACAACCGCCCCGACGGCTTTCTGCCGTCGGGGCGGTTTAATATTTACGCAATTTTATTTTTTAATAAGGGTTAACGTAACATTTTCTCCGTTTACGTTCTGTTCTTTCGTAAAGCCGTTTTCGGGCGAGCCCTCTTCAACCTTTTCCGCAAGAACGTCGCCCGCGAAGTTTGCCGCCTTTAACACGGCAAGCGCTTTGCCCTGCGCCTTGAAGTATACTTCTATTCTGTCGGTCACTTCAAAGCCCGCTTCCTTTCTCATATTCTGGATTTTGGAAACAAGCTCGCGCTCTATGCCCTCGGCAATAAGCTCTTCCGTCAAGGCGGAATTGAGCGCAACCGTTATTCCTCTGTCTTCTGCCGCGACAAAGCCTTGTTCGCTCACGGGGAAAATCTGCAAATCGGCTTGCGTAAGTTCAACTTCCAAACCGCCGATTTTATAAACGCCGCCGTTTTTAACCGCGTTAACAACCTCTTTTGCGTTGCACTCCGTTAAAAACTTAGTAATTGCGCCGAGCTGTTTTCCGTATTTGGGTCCTAACGTTTTAAGCTGAGGCTTTAATTTATAGCTTAAAAACTTTTCCGCGTCGGAAGCTTTTTTAAACTCTTTTACGTTCAGCTCTTCCAGAACTATCGACTTTTCCTCCGCGGAAAGCTCGATTTTCTTATCGGTTACAACATACATTTCCGACAAAGGCTGGCGGTTTTTAAGGTTGCCCGCGTTTCTTGCGGCTCTGCCCAGAATTACTATCTGTAGAACTTCGTCCATGCCCTCTTCAAGATTTTTATCGATATACTTTTTGTCGCATACGGGGAAGGAGCAAAGATGAACGGATTCGGGTTGGTTTTTAAAGAATTGGGGAACAAGGTTCTGATACATCATTTCCGCTATAAACGGAGTATAAGGCGCGGTGAGTTTTGCAAGCGTTACCAAAACGGTATACAAAGTCGTATAAGCCGCCGCTTTGTCTTCCGTCATATCCGCGCCCCAATATCTGTCGCGGCAACGGCGGACGTACCAGTTTGAAAGCACGTCGGAAAAATCCTGCAATGCACGGGAGCTTTCGCATATTTCGTAATTTGCAAGCGACTTATCTATAAAATCAACAAGCGAATTGAGCTTTGACAAAATCCACTTATCCATTAAAGAAAGCCTGCACTTCTTCAAATCGTATTCCGAAGGGTCGTATTTGTCGATTTCGGCGTAAAGCGTGAAAAACGCGTACGTATTCCAAAGCGTGCCTATATATTTGCGCTGGGCTTCGGAAACGGTTTCTTCCGAAAAACGCGAGGGAAGCCACGGCGCGCTTGACGAATAGAAATACCAGCGCACAGCGTCCGCGCCCTGCTTATCAAGGACGCTCCACGGGTCAACCACGTTGCCCTTGTGTTTGGACATCTTTATGCCGTTTTTATCGTTAACGTGCCCAAGCACTATGCAGTTTTTAAAGGGCGCTTTGCCGAATAAGATCGTGTTTATTACAAGCAAGGTGTAGAACCACCCGCGGGTCTGGTCCACCGCTTCGGAAATAAAGTCCGCGGGGAAAGTTTTTTCAAACACCTTTTTGTTTTCAAAAGGATAATGATACTGCGCAAAAGGCATAGAACCGCTGTCGAACCAGCAATCTATAACCTCGTGCGTGCGCGACATTTTGCCGCCGCACTTAGAGCATTTGCAAGTGAGGTTGTCAAGATAAGGGCGGTGAAGTTCTATATCCTTATCCGCTGGCAAACCGCATTTTTCTTTAAGCTCCGCTTTGCTGCCGATAACTTCTATTTCTCCGCAATCGGGGCATATCCACACCGGTAAAGGCGTTCCCCAATATCTGTCGCGGGAAAGTCCCCAGTCTATAACGTTTTCAAGGAAGTTGCCCATTCTGCCGTCTTTTATGTTGTCGGGCATCCAGTTTACAGAGCGGTTGGCTTTGATTATCTGTTCTTTTACTTTTGTAACTTCTATAAACCAGGAAGATTTCGCGTAATACAAAAGCGGGGTATCGCAACGCCAACAATGGGGATAATCGTGTTCGTAAGGCAAAACTTTGAAAAGCAAACCGTTGCTTTCAAGCCTTTCGAGTATCGTTTTATCGGCTTTTTTTGCAAACACGCCGTTTAAGCTTTCAAGCCTTTCGTCGAAACAGCCACGTTCGTTTACAAGCTGAACAACGGGCAAGCCGTATCTTTTACCCACTTTATAGTCGTCCTCGCCGAAAGCGGGAGCGATATGAACCACGCCCGTGCCGTCGCCCATAGTAACGTAGTTGTCGCATACAACATAATGAGCTTTTAAAGGCGCCGCGGCGGGGGATATGCGCTTTATTTCCGCAACCGTTTCGCTGAACAGCGGCTCGTATTCCAAGCCCTCCCATTCCTTTCCGAGCTTTTTGGCAACCGTTTTATATTCTTCGAAATACTTTGAAACGAGCGCTTCGGCAAGAATATAGTTTGTTCCTTCTGCCGAAATTTCCACATAAGGCTCGTCTGGGTTCATACAAAGCGCAACGTTGGAAGGCAAAGTCCACGGAGTTGTTGTCCACGCAAGAATATAGCGGTTGTCAGCCCCTTTAACTTTAAAGCGGGCTATGGCGGAATTTTCTTTTACCGATTTATAGCCCTGCGCAACCTCGTGCGAGGAAAGAGCCGTTCCGCATCTGGGGCAGTAAGGCACTATTTTATGCCCTTTGTACAACAGCCCTTTTTTGTGCATTTCTTTTAACGCCCACCATTCCGATTCGATATATTTATCGTCGTAGGTGACGTAAGGGTTGTCCATATCCGCCCAGTAACCCACGCGGTCAGACATCTTTTCCCATTCGCCCTTATATTTCCATACGGATTTCTTGCACTGCCCTATAAATGGTTCTATGCCGTAGCTTTCTATCTGCTGTTTGCCGTCAAGCCCCAAAAGCTTTTCAACTTCAAGCTCAACGGGCAGACCGTGGGTATCCCAGCCCGCTTTTCTTAAAACGTGCTTGCCCTTCATTGTTTGATAACGCGGGATTAAATCTTTGATACTGCGCGTTAAAACGTGCCCCACGTGGGGTTTTCCGTTTGCCGTGGGAGGTCCGTCGTAGAATGAAAATTCTTCGCCGTCCGCGTTCTTTTCAACGGACTGTTCGAAAATTTTATTTTCTTTCCAGAATTCCGATATTTCTTTTTCTCTTTCCGTAAAATTTAAAGACGTGTCTACCTTATTATACATAGCTGTTCCTCGTCTGATTTATCTGCAATCTCGTTTCGCTTAATGCGGGCAGTTTATAGAGGTAATTTATCCCACTTCCCGCGGTTGTGTCGGCGATATGCGAAGTTTCGATATCCTTTCCGCACGCGCCCATATAATTGTAATTATTTAACGAATCGTCCCACGTTACGTCAACCATATACCAGCGTCCGCTTATTTCTATATAGTTCCATGCGTGCCCTTCCGAACCTGCCTCGGTATAACCCATACCCGAAACGGTTATACAGTTAATAGAATTAAGCGCGCAAAGATACTGATAGGTTTTCGCATAAGTTTCGCAAACTCCTTTACCGTTTTGCGCCGCGCCGACGATGTTATGCGCCCAAGCTTCCGTTGAGGGCAAGCCGCTTTCCGTTAATGCGTATTGCATTTTGGCTGCGATATAATCGTGTATGGCGACCGCTTTTTTTGTTTCCGAAGAAGTTTCCGCAACGAGCAGAGAACACTCTTCCGCCATTTGCAGGATTTCATTATCGCAAATCCGTCTTGTTTTGTAAGCCGAATAAATTCCGTCAATACAAAGCGGCAAGCGCGAAGGCTTATTGTTTAACGTATATAAAAAACAGGAGTTGTCAAGCCAGTAATATGCGGGGTTTTCAAGATAGAAAACTTTCCACACGGCGTATATATCGTCTGCGGAAAGGCTGTAATCCGAAAGACTTATATCCGCTATGGAATAAAAGGTTACCGTTCCCGAGCTACTGTTAACCGTATCAGAAACCACGTTATCCGTGCTTTTGGAAAATATCTGGCACGCGCTGTACATATCGAAGTAAAGGCTTTGCTTTTCTTCCGCGTTTTCCGTGTAATAAAAATCGTAATAGCCGTAAAGCGCGTTGCCGCCTGCGGCGTCGATTTTATAATAAGAGTTGCATTCCCCGCATTCGTTTTTGTTCTGCGTTACTACGCCCGCGCGTTTTCTGTGAACGTGCAACAGCTTTTCCGCTCCGCAGACTTCGCAGATTTCTTTCTGCTCACCGTCTATCGTTTGCAGCCGATAATCATGTTCGAGCGCGGGAATATATTGCTGTGTTTGAGTAATTTTATCGCAGACTTCACACTTTTTGCCGTCGGAAAGTCCGCCCGAAGAACAGCTTGCCGCTCTTCCTTTTATAACTGTTTCTTTATGCCCCGTTGCGGGAACTTTATTGCTTTTATAACTGTCTCCGCACGAACATTCGAAAAGGTTATAACCAGATTCCGTGCACGTCGGTTCCACAACCGTTTTAACGTATTCGTGCGAGTGGTCTTTTCCGCCGAAAAACTTATCGAATAAGCCGCCCAAATCCGTGCACGCCGTAAGCCACGAACAAGAAACCGCGGCCAACGTAATTATCGAAACGAAACATAAAGCGCGCTTTTTCACGAAAAAACCTCCCCGTATCGGTTTTAAACCACTATATTATAGCATAGCAATGCAAAAAATCAAAGATTTTTTACGCCGCCGTTACACCGCAGTTTTTCTAATTAACGTTAAAGTTTGAATACGGCGCTCAAACCGCCTGAAAGCAAGTTTTTCCGCTTATATTATAACACCGCAAGCTTACATTTGCAACAAAGATTGATTTATAATGCACAAAAAAGCCCGCTCCGACGGTATTTTATCGGGAGCGGGACGTTTTATGTTAAGCCTTATTATTCTTTATCTTCTGATGTATTTGTTTCCGTGTTCTGCGATTTGTTTTTTTGTTTATATTCGCAAACGAGCTCGAGCAAAAACGTAAGCAGAAGGCAGAACGAAACGCTTGCCAGCATACCGAAGAACATAATCATACAGCCGTAAACGGGTATGTACTGTATTGCATAGCAAAGCCCGAATACAAACGATAAAAACGCCGCGACGCCGTTAATTGCATAAATTAAAATTATGTAAATCTTTTTCTCTTTTTCCGACATATTGTAACCTCCGAAACCGATATGGTAATTAAATTATACGGCTTTTATAACGTTTAGTCAAGAATTAACGGAAAATTATGCCCCAAACGGTTATTTTAAAGGAATTTGTGCTTTTGCGTTTATATCGAGCGGTGCGAAGTTGCCCGCGAGATACTGTATCAATCCTTCCGCGGCAATCATTGCGGCGTTATCCGTGCAAAAGCCCTTTTCCGGCAGAACGAGTTTTACTCCCGCCTTTTTGCATTCTTTTGCAAGGGCTTCACGCAGATAACCGTTTGCGATTACCCCGCCGCCCGCGGTAACGGTTTTTACCCCTCTTTTTTGTGCGCATTCGACTGTTTTTGCAACAAGCGGGTCTATTGCAGAGTGTTGAAAAGCACAGGCTATATCCTCTTTTTTAACGCTTTCCCCCTTTTGTTCTGCGTTGTGGCAATAATTGATTACCGCGGTTTTAAGTCCGCTATAAGAGAATTGCAGGTTCTGCGTATTCTTTACAAGGCATTTGGGGAGAGGAACCGAATTCCGTCCTTGTTTTGCAAGCCTTTCAACGTTAACCCCGCCGGGGTATTCAAGCCCCAGAATGCGCGCGACTTTATCGAACGCTTCGCCCGCCGCGTCGTCACAAGTTCCGCCGAGAACGCTGAAACGGGTATAAGTTTCCGTATGCAGAATTGCCGTGTGCCCGCCGCTTGCAAGCAAGGTTATAAAGGGCGGTTTCAAGTCGCCGTCAACAAGGTAAGCCGCAGCCATATGTCCGCGGATATGGTTTACCGCTATGAGCGGAACGTTGAGGGTATACGCAAGGGATTTTGCAAAAGAAAGCCCGACAAGGAGCGCGCCCAAAAGCCCCGCGCCGTAGGTTACGGCAACCGCGTCGATATCCTGCAAAGTTATTCCCGCGGCGTTTATCGCTTGTTTTACAACCTCGTCAACGGCTTCCGTATGAGCGCGGGAGGCGATTTCGGGAACTACTCCGCCGAATTTTGCCTGTTCGGTTGCGGAAGAGATTATTTTGCTTGATAAAAGCTTTCTGCCGCGAATAACAGCCGCCGCGGTTTCGTCGCAGCTCGATTCCAGCCCCAGAATCACGGGGTTTTGTTTTATTTTAAACGAGTTTATATCGTACATATATACCCTTAAAAACATAACGCCACCCCGAACGCCGCCGGAATATCCACGTTTAAAAGAGGTTTTCCGGCAAGAACGGAATGGCAGTCGGTTTTATAATTACACTGTTTTTTTGAGATAATCGATTATGAACCCCTGAATATCGCCGTCCATAACCGCCTGAACGTTTGTGTTTTCGTAAGCGGTGCGGTGGTCTTTTACAAGGGTGTAAGGGCAGAAAACGTAAGAGCGGATTTGGCTGCCCCATTCGATTTTTTTGATTTCGCCTTTAAGCTCCGCGTCCGCCGCCTCGCGCTCGGCAATCTGCCTTTCGACAAGCTTTGCGCGGAGATATTCAAAAGCCATAGCCTTATTCTGGAGCTGGCTTCTTTCGTTCTGGCACGTTACCACTATGCCCGTGGGGAAGTGGGTTATACGGATTGCCGTTTCGGTTTTGTTTACCTTTTGCCCGCCCGCGCCCGACGCACGGTACACGTCGATACGGATATCTTCGTCTTTGATTTCAACGGAGTTATCGTCGTCCACTTCTGGCATAAC
This sequence comes from uncultured Christensenella sp., assembly GCA_910577375.1. Classification (GTDB taxonomy): domain Bacteria; phylum Bacillota; class Clostridia; order Christensenellales; family Borkfalkiaceae; genus Coproplasma. The sequence continues at coordinate 172,927 of CAJTLT010000002.1, forward strand.
TTCGAGCGAAGCAAACGAGGTATGGCGGCGTTTATTGCTGTCGAAAGGAGAAATGCGCACAAGCCTGTGAACGCCCTTTTCCGCCTTTAAAAAGCCGTATGCGTTTTCTCCGTCCACCTTGAAAGATACGGATTTAAGCCCCGCCTCGTCGCCGTCTTCGAAATCAAGCTCGGTCACCTTTAAGCCCTGCTTTTCACAGTAGCGGCAATACATACGATAGAGCATTTGCGTCCAGTCGCAGGCTTCGGTTCCGCCCGCACCCGAATGGAGGTTTAAAATCGCGTTGTTTGCGTCATACTTGCCGCGCAACAGCGCGCGTATGCGCATATTTTCGATATCCTCTTCCGCGGCGGCAATCATGCTTTCAAGCTCGGGGATAAGGCTTTCGTCGTCGGCTTCTTCGATTAAATCGATAAACGCGTAAGCGTCCGCAAGCGCGCCCTCGCCTTTTTGGTAAGAGGCTATTTTGCCTTCTACCGCGGAGATTTCGCGCCCGATTTTTTTGGACTTTTCCAAATCCTGCCAGACTTCGGGCTTTTCCTGTTCTTCTTTGAGTTCGGAAAGTCTGCCGCCGAGATTGTCTATATCGAGGGCGTATTTCGCCTCCGCGAGAGTATCGGCAAGGCTTTTAAGTTTTAAACGGTAGTCGTCAGCTTTAAACATAAAAATTTCAGTGGTTCGGGGGATTTTTAAGCGCGGCAGATTATTCGTTGTTTTTAATCTTAAACTTTTCCGCAGCAGTTTTTATACTTTTTACCGCTTCCGCAGGGGCAGGGGTCGTTTCTGCCGACCTTTGCGGATTTGGGCGTAGTTTTGGGAATTTGCTTTCCGCCGATATTTGCCGCCAAATCTTTGGGGGCTTCGGGTTCGCCGCCTATCACGGGCCCGCTTTCCGTTTTAGCTGCGGAGGAAATCTTTCCGTTGGAAGGGGTTAAAACAGTTTCGTGCATTTCTTCTGCGGGCTGTTCGGAGGTTTGCTCTGCGAGATTTGCGTTTTGCGCCGCCGCTTTTGCAGCCTCTTCCTGTTCTTTGATTTTCTGTTGCATAATCTCGCGCGCTCTTGCGGCGATTGCGGGATTTACGGGCGAGGGAGCGCCGTTCTGCACGCGCACTATGCGCCCTTTGAGAAGTCGGGAAATGGTCGTCGTCTGGATACGGTTAATCATTTCGTCGAACATTTCGTAACCCTCTTGTTTGTAAGCGATTACGGGGTCTTGCTGTGCGTATCCGCGCAAGCCTATACCTTTGCGGAGCTGGTCCATTGCGTCGATATGGTCAATCCAGTTTTTATCTACGCTGCGGAGAAGCTCGTTTCTTTCAACCTGATGATAATCAACCTGACCGTCGGTCATTTCGGCGATGTTCAAAATCTTTTGTTCGTATGCTTTGATTACTTCTTTGGAAATCTTTTTAATCGCATAGTCGTAATCCCATTTTTCAAGCATTTCGCGCGTTACCACGAACGTGCATTCGTCGGGATATACTTTTTGCCGTAACGCCTCGTTCAAAGCGTTTTCGTCCCACTTTTCGGGCATTGCGTCGGTATTGACAGCCTCTGCAACAATCTTTTCGATATAGTCGGGGATATATTTGAGCATCTGTTCGTGAACGTCTGCGCCGCGGAGAACGTTGAGCCTTTCTCCGTACATTGTTTTACGCTGTTCGTTCATAACCTCGTCATATTGCAGGGTGTGCTTTCTTATGCCGAAGTTTCTGCCTTCTATCGCCTTTTGCGCGTTTTCTATACTGCGCGTAAGCATTTTGGATTGCAAACACTGGTCTTCGTCGATTTTGAAAACGGAATAGAGCTGTTTCATTCTTTCGCCGCCGAACCTCTTTGCAAGGTCGTCTTCAAGCGAAATAAAGAATACGGATGCGCCGGGGTCGCCCTGACGTCCGCTTCGTCCGCGGAGCTGGTTATCTATACGGCGGGATTCGTGCCTTTCCGTACCAAGTATGCAAAGTCCGCCGGCGGCGATAACTTCCTGCTTTTCAGCGTCGGTTTCCTTTTTATAACCGGAATACAGCTCTGCGTATCTGTCGCGCGCAGTCTGCTCTTCGGGGGTGAATTCCCTGTCCGCATAGGAGATTGCAACTTCAACCATTTCGTGGTCGTAGCCCTCTTCGCGCATGCGTTTTTTTGCAAGATATTCGGGGTTGCCGCCGAGAAGGATATCCGTTCCGCGCCCCGCCATGTTGGTTGCGATTGTAACGGCGTTAAGTCTGCCCGCCTGAGCTACGATTTCCGCTTCGCGTTCGTGGTTCTTTGCGTTGAGTATATTGTGTTTTACGCCGTTTCTTCTTAAAAGCCTTGAAATTTCTTCCGACTTTTCTACGGTTATCGTACCGATAAGAATAGGCTGACCCTTTGCGTGCCTTTCAACTACTTCGTTTACGATAGCGCGTTTTTTGCCCTCTACCGTGGAGTAAATCATATCGGCGAAGTCCGTTCTCTGAACGGGTCTGTTGGTAGGAATGGGAACTACGTCCAAAGAGTAAATCGTTCTGAATTCGTCCTCTTCGGTCATAGCCGTACCAGTCATGCCCGCAAGCTTTTTGTATAGGCGGAAATAATTCTGGAAAGTTACGGTTGCGTGGGTTTTGTTTTCTTCCTTTACCTTAACCTTTTCCTTTGCCTCGATAGCCTGATGCAAGCCGTCGGAATATCTTCTGCCGTTTAAAACGCGCCCCGTGAATTCGTCTACGATAAGAATTTCGCCGTCGGGGGATACGATGTATTCTTCGCCGTTATGGAAAAGCTCGTGCGCCTTTAATGCCTGCTGGATATGATGGTTCAAATCCGCGTTTTCTATATCGCCGAGGTTTTTTATGTTGAAAAATCTTTCCGCCTTTTCCGCGCCCTTTTCGGTTATGGTTACGGTTTTATCCTTGCGGTCGATTATATAATCCCAGTTTTCCATTTCTTCAAGGACTTTCGCAAGCCTTTCCTGAGCGGCTTTGTCCTCTTCGGAAAGCTCTTTTTTCTTCTTTGACGGGATATGTTTTTCGGCGTCTTTTTTATCGTCGTCGAAACCGCCGTTCAGCGTGCGGACGAATTTATCCACCTGCTCGTACAGAGCGGAGCTTTCCCCGCCTCTTCCCGAGATAATGAGGGGCGTTCTCGCCTCGTCGATTAAGATACTGTCCACCTCGTCGATAATGCAGTAGTTAAGCTCGCGCTGAACCATTGCGGGAATCGAGGTTTTGAGGTTATCGCGGAGATAATCGAAACCGAGTTCGTTGTTTGTTGCGTAGATTATATCGCACTTGTAGGACTTTTGTTTTTCCGCGTCGTCCATTCCGGGGACTACCACGCCGACGGTAAGACCCATAAATTTATGGACCTTGCCCATCCATTCCGCGTCGCGCTTTGCAAGGTAATCGTTGACGGTGACTATATGCACGCCTTTGCCCGTGAGAGCGTTAAGGTACGCGGGCAGAGTTGAAACGAGGGTTTTGCCTTCGCCCGTTTTCATTTCCGCGATACGCCCCTGGTGCAGACATATGCCGCCGACAATCTGAACGTGGAAATGCTTCATTCCGAGAACGCGCCAGCTTGCCTCTCTGAACGCGGCGAACGCGTCGAACAGAATATCGTCGAGCGTTTCGCCCGCGGCGAGCCTGTCCTTTAAAACCTGCGTTTGGCTTTTTAACTGCTTGTCGTCCATCGCGGCGTATTTTCCGTCGAGAGCCTCGACTTTATCTGCAAGTTTATTTAGCTTTTTGAGCGCGCTTCTCGAATCGGAGCCGAGAATAAACTTTATAAGTCCCATAGTTTAATCCTTATTATAAAAATATCTTATTTATTGTACTATAAAACGGAAGTTATGTAAAATTTTTTTCAAAGAATTTACAATATTTTCCCCATAATTATTTATAAACGCTTTTATCCGCAATAAAACCCCCGAAGCACATTTAACTTCGGGGGTAAAATTTAATCTGCGTTTATATCGGTGAAAGCGAACTTTTCAACGTCGAAAAGTCCCGCGTCGGTTATTTTGAGTTTGGGAATAACGGCAAGCGAGAGGAACGCGAGCGACATAAACGCTTCATATTCGCGTTTTACGCCCATAGAGTGCGCCCTTTCGATTAGCGCGCGGCTGTCACGTTGCAAGCCCTCTGCGTCGCGCGAGGACATTAACCCCGCAATATCAAGCGTTAACGAGTGGACTTCGCCAGTTTTTTTGTCTGCGATTACCATTCCGCCGCCGATTTCTTTAAGCCTGTTAGCCGCCTTTGCCATACATTCGTTATCGTCGCCCAAAAGGATTACGTTGTGCGAATCGTGCGCGATTGTTATGCCGAGCGCACCGCCTTTAAAGCCGTAGCCTTTGAACAGCGCACGCCCTATATTGCCCGTCATTTTATGGCGTTCTACAACGTTTAACTTCAATATATCCGTGCCTTCGAGCACAACGTCGCCGTTTTTGCTTTCCAGCTCAACTATCTCACAGCCGGTAACTACGCCGCCCGGTTCGATTGTCATTGCCTTTGCTTTTTTGCCCTTTAATTCAAGCACGAAATCTTCGGCTTTCATTTCGCGCAGGTGAACGGTGTTCAAAACGCTTTCAGGAAGATATCGTTTTGAAGTATCGAAAAGGGGTTTGCCGTCTTTTGCGACGAGTTTGCCGCTTTTTACAACATACTTTGCGTTGAAGTTTTTCATATCGTCAACCGCGACAAGGTCGGCGAGATAGAAAGGCGCGATTGCTCCTCTCCATTTAAGCCCGTAACACTCCGCACAGTTTAAAGTGGCGCATATTACCGCGTCAATCGGGTTTACGCCGTAGTTTTGCACAAGCTTTCTCAGCGCGTCGTCAAGGTGCCCCTTTTCCTTTAAATCGGCGGCGTGTCTGTCGTCGGTGCAGAGGATAAAGCGGCGCATATTTTCTTTTGTGATATATTTTGCGTTGCCGAGGTTCTGCGTTGAAGAACCGTGGCGGATATGCACGTATACGCCCTTTGAAATTTTTTCTTCTATTTCTTCTTTGGTGACGCATTCGTGGTCGGTGGATATGCCGCCGCAAAGGTATGCGTTCAGCTCGTATCCGCTGATTGCGGGCGCGTGTCCGTCGATTACTTTACCGACGGTGTGGGCGCTTTCAAGCTTTTGCATAACGTCGGGGTCGCAATAAACAACCCCGGGGTAATTCATAAATTCGCCAAGACCGAAGATATAATCTTTTTTTACGTTCTTTTCAGTTTCTTTGCCGTTGATAACCGCGCCGCTTGTTTCAAAGGGAGTTGCGGGCACGCACGAGGGTAGTTGAAGCTTTACGTCAAGAGGAACGCTTTCCGAAGCCTTTGAAATATATTCGCAGCCCGCCATTCCGCAGACGTTGGTTATTTCGTGCGGGTCGGCTATTATCGTGGTTGTTCCGCGGGGAACTATAAGCGAGGCGAACTCTTCGGGGGAAAGCTGGGAGCTTTCTATATGCACGTGACCGTCTATATAAGAAGGCAGAACGGTCAGACCCGTGCAGTCTATTTCTTTTTCTCCCTGATATTCGCCTATACCGACTATTTTTTCACCGGCGATTGCTATATCGCCCTTTTTCAGCGTTGCGGTAAAAACGTCGAGATAGGTTGCGTTTTTTAAAACCAAATCGCTTTTATTTTCCCGCCTTGCGGCTTTTATGTACTTTTCAAGCATAATTTTCTCCGATAAGTTATCTTTTTTCAATTATAACACGGCGCGCCCGCTTTTTCAAGCGGGCGCGCCGTTATTATTCGCCTCAAATTATTTTTTATTGTATACAAACATATTGCCTGCTGTTTACTTTTTATTGTTTAAAAACAAATCGCCTACCGCGCCGACCGCAAAGCACGCGACCGCGCCGACGACCACTATTATCCAAAGCGGGTGCCACATTCCCGTGATTACCCCCGCAATGAGATATGCGTTAGCGCTTAAAAGTATAATCAATCCGCATACACAGCCGATATAAGGATTTTCTCCGCGTTCCATCTTCTTTTTGCGTTTTACGGGGTTGCAGACATCGCCGATTATACCGATAATCCCCGCGCTCAAAGCGCCGACCGGTATTATCACCCAAATCACCTCCCACAGTTCGAGCAACGCGCCGAGAAAAATGTATACCGTGATACACGCGAATACAACCGTTGCGCAAACCGCGCCTACAAGCTTTTCCGCAAGAGTTTTGTTTTCTTCTCCGTCTTTGCCGCGCGTGAAGATATGGCGGGAAATATCGTCCGCAGTTGAAATTTTTTCCGCTTGCGCGTTTGTATCGGCGCGGTTGTTGTTATCGGATTTTTCCGCGCGTCTGCCATTGAGAAGCTCGTCTACGGATACCCCGAATATGCGGGATATGGGTATTAAAAGGGAGGTTTCGGGCATAGCCTCTCCCGTTTCCCATTTAGACACGGCTTTGTTTGTTACGCCCAAAGCTTCGGCAAGTTCTGCCTGTGTTAAGCCTTTTTCTTTGCGCAGTCCGTATAAAAACTCTCCGAAATCAGTCATGTTTTATCTCCTTACGGTTTGATTTTAACTTATTTGGCACAAACTCTGCAATAGAATACTGTCGAATTTAAGTAGAATTAAGCAATTTGCGTGCAAAAAAGAGTTTTATGAATAAACCCCCGCCGCTTTTAAGCGGCGGGGGTTTTCAACTTTATTATAATCAGGTGAAAATGAAGGTTGCAAGGAACAGAACGCCGATAATCCATGTAGCGATGCTTATTTCCTTTACTTTGCCGGTGCAGAGTTTAACGAGGATATAAGCAATGATACCGATACCGATACCGTGCGAAATGCTGTATCCGAGAACCATTGTAACGAACGTAAGGAACGCCACGATAGCTTCGCCCGCGTCTTCCCATTTAACTTTGGTTACGGAAGACATCATAAGCACGCCGACCCAGATAAGCGCGGTTGCAGTTGCAGCCGAAGGGATAAGCTGTGCAATGGGGCTCAAGAACATTGCGATAAGGAAGCAAGCCGCCGTTACAAGAGCGGTAAAGCCCGTTTTTCCGCCCGCGGCAACGCCGGAGGACGCTTCCACGAAAGTGGTAACGGTGGAAGTTCCGGCAACGGCGCCCGTGCAGGTTGCGATTGCGTCGGAAAGCATCATTCTGTTCATACGGATGGGCACTCCCTTTTCGTCGAGAAGGTTACCCTTTGCGCATGCGCCGTATAAAGTGCCGATTGTATCGAACATATCAATCATGCAAAGAGAAAGCGCGGTTGTAAGAAGGAGAACCACGAGCGTGCCCGCGTTATTGCCCTCTATACCGAAATAAGAACCGAAGTTGAAGCCTTCGTAGAATACTTTACCTACGGAATCCTTACCCCAAGCCGCGAACGCGTCGAAAGGATTGGAAATGGAAATTCCTTCGAAGATGGCTTTGCAGCCTTCGCTGCCGGCAGCGTAGCCTATACCCGCAAGGATATAATAAACTATCGCGGAGCCTAAAATTCCCCAGAGAATCGCGCCTTTTACGTTCTTTTTGGAAAGAATTGCGATTGCGATTACGCCGAGAAGAGCAACGAGAGCGGGAAGCATACCGCCGATTGAACCGGAAGCCGTAACAAATGCAAAGAGGTTGTTTTTGTTAAGCACGTTGAACGAAACGAAAGTTACGAGCGTGCTGCCGTTATCAACCACGATGCCCGCGTTCTGCATACCGATAAACGCGATAAACAAACCGATACCAACGGGGATTGCGTGCCTTACGCCCGCGGGTATTGCCTCGAATATCTTCTGCCTTAATCCCGTTGCGGTTAAAATAAGGAAAATAACGCCGTCTAAAAGAGTGAATACCATGCAGTTTGCATAAGTAAGCCCCGTTCCGCCGAGAACAAGCGTATAAACTATAAACGCGTTTACGCCCATACCGGAAGCCTGAGCCAAAGGCATTTTAGCAAGGAACGCCATCAAAAGCGTGCCCGCGATTGCGCCGATAGCCGTTGCTATGTATGCCGCGCCGTAAGGGTTGGAACCGCCGATTACAAGCTGGAACATTCCCGCGTTTACCATAAGAATGTAAACCATAGCCATAAACGTGGTTACGCCCGCAACGATTTCGGTTCTGTATTTGGAACCGCTTTTGGTAATGCCGAAATAATTATCGACCTTGCCGAGGAAACCTTTGTGGGGGCTTGTCTGTTCCGCAACCGCCGTATTTTCCGCCGCGGGAGCTTCCGCGGGTGTTTCGGGCTGCACTTCGGTTTCGGGAACTACTTCTTCTTTCGTTTCTTCACTCATTAAAGTGACCTCCAAAAATATTTTCTTTTAAGCGGACTCTCTTGCTTTCCTGAAAGCAAGAAGCCCCCATGGGGGCTTTGTTCACTCAGTTTTCACCATTATAACACAATAGAAAAAATTCGGCAATCGTTTGAAAAGAGATTGTCGAATTTTGTCGCTTTATTTAAGGTAAAATTTTTATTTTATAAGATTGGTTCGCATTGCGTTGAGCACGGCGACAAGCATAACGCCGACGTCCGCGACAACCGATATTATAAGCGGAAAGTCCGCAATAAAAATGCTGAGCGCCATAATTGCGATTTTTACGGCGAGCGAGCCTATAATATTTTCTATAACAAGTCTGCGCGTGCCCTTGGCAATTTTTCTGCCCTTGGGCAAAAAGCGGAGATTATCTGATACAAGCACGATATCGCTTGCCTCGATAGCAGCGTCGGAGCCTACCTTTCCCATTGAAACGGCGCAGTCGGCAACAGTCATTACGGGGGCGTCGTTTATTCCGTCGCCTACGTAAACAAGCTTTCCGCCGCTTTTTAGCGAGGTTGCCTCGGCAAGTTTTTCGTCGGGCAAAAGCCCAGCTTTATAACCGTCAAGCCCTGCCTTTTCCGCTATTGCGCGCGCCCTTTCTTCTCCGTCGCCAGTAAGCATTACGGTTTTTGTTATTCCCGATTTTTTAAGCTCTTCCAGCGCTTCTTTCGCGCCGTCTTTTATTTTGTCGTCTATTTCCACAACGCCGATGTATTCGCCGCCCAGCGCCACGTATACAAGAGTTGAAAGACTGTTTTTCTTTTGAAATTCAACGTTGTTTTCTTCAAGAAGTCTTGCGTTGCCGCAAAGCAACGTTTTGTCGCCGCAAATGCACTTCACTCCCTTGCCCGCGACCTCTTCCGCCTGCGACACTTCTTCGGAGGTATTTACGTTTTTGAACGCCGCCGCTATGGGGTGGGAGGAGAACTTTTCCGCAGCCGCCGCAAGCGCAAGCGTTTTTTCGTTTGTATAAGAAACGACTTCGAACGTTCCTTCCGTTAAAGTTCCCGTTTTATCGAACGCGGCGACAGAAGCCTGCGCAAGCTCGTCAAGGCACGTTGACCCCTTTACGAGAATACCGAATTTCGCGCATCTGCCTATACCGCCGAAATAGGATAAAGGCACGGAAATAACAAGCGCGCAAGGGCACGAAATAACAAGGAAATTCAAAGCTTTGTAAATCCATTCTTCATACGTTGCCCAGCCGAACAAGCCGTTAACGGCGCATATCAGCGTGGGAACAACGCCGGCGACGAGCAACGCCGCAATTACGACCGCGGGAGTATAGTACTTTGCGAATTTGGTTATGAATTTTTCGGGCTTTGACTTTTTAGCCGTGGAATTTTCCACAAGCTCCAAAATTTTTGCCACCGCGGAATTTTTGTATTCGCGGATAACCTCCGCCTCTATTACGCGGGAAACGTTTATACTGCCCGAAAGAATTTCTTCCCCCTCTTTCACGTCGCGGGGCAAAGGTTCGCCGTTCAGGCTCTTCATATCCAAAGAAGTTTCCCCCTTTGTAATGCGGCAGTCCGCGGGGACCTTTTCCCCCGCCTTTATTAAAATTATATCTCCGACGCGCAGTTCGTCGGGGGATATCACGCGCTGAACGCCGTTTTCTATTAAAGTAGCCGTTTCGCTTTTCAAATCCATAAGCTTTGTTATGGAGTTGCGCGAAGACCCGACAGCCACCGCCTGCAACAGCTCCCCGAGCTGATACAAAAGCATAACCGCAACACCTTCCGCAAAGCCGTCGCCCGCGAAAATGCCTAAAAGAATTGCGCCGACGGAAGCTATGGTCATAAGAAAGTTTTCGTCGAAAATTCTGCCCTTTGCGATATTTTTAACGGTATTTATAAGCACGGGGTGACCGACGGCGATATACGCTATAGAAAAGAATACGTACGACAATATGCGCAAAGTAAGGTTGTTTTCGCAAAGCCCCATTATATCCGTTATGAATACTGGGATAAAGAAAACCGCGCCGATTATTATGCAGGTTATATCATTTAAATGTTCTTTGAATAACGGTTTTTTAACGGGCGCGTCGGTTACGATTTTTACGTCTTCGAAGTGGGTTATTTTATAAATTGCCTTTTCCCTTGCTTCGGTTGACTGAGAATTTAAAACGATTGTTAAATTCACGAAATCAACAACGGCGGAAACGCCCTCTGTTTTGTTGAGTTCTTCTTCAAGCTCGCGCGCGCAGTTGGCGCAGCATAAACCCGATATTTTTATTCTTTCGCCGCCGCGCCTTTCTTCTTTTTGTTCTCCGTTTTGTTCCGCGGCGGTTGCCTCAACCACTTTTACGTCCTCGAAATGATTACAGCAATATTTTACCTTTTCCAAAGTTTCTTTGCCGCAGTCAACGATTACGTTTTGCGCCATAAAGTCGACCGAAACGCTTTTTACGCCGTCAATTTTTTCTATTTCTTCTTCAAGCTCGCGCGCGCAGTTGGCGCAGTCGAGCCCGCAAATTTTTACTTTATTCATTGCAGTTAAGGTGCTCCTTTGAAAGCTCTATCATAGCCATTATGTGCCCGTCCGAAACCGAGTACAGAATTTTTTTGCCGTCGCGGCGGCTTTTTACTATCTTATTGTCTTTAAGCGTTTTGAGCTGGTGGGAAACGGCGCTCTGGTTGCCGCCGACAGCTTCCGTGATATGGTCTACGCACAATTCGCCGCCTTGCAGAGCCAAAAGTATTTTAAGGCGTGAAGGTTCAGAAATGGCTTTGAACCTTGCCGACATTTCTTCTATCTTTTCTTCGGCGGGCATTGCGGCAAGCGCGGATTTTATCCTTGCTTTATGCAGCTCTTCCTCTTTACAGATATTATTCATATTTCACCTTTATTATATGTATTAATATGAACGTTTATTCATATGATAATACTATAATAATATATGCTTTGCTTTGTGTCAAGCGTTTTTACCGATTTATTTTTATTTATCGAAACGGAAAAGCAGTTTACGATAAACTATTTAAGATTATAAAAAATAAAACCCCGCGGGATTTGCCCGCGGGGTTAAATATTTAGTCTATTGTTTTTTTGCTTTTCTTTTTGGGTTTTTCTTCCGTAAGCTCGTCCAAATCGCCTTTGTTTCTGGGTTTGATTACAAGCAGAAGAATTATGCCTACGAGCGAAGCGCCCGCGATACTCAAAAGTACGATTGACGCAACGTTATCCTGAACCCAGGTGTCTTCGCCCTTCAATGCTTTTACCTGAGGAGCGGAAGCAATTCCCATATATGCAGTTTGTTCTGCCGCGCCGCCTTCCGTGCCGACGACCTTACATTCTATAAGATAGAACGCGTTGGCGTGCTGGGGCTTGAAGCTGGGCGAGGAATTGTTCCATTCGTATTCGTGGTAGATTTCGTATTCTTCGTCTTCTTCTTTAAGCTCCGACGTAGCATATATATAGGTTAGATACTTACGCATGCTTTCGTCCTTAAGGATAGTATCTTTTTTGGACATAAACTCGTCGTAAGTCATAGCCGAGCCTTTATCGTTATAATAAATCTCGTTTTCAAAACGGTAAAGTCTGTATGAAGAGTTATAGGAAACGCCGTTGATTTCAAAAGAATCGGGAGTATACGTGCTGCCGACGTATGCGGTATCCTGTTCTTTGGGTTCTTCAATAGAGATTTCGGAAGCTTTTACTTCGAACTCGAACCAAGGGAGATAAGCTTTTAAACCCTCGAAATCGCCCTCGTTGCCGTACATATTCCAGATATCGCTTGTTTTGAACTCTTTCTTTTCGCCGTCTTTATAATAATACATATTGTTGCCGGCGATATCGTTTGCAAAGACCGTAAATCTGTATTTGCCCGCTTTGTTGAGGGGAATCGCAAGGGAGTTATAAGCTTTGTTGCTTTCCTGCGAGTTGCTTCCGTTGGTATAATAAACAGCGAAACTCAAATCTTCGTATCTGGTTGCGTTGTCTTTGATAAGGTCTTCGACAGAGGGAAGATAGAAATAGTTTTTGCTGCCCGCTTTAAGGTCTTTTGCGGCCTCGGTTACCTTTTCCTGATATTCTTCCAGCAAAGCCTGCCAATCGGCGTCGTTTGCGGGGTCTGCGTCGTTTGTTCCGTCGGTATAAGCGTATGTCGCGCCGATTTTATCGGTTGCAACTGCGAAATACTTGTTTCCGTTGACGGTTACGAGATTTTTATCGTCGGAATACCAGTCAAGCATAACGTAATCGGACATACCGCCCGTAGAGGTTGTGTCGGTAAGTTTCAAAAGAACTTTTACCGCCGCTTTGACCTGCATATTATCGTCGAAAACGGTTGCGTCGTAATCTCCGCTCTTGGGCTGATAGTGCCCGACATGGGGTATCATTTTCTGGTCGTCGCTGTCGGTTACGACACGGAACAGACCCTCTTTTGCGTATTCTTCCGCGTCGAACTCCGTATTTGCGGGGTCAGCCTGCTCTTTTGTGAGCATAAAATACGAGGTTTCAAGGCTGGGCGACGAGGTTATAACGTCTATAACTGTATAGTTGAAGCTGATTTCCTTTTCGTATCCGATAAAAGGAACCGCTTTGTCGAGGCAAAGTACGGCGGGCGTATTATCGGTTACTGTGCCGCCTGTGCGGTGCCCGTCCTGTTCGCTTGTGCCCTCAAGTACGAAAGACTGACCGTTGAGGTTGTAGATTGCCATTCTTGCATAACCCGAAGCTTCGGGATTGCTTTCGTCTTCTTCAACGAATTTTGCGGAAAAAGACATAGGCGTTACGGGAGTGGTTGTGGAAGAAGAATATCTTGCGTAAGTTCCGCCCACGTTAACGAATTTACCGGTTGCGGTATCGTTTATGACGACTCTGTATTCCCCGCCGTTGCAATCTTCTTTATCGAGAGCGATTTTAATATGGTCGGGATTGATAGCGGTTGCGTCGTTTTTGGTAAGCTCTGCGTCTTTATCGTCGGTGATGAGAACATTGAGCTTGTCCCCGCTTTCGCTTGGATAAAATATAATATAGTTTGTGCTTTTATTATCTTTGGTTTGTGTGTATTGCTGGCTTTCGAACGCGATGACGAACTTTTCAAAATTGATTTTGTTGTCGGAGCCGAGTTCGAAACCTATTTCCGTATTCAAAAAGCCCTCTTTGCCGACAAGCTCGGGATTTTTGTTTTCTTCGGTAGGTTTTTCGCCGTCGTTGAAATACCAGTTATACGCAAGGTTCTTTCTGAAATTGACGGAATCGCCGTCCGACTTCAAAACGAACATTGTGAAATAGTTAAGATTTTCCCCTTCGCCGTCGGCGTGCGCCCATATTTCGGCATTGCCGGAGGTTAAGAAAACGCTGGAACCCGATATGGTTACGCTTCTGTCCGCATTTGCGGCTATAAGCCCGAAAGCGGTTGCGACGGAGATTACAAGCGCCGCGGCAAGAGCGGCTATTGAAAACAGTTTTATTTTTAAAGACTTCATATATTATCCCGTGTGCGCCGAAAGCGCATAAAACATGATTATAAAAAATTTCGGTTACAAATAATTGTACTTATTTATTTTACAATAATAATAATGGGTTGTCAAACAGTTTTGCACGCGCGCAAAAGGTTTTTTGTTTGTCGACGATACCCTTTGACGTTCACGACAAAGCAAACAAGAAAAAGCAAAAAAACGGCGGAGCGTTTCCGCTCCGCCGCAAATCGAAATTTTATTTGCCGTTTTATTTATCCTAAAAGAGTGCTTTGCTTGCCTGCAAGTATACCCGCAACCGTGTTGGTATAATATACGTCTTCGCTGTCAAAATGAGCGACGCCGGCAGACAGACCGTTGATGTAAAATTCAAAATAATCTTCGCTTTGACTGTAACCGAGATAAAAAGAGCCGTTTTCAAAGTCTTCTATATAGCACTCTTTTAAATCGCCGTAATCTTCGAATTCAAGCGCTTTTCCGTCGTATTCTACCGTTATACCGAGAAGTCCGCCTTTGTTATCAACAAGGTTTGTAACATTGAGGGAAACATAGGTATCGTCTGCATAAATACCTATATTCTGGGAAATGCTTTCATAAACTTTTTCGATTTCGATTGTTTTTGCCGCGTTGATATCCGCAAGGGAAACGGTAGCTTCGTACTCAACAGTAGCGTCAACGTCTACGACTGCAACGCTTTCCAGCCATTCTTCATCAAACAACATACCCTGGCTATTGGTTACTTTTGCGGTAACTTGCTGACCGGTGATTTCGTTGCCGTTCAGAGAATAAACGATTTTAACGTTTTCAAACGTGTTTTCGATAATAAAAGTCAATTCCTCTTCTTCTGCCGCGGGAGAAACTTCGCCTTCACCGACGGAAGGTCCGTCGTTATCGGCAACGCCCGAAGACTTGATTGTGACTGATTTTTCGGTAACGTTCTGCAAAAGCGTATCCACAAACGCTTTGATTGAGTTGAGTTTTTCTTTGAACTGGGTTTCCGTAACGCCGCCCATACCGAGCATAAAACCGACTGTAAGTTTATCGAACGTTTTATCGATAGACAACTGCGTGCTGCCGGTAGATTCTTTAATGAGGTCGTTTACAACGTTTTTTAGCTCTTCCGAGCTGATAACTCTTACAAGATAGTCGTATGTAGTTTCGTTTGCGTTGGGCTTCAACAGAATTTTATCTGCGATTTCTTTAAGCATTTCATAAACCTGTTCCGTCTGGATATCAGACCCGTCGGGAGCGACAAGATTATCTTTGATTGCCTTTACAAGGTCCGCGGGAGCAATAAGGTTGATGAAAGGAGAAAGCACGCCTTTCAGAGTTTTGTTATTAAGGATTTCGCCGACGGTGGTGTTTATTGAAATACCGCCGAGGAATTCTTTAACGGCTTTGACCGCGTTGTAAACGGCTTTGTTGAGGTCGACGGTGGCTTTTCCGCTTTCAACTGTCAAAGCGCCGAACGAGTCCGCGAGAGCCATAGCGGTATAGCTTTCCAATCCGAGAACGCCCTCTACCGCCGCGCCGATTTCTTCTTCTACATTCACATTGCCGAGAATTTCGTCGAGAGCGCCGGTTATTTCGTCCATATCCTCCCCGCCTTCGGGAAGTTCCATAAAGTCTTTAAGCGCGCCCGCATACAAAAATTCCGCTTTGGAATAATCGGTTATCGCATTTTCAAGGTAATCGGATACGAACAGTTTGCCCGCACGAAGGAAAACATACATATAAGACGTTTCCGTTTTTTCGCTGCACGTATCTTCTATTACGTGGGAAACGTCCAAATCGCCTGTTTCGAGGTTGGCTTTGAGATTTACCACCGCGTCAAAAACAGACGTAGAACTTCTGCCTTCGATTTTGTCGGCTTTTTTGCCGTTTACGTAATTGTAATAATCATACGCAGTGTTAACGGTGACGTTAAAATCAGCGCCGAACGCTTTTATTTCCTGCCCGAGCGCGCCGTTGATAAGCGCCGCATGTTCGCCCGCAACACCCACGACGGCGTTATTACCGTTGTCATCATTGTCATCGTTGCCATTATCGGGATTGCACGCAGTGAAAGCGAATACAGAACAGCCCATTACCGCGGCAACGCCGATTACCGATAATTTTTTTAAACTTTTCATATAATCTCCTTTCGACCGAAAAGGAGCACTGTTGTTTGCGCGTTTTAAACGCGCAAACGGGGTACCCCGTTTGTTCGGTTTGAATTTACCATATTATTATATTATAAAAGCGGGAAAATGTCAAATAACCGAAAGAAATTTCTTTACTTTGCCGTTTAAACGTGTTATCATAAACAGGCAAATCAGAGGAGCGGACGGGCAAAAGTAGCCTTGGCTTAGGAATCTGAAAGGAATTCCGTTTGAAACCGAGGTAAAAGGGCGCCTCCGCCGAGATGCGGCTTTCTTTCGCGCCGCGTCGGGCGCACGGGTTAACACCTTTGCGACTGTCACTTTAAGTGTTGCGCTGTTTGCTTACGGGCAGCGTCAGGCTGTCTTTTATTTTATATGCCGTATTTACCCGCATATTTTTACGGCGCGGCGGCATTGCAACAGGAGATTTTATGAAACAGTACAAGGTCGGCGTTATAGGCGCGACGGGCATGGTCGGGCAGAGGTTTTTACTGCTTTTGGAAAACCACCCTTTATTCGAGGTTAAGGTTCTTGCCGCATCTTCTTCTTCCGCTGGCAAATCTTACAAAAACGCGGTTAAAAAATGGCATATGCAGGCGGCTATGCCCGCAAAGTTTGCGGATATGACAGTTTTTGACGCAGACGCGGACAAGGAAAAAATCGCGGCGGAAGTTGATTTCTGTTTTTGCGCGGTCAATATGAAAAAGGAAGATATCCGCGATTTGGAATACGCTTATGCAAAGCTGGAATGCCCGATAGTTTCAAACAATTCGGCGCACCGCTTTACCGACGACGTTCCCATGATTATACCCGAGGTAAACGCGGAACATCTCGAAGTTATTTCAGCACAGCGCAAAAGGCTGGGCACAAAACGCGGATTTATCGCGGTTAAGAGCAATTGTTCGCTTCAATCGTATGTTCCTCTTTTGCACCCTTTGAAAAAGTTCGGGATTAAAGAGGTTGCCGTATGCACTTATCAGGCGATTTCCGGCGCGGGAAAGACATTTGAAACAATGCCCGAAATTTGCGACAACGTAATTCCCTTTATCGGCGGCGAGGAAGAAAAGAGCGAAAAAGAGCCGCTCAAAATATGGGGCTCGGCGGAGAACGGAAAAATCGTTCCCGCGGCGTCGCCCAAAATCACAGCGCAATGTTTGCGCGTTCCCGTATCGGACGGACACACTGCCGCATGCTTTGTGAAATTTGACAAAAAGCCGAAAAAGGAAGAAATACTTTCCGCCTGGAAAGAGTTTTACGGCGAACCGCAGACTTTGGGATTGCCTTCCGCGCCCAAACAGTTTATTCATTATTTCGAAGAAGACAACAGACCCCAGCCCGCTCTGGACAGAAACCTTGAAAACGGAATGGCGGTCTGCGCGGGAAGACTCAGGGAAGACAGCGTTTACGATTATAAATTTATAGGGTTTTCCCACAACACCTTGCGCGGAGCGGCGGGCGGCGCGGTTTTGCTTGCGGAACTGCTTGCGGCGAAAGGATATTTCGATTAACTAAATAACGTTTTTCCGCTTAAAATATAATTAACGGCGCATTGAAAAATAATTTATAACCGCGCCGCGGGCAACGGAACAATATAAAAGGAGTTTTTATGGTTGGGTTTTGCAACGGAATTTTAACCGCTATGATAACGCCGTTTACCGACAACGGAGTTAATTTTGAAGAGTTCGGCAAAATGATAGATTATCAGATTGACGGCGGCACGGACGCGCTTGTAGTTCTCGGAACTACGGGCGAACCCGCTACGATGACCGAGGATGAAAAGACCGAGGTTATAAAGTTTGCGGTTAAATATGCGGCGGGGCGGATTAAAATAATTATCGGCACGGGCAGCAACGACACGGCAAAGGCTGTTGCCGCTTCTCAAAGGGCTGAAAAGCTCGGGGCGGACGGCGTTCTCGTGGTTACCCCCTATTATAACAAATGCACGCAAAAGGGATTGCTGGAATATTACAAGGCGGTTTGCTCGGCTGTTAAAATCCCCGTAATCGCTTACAACGTCCCCTCCCGCACGGCTGTGAACATTTTGCCCGAAACCGCGGAAAAGCTTGCGGATATACCCAATATGGCGGGCATCAAGGAAGCGAGCGGAAATATGGCGCAGGTTTGCGAAACAATGCGCAGAATACGCGGGAAAATGGATTTGTATTCGGGCGAGGACTTTTTGAATTTGCCCATGCTTGCAATCGGCGGGGCGGGGCTTATTTCAGTTACCTCTAACATAGCTCCCGCGCTTGTGAAAAAGATGTATAACCTTGTAAAGGAAAACAAGCTTGACGAGGCGAACGAGGTTCAGGACTTTTTACTGCCTTTGGAGGACGCGTGCTTTTTGGAGGTAAACCCCATTCCCGTTAAAGCGGCTTACAATATGCTTGGGTTCAACGCGGGCGTGCCCCGCTCTCCTTTGACCGAACTCGAACCCAAAAACAAGGACATATTGCGGGAGCAAATTAAAAAAGCGGGGTTGAAGGGCATATGAAAAAGGCTCTGATTTGCGGGATAAACGGTAAAATGGGCGAAAATCTTGTTTCGCTTTTGAACGGCGACTGCGAAATGTGCGCGGTTTGCGGCGTGGATTTACACGCAAAAAGCGGATTGACCCCGATATATGCTTCGTTTAACGACGTTAAGGAAGATATAGACGTTATTATAGATTTTTCTTCCCCCGCCGTTTTAAATGGCGAGCTCGAATATGCGGTTAAGCATAATTGCCCCGTTGTTCTTGCTACCACGGGTTACAGCGAAAGCGATTTGAAACTGATTGAAGAAGCGGCGAAAAAGGTTGCGGTTTTTAAAACGGGAAACTTTTCTTTGGGAATAAACCTTTTGGTTAAGCTTGTGAACAAAGCTGCGCAAACGCTTGGAGAAAGCTTTGACATAGAGATTATAGAAAAGCACCACAACAAAAAGGTTGACGCGCCTTCGGGCACGGCTTTGATGCTTGCGGACGGCGCAAACGCCGCATATGGCGGGGGCAAGCCTTATTTGAAGGGGCGCGACGGCATAACCGGAAAGCGCGGAAAAGAGATAGGCATACACGCGGTGCGCGGCGGAACTATAGTCGGCGAGCACGAAGTTATGTTCGCGGGCGAGGACGAAATTATAACCCTTTCCCATTCGGCGCGTTCCAAAAGAGTTTTTGCAGCAGGTGCGATACGTGCGGCGAAATGGCTTTGCGGAAAAGGCGCGGGTCTTTACGATATGGACGACGTTTTGGAAAACACAATATAATAAAGATACCCCCGCCGTTCTGCATACGGCGGGGGCTTTTAATACGGCTTTGAGGTGCTGGAATCCAAGTAAAGGAAGAGATGAGATAAAATTACAAGGTTTTTTGCACGAAAGCGCGGTATTAAACAAAAATTTATTTAATAAATTTATTCGGTTTTGCCAACACTACCCACAATAGGTAGTGTTATTTTACTACTTGTTTTGGGTATTGTCAACCCATTTTGGGTAGTTTAGGGTAAAATTTCAATATGAGCTTCAACGAAATATTAAGGGAAGTACGCCGCGAATGTAAGATGACGCAGAAAGACGTTTATCTGAAATTACAGGTTTCGCCCAACTGTTACGCCTCATGGGAGCAAGGAAGAACACAGCCTGACATTGAAAGCATCAAAAAACTTTGCGCCATTTTCGACGTGTCTGCCGATTATCTTCTCGGCATAGATAAAGACAAATAAAAAAGCGCCCCGCCGTTTAAACGGCGGGGCGCTTTTTTATTTTCAATTTTAATTATTAAATCAATATTAAAAGAATTATACAAACGCGCTAAGCTCACGTCCGATTTATTTACGGCGGCGCTTAAACGCGGGTTCTGCAAACGACAAGCCGCCAACCGCTTTAAGCCAACGATATTTTATCGGAAACGCTGCGGATAAACAAGCCGCGTTTTACCCCCTCTTCTATACAGCCGTATACCAAAGATACGAATTTATCCGACGAGCGGGGAACTTTCAGCTCTTTTATAACGGCGGGGATAAGCTCGTCGATATATATGCTGACTTTGCTTATAAGCATGCCTTTTATGAGCGAAATTACGTCGTAAGGGGCGTAATCGGTATCCGCTGTGCGCAGAGGCGCGCCCTCTTCCACGCGGTATTTATCGAAGCCCGAATATTTGTCCGTTTTGAAATAATAGACGTTGCCGAGCATTTCGCTCTTTTCAAACCCGCATTTATCGATTAAAGAACGCAGCTTGCTTTCAAGCTTTATTCCGCATTTCGAGATACCGAACGCGGAGAGCGTGCGCTTCATTAAAAACTGTGTGGATATGGGCTCTTCCGCCGCCACAACGGCTTTGATAACGCGCATTACTTCCGCGTCGTTTTCGCCGCTTAAAACGTAGTTGGGGTCGGTTTCCTTTATTTCGAGCTTTGCC
Organism: uncultured Christensenella sp.; assembly: GCA_910577375.1. Classification (GTDB taxonomy): domain Bacteria; phylum Bacillota; class Clostridia; order Christensenellales; family Borkfalkiaceae; genus Coproplasma. The sequence goes on from CAJTLT010000002.1 coordinate 193,139, forward strand.
GCTTTATAGGGCTTTTTGAAGTTTATAGACGCGGGTTTTCCGCCGTCGGTAAGCTTATCCAAAAATTCTTTTATCTTTTTTATTTCGCGTTTGGGGTTGTTGAAGAAGTTTATCGAATAAAGGCGGTAAACGTTCCAATTGTTACGCTTTAAGGTTTGCACCTGCATAACGGAGCGGTCTTTAACAGAAAACTGCTTTGTTCCGTCGCAAAGAACGCCGAGGATAAAGTTATGCTTGTTTTTGGGGTCTATTACGCCGACGTCGATTTTGAAATCGGATACGCCGACGTCGCAGCGGCATTCGTAACCGTAGTTTGAAAGCTCTTCGGCAATGAATTTGCCTATGCCCTGGCGGTTGATGATTATATCGTCGCTCTTTACGGAAATGCTTGTTCTGCCCTTTTCCGCAAATTCGAGGAAAGCCTTTAACCCCGCAACGCCGCGCGAGGTTGTGCGCGACAAATCTATCATCGAATAGCGCATTGACGCGAATACGACCATCTCTTCCCTTGCCCTTGAAACGGCTACGTTAAGTCTGCGCCAGCCGCCGAACTGGTTTAAAGGACCGAAGTTGAGCGAAATTTTGCCGAGCTTATCCGGACCGTAGCAAACGGAAAACAGTATAACGTCTCTTTCGTCGCCCTGAACGTTTTCAAGATTTTTGATAAAGAGAGGTTCTTCCCTTTCGTAAGCCGCGTCTTCAAGCCCGTGCTTTATAATCGCTTTGTTCAAAAGTCTTTCAACGTAAACCTGCTGGGGAGTGGAAAATGTTACTATGCCTATACTCGAATGGCGGAGCCTTTCGTCTTTAAGGCGGCGCACAACTTCCGCGACAAGGGCTTCCGCTTCCTCTTTATTGACTTTGGAAAGCCCCCTTTCATAAACGCCGTTTTCCATATAGCGGAGCGTAACCTTGCTGTCAAGCGCGTCGGGCGAGGGGAACGTACAAAGTTTTGACGAGTAGTACATTATATTTGAGAACGCTATGAGGCTTTCGTGTTTGGAGCGGTAATGCCAGATAAGGTGCTTTTCGGGTATGCCGAGAGCGAGGCAGTCTTCGAGAACGCTTTCCAAATCTTCCGCTTCGGGGTGCTCGTCGTCCTGACCCGTGCCCATAAAGAACGATGTCGGGGGCATTTGCTTGGGGTCGCCGACGATAATCGCGCTTTTAGCCCTTGCGAGCGCGGGAACCGCTTCGCACGTGGGAATTTGCGACGCCTCGTCGAATATTACTATATCGAAAAGCTCGGGGTCGGCGGGCAGATACTGGGAAACCGTGCCCGGGCTCATAAGCATACAGGGCGCGACAACCTTCATAAGTTCGGGGATATCGGCGAACAGCGAGCGCAGGTTCAAAGAACGGATATTGCCCTTTATCTGCCTTTGGAAAGACATTAATTCAAGGGCGAGAGAGCCCTCCGTTTCTTTTGCGGGCAAACGCGAAATCAAATCCGTGCGTATCTTTTCTTTGGTGAGCGCGCCGAACTCTTCCAGAAGTCTTGAAAAATACGCCGCGTTTTCGTCGAGAACACTTGCGGAGAACGCGGAAAGGCTTTCGTCCGCAGGAATATTTGTTTGAATAAAGTTACGGTATACGTTTTTGCGGAAAGACGACAAAATCTGTTTGCCCGAAATTTTTCCGCTTTCCATTGCGTCGGTCATAAAAGACAGACCGCAATCGTTGAGTTTTTTTGCAGTGGATTTATACATACACCACGCGGGGAGCATATCGATGTTGTCTATCAGCGAAGTGCATTTTGCCGTGTACAAATCGAAAATATCCGCGTCGTCGTAAGCGGATTTATCCGCCTTGATTGTTTTGATGAAGTAATCCGCGCTTTTAACGAACGCCGCCGCCGCTGAAATAAGACCCGATATAAGAGGTTTTAAAGTGCCGCCAGCGGAAGATACACAAATGCTGTTGAACGCATCTGCGTTATAATCCATAAACGTTTGGGCGCAGAGGGCGTGCAATTCGTAAAGCGGACGCAGAAATTCTTCCCGCTTTCTGTCGTTTATGCTGCCGAAGCTGAGGAAATTAGAACTAAGGTTCGTATTAGTTAAAATACGTTCTCTCGCTTTTTCTATTTCGTAAGCGCGTTTTATCCATTCCAGCTCGTCCTTTTCTTTCACGGGCGCGGATGCGCATTTGTTTATGCGTTTGATAACCTGCAACAAAAGGCGCGAGGAACGGTAGTTTTCTCCCCAGTTATCAATTTCGCTTTCTATACCTTCGGCGAATTTGGAAATATCGGGCAGCACCTTAAAATATTTGAGCCAGTGTTTTACCTCGCTGTCGTATCTTAAATTGGCGTTATAGAATTTATACAACTGCTCTTCTTCGCAGTTAAAGAAGTTGTTAAGCCCGCCGTCGCGCAGAACCGCCGCGATTGCTATTAAATTTTCAAGCTTTTTATATGTGAATTTTGAAATCTTCTGATTGAACGTTTCAAGGAACAGCCCAAGATAATTTTTGAGGTGTTTAAGCTCGGCAAGAACGACTTCCGCCGCACAAAGAACAGCGGATTTGGTGTTTTCTCCGCATTCGGTGAGCTTCACCTCGGAAAAAGGCGAACGGTATACGCCGCCGCATTCTTTTGCCGCGGCTTGCGCGGTTGCGAGCATGTTTTCGTATTCTTCGAGCTTTTGTTTTGTGAGCGCGTCGTAGAAAGTGGTTTCTATGTTCAGAAGCTCGGGCGCGTTTTTGTTTTGGAGATAGTAAACGATTCCCTCGTAAACGGAAACGCCGAGCCTGCGTTTTTTGTGCAGAGCTTCAAGCGGGGCGCGCAAGGTTTCCCGCGTTTCCCGTATTCTTGCGCCCGTGCTTTCGAATTTTTCTCCGTCCGTGTCCGCAGAGAGCGAAAGAGTGGTTTCTATGCTTCTTATAATTTCCGACTTATCCGCAGATTTGCCCGAATGGAGTTCGAGACAGAACTCGCCCAAACCGATATCGGAAAGGCGCTTTTTAACTACCTGCAAAGCCGCTTGTTTTTCCGCGACGAAAAGTATACGTTTGCCTTTATGCACCGCGTTTGCAATTATGTTTGTGATGGTCTGGCTTTTGCCAGTTCCGGGGGGACCGTGCAAAACGAACGTTGTGCCCTTTGTCGATTCCGCAACGGCGGAATATTGCGCGCTGTCGCAAGGTAGCGGGGTTAAAATGTCGCAAGGGTCGCCATCGTCTTCGGAAACTCCTAAAAGCTTATTGCCCGCGAGCTTGTTCGCGTTTGACATAAGGCTTGCGATAAGCGGGTTTTTGGCGAATTTGTTTATATTGTTTTTTACGTCCGCCCACATTGCATAACGGGCGAAAGTGAATTGGGAAAGGTAAACGTCTTCGTAGACAATCCAGCCCTTCATATTGGCGGTTTTAGAACGGAATACCGCTATAATTTCTTTGGGGGTTAAACCCTTTCCTTCCACGCCGCGGACGTCGATACCGAAATCCTGTTTTAAAAATTCAAGAAGGGTTGTGTTTACCTCGTAGCCTTCCCCCGCTTCGAGCAAAACGCCCTGCGACTTCATACGCTTTAAATTTACGGGTAAAAGCGCTATAGGGGCGTATTTATCCTCGCCCTCTTCTCCGCGCCATTTAAGAAATCCGAGCGCGAGATACAATGTTTTAGCGCCCGCCTCTTCTTCCGCGGAGCGGGATTTTCTTATGAGCGTGGTTGCGACTTCGGTAAGATTATCCTGCGAAGAAAGACAGCGGATTTTTCCGCTTTTCATTTCTATCTCGTTAAGCTCGCGCATACTGTTTACGCCCTTGCTGTCGCCGAAATACACCGCGTCGGGTATGGGCGTTGCGTTGGGCAAAAGCGTGAATTTGCCCTTTTCTTCAAGCTTTTGGCAGAACGCCGAAAGGTCCGCGCAAATGAGATGCAGACAATCGCGCTTGTATCTGAAATTCAAAAGATTGTTTTTAAGCGACAAATCGAGCAGACGCCTTTGCCAGTTTGTTTCTTTTGAAACCGTTTTATCGTATTCGTATTTGTCGGCGTCAATCATTTCCTGCGGCTTTTCGTCGAAGGAAATCTGCCTGTCTGCCAGCAGTTCGTAACCGTGAGAGGTTTTTACCTTTAACGGCAAAGGGAAAATCCCGCCTATTCTGCAACGGCGGACATCCACGCACATTTCGTATTCTTCTTTCTGGATATTTGCTTTTGCGTGGGCTTCGCTGGTGGTGTAGCTTGCGTTTTTATGCGCGAACAAATCGTCGGCGTCGATTAAAGTTAAGTTGTTGACACCTTCAGTAACGTATTTTTCTATAAGCTGCATATCGTCGTGGACGGAATAGGAAAAACAGCTTTCGTAAAGCCATACGCCCACGGATATCTTTGATTTACCGAGGATTATAACGGGGTTTAATTTGGTTGCCTCGAAACAGCTTGCGGCAAACAGAGCAATCTCCAGCGGGGTTGCTTTCTTTTCCTGAATTATTTTCGATGCGTCGCCCGTGCATACTGCGCGGGATAAATCCGCTTCTTCCCCGCGTTCGATATTCAGCCTGCGGATTGCTGCGAAAACGGAAGCCACGGCGTTGCGCACGCCGTTTTTATCCGTGCCCGAATAGCCGGAAAACTCCGAAGAATATCCCCACGTTTTAAGCTGCAAACCGGCTTCCGCCAAAATCTTCTGGCAATCGGCAAGCTTGGGGCGCACGAACGCCGCTAGCATTTCGGTATTGCCCGAAAGCCCGCCCCAGTAATCTATGGGCAGAACCTGAACGTCGGCTTCGAGAGTGCAGACGATTTCTTTGCCGCACATAAGTTTTACCTGAACGGTGCAGACTTCGGGTTCGTTTATTTCGGCAAGATATTTGGGGTTAAGTACGTTTTGCGGAATTGCCTCCACACTGCTTTCGTGCGGGATTTCCTCAACGTGAACTTCGGTGGGCAGAATAAGGGCGGTTGAGCCGGTTACGCCGACCGTTATATCCGAAGCGCTTTCTATATCGCGGTTATAAATTTTGAACGAAGTAAAAAGCGGCGTGCGGCAATAGTAAGACGCATAGCTTACTACGTTTAAAAGCTCCCCTTCTATTTCAAGCGTTTCTATGGGTTTATTGTGTTTGCCTGCCATATATGCCTCCGTTTTCACGTTTTGACTTTTAGTTGAATACGTTTTTATTATACCATTTAAAGGAAATCAATGCAAGTATCTTTTTAATTATTGCCCCGCAAATTCCGGTTATACATTTTCATTTATTACCGCAAGCTCTTTAAGCGCGCGGGTGTAAGCGATATACTTTTCGTTGTCGGTCATATCCCCGTCGGCTACGGCAACGGCGGTAAATTCAAGCCCCTTGCTTTCGTAAACGGTCATAACGTTGATTTTTGTTTTTGAAATTCTGCCCGTACGGCTTATTACGTTATAGCTTTTGCGGATATACTTATCTATCGATTGCCCCCCGCATATAACGGCTTTAAGCCCGTTTTTGGATGAGAGCCAGCTTGTTACCGAACGTGAGGAAATGTGCGCGACCTTAACGCCGTCGAAGCCTATCGACTTCATTTTTATGCCGAGCTTTTGAGAAACGTATTCCACAATCTGGTTGGTATTGCGGTAATTCAAATCGAGTTCGTATTTTTTATATCCCGTTTCCGCCCAATCGGTTATACCGCGGTAGCCCGTGATATTCTGCTTTAAATCCCCGAATATATTGAATACGGCGCGGCTGTTTACTTTTTTTATAACCCCGTATTCCGCCGCGGATATATCCTGTGCTTCGTCCACGAAGATAAACGAAAATTTAGGAGAAAGGTCGTATCCGAGCTTGGTTAAGATAAGGCAGAGAGCGAAAGCGTCACTGCGGGAAAGCTTTTTTTCCGTTACGCCGAATTTGAGCTTTGATTTTTTGACCGTTTCGCGGTAGAAAAACCGCAGTATGCCGAGAGTGTTTTCGCACTTGCCTATTGCGGCAAGGTAGCTTTCCCCGCGCAACACGTCGGCAAAATCGTGCACGGTGGAAAAAGCGTTTAAAATTAATTCGACGCGTGATATTGCGGCGTCTATTTCGTTTTTGAGCTGTTCGCGTTTTTCTATTCCGCTCGCGTAAGTTAAGATTTCCACCTCTCCCGCTTTGAATTTATAGCGGTGCAAATCCGTGATTTCCTTTTCCACGGTCTGTTTTAACGAGCGCAAATCTTCTATTGCGGAAAGGCAGATTTTAGAGGAATAGCGGCGCAGAAATTTTATCGATTTATAGAAAGAAAGCAGTTGCTTATAGAAAAAAGCGTAGCCCTTCATTCTTTCGTCGGAAAACACGAGAGAGATAAATTCTTTTACGTCAAGAACGCAGTTGAACATATATCTGAACTGTTTTGTGTAATAAAGTCCGCCGTCGCGTTTTTCTTTTATTTCTCCGAGTATACAGCGGCGCACCCTCAGCCCCGCGTTTTTGATTTTTTCGTATTCGGCGGTTTGCAAATCGCAGGCGTTTTCCACTTCCCGCGCTACTTCTAGGCATTCCCCCGAAGCGAACAAACCGTAAATTCCGTCGTATATTTTCGCAAGCTTTTTATCCACGCTTTCGGAAAACTCCGCCGAATAAACGTGTTTGAGATATTCGGGATTAAATTCGACAGAAAAATCCGTTTTGCCGCTTATATCCGCGCCCGCGTTTTTCAAAAGGTTTAAAAAGTAGTTGTCGAGCGTGCTTGTTCTCACCTTTTCGAGTTCGAGAACGGTTGCAAGCTCGTCTATGAAAGCGTTGAAAGAATCCGACGGAGTTATCACCATTACGTCGGAGGGGCGCACGCTTTCGTTATTGTACATAATGTAAGAAAGGCGGTGCAAAAGTATCATCGTTTTGCCGCTGCCGGCAACGCCCTGCAACACGAATTCTTCGCGTTCTGGCAAAGTGATAATTTCAAACTGCTTTTCCTGAATGGTTTCGATTATATCGCAGATTTCCTGCTTTTCTTTTCTGCCGCGGAGAATTTCCTTTAAAAACGGGTCGAAAATCAAAGTTTCGCCGCGTCCGCCTATTTCTTCTTTTGAAAGGTAATCGGAAAGGTTCAGATATTCGTTTTGCATATCCAGAATTTTTCCGTTCCTTGTGCGGAGGGCGCGGCGGAGAATAAGTTTATAATCGTATTCGTTTATCGAAAACTGCGTTTTGCTCTTTTGATAATATCTGCGGGCGAGCGGGGCGCGCCAATCGAGAATTTCAAGCTTTTCGTCGCCGTGCTTGCCGATATAGTAAGAGTTATACCCCTCTTTGTCGTCGGTTAAATCCATGCGCGCAAAATAGGGTTCTTCGAAAAAGGGCTTAAACTCCTGCATTTTTGCTTTGATTTGGGAAATTTCCGCGTTGATTTCCAAAACTCTGCGGTATTTTTCCGCATTATAATCTTCGGACTGCGTGAGTTCCTGCCGTTCGGCTTTTAAACCGTCGAGCTTTGATTTGAGTTTTGAAAGTCTGAACGCGCGCAAAAGCTTCATCACGGCGGCTATGCGCTCTTCTTCATAAGCAAACTGTTTTTCGCCGTCGAGCAAATCGAGAAAATATTGCTTTTCCGTATTGCGCTTCGGGCTTATTAAGTTTATAAGCTCTTCAAATTCAGTCATTAAAGTTAAGTATAACACATCGCTACGAAAATTGCAACACCGGATTATTTATTGATTTTTTTTAAACAAACCAAACAAAAAGGCGCGGATTGCTTTTGCAATCCGCGCCGCGGTTTTACATCAGCCCGCACCAATGATTTTTACCGCTTTATAAAAACTTCTTTTTCAAAGTTTCTATCATTGCGTTATATTCTGCAAATACTCTTAAGCTTTCTCCCTTTTTACACAGTTTATTGCATCTTTCTGCCACTTCGTTTATGTATTTTATACACAGTTTCTTTTCTTCGGAACTATTTATCCCTTCTATTACCTTTAATATAATTGTTTCGTTCGACATTTTTTCTCCTGTTAAAAATAACGTTTGAAACGTTATTTTTAACATTATACAGTTTCAAACGTTAAAATGTCAATAAAATAACAACATATAATTATGAGAAATATGGTTGAACTGACTAAACTTCCTAAAAACTTAAAAGATTTACGAAAACAATACGGCTATACGCAAACCTATGTTGCCGACAGTATAGGAATAAGCTGTTCTTCTTATCAAGCTTATGAGTGGGGCGTTACCGTGCCAACGTTGCAAAACTTTGTTAAACTTGCAAACCTATATTCGGTTACGTGTGACGATTTGCTTGAATAATCAAAAACGATAAAACAAACCCCCGCCGCGCAAATGCGCGGCGGGGGTTATTTGTTAAATATTTTTTACTTTTTCATTGCGTCAATCTGCTTCTGGACTTCGTCCTGCAAATTTTCGCTCTTCTTTTCAAGACCTTCGCCCATTTCAAAGCGGGTGAACTTAACAACCTTGAACTTATCGCCGATAATCTGGGAAACCTTTTGGCTGTCGTCCTTTACGAACGCCTGTTCCATAAGGCAGTTTTCGGAATAGTATTTGCCCATTTTTCCGTCGATAATCTTTTCAAGAATGGCAACGGGCTTGTTCTTGTTCTTTTCGTCGTTCTGCATCTGAACGAGCATAATTTCTTTTTCTTTTGCAAGAACTTCCGCGGGAACGTCTGCGGGAACAAGATAAGAAGGGTTGGAAGCCGCAATCTGCAAAGCAACGTCGTGCAACGTTTCTTCGCTGCCTGCTTTGAAATCTACCGCGTCTACCATAACGCCGACTTTGCCGCCCATATGGATATAGGTTTCGATTTTGCCCTTTGTTTCATAGATTGCGAAACGGCGGATGGAAATTTTTTCTCCTATTACCGCGGTCATATTGGTGATATAATCTTTAACGGTTGCGCCGTCGAGTTTGCAAGCGTTGAGCGCTTCCACGTCTGCGGGTTTATTTTCCGCAACTACTTTTGCAACGGCGTTTACTATTTCGTGGAATTTATCTCCGCGGGAAACGAAGTCGCTTTCGCAGTTGATTTCCAAAAGCACACCCGCGCCGCATTTTTCACATACATATGCGCCGACAGCGCCTTCGGCAGCGATTCTGCCCTCTTTTTTAACTGCCTTTGCGATGCCGCGCTCTCTCAAAAGCTCGGCTGCTTTTTCCATATTGCCGTCTGCGTCGGTCAAAGCTTTTTTGCAATCGAGCATACCCGCCCCGCTCTTTTCGCGGAGTTCCATAACGTCTTTAGCAGTGAATGCCATAACAATATTCTCCTTTTAAATTAATTTCCCGATTATTCCGCTTTTTCTTCCGCGGGTTCAGCCGCTTCGGAATTTGCAACTACTTCTTCGATAGAAACGGGTTCTGCAACTTCTTCTTCCGCACCGGGGAGAACGGGCGTTACGCCCTGATTAGCTTCGATAACGGCGTTTGCGATAACCGCAGCGATAAGCTTAACCGCACGGATAGCGTCGTCGTTGCCGGGGATTACGTAGTCGATAAGGTCGGGGTCGCAGTTGGTGTCTGTGATAGCGACGATGGGGATATTGAGCTTGCGCGCTTCCGCAACGGCGATATCTTCGTTGTGGGGGTCAACCACGAACATAACTCCGGGGAGTTTGTTCATTTCGCGGATGCCGCCGAGGTTGGTAACGAGCTTTTGATATTCTTCCTTGAGTTTTGCAACTTCTTTTTTGGGAAGAAGGTCGAATTCGCCGTTCTGTTCCATTTTTTCGATTTTAACCATTCTGTCTATACGGGTGCGAATGGTTTTGAAGTTGGTGAGCATACCGCCCAGCCAACGGCTGTTGACATAGTACATACCGCAGCGCTCGGCTTCTTCTTTAATAGCTTCCTGAGCCTGCTTTTTGGTGCCTACAAAGAGAACGGATTTACCCTCTTTAACCGCTTCGCAAACATATTTGTAAGCTTCTTCGATTAAGTCAACGGTAATCTGCAAATCGATAATGTGGATATCGTTGCGCGCCGCATAGATGTACTTGGACATCTTGGGGTTCCATTTCCTTGTCTGGTGCCCGAAGTGTACGCCCGCTTCGAGCAGTTGTTTCATAGATATAACTGCCATATTATTCCTCCGTTTACCTCCCCGAAAGCGCGGCTTTAAGGCGCGTATAACGGCATGAAAAATTTACCGTCACGGAACGCCCGCCCTTCGGGTGTGAATTTATAGCCTTGATATTTTAGCAAATTAATTTTTGTTTGTAAAGCGGTTTTATATATAATTGTAAAAGAAATTAAGAGTGAAACGCAAAGCGCGCCCCGCGGCAAAACTGCCGCGGGGCGCGCAAATCCGGTAAAATATTTTGTTTTTAATTTTCTTCTCCGTCGTAATCTTCCGCGTCGGCTTCCTGCTGATAGAATTCGAAAACCTCTTCCAAAAGGTTTTCGTCTTCGATAGGTTCAAGCACTTCGTCCTGTTCGTTAAGGCGGAAAATAACGACCTCGTCTTCCGCGATTTCTTCGCTGGGCTCCGCGGCAAGAAGAAGCGTATATTTCTGCCCTTTGTATTCCGTTACGTCCAGAAGTTTGAATTTTATTACGTTGCCGTCGTCGTCAACCAGCTCTATAATTTCTTCCTCAATCTCTTCGTTTTCAAGTTGCTCGCTCATTTTTATACTCCTTTTTTTAATTTTGCAAGATAGCCGTCAAGAATGTTTGCGGCGGCAAGCGCGTCAACATAGTTTTTGCGTTTTTCGCGCCTCATACCCTCCGAAATAAGCACGTCGTGCGCCATACGGGTGGTGAACCGTTCGTCTTCGCATACTACGGGGATTGCTGTTGCGTTTTTAAGCGCTTCTATAAAGCGCCTTGTTTTTTCGGTTTGCAACGCCTCCGAACCGTCGAAATTAACGGGAAGCCCGCAAATTATGACGGTTGCGCCTTTTTGCCTTGCTATTTCGGCTATCGCGGCAACGTCCTCTTTAAAGCCCTTGCGGAAATATGTTTGCGAGGGCAAAGCATATGTATTGAACGGGTCCGAAACCGCAACGCCGATTCTTTTATCGCCGATATCGAAAGCAACGTATCTTTCCATAAAGGTATTTTAACATAAGCAGTTAAAGTTATCAAGTATATATCCCGCCATTTTTTTACATTCATAAACCGCGATAATATGATAAATACTGTTATTAGGGCAAAATGCCCGTTACAAGGAGAAGAAATCGTGGAAAAGTTTATTTTCGGACTTGCCGTAGGTATGGCGGGCGGCGCGTTGCTTGTTGCAAACAACTGTAAGCTTCTTAATCTCGTTAAAAAGAATCAGGAAGACATTATGGAAAAAGCCGAATGCTATATCGATAAAAAACTCGAAGAACTTGAAAAAACCGGCGAAGGAAAAGAGAAAAAATCTCCCCAGAAATCGCAGGGCTGAACAAATTATTCGGTTTGAATTATTAGCCGGCGTAAAAGAGCCGCCCGACGCTTTAAAGCGTCGGGCGGCTTTCTTTATACTTATTGCCGGATTTGAACTACATACGTAAATCAGTTGTTGCGGAGCTGCAATCTTAAAAGCGCGTTTTCGTCGGTCAGCCTTTTTATCAAAGTGGTGAGCCGCTTGTTTTCTTCTTTAAGGCTTGCCGCAAGTTTATCGTAAAGACCGTTTATTTCTTCTTCTATACGCTTTCTCGCATCGTCGCTTTCCGTTTTAAGTCCGCATTCACGCATAAGCCTTTCTATGCGTTCGGGTTCTTTGCCCGCCACATTGCGGTATTTATTCTGATAGCGCAGCATAAGTTTATCGTTGCCCTTGGAAAGGTTAAGCACTGCGCGGCGAACGGAAACGCCCCTGCTTTTCTGCAAAAGAATTTCCTTTAAAATTCTGTCTGTTTCCTCTTCGGAAAACGGAATTATTTTTTCGGCTTTCAAATCTTTTCCGCTCAGTATGGACCTCACGCGTTTATCGCCCGTACTGCGCAAAAGCGCGTAATAATAGTTGCGCACGCTGCCTTTTGCCCTGCCGGTTTTCTGCGCATAAGAGGCGAACAATCCCGAAAGCGTTTTCCCCTCTCTCTTTCCGTCGCTCACATATTCCACAAGCCTTTTAGCCTCTTCTTCGGTATAGCCGTTAATCTTGTTCATAAAAAAATTCCTCCATACGGACAAGATATTGACATAATTTTCAAACGCTATACATTAAATAATAATAATCGGCATGCGAAATTTACGGACTCCGTGCGCCCTATAAATTACGCGAGGGAATTATGAGAATATACTTTTTATCGTACAAGCCCGCCATATTGAAGTTAAACGGCTTATATGTGGGGGGCATCGACCTTTTTGAAAGGCGCGTTGAAATAGATTTGAACGACAGCGTTTTAGCCGAAATAGTTCCGGGGGACAATCTCCAACCCGTGAACTTTTTTATAAACGAACGGCTTTTGTTCGAACCTCCCGCGTTTTTAGACGTATATCTTATGTCCGGAGAGGCGCTTATTTATGTGCGCGAGTACGGAAACAAGGGCATATCCCTTAACGTAATTGCGCAAACGCGCTTTTGCGGCAACCTTATAACGGTGTTTTCACAAGGGGGAGCGTACCTTTCAATCGAAGGTTCGGGCTATACTCTTTTACCTTTACCCGCAAAATTTATAAACGCGCGGCTTGAAGAAAAAATGCTCGGCGGATACCCCGTTCTCGCCGTTTGGGGCGGGAATATGCTGCAATTAATAAACAATAACGGCAAAAGAATATTTATGAACGAAGTCGAAAGCGCGGAGTTTTCCGACGTGCTTAAGGTTACGGCGGCGTTTGAAACGTGTACCGCGGCAAAGGCGGTTTGCACCTACTCTTTCGACGGCGAAAAGCTAACATTAGAAGCGAGCAAAACGGTTGAAACGCGTCCGCCGGAAAAGAACGTTTTGCACTTTGCGTTTTTCGAAAGCGTATTGACCTGCGGCGATTACCCCGCATATATGTGCGAAGAACTTAAAAAGAAAGCGGGCGCGCTGAAAAACTATCTCGGCGATTTTGTAAGCGTTACCGTGCCAACCGAAAAGTTTTACGCCGAACACGGCGGGATACGCGCGGCGGGACTGGTTTACCCGAAAGCTTCAAACCTTTTTGAAGTAAAATATTTTGCGGTTGATTTAGACGGCGATAAAATATCAAACGTTTATCCCGTGGAATAATTATATTTTAAAATAAAACTCCGCCATACGGCAATGCCGTTTGGCGGAGTTTTTAAATTGTGGTCGATTATTTTTTAAGTTCGAGCTTCATTCCGTCCATTTCAAAAGAAAGAACGTTGCCGTCAAGCTTAACTTCCATGCTTTCACCGTCGGCAGTGAATATGTACTTACCGTCTTTTTCTTCCCAAGTACCCTTTTCGGTCACCGAGGTACCCATGTTAGCTTTAAGTTCAAAGGTATTGTCGTCTTTTACAACAAGCGAATAAGCGTCCTCGGACACCTTTATGCCCATATACTCTTGACCCGCTTTGATTTCAATGCTGATTCCGCCCTGACTCATGCTCATTTTGGAAAACTTATACGTTCCAACAATGCCCGTAGAGCAAGCCGTAAGGCAAAGGCAAAGAGCCACAACTGCTATTGCAGATACTATTCCCGCAATTACTTTTTTCATTTTTGCAAATCTCCCTGTTTTTTTGTGTAATATTTTACACATTAAACACATTATATGGGTAATTTTGGTAAATGTCAAGCAAGCCCGTGTAAAAATTTTCCATAATAGAGGCGCTGAATGAGGAAATAAATGTATAGAATTACACAGTTAAGAAACGAAAAAAGCATAAGCCAGCGCGCTTTGGCAAAGAGAATAGGCGCAAGCCCGAAAGCCGTTAACTTTTGGGAAAGCGGAAAAGTAGAACCTTCCGCCAAATTTATCTGCGCCCTTGCCGACACGTTCGAAGTGACGTGCGATTATCTTCTCGGCAGAGAGGACGACTTCGGCAACGTAAACGTTATGCGCAATCTTACCGAAAAAGAAAAGTTTTGGCTGGATTGTTTCCAGAAGCTTTCCCCCAAGCAGTTTGACGAAGTTGTGAATTACATTAATTATCTTGTTTCCAAAACATAAAAGACCCCCGACGGCGACTCCGTCGGGGGTTTGTTTATTATTTAATATTTGTTGAAATTTTGTCAACAGCCGCGGGAACCTCCGCCTCCTCCACCGCCGCCCGATGAGCCGGAAGAACCTCCTCCACCTCCGGACGAACCGCCACCACCGCCGCTGCCCGAAGCGCGGGGCGCATAAGAACCCGCATGCGCAATTCCGGAGCTTACCGTATGTAAATTCACGTTGTTACGCACATATTCGGGCACGGTTATTTCAAGCGCGGCAAAACGTTTTTTTATTTTTTCGCTTATGCCCATTATTAAACAATAGGGCAAAATATCCGAAAAATATTCGGGATTTTCTTCGAAAAGCAATTGTATTTTAGGCAGTTCCGCTTTAAGCAAAAACTTTTTAAAGCCGAGCAGTTTGCCGTAATCCCTAAGGGTTGCTTTATTGCGGTAAGCAATGTACTGAGGCAATACGAATACTCCCGCACACCAAAACAGCGGAGCCCAGAATACAAACATTCCGAAATAATCGTAAGCGGGAATATAAAATAAAAACAAGAATAAAGCGAAAAACAAAGCGTTCCATAAAACCAAAAATATTAAGGGTAAAATAAGCTTTTCTTTACACTGTACGGCAAGAATCATAGTACCGGGAATCATAGATACCATAAAAATTACCGGAATAAATGACTGCCATAAAAAGCAATACCAACCCATAGCCGCAAAAAACGGAATAAGCGATACAAAACTTACAACCGACAAAACAACCGTGTTTAGCGTATCCCTTTTTACAAAATAAGGACTCCTGTCCGCTTCCTCTATAAGATTTTGCGTGGCTTCGTAAAGCCTTTCCTTTTCATATCTGTATTTGCGTTTTTTATAATATTTTGTGGAAAACGTATAATTCAAACCTCCTATGCCGCCGAACAACACATTGAAATAATGTATTTCCTGCGGACTTTCCAAAACCGAGAGCATTTCGGGGGAAAGTCTGTTTACGGGAGCTTTCAGCCGCGTTTTTTTTGCGGTTTTTAAAACGTTTGCCTTTAAAATAATATCTCTTTTGCCGTCTTGTTCTATCTTTATCAGACCTTTGCCCGCCCACTTCAAAAGCAGAGCGGCAACGTCCTTGTTTTTTGCGCCCGCGCGCCAAACCGAGGCGAAACGCATAACGTTCATACCGTCGGGCGGGTAAAACTCCGTTGTTTCCAAAGGTTTTTTCCCGAAGCCGAAAGTAAGAACAAGCGCGAGCGTTACGCCCGCAAGTGCGACTGCGACAAATATCAGATAGTAATAATTAAATTCAAAACTGAGTTCAAAATATCCGTCGGGCAGAATAACCTGCACGGTATATCCTTTATCCGCGCTTTGCGGCGCGGCGTTTATTTCTATAACGTTGCCGTAAACGGAAATATTTTCCCCATTTTCAAAATTCGGGTTCCATTGCGCCATATCGTTCGTGCGTACGGATACGTCGGATAAATCCGCGTCCTCGGGGAAAGTAATTTTTGCGGAAAAATTTTCCGTAGTTGCCATTGCATAACCCAGAACGTCCAAAGTAAAATCGTCGAAGCCGCCGAATTTATCTTCGCTTTGGTCGTAAACGTATTTAAGCACGAAAACATGCGTGGAGTTTGCGCCGAAATATCCTTCGGGCGTCTGCATTTTTACAGAATAAAACTCCCCCTCGCTGTACAAGCTTTGCGTTACTTTACATTCTCCGCCGTCAAGCGTGACCGAAACGCCGTCAAGTCCTGCAATATATCTGCCGCCCGAGCGTTTTTCTCCGCCGAAAATACGCGTGGTTTTACTGATACGCTGGATATCGCGGATTATTCCGGTATTTACGCCGCCGCGGGAAAAACGGACGGTCAGCCTTTCCGTTATTTCATAAGTTTTATCTTTGCGGACGTTAATTTCCGTGCGTACGTCGGTGAATTTGTAGTTATCGTCAACCGAAGCCTGCGCGGAAGAGTAACCACCTCCGAAAAACAGCACGCATAAAAACGCGCACACAAGCATTATAAAAACCGTTAAAGAAACTTTCAGCCTGCTTTTCATTTATCTTCCTTGCCTTTTTTGCCTGTGCTGACGCGTGCCGCGCTTTTTACCGAGGCAAACAGAGAGCTTGCGAATTTATCGGAAGAAAAACCTTCCGCCCATTCGGGAACGGCGTTTGCAAGATTGGAAAACTTTTTATCAACCTTTTTGCTCAGCCCCATCATCATAACGTAAGGCAGAATATCGTAATAGTATTCGGGCGTTTCGTTCATCATAAGCTCGAGGCGGGGAACTTCGACAGTGGAAATAAACTTTTTGAAGCCCAGCATTTTTCCGTAAAGCTTTTGCGCCTCTTCCGTGCGTTTGGATATAAATTTAGGCAAAACCGCCATGCCCGTAACCAGCC
Organism: uncultured Christensenella sp.; assembly: GCA_910577375.1. Classification (GTDB taxonomy): domain Bacteria; phylum Bacillota; class Clostridia; order Christensenellales; family Borkfalkiaceae; genus Coproplasma. Next base: position 209,507 of record CAJTLT010000002.1, read on the forward strand.
AGAGCAAACATAAAACAATTAAAAAAGCATAGTCGAAAACGGGATTATACAGCATAAACGCGAACGCAAACACGGCTATAAGCGGCGCAAAGCAGCCGTAAGCGCCAAAAAAAATTATAATTCTTGCCAGCAAAACGCCGCGGGATATCTTCATCAGTATTCCGAAATTATAAAGCGCGCCCACACAGCACGCCCCGAAAACAGAGCAAAAAACACCGATAATCATAAAACCTATATTGCCGGAAACGATTGCAAAATAACTCATAAAGACGGCAACGGACAAATAACCCAGCACGGGAACGGCGGCGCGCGCCTTTTCCACCCCGTGCGCATAAGTTACCGCGTTATCGGCCTTTTCCATAAGGCCGTACATTGCGCGGCTTATTCTGTGCCTGTGCCAGAAATTCCGCCTTTCTTTCATCTTTCTCGAAGAATAAACTTTTCCGCACGCGAAAAGCGCGTCGAAATACTCTTTTTCTTCGTCAAGGCGGTTTTGCGGCAAGGGTTTGAGTTTTTCTATAAAGATGTGGGATTTTCCGTCTTTTTTAAGTTTTACGCAACCGATATGCGCCCACTGTAAAATGAGAGTGGAAACGTCGCGTTTTCTTGCGTAACCGTGCCAATAAGTAGAAAAATATAAAGGGTTTACGTCGGGCGGGGTATATTCCACGGTATGCAGAGGCGTACGCCCTCTGTATTTATAAGTTACCGCAATACCGACCAGCGCAAGCGCGATAACCAAACCGTAAAAAAACCAGTATTCGCTGTGATAGGGCACAACAAAAAGCCCTTTTGGAAGTTCGGCGGTTAACATAACGCGCTCCGTCATTATAAAAGAGGCGGAAATTTTGTTGCCGTCTATTGAAATACTATCTTCTTCCGAAGGTTTCCATTCCCCGCTTTCGTCAATAAGAGCAGTTTTGATTCCGTCAATGCTCCATCCCTCGGGGAAAGTCATATCGAGCGTATACCGCGTATTTTTTTTCAGCCAATAAAATCTGTCGTTGAACATAGGGAACAGCAATTCGCCGTAACCCGCCGTAACGTCGTTCGACATATCGTATATGTAACTGAAAATTACTTCGGATGTTTCTTCCGTAGAAAAAGTCTGTCCGGTGTTTATGTAAACAAAATGGTAAGAACCGTCGGGACTGATGTCGGATTTTACTTCCGCGGGGCTGCCGTTTACCGTTGCGCTCATCCCCGATATTTCCGCTACAAACTCTTTAACGGGAAATACCGAATTTTTATCGGAGCGGCTTGCAAACGTTCTCATTATACTGCGGCACATAGAGGTCTGCCCCTTTTCAACAAATTTAACGGTAAGCCTTTCGACAATTTCAATTGTTTTATCTTCTCTTACAGCCGCGTTTACTTTTATGCCGTAATAAGAAAAAATTTCTTTGCTTGCCGCGTTTGCCGCCGAAGTCTGCGGGCACAGCAAAACAACCGCGCACATTAAAAACAGCGCGGACAGTATGCATATTAAAATTTTTCCGTTAAAAAACCGTATTTTTTTCATATTCAAACATAAAACCCCTCTCGGCGAGAGGGGTAAAATTATTTTTTGTTTTCAACGTAATTTTTCATCATTAAAAAAGTCGCGTCGGAAATTATATGTTCCATTTCGCACGCGTCGGAATCCGCGTCGGCGGCGTTTACCCCGTGAGCAATCAAAAACCGCCGCATTATACAGTGCCTTTCATAAACCTCTTCCGCGTAACGTCTGCCCTGCGGAGTAAGATAAATATGCAAGCCGTCGCAATCTATATAGTTTTCCGATTGAAGAATTTTAACCGCTTTCTGTACCGCGGGCTGGGAAACGCCGACCTTTCTTGCAACGTCTACCCTGTGAACGAACTCGTTTTCGCGCGAAAGAAGCAAAATACATTCCAGGTAATCTTCAAGCGACTTGTTACTTTTCATAAGTATATTATATAATACGCCGTAAATTTTGTCAATAAGGGGCTTATTCCTCTTCACCCGAAAGCAGGCGTTCCCTGTCCGCAATGGTCAAAGCTTCAATCATGCTTTCGATATCGCCCATAATAAATTCGCTTAAATTATACTGCGAAAGCCCTATTCTGTGGTCGGTTATGCGCCCTTGGGGGAAATTATAAGTGCGTATGCGTTCGCTTCTGTCACCCGTGCCCACAAGACTTTTTCTGTGTTCGTCGTAAGCGGAACGGTTTTGCGACGCGTAATAATCGTATAATCTCGAACGCAGAACCTTAAACGCTTTATCCTTGTTTTTAAGCTGGCTTCTTTCGTCCTGACATGTAACCACTATGCCGGTGGGAAAATGGGTTATGCGTATAGCCGTTTCCGTTTTGTTTACCTTTTGCCCGCCCGCGCCCGAAGAACGGTATACGTCAAGGCGGATATCCTCGTCTTTAATTTCAACGTCCACGTCCTCCGCTTCGGGAAGAACCGCCACGGTTGCGGTTGATGTATGAACGCGCCCCTGCGATTCCGTTTCTGGAACGCGCTGAACACGGTGAACGCCGCTTTCGAATTTGAGCTGTTTATACGCGTTTTTTCCGTTTACGTTGAACACGACTTCTTTTATGCCGCCGAGCTCGGTTTCGTTTATATCCACAAGCTCAACCTTTAAACGGTGACGCTCGCAATAATTGAGATACATTCTGTAAAGCTCGTAAGCGAAAAGCGCCGCCTCTTCGCCGCCCGCCCCGCCGCGGATTTCTACAATACAGTTTCTGTCGTCGTTTTTATCCTTGGGCAAAAGCAGAATTTTAAGCTCTTCCGTAATAGCGGCAAGCTTGTTTTTGCAGTCTTCCGCCTCTTCGGAAAACATAGCCCGCATTTCGGCGTCCGCTTCGGATTTTGCGGCTTCTTCGGCTTGCAGCATCTGCCTTTCCGTTTCCGCATATTCCGCGTATTTCTGCGCCGTTTCCGAAATTTCGGACTGGGCTTTGGCAATTTTTGTCCATTCGGCGGTGTCCGAAATAACAGCAGGGTCGCTCATCTTTTCGGAAAGCTCCTCATACCGCGCGTATATATCTTTTAATTTTTCAATCATTTTAGACATAAATAAATAATTTCCCGCGCTTATAACGCTTTTTAAATATGCGCGGGTTTTGCATACCCGCGCCAACAGAGATTTTCCGAATTTAAAATACTATTTTTACAAATCTTTCAACGCCCGCGAAGTCCTTTAAAACAATCGCGTAATCGCGCTTTGAAAAAATCTGCAATATATCGTTTGCCTGCCCCTCGCCGCATTCCATAATGAGCATGCCGTCTTTGGCAAGGTAGCTTTTTACGTCTTTGGCTATTCTGCGGTAAAAATCAAGCCCGTCGTCGCCGCCGTCAAGCGCAACGCGCGGTTCGTTTTCCCGCACTTCTTTCTGTATATAGGGAATTTCCCCGCTTTTGATATAGGGAGGATTGCAGGCGATTATATTAAATCTGCCGCGCACGTTTGAAAACAAATCGCTTTGCACAAAAGTAACGTTAACGTCGTTTAACCGTGCGTTTTCCTGTGCGAGCATAATAGCCGCGTCAGACACATCCGCCGCCGTTACCGAAACGTTCTTCTTTTTAAGCGCCTTTGCAACAGATACGGCAATACAGCCCGAACCCGTGCACATATCTAGGATTTTATCGCCTTCTTCCGCGCTTTTAACAACGCTGTCTGCAAGAATTTCGGTTTCCGGTCTTGGAATGAGAGCGCGCTCGTCAACCTTTATTTTACAGCCGTAGAATTCGGTATCGCCTATAATGTACCAAAGCGGTCTGCCCGTAAGCCGTTTTTCAACTATTTCTCTTATTTTTTTGCTTTCCGAAGGTTTAACCGTGCGTTCGTTTTTAAGCTCGCTGCGCTTTATATCAAGTACAAGAGAATAAATCCATTCCGCGTCGCTTTCGTCTATTTCGTTTTCCGCAAACTGCTTTTTGGTTTCTTCAAGCATTTTGGAAAGTATTCCGTCGGTTACGAACGTGGTTTCAGGAATTTCGGGGTTATCGTCCATTTCAAGCACCTTATTGAACGCCGCTATTGCGACTTCGAGCATATCTTCTTCGGGTTCGCGCGTAGTCAGCGTTTTTTGAAGAAGCTTTCCGGGGGCTTTGAAAATGTTAACGAACTTATTATCGAACTTTGCGAGGAGCTTTAAAACCTCGTAAGACACGCCCGCTATAAGGGGCAACAGAATTATTTCAAGCCCTAAATTGATAAAAAACCTTGCAATGCGGTTTGTAACATCGGGTATAAGCTCATAAAATCCCCAGGTGACAAGAGAGATAATAACGATATTTATTATAAGTACGATAAACAGAAAAGAAGTGCCGCACCTGTCGTGTATGCGGGAACATTCCTTTACCTTTTCGGGCGTAAGCTCAACGCCGCGCTCGTACGCGTTTATCGTTTTATGTTCCGCGCCGTGATACATATACAGCCGACGGATATCCTTTAAAAGAAGGATTATTCCGAGATAGGCAAGAAAAATAGCAAGCTTAAACACGCCCAGAAGAACGAATTCCCAAACGTTGCCCTGCACGGGAGGAATAAGCGTTATTAAAAAGCGGGGCAGAAAAATAAACAAAGCCAGCGCAAGCGCAACGCCGATTGCCGCGGAAAACACGGTAAGCACGTCCATAACGCTCACTTTAAACTTTTCGGCAAACCATTTCTGCACTTTGCCGCCTTCTTCGTCGTCCTCGCCGTAAACCTTTGCAGAACGCATCAAAGCTTTCGTTCCCGAAACAAGCGAAGAAAACAGATTGACCACGCCGCGAACAAAAGGAATTTTGGAGGCTTTTTTCACCCCCTCGCTTTTGTTGAGCCGCTTTGCTTCAATCTGGATTTCGCCGTTCGGGTCGCGCACTGCGGTGGCCATGCAGGTCTTGCCCATCATCATGACGCCTTCAAGAACCGCCTGTCCGCCGATATACGTTCCGCATTTTTTATTTTTCTTTTCTCTACTCTTCGACATTTTTCCGCTTCCGACGACAATTTTTTAAAAAAGGTTTAAAAAGAATTATAGCTCCAACGGTTATTGGAGCTAATGGATTTTCTGAAATTAAAGTTTGTATTTTCTGTTGAACTTTTCCACACGGCCGCCGGTGTCTACCAACTTTTGTTTACCCGTAAAGAAGGGGTGGCACTTATTGCAGATATCCACCTTTAAAGTTTCCGTATTTTTGGTTGTTCCGGTCTTGAACGTAGCTCCGCAAGCGCATACGACCGTAACCTCATGATAATCGGGATGTATCTCGGGCTTCATACTTTCACCTCGCTTAATTTCTTCGTTAGCTTTTCTATTATATAACAACAAAATTTTATAGTCAATTGATTTTGCCCCGCAAATCGGGAAAAATATGAGCGGTTTGCCGCAGAATAAAATTATGGGATTTTTAGTTGCAAAAATAAGAGGTTTAGCGTATAATGGTCAATAAGTTATGGAAAGTTGGATTTTAAAAGGCGTAAAAAACCTTGTAAACGAACCCCAAAGCGTAAATATCACTTCCCCCACGCAGGTTAAAGTAAAGGTTTCGCACCTGCTTATAACCGAAGCCGACAAACTTTTATACGAAGGCGTTATAAAAGCTAAATATCCAAAAATCCCCGGGCGCGCCGCAGTAGGCATAGTTACCGAGGCGGGTTCGGGCTGTTACGGCGTGGAAAAGGGCATGCGCGTTTATTTCGAACCGACGCGCGCATGCGGCGAATGCCTTGCGTGCAAAAGCGGCAAAACCAAAGACTGCGCGTCGTTTATTTCGGCGGGCAGGGATTTCGACGGGTTTATGCGCGACTTTGTGGTATGCGAATACAACGAAGTTGCCCCCTTGCCCGATTCGGTGGACAATATTCTTGCGCTTTGCATAGAAAACGTAGCTATTGCGGAAAATATTTACGATAAATTAAATCTTTCCGCAGGTCAAAGAGTTGCAGTCGTCGGCGCAGACGCCGAGGGAATACTTCTCGCACAAGTACTCTTATACCACAAGATTATCCCCGTGGTTATAGACAACAATCCCTCCAATCTGGAAAGAGCGAAAAAGTACGGAATATTCTATGCTTTTTCCGCCGACGACGAGCTTGAAACCAACCTTGCAAACGCTACCAGCGGGAATTTGTGCGACGCCGCTGTTTTCTGCGCTACCACAAAGCTCCCCCTTGCGCTTGCCGCAAGGCTTATAGGCAAAGGCAAAACCATTGTTTTAAGTTGCAATTCGATTATGAACGCAAACCTGCCCGCGAACGAAGTTCTTGAAAAGAACCTCACGGTTATAGGCGTTTCAAACGCTTACGGATATACCGACGCGGTAATCAATATGCTTGTTCAGGGCGCCGTAAATATCGACTTGTTCGAAAAGAAAATTCTTACCGAATACGACGCCGCCGCGCTTTTGGAAGAGAGAGTGCAAAACCCTTCTTATCCGAAGAATACGATGACTATTTTGAAAATGGTTATCTGACTGAACGCGCGTACATATCATGCGCAAATTCCCCGAAATACTTTTCAAACTCAATTTCTGGATACTGTTTTTAATTGCGGCGCAGGTTGCCGCAATTATTTTTTTAGCGTTTTATATACCTTACTTTCTGCCGGTGGCGCTCACTTTCGTTATAGTATGGCTGCTTTCCGCCGTATGCGCGGCACTGTTGTTTGCACGCAAAGGCTCTGCGGACGTAAAGTGCGTGTGGTTCGTAATAATAGCCGCAGTGCCCGTGGCGGGGGCGTTAATTTATCTTCTTGCCACGGTAAAGCGCAGTCCGCACGCAATTCTTACCGTTAAAAAAGAGGGCGAAAACGGCATATATTCGGCAGCCAACGCTCTTTGCGGCACTTGTTCGGCGGGCTATTCCGCCGCAAAATATTTTGAAAACGGAACGGAATTTTTCTCGTCCGCAATACCCGCAATAAAGGGCGCGAAAAAGAACGTTTATATGGAATTTTTCATAATTTCCCGCGGGCATATATTCAATTCTTTAATTCAGGCTTTGGAAACGGCGGCGGCAAACGGCGCGGAAATAAAGATTATTCTCGACGGCGTAGGTTCCGCGTTCCGCGTAAACAAAAAGGATTTGAAACGGTTAAAAACCGTTGGCGCGGAGGTTAAAATATTCCACAAGCTCACGCCTTTCCCCCACGCGAAAATCAACGTGCGCGACCACCGCAAAATTATAGCTATCGACGGAAAAACGGCATATACAGGCGGGGTAAACCTCGCCGACGAATACGCAAACATCGTTTTGCCCCACGGATACTGGAAAGATACGGGCGTTGCGGTTTACGGAAGCGCGGCAAAGATATTCGAGGGAATGTTCCTTTCTATGTGGCACGGAAAATACGAAATGTCCGCGCCCGATTTAAACCCAGAAGAAAAGCTTTGTCTGCCTTTTTACGACAGCCCTCCTCACCGTTCTTTTTGCGAGGACGCTTATATTTCCGCCATATATTCCTCGCGGGAACGCGTGCATATCTTCACGCCGTATTTCTGCGTGAGCGACAAAACCGCCGCGGCGCTGGCTTTTACCGCGCAGCGCGGGGTAGACGTGAAAATCATAATCCCGCACATACCGGATAAAAAATATGCGTTTGAAATTTCAAAAGCATTTGCGCGGACTTTAACGGAAAGCGGCGTGAAATTTTTTGAATTCACCCCCGGTTTTATGCACGCAAAAAGCCTTATATGCGACAACAAAGTATTTTTAGGCAGTTACAATTTCGATTTCCGTTCAACCCGCTACAACTACGAATGCGGAATTCTTTTCGAAAAGGATATCTGTAACGAAGTCGAGCGGGATTTCCAAAACTGCCTTGCGCTTTCTATGCCGCTGACCGAAGGAAAGCTTTCCCGTCTTAAACGTACTTCACGGTTTATTCTGCGGTTTTTCGCGCCGCTCATATAGTTTGAGATTACCGCGCGGCAACAAGATTGACAAAACCGCCCGATGCAGATATAATGGGCATATGATTAAACTTATTGCGTCCGATTTGGACGGAACGTTGTTTCCGCCGCATAAGGGCGTTCCCGAAGAAACCTTTTCCATAATAGAAAAGCTCTATGAAAAAGGAATTATTTTCGTACCCGCCAGCGGAAGGCAGCTGCCGAATTTAAAAAAGCTGTTCGCACCCGTACTCGATAAAATAGCTATAATTGCCGAAAACGGCGGCACGGTATGGTTTAACGGACAAATTATTTACAGCAACCCTACGCCCTGCGCGGACGTTGAACGCGCGCTCACCGCGTTGAAAACCGGTAAAGGACTTTATCCCCTTTTGTCTTGTTCGGACTGTGCGTATTACGAAAGCGAAAACCCTGCTTTTGCCGAAGTAGTCAAAAGGTCTTATTCTTCCTGCAAAAAGGTTGAAAACCTTTGTGAAACGGCGCAAACCGCAGACGTTTTGAAAATTTCCGTTTGGGACGAAACGCCGCCGAGCGCAACGCACGGCGAACCGTTGCTTGCGCCGATGCTTCCCGATTTGCGGGTTATCGCCTCCGGTTATGACTGGTTGGATATTTCAAAAAAAGCAGCAAATAAGGGATTGGCTCTTGCTCATCTTATGCGCGAATTAAACGTTAAAAAAGACGAATGCGAAGCATACGGCGACCATATGAACGATTATGAAATGCTTTGCACTTGCGGCAAGCCTTTTGTTACGGCAAACGCTTTTGCGGGATTAAAAAAGACGTTTAAAACCGAAATTCCGTCAAATGCGGATTACGGTGTTATTAAAAGATTAAAGGAGCATTTGCAATGAAAATGGTTATAGCCTCAGATATACACGGTTCGGCGGCGTGGTGCAAAAAACTTTTAGACGCATATAAAAAAGAACGCGCGGAAAAACTGCTCCTTTTGGGCGATATATTATATCACGGACCGCGCAATCCTCTTCCCGACGGATATAATCCTAAAAAAGTTGTCGAGTTGCTTTCCGACGTGAAAGAACAAATAATCTGCGTGCGCGGAAATTGCGACAGCGAAGTTGACCAGATGGTTTTGCCTTTCCCCATAACAAACGACTATGCGGCGGTATTTGCCGACGGGGTAAATATTTATCTTTCCCACGGGCACAGAGAAGTTCCCCCTCTCGGCGCAGACGACGTTTATATTACGGGACATACCCACGTTCCTTTAAATGAAAATTGCGGATATACGCACCTTAATCCCGGGTCCGTTTCTCTGCCGAAAGAAAACAGCGCGCACGGCTATATTCTGTTTGACGGCGGAAAATTTTATTTTAAAACATTGGAAAGCGAAATTTAAAACAGCTTGAAAATATAAGTTTTATATTCGAAAAAATTTAAAATAAAAATCCTCCGCTTTTTAAGCGGAGGATTTTTTGCGTTTGTTAGATGTTCAACAGGCGAAGAATATGCTTGCTGACAATCATAAGGATAAGGTCAACAACCCAAAGGATAAAACCAAGTCCGATAAGGCGGATAATACCTGCAACAATCTTTCCTTCCATGAAACGCGTAAGAGCGCCGAAAATCCATGCTGTGAAAGGAATAATTGCGCAGATAACGCTTACGATGTAAGGAAGTCCAAAGTAATCGCTTTTCTTGTTTGCCATTTTACAAACTCCTTTTTATTTTTTTCTTTATTATATAACACTTATAAAAAATAGTCAATAGGAAAACCTAAATTGATAATTTTACGCCGCGCTTAAATCAGGACAGCATCTCTTCCCCTAAAAGCAACGCGTGCCCTTTTGTAAGCACCCAGATAAGGTCGAGAATCCACATAAAAAACGCACCCGGGAAAACCGTGAGAACGGCAAGAACTATCCAGAGCACGTCGTTTTTTACAACGCCTTTAACGATTCGGCAAATCCCGTAAAATATTTCCAGACACGGTATGCACAAAATCACTTTTACGATAAGGGGCAGGCTGTCTACCTCTTTCAACAATTCGTTCATAATAAACTCCTGTTTCGGTATATATAATATATTATAATACCGACGGAAAATATGTCAACAAAATAAAACGGCGCAGGTTTCTGCGCCGTTATTATATACGTTTACGGATTAAACAAGCTCTATGATAGCTTCTTCCGCACCGTCGCCGCGGCGCTGACCGAGAAGGTAAATTCTCGTATATCCGCCGCCCTGACCCTTTTCTTCCGCACGCTGTGCGTACTTGGGCGCGATTTCGTTGAAAAGCTTTTCCATAAGAGGGTGCTGAATATCGCCCGTTCTCGCTTTGAACTCGGACTTCTTCTCGTTGAAGGGCTTAACTTCCTGCAAGTCGCGGAGTTTGCCCATAAGTCTGCGGCGCACCGCAAGCTTTTTAGCGCTGTCTTTAACGCTCTTTTCTTTGATTTCTTTACCCTTCTTGTCCGTCTTTACAACTTCGATTTCTACGTTATCGTCGTAAACGCGGATAGCTTTGGTTATAATTTTTTCAACGTAAGATTGAAGTTCCTTAGCCTTAGCCTTGGTGGTGGTAATTTTTCCGTACCACAAAAGTTCGGACGCCTGATTTCTTAAAAGAGCTTCTCTCTGCTCTGCCGTTCTTCCCAATTTGCCGGGCATATGTTAGTCCTCCTTGTTTGAAAGTGTAAGTCCGTACGAATTAAGCTTCAAAATAACTTCGTCCAAAGACTTTCTGCCAAGGTTTCTCACCTTTAACATTTCGTCTTCGGTCTTTCTCGTAAGGTCTTCCACCGTGTGTATGTTTGCGCGCTTTAAGCAATTGTAAGAACGGACGGAAAGGTCCATATCCTCGATTGCCATAGCAAGTATTTTTGCCTGCTTATCGTCCTCGTTTTTAACGAGGATATCCAAGCCCTTAATCGTATCGGACAAATCAACAAAAAGCGAAATGTGGTCCTGCATGATTTTCGCCGCCAAAGAAACGATTTCTTTCGCGCTGAAAGCGCCGTTCGTCCACACTTCCAAAGTGAGCTTGTCGTAGTCCGTATTCTGACCAACGCGGGTGTTTTCAACCGAATAGTTTACCTTTTTAACGGGCGTGTAAATGCTATCCACGGGGATATAATCCACAAGCTCCGTTCTGGTATGGTCGGCGGCTTTGTATCCGCGACCTCTGCCTATGGTTATTTCCATATCGATTTTGCCGCCCGCGTCAACATAGCAAATGTGCTGGTCGCCGTTTATGATTTCGATTTCAGCGTCGTCGGAAATATCGCCCGCCTTAACTTCGCAAGGGCCTTCTTTGTAAATGTGAACAACCTTTACGTAATCGGTATCGGTAACCGTGGTTTTAATCGCAAGCGACTTGATGTTGAGTATAATTTCGGTAACGTCTTCTTTTACTCCGGCTATTGCGGAAAACTCGTGCTTGACGCTGCCGTCCAAAAATCTTATTCCCTGCGCCGCCGCTCCGGGGAGTGCGGACAGAAGTATTCTTCTGAGGCAGTTGCCTATCGTAAGACCGAAACCCTTTTCGAGAGGTTCAACGACTACTTTCGCATAGGAACGGTCGTCGTTTTCCGTCACGTCGATTTTGGGCATATCCATTTCAATCATAAAACTTCCTCCTTTTTATCGAAATTTTACTTGGAGTACAGTTCGACAATCATATGCTCTGCAATCTGGCTGTCGATATCTTCTCTTTCAGGTAATGCCAATATCTTTCCTTGTAATTTTTCGTTATCGAATTCAAGCCATTTGGGGGTGTTTCCGCCCTTTGTCGCTTTAAGGTTTTCGAAATATTTGTTTGAAGATTTGCTCTCCACAACGCTGATTACGTCGCCAACCTTTACGATATATGAAGGAATGTTTACTTTTTTGCCGTTGACAAGAAAATGTCCGTGGTTAACGAGCTGACGCGACTGCGAGCGGCTTACGCCCACTCCCATACGGTAAATCACGTTGTCCAACCTGCGCTCCAAAAGGGAGAGCATGTTTTCACCGGTAATTCCCTTCATTCTGTCGGCTTTTTCGTAGCACGCGCGGAACTGACCTTCCTGTACGCCGTAAATTCTCTTAACTTTCTGCTTTTCGCGGAGCTGTTTGCCGTATTCGGAAACTTTCTTTCTCGCGGAAGCAAGACCGTGCGCGCCGGGCGCCATAGGTCTTTTTTCAAACGGGCATTTGCCGTTGAAACATTTATCGCCTTTTAAAAACAGCTTTCCGCCCTCTCTTCTGCAAAGGCGGCATTTAGCCTCTCTGTACGTTGCCATAATCTAAACTACCTCCTTATACTCTGCGGCGTTTGGGCGGTCTGCAACCGTTGTGGGGGATGGGGGAAACGTCGGTGATGAGCGTGATTTCCACGTCGCACGCGCCGATAGCGCGGATAGCCGACTCTCTGCCCGAACCGGGGCCCTTAACGTAAACTTCCGCCGAGCGGAGCCCGTGTTCCTTAGCCGCCTTAACAGCGGTTTCGGTTGCCTGCTGAGCCGCGAACGGAGTGCCCTTTCTCGAACCCTTGAATCCGAGGCTGCCTGCCGAAGACCAGCTTATAGCGTTACCCTGCAAATCGGTAACCGTTACTAACGTGTTGTTGAAAGAGGATTGAATATGCACCTGACCTCTGTCAACCTTTTTAAGCTCTCTGCGCTTTCTTGTAGTTGTTTGTCTTTTCTGTGCTGCCATTTCTCTCCTCCTTACTTAGCGCCCTTCTTCTTGGCTACCGTGCGGCGGGGACCTTTTCTCGTCCTTGCGTTCGTCTTGGTGGACTGTCCTCTTACGGGCAGACCCTTTCTGTGGCGGATTCCGCGGTAGCAGCCTATTTCCATAAGGCGCTTGATATTGAGCGAAACCTCCGTACGGAGTTCGCCTTCAACCCTAAGGTTGTGGTCAATATATTCTCTTAATTTGGATACGGTCTGCTCGTCCAAATCCTTAACTCTCGTGTCGGGGTCAACGCCCGTTTCGGCAAGGATTTTCTGTGAGGTTTTAAGACCGATACCGTAGATATAGGTGAGCCCTATTTCGACTCTCTTTTCTCTGGGTAAATCTACACCGGCAATACGTGCCATCTTGATTTATTTCCTTCCTTTTTAATTATTTTGTAAATGTATATAAACCGCAGTAAATCCCCGCCCGTAAAATCGGAATGTGAGCGGAGAATTTAAGCGGAATTGTATTCGTTTGTCCTTTCGGACGGAAAAACGCTATGGTAAATTATACCACAAATTTTATGGCGTTGCAAGCAAAAACCGCACCGTAAAATCAATAATTAGCGTTAAAACGGTTTTATATGCAAACAAAACTTCACTTTTTAAAAGCCCGAACCTTTACACAAACGCCGACGTCCGCACAAATAAAGGCACGGTTTATGAAGTTTTTAAAATGCGTTAGTTTTTCGAACGCCAGGTAATGCGCCCCTTTGTCAAATCATAAGGGCTTATTTCAAGCTTTACGTTGTCGCCTTCTATAATTCTTATATAATTGAGGCGAAGTTTGCCGGAAATATAAGCCGTGATAACGTGACCGTTTGAGAGTTTAACCTTGAAGTTCGCGTTGGGAAGGCACTCTATTACTTTGCCTTCCGTTTCTATAACGTCGTCTTTTGACATTACGGCTCCTTAACCCTGGCGCTGTTTATGGCTCTTGTTTTTGGAACAGATTACCATAACCTTGCCGTTTCTTTTAATTACCTTGCACTTGTCGCACATAGGTTTTACCGAAGGTCTTACTTTCATAATTGTCTCCTTAAATGGGTGAGTTTATATTTCGCCGCTTTCGGCGGGTTTTGGATTGTTGTAATTTTTCAGCGCGGAATAAATTTCGGTATCGAAAACCTGTTTACCCTCCGCAAGCTTTGCCGCGATGCTTTCAGCCTTTTCGGGCAAAAGCCGCAGATGCTTTAAATTCTTCTTTTTCGGAGCGGCAAGTTTTTTGAAATTTCCGTCGGTTACAAGCACGGTTCCGTCCGCGCTTACCGCGGCAATCAGATAATACCTGTTTTTATCTCTGCCCTGAAGGCTTTGACATATCCCGCCCTGTTCTGGGATTTTCACTTTCATATCTTTACCTTTAAAGAGTAAGGATTTCAACGCCGTCTTCTTTTATAAGCACAGTGTTTTCGTAATGGGCGGCGGGTTTGCCGTCTGCGGTAACCACCGTCCAGCCGTCGTTGCGGTCTACAAGCACTTTATAAGTGCCCGCATTTATCATAGGTTCGATACAGATAGTCATACCGGCTTTAAGGCGCATACCCGTACCGCGTTTGCCGTAATTGGGTACCGCAGGGTCTTCGTGCATGCTTCTGCCTATTCCGTGACCGGTAAGCGCACGGACAACTCCGTACCCGTTGGCTTCCGCGTGGGTCTGAACCGCATTGCCTATATTATAGAGCGGAACTCCCGCCTGCAAACCTTCGATTGCCTTAAAAAAGCATTCTTCGGTTACTTTTACAAGCTTTTTCTTTTCTTCGGAAACGTTGCCGATAAGAAAGGTTCTTGCCGCGTCGCCGTGAAAGCCGTTCTTTTCCGCAACTATATCAACGCTCACTATGTCACCGTCTACCAGAATTCTGTCGTCGGGTATACCGTGAACCACAACTTCGTTTACGGAAACACACGAACTTGCGGGATAACCCTCGTAACCGAGTTCGGAAGGATACGCCCCGCAGGAGGTTATGTACTTGTAAACAAGCCCGTCCACGTCCTTTGTGGTCATACCCGCGCGGATATTTTTGCCGACAAAATCCAAAGTTTCTTTGGCTATGCGGCAGCTTTCGCGCATCAATTCGATTTCACTGCTGTTTTTTATAGTAATCATAAAGTATACGCGTTTTAACCGAGTATCTTTTTAATCTGCTCGAATACTTCGTCGGGAGAGCCTTCGCCGCTCGTTACGCAAGCAAGTTTGCCTTGTTTTTCGTAATAATCGATAAGCGGCGCGGTCTGTGTGTTGTAGGTATCGAGGCGGGCTTTAACAGTTTCGGGATTATCGTCCGCTCTCTGATAAAGCTCGTTGCCGCACTTCGCGCAGGTAGTTGCTCCGTTCAAAGTGGAAACGTGGTAGCTTTCTCCGCAGGAACAAACTCTGCGTCCGCAAATTCTGTCCATCAAAAGCGCTTCGTCCACGTTGATATTGAGGCACAAATCTATTTTCGCAAACTTATCAAGCTCTTGCGCCTGATACAAATTGCGGGGGAATCCGTCAAGCATATAACCGCTTTTCGCGTCGTCCCAGGTCAATCTGTCCTCTACTATTTTGCACGTTACTTCGTCGGGAACAAGCTTGCCCGCGTCTATATAAGATTTTGCAAGCTTGCCGATTTCCGTTCCGCCTTTTATGTTTGCGCGGAAAATATCGCCCGTGGAAATGTGCAAAAGATTGTATTTTGATGCTATTTTGCTCGCCTGAGTGCCTTTGCCTGCACCGGGCGCGCCCAAAAGAATAATATTCATAAAATGCCCTCGCAAAAATTTCCGGCATTATACGCCTGAAAATTTTAAGCGGTTTTATTTGCGCCGCGAATTACTTCAAAAAGCCCTTATAGTTCTTCATCATAAGCTGGCTTTCAAGCTGTTTGTCAAGCTCGAGCGCAACCGATACAACGATTAGTATACCCGTGGTAGAGAATACCGAAAGAAGGGTAAGGTTGCTCATTCCGAGCGAAGAAAGCACCATTGAAAGTATCGACGGAATAAACGCAACGAGCGAAAGATATATCGCGCCGAAAAGCGTTATACGGTTGGAAATCTTTTTGAGATAGTCTGCCGTAGGCTTGCCGGGGCGGATACCCTGTATAAAGCCGCCGTTCTGCTGTATGGTTTTTGAAACGTCTTCGGGATTGAACTGCATCGATGCATAGAAGAACGAGAACCCGAATATCAAAACGCAGAGTACAATCATATAAATAAGCTGACCGTACCATGCGCCCGAACCCGAGAACCATTCTACTATCCCCCCCTGAGCGGGGTGGTCGGAGGGGCAGAATAAGCTTATAATCATCTGGGGGAACGAAACAAGCGCAAACGCGAAAATCAAAGGCATAACGCCGGAGCCCGAAATTCTGATAGGAATAACGGACGACTGACCGCCGTACATTTTTCTTCCCTTGACCTGCTTAGCATACTGTACGGGAATTCTTCTTTCCGATAAGTCTACCGTTACGATTGCCGTAAATTCAACCACCGTCAGAATTATAAAGCCCAAAAGCTCCCAGAATCTGGATGTTTCGCCATTAAAGCCGTCCACAAGGTTTGCGATAATCGTAAGTCCTGCGGTAGATATAATACCGATAAAGATTATAAGCGAAATACCGTTCGATATGCCGTATTCGGTAATCCTTTCGCCAATCCACATAACGAGCATCGCGCCCGCGGTATAAACAACCGTAAGGAAAATACCCGCAATCCATTTAGCCGCGGTATCGCTTATCGCAGCAACAGCACCGCCGCCGAAAATCGAAAGACGGAGAGCGTCTTCCTGAATACCAAAGTTAACGATAATACCGATAGCCTGCGCAACAGCAAGAACAATAGTTACGTAACGCGTAATCTGCGCGATTTTCTTTCTTCCGTCTTCGCCCTGCTTTGAAAGCCTTTCAAGCGCGGGAATACCTACGGTTAAAAGCTGGATAATAATCGACGCGTTGATGTAGGGGCTGATACCAAGCGCAAACAGAGTTGCGTTAGCAAGCGAACCGCCAGTTATCGACGACATTATATTCAAAAAGCTGTTGGCTTCTATTGCGTCGCTGAACTGTGCGGGATTAATGCCCGGAACGGGAATATAACAGCCGACGCGGAAAAGCAAAAGAAGAACAAGGGTTATCCAAATCTTCTTTCTTATTTCCTTGACTTTAAAACAATTTTTTATTGTTTCGAACATAAGATAAATCTCCTCACAAAAGTCCGCTTTTCACGCGCCGCGCAAGTTTTTAAAAGCGCAACGCGCAACGGTGTTTCGTGATTTGCCGAATTTTGATTATTCTTCGATTTCGGCTTTGCCGCCGGCTTTTTCTATAGCTTCTTTTGCGGAAGCAGAGAATTTAGCCGCTTTTACGGTGAGCGCAACTTTAAGCTCGCCCGTGCCGAGAACTTTAAGACCGGCAGAATTTTTAACTTCTTTTGCAAGTCCGTTAAGTCTTACGTATCCGAAATCCACAACCGTGCCCGCGGGAACGTTTGCAAGCTGGCTGAGATTTACGATAGTGTATTCAGTAGCCCACTTATTGTGGAAACCGCGTTTGGGGATTCTTCTTGCCAAAGGCATCTGTCCGCCTTCGAATCCGGGACGTACTCCGCCGCCCGAACGCGCCCATTGTCCTTTGTGTCCTTTGCCCGAGGTTTTACCCAATCCCGAGCCTATACCTCTTCCAAGTCTCTTTTTAGAGGTTCTTGCGCCCTCTGCGGGCGATAAAGTATCGATTCTCATTGTCTGCTCCTTAAACCTGCTCAACCTTTACAAGGTGCGCAACCTTTTTGATTTGTCCCATATTGGCGGGCGTTTCCTCAAAGGTTTTGGACTGACGTATTTTTTTAAGTCCGAGCGCGGCAACGGTTGCCTTTACAGATGCAATCTGGCCGTTGGTGCTCTTTATTAAAGTTACTTTTACCATTTTTCTGCCTCCGGTTACGCTTTAAGCTCGCTTACGTCTTTACCGCGCGCAGCCGCGATTTCTTCGGGCGACTTCAAATCGAAAAGCCCGCAAACGGCAGCCTTAACGCAGTTTATGGGGTTGGAAGTGCCGTGGGATTTCGTTCTTACGTCTTTAACTCCCGCAGCTTCCATTACGGCACGGACGGGACCGCCCGCGATAACGCCGGTACCTTCCGCGGCGGGCATCATAAGAACGGAACCTCTTCCGAACACGCCCAGAACGCCGTGGGGAATCGACGTGCCCTGCAATGCTACTTTGCGCATATTCTTTTTAGCCTGTGCGTTGGCTTTTTCGATTGCCTCGGGAACTTCTTTGGATTTGCCCATACCGTATCCGACCGAACCTTTGCCGTCACCCACTACTACGAGCGCCGCAAAACGCATATTGCGTCCGCCTTTAACGGTTTTTGATACTCTGTTGACCTGAATGAGCTTTTTGATTAAGCCGTCGTCTTCCTGTCTTCTCCTGTTATCTCTTCTTGCGGGTCTTTCTTTCCTTTCTTCCATAATACGCTCCTTAGAAATCGAGTCCGGCTTCCCTTGCGCCGTCTGCCACTGCCTGCACGCGTCCCGTGTAGATATAGCCGCCTCTGTCAAAAACAACGCTCTCAATTTTAAGAGCCTTTGCTTTTTCCGCAACAGCCTTGCCTACTTCCTTAGCCGCGTCGGTTTTATTCATCTTCGCGATTTTCGCCTTGACTTCCTTTTCCATAGTGGAAGCCGAGCAAAGGGTTACGCCCTTTGTATCGTCGATAATCTGTGCATAGATGTGGTTTAAACTGCGGTAAACGCTCAAACGGGGAGTTTCCGAAGTGCCCTTAATCTTTTTGCGCACTCTCGCGTGACGTCTTAAACGTTCCTCATTTTTGTCGATTTTATTAATCATAATTTCTCCTTCGAGCAAGCGCGCACGGTATGCGCACTCCCCCTTTCACGCCGCAAGGCGCGCGGGATTACTTCTTGCCCTTACCTCCCGTCTTGCCTTCCTTGCGTTCAATTACTTCGTCTTTATAAGCGATGCCGTAACCGTGGTAAGGTTCGGGGATTCTTATGGTGCGGATATCCGCCGCCGTTTGTCCCACAAGCGCCTTGTCAATACCGGAAACGGTAATTTCGTTAGCGCTGGGGCATTCAAGCTTAACGCCTGCGGGCTCTGCAAATTCAACGGGGTGGGAAAAGCCTACGTTCAAAACAAGCTTGTTGCCCTGTTTTGCAACCTTCCAGCCTACGCCGTTAACCTTTAAAGCCTTTGTGTATCCTTCGGAAACGCCGACAACCATGTTGTGCAAAAGCGCGCGGTAAAGTCCGTGTTTCGCGTTTGTGCCTACTGCGTCCGAAGTTTTTTCAACGACTGCTTCCGCGCCGTTAACTTTAATATCGATATCGCCCACTACGTTCTGCGTAAGCGTGCCCTTGCTTCCTTTAACGGTTAAAAGTCCGTTAGAGAAAGTAACGGTTACGCCCGCGGGAAGGGCTACGGGTAATTTACCTATTCTTGACATATCAAATTACCTCCTTACCAGATATAGCAGAGCACTTCGCCGCCTACGTTCTGCGACTTAGCCTGCCTGTCTGTGAGTATTCCCTTGTTGGTGGAAAGAATGGCGATGCCGAGTCCGTCCATTACCTTAGGCATGGTTTCAACGTCCGAATATACACGGAGTCCGGGGCGGGAAACCCTTTTAAGGCTGTTGATAACGGGCTTTTTCTTTCCTACGTATTTAAGGGTCAACAAAAGTTTGCCGTTATAGCCGTCTTCCTGAAGTTCTACTCCGGAAATATATCCCTCGTTAAGAAGAATATCGGCTATTGCTTTTTTCATATTTGATGCGGGAACCTCTACGGTTTCCTTATTTGCTCTGAGTGCATTTCTGATGCGGGTGAGCATATCTGCGATAGGGTCTGTCATTTCTTCTCTCCTCCTCTTACCAGCTCGATTTCTTCACGCCGGGAATCTGTCCCTTATAAGCGAGGTTTCTGAAGCATATACGGCATACTCCGTATTTGCGCAAAACCGCGTGGGGTCTGCCGCAAATGGAGCATCTTGTATAAGCTCTGGTAGAGTATTTAGCAGGTTTCTGCTGTTTGTTTATCATTGCTTTCTTTGCCATGTCTTACTCCTTACTTCTTGAAGGGCATTCCAAGCGCCCTTAAAAGCTCTCTCGCTTCTTCGTCGGTTTTTGCAGTGGTTACAAAGCAGATATCCATACCCCTGATTTTCTCAACCTGATCGTATTGAATTTCGGGGAAGATAAGCTGTTCTTTGATACCCATGCAATAGTTGCCCTTTCCGTCGAAACTGTCGCGGGGAACGCCGCGGAAGTCGCGCACTCTGGGAAGAGCTATGGAGATGAATTTATCATAGAAGTCGTACATCATTTTGCCGCGGAGGGTAACCTTCAAACCGATGGGCATTCCTTCGCGCACTTTGAAGTTAGCAACCGACTTTTTAGCCTTGCAGACTACGGGCTGCTGACCGGATATGGTCTTCATTTCGTTTTGTGCAATCTGAATGGACTTAGCGTTGTCTTTTATGTCGCCGAGCCCCGAACTCAAAATGATTTTTACGAGTTTGGGAACCTGCATAGGGTTTTTGTAACCGAATTTTTCGGTAAGGGCGGGAACAACTTCCTTGTCGTACGCTTCCTGAACTCTGGATTTATAAACTTTTTCCTGCTTCGTGGTTTTCTTCGTAGCCATAGTCGCCCTCCTTATTCAGCCTTGTCTTCGGTTGCGGTTTCAGCCGCGGTCTCGGCTTTCTTCGCGCGCTTTCTTTCGCGCTTTTTAGGCGCTTCTTTAACCGCCTTTTTAGCCGCCTTGCCCGAGTATGCGCTATCGAGAGTAGCGTTGCACTTGGGGCAAACCCTTGTGTTCTTTCCGTCGATAAGCGCGTGTTTAACTCTTATCGCCTTTCCGCAAGCCGCGCAGATTACCATTACGTTCGATACGTCTATGGGCGCTTCGATTTCCGCTATTTTGGAAACTTCATTCGCCTTTCTCGCTTTCTGCGCTTTCTTGTGAATGTTTACGCCTTCAACAGTTACCGTTCCGTTTTTCGGGGAAGTAGCTATTACTTTACCCGTCTTTTTCGCGTATTTACCGGAGATAACTAATACATTGTCATTTAATTTTACGTTCATAGCCTTTCTCCTTTAATTAAAGCACTTCGGGCGCGAGGGATATAATCTTCATATAGTTCTTTTCACGAAGCTCCCTTGCAATCGGTCCGAAGATACGCGTTCCGCGCGGTTCTTTGTTGGTGTTTATTATTACTGCGGCGTTGTCGTCGAAACGGATATACGTTCCGTCGTCGCGTCTGATGCCTTTTCTTGTGCGCACGATAACGGCTTTTACTACTTCGCCCTTCTTTACCGCGCCGCCGGGTGCCGCCGTTTTAACGGAACATACGATTACGTCGCCGATATTGGCAAACTTTCTGAACGAACCGCCGAGCACCTTGATGCACATAAGCTCTTTTGCGCCGCTGTTGTCTGCGGCTTTGAGCCTTGTCTGAGGTTGTATCATATAATATCTCTCCTATTATGATTACTTACAACTGTTGCATTGTTCTGCAACCTTACAGAGGATTGTCCCCCGCACACATAAGCAAGGTTGAGCGCCCTGCTCTCCTTTGA
This sequence comes from uncultured Christensenella sp., assembly GCA_910577375.1. Classification (GTDB taxonomy): domain Bacteria; phylum Bacillota; class Clostridia; order Christensenellales; family Borkfalkiaceae; genus Coproplasma. Next base: position 230,647 of record CAJTLT010000002.1, read on the forward strand.
ACGGCAGAAACAATCTTGAAGCTATTTTACAAAATATTTCTCTTTTTAAAATTACTTTGCTTTTTCTATTATTTCAGCCACGCGCCAGTTCTTGTCTTTGGAAAGCTTGCGCGTTTCCACGATGCGAACCTTATCTCCCTCGCCGCACTCGTTGTTTTCGTCGTGCGCCTTGAAGCGTGTGGTTTTGGTAATGGTCTTTTTATAAAGGGGGTGTTTGCTCTTTTCCACAACGGCAACAACCACAGTCTTATCCATTTTGTCGGATACTACAAGACCTACTCTTTCTTTTCTGAGCGTTGTTCTTTCCATTTCTGTCTCCTTTACGCTTTCAACTGCCTTGCGCGGATTACGGTGTTTACTCTTGCGATGTCCTTTTTAACAAGGTTTATCGCAAGGGGATTTTCAAGCTGACCGCTGGCGTGGCGGAAACGCAGATTAAACAATTCGCTTTTAAGCTCTTTGAGCTTGTTTTCAAGCTCTTCGTCGCTCAAATTTATAATTTCCTTAGCCTTCATTAGCTTCACCGCCTTCTTCGACTGCTTCGACTTCTTTCTTTACAAACTTGCACTTAACGGGCAGTTTGTGGCTTGCAAGGCGCATTGCCTCGCGTGCGATATCTTCGCTCACGCCCGACATTTCAAACATAACTCTGCCGGGTTTTACGATTGCAACCCAGTATTCTACCGAACCTTTACCGGAACCCATACGGGATTCTGCGGGGTGCTTCGTAATGGGCTTGTGGGGGAATATGTCTATCCATACTTTACCACCCCTCTTTATAAATCTCGTCATAGCGATACGCGCCGCCTCTATCTGGTTGGAAGTGATTCTCGCACCCTCCAAAGATACAAGCCCGTATTCGCCGTAAGCGATTTTATTGCCCTTTTGAGCTTTGCCGTGGATTTTTCCGCGGTGCTGCATTCTTCTTTTAACTCTCTTGGGAATTAACATATTACTCTTCGCCTCCCTCTGAAATTATAAGGCGCTTAGCGGCGTCGAGAACTTCTCCCTTGTAAATCCAGCACTTTACGCCGAGCACGCCGAATGTGGTGTGCGCTTCCGCAAAGCCGTAATCTATATCTGCGCGGATTGTCTGAAGAGGTATCGAACCGTCGTGATAGCTTTCCGTTCCTGCGATTTCGCGTCCGTCCAAACGTCCGCTTACGGTGATTTTAACACCCTTTACGCCCGCTTTCGCAACTTTTGCGATTTGCTGTTTAACAGCTCTTCTGTACGAAACGCGCTTTTCAAGCTGGGAAGCAACCGCTTCCGCAACAAGCTGGGCGTCGCAATCGATTTTATCAACTTTTTTAACGTTGATAACGATTATTTTGCCTTTCGTGAGCTTGGACAAGTCTTTTTTGATAACTTCTATTTCAGCGCCCGCTTTGCCGATAAGCACGCCGGGGCGGCCCGTATAGATGCCGATTTCAATCTTGTTTGCAGCTCTTATAATTGTGATTTTGCTGATTGCCGCGTCGTAGTACTTCTTTTTAAGGAAAGTACGGATTTCGCTGTCCTCTTTGATATAAGCCGCAAAATTCTTTTTGTCGGCATACCATTGAGTATCCCAGGCGGAAATTACGCCGACTCTTAAACCGTGAGGATTAACTTTCTGTCCCATAACTCTCTCCTTAAACCTTCTTCGCGTCGAGTATCACCGTTACGTGGCTCGTTCTCTTCAAAATCGCGTGTCCGCGACCCTTTGAAACGGGTTGCATTCTCTTCAGGTGGGGTCCGCCGTTTGCGAACGCTTCCGCGACTATGAGGTCGCTTCTGTCCATACCCTGATTGTGTTCCGCGTTTGCCGCAGCCGAAAGAAGAACTTTTTTAACTTCTTCGCTGCCGCCCTTGTTGCAGTATGTGAGTATTCCCGCAGCCTCTTCAACGGATTTGCCGCGGATAAGCGCAAGCACCGTTCTGATTTTATAGGGGGAAATTCTCAGATATTTAGCCGTTGCGTAGGGGCGACGGTCTTTGTTGGCTTCGATTCTTTCTTTTTTTAAGTTCATATTCTTTGCCATAATGTCACTCCTTACTTCTTGGCGGTCTTAGCCGCGTGCCCTTTGAACGTTCTCGTAGGAGCGAATTCGCCGAGCTTGCAGCCTACCATATCTTCGGTTACGTATACGGGAACGTGTTTTCTTCCGTCGTAAACGGCAATCGTATGTCCGACCATCTGGGGGAATATCGTCGTCGCGCGCGACCATGTTTTAACGACCTTTTTCTCGCCTGCTTCGTTCATGGCAAGTATTCTCGACATAAGCCTTTCTTCGGCGTAAGGTCCTTTCTTAATGCTTCTTGACATTGTCTATTCCTCCTTAATTGATTCTCTTTAATATAAATTTGGAAGTGGGGTTCTTCTTCTTTCTCGTCTTATAGCCGAGAGCAGGTTTGCCCCAAGGCGTCATAGGTCCTGCGTGTCCTACAGGGCTCTTGCCTTCGCCGCCGCCGTGAGGGTGGTCGTTCGGGTTCATAACCGAACCGCGGACGGTAGGACGTATGCCGAGGTGGCGCGTCTTACCCGCTTTACCCACGCGGATAATTTCATGTTCGAGGTTTCCGACCTGACCTATCGTCGCCTTGCACTTCAAGGAAACGAGGCGCATTTCACCGGAAGGCATCTTAATGGTTGCATAAGCGCCCTCTTTAGCCATTATCTGGGCGGAAATTCCTGCCGAACGCGCAATCTGCGCACCCCTGCCGGGTTTAAGTTCGATTGCGTGCACAACCGTACCTACGGGGATATCCGCAAGGCACAGGCAGTTGCCGGACTTGATGTCCGCGCCGCTTCCCGATACAACCTTGTCGCCCACCGTAAGACCTACGGGAGCAAGTATATATCTCTTTTCGCCGTCGGCGTATGCAAGCAAAGCGATGTGCGCCGAACGGTTGGGATCGTACTGAATCGACTTAACCGTTGCGGGGATACCGTCTTTATTGCGCTTGAAATCTATTATTCTGTATTTGATTCTGTTGCCGCCGCCGATGTGACGAACGGAAATTTTACCCTGATTGTTTCTGCCGCCCGATTTGCGCTTATCGTGCAAAAGGCTTCTTTCGGGCTTATCGCCGGAAAGCTCCGCATACGCGTTTACCGTCATAAAACGGCGCGCGGGGGAGGTAGGTTTATATCTCTTGATAGCCATTTGTATCCTCCTTACGATAACGAGTTGAAGTACTCAATCGCCTTGGAGTCAGCCGTAAGCTGGACGATTGCTTTCTTGTAGTCGGGGGTGTAGCCTTCGCTTCTTCCCATTCTCTTTTTCTTGCCTTTGCAGTTAACGGTGTTAACGCTTTCTACTTTTACTTCGAAAAGCTTTTCAACAGCCGCTTTAATCTGTGTTTTGTTCGCGGACTTTTTAACTATGAACGTATATTTCTTGTCCGCTATACCGTCGTAGCCCTTTTCCGTGAGGAGAGGTTTCAAAATTATATCTTCGGCAAACATTATTCTCCGTAGACCTCCTCTATTTTCTTAACCGCGGCTTTTGTCAGAACGACTTTCGCGTTGGCGACCACTTCGTATGTGGAAATCTGAGCCACGGGCAAAGTGGAAAGTTTTTGAATGTTTCTTGCGGCAAGGATAACCTTTTCATCGTTGTTGTCCATAACGATAACCGCGGATTTATCAAGCTTCAATGCGTTCTGGAAAGCAACCATTTCTTTGGTTTTGCCCTCTTTTACTTCAAGCTTGTCAACCACTACGATTTCGCCGTCGGCAACCTTTTTGGAAAGAGCGGACAAAAGCGCCGCAATCTTTGCCTTCTTGTTCATATCTTTGGAGAAGTCGCGGCTCTTAGGTGCGAATACAACGCCGCCCTTAATCCACTGAGGAGCCCTTATAGAGCCCTGACGCGCATTACCCGTGCCTTTCTGTCTCCAAGGCTTTCTTCCGCCGCCGCGCACTTCCGTACGGGTGAGGGTTGATTTCGTGCCCTGTCTTTCGTTGGAAAGGCGGGTTACAACAGCCTGATGAATGAGGGGTTCGTTGTATTCAACGCCGAACACCTTATCGCTGAGTTTCATTGTTCCGGCTTCCGTGCCGTCCATTTTATACACTTTAATACTAGGCATACTTTCGTACCTCCTTATTTCACGGTGTCGTTAATGGTAACGACGCTGCCGTTGGGTCCGGGGACCGACCCCTTTATCAGTAAACAGTTTCTCTCTGCGTCCACTCTTACTATTTCAAGATTCTGCACGGTTACGTTTTCAACACCGTACTGACCTGCGAGACGCTTGTTCTTGAACACGCGCGAAGGCGAGCTGTTCGCACCCATAGAACCGGGTTCTCTGTGCACGGGGCCTACGCCGTGGGTTTCTTTAAGTCTGTGCTGGTTCCAGCGTTTGATAACGCCGCTGTAGCCGTGACCTTTGGATACGCCGTGAACGTCTACCTTGTCCCCCGCCGCGAACACGTCTACTTTGATTTCGTTGCCGACTTCGTAATTAGCCGTGTTGTCAAGACGGAATTCTTTCAAAACTTTGCAAGGTTTTACGTTTGCTTTTTTGAACTGTCCGAGTTCAGGCTTTGTCAAAGCCTTTTCCTTTGCCTCGTCAAAACCTATTTTCAAAGCGGCATAGCCGTCCTTTTCAACGGTTTTGATTTGCACTACGGGGCAGGGACCCGCTTCGATTACGGTTACGGGGATAACCTTGCCCTCCGCCGTAAATATCTGCGTCATTCCCGCTTTACGGCCGATGATTGCTTTATTCATTGATAAAGTTCCTCCGATAAATTTTTTATTTTCAGATACCGCGCTCCGCCGTCCCGCCGTTACCGTCGTCTGCCTTGCGTAGAGTATCTATATTGACTTATATAATAATATGGTATAAAGCGATTACAGCTTGATTTTGATATCGACGCCCGCGGGAAGGTGAACCGTGTCCAAAAGCTTCGCGTTGGGGGTGTAAATATCGATAATTCTCTTATAAGTTCTCTGTTCGAACTGTTCGCGGCTGTCCTTGTATTTGTGGGGGGAACGAAGTATCGTAACTATTTCCCTTTCCGTGGGGAGGGGAATAGGCCCCGAAATTTTTGCGCCGCTCTTCTTCATCGTTTCAACGATGCGTGCCGCCGCCAAATCCACGAGTTCGTGGTCGTATGCCGCAAGTTTGATTCTGATTTTCTGTCCTGCCATTGTTTAACTCCTTTTTCCTAACCAAAATGATAATTTAACGCGTCAACTTATCCGTGTGTATCGCGACTTTTCCACTAAAAAACACCGATGTCTCGGCGTTAAGATTAAGCCGCGGTTAGTCGCAGGGGTCGCGCCCCCACACTTGTCAGCGCAAATTATCTGTGCGGGAGCTTAAAATCCGCATTTTTCAGTAACTTTGCACCTCATTCCTATACACAAAACGCACAAAAAGTATTCTCTTTTTATGACGCGCTTGTCTATTATATAATAGCCGTTTGATAAAGTCAACGGAATTTACAGCGAATTTTTAAGGTTTTTCGCCGTTTTTTATGCGTTTTTGCGTGTTTTTCGCCCGATTTACCGCATTTTTGCCGCCTGTTTTTAAAACCCCCAATATATGGGCGTTTTTACAGCAAATCCCGCATATTTAGGGCAAACCCAATGTTACAAAAATATGTATTTTATGGGTATTATATTTTCTTATGGACTTTTTAAAATGAAATATAACATTTATTTTGAAAATATTTCACAAATTTGAACGAATTTACTCCTCTTTGCCCAGCTCCAACGCTATAAACAGCCCAAGCTAAAACCCGTCTTTAAAGTTTTTAAAATTCCTTTCTCCGTCCATAAGCGCCGCAAGATTGATAATACCGTCAAATTTTTCAAAGCTTTCCTCGGAAACGTTTTTTCTGTATTCCTCTATCGCGCCGTGAAATTTTTTGCTTAATTCCAGATATGTTTTTGTATCCGGCAGCTTTTCACAATACCTTTTATCTCCGAAATAAATACTTTCAAGCATAACTTCTCTCTCCTTTCAATTTAAAAACAATCGCAGCAAAATTTATATAGATATGTTATACGAGAATTGCTCGTAAGTCAAGTATTTTACGAGAATTTTTCGTATCATATAATCATGCAAAATACCTTAGCGCAAAGAATAAAAACAATAAGAACCGAAAGGGGCTTATCACAGCAACAATTCGGAGAATTACTTTCCGTATCACAAGACAACGTCTCTTTATGGGAAAACAATAAAAGCACGCCGTCAGCCGAGCATATCATAAAAATTTGCAAAATATTCGAAATCTCCGCTGATTATTTATTAGGTCTGGAGGATTAAAAAACCGTTTATTACTCATTTATTATTACACATATTGTGCAAATATTATATTACACGTTTTGTGCAAAGTCAATCATTTTTCCACATATTGTGCAATAATAATTTTATGGAACTTCATAACCGCTTAAAAGAATTAAGAAATGAAAACGGACTTACTTTAAAGCAAGTTTCATCCTCGTTAGGGTTAACGTTAAGCGCATATGCAAACTATGAACACGGCATAAGAGAGCCGTCAGTCGATACAATCAAGCGCATTTGCAGATTTTATAAAATCTCCGCAGACTACCTATTGGATTTAGAAAATTAAAATACTGTGTGACTTGTCGATATTTTGCACACAGTCTGTGTTAATATTTTTTTATGACAGATTTTGCCGAAAAACTTAAAACACTGCGGTTAGAGAACGGCTTATCGCAAAAAGACGTATCTTTCGCTTTGGGTATGACGAGAAACGCATTTACAAATTACGAAACAGGCATAAGAGAACCGTCGCTCGAAACGTTGAAAAAAATTTGCAGATATTTTAACGTGTCGGCAGATTATTTATTAGGTTTGGAAGACTGAAAACAGTTTAAATAAAAGAGCGCCCGAAAGTTAAACTTTCGGGCGCGTTTTTATAAATAACTTTTCTTCTTTATTATCCTTTTATGATTTTATCCGCAATTTGGGGCGGAACTTCTTCATACTGCACAAACTCGGTTGAAAATTTCCCCTGTCCGCGCGTCATTCCGCGCAAATCCGTTGCATATTTGGTTATTTCGGAAAGAGGAACTTCCGCCGCAACCACAGTCAATCCGCCCTCTTGCGAGCTTTCGGAAATTCTTCCGCGCCGTTTGGATATATCCCCCATTACCGCGCCGAGATAATCTCCCGCAACCAAAACGCGCAACTTCATAACGGGTTCAAGCAACACCGGCTTTGCATTTTTAATCCCCTCTTTAAACGCAAGCGCAGCCGCCGCTTTGAACGCCATCTCCGAAGAATCCACGTCGTGATAACTTCCGTCATACAAAACCGCTTTAACGCCTATCACGGGGTATCCTGCAAGAACTCCGCGCCCCAGACACTCACGCAAGCCCTTTTCCACCGCGGGGATGTACTGCTTGGGCACAGCTCCGCCGACAACCTCGTCGCCGAACACAAACTCCTCTTCGCAAGGCTCGAACCGCACTTTGCAATGTCCGTACTGTCCGTGCCCGCCGGATTGCTTTTTATGTTTGCCCTCCGCGTTGGCAACGGCACGTATAGTTTCGCGGTAAGGAATTTTCGGTTCTGCCAGAGTTACGTCGATATTGTAACGCTGTTTCAGCTTTTTTGCAAGCATCTCTATATGCACCTCGCCTTGCCCGCTCACAACAAGCTCGCCGGTATCCGCACGCTTTTCAACCGAAAAAGTATAATCTTCCTCGCTCATTTTATTAAAGCCTGCAAAGACCTTATCTTCGTCTCCCTTTGTAACGGCGTTCACCGCCAAAGAAAGAGAAGGCTTGGGGAACCGGATAGGGTCGAACTGCAAATTCGTGCCCGTCGCGCAAAGCGTATGGTTAGTATCAGTACTCGTAAGCTTATTCACCGCGCCGATATCGCCCGCCGTAAGCTCGGGCACAAGCTCGCATTTTTTTCCGCGCAACGCAAAAATCTGCCCGATACGCTCTTCGCCCCCTGTATTGGAGTTCAAAACCGTCATACCGCTTTTCAGTCTTCCGCGGAAAATCTTTATATAATTTAGCTTGCCCGAATACGCGTCGTAAACAGTTTTGAAAACCTGCGCTGCGAAAGGTCCGTCCTCTTCGCAATTTACGTTAACAATTTCGTCAGCGTTCAAATCTGTTGCAAGCGAGTTTTTGCGTTCGTTCGCCGTGGGCATATAGCGGACGATTTCGTCCAAAAGATTGATAACACCTCGGTTTTGGAGCGCGCTTCCCGCCATTACGGGGATTACGTTGCCCGTGGCGATGCCCTTTCTCACGCCGTGAACGGTATCGTCTTTGGAAAGCTTTCCTTCTTCGAAATATTTATCCAAAAGAATTTCGTCGTTTTCAGCTGCGGTTTCCATAAGGCTCGTCTGCATTTCTTCCATATATCCGCGCAGTTCCGCGGGTATTTCAATTTCCTGCGGTCCTTGCGTGGAAAATTTATAAGCCTTTTCCTGAATCGCGTTGACGTAACCCGTCATTTTTCCGTCAGCCATGATAGGCAACTGAATGGGCGCAAGCTTGCCCGCATATTTTTCTTTAAGCGCGGCAACCGTTCCCGCGTAGTCCGCGTTCGGCTTATCCATACCGTTTATAAAAATAACGAGCGGTTTGCCGAGTTTCAAACAGTATTCAACCACGCTTTCCGCGCCTATGGGCAAAACTCCGTTCGCGCCGATAACAAGAACCGCCGCACCGCAAGCCGCAAGCCCCTCGTGCCGTTCGCCCTCGAAATCGTAAAAGCCGGGCAAATCCAAAAGATTGATTTTTACGCCTTTCCAAATAAGATAGGCAACGGAGGTATAAACGGAAATTTTCTTTGCCTTTTCAAGCTCGTCAAAGTCCGTAACGGTTGTTCCGTCTTCGGTTTTGCCCATGCGGTCTATAACGCCGCCGTTGAAGAGCATCGCCTCGCAAAGAGTAGTTTTTCCCTCTCCGCTGTGCCCGATTATCGCAACATTTCTGATTTCTTTTGCCGTAATATTCATAGTAGTCCCCTTATCCCGCTTAAATCAGCGGCTTATATTTGCATTATAATATATAATTTCACTCAATTCAATAGGCAAATAAAAAAAGCCGCCGAAATATTTTCGGCGGCTTAACATACGGTTTTTATCCGTTAACCTCTATCCCAAGCAAAATACCCTTTTTAAATCCCTCAAAAAACCGCGCTTTTGCGTATTCGTGCGCTTCTTCATCAGTTTTATTTAAAAGATTTGCAAACATTTGCTTTTGTTCTTCGTTCAGAGAATTTTCAAACTCCATCGCAAGCGCCGCAATCTCGTCGGAAATTTCCCAAAACTCGTCCGTTTCTTTAATAAATCCATCGCCGGATTTCCCTTTATAAATTTCCTCAATAACCGATTTCATAAACCACCTCAATGCAATTTGTACAATAATTATAAATCTGCAACACAGATATGTCAAGCATTATAAAGATTTAAGCAATAAAATATCTGTATGATAGATTTTAATATGGAAAAAACCGGATTACGCATAAAAGAGTTGAGAACGGTATTCGGGCTGTCACAAAAAGCTTTGGCAGAAAAAATCGGCGTAGCACAAAATACTTTAACACAATACGAAAAAGGCACGTCAAAAATAAGTTTAGACGTGCTTGTAAAACTTGCCCAGATTTTAGAAACTTCCACCGATTACTTGCTCGGTTTAGAAGATTAAAAATTTTATTATGATACAGGTTTTCAGAGAAAGATTATACGAAGAAATAAAGCGCAGCGGAATTACAACAAAAGAACTTGCCGAAAAAACAGGCGTTTCTCCCGAAATGATTACCCAATATTATACGACCAAAAAACTTCCGCGCCTTGACACCTTTTTACAATTGTGCAAAGCGCTTGATGTTTCCGCTGATTATTTATTAGGCTTAGAAGATTAAAAATATTTTATGGATTACATTGAAGTAATAAAACAGGTTATGGTTGAGCAACAATTAACTCAACAAAAACTTGCGGAAATTTTAAACGTTAATCAAACAACCGTAAACCAATGGTTATTGGGTCGTAAAAAACCGAGTTATGATAATATTAAAACTATTTATGAAAAACTCGGCATAACTCCAAACGTACTTTTCGGTTTGGAAGATTAAACTATCTTATGAATTACTTTACTGAACGATTAAAAGAATTACGAATTGAAAAAGGTTTATCATTAGTGCAGCTTGCAAAAGAAACGGGCATAAGCAAAAGCGCGATTTCCTTTTGGGAGAACGGCGACAGAATACCTACGGCATTACATATAATAACGCTTGCCAAATATTTTGAAGTTTCTGCCGACTATTTGTTAGGTCTTGAAGATTAAAATTATTTTATGAATTACTCAGTTTAACCGTAAATAATACGCGTCCGACGGCTTGTTTGCCGTCGGACGCGTTATTTTAAAGGTTTATGTTTTATCAACTTTATAAACAATAAGCTTAGCAAGAGCAATTATTCCGCTTACCGCCACCGCTACGCCGATTGAAAAAAAGAACACAAGTCCGCAGTTAAGCCCGTCAAAACCGCATAAAAATTCGTGAAAGGACTTAAAATCAGAAAATATCGGCAAACCGAAAAACGATGAAATCGCAATAAGCGCCGCGCCCACAACAACGGGCACAACAATTTTTTGGTTTATAAATTTACCGTCAAACGCCTTTTTCGCGTTTTTTAAGGTTAATTTATCGTTAAAACATTTTTTAAGCTCTTTAAACTGCGAATACGGAACAACCAAATCGCAAATATCGATTTCTTCTCCGAATTTTGAAACAAAAACAACCTGATAACCTTCCGCAACGCGAAAAAGCTTTACCGTTTCGAGATAATTTCTGTTTATAATCTTTTCTTCGCCCGCAATCTGTAAAACTATATAATCCGTAAACACATTGAAAGAATTTAAAAATTTATTTTGCTCTTCCACTACTTTTACATAATCTTCGTTCTCGGTATTTCCGCGCGCTCTCAAACGCGCTTCTAACCGCACAAGGTACCCCCAACCGCCGAAAACGCTCAACAAAATTATTATTACCATAACGAAAACGGCAAATCCGTCCGACAAATGAAGAAAAACCGAACCGCCGTCAATAACGGCAAAAATTACGGAATAGACAAACCAAAACACCAAAAACGCGGCAACCAGCAAAAGAAAAATCCCCGAAGGTTCTTTCCAATACTTTTTTGTGTTGCCCCTTCTGTCGGCGTAAATATTGTCGGAAGAAGTATAGCCGTAAAGCCATTCTCCCAAACCGTTCTCCGGCATTTCGGTTATAAAGGTTTCCGGCTCTTTCATATCAGTAATAAGTTACAACCGCTTCTTCGGGCGCTTCCGCACGCTCGATTTTTTCCGCTATCAAAACAGGACCTTCGCCGCGGTAAACAGCGTTCTTTTCAACCGTGATTTTTGCGGTTACGGCGAGCCAGTCGCGCGTTTTAACTTCGTCAATCAAACCGCAGGTTTTAACGGCAAAGCCGTCGTAAGATATATCCGCCTCGCAACACGTCATAATGTGTCTGCCGAGCACGATATACCCTTTGGGCACGCGCTTTGACACCGCCGCCATACCCTTGAATTTTACGGTTTTCCCGATATATTCGTCCGTTTTTTCCGCCAAATCGCGGTAAAACCACGCAAAATCTCTGTCTTCTATTTCAATTACGGGCGCGTTCACGTCAAACGGCATCGGGTCTTCTATTTCGTCAAACTCCGCCTTTCCGCCGATATATTCGTAAACTATATCGGGGCGGCGGGAAATTCCGCGCACTACTTTATGGAAATCGAGCTTTTCAAATTCGCCCTTAAACCGATTGAAAACAACCATTTGCGTCATTTGTATTTTATCGAACACAAGCTGGCGCATATTCTGGTTATAATTCAAAAACGTGGACGCGTCGAAAAAGGTCATAATCTGGTTAATGACCCAGCTTTCGGGCATGGCGTCGAAAAACTGCTGCAAAAGCCACGTTCCGTTGTATTCGACCACGACGCGCTGAATCTTGTATTTTTGCGTAAGAGTTTCAAGGTTTTGCAACGTGAGCTCCTGCGCGCTTTCCAAAGTTACTTTCGTTACGTATTTTACGTTGAAATTATCGGGGGAATACTCCTCTTCGCCCTCTTCGCAAACAAGCAAAAGTGTGCGTTCGCCCGTATCCATACGCGGGTCTTCCAAAGTTTCCTGTATGAATTTTGTTTTGCCGCTTTCCAGAAAGCCCAGAAACAAATAAACCGAAATATCTTCCTGCATTATTTTACACCGAACAATACGGCGAGATTATCTTCGTCGATTTTAGAACCGATTACGCAAAGTCTGCCCGTGTAAGAAGCCAAACCTTCGCGGATATCGGTTTCGTCGGGGATATAATCGAAGTGAAGCCACTTTCCGCACTCGCAGGGCACTATGCCCTTTGCGCGCAAAACGGTGCCGAAACGCCCCGCGTCAGAAAGTTCGGACAAAGCCTTTTCAAGCTCTTGTTTTGTGAATTTCTTACTCGTTTCCACGCCCCAGCTTGTGAACACTTCGTCCGCGTGATGGTGATGTTCATGTCCGTCATCGTGGTGGTGATGCCCGCAACCGCACTCCTCACCATGCTCATGGCGGTGTTCGTGCTCATGATGTCCGCAGCCGCAATTTTCACCGTGGTGCTCATGTTCCTCGTGGTGATGATGCCCGTGGCAACAATGATGCTCTTCTTCCTCGTCATGACTGTGTCCGCAGCCGCAGCCCTCGCCGTGACCGTGATGATGTTCGTGTTCATGGTCGTGTCCGTGGCAACAATGACCGTGACTGTGTTCAAGCTCTTCGAGTTCGCTTTCAAGAGTTTTTGAATGTTCCATTGCGGAAAGAATTTCCTTTCCGTCAAGCTCGCCCAAAGGCGTGGTAACTATAGTCGCGTTTGCGTTATGCCCGCGCACAAGCTCAACCGCCTGCGCAAGCTTTTCCGCGCTTGCCGTATCCGTATGACTGAAAACTATGCATGCCGCCGTTTCTATCTGGTCGTTGAAAAACTCGCCGAAGTTTTTCATATACATTTTGCACTTTACCGCGTCGACAACCGCGGTATAAGAATTGATTTTGCAATCTTCGAGCTTTGCGCTTTCAACCGCTTTTATAACGTCGGAAAGCTTGCCCACGCCCGAAGGTTCTATTAAAATGCGGTCGGGATTATATTCTTTCTGCACCTTTTCAAGCGCCTTTGCAAAATCGCCGACAAGCGAACAGCAAATACAGCCGGAATTAAGTTCGTTAATTTTAATTCCGGCGTCAGCTAAAAATCCGCCGTCTATTCCGATTTCGCCGAACTCGTTTTCAATTAAAACGATTTGTTCTCCCGCATATGCCTCTTTAATCAATTTTTTGATAAGCGTGGTTTTGCCCGCCCCCAAAAATCCAGAAAATATATCTATCTTAGTCATAATATCACCTTCCGCAAAAATAATTTCCGTTCCGCGCCTTAAAATTAAAAGCGCGGTTTCAATTTGTTCAATAAGTCAGTTTTCTGAAAGAGCCGTCAAGCTTGTGCAACACAAAACGTGCGTCCTGATTGTCCGCAAGCGTTTTGCCGTATGCGATAGCTTCCGCCTGTGTATCGAAAAGCTTTATAGCCTTTGCCCCGCCTTCGAGTTTTATCTGCCACTTGCCGTCCGATTTGCGCTTGGAAATATGATAAACCTTTCCGTTATCCCTTTCTTTCACGGGCTCTTCGGCTTTCTTCTCTTCCGCCGCGGGCTGTATGTTTTTAACGGGTTTTTCCTCGGCTTTGGGCGCGGGCGCGGGTTTTTCTTCCTTTACGGGTTCTTCCGCTCTCTTTGTCGGCTGAACTTTTTCCTTCGCCTCCGCTTTGGTTTTTGATTTTTTACGCGCAAGCATAACGATAACAACTATCAGAATTATCGCAACAACTACGACAGCTGCAACGACAATCCAAGCCCAAATAGGCACGTCTGCAAAAGAAAACAATAAATTCATAATTTTTCTCCCTCGTATTTCTTAGTATTGTATAACAAAAAGCCTTTAAAATCAAGTATTAAAACCCGCGGAATTCCGCGGGTTTGTCATAGGTTTGATAGTTAAACGTTGAAAATCAGTATTTAGTAACCTTAACCGATTTAATTATAATGGGGGTTTTGGGCACGTTGAAAGTTACGGAAATACCTCTGTCCTTTTCACTCTCTTTTGAGAAAGTATCAAGGTTGTCTACGCGCACGTCGGTAGCAGTATAGAAATTGCTTGCCGTTCCTCCGTGGTTGCTTGAAATATATTCGTTTACGGCGTCGACCAAATCGTCGAAAATTTCAGTGCTGCTCAGTCTTGCGAAAACCGCATAGTTTGATTCCGAATAAGAAGAGCTTGTCCCCGTCTGCAAAGCGAAAAGCGAAGTCGCACAGTTCTTTTTGTAATCCGCCATTATTATCTGGTCTTTAGTAGGGGTTACATAAATTTTCTGGGTGGTTTCCTTTTCGTAATAGAACATTTTAAGGCAACCGTATTCCGCCGTGAGTTTTCCTTTTTCTATATCCTGGTGGATATTGTTATAAAACTCGCCCATTACCGTCTGCAACGCGTCTTCTTCTTTCACGGTTTCGTTCTGTTTATCGTCGTAACCGCGGTTTTTATAAACGGAAGGGGTAAGGTGCAGTTTATAATAAGCTTCTTCTTTGGAATGGCTGTCCAGCTCGAAATATTCGGAAAGCTGGTTAGCGTTGCCCGAAAGCGCCGTATAATCTTCTTCGTTATATTCGTATCCGCCCGTAAACCAATCGGTTGTTTTATAATCGTGGATAATGGTGTTATCGTAGAAGTTTTCTTTTGCAAGCTCGATAAAATGCCTTACGGTATGAGGATACATATTTCTGTAAAGCGTATATTTTACTTCGTAACTTTCTCCGTTGAAGTCATAAGTTATCTGTACTTCGGGGTGGTCGGTTTCTATCGAACACGCGCTCGCCGAAACAGCCGTAAACGCAACCGTTACAGCCGAAACCGCGCATATAATGATTTTCTTTAAAACTGAACTTTTCATAACTATACTATTTTATTTTACTTTTTAAATGCGGTATAGTCAAGTAATTTTTTGCTCCCGCAAAAAATTACTTGCGGTACGACAAGTAATTTTTTAAACTTCGCTAAAATATTACCGGGGGATAACAAGCATTTTTTTAATTTCACTAAAATTTACCGGGGTATAGCAAGTATTTTTTTAATCCGCGAAAATATCACTGCAATACAACAGGTATCTTGTAGACTTAGCTAAATATTACCAAAGTATAATATCTAATTTGTCAGACTTGTTTAAAAACTTTATATTACGCTATCTATTTTTTACTCTATTAAAATATTATTACAGTATAATAGCCATTTTTTGCTTTGCTAAGTTAATCTTGCGGCATAGCCACCGATTATGCACAAAAACTGTTTTTTACGCTAATTAAATTATTGTTGTAATATAACATCTGATTTCTTCTCTTAACTAAATCAAATTGTTCTGTGTCGATATCCTTATAAAGCAGAAATTAATGAAGTTTTTTCTTGAACAAAATTATTACAGTATACTAACCTATTTTTACTTTGCCACAATATTGTTGCATTATAAAATCTGTTTTTCGCAACTTATAATCGGTTACCGCAAATAATTCAACCGTCCGCAAAATACTTTCAGTAAAATGTTATCCGCAACAAATTTAAACCGCCCGCGGCGTTTGCCGCGGGCGGTTTTATTATTCTTAATTCAAGAAATTATTCCAAAACTGCGGTTGCGCCTGCTGCTTTGAGGTCTGCAAGAATTTTATCAGCATCCTCTTTAGCAACGTTTTCTTTAAGAACGCCGCCCTTTTCAACTGCCGCTTTAGCTTCAACAAGTCCAAGTCCGGTGAAAGCGCGTACAACTTTGATAACGTCGATTTTCTTAGCGCCTGCGTCTTTAAGAACTACGTTGAATTCGGTCTTTTCTTCAGCAGCTGCTGCGGGAGCCGCGCCTGCTGCGGGAGCCGCAGCAACAGCTACGGGAGCTGCTGCGCTTACGCCGAATTCTTCTTCAAGTGCTTTAACGAGCTCGTTGAGCTCCAATACGGTCATAGTTTTGATTTCTTCGATAAATTTCTTTACGTCTGCCATTTTATTTAATTCTCCTGATTTTTTATAATTTAATTTTTATATTTTTTTCGCGCTTTAAGGAGTGCGCCCCCTCTTAATAATAAAATTAATTCTGTTTGGATTGAGCGATACCGTTCAATACGCGCACGATACCCGCAACCAAATTGTTGAGCACTCCCACGAAATTCGATACGGGAGCCTGCATAGAACCAAGCATTTTCGCAACGAGCTCTTCTCTCGAAGGCATCGAAGCAAGGGCTTTAACGCCCGCCTTATCCACGTATGCGTTGTCCACAAACGCGCTCTTTATAACGATTTTTTCTTCGTAATCCTTAGCGGCGGCAACCATAAGTTTTGCGGCGCTCGTTTCATCCGCGCCGAAAGCCACAGCCGTAGGTCCGTTCAAATCGCTGTCGAAATCCTTGAAACCCAAATCGTTCAAAGCCTTTCTTACAAGCGTGTTTTTATAAACCTTGTATTCGCAGTTAGCCTGTTTGCATTTGTTTCTGAGGGCGGAAACTTCCGCAACGGTAAGCTTGTTGTAATCAACGAGAACAACCGACTTAGACGCCTTGATTTTTTCCGTAATCTCTTCAACTACCAGTTTTTTAGCTTCGAAATTAGCTGACAAATTTTTACCTCCTTTAATATTTAGTAAAAATATAATTCCCCGTGTTCGGCGACGCGGGGAATTTCGGAAAATCATAAGAAATCACCTGTCACCTGAGCGGGATATTGAGCGTAAAGCACCCGCCTTCTGCGGCACAGAAAATATATTTACTTTGCTATTTTATCGTTTTGACGTTTTACTGTCAAGCAATTTTAACCTTTGTTATAAGTTACTTTAACGCCGGGGCCCATCGTTGCGGAAAGGGTAACGGATTTGATGTACTGTCCTTTTGCCGCCGCGGGTTTTGCCTTTACGATAGCGTCCATAAGCGCGTTGAAGTTTTCCGCAAGCTTTTCAACGCCGAACGACTTTTTGCCGATGGGGCAGTGAATGATAGCCGTTTTATCCAAACGGTATTCAACCTTACCCGCTTTAACTTCTTTAACGGCTTTCGCAACGTCCATAGTAACCGTACCCGACTTGGGGTTGGGCATCAAGCCCTTGGGTCCGAGGATACGTCCGATTCTACCTACCATACCCATCATATCGGGGGTGGTAATCATAACGTCGAAATCAAACCAGTTCTGCGACTGAATACGCTGAATGGTTTCTTCCGCGCCCACGTAATCCGCGCCCGCAGCCGTTGCCGCGTCCGCCTTGTCGCCCTTCGCGATAACGAGAACCTTCTTCGTTTTACCCGTTCCGTTGGGAAGAACGAGCACGCCGCGGACCTGCTGGTCTGCCTGACGGGGGTCTACGCCCAAACGAACGTGAAGTTCGATTGTTTCGTCGAATTTTGCTTTTGCCGTTTCAACAACAAGTTTGGCGGCTTCGTTTAATTCATAAGATTTGGAACGGTCGTAAAGCTTTACGCTTTCGGCATATTTTTTAGCAAGTTTCATCTTCACGCCCTCCTTACTCTTCCACCGTAACGCCCATAGAGCGCGCGGTGCCTTTAACCATGCTCTTTGCCGCATCCAAATCGGTGCAGTTCAAATCGGGCATTTTGGTTTTTGCTATTTCTTCTACCTGAGCTTTGGTAAGCTTGCCCACCTTATCTCTGTTGGGGCGTGCGCTTGCCGTTTCCAGACCGAGCGCTTTTTTGATAAGCACGGGCGTGGGGGGCGTTTTAAGTTCGAAAGTAAAGCTTCTGTCCTGATAAATGGTAACTACGCAGGGAATGATAAGTCCCGCCTGAGCCGCGGTCTTAGCGTTGAATTCCTTGGTGAAACCAGGAATGTTTATACCGTGAGGGCCTAACGTAGAACCTACGGGGGGAGCGGGCGTAGCTTTGCCCGCGGGGAGTTGCAATTTAACTACCGCAGTAATTTTCTTTGCCATTTTTTAATCTCCTTATGTGGTTAAACGGCTACGCATTGAAAGATTTTACGTATCCTCCCACTATATTCAAAACACATACAAACAACTTAACTGTTCCGCGCTTTGTTTTTTCGGTTAGCTTACATTTATTTAAGTAAGTTGCCGATAAACATATCCGCGCTATCCGTTCTGCCGTTTCCCATGTTTTACTCTTCTATTTTTCTTATCTGGATATATTCCACTTCGACGTCGGTATTTCTGCCGAACATCTGAATATTGACTTTCGCTTTCTGCGCGGCGTCGTTGAGTTCGGTGATAATTCCCTCGAATCCCTCCAAAGGACCGGCGTCAACGCCTACCTTATCGCCTACCTTGAAGTCTGCGTCAACCACAACCTCTTCAAGTCGCATTTTGCGTATTTCAGATTCTTTCATAGGAATGGGTCTGCCCTGAGGCCCTACAAAGCCCGTAACGCCTCTTGTGTTGGTTACCCAGTACCAAAGCTGGTTGGAATATATCATTTTAATGAACACGTAACAAGGCAACAGCTTGCGTTCAACAATCTTACGCTTGCCGTTCTTTTCTTCAATCGTCTGCTCCATAGGGATTTTGACGTCGAATATCATGTTCTGCAAATTGTTGTTTTCTATTAACCGAAAAAGGCTGTCCTTCACCATCGATTCATAGCCCGAATAGGTGTGAAGAATATACCAGCAAGGGTTTTCGGTATCAGCTACCATCGTCGCCATAATTTACGCTCCGATACCCGTAATAAGATGCAGAAGCTCCTGCAAACCGTAATTGATGCCCGTAACTATCAAAAGGAAAACTGTTACGACCACCAGAACAACGCATGTGCCTCTTACCACTTTCGGAACGCTGGGCCACGTAACCCTTTTAAGCTCCGAAAAGGTTTCTTTGAGTTTTCTGCCCATTCTTACGAATATGTTGGGCTTTTTGGTATTTTTATCAGACTGATTTGCCATGACACAAACCCCTTTTAAATTAATTTGCCGCGCAACCGAAAACAACGTTTCCGTCCGGCGCAACCTGCTTTAATCTCTGCAAATCCGAAAAAACGGATTTGCGCGACAATATTTCGGTATACGCTTGAAATTGCGCAAAGAATACGAGAGCCGTTTCGCAAAACAACGCATTGCACCGTTTAATCCGCCAAAACCGTTTTAAAACGGCAACGGCGGCGAAAAAAAATTTACCGCCCGGAAACAAGCTCTCAAACCGCTTAAACCGCACGCACAACAATACGCGGGCTTTGCGTGTATATTACTTGCTCTCTTTGTGTTCCGTGTGCTTCTTGCAGAAAGGGCAGTATTTCGACATCGTGAGTCTGTCAGGGTCGTTGCGTTTATTTTTATAACTGTCGTAATTGCGGTGTTTGCACTCGGTACATTCGAAAGTTATTTTGGTTCTTACTTGTGCTTTCATCTGGAAAAACTCCGTACAAAAAAATTACACCCCCGATTGAGTGCTTTTTGAGTTTAACACACATTCGGGGGCTTGTCAACACTTTTTATCTGCATTTAAAGCAATTTAAAGCAAAATCCCCGCAAAAAAATCGGAGATAATTACATTAAGTTTCAAAAATATAAACGATAAACGCAAACGCCAGACCTATCGCGGCGGCTATAAGCAGCCATCTTCCGCCCTTGCGCACCTGCGCCAGCTTATCAGATTTCTCGTTTTCTATACGGCGGATTTCCCTTTCCTCTTCCTCGGAATAATAATATTTGTCGGGCAGACGGTAAGGATTTTCCTCTTCTATCAGCATTGGCAAAGAAGATTTCATAATGTCGGACAAAACCTCGAAATTATCTCCGTATAATTCGTCCCACGTATATGTACGCCCCGTTTCGGGCGCGGTCAAATCGGGTTTCAACGGCGCAAACGCATCGAAAACCTCTTTCGCAAAGCCGTTTATAACAAATTTGTCTCTTTTTTCAAGCGCCTCGTCCCAGCGCGCGTCGTATATCTCGTTGTTTTTACGGTGTGCCTTTAATTCCGCTTTGAACGCGGCGTTCGTAAGCCTTATTCTTTGCTTACGCGCCGCGGCAATCGCAGGATAGTCTTGGTATCTGAACATAGCTTAATTCAAATCGCCGGCAGTAAACGCAAACTGGTCTCTGTCTTCGGGGAAAATGGGTCCGGAAATCACGGGCAGATTCAAAGGCGCGATAAAAGCGCTTGCCGTGAGGTTGGTAACCGCGGAACGAAGATAAGGATATACAAGCTTCGTCGCCTCTATAACGAATCTTCTTTCGTCAGCCGCGCCGCTCATTCCGTCCACCTCGAAAACGCCTACGAGCGTAGCGAAAATGTTAAAGGGCTTCGGCTCCGCTTCCGTGCTCTCTATCTTAACCGAAAGCGCCACGAAATTGAGCTTTTCGTTGCCGTTAACCTTTCTCACCTGACGCGAAAACTGCGGTTTTATATCAAGCTTGTCCTCGGGATTGAGTTTTATTCTGTTGAGCTTGAAAGAAAGCTCTTCCCCCGTTATTCCTTTGAAATCTATTTTCATAATTCAAAATCTCCTTTAATGTATGTCTGTATTATACCCAAACCGTTTATAATTGTCAAATTTTTCCTCTTTTTTTATTGATAATTTGTCCGTTTGATATTATAATCTGTATGTTGTGCAAATCATACGCGGCTAAAACGTAATTGGAGAAAACTTTTGGCTAAAAAAACGGTCTATTTCGACGGTTTCTGCGGTTACACCGTTGCCGCCGTCACCGAAAACGGAAAAGTAAACGAATTCAGCTTTGAAAAGCGCGGCGCAAACTGCGCCGTCGGCGACGTTTACAAAGGCAGGGTTGAAAGCGTGCATACGGGAATGCAGGCGGCTTTTATCGACTGCGGGTTAGGCAAAAACTGCTTCCTTTCGTCGGAAGGTTTTCTCCCCGACGGAGAAAAGCTCGAAGGCGAAATCCCTTCCCTTCCGGAGCTTAAAGCCGGCGACGAAATAATGGTCCAGGTGGTCAAACTCCCCGTAGGAAACAAGGGTGCAAAAGTCACCGCCCGCCCTACGTTCGTGGGCAAATGTATGATTTATATCCCCGACGTTCCCTTTATCGGCGTTTCCCGCAAAATCAAAGACGCGGAACTGCGCAAAAATATGGAATACTCCGCAAAAAGACTCAAAGGCGAAACCGACGGAATTATTTTCCGCACCGCCGCGCCTTACGCAAAGCGCAGCCAGCTCAAAGACGAATACGCTTACCTTAAAAATCTTTATGCGGAAGTAAAAGAAACTTACAAATCCGCCTCCGTGGGCGAACTGCTTTACGCCGACGCCGCTCTCCCCGTCCGCGTTCTCCGCGACACTCTTTCCACCGATATAGAAAAGGTAATCGCGGGCAACAAAGACCTAAAAGAAAAATTAGAGGGCATAATCAACCTCTATCCCGCCCAAACCCGCTGCCCTGTGCAGCTTTACGGCGGAAAAAGAGATATGCTCGACAGCCTCGGCGTTTCAAAACAGATTTTATCTTTGACGTCGCCGCGCGTCGAGCTTGAAAACGGCGCATATATCGTAATAGAAAAAACCG
This sequence comes from uncultured Christensenella sp., assembly GCA_910577375.1. Taxonomy (GTDB): domain Bacteria; phylum Bacillota; class Clostridia; order Christensenellales; family Borkfalkiaceae; genus Coproplasma. The sequence goes on from CAJTLT010000002.1 coordinate 252,187, forward strand.
AAGCGCTCACCGTGATAGACGTAAACACAGGCAAATTCACGGGCGATTACAGCCTCGAACAAACCGTTTACCACACAAATATCCTCGCCGCAAGAGAAATCGCGCGGCAGGTAAGGCTGAGAAACATAGGCGGCATCGTGGTTGTTGATTTCATAGATATGCAGAACGCCGCGCATTGCAAAGCGTTAGTCGAAGAGCTCGAACGCGCGCTCAAAGACGACAAAGCGAAATGCTCCGTTTCCCCAATGTCGAAATTCGGGCTGGTCGAGTTCACAAGAAAGCGCGTCGGCTCAAGTCCGTTGCCGCATATGATAAAGCCTTGCCGCTGTTGCAACGGAACGGGCTACGGAAAAACTTCAGAATTTATCCTCATAGGCGTACGCACGGAACTTTTAAATCTTTGTGCAGACGGCGCAAAAACCATAAGAATGGATATGAATGCCGAAACCCTCGCCCGCCTTACCGAATGGCGGGAACTTTTAAACGATTTAAACTCGCGGCTTAACTGCGCGATTTACGCCGTTCCCCATAAAACGTATAACGAGGATACCGTAAAATACCGCACGGATATTGCCGATAGCGAAATACCCGACAACGCGATAAAACTCATATAAAATATTAAAAAAGCGCGGGCTTGCGTTTTGCAAGCCCGCGCTTTTTTATACGATAATATTCGGGCGTTTCAGCTTCCACGTATTACTTTGGTTCTCTTTTTGCCGAACAGTCCGTTCTTTACAACGTTCCTGTAATCGCAGCGGTCAAAAGGTTTTTCTGCGGCTTAGCAATATACGGTTACGCACTTCGAATTTTCGAATTTTTTCGCAAATTCTACTCTTGCGGGCATGAACGCTTTTTCAAGAAAAACGCATACGGCAAACGCGCCGTCTGAATTTCCCTCTCCGCAATATAAACAAACTTTTATAACAATATAGTCACACTCCGCGCAGAAGTATAAATCAGCCGCCGTTTTTCGTAACCGAAACAAACGTATTAAGCGTATCTTTTACAGTTTGTTTCAGATTTTCGGGCAAGCTTCTGTATTGCTCTATTATTTTGAACTCCTCGAAAGTGAAAACGTTATCCCTGCCTACGTTCACGGGGAAATGGTATCTCGTAATACCGAGAACAAAGTCGGTGGAAACCTCAAAAATCTCCGCAAGCTTAACAAGCGTTTCACTGCTCGGCAAGCAAATTCCCTTTTCCCATTTACAAACTCCCGTCTGCTCTATTCCTATTAAATCCGCAAGCTGCCTTTGCGTTAATCCTTTATCTTTTCGCAATTTTTTAATATTGTTCATATAACCAGAATATATAATATGCGCAAATAATTGAAAAATAATTGAATTAAATTCATATTTTAGCTTGACATTCAATTTTTTACTTATTATACTTTAACTAACTTGAAATACATTCATTTTTTGGGGAGAGCTTTGGACGACCTTATCGTAGAAATGTGCAAAAACGAAAAATTTTTTTCCAAAGAGCAGTTGCTGGCTGAAATTTACTCGATTTTGTCAGGCGAGTATATCGCCAATTTCGATTATGCCGTCGGCTACCTTTCAATCGAATTTTTAAACGGTCAGAAATTTAAAATCTTTCTTGAAGAAACCACCGCCGTTTAAATATCGGGCGCAAAACCCCGAACCTTAACCCGACCCTTTACTATATAACCCTGAAAGCCGCCGCGGGCAATTTTGCCCGCGGCGGCTTTATTCTTCATATCCTTTTTATATCCTATTTTATTATAAATAAGTTTTCAGCTTCTGTTCAAAGTTCTCTTCCATATCGATAAGGTCCGTCAAAAGCTTTTTGATTTCCTCATCCATATACTTTCCGCCGTCGGTAAGAGAAGTTTTAAGCGAAGTCAATCCCGTAACCGTGCCCCTTATCATCATCTGAGCCACGTTCTGCGCGGAATTGTCGTTAGCCGTGCCCATCTTTATCGCAGACCACATCATCGCCTTTTTAACGGGGCTGGGGTCTTTGAGTTCAACGTTGAGCTTATGCGCAAGAGAAGCCGCCTCGCAGCATATTCTTTCGTATTCTTCATGCTCGCGCATAATTTCCTGTTTTATGTTCTCATCCTCTACTTCGGGCAGAATGTCTGAAATAGACGTAAGCGCAAGCTGTGCGTTGCGGTAAATTTCAGCTAAAACTTCGCTGTCTTTTTTGATTTCTTCCATAATTTTCTCCTTAACAAGAGTTTGCCGCGCGCGCAAAAATTTATACGTTCGCCTCCCTTTTTAGTTGACTTGCATATAAAATTATGTTAAATTTAATAACGAGCCGCTCGGACAAGGCTTTTTTAAGTGCGCTTAAAGCGCCGCCTTATATGTTCGGCGAGACTGGTTAGAGGAGGTATTTTTACACTATGTACGCTATATTCGAAAACGGCGGAAAACAGTACAAAGCTTGCGTAGGCGACGTATTGAAGGTTGAAAAGCTCGGCAAACAGGTAGGAGAAAAGGTTGAATTTCCCGTTATCCTCACTGCTGACGAAAAGGGCGTTCAGACCGGCAAAGACGTTGAAAACGTTAAAGTTGTTGCAGAAATCGTTGCAGAGGGCAAAGATAAAAAGATAATCGTCTTTAAGTATAAGCCCAAAAAGAACGAAAGAAAGAAACAGGGTCACAGGCAGCCCTACGCACAGATTAAGGTGACGGCTATCGGCGCTTCCGAAGCGGAAAAACCCGCCGAAAAGAAACCTGCGGCAAAAAAGCCCGCTGCCAAAAAAGCCGCGGCTAAACCCGCCGCAACGGCTGAAGCAAAGGCAGAGTAACAAGGAGGAAATAGAAAATGTTCTTTATCAGTTTATTCGCCCATAAAAAAGGAACGGGTTCTTCACACAACGGCAGAGACAGCAACCCCAAAATGCTCGGCGTTAAGCGTGCCGACGGTCAGTATGTGCTTGCGGGCAATATCCTCGTAAGACAGCGCGGCACCAAATTCAAGCCCGGCAACAACGTAGGTTTGGGCAAAGACGATACGCTCTTTGCGCTTATCGACGGTACCGTTAAGTTTGAAAGAGTGGGCAAAGACGGAAAGCAGGTTTCCATCTATCCCGTAGCAGAATAAATCATAAACGAGGGCTTTAAAAGTCCTCGTTTTTATATTCCCCCCGCTTTTTCGGCGCAATATCCGCGCCGCACAAACACAACGCCGAAAGTCAACATAAAAGGAAATTATATGATAACGGTTTCACCATTAAAAAACGATACGCAAAAAGAATTTGAAAGGCTTTTTACTTCATATTATGAAGAACTCGGCTGCGACGACGATATCCCGCACCTTTTGGAAGAATACGTTATCCCCGATTTGAAAGCCGGACTTTTAAGCATAGATATTTTAAAAGAGGGCGACGTTTTCGCAGGCTTCGTGATTTATCAGACCGACGAAATAAACAATGAATGGAACTTTAAAGAAGGCTGGGGCGATATCCGCGAAATTTACGTTATCCCCTCCCTCCGCCGTCAGGGTTTAGGTAAATTTTTATTATACACCGCGGAAATGAAACTGCGCGAAGCGGGCACGGAAAAATCTTATTGCCTGCCAAGCGAAAACGCGGAAGAATTTTTTGCAGCGTGCGGTTACTCAAAAGCAAACGTATACAGCGAAGAGCTCGATTGCTTCGTTTACGAAAAACTTAAGCTTGAAAACAAATGTAAATAACAAAAAAAGTCCGCGGCGGAAATTTCCGCTGCGGGCTCTTTTTAACTTTATTTAAAACGCTTTAAACCGAAACCCCGCATATCGCCATAACCGCGGTAATAACAAGCGGAATCGTAATCACGCTCAAAAGCGTGTTCGTCACAAACGCGGCGGTTGCGGTCTCCTTATCTCCGTCAAACCGTTCAGCCATCGCCACAACCGAGGCGGCGGGCGACATTGTCATCGCTATCACGGGCGAAAGATAAACATATTCTTCGAACCCGCTCGCCGCGCCGACGCCCAAAAGCCCCCAGAACGGCATAGAAATCAACAGCGTCAAAAACGGAGCGACTATAAGCCTCAATCCGCCCGCAATATAAACGCCCTTTTTGCAAAAAAGCTGTCTGGGCGGGGTTTCGGCAAGCCTTATTCCCACTATCACCATAGAAAGCGGCGCGGTCATATAGGCAAGATACTGCGGGAATATGCGCAGTTCCTTAACGCCGTCCATCATAAAGATATTTATCTGCGGAACAAAAAACAAAATAATGGCAATCACGCTTGCAATAATCGCGGGGTTGCAAACCAGCTTTTTAACGCGTATTTCCTTAAAGCTCCCCGTAATAAGATAAACGCCTATCGTCCAGCAAGTGAAATTGAAAACGATGTTAAAAACCATTATATACATAATGGCAAGCGGATTGCCGCCCGTGAACATTTCGACAAACGGAATACCAAAAAACCCCGCGTTTGAAAAAACCGCCACAAACGAATAAACGTCCGCCGCCTTTCTGTTTTTGGCTTTTAAAAACACAAGCTTGCAAAGTCCGAACATAATCCCGATTGCCAGCACTGAAACAGCAAAAGCCAAACCGAAATTTTTCAGTAAAACCGCGGTTTCAACAGATTGCACAACCGCCCATTCCTCTTGCGAAAACACGCAAAAAGACTTAATCGCCAACGCGGGCTGGCAAACATAAAGCAAAAGGTTCGAAAGGGTAAGCGTACCCCCCTCGCCTATCATTTTAAACTTTTTCAGCGCAAATCCGGGCAAAGCAAACGCCACGAATACCGCCATTATCAACAAAACTTTTAAATATATAGCGCCCATAATTATAAACTCTTAGTAAATCTGCAACGCGGAAAGTTAGAACATCCTATAAATTTTCTATTGTTTTTCGTTCGCTCCTTAAGCTTTCCTCCGCACCGCGGACAAACGGTATTCGTATTAACCCCCTGCAACATAATATTAATTTCATCTATATGCCGTAAATCGCTTATCTCCTCGTTTTTTCTTTTTTCAATAAGCGTTTGATATATTTCCTCAATCCGTTCGTCAGGCAAAACCTCTTTAATGCAATGCTTTGCTATTTCCGTTTCCAGCTCCTGCAAGCCCACAACGTTCTCCGCTTCGATATACTGAGTATTGTTCTGTACGAATACCACTATCCCGAAAATCGGAATATTTTTCGGCAATAATTTTTTAAGATTGTAAATATGCCCCGCGTTCTGCTTAACGGGATTTCTGAACTTTTCTTTTACGTTCCCTTTTGCAAGCACCTGCGTCCACTCGCTCTGTTTTCCGCTTCCGTAAATTCTGCCCGAATAATTTTTCGTCTCTATTACGAATATTCCGTATTCGTTTATCAGAATATGGTCAACCTGAACAGAACGCTGTTCGCCCATAAACATATAATTATTTAATACTTTTCCGCTTCCGCCGGCAACCGATTTCAATACGTATTCCACTTTCCATTCGCCAAGCTCGCCCTTGAAGGCATTGTTTCCGTATCCTTCGTAACCGAGGTCATATTTGTATCTATCGCCGCCAAAATATTTTATTGCAACGGCTAATATTACGGCAAATAAAAAAACGACCGCCAAAACTGTCAAAACCGCAACAATCAACCACATTTCTTCACCCGAGTAATAAATATAGTAACTATTATAGCACGGCAAAAAATAATTGCAACCGTAATAACCCCGTATTCATATAGACAAAACGGACTATTTATTGTATAATACGGATATGAACGGAATTTGTTTCGCGGGTACTTCGGAAAAAGGCGAAGAAATATTCAGCAAAAATTACGAAGTTTTAGCCCCGCAGTCAAAAGGTAAAATTTCTTACGCGCACGGAACGGAAAAAAGCGTTACCGATTTTTCCGCAGACAATATAATTATCGTTCCCCCGCTTTGCCGTTACAGCATATCCGCAAGCGCAACGCGCGTGGTTTTGGAGCAAGCCTTTCTCCCCGTAAAAAAAGTTTCGGCAATCCGCGACGACGAAGCGGGCGGAATACGCCACGCAATAAGGCAGTCGGTAAGCTATTATAATTCGCAAATACAAAAAAAAGAGGTCGCCCTCAACGCCTTGGGCAACCTCCTGGCAAGTTATATCGTTGTTTTGGGCGGCAGTTCGGATTATTCGCCAATCGTTTCAAAAATACTCGAAGAAATAAACAAAAACCTCTCCGATTGCTCTTTCCCGCTCGACGTCTGCATAAAAAAGCTTCCGCTCAACTACGATTACGTCCGCAAGCTGTTTAAAAAGGAAGTCGGCGCAACCCCGCACGAATATCTTATATCCAAACGTATGGAGCTTGCCGCGGGGCTGTTATCCGGCGGAGCCTCCAACGCATACAGCAATTATTCCGTATCGCAGGTCGCCGAAATGTGCGGATTTTCGGAACCTTTGTATTTTTCAAGAGTATTCAAAAAATATTACGGCGCCGCCCCCTCCGCTTATGCGGAAACAATAAAAAAATCCGCCCTATAAGTCGCTATAAGTTTCAACGTGAAATTTCTTGCTTCCGCAATGCGGGCAAACCAGCTTACGCGTTTTAGGAGTATGCTTCGCGAACATAAACTCCCCGAACTTGGGTTTGAATTTCTTTCCGCAATCGCTGCAAATATAAGCGGTGTTTTTATAATAAACCGTCACAATCGCCGCCATAATCGCAAAAACGCACGGCATAATGATTGCGAACGGCAGCCACATTCCCAAAACCGCCCACAAAACCACAGAAACGGTTTGCTCCGCAAATCCGATTACCGCGCACGCCGCCATAAAAGCGTAAGTAATTTTCAATCTTTTTTTGCCTTCCATAATAGTCTGCATGTCAAGATAAATTTCGGGCGACATCGCTCTGCCTTGCGCCAGACACTCTTTAACCGCCTTTATTCCGTCGCGCTGAGAAAGTCTTTCCCTTATCTCTTGCTCGACGGTCTTTTCACGTTCTTCCAGAACGGATAAAAGAATTTTGCCGCCGCTCCCGTCCGCAATAACGCTTTTTATTTCAAAAAGGCTTAATCCGAGATTTTTGTAAACGCAGATTAACTGTAAGGTTTTAAGGCTGTTTTCGCCGTAAAGCCTTCTCCCGCCTTCCGAATAATCCTCGGGCGGCAACAATCCTTCTCTGTCATAAAACTGCACCGCGCGCACGGTAACGCCGCAAAGCTTCGCTATTTCTCCCGTTGTGTAAGACATGCACTATCCTCCTCGGCAACTACTTTATAACATTACGTTGCGTAACGAGCAAGCGTTTTTCAAAAGATTTTCAAAAATTTTGCACGACTGTTTCTATTCCGGTCAGAAGTCCTGTTTTAAACCCCTCTTTAAAGCGCGTTTCCGCCGCCTCTGCTTCCCTTTCCTTAAAAGCCGCCTCCAATTCGTCCATAACGCTTTTCATTTCTCCGCCAAGATACTCCGATATCTCGCAAACAAGCTCGCTTATTTTGCCGCAAAGCTCCCGATATCTTTCGGTTTCTTTGATTTTTTCGCCGAACTGTCTTTCTCCGCGGTAAATTTCCCCGATTACAGATTTCATAAAATCAACTCCTTAACCCGATTATATCCTACTAATTGTTGGAAGTCAACAATTAGTAGGATATAAGTTTTATTATTTTAACTATGAAAAACAACGAATTAGGGAAAATAATAAAACAACTGAGACTGGAGCGCGGCGTTTCTCAAAACGAATTGGGCAAAAGCCTTGGTTTCAGCAATCAGACAATCAGTTTTTGGGAGATAGGAAAGCGAGAACCCGATTTGGATACGCTCGTAAAAATTTCAAAATATTTTGAAGTTTCCTGCGATTATCTCCTCGGCAAAACAGAATATTAAGCCTTTTTTTTGATATATTTCAAGAATTTTGCATCAAAAATTGTTATGTTTTAAAATATAATACAATTATCTTTTCGGCAAATCAAAGTATTAAACATTGTTTTCCGCACTAAAAAATTAAATTAAAAAACAAGCCGCCCGCCGACGCAAAATTGCGTCGGCGGGCGGCTTTTATAGTTCACCGCATAAAATTTATTTAAGCTTTTTAATTTCGGTATAAGCCATCACAAACGGGCCTGTTCCCTTCGCGTCGTTTTCAACAACCGGCTCGGAAATATAATATTCGTAAGTTCCGTCGCGTTTAACGTTCGTTTCGGGTCCCAACCCCGCCATAAGGCAAATTCCGCCAAGGTTAAGCTTTCCGTCCGTTTCGGTAAGATATTCCCTGCAAATTCCCTTGAACACCTCTTCGCCTACGGCGGCAAACCGCTTATCAGTATATCCGAGGCGCGCGCCTTTCATCATTGCATAGGCAATCATTGCGCTTCCCGAAGTTTCAAGGTAATTCCCCTCTCTTCCGCCTTGGTCCACAACCTGCCAGAACATTTTCTTTTCGGGGTCTATATACCTTTCCAGTCCCTCTACTGTCTTTCTGAATATCGTTATAAGCTCCGCCTTAAGGTTAGGGAAGCTCGTATCCATATAGCTTATAGTATCGACAAGCCCAACGGTATACCAGCCTATCGCGCGCAGCCAAAAACTTTTTGAAAGCCCCGTTTCGCCGTCGCTCCAGAACGCCTCCTTGGATACGTCCCAGCCGTGATAATAAAGCTTTTTGTTTTTATCATACATATTTTCATATGCGTTTCTGAACTGCCTTACAATGTCGTAATAATTCGCGCCGCGGTTAAACTCCGTTTCATAACGCGCGTAAAACACCTGCGCCATATATAGCCCGTCAAGCCAAACCTGATTGGGATAAATCTTCTTGTGCCAGAAATTTCCCGCGGAAGTTCTGGGCTGTTCCTCTATCTGGCGGTAAAGCCTTTCTATAGCGATTTTATACTTCTGTTTCCCCGTTTCGCGGTATAAATCGAAAAGCACCCTGCCCTCGTTGATATTGTCAAGGTTATAGGTCTCTCTGTCATAACCTAAAATGTTGCCGTATTCGTCCACGTAATAATCTATGAATTTATCTATAAACTCAAGATATTTTTTGTCGCCGGACTGCTTGTAAATTTCGTAAAGCGACGTCATCATACAGCCATCTATGTAATTCCACGCCGCAGGCTTGCCGTGCTTTATATTCTCTATATTCCATACGGGCGCTTCGGGCGCGCTTTCATCGATAAGGCGGTTTATGTATTTTTCTATTATCGTGTAATCCATAAAAATTTCCTCTTAATTTTCCGTGACGGAGCCACAGTTTTTTCTTATTATTTTTTCGCCGGCAACGCCCTCGAAAGTCACGTTTTTAAGAACAAGACTTTCCACATTGTCAACGTAAAGACCTTCCTTGCAATACTGCCGTACGTGTTCCAGCATCGCGGGCACAAAGGGTTTTGCGTCCTCTTTGAAAGAGAACCTCACGTTTTCCAAAGTAATTTCCTTAACAGGCTGTTCTACAAGCCCGTCGAAATACCCCGCCATACACTCGCAGTCCGTGCAGTCTATATCGCGGAATAAAAATCTCCCCAAATACGGCGTGCCCTCGTCAACGCGGTTGCTCTTATCGCGCGACCATACAAATTCCGTATGCCCGTCGGGGTCGCAGTAATAATACATATTTATGACAAGCGGAGTAATTACGTTTATCATTTTTATATTTTCAAATACAACGCCGTCGATTATTCCGTCTTTGCCTCTGCCGCGGCGCGTCTTTATGCGCAGACCTCTGTCCGTATGTTTGAACACGCATTGAGAAACGGAAAGATTTTTCACCCCTCCCGACATCTCGCTCCCCAGAACAATCGCTCCGTGACCGTTTTCAAAAAGATTGTTGCGCAAGGTATGGTTGTTCGCGGGCGTTTTATAAGTCTTTCCCATATAAAGCTTGCCCGCTTTAATCGCACAGCAGTCGTCGCCCACGCTGAACTTACAGCCGATAATATCAACCTTATCGCAGCTTTCGGGGTCAAGTCCGTCGGTGTTCGGTCCCGTATAAGGGTTCTGCACCTGTAAACCGTAAAATCTGAGATTTTGAGAAAAGAAAGGGTGCAAATTCCAGCTTGCGGAATTTTTGCAGGTCACGCCGTGGAAAACAACGTTTTTGCATTTGTTCAAAAACACAAGGCGGGGGCGGGCAACCTTTCTGCCTTTGGGCGTAGCCCACCAGCTTGAGTTATCCGCATTGCCGTTAATAACTCCCTCTCCGATAACTTTAATATTTTTCTGTCCGTATGCCGATATAAAAGATTGATGGCAGTCGAAAGGCTCTCCTTCCCAGCTTGCAAGAATTTCCTCCCTGCCTCCTTTATATATGCGTGCGGGTACGTAAGGATAACTTTCTTCCCGCGTATCGCCGAGCAAAACCGCGCCCTTTTTAATTTCGAGAGTAATTCCGCTTTTCAAAACAATCGGGCGAACAAGGTACGTTCCCTCGTCAAGCTCGACGCGCCCTCCGTCGGGGCAGCGGTCAATAGCCATCTGAACATAATACGTGTCGTCGGAAACGCCGTCAGCTTTCGCTCCCAGCGCTTTAACGTTCAAAACTTCCGTTTCGGTCTGCGTTTTAAAAGTTATCTTGCAGTTGTCCGCAGAAGTCGTAACGGTATAAACGGTGTCTGGTTTAAGCCCGAATACCGAAAACACGTTTGTTTCCCGCTCTTCACCGAAAGGCTTTCCGTCAAGATAAACGGTATACGCTTTCGGGCTGTAATAAGGATTTTTGTTTACAAACTCGAAGCATGCGGAAACGGAAGATACGAATAATTTTTTAAACATCGGGCGTTTTCTCCTTTTTCGAACGTTTTACAAGATAAACAGCCAAATCCTTTATACCGATAAAAACCATATCGGCAATCACGCAGAACGTGCCGAACAGCAAAGGCTCAACGCCTGTTATTCCCTGCGTTCCGCTCGCCGCGTTAATAAGCTCGTTCAGCCCGAAATAACATAAATTCACGCAAGCCGCAACCAATACGTAGTATATCACGTTCGTGAAAAAAGTCCAGTAGGCTTTAAACGGAAAGGGAAACATAATATAATTATCGTATTCCTTTTCTCCGCGCTCCATATATCTCAAAAGCGGATTAACGAGAATTTCAACCACTAACCCCAATATAACGCCGGTTAAAACTATTAAATCGAGCGGGTCGCTTACGTAATTCTGCAACCCCCACATAATAAAGTAACAAACCGCGCCAGCAAACCACCATTTAACGAAAAAGGCTTTAATCCATGCGGGTATGCGCCCGAGAAAATCTATTTTATAAGGGTCGAACTGTTTTTTCTTTCCCGTTCTCGTATAGTTTTCAGGAGAATCCACCCCCGTGCAGTCCGATATAAACATAGATAAATCGTTGCTGTCCGCGGGCGGCTCTTCCTTTAGCGCGGCGACAAGCTCGTCAACCTTATCCACCTTTAAATCGTAATAATTTTCGATTGTGCTCTCGCGTATCTTGTTTTTCTTTTTCGCCATAAATTACCTTTTAGGAAAATAACCGACAAAGCGCGTTTGCCGGTTATAACTGTGAATAAGATTAAAAATCAATCCTCTCGGATATCTATCTCGCCGTGCATATTCTCGGCGGCAGATTCCAAAACAACTTTCGTATCGATTTTAAGTATAAGTTTTTTATACAAGGGCAACAGCGCGAATACGACAGCCGAAACGCCCAACAGCACTATATGCACCAGCATAAAGGGCTGTGCCGCGCTGACAAGCCTATAAATATCGCTCGTCGCGGGGTTCGTAATGCCCGCAAGACACTCGTTCATCTGTATATAATACACAATGTCGCACGCAGCCATCGCGCCAATCATAACAAAAACCAGAATTATAAAAAATATATTCGGTTTTTTGCGCTTAGGGAACGCGTTCAAAAAGCTTACAAGAACAAGCAGGGATAAAAGCGTTGTAACAAACACGCATATTCCCGTCGCCGTAGTTATATTGAAAGATTTATCCACCGCCTGCGATATGGAATAAAGCGCAAGCATGAAATAAACCGTGGTAAGCGCAAGAACCAGAAGCGCAATATTCTGCGGCGCGCGTTTCAGAGCAACCGCTTTTTTGCGGAACCATTCCTTTGTTTTGGCTTTGAAACCGCCTTTCTTCTGTTTGCCGTTTTCGGGCGCAGTCTGAGGTTCCAATACTTTTTCGTTTTCCGTCATAGCTCTTCCCCCTTACCTTATCGCCTTACCAGGGATATCACCCTCGGGCAGTTCGAAAAAGTGCGTCATTTCCGCGTCGAATCCGATATCTATCACGTCGTCGGGATTGTAGCCGCACCATTCGGCGAATTTGCAAACCACTATTTTTTTACCGCCTATCTTTCCGTGGACAAGGGTATTCATACCGAGGTTTTCGTTGTTCGTTACGGTCAATTTAACAGAACCGCCGCGCACTATATTTTCAGGACGGACGCCCATAATTACGCCCTTACCCTCGTAGTCTTTAAGAATTTCTTTCTGCTTAGCGTTCAAAGGATAACTGAAAAGCTCGCTCTCGAACTTTCCGTTTTTAATTTCTCCCTCGAACATATTCATAGGGGGCAGTCCGATAAACGTTGCAACGAACGTATTCGCGGGTCTTTCATACAAATCTATGGGCTTTCCTATCTGCTGAACGTGACCCATAGACATACAAACTATTCTGTCAGCCAAAGTCAAAGCTTCGGTCTGGTCGTGAGTTACGTACATCATAGTCGCGTTAAGCTTTTTATGTAACAACAGTATTTCGCGCCTCATCGAACCGCGCAGTTTGGCGTCAAGGTTTGAAAGAGGCTCGTCAAAAAGGAAAACCTTCGGATTGCGCACTATCGCGCGCCCCATCGCAACCCTTTGGCGCTGCCCGCCCGAAAGCTGCTTGGGCTTTTTGTTCAGCTGCGATTTCAAATCAAGAATTTCCGCCGCCGCCATAACTTTTCTGTGAATAACTTCCTTGTTTTCCTTGCGCAGCGTCAGTGAAAACGCCATATTTTCGTAAATCGTCATATGTCCGTAAAGAGCATAGTTCTGGAAAACCATAGCTATATCTCTGTCTTTCGGCGGAAGTCTTGTGCAGTCTTTTCCGTCAATCAAAAGCTTTCCGTTGGTTATATCCTCAAGCCCCGCCACCATTCTCAGGGTGGTTGACTTGCCGCAGCCGGAAGGCCCTACCAAAACTATAAACTCGCCGTCGGCAACGTCTAAATTGAAATCGTAAACCGCCTGAACGCCGCCGTCATAAATTTTATCTATATGCTGTAAATTTACTTCAGGCATTTGCTTCACCTCCCGCGGGCTGCTCTTTTCTTAATTCTTCGTCAAGATTGATTTGCCCGTTTTCGAGTTCCTGCGTGAATTTTTCAACGTTCTTGCTGCGGATATATCCTGTAATTGCAGAAACGATTATAAGCGCGCCCGAGCAGGCAAGCGCAACCGTCATAGTGATAAACGTTCCAATCGTAATCACCGTCTGCTCTGTTTCCCCCACAATATATGTGTGAGTAATTCCGCCGAGCGGCAGCCAGAATATCCTTGCAATCTGCAACGCGCCTACTATTATCTGCAATATAAACAGCTTTCTGTCGTAATTTTTTACCTGTTCGGAAAACAAAAATACAAACAGCAAAAAGAACAAATTGTAAATTACGTCGAACGCCAGCGACCAGTTATAATAATAATCGCCGTTTTTTACCTGCGCATACAAAACCACAAAATAAACGCAACCGAAAACCAAACCCAAAAGAGCGAGGTTCGCGCCGAGCTTATTCTTTTTATAGCGCATTATATCGTGTTGTATTACGGGGTTTTTAGTCTTTTTCATACTGTTTCCCCTCCCAACATACGAGAACTTTCAAGGAGTTGCTTTTCCCCTTGCATAAGTTTTATTTTCCATATTAAATTTAAAACGAGTACCGCCGAAGCTATGATTATCAACGCGTAAACAGCAAAACCAACGTCGAACCAAACGGTAGAATCAGAATAATAAGCCGCCGAATCCTGCGATATAAGGTAATCGTAACGCGTTTTCCACGCCGTAAAATCCACGTTTAAAAATTTCCCGCGGTATATCACGTTCATTATCATAAGCACAAGAGAAACAACTATATTCCCGCCCGCGCAAATTCCCGTGGCGATATAGTTGGATATGTAATAATTTCTTCTCTTGTGGCACGCCGTCACATAAAGCGCAACGGCAAACAAAATCATAAGTATGCCGCAAATCATCAGAACGTTATTGAACAAGCTAATCTCGTTATAAAGTTCCGCGTCGTATTTGCCGCTCGCCGCGGTAAAAGCGGAAACCTTTTTGCCGCCGCGCGAAATCAAGTTCTGCCCGAGGTCTGCAACCGCCCCCGAACTGTAAAAGAAAGCATATAATAGCCCCAGCGCGCCTACTATCAGCATCGCAAGGCATATATATTTCTGGAATCTCATCTGAGCTTTCATGCTTCTGTCTCCGAAAACAGCTTTATCTTTCCCCCGCGCCTTTGGGCGCGGGGGAAAGCTTTTCAAGCTTCAAAAATGTTCGTGCCTATAAATCTTAACCCGCCGGTTTAAGAATTTCCCAATAAGCTTTTGCCGTCGTCCAGCCGCCGTTCATGGCGTTTTCTCTGATTTGTCCGCGGCATGTGTCCTTCATTTCCGTAAGAAGCGCGTCAATCGAAGTAACGGTGTAGCTCTGGTCCTGCTGGTTATAAGTTCCGCTCGTTCCGAAAAGTATTACGTGCGTGAATATGCTGTAAATATTCTTGGAATCGCTCGCCTTTTCGCCGCTGAGATATTTGAAACGGTTCATGTTGGAGTTGTTTATAGTTCCCGATACAATCGAAGATTCGATGGGCACTCCGGTGGGAACGCAGGTGTACCACCAGTTATTCTCGTCGATTTCAAGCGTCAATCCTTTAATCGTTCCAAGGTCCAAGCCAACGCCGACTTTCTTGGCGCCCGTCTGTCCCATAACAGAAGTAAGCTGGTTTTCAAAAGACTGGCTCTTAACGCCCATGGGGAGCGTGGAACCTATAAGCATACGCGCATAGTTCGTGAACGAACGCGCCGCGTTCTTTGTGGAATCCTTATCGGTAAGCGCATAACCGTTTACTTTCAGTCCTCTGAACTGGTCGTAAAGTTTGGTCGTTATCGTGGGGGTTGCGCCGTCGAAATCGAAACCGCTGTATTTAACGCCCTTATATGTGTAGTAAGCGCCTTTTTCAACTTCCGCCGCGGTAGCCTCCTCGTCATACCAGAAGCCGTTCTTTCCTTCCGCATTCTCCGCGCGGGGTCCGAACGTGGAAACGATTTGTCCGTCTTCGGAATACAGATAGTCGACAAACTGCAAAGCCGCAATAAGCTTATCTCTGTTGTATGCAAGTTCGCCGTTAAGCGCGATTCCGCTCGTCTTGGTGGAACGCCAGCTCTCGGTGAATCTCATTATATCGGTATGGTCGCCGTCGCCGTCAACGTCCCATTTCGAAACGGGCGTTACAACGGGCGCGAAATTGTAACCTTCGGGCAAGTCAAGTCCGGTAAGGTTTGTCGTGTCTTCCGCAAAGAAGCCGTTCAAAGTCTGCGTCTGGTTGTAATCGTAAAGCATGAACGCTTCCTGTCCGTCTTTCTTTCCTTTTGCGGATTCCGCTTTGAAAGCCGTAGCGTATTTATAAGCGTTGAGTCCGGAATAATCGGATACAAGTCCTTCCGCCCTGAGGGTGTGAAGTCTGTTCATTGCTTCGTAGAATTCTTTATCGTTACGCGCGTCCTGCAAAGTGCCGTCGTCATCGATATAGGTGTATTCATAACGCGAATCGCCGCCGCGCACGCCGTAAAGCTGTGCCGCAAGGCGCACGATGTCGGGCGTTCTGTCTATAGTTCCGTCACGGGCTACTATGCCGTCGATTTTATTCGACAATTCGCTGTCCAAAAGCGAAGGCGCGTTCGTCTTTACGCAGCGGAGCATAGCAACAAGGTCGTCAACGTCCCAGCATGCGTCATATCCGTTGAAAAGGTTGGAACGCTCGCCGGCGGCATAATACTGCGCGCCCGCTTCCGTCTGATAGCATGCGTCCACGTAAGCGCGGAAAAGCTCCGCAAGCTTGTCGCCGGTCGCCGCCATATTCGCTTTAAGCGCTTCGTTCATAATGTCAACGATGTTTCCGCTGTCGCCGTCATAAGCCTTGCCCGCGATTGCCTGATAAGCCGTATCGAGCGCGGAACCGCCCGTCTTGACCTGCGTCAATACGTTTCCGTAATTCTTTACGATTTTTACTTTGCCGGTTCCCTCTTTGTTTGCGCTCTCTATTTTAAGAGTTCCCGTCTTACCCATATAAGAGCTTGCCTGGGGCGCGGTGAGTTTTGTATCCGCATTTTCATAGCACGCTTCATTATATTTGGCGCCGGTCGCAAGGGTTGTCGCACCGTTGAGGATTTTATCCGCCCAGTCCTGACGGATTATGCAATATCTTTCGATTGTGTCGTTACCGTCGAAGTAAGGCGCAACGTAAAGAATTTTTCCATCGCCCTTATTGTCGCCGGTCGTAACCATTCCTTCCTGCAAAAGCGAAAGGTAAACGACGGGGTTCGCTTCAAGGAAATTCTTGAAGTTGGGCATCAAATCAAGGTATTCGGCAAGGTTTAAAACGTCCGTTCCGGCAGCCGCATATTCAACCGCCTTTGAAAGGTCCGTCGTAAAGATATCCGTGTCCGCATACTTGTGGTCTTTCGTGCCCGCAACAAGGTTTTTAAGGTTGTTGCTCGTCGAATCGCCGTTATAAACGTCGTTCCAGGTAATGTTGAGGTCTTTGCCCATCTGAACCCACGCGGGTTTCATATTGCCGTCCTCGTAGTTAATTCCGTCCGCAAGCGTAATCTGCGCTCCGAGTCCTCTGAACGAGGTGGAAGTCGCCGCGCTGTTGTTTCCTATGCCGATATTGAGCGTAACGGGCGTTTCCCTTTTATACTTCGAATAATCCAGCGTACCGTCCGATTTCAGCGATATCGGCATATCCGATACGTCCGCTTTTTCGCGCCCGGGAGCGGGAGTACACGCCGCCAGCGAGGCAATCATTGTTCCTGCCATAACCGCAGATACTGCCGCCATGGCGATTTTTTTGTTTTTGTTCATCTCTTCCTCCTAAAATTGCGTTATTTAAAGGCTTAAAAGCCCGATAACCTGTTTTTATTATTCCTTTACGCCGCCCATATTTACGCCCTTGGCGAAATATTTCTGTATGAAAGGATATATCGCGAGTATGGGTATTATTGCGCATACAACCATCGAATACACCGCGGAAACCGCCGAATAGTTATAGTTCAAATCCCAGTTCTGCACCGCGTCGGGGTCGTTTTTCGTTCCTCCCGCTATGCTCGTGTATTTATCTATATAGTCGCGGATATACACCTGTATCGGCCATGAATAGCTCTGTCCTTCGGGTATTACCTTGAACGCCCAGAAATATCCGTTCCAGCGCGAAATTCCGAAGAACAGCGCAACCGTGGCGATTGTGGCTTTACTCATAGGCAGATATACTTTCGTAAGTATCTGCAACTCCGTCGCGCCGTCTATCCTCGCCGCCTCCTCTATCTCGGAAGGAACTCCCTCGAAAGAGTTTCTCAAAAGTATTATGTTTGTCGCGTTCATACCCATTGCAAGAACTATCGTCCACTTAAGGTCGGAAATACCTATCGCCCCGAATATTTCGGAAGTAGCGGCGTAGTTCTGATACTGCGGTATAATGCCCGCCGAAAACCACATTGTAAACACCAAAAAGAAGTTCCAGCCGTGTCTGCCCAAAAGCCTCTTTTTTGAAAGCGCGTACGCGCCGAGTATCGAATATCCAAGCGCCCACACCGTGCCGAAAAAGGTCACGAAAAGCGTGTTCGCATAGTTAATCCAGAATTTATTGTTCGTCAGAACGCCCACAAACGCGTCCGCCTGCACGTCGACGGGCCACAAAATAACCGCGCCCGAATTGATTGCCGAAGACGAACTGAACGCAGAAGACAATACGTAAACCAAAGGATATACGCACATCAATGCGAAAACTATCAATATAAAGTAAGCGACTATGCGGAATATAAGCTCGGAAGTCTCTATTTTTCTTTTCATCTTCTGCCTCCCTCAGTACAGCGATACGTCGGACGCCTTGCGCGCAATCGCGTTCGCGCCGATAACGAGTATCATACCGATTAAGTTGTTGAGCATTTCCGCCGCGGTACCCATCGCCTTGTATTCCTGCGTTTCCGACCATCTGTTGGAAAGGGTTGAAACAACGTCCGCAACCTCGTAGTTCGCGTCCTGCGCCTCGCCTACGCCCGTGCCGAGCAAAAGGTAAATCTTTTCGTATCCTACGGAAAGGAGAGAGCCTATCTTCATAATAAGCATTATCACCACCGTGGAAAGTATGCTCGGTATAACCACGTAACGCATCTGCGCCATCTTGCCCGCGCCGTCTATCTGCGCCGCCTCGTAAGAGGTGGGGGAAACGGCTATTACCGCAGCAAAGAACACTATCGAATCGTAACCCGCGTGTTCCCACAAATCGGCTATTATGTATATCGCCCTGTAATATTTCGTAGTGTATACAAGTCCGCTGTTCACAACCGCGCCGTCAACGCCGAGCGCGCCGAACAGCTGAGATACGATTCCGACCGACTGTCCGCCCGCGTTCGAACGGAACAGAACAAGCACAAGCGAAGTAACTATAACCGTCGAAAGGAATTTCGGGAGATACACGCAAACCTGCATTATGCTTCTTGCAACGTTGGATTTAACCTCATTGAAGAAAAGCGCCAGAATTATAGGCATAGGGAAGCCGAACAGCAATCCGTAAAACGCCGTTATAAACGTGTTTCGGAAAGCCCTCCAGAACAACGGACTGTATTCGGCGTTCGTAAACAACTCCTGAAAATATTTTAAGCCCGTCCACGAATACGTGCTTACGTGCGTCAGGTCACCCGTGTTGGGGTTCTTGAAACAGCCCATAAGCTCGTACATGGGCATATACTTCCAAAGGAAATATACAAGCACCATCGGAACGAGCATAAGATACAAGCGCCAGTCTTTTAAAACCGTCCAGCCAGTATTCTTCCATCTGTTCTTCTCAGTTTCGTCCCTTACCTGTTGCTCGGCGGACATGGAATAAGTTCCAGTCGCCTCGTCATAGACAAGGAAATCGTCGCATTTGAGTCTGAACATCCAATCATCTCCTCCATATCTCTTAAAATTCAGGCGTTACGTTCGGGGCGCAGTCCCCGAACCGCTGAAAATTTGACAAAAAAACAGCCGAAAATTTTGCAGACAAATTAACGGCTTTCGGGTGGGTATTCGTCATACATTGATATTCCGTCGCCCTCTTCCCCGCCGTCGGAACATCCGTGTAATTTTTTAAGTTCTTCTTCGTCCAGTTCGGTATACCCCGCCCAGACTTCTTCTTTCGGCTTTTGCGCTTCCTCCCTTTCGCGCGCAACGCGCAAAAGATATTTCTTCTGGTCCTCGACCATTCCGTCCAACCGCCTGAACACAAGCAGCGCCATCGCGGCGAAAACTATGTTAAGGGCTTCCGTAAAGAAGAAATTGCCCAGCGCGGTTACGAAGTCAGAACCGAAGCAGACGGCTATCAGAGTTCTTCCGCACAATACAAGAATAAACGCAACAAGCGGATAAATCAAAGTAAGATACCATTTGGAAAACATTTTTTCCTTAGGTATGAATTTAAACAAAAACCAGCTAAACAGCAAAAACGCGTTGCCGGCGGAATAAATTATGAATTCCTGATACCCCACTTTCTGAAACGCGCACAGAAAAGCGCAATAAATTATCCCGTGGAATATCGGAAACACCGCCGCAAGCCAGTTCCAACGCACCAGCGCCAGCAGAGAAACGGTAAACATCAACGATACGGAAAACATCATATCGGGAAACCATTTCTTTACCGCGAACACGTTCACGGCTTCCAGTGCAACCATAATCACCAAAAACAGCAAAATATCGAATAGCTTATACTGATTATATGATATTTTGCCGCCGGTGTTTGATATTTTCATAATTATATATTAAGTAACAGATAAAAAGGCGAAAAATTAAAAATTTTCACAATTAACATTATGATTATAACACCCGCTTTTTTAAAAATCAATAGCATTTAAAAATTTTTTTATTGTTTCACGCATTTTTTTATGTTATAATCAAACCGTAAAAAGGTGAATTTATGAAAATTTTACGTCTTACCCCGTCAGACAATCTTGAAAACGCGATAAACGGATTGACCGGACCGGCGGAAATTTATCTATCAAACGGCGTTTACCGCCAAAAAACAGAAATAAAAGCAAACAACGTAACCGTTATAGGCGAAGACCGGTTCAAAACAATAATCACCTATGACGATTACGCAAACAAAATCCACGCCGACGGAAAAGAATACAACACGTTCCGCACCTATACGCTCTGCATAACGGGAGAAAACGTAAAGCTTTACAACCTCACGGTGGAAAATTCGAACACAAACCCCGCCGAAGTCGGGCAATGCGTCGCGCTTTCGGTTAACAGCAAAAATTTTTATGCGGAAAACGTCCGCCTGAAATCAACGCAGGACACGCTTTTTATGTCACCTTTCCCCGACGACCTTGTTTTGCGTTACCGCGGCTTTATTCCGCACAATCAGCTCTATATGGAAGGCTCGGGAGTTCATCTTTTCAAAAACTGCGAAATTTCGGGCACCGTCGATTTTATTTTCGGCTGCGCGGAAGCGTATTTCTATAAATGCGATATAATTTCCCTTGCCGACGAAAGGAATATCGGCTTTATTGCCGCGCCCGCACATTCTTTAAAGCAGGAACGCGGATTTAATTTTGTTAATTGCAACCTCTCCGCAGACGGCGCAAACAAAGCAACCGTCTATCTTGCGCGGCCTTGGCGCGACTTCGGCAAATGCGATTTTATAAGCTGCAATACAGGCGGGCATATAAATCCGCAGCTTTTCGACAAATGGAACGATACCGAGCGCGACAAGACGGCAAGATTTTCGTATCACGGATTAGATTGCGCCTTTACTCCGTCGCCCGTCGGTTGGAGCAAGGCATTGATAAAAGATGAAGCAGATAAAATTATAAATATCTGCAAAGCAAAATTTTCAGCCGAATAACGTTGATTTTGACGATTATTGTAAATATAAACTACAATAAAATGCCCGAGGCTTGTATAAAAGCCTCGGGCATTTTTAATTTCGTTTTACAGTTTATATTTTCACTTTGTTTTACAGTGTTATTTTGCCACGCCGCCTTTTTGCTTTGTTTGAGCAAAAACTTGAGGTTTCAAAAACCCATAATTGAAAATATATAATTGTAATAAAATTTTCACGACGCGGTTAAACAAAAACTCCGTTTTTAAAATCCGAAGTATTCGGCCGCGTTGTTATAGCAAATATCTTCAACTATCTTTCCGAGGCGCGGCAATTCTTCTTCGGGATATTGTCCGCTCTCAACCAGATTGCCGAGCATATTGCACAAAATGCGTCTGTAATATTCGTGGCGCGGATAAGCAAGGAAAGAACGGCTGTCCGTCAGCATACCGACCGACTGCGCCACAAGCCCGACCTGCATCAGCGTTTCAAGATTTTGTTTCATGCCGTCCTGCTGGTCCAAGAACCACCACGCCGTGCCGACCTGAACCCTGCCCTTAACTCCCTCTTTCTGAAAGCACCCCGCAAGCACCGTCAGCGCGTAGTTATCACGCGGGTTAAGGCAGTACAAAATAGTTTTAGGCATATTTCCGTCCTTGTCAATCTCGCCGAGCAAAGCGGAAAGCTTTTCCATATAAACGCTGTCCTCAATTGCGTCGAATCCCGTATCGGGCCCGATTTTTTCAAGCATGCTTTTTGAATTGTTTCTCAGCGCGCCTATATGGTACTGTTGTACCCAGCCGTATTTAGCATATTCCTTTGCAAGGAAAACAAGCAGATACCCCTTGTATTTATCCTGTTCCTCTTCGGAAATTTCACCGCCCTTCAAACCTTTCAGAAAAATTCTGTTCGCCTCGGCATATGTGGCGGGGGCGTAATGCAAAACGTCCAGCGCGTGGTCGGAAAGCTTTGAGCCCATTTTATCAAAGAACTTAATCCTCTCCGCAAGCGCCGCGCATAAATCCTCAAGCGTTTTTATGGGTTTTTTAACAACTTCCGAAAGCTGCGCCACCCACGAAGCAAACCAGTCGAGCTCAACATTAATCGCTTTATCGGGGCGGAACGCGGGGCGCACTTTTACTTTCAGCGTTTTGTCCTCGTTCATTTTTTCGTGCCATTCAAGGCTGTCCACGGGGTCATCCGTGGTGCAAACCGTTTTCACGTTGAACTTATACATCATCTCGCGCGCCGTCAGCGTTTCAAGCGTTTTGTTCGCCTTGTCCCAGATAACTTTCGCGTTGTCAGCGTTTATTATTTCATCTATGCCGAAATACCTTCTCATCTCCAGATGCGACCAGTGATAAAGCGGATTGCCCACAAAATATGGCATACTTTCCACAAACTGCAAATATTTTTTATAGTCGTCGTCGGGGCCTGAAATGCTGTCCTCGGCGTAACCTCTCGCACGCAAAGCGCGCCACTTGTAATGGTCGCCGTATCTGTCGCCCGCGCCCAGCCACACCTCGGCAAGATTGCGGAATTTCTTGTCCTCGTAAATTTCCTTAGGCTGCAAATGGCAATGATAATCGATAATCGGCATCTTTTCGGCGTGCTCGTGATAAAGCTTTTTCGCCGTCTCCGTTTCAAGCAGAAAATCCCTGTCCATAAACTGTTTCATTATAAAGTTACCCCCGTTTTGAAGATTGCTATTTCTTTCGTTTCGTTAATTTCGTTTTTCGTCGGCTTTCCGTTTGCCGTTTCAACTATCAAATCGATGAGCTTTTCAAGCTGCTCCGCAAAACCGGTTTCGAGAACCGCTCCCGCGTTGAAGTCTATCCAGTTCGCCTTTTTCTCCGCAAGCTCGGAATTAGTCGCTATTTTCAGCGTGGGCACAAACCCGCCGAAAGGCGTTCCCCTGCCCGTAGTAAACAGCACAAGGTGGCAGCCCGCCGCCGCTATATTCGTAACCGCGCACATATCGTTCCCCGGTCCGTTCAAAAGGTTAAGCCCCTTTTTCGTTATGAAACCGTCGTCGAAAACAACGTCCTCCACCGGTCCCGAACCCGACTTCTGCGTACATCCCAGCGACTTATCTTCCAGCGTTGTTATGCCGCCCGCTTTATTGCCGGGGGAAGGATTTTCATAAACGGTCTGTCCATTCGCACGAAAATAATCCTTGAACCCGTTTATAAGCTTAACCACCTTCCCGAACGTAATTTCGTCCTTTGCGCGGTTCATCAAAAGCTGTTCCGCGCCGAACATTTCGGGCACCTCCGTCAGCACGGTAGTTCCGCCCGCCGCAACTATGTAATCGGAAAACATTCCCACAAGCGGATTTGCGGTTATGCCCGAAAGCCCGTCGCTCCCGCCGCATTTCAAACCCACTTTAAGGCAGGAAATATCCTTCTCTTTGCGCTTGTCGTGTTTAATTGCCTCGGCAATATCCCTCAACAACTCAACTCCGCTCTCGATTTCGTCGTCCACGTCCTGGCAAACCAAAAACTTAATTCTCTTGCCGTCAACCTTGCCCAACCCCTCTTTAAAGGCGGACATCTGATTGTTTTCACAGCCCAGCCCCAGAACAAGCACGCCGCCCGCGTTGGGGTGTTTTACCATCTTGCTTAAAATAAGCTTGGTTCTCTCGTGGTCGTCGCCGAGCTGGGAACAGCCGTAAGGGTGCGTAAACGTAAACACGCCGTCAAAACCCTCCGTGCCGTAACGCTTTTTATATGTTTCTACTATAAGCTTAGCCTGTCCGTTCACACAGCCCACGGTCGGGATAACCCAAATCTCGTTCCTTATGCCTACGCCGCCGTCGGCGCGTTCATAAACGTTTACCTTGCGCCCCTTAACCTTTTCAAGCTCGGTCGCAACCTTCTCATAAACATATTCAAGGTTTTCGGAAAGGTTTGTCTTCACGTTATGGGTATGAACGTGCATTCCCTTGGGGATATCCTTGAGCGCGCACGCAATCGGGTTGCCGTATTTTATTATGTTTTCCCCTTCGTAAACGTCGCGCAAAGTAAACTTGTGCCCCTTTGCGATATCTTCCGCAAGCGTCACGCCCTCGTGGGTTTCGCCCTTTTTCAAATCGCACAAAGCCACAGCAACGTTATCCAGCGGATTGATTATTATAGTCCTTTTATCCATTAAAAACTCCGTACGGATTATTTTTTGCAAACCCCGCTGCAGCCTCCGGTAAAGCAGTCAACCGCCGCGCGCATACCCCTCTTTTCCATTGCGGAAAGATAAGTCGCAACCTTGCCCGCGATATCGGGGTGTATTTCGTTCATATCGGTATCCCACGCGTCTTTCCAGCCTAAAACTTTTTTAACAAGCGCCGTATAATCGCCGTCAAATTCCGCCCAGACCTCTCTCCACTTCGCAAGATACGCGGGGTCGTCCGCAAGCTTTATATCCTCCGCGCCCCTCTTTCCCTTGTGGAATAAAATCAAAGCCGCAAGCGAAAACAGCAAATGCTCGGGCAGCTTGCCTGTAAGCTTCACATAATCGGTAAGCGTGGGCAAAAGCCTTGTTTTGAATTTAGTCGTTGAATTGAGCGCAATAGACATAAGCTCGTGGCGGATATAGGGATTCTGATATCTTTCTATAACCGAATTCGCAAACGCCGTCATCTGGTCCTGCGGCAAATTTATGGTGGGATTTACTTCGTTAAAAATAAAATCTTTTACAAACCTGCCGATTACGGGGTCGTTGACCGCCTCACCCACGGTGTCTATATCCGCAAGATAAGCCACGGGAACAAGCGCCGTATGCGAACCGTTCAGAATTTTAACCTTTCTCTGTTTATAAGGCTTTATATCGTCCGCAAAAATAACGTTCAGCCCCGTTGCGTCCGCGGGGAAAACCTTTTGTATGTGCGGCTCTTTCTTCAAAACCCAAAGGTGGAAAATTTCACCCTTTACAACGTTGTTGTCGATATATCCCGTTTCCTTTTGTATTTCCTCTATCTCGTTTTTGGGATATCCGGGAACTATGCGGTCTACAAGGGTGGAAGTAAAATGGTTTGCCGTCTGCAGCCATTTTATAAACTTTCCGTCCATCTTGTTTATTTCCGCAAGCTCGTTCAAACAGCGGTAAAGCTCGTCGCCGTTGTTGTCTATAAGCTCGCAAGGGATTATCGCAAGCCCTTTCGAAGGGTCGCCGTTAAACTTGTCGTAACGCCTTTTTAAAAGCGCAAGCAGCTTTCCGGGGAAGCTCTTCGGGCAAACGGAAGAATCAGTATCCGTCGGGTCTACCGCAATTCCCGCCTCCGTCGTATTGGAAATTATAACTTCCAAATCTTCGCTTTCGCCGTATTTAAGGAACTTTTCGTAATCCGCAAAGGGATTTACGCAATCCCCCACAACGTCTATAACGCGACTCGTTTTAACCTTCTTTCCGCCGTCTATTCCTTCTATGCGCAAAGTATACAATCCGTCCTGCGCGGCAATGTCCGCAACTCTGCCGAAAGGCATGGGCTGAACCAAAACCACGTCGGAGCTCACCGCCCCTTTATCGTTCAAATCCTGTATAATCCATTCAACAAAAGCCCTTAAAAAGTTGCCCTCGCCGAATTGCATAATCTTTATTTTTCTTGCGGGTTTTTCAAATAATTTTCCGCTTATCGTTTCCACCTTAATCTCTCCCTGTTTCAATAATTCAAAATGCGTCTGAAACGTTGACTTATCAATGTCTTTTCAAATCGCTCTCAACCGCAAGCTCCGTTTCGCAATCGTAAACGTAAGCCGCCTCGTAAGGCACGAAAAATTTAAATTCCGTTCCCGTTTCGGGCGTGTTGTGGGGATTTACCTTCAATATAACGTTCACGTCGCCTATATTCGCATAAACGTTAGTCGTGTCGCCCAAAAGCTCTGTTAAATCCACCTTGGAAGTAAGGGTATATCCCTTGGGCGCCGCGCTTGCGCCTTCCGCGCTCTTCGCCACCCTTTTCTTTTCCTCGGGCAGTTTCACCGCCTCGGGTCTGAACGCGAACACAACCTCTTTGCCCTCTATCTCCTTGACGTTCTTTACAACGGGCGCAAGGTCCACGTCGGTTTCCCCGACTTTGATTTTTCCGTTTTCAACAACGCCCTTGATAAAGTTCATGGGCGGCTCGCCGATAAAGCCGGCAACGAAAAGATTTCTCGGGTGGAAATAAAGTTCGTAAGGCGTGCCTATCTGCTGAACGTAACCGCCCGACTTCATAACAACTATTCTGTCGGACATAGTCATGGCCTCCGTCTGGTCGTGCGTAACGTAAATCGTCGTCGCCCCGACGGAACGGTGTATCTGCTTTATTTCGGAACGCATGGTAACGCGCTGTTTCGCGTCAAGATTGGAAAGCGGCTCGTCCATAAGGAAAATATTTACCTTTCTTATAAGCGCGCGACCTACCGCAACACGCTGGCACTGCCCGCCCGAAAGATTTCTCGGGAATCTTTCAAGATATTCCGTAAGTCCCAGAATTTTCGCCGTCTGTTTGACCTTTTCGTCTATAACGTCCGCGTCTATTCCTTCAAGCGTAAGCCCGAAGCCGAGGTTTTCGTAAACCGTAAGATGGGGATAAAGCGCATATGACTGGAAAACCATAGCAATCCCTCTGTCGCGCGAAGACATCTGGTTTGCAAGAACGCCGTCTATATAAAACTCGCCCGCGGTGATATCTTCAAGCCCCGCAATCATTCTGAGCGTCGTGGATTTGCCGCAGCCCGAATCCCCTACAAGGCAGATAAATTCCCCGTCCTTGATTTCCATATTGAAATCGTGAACGGCGTGATATCCGTTAGGATAAACCTTGTTAACGTCTTTAAATAAAAGATGTGCCATTTTACTCTCTTCCCCCGATAATTTTTATTTTAAATCTTTGGTCGCGATATTGTCCATATCGTCGTAAGTCTGGTTTTCGCCGCACATTCCCCATATAAAGGTATAATTATGCGTGCCTATACCGGTATGGATTGACCAGCTCGGCGAAATAACGGCTTGTTCGTTATGCATAAATATATGCCGCGTTTCTTTTGGCGTACCCATAAGATGAATAACCGCCTCGCTTTCGGGAAGTTCGAAATACATGTAAACTTCCATTCTTCTCTCGTGCGTATGGCTCGGAAGAGTATTCCAGCCGCTGCCCTCCGCAAGCTCGGTCATTCCCATTGCAAGCTGACAGCTTTCGCAAACGTCGCCGATAATAAACTGGTTAATCGTGCGCTTGTTCATTCCCTCCGCGCTGCCGAGATGCCTCTGCACGCAGTATTTCACGCCGTCGGGCGCAGGTTTCCCCTCAACGGGCTTTATTATCTTCACCGTAGGGTAAGTTTTATGCGCGGGGCTCGAATTTATATAAAATTTAGCGGGTTCTTTGGGGTTAACGGAAGAAAACTCGATATCTTTCGTTCCCATACCGATATAAATTCCCTCTTTAAAGCCTATATCGTATTTTTTGCCGTCAAGCGTAATAACGCCCGCCCCGCCTATATTTATAACGCCCATTTCCCGCCTTTCGAGAAAATAAGCGGTTGCAAGCTCTTTGAACGTGCCGAGCGAAAGCGTCTTTTTAACGGGCATAGCCCCGCCCGCTATAATTCTGTCCTGATGCGAATAGGTCAAAAGAATTTCGTCCTCTTCGAACAGCTTTTTGATTAAATACTTTTCCCTCAATTCCTTGGTGTCGTAACGTTTGGAATCGTCGGGGTGATTCGCGTATCTTACGTCGAATTTCATTGATTTCACCTCTTTCCTTATTTTCCCGCCCCGTTGCAGATTAACGGCGCAATTTTTTGCCGCCGCGCGGCTTTAATTACGCCGCGCGGCGCGCATTTTTCCGAATTTTTCAAACGGTTTCAAAAACCGCCGTTTCCCGAAAGCGAAAAACAAAGCCTAAGCTTTATCCCACTTTTCTTTTATAAACTCCATGCAAGGGATTATGTCGTCCCCCGCAGTACCCTCTAAAACAAGAACCGCGTCCTTATCGTAAGCCTTTATCTTTCCCAAAATTTTATCAAAGTCGAACATACCCTTTGACGGCGCAACCTGTTTGAGTTTTCCGTCCTCGAAAACGCAATCCTTGATATGGAAAACTACTATCTTACCCGCGAACGTTTTCAAACCCTCGTCTAAAATATCCAAATAATCCGAATAATTCGAACTATCAAGATAATTGTAAATATCGAAGATTATTCTAACGTTGTCCGCGGCGATTTCGTCAACCGCGCGTTTAAGAGTAGCAACGTTCCAGCAAACGTGCCCCGCCGCGCCTTCCATGCCCACATATGCGCCGACTTCCTTTGCATAAGCCGCAAGTTCTTTAAAGGTTTTTATAACCGTTTGCAACGCTTCTTCCGTGCGGTTCAAAGGGTTATAAGTCCACTTATCGTCGTTAAAACTTCCCGTTTCAGACCCGACTATGTTACAGCCGAGGTTTTTAGAATACTTTAAATACTCTTTGAAAACGGCAATACCGTTATCGACTTTCCGCTTATCCGAATGAACGGGGTTGAAGTACGCGCCTATCAGGGGCACGGATATGCCGCAGTTTCCGAGGCTTTGCCCGATTTTCAATGTGTTTTCCGCATTTAAAGCGTTAGGCGCATATTTTATCTCGTCCATAAACTTATACGCAACCAATTGCATCGCGGATATACCGCAGTTACGCGCTTTTTCTATTGCGTTTTCAAGTCCCTTTACGCCTAAATCGTGGGTTCGGAATGCTATACGCATTTTTATTCCCTCTCAAAACTTCGGTTGTTGCCGCGTTTCCGTTCTTTACACGGTTAACTCTGATTTATCTCTGAACTCTGCCCGAGCCGTCGCCGCCCGCAAGCGCCTCGACTTCCTTACGCGAAACAAGGTTGAAATCTCCGGGGATTGTATGTTTAAGCGCAGACGCCGCAACGCCGAATTCAAGCGCCGCCTTGAAATCCTTGCCGTCCAAAAATCCCGTGATAACTCCGCCCGCAAAGCTGTCGCCGCCGCCTACGCGGTCTACAATGGGGGAAATTCTGTATTCTTTGGAGTGGTAAAACTCTTTCGTTTCGCCGTTATAAATGCAAGCCGACCAGCCGTTATCGGAAGCAGAATGGCTCACGCGGAGCGAAGATACCGCATACTTGAACCCGAACTTTTTAACCATCTGTTCGAATATGGATTTATATCCCACAAGCTCCAGCTCGCCGCTCGTAACGTCGGTATTTCCGGGCTTAAAGCCAAGCACAAGCTCCGCGTCCTCTTCGTTGCCGATACATACGTCAACGTATTTCATAAGCTTGGTCATAACCTTTTGCGCCTTCTCGCTCGACCACAGCTTTTTGCGGAAATTCAAATCGCAGGAAACGGTAACGCCGTGTTTTTTCGCCGCTTTCAAAGCCTCTTCCGTTAAAACCGCAGCGCTGTCAGAAACCGCGGGGGTAATCCCCGTAAAGTGGAACCAGTCCGCGCCCTCGAAAATCGCGTCAAAGTCGAAGTCTTTCGCCGTCGCCGTGGTTATCGAAGAATGAGCCCTGTCGTAAACAACCTTAGAAGGTCTCATCGACGCGCCCGTTTCAAGGTAATAAATGCCGAGTCTTTCGCCGCACTTAGCAATGTGGCAGGTTTCAACTCCGTATTTGCGAAGAGAAGCAACCGCGCATTCGCCAAGCTCGTTGTCGGGAACCGCAGTCACAAATTCGGCTTTGTGTCCGTAATTCGCGCACGATACGGCAACGTTGGCTTCCCCGCCACCGTAGTTTATATCAAACTCGTCGGCCTGTATAAACTTCTCGTTGTTCGGGGTGGAAAGGCGGAGCATAATCTCACCCATGGTTACAATCTTTTTCATCTTTTTTTCTCCTTAATTTTTGCTTATATTTTACCGCAAAGCGGTTATGTACATTTTAAAATTTAAATTTTTCCCGCGCAAATCCGCAGCACCGTACGGTTTTCATAAACAAACCGTATACTTTGCTTATATAACATTATTATAATAATGCAACCGCCCGCAATCAATACACAAAACGGATATATTTATATATTTTCAAGACACGTTCAAAACCGAAAATTCCCGCCGCGAAAAACCGCGGCGGGAATTAAAAAACCGTAAAACCGAATGTGCGCTATCCGTCTATTTTTACAAGCACTTCGTCCTCGTTTTTAACGGGTATAAGCGCATAAATCAGATTGCCCAAACCCAGCGTCCACCAAAAAGTCAAAAGCGCAACAAGCCCGTGCTTGGTATGCTGCCCCTTTTTAACCAAAAGGGCGTTATCCTCCCCGCGCGATTTCACAACATATCCCGTCGTAACGAAATCGTCCACAATCTGCTCGAATTCCTTTCTCGTCGCACATCTTCTTATGCGGTTTGCCATAATTTATTCCTCCGTTTTTTATCTTTTTGCACCTATATAGGTGCAAAAAGATTATATCATTGCATTTATAATAAAGTCAACACTTTTGCACCCATTTAAGAGCAAAAGCCGATACCGAAATGAATCTCGAAATAGAAAAGAACATAGGTCAGAACATAAAAACGCTTAGGGAACGCGCAAAAATCACCCAGGACTGTCTCGCCGCAAAATTACAGCTTTGCGGGTGCGACATAACAAGAAGCGCCGTCGCAAAAATAGAAGTGGGTCAACGCCACCTCTATCCCGACGAAATTTTACACATCAAAGAAATTCTCAACGCCTCGTTCGACGAAATTTTTTACGGAATACGATAAGCAAAAAAGCGGCTGAAAAATTCAGCCGCTTTTTTTATTGTTCAAAATCTTTCAATACCGCCCGCATGCCAAATGCCAACGTATAAACCGTACGCACGGCAGCACTGCATGCCGCATATATAACGACATAAAACCGTCAGCTCGGCAAAAAAATGCCAAGCAATCCATATACACTAACAGCCAGCCGCTCCGATAATCAAAATGCACGGCAACGCCGCAAACACGCACACTAACAAACAAGCAAAGGCGCAATTTATCTTCCCAGCCAGCCGCCGTCAACCGCCAAAGTAAACCCGTTAACGTAATCTGAAGCCGCCGAAGCAAGGAACACCGCCGCCCCCTCCAAATCTTCGGGCACGCCCCAACGTTCCGCGGGTATACGCGCCAAAATATCCGCGTTCCTTTCGCCGTCCTTTCTCAGCTGTTCCGTGTTTTTCGTCGCCATATATCCGGGCGCAATCGCGTTCACGTTTATTCCGTATTTAGCCCACTCGTTGCAAAGGCTCATTGTAATGCCTTTAACCGCCGACTTCGAAGCCGTATAAGAAGGAACGCGTATACCTCCCTGATACGAAAGCATAGAGGCGATATTTATTATCTTTCCGCCGCCGCCTTGCTCGATAAATTTCTTTGCCGCCGCTTGGGAAAGAAAAAACACGGTTTTTAAATTCACGTTCAAAACGGCGTCCCATTCCTCTTCGGTAAAATCGATGCTGTCGTTGCGCTTTATAATTCCCGCGTTGTTAACAAGAATATCCGCCCGCCCGAATTTTTCAACCGTCTTTTCGATTATTTGATTAACGCAGTCCAAAGAGCCCAAATCCGCGATTATATTATAAAAGTTTTTCCCGCACATCTTGGCAGTTTCATCGCTCGGTCTGCGGGAAACCCCCGCAACCTTCGCGCCCGCCTCAACAAAAGCGCGGCATATTCCCTGCCCTAATCCCGTATTGCTGCCCGTCACAACGGCGACTTTGCCGTCAAGCCTGAATTTGTCAAGTATCATTTTTACCCCTCATCCCTTTTATTTTATAATTTCTTATTTTTCAGAAACAACGTCAAAAATTTTTCAATTAACGTCGCCGCCGTTACCGCCTTCCGTATGCTCGGATTGTTCGGTTTCTTCTTCCGCATTTTCTGCGATATCCTCGGAAACCGCGCCATATTCCGCGGTCAACGGAATATTTCCGCTCTCTTCCGCGCCGTCCGCAACGGCCGCCTCGCCGCATGTCTGCAAACAAACGCCTTCACCCGCCGGCGCCATGATAAGCCCCGCAGATTTTTTCCACTTGCCGGAAAGAACTCTCCCCCCGAAAAACGCGCTCCTTACAATCCAGTCGGAAACCATTCCTATCCAAAGCCCGATTGCGCCCAGCCGCGCGCCCGCCCAGTCGCAGGTAAGTATATAACACAGTCCCACGCGCATAAGCACCATTGAAACAACCGCCACAACCATAACGTATTTCACGTCGGAGCTTGCCTTCAGAACCGCGGGCATACCGAAAGACAAAGGATAAGTAAAAAACTGGAAAGATAGGCATATAATAAGGCAATTCCAAGCAACCGCCCGCGCCTCTTCCGAAATGTTGTAAGAATTCAATAAAAACGGTGCAACGCCGAAAGTCGCCGCAACGCATACCCCGTTGCAAACGTAAGATATCAACAGCATCTTTTTTATATAATATTTTATCTGCCCGATATCCCCCGCGCCAACGGCTTGCCCTATAACGGTAAGCACGGCGGTGTTTATCCCGCTGCCGACCATAGAGCTTATCGTGTTCACATTGTACGCAACCGAATTTGCCGAAGCCTGAAAATTGGTATAAATCTCCGTTCCGTCCGCGTTCACGCCAACAAAAACGTTGTATATTTCCGCCTGTATAAACACCAGAACAAGTATTTTGCCAAGCTGGAAAAAGCAATTCTCAATCCCGCTCGGCACGCCGAGTTTAAGTATTTTTTTAAGCTGCCCTCCGTCGAAACGGAATTTCTCAAAAATCCTTATCCGCACAACGTTCGTTTTTCTCGTCATAAGGAACAAAGTAAAACAAGCGGGGAACACCCTCGCAAGCAAAGTTCCAAGCCCCACGCCCGCAATGCCGAGCTTCAGCGCAAATATAAACAACGCGTTGAACCCGATATTAAGGAAAAAGCTTATAATGCCCGAAAGCATTGTGTTCATGCTCTTTCTCTGCGCCCTTAAAAGCGCCGCGCACGAATTGAACACCGCAAGAAAGGGAAACGAACAAGCCGTAATATAAAAATAAGTCACGGCGTAACCGTGCGTATGGCTGTCCAGATTCCCGAAAAACAGCGAAATTATATAAGGATTAAGCCCGAGGCACAGTGCGGAAATCCCCAAAGCCGAAAGCAGCATAATAACGACAAGCTGTTTCGCGCTCCTGTTCGCGTCGTCCGTGCGCCCCGCCCCGAGGTGCTGTGAGGTTATAACCGCTCCCCCCACGCCGAACGCGGCAAAAAGCTGTATCAGCAAACTCGAAATCTGGTCAACGTCGGTAATCGCCGTAACAAAATGGTCGCCCGCGTTCGGGTCAACCGCCAAAAACGCTTCGCTCGCCGCGTGCGTAACCATTATGCCGTCTATGAACCCCATAGACATAGAAAGCGCCGATTCTATAACAATCGGAACGATAAGGTAAAATAACGCCTTATTTGTAAATAAACCGTATTTGCTTTTCGTTCTCGTCATCCCATCTCTCCCTTATCATACATTCATTATATAACTATCCGTCCGCCTTTACTCTGTTGTCCGTGCATACAACGCGGAAATATTTAAACGTCGCAAATCCGCGGCTTTCGCTCTCCGCTCTTGCGTAAATCCCTGCTTTCGCGCCCGTCCATACGCCGCCGCTCGCATAAAATTTGTGCGTAAACGCGCTCCCTCCGAACGTAAACTTAAAGGCCAGCGCGTCGGGCTTTTCATGCTTTGCAGAAAGCTGAAAAGTCACATAATCCTCTGCGTAAGGCTGGCTCTTAGCCAAAGTTTCGTCATCTTTGCTCCCGATTTCTCCCTTGCGTATCTCCAGAAAATTCTGTCCGTTTCTGCGCACAACGCAAATATAAGCGTATTCTTTGCCGAAAACGACAAACCCCGCCTCGTCGCCGTCGTTCAAAAGGTTGAGCTTGCACTTCGCCTTTATCGAAAAATTACGGTAATATATCTTTTGCAGAAAAAACTGCGGCAAATCAGAAAGACTTCCGCCTCCGTAGTATGCGCAATTCAGCCTCAAACCGTTCTTAAAGGAAAACCATTCCCCGCGGGTATTCGCGGGCGTCTGCCACAAAAAAGAAAGCTTTCCGCCGTCGAACTCGTCGGAAGGGTTTATCACATATCCTGTTTTTATCTCCGCGGGATATTTTCCTCCCGCAACGGGCGTTCCCGCCAAGCCGTCTTTATCGTGCTTTCCGCAGATAATCCAGCCGTCAACCCACTCCGCGGGCTGTAAATGTATAATCCGCCCGTACGCGCCAAACTGCTGAAAGTGCATAAAAGCCCACTTTTCGCCGCTGTCGTCCAAATCGATAAGCGCGCCCTGGTGCGGACCGTTCACGTCGCTGTCGCCTTGCGCAAGAATTACCTTGCACTCATAGCCGCCGTAAATATTTTCCGAACGCAGCGCAACCTGCCAGCCGGATTTAACCCCTCCGGCGGGCGCAAGGATATAAAAATACTTTCCTCTTTTATAAAACTTCGGTCCTTCGATTCTCGGCGCGATATCCTTTCCGTCGAAAACCGTTTTATATTCCGTCGCGGGCGTTTTCAGTTCTTCGTCCGTTTCAAAAACCGCGATTCTGGAATTAAACCCTATGCGGCTCTTAACAAACGCAAAAGCAACGTAACATTTTCCGTCTTCCCAAATCGGGCAGGGGTCCTCATAACCCGCGCCGACCAGAAGCGGGCGCAAAAGCGACCACTTTCCGTAAATATCATCCGTTTCCGCAACGTAAATGCCCTCGTCGGGGAAAGGTATAAGGCAATAAAATTTTCCGCCGTGATATCTCAGGGAAGGAGCCCACGCCCCCTCGCCGTGCCGCACTTTATCGAATTTCTCAAACGGCAGCCCGCTTAAAACATAATTTATTATTTCCCACTCAACAAGATTTTTGGAATGAAGAACGGGAACCGCGGGCGAATAATTGAAACTCGAAGAAACCATATAAAAATCTTCTCCCACCCTTATCACGTCGGGGTCGGGGAAATCTCCGCAGATTACGGGGTTTTTATATTCCATAATTCTCCACGCTTTATTTCTTTTTAACGGCGTTTCCGCCCGTCAGAAGTATCATTTTTGCCGCCTCTATGGAATAGCCGTCCGCAATAACTTTCAGCTTTTTATCGAGAGTGCCGCGCGCCAGAACTTTTATAAACGTAGTTTTCTTGGGGAAGTCGGGCACGCGGTTTTTAATTTCTTCCAAAGTAACCGTTTCCCCGTCCTCGAAATATTTGCTCAAAGTGTCTATGTTTATAATGCCTGATTTCGTTTTGTCGGAGGTCTCGTCCGCCTCTTCGATAAGCGCAACCGCAATCTCGTCCTGCAAAAGCTCGTTAACCTCGCTTGCCGCCACCTGGGAGCGGGGCTTGAACACGTCGCCGCTCTTCGCGTCCTCTTCCGTTAAAACCTTAACAAGCTTTCTTTCGATAAGCGGTTCTATCTTTTCATAGGGATATTCCTTTCCCCATTGCCTGTTTTCATAATTTTCAAGCTTTTCGAGCCCGTTCGCCTGCATAACCGTCGCTATAAGCTCTTTGCAATAATTGAGCCGTCTGTCGTTTTTTATGCGGTACAACAGCGGAGTTTTCTCATAAGCCACAACTTCCGTCATATCGTCTATAATATATTTTGTATCCGCATAAACCTTGGGGTCGAGCGCAAGAAAAAGGCTCAGGTTCTTCCCCCTAACCGCCAACTTTGCAAGCATCGCGCGCCCCGCGTTAAAAGCTTCATAACGCCAGCTTATGCGCGCCTTTACTCCTTTATAAGAAAGTATCTCGTTTTTGATTTCCGTATAATAATCCTTTACGCCGTCCGCAGACTGTATAAGCTTTGCCGTAAAGCTTTTATTATATTTTATAATTATGTAGCGTATGCGTTCGCCGTCGCGCGCAACCGTGCGTATAGGCGCCTCGTCCTCTTCGTTGTCGTCGTCTTTGTCGTCCGGCTCGTCCTCTTCCTCTTTCGTTTCGGGTTCGGTTTTTAAATTTTTCTCCTCTTCCTCCGCGGGTTCGGCTTTTTCGGCAATTTCTGGCATTTCTTCGCAAACCTCTTCCCCGTTTTCCGTTTCGTCCGTAACGGTCAGCTCTTCAACGGCTGTTTCCGTGTTCGCGGGCTTGTCCGCGCGTTTCTTTTTTATTAAAATAAAACACACCGCCGCCAACGCGCAAGAGGCAACCGCAGCGGCGGCTAAAATAATTCCCAAAACCGCAGGGCTGACCGCGGCAATCACAGCAAGTATATTTTCGTCCATTTTATTCACCTTCCTTGTTTCTTCTTAAATACGCCCCCATTATACTACTTTAATTCGGGGAATACAACGGAAACCCGCAAATTTCACAAAAAATAAAAATCTACTGATTGCGCCCCTTCACTCCCTCCGTCACAAAACCCCAAAACCCGCAAGCAACAAAACCAAGCAAAATAAAAAAGAACAAAGTAAAGGGCGTCCCTCTCGCACAGGAACGCCCCGAAACAATGCAACGGCGTGGCCGCATATTTCGGCTGCGCGCATAACCTCCACACGGGTTAACTCCGGCCGCGCAAGCGTTTTTCACGCCGTGCCGATTTATACCGTTGTCCTCTGCGCGCAAGCCCATTTTTTTACCGGATTTCTTCTTCTTTCGGAATTTTACGCGCTAAAATTAAAATATTATTAAAAATAACCCAAATCAGTTGGTATTTGTGGGGTATTAAATGTTGCTTTTTGTTGGTTTTTGTGGTAATATGTAGAAAAATGTTACTTTTTGTGGATTATTGTTTAATACGATGGATAAAAAATTAGAAATACTCCTCGTGGAAGACGACCCGTTCGACCGCGAGAATATGCTAAAAGAAATCGAAAGCAATTCCCTTGATTTCGACCTCATAGGCTCTACCGATAGTTCCGCCGAAGCAATCCAGATTGTCCGCAATACCCGTCCCGACGCAGTCATTTTAGACCTCGAATTACATCAGGGTCAGGGCGACGGGCTCGAGTTCCTTCAACAGCTCAAATCGGTCGGTGGATTGTACCGGCCTTTTGTTTTGGTCACCACCAACAACATAAGCGCCGTCACGCATAACCTCGCCCGCGAGCTCGGCGCCGACTTTATTATGACGAAAAGTCAGGCGGGCTATTCCCCCAAAGCCGTTCTCGATTTCCTTTTAATCACAAAATCCGTTATCTCGGGCGGCTTGCCCGAACAGCCAGAAAAGGTCAAAACCCCCGCTCAGGCGCAAACCGTCAAACAATACAAACGCGCCATCTGCAACGAGTTAAACCTCGTCGGTCTCAGCCCCAAAGCTGTCGGATACAAATATCTCGTCGATTCCATAATCGCTGTTATGGAAGGCCCAGTCCCTCACCTTTGCAACGTCATCGGCAACAAATACGGCAAGTCCGAACACAGTGTCGAGCGCGCTATGCAAAACTGTATTGCCCGTGCCTGGAACGCGATGGACGTAAAAGAACTCGCCCGCCACTACACGGCTAAAATCGTTTCGGATAAGGGTATCCCCACCGTAACGGAATTCATATATTTTTACGCACAAAAGGTCGCTAACAACTCTTGATAAAGTTAAGCGGGTTGCGCAGCGCGCAACCCGCTTAATTTTTCTTAGCTGATTAGAATAACAACAACGTCAAAAACCAGCTCCAAAACTGTCTAAACATATGTACACCTCCTTTCTAAATAATCTTGTCGATTATAGAGAGGTAAGGTACACCCGTATGTTATCTTTTGTTGTGCCTTTTTGTTGCTTTATGTTATATTTTGTTGTATTTTCTTGTTAAATTTAGAAATATGTAGATTTTTGTCGTATTTTTTTGTTTTTTGTCGGGTTATATTATGATTGATTTATACGTTTCCATAACTAAATACGCGCTGCTGTGCCTCAGCTCTTTTTATGCTTTTATAAGGCTCAATAATTATAAGTTGCGTCCTTGGGATTTGTTCGCTTTTCCCGCGGCGGCTCTTTTTGCTACCGGTGTTTATTATGCCACGCAAAATATGCGTATTCTTGTCCCTCTTTGTATAGCTTTGTTGGTTTATGCCTACAATTTAATCCGCTACCGCAGAGAAATTTTCGCAACCCTTGCAACAAGCATAATAAGTTTGGGTATATCGATTTTCATTTATATAATCGCCTTACTTCTTTCCGCTCCGTTTGCATTTATAGTATATCAATTTACCGAAAACGCAACCGCGCGCTATCTCACCGCCGAAACATTCGTAGCAATTTTACAAATAGTCGCTATAATAATTATCTTCCAAATCAAGCGTTTCAAAGGCGGTTTATCCGCGCACAAAAACGAGGGCAGTTATGATTTCTTATTGTTGATAAGTATTGTAAGTATAGTTTTATTATCGCTCTTTTATATGGGCGGCAACGACGAAACCACAATCCAGCTTATCCTCGTTTTCCTTGTGGTCTGCGGTTTGGGTCTTATATTCTGGTGGCGCAAGCACGAACGCGTCAATTATCAGCAGATTATAATAAGGCAAAACACAAAAATTTTAGAAGCCCGCTTGCAGGACTACGAAGAAGAAAAACAAAACCTTATCAACCACAACGCAAAACTTGCAAAAATTATTCACCGCGATAACAAGCTTATCCCCGCAATGGTCGCCGCGGTAGACGCGTTGCTCGCAAAATCCGATTATAAGTCGGAGCTTGCAAGCTTAAAAGCACAGCTTTCAGAGCTGGCGGACCAGCACGGCGAATCCGTTCGGCAATATCAGAACGTTACCGATAACCTCCCCAAAACGGGCGTTATTTCCGTTGATGCGGTTCTGCACTTTATCAATTCCAAAGCCGCAAAACAAAAAGAAGAATGCGTTATAACCGCACAGGACGGAGCCTTCCCTCTGCTCTTCGCGGCAATCCCCGAACAAACCGACTTAAACACCGTTATCTGCGATATGGCGGAAAACGCTTTGATTTCCGCCGCAAAAACCAACGGCGGCAAAATAAAACTTGCTTTCGGCTTTGCGGAAGACGGCTCGCCAAAAATAGAAGTTTTCGATAACGGCGCGCCCTTCGATAAAAAGGTTGTTGCAAGCCTCGGCAAAAGAAAAATCACAACCCGCAATATAGAAGGCGGCAGCGGAGTCGGGCTTATGACTCTGTTTGAAATTTTAAGAAGATACGGTGCAAGCTTCACCCTCAACGAAAACTGCGCCGATAATACCTATTCCAAATGCGTTGCCGTCACCTTCGATAAAAAAGGAAGCACAACCATAATCTCCCGCGGCGAACAAATCACCGCCCCGCTCCCGCAATCCGAAGACCCCGCCTTCAAATAATTTTAGCAACTAACTACTAACGCATTTGCAACGAAAATACTTTTAATTAATTTAATTTTTACTTGCGTTAACTGATTTATTTTTAACCGAATTAAAGTTTGTACCCCTGATTAATTTAATATCATCCGATACAAATTATATTAATATATTTTTAACCGACTAACTTGATTTTAATTAATTAAAAATTAAATAATGTAAAAATTAATAGCCCCGCGCCTTTCGGCGCGGGGCTTTCCCTTTAACCGTTCGCTTAACAAATTTAATTTCACCGTTTTTATTCCGCAGTGAACCCGCCTAACTTTTCAAAAATTTCTCTTATTGTTTCGGCGGAAATCGTCTCTTTTACAACCCTTGCATAAGTTTTCAAATCCAAAGCGTTCTCTTCCTCCGTTTTAATTCCCGCC
Source organism: uncultured Christensenella sp. (assembly GCA_910577375.1). Classification (GTDB taxonomy): domain Bacteria; phylum Bacillota; class Clostridia; order Christensenellales; family Borkfalkiaceae; genus Coproplasma. Next base: position 291,779 of record CAJTLT010000002.1, read on the forward strand.
AGAATCATATAAGCGTTGAATTCGGGGTTGCTGAAAACGCAGTCGCATATGCTGTATCTTATTATGTCCGATTTGAAAAGAACTTCCAAATCCTCCGCGCTGTAAGATTTAATCTGCTCAACCGTAAACTCGGGTATTTCGAACGTGCCGTTTCCGCTGCAAATATCCAGCGCGTCGGATAAAGCCCGCAATTCCGTTTCGCCCAAAACGCAAACGCGGTTTCCCTTAACCGTTGTTTCGATGCTGATTTTGCTTTCTCCGGCGCAAACGCTTGCCGCCGCGGCTTTTTCAAGCTGATACGTTATTTTTGCCCGCAGTATAATACTGCCCGCCATTATCTCGCGCGTTTCCGCGTCGGGCAGCTTCAAATCCTCGCCGCCCCACTCGTCGAAATCCATATCCGCATATTCGTCTTTAAGCGCGATATATGCGTCGATAACGGGCTTTATCTCGTGCGGATAAATTATGCCGTAACTGTCCGTACAGCGCACGGGTATTATAAATTTGTTGCCGTTTATAAAGTTAGCCGATACCGCCGCCGTTATAAGGAAAGAGCGCGTATAACCGCTTTCGTCGCATACGTATTCGCCCGCCTTTACAACGTCAACCTCGTATCCGTCCAAATCCGCGCCGTCAAGAATTTCCGCAAGGCACTCTATCTCGCTCTTTCTGTAAATCTTTATATCCTGCCTGTAAGCTTTGGGGTGGTCCGCTAAAATTCTGCTTTCGCTTATAGATTTTTGTATCGCAAGAGTCAACGCCCCGCCCACAATATCCGAACTTAACATTACGGAAAGTTTTGTTTTGTCGGGCACGTTCTCGCTCGGCGCGGTGAACTGCGATATGTTGCCGAAATCATAACTTCCCAACTCCGACAAATCGGAAATCCCGAGCTCGTTCAAAGCATACGCAAACGCGGAAATCTCCTCTTCGGGATAAACCGTCTGCCCGCGCTTAATCTGCTTTAAAACGTCCGCGGAAATCAAATCCGCGCTTAACGCGCCGTCAAGCTCTTTTGTGAATATACTGCTTATTATAACGGAAGGATAAACCACGTTCAGCGTACTGCGCCCGCCGTAATCCTCCAAAGGCTCGTTTAAAGTGAATATCTTTTCGGAAACCTTTTCTCTAAGCAAATCGCCGTCAAGCTCTTTTATGTTCAGCCCGAATATATCCAGCGCGTCGGAAAGCGCCTGCAATTCCGAAACCCTGTAATATCCGCCTACCTTAGTCTGCTTTATAACGCTTTCTTCAACCGCTCCGTCCAAAGCTCTGTCAAGCTCGCGCGTTATGTTGTTGCGCACTATTTCGGAGGCGTAGCATACGCGCAAACGCGTTGTGGAAGGCTGTATCGCGGAAACTCTGTTAAAGGAAGTCAAAAGCTCCGATACCGCCTCGTCGAAAACCTCTTGCGAAATGCTGAAATCCTCGCCCGCGCCAGAAAGGTTTAATATTTCGTCAAGCGCGTCCAAAAGCCTTGAAAGCTCCGTGCTCCACGGGTTCGTTACGTCAAAACGTTCCAGCTCGCCCCTCTGCCCCGCGTCTATATATTTTTGCGGTAAAGACAGCAAAGAACGCAAATCATAGTCGTTCGCTACCGTATGCGCAACCGACGCGGATATTATTTTGCTTTCCGTAAGCGTTTCTCTGTTTTGCGCAAGCCTTACGAGTATTGCGGAAAAATCCGTGTTGCCGCTTATGCCGAGGCTTGCGAACTCCCCGAAAAGCGAAATTATCTCTTTCTTTTTGATAACGCTGTCCAGCGTATCTTCTTTAAGCTTCTGCTTTGCGGAATCGGGGATTATAAGAATCAATCCCTCCGCCTCGTAAACTCCGTCGGAAAGGTAGTTCGAAACGGTGTAATGCATTATATCCGATTTGAAAACCGTTTTAAGCTCGTCGGCCGTTACGGATAACATACAGTCGTATATTTCCTGCTTTTCAAGGTTTCCCTGCATAATTTCCGCAAGAGGAAGCTTTGTCGCTTTAAGCGCGGCGATAAGCTTTCTCATTTCGCCCGTATACAAGCCGCCGCTTACCCAGTATTCGGTGTTTTCCTTAAGCTTTTGCGGCAAAATCACGGTCGGGTTGTTGGAAAGCTTTATTTTAAGAAGATTTGCCGCCGTTCCCTCGAAAATACGGCTCTCGTCCAGAAGCTTTGTAAACTCTTCGTTTTCGAGGAATTCGTCAAGCGTGTCAAGATAATTTCCCTCCACAAACGGAGCAACGAATTCCGCAAAAACCTTCGTATTGTCCAGAAGCAGTTTAAGCTCGTCTTTGTTAATTAAATTTACGTATAAACCGTACTCGTCTCTGTCAAGCGAAGAACTCGGTATATAGAGCGTGTCGTCGCTTTTTTCAATCATAACCGCGGAAATTACCGAACGCAGCAAAGAAGATTGCGTGAGATAATCCGGAATTGTGTATCCGAAACCGTCCTTTATCGCGGCGGCTTCGGAAATACTTTCTATAAGCGCGGAAATATCCGTGCCGTTGTCCGTTTCCATAAGCGACTTTAAAAGCTCTCCGTTTTCGCCCAAAGCTTTAAGTCCGTATAAAATGTTGAACATTTCCCCGCGTGCAATTACGTTGCCGTCCTTGTCGCACGTATTCTCATACACGATATCGCTTTCTATATAAATTTTATCCGATACCTGCAAAAGAGCGTTCTTTATAGCGTTGTAAAAATAACTTGTCGAAAGCGCCTTGCCCAAAATGCGCGAACTTGCCGCCGCGGAACATATTCCGTCGTAATACTTCATATTTTCCGCATAATCCGCTCCGTTCTTGTCGAACAGCGAAAGCATTGTGTCCAGCGCTTCCGTTTCCTCTTTGTAAACGTTTCCGTAAAGGTTTATAACGTCCTGCGCCGCGCCGCAAAGAATTTGGATTTCTTTTGCCCAGCCGATATTTTCGTCGGCGATTTCTTTATAAGTTATTCCGTCGCCGTCCTCGGCTGTTAAATACTTGTTTTCAATCCAGCAGTAAATTCTGCCCAAAACGGGGTCTATCTGAGGTTTTCTGTTATCGCCGAGCATGGAAAGCTTTTGAACCTGCGGGATAACCGTTTTAACCGTTTCCAAAGTATCCCTTTCTTCCGCGTCCTCGGAAATAAACGCAAACGCCAGATTAAGCATTATTCTTGCGTCGTCCTTGTTCACAAGCTGCGCCGCCGAAAGATAGGGGCGTATATCCTTGCCCTGCGCCTCTTCGCCTCGGTATTTTTCGATAAGCGCCCTCTCGTCGGGCATAGCGTCGGAAAGATAGCCTTTTTTGAATATTATTTTTATAAGCTCTTTGTTCGTTTCGGGAATACCCTGAGCGAAAGACATTTGGTCTATGTTCGCCGCAATGGAAGTCGCCAGAGCGCCCGCAAAATTAATTATGTACGTTTTGGAATCAAATTCGTTTATCAGATTGTCGAACTCGGTCTGGAACTGCGGGTTTTTCATTACGGTTAAAACCGCGTCGAACCCGCCCTCGGTTGCGCCGTTTATCACGGGGAGCAAATCCTCTTCCCCGTACTTCATCAAAAGATTAAAAGTATCGCGCGCAAACGCAGTGTATGCGCCGAGCTCTTCCAAAAGACTTACGCTTCCCGTTATTCCGTTTTCTTCGTCGTTTACCTCGCCCGAAAGTATCAAATCCGCGGCGAAAAGATAATACGGCATATCGTTCGTATCTGTGAACTCGTTCAGCACCTTGAAAATGCCTTGCGTGCCGTAACTCTCTATAGAACGGTAAATGTGATAGGCAAAATCCGCGTTGTCGTCGGAAAAATCATATTCCTTGAACTTTCCGTTGCCCGTTCCCGCAACAACGAAAAATACGCTGCCTATAAACGAAAGGGATAAAATCCCCGCGAAAGCTCCGCGCACAAGTCCGACCGCGCCGCCTCCGAGATGCCTCTTTTTATAGGGGCGGTCGGTTTCGTTGTTTCTGAAACTCTCGTTCTTTTCCCGCTTGTATTTCCGCTCCGAATAAGCCATATGGTAAATAAGGTAAAGAATGAAAACAAGCAGAAAATACACAACGGAAAATATAACCGCAAAAACAAGGTGGTAAGCCGTATCCGCAACGGTGTAAACATAAGCGGCGTTTTCGCTTAACAGTATCGACCAGTCTGCATTGCCGGAAACGGCGGAAGGAATATACGCGGCGAAAACCTCTCTCAAAGAATTGCAGTCCGCGCTTACGCCCAACGTTGTTTGCAGCCAGTCCTCGCCCGCTAACAGGTTTATGAAATTCAAAGTCGTTTCGTCTACGGCCGGAATCTTTATGCAAACAAAGTAAAGACCTATGCACACTCCGCCCGCGCATACCGAATGCAATAACAGTACAAGGCTCTTTCTCAATCCGCGTTTTGCGTTAACCAAAGTAGAGGTTAAAATTATAACCGCAAACAGAACGGTAGGACCCCAGATTATGCAAAAATCTATGATTTCTATGACGTTTTTCTGTGATAATTTGGTGATAATCCAGCCGATAAAGCACAATCCTTCAACGATTAATGCAAAAATCAACAGCTTATAACCGCGTTTAAATCCCTTAAAAAGCACGATAAACAGCATAAAAACGGCGATAAGAACGGAAACGGGAATAATCCAGTTTGAAAAAATAAACTCAAAAACCGCGGAAACGCCCGCGTTGCTTGCAATTTTCATTCAAATCACCTCCTTTTTTTCACTGCTTTTTCATTTTTCGGCTTTTAAACGGTTATTACTTGTCTGTTCCGGCGTCAACCGGATATATCTCGCAATCAGGCAAATTCATATAAGGGTCGCAATTTTCAAAACTGTTTTCATACATAACCACTCTCGTCGCGCCCGACGCCGAAACGGTTTTAAGCTTTGCACAGTTTACAAATGCGCCGCTTTCTATCAATATATAGGGCATTTCAAGCGTTACAGACACAATATCCGAGTTCTTGAACGCCCCCGCCTCTATTTTCGTTACTCTGTAATCGCCGATTTTTTCGGGAATCACAACGTCTTTTTCTTCGCTTTCGTATCCGTAAACGCTCACTTCCGTTCCCGAATTTCCGATTATCCGCAAATCGAAACCTTCCAAAGTGAAGCTTTTCGACTTTTGCATAAACAAAAACAACGAAACCGCAATATACGCAACGACCGCGATACAAATGAGAACGCTGAAAACCACGGGAAATTTCGCAATATTTTTACGCGTTTTATCTGTAATCTCCACGTAAGGCTCGTAAATCTTTTCCCGTTCTTCTATTTCTTCCGGTTCTTTCTTCTTTTTCTTGGATTTTTTATGTTTTGCGCGTTTTTCTTTTTCGGTTTCTTCGTCCGCGGCGTAATGCGTGAATTTATAGCTGTTGTCCGTATACTCTCCGTCATTCCAGATAAATCTGTCAAACGCGGCTTTTCTGAGTTTAACGGTAAGCGTATGGCACGCGTAATTTATTTTAAGCTTTGCCTTTGGCACGAAAGCCTGTTGCGCTTTTGCGGAAAACTTATTGTAAACCACAACGGTTTTTTCCACAAGCTCGCCGTCGGAATTATATTCGTTTACTTCAAACTCGAAGCCTAAAAGCTGTTGATTTACGTTATTTATAAATTTGAATACTGCGTATTTCTCTTCCGCGCGCTCGTCTTCGAACAATATATATTCGTTTAATGACACGACTTCGTCGGTTTGCTGAGCACACTTTATTTTGCGGATATTGTTAAACGAACTCATATTCGAGCACACCTCCGCTTCTTTCTTTCGCATTTTTCAAACGGAAACACAACACCGTAACAAAATAACTTATCACCGCAAGCAAAAAACTGCCCGCGATTGCCGCGTAGTTCAAAAAATTATCCAGATATTGTTTTATATAAATCCCGCCGAAAAGCTCTATTATCGCATGGCGGACAACAAACAATCCCGCAAACAGCAACACGCTTTTTATAGCCGCGCTCAATCTTATTTTCGACTTCGGCAAAGGGCGGATAACAGAGGAATTTATCTCCGTTCCGTCCACAGAGCCTATAATAACGTTGACATAAACGCAGTTTTTGTGCAACGCGATTATTTTTGAACTCTTTTCCGTACAACACTGCTCAACGCGGAGAACTCCCGCCACTTTTTTACGGGCGGTATACTGGATTACGTAAAATATTATTTCGTTGAATTCTTTTGCGTAATTACATATCAAGTATCTGTCGTAAGCCGATTTGCAGATTACGTATTTTTTTATAAACTTTTTGGTTTCGCCGGAAGTAAAGTACAAAGAGTTTTTGGAATTGGAAGTTTTTTCGGTTTTTATCAGCTCGTCTTCGTGATACGAGAAATAGTATTTGTTTTTAAGCAGCCTTGAACAGAGCAAAATTATTACGCCGAGGAAGACGACCGCCGCCGAAGCGAGGCATAAAATTCTCCATAAATATAACGTCATATTATTCCCGTCCTTCCGCGTCTTCCGCGATTTCCCCGGGTTCGGCAGGCTCTTCCGGTGTTGCTTCTTCCGCAACGTCTGCGGTTTCTGCGTTTACCGTTTCTTCCGTCTGCTCTTCCGTTCCGATTGTTTCTTCTTTAATTTCGGTTTCTTCTGTCTGTTCGGGCTGTTCTTCCTCTGTAATTTCCGAAATTTCGGATTGAACTGTTTCTGGCTGTTGTTCAGCGATTTCCGAAACCTGCTCTTTATTCACAGGTTTTTCGGGTTGTTCTTCCGTTTTTTGGGGAACAGCTTGTTCTTTTTGTTTAATTTCTTTTTGTTTTAATTTCGCCACCGCGCGCTCTTCGCGTTCCCTGCGCCGTTTATCCTCGGGCTTTTCGGGCAACGGTACGGCTTCGTCTGCGGTTTCGTCAAACAGTTCGGCAAGTCCGTTTTCTATTTCTTCAGTGGCGATTTTAATTCCTCTGCATTTTTTAATATTAACGCCTTTTATATATTTTTCTCCCGCGCATATATCGGCGAACAGACTGACCGTTGCAATTCTTCTTGCGCCGTCGAAAATAGGCAACACCAACGCGAAAGCGATAAAAACAACAATGCACCAAACAACTGACACCGCTTCAAACGCACGGTAGCCGAATAAAAATTCTTTGATTAAATAACATCCGCCGTAACCTATCCCGCCGAAAGCTCCGATAATAAGCGAAGAAACGAAAATAATCATAAAAAGCGTCCATTTGCCGCGGGTTTTCATAGTTTGCATGCAAAGCGCAATAACTTCTCCCGCGGTAACATCGGGCTTGCTTTCTATAATATAGGGCGTGGGAGAAAGCAGAAACGGCATAATTACCGTATACGCAACGAGAGCAATTGCCGCGGGCGCGGCGAAAGCTGCCACAAGAATCTGATAATCAACGGACCGCACCGCAAAGCTGACGGCGTAACCGATTGCTCCAAGAATCGCGGCAAAAACGCAAATCAACAATACGCCGGCAAGAAACAAAAGCGCTTCGAGAATAATGGCAAGTATCATAGTACCGAGCGCGCCCTTGCGCCCGATTGTTGTAAAACTTTGCGTAACGCTAAGCTTTTCTTTGTGGGCATATTTTGCAAATCTTATATCGGAGATATCGAAAACCGCGCTGAAAATTATCGTGAAACGCGCCAGAAGTTCCATGAAAAGATAAATATAATATTTGAAAAAACCTTTGTTTTTATATATTGCGGCGACGGATTTCTTAACCGCTCTGCCGTAATAATAACAAAATCCCCGATTCATTGCTGCCTCCATTGAAGTTGCGGATTTGTATTTTTGATTTGTGTTTTAAGTTCAATCGCGCGGAATTTCAGACTTGACAATATTGACTGCAAGCCCCGCGGGTTTGTTTACGGTGAGATTGAAACAGTGCGACTTTTCTTTGCGGGAAACCGTTCCGAAACTTTCTCTCAGTTCGAACAAAAGAACTTTGAAAGTATAGCCGGCGCCGTTGTTTTCAACCATTATTTCAGCCGAATAGCCTTGCGGCAAACCAGTTACGGAATATTCGGAAGAATTCAAAACGTTATAATCGCCGTATTGCGAAACAGAAAGAACAGAGCCGCTGTCAAGCGCGGAAAGCGTAACGGAAGAACCTATAGAAAGCGTTGCGTTTATCGCTTTTATTTCAACCGCGGCGGTTTCCGCGTTAACGCATTCTATACTATAAAGCTTCGTCACGTCCGCCCCGCTTGCCGCGTCGTAAACTTTTAATCTGAGCCAGTCTTTGTATACGCCGACCTCTTTACCGATTTTTGCGGACTTGACTGCAAGGCGGTGTCCCGCATACAAGCCGATTGCGCCGTTAGCCGAAGAAACGTCTTTATACAGCTTGCTTTCGTCGGTATATGTTATCGATTTGGTTTCTCCGTCGTATATAAAGGAGCTTTGCCCCGCGGGAACAGTTTGTTCAAACAAAACTTTACGCGCCTCATAAGCGAGATATCCGTAGAAACTGCTCTTGAAATATTCTTCGCCCATTTCCTCCGAATATGCGGTAAAGATATTATAGTTTGCTGTAATATCCGCGCCGAACGAGCCGTTGTAACTATCCGCATTGCGCACCCACGCTTTTGTTAAAACGACTTTTTGAACGGCTTTCGCGGGAGTTAGTTCCGCATCCGCTTCAACAAACAGATAATCGCCTTGCGCGAGAGCGAACGCGCCGTTTTCGTCGGAGCCGAATATAACGTAATCCTTTAATCCTATCACAATGTTACTGCCGTTGTAGTATTCGGATTTATCAAGAGGTTTGACATAAAGGGTTGCGCGTTTTATTGTGAGCGTTCCTTTATTTACCGCATAAATAATGTAATTGTCTTCATCGGTAAGACGATTGAGTTCCGCGGTTATTAAATACGTTCCCGCGTTATAACGCGCTATACTGCCGCCCAAAGAAGTTGTGAATTTATGTGTTACAGTATATTTCGAAACGTCTTTTGCAAGCAAACCGTCCTGCAAGGCATCGAAAGCAAATTTGTCGGATATTTCCGGAATACCGGAAGGTTTTTTGTTTTCGTAAACAGTTTCCATATCCCCGACGGTTATGGCGAGCGGGCGTTTGTTGATTACAAATTCGCTCTCGTAACAAGTGACGAAATATTCGTTTTCGGCGTATCCGCTTATTACTAATTCAAGCGAATACTTACCAGCGTTTACCGGCGTTGCGCCGTCTTTGAATATTGTTCCGTCCGCTGACCTGAACGTATATTCAGCCGTTGCAGTGATTGCGGGCAAATCCGCATCCGCAAATCCGTATTCGTCGCCCGACGCGGGGTTTTCTATATCGTGCCAGCTTTCAATACCGAAATCCGAAATTGCAACGGGCTCGCCGTTATAGTAGAACGTTCCGTTTTTGTATATTGCTTTTACGCCGACTTTTCGAGCCGTAATAACCAGCTCCGCGGGCGTGTTTGTAGCAACAATATAATTATCCGTTACGGCAGTATTTGTAAATTCAACCGAAAGAGTATATCTGCCTATTGCCGAAGGAGGAACCGTACTTCCGTTATAACGGTAAACAATTCCCGCGTTTTCCGCGTCGTCTTTTACGAAACCTTCTTGCGAATTGTTATCAAAATAATACGAGAGGAAGCTTTCGTCTTCGGGATTTACGGGCGCGCCGCTGAATTCCGTTTGTCTGTCGTTGACTTCCACATAAATTTTGCGTTTATTTATTGTGAGCGAGCAATTAAGCTTGCCCGACGACGTATCGAGATAATAGTTTGTAGTTATTCCCTTTGAAAGCTCAAACGCCGCTTCGTCGAAGGCAACCGCGTATGTTCCCGCATTTAAGGGATTATCCGAATAAGTTACCGTGCGTTTAAGTTCGTCCGTGCCGCAAAGCCCCGTTACCGCAAACGCCGACGCGGGCGCGGTATCGAAATCGAAAGGTTCTCCGTCGTAATCCTTTGAAACGTTGCCGAGCGTTAAGGTTAAAGCTTTTTTGTATATTTCATACGAAACGCAATCTTCGCACAAAATTATATAATTGAGAGCCGCCGCGTAAACGCTTTCTCCGCTTGCGGTGCAAGCGTTTTCGTCAACGCAGATAAAGTATTTACCCGCGTTTCTCGGAGTTCCCGTTACGGAAGTTAACAGCGCGTCGGAATAATATTTAAAGCCGAGAGCCAAGCTTTCCCCATAGGCGGGTTTAGTATCCGAAACAAATACAAAGCCGCCCGCGGGATAAGGACGGACATATCCGTCGTAAACGGTGTTTTGTATTCCCGTAAGGCTTACCGAAAGCACGCGCCTTGCTATTTCCGCGGTTTTATCCAAACATATTATGGAGTAGTTATTTATTCCGTTTATAATTTCCGTTCTGTCGGCGGCATACACCGTTGTTCCGTCAAAATCGAGAGAGTAATCATAATTACCAGCGTTTTTGGGAGTCACCGGCGACCCGTTCTGAGAGAAGATAACGGAAACTTCTATCTGTTCTCCGTTTTCAAGCCCTATAAACGAGGTGTTGAAATAATTGCCTTTGCCCGCGGGATATACGAGAGTTTCGCCGTAATTTACCGCGCCGATATCGCTGAGAACGATTGCGATTTCTTTCGGGGTTATCTGAAGAGTTCCGTAAATAATTTCCGCTATTTCGTAATTGCCGTTTGGCAGCGAATATTCGCAGATATTATTGTTTTCGCTTGTTTCCCAAACGTTTGTTATTTGCTTTACGGACAATGCGGAAAGCACGTCTCCCTTTATAAGCCCCGCCTTTTCGGGCTGAGCAAAATAATAAGTCTGATAGCCTCCGTCGGAAAGCGGAAGTCCGTTATAAACTTTTTGCGCGCTGTTTGTAACGATTGTGAGCGGTCTGGGAATTACCTTAACGTTTTTAAGCAGATAATTATAACCGTAGTTTTTATCGCCGCTATCTATAAGGTTTCCTTCGGCATCGTATATGCAAGGCAAGAGCACGCTTGGAGTTACCGAGTATTCCCCGACATCAAACGTTGCGGGTTCTTCTTTGAAAACGACTGTGAGCGAAAGCTGCTCTCCGTATTGAAGTCCGCACGTTTCGGGATTGAGGAAATTGCCAAGCCCCGCGGGGTATTCGTAAGGTTCTCCGTAAACGTTTACAACCCCGAACATATCTATATCGAGCATTTTAACGTTTATAGTAAGCGAGCCGCCCGAATATGAAATATCGTAATTGTTTATTCCGTTTTGTATGACGTTTTTGTTTTTATCGTAGACCACGCAATCGTTTTCATAAAGCGTGATTGCATATTCCCCGACGTTTTTGGGAACAACCTGCACTCCGTTTTGCGTATAGCTTAAAGCTACTTCGAGCTTTTCTCCGTTTACAAGCCCGCAATTTTCGGGATTCAAGAAGTTATCCGCGCCCGAGGGATAAGCTTCCCCGTACTCGGTTGTTACGGTGTTTAAAAGAATATTCAACGGCGCTTTATCCACGGTTAAGTTTCCGTAATCGTAACCGATTATTTCGTAGTTGGAGTTTGCACCGAATATGCACGCGTTGAGTTCCGTACCGGCGTTTACAATCTCGAATTCAAATTCCAGAGTAAGCGTATCGCCGTTCAACAGCCCTTTTTTATCCGTATAATCGTAATGACGGGTATTATAAGCCGTGTTTGAAAGCGGAGTTCCGTCGTAAACCTTTTTGCCGTCGGCGGTGATTACGGCAATTCTGCGGGGAGTTACGGACAGCGTGCCGTATTTATAATCTTTTATTACGTAATTGCCGTCGGGCACTTCATAGGTGCAGATATTGGCATAATCGCCCGCGTTTACTTCTTCCGTAAACGTCAGCAATGTCAACACGTCGCCGTTCAAAAGCCCTTGATTTTCGGGGCTGAGATAATAAGTTTTGTAATTTTTATTAAAAAGCGGGATTCCGTCGTACTCCTTTTCCGCGCCGAACGTTTCAACGGTGAGCGGGCGGGGAGTTACTGTGAGCGTTGAGCCAACGAAAGTTACAATGTAATTTGAAATTTTGCCTTCCGTTCCGTCGGCGTTGAAAATGCGGGCTTCGTTTGCGGAAACCGCATAGCTACCAACGTTCGGAACAGACTGGGGGACATCGAACGACGCGTTTATAATTTGCAGAGCTTCATTGTATTGAAGTCCGCAGCTATCCGCATTTTTGAAGTTGTTGTTATATTCGGGATAGAAAAGAGGTTCGCCGTAAACGGAGCTTATATCGTTTAACTCTGCTTCTATTCTTTTGGGAACGATTTTTAACTGACCTTCTACGTAAGTTATATCGTAATTGCTTGTATCGGCAACTCCGTTTACGAGGGTTGCGCTTTCTTTCGCCCGAATACGATAGAGCCCCGCGTCCGCAGGCGGAATATCCGAATAGAAATAATCGGGGTAATCGCGATACGCATATTCTACAAAAATTTCGAGTTCGTCGCCATATTCAAGCCCGCACGTTGCGGCAAACCTGAAATTACCCGCGCCCGAAGGATAAGCGAAATTATCACCGTATGTAAGGTAAGATAAAGCACCGTATTCCGGATGATTTTGAGCGGAGATAAAATAATATGGCTGAACTTTTATTGCCTTGGGCAGAATTTCCGTTTGTTTTTCGGGAACGGAGAAAACGTAATTCAATTCGCCTTGCGGGATTGCGTTTCCGTCTTTATCAAAGACACTTGCGGCTGATATCCCGTAAGAATATTTGCCCGCGTTTCGGGGAGACGAGAAAGTTTCGCCTTTTTCGTTTTTGAACACAACAACTATTTCAAGCTGTTCGCCGTATTGCAGCCCGCAGGTTAAATAGTTTTCAAAATTTCCTATGCCCGAGGGATAAGAGAGCTGTGTTCCGTAAGTTACGGGCACAACGTCAAAAAGCGTGATTTCGATATGTTTTTGAAGTATGCGCAAAACCCCGTCTATATAAGTTATATCGTAGTTGCCCGTATCTGCAATTCCGTTTATAAGCGTTTGGCTTTCTATCGCGCAAATATAATATGTGCCGCAGTTTTTAGGGGTTACCGCAACGCCGTTCTGCTTATATTGCGTGTAAACGGTTAACTTTTCGTTATATTGCAATTGACAGTCAGCGGCGTTTTCGAAGTTGTTTTCATACACGGGATACGCCGCGGTGTCGCCGTAGAAGAACGACTGCGACAGGAGTTCAACCGTAATTTCTTTGGGATTTATGGTGAGCGCGCCGTTTACGTAAGTTATATCGTAGTTGCTTGTATCTGGAATTCCGTTTATTAGCGTAAGCGCGCCGACAGGACAGATATTGTAACTGCCGACGTTTTTGGGCGTTACGGAAATTCCGTTTTGCTCAAACGAAACTACAATTTGCAGGGTATCGTCGTATTGAAGCCCGCAACCTTCTGCGTTTTCAAAGTTATTCTGCGTTAAAGCGTAAAAATCCGTTGTGCCGTAATCCAAGGTAACGTCATTCGCCTTTACCGTAATCGGACGCGGTTTGACGGTGAGAGTTCCGCAGTCTGTGTGGCAAAGCAAATAATTTTCTATACCTCTTTGGAAATAAATTCCGTCTTTATATATTTTGCCCTTTTCTCCGTCGACGAAAATTTTATATTGACCGGCGTTTTTGGGCGTTACTTTATCTCCGTTTGCGTTTTCAAAGTATACCTCTATTTCGAGCTTTTCGCCAGACACGGTTACATCGTCTGCGTAACCGACTATGTAGTTATCAACACCATTTAAATACGTATTCCTGCTGCCGTATAAAGTGTTGCAATCGTAAGGAATTATGGAAAGCCACTTCTTTTCTATAGTGAGGGTGCCGTAACTGTAATCTTTTATTTCGTAATTTGCGTTGGGCGCGTTAAAAGAGCATACGTTGTTATTTTCCCGCGTGTCCCATACGTTTGTTACCGCCGCGGCATTTATTAAAACAAGTCGGTCACCGCCCAAAAGACCCGCGGTTTTGCCGTTGCCGTGGTAATAAGTTTTATATTGAGGGTATGAAAAAGCCGCGCCGCTATAAAAGCGGGAAGCGCTTGCCGTTTCAACGAGCAACGGGCGCGGAGTTACTTCAAGCGCGCCGTGTTCGTAAGATTTTATTACGTAGTTTTTGTTCGGCTCTTTATAACGGCTTTCGTTTGGTTTGTTTTCCCAAACGTTTATTATGCTGTCGTTAAATTCAAGGGTAAGTCTGTCGTTGCCCAAAAGCCCCGCGGCGGCTTCGTCGCCGTAGTAATAAGTTTTATATGAGCCGCCTCCGTTAAGGGGAAGGGAATCGTATACCTTTGTTACATAGCCCGTTTTTACCGTTATGGGGCGGGGCTGAACGGTTAACGTGCCGTAGACATAATCCTTTATTTCGTAATTGCCGCCGACAGCGTATGTGCAATTGTTTCGGACGGGCTGCAAGGCGTCGGTTACGGACGAGAAAGTTTTTACGGTGAGGCTGTCTGAATTCAAAAGCCCCTGTTTGGTATTATCGCCGTAGTAATGCGTTTGGTATCCGGTGTCCGAAAACGCGGTTGCGTCGTATATATGGCTTGCGTTTGTGTTTGTGATTACCGTTATCGGGCGGGGGAGCACCGTGATTTTACCGTATTTGTAACTTTTTATCTCATAGTTTAAGTTTACGGAATAATCGCAGTAATTTATTTTTGTTTCCGCGTTTACTACTTCGGTACAAGAGTTAACCGAAAGGGTATCTCCGTTCAAAAGCCCTTGCTTTGTATTATCGCCGTAGTAATGCGTTTGGTATCCGGTGTCCGAAAACAACGTTGCGTCGTATATATGGCTTGCGTTTGTGTTTGTGATTACCGTTATCGGGCGAGGCGTAATAATCAGTGTGCCGTAAATATATTCTTTTATATCGTAATTTGCATTGGGCACATCGTAAGTGCATTCGTTTTCAGCAAAATTGGTCGCGTTTACTATAGAATTAAACGTTTTAAGCGTTAAGCTGTCTCCGTTCAAAAGACCTTGCTTTGAATTGTCCCCATAATATTCCACCGAATATCCGTCGGGCTTGCTCAGAGGAATACCGTCGTAAACTTTCCCCGCGTCTGCAGTTTTGACTGTTAACGGACGGGGCTGTACAACAAGTATGCCGTAGCTGTAATCTTTTATTTCGTAATTTGCGTTGGGAACATCGTATGTACATTCGTTTGCAACGTAATTCAACGCGTTTGTTACGGATTTAAACGTTTTAACCGTTAAACCGTCTCCGTTTAACAGCCCTTGCTTTGTATTATCGCCGTAGTAATACGTTTGGTACCCAGCATCCGAAAACGCCGTTGCATCGTATATATGGCTGTTGTTAGAAACGGTTACGACAAGCAAAGGTCTGGGACGGACGGTGAGAGTTCCGTAAGAGTAATTCTTTATTTCGTAATTTGCGTTGGGAACATCGTATACACATCTGTTTACGACTGTTCCCGCGTTTGTGATTTTTTCATAACTTACAACGGAAAGATTATCTCCGCCGACAAGTCCGCTTTCCGTTGTGCTGCCGGAAAGCCGCGTAGAATAACCGTAATCGTAAAATTCTTTTGCATCGTAGACGTGCGTAGAATTTACGGTTGTTACCGAAATCGGTCGGGGCGTTACCGATAAAGTGCCGTATATGTAGGAGATATCGTAGTTTCCCGTGACGTCGCGCACGCCATTTTTAACATTGAACGCAGTTTTGTTTTCAACGTTGTAAGCTACGTCTTTAATGCCGAACGGCTGTGCGCAGAATATTTGCTGACCGCTTGCAAGAGGAGTTGACGGGGAAACCGTTCCGTTTGTTTTATAAAGATAATTTCCGTTGAAAACGGCGTTGCCGCTTTCTGTTGTTACGGTGATTTTACGGCGGTATACGGTGAGCTTGCCGTAGTTATAATTTATTTTGAAATTGCCGGAGGCGTCGCTTCCGTCGGGCGCGGAAACTGAGAACGTTAAAACATTTTCCTTTTCCCCCGCGTCTTCCATTTTTGCGGAACTTTTAAGCGAAAGCGAATAACCGGTAAGCCGCAAATCGTCCTGATAATTGTTGTTTATAAGAGGAGTTCCGTCGTAAATTTTATTATCCGACTGCGTGGTAACGTTTATTATTTTCGGAGTTATTTCGAGAGTTCCGTACTCGTAATTAATTGCGTAGTTTTCGGTTACTTCCGCCGATTGCCCGTCGAATATGGCGAAGTTTTGAACGTTTAAGCTTTTGTTTACGTCGGCAAACGAAACGAGCGGCGCATTGTCGCGCACAAGCGTGTGACCGGATATCAAGCCTTGTTCGGAATATCCGCCGTCAAAGATTGGCGAAGCATCGAATTGCTTTGATTTGCCCGCCGTTTTTATCGTTATGGGTTTTTGGGCGACGGTGAGATTTTCTTTATGCGTTCCCAGACCGTAGCGGGAAGTGACGTCGGTTTCGCCTTTGAAAATTTGTATGCTTTCGGGCACGACTTCAATAGTGTATACCCCCGCAAGCTTTGGTTTGGAAATTTCGTTTCCTTTTTTATCTTTTAAAACCGTGTCGAAGGAAAGATTATCGCCTTTTGCGAGCATTGACAAAGTTTGCTCCGAAGCGAGATTTTCAAACGGAATTTCTTCTCCGCAGTAAACGAATTGCAGGGCGGCGGGTTTTACGGAAAGCTTTCTTTCTATCAGCCTTACCGCTTTTTGTTCGGTTGTGATTTTATAGCACGAAGAACTGTCTCCGCCGTTTATATCGGTGATTTTTATCGAGCTTATATCAACTGTTACGTCCGTTTCCTGCGTGAGGAAATCCTTGAAACCGAAAAACAGACTTTCTTTTTGGAGTTTATCGCCGTAAACGAGGGGCGAAAGCGTGAAATCGGCAGGGTTGTCGCCGTAAATCACGGAATCGTCGTTTATAACAAAATGCGCCTCTTTGGGAAGAATTTCGTATTCCACGGCGTCGCCGTAGCATTTTGCGCCGAAAACCTTTTCGGCAACGGCCCTTGCGGAATATTTGCCCGCCTTTATGGGCTTTTCCTTTGTCCACTCTCCGTTTTCGGCTTTGTATTCGTAGGTTATCCCGCTCATTATGGCAGACGCGCCCTGAGGCTCGTAGTTATCTCCGTAAATAATTTGCGCGGGTAAAGTAAGCGGCGCGGTTACCGTGCCCTTTATGCAAAGGATTACGGTTACGCCCGCTATTATAAGCGCGAGCACGCCTAAAATAAGAAATTTAAACTTTAAAATAAATTTCTTTACTTTGGCAAGCTTTTCTATTCGGTTTTTATAATTATCGTAAGATATCATAAAACGCCTGAAAATTAACGGAGTTAAGAGGTTTTGTTTAAGATAACGGGTTTGGAAATTTCGGTATTGGCGCAAAAATAGTTTGCGCTTACGTCTCTGCCGTAGGCGTCGACGATTTTTGTAAGTTCGAGCCAGATTGTCTGGTTATAATAATCTATTTCGAATCCGATTCTATCACCTTCCGCAAGCGAAGTTCCGCCGGTAATTCCGACAAGACTGTTTAAAACTTCTTCGTCGATATAGTTCGGATAATCTTCGCCCGCGTGGGTATAATCGTCAAGGCTTAAAGTAAGCGGGCGGCGGGTGATTTTTACGTTTACGCGCGCCGCGCCGTAATCTATTTTTAAGTTTGCGGTAACGTCCGCGCCGTTTATATCTTTTATTACCGCGCCCGTAACCGCGATTTGGCGGAAATCTTCGTTATTGTAGACGGTTACCGCCTTTTCGTATTCCGCGGAAGTTACGCGGCAGCCCGCAAAATCCAAAGCGAGATCGGAACAATCTATCTGCGCGGGTTTACCGTCGTAAACCTTTATTATATCCACGCCGAGATAAGAGAGAGTAACGTCCTTTTTTGTGATTTCCGCCTTGCCAGCGTTTATGGTCAAATCATAATTTTTAGCCGCCCCATAGTTTACAAGCCGCGCAGAATAAGTGTATTTGCCAACGTTTTTCATTTCCGCATTGGGAACGGTTTCAAAATCCGAGGGCACAAGCGGGGCGGGCAAATCCACGCCGTTGAACGCCGCAACAGCGTCTATTTCATAAATGTTTCCGTCGTATACTCTTGTTAAATCGGCAAGGCTGAGCGTAGCCGATTTTTTTGCGATTCTGTATGACGCGCCTATAACGGAAATGTTGAAGTTGCCCGTACAATCGCCGCCTTCCGCGTTTGAAACATAAATATCGGAAAGAGTATAAGAGCCCGAGCATGAGTCAATTAAATCTTCTACCCCGCCGCTGTTTCCGCCGAGAGCAAAGCCTTGCGGCAAAGCGGGGCTTAAATCGTATATTTCACTGCCCGCGAACAATTCCGAAAGCGGGTTGCCGTTATAATCCTTGTTCAAAGTTTTGCAGTAAACCGTCAGCGCGAGCGGCGTTACTTCCAGAGAGCCGCGGATACAGTTTATATCGTAATTTTGCGTTACGTTTTTACCGTTTAAATCGGTGATAACAAAATCCGTGATTTCGGTATTTATTTTTTCAACGTTTATAAGCGCCGCTTCGCCGTAATCAATTTCCGCAGTTGCGGTATGCCCTTCCGCAAGCGAGCCTAATTTCAGCTCGTATGAATTGCAGACGAGCGCCGTTCCGTCGTATACCTTTTTCATATCGAGGGGTTTTACGGTAATCGGGCGTGGAACTACGGAAATTTCGCCTGCAACGAATTTTACATTGTAGTTTTCCGTTACGTCTTTCCCCGCGGCGTCGCACACGAGCGGCTTTAAATCTTCCGGAAGCCGGTCTCCCGCGTTTACGAGTTCCGCGGGGGCGCTGCCCGAAATTTTATGCCCGGCGACAAGCTTGCCTTCCGTTACGGAATAATCGTCGAAAAGAATTTTTCCGCCGTTATAGACAACCTCTTTATCGTTTAAAACCACGGTAATCTGTTCGGGGAAAACGGTTAAAATACCTTCTTCCGTTTTAACCGAGTATTTGTTTGTTACGTCGAAATTGTTTTTATCATAAACTTTTACGGACAAGCCGCAACGCGCGGTTCCCGCTTCCGTCCGCTCGCCCATGAATTCCGCAACGGCGGTATGCCCTTTCAACAGTTCGCCGGAAACGAGGGCATAATCTTTTGCCGAAAGCGGAGTCCCGTCGTAGGTTTTTTCCGCGTTTTCGACTTTGTAAACAAGCTCTATGGGCGCGGCGGCAATTCCGCCCGTAAGATACAGCAATAAAACCGTTAGCAAAGACGCCGCGATTATTATAATGAATATTCCGATTATCAATACCGAGCTTTTGAATTTACCCATAATTCCTCCTCATAAATTTCCGGTTTCGTTGCTTTTTACACGTTTTGTTCAATAAGACGGATGGTTTCCTTGCAAAGGGGGAGCTTGTTTTCTCCGAACAGTTCGTCTAAGTATCCGCATACCCCGTCTGCCATTTGTTTTACGTACACGGGGTTTTTACTTTCTAATTTCCTGAACACCTTTCTTGCGAGAATATCGTCCATTGCTTCAAGTTCTGTTCCCCCGCATGCCACCAGCACCGGCACGTATGTTTTTATCTGTTTCATTATTCGGTTGCCGAACGTTATATGAAACGTTTTTATCATATATTCATCCAGCTTTTTTATCCGTCTCAAATTCCTGTCCGTTATATCGTATTCTCTTTGTGCCTTTTGCATCAGTTCTTCAAGGCGTGTTGCGGATATCTTTTTATTGTTTCCTTTTGCCTCGAACGGCACCGCTTTTTTATCCAGATTGAGCACCATTGCTCTATCGTACACTTTATCCGATATCGAGAACGTACTGTCGTCGTTATTTGCCGTGCCAACAAACCACA
>CAJTLT010000003.1 GCA_910577375.1 uncultured Christensenella sp.
TGCCTTGTTGTACCATTTGGGTGGGTATGGGTGGGAAAATCAAGGAGCATTTTATGAATAAAATACCGAGTGGCTTAACCGTCATTTATTTCGACGATAAGGACAAAAATATATATGCGGAATTACCGCCCGACAAAGAGCAAGCAAAAAAGCTGTCAAGGCTCGTTTACCGTGAGGCAATGACAACCATTAGTACCGAAAAGACAACCGACAAGCCGCAAGATTAACTTGCAGCTATTTGCTTGCCGTAAAGCGGATAGTCTGACAACGGCAATTCCACTTGGCAGAATAATTCCGTATTGTTCACCTTGAATATTACTATGTTCTTATTTGCAAGCACCCGCTTCACCAATCTCAGTCTAATTCGAATATTTCACAAAAGTATTCGGTTAGGCTGATTTTACTTAGTCCTTTATCTGTATAGTTAGATTTTTCTTATCCACCTTATCTTTTAATGTTACACACAAGTTACGTAATGGGCTTGAAATTAAATTTGAAATTAATTTGGAGGATTTAGTTATGTGTATTATTTTAAACTTAATCGGTGTTCTGGGGATGGTTCCTACCGTCTTTGCTGTGCGTTGTAGCAGAAAACTTAAAGGATAAGAAATTTAATTATGCGTAATATAAAGGGAGCAAGCGCTGGGTTCGATTCCTGGAACGCACGCCAAAATATCCTAAACTGATTTGTTCGGTTTGGGATATTTTTTATGCTTTAAAACGGCAATTTACGGCAATTTTATGCCGAGAAAGTCTATTGTCGTACCGAAGCCATAGGTTTACTGAAATTGCGGAGTGTTAGGCTCGTGAGTCAACGCAAACCAACCCCCGACTGTTAACAGTCGGGGGTTGGTTTGCGTTTATTTACCTATAAACATAGTAATAAAAGTTTCAGTCAAGTATAGCAAAACTTTACACCTTTAATCTACTAATCACTACGATATTTGCGTTACAACAAGAGCACAGCGGAATAATTTGTTTTTAAGTTATCCTAATATAAAGCTTATTAAAATCAAGCGTTTACAGGTTTTACATTTTTTATATAAAAAGCCCTGACGTGCTATCGGCGAAGTTAGACCGCTTTCATTGTCAAGGCTAATTTTTAAACGGTGATTATATAGGTAATTTTACAATAAATTTTGTGTTTTCATTGCAAGAACCTTCAATCTGGCCGCCCAATCTTTCAAGCACTTTTTTAACCAACGGCAAACCGAGCCCAGTACCTTTTTCTTTTCCGGATAAATCGCTTGTGTAAAACGATTGAAAAATCAAATCTTCTTTACCGCGCAAAGAATTACCTGTATTGGCAATGCTGAAAATTATGTTCTTTTCATCACTGCACAATTTTATACGTATCTCGCCGCCGTCGCAAGTGTATTTTACTGCATTTGAAATTAAATTCTGCCATACGAGATAGCACAAATCTTTATTTGAAACATATTCGGTTTCGTCCATATCCACATCTATTTTAAGCCGTTTTTGCTGCCATACGACCTGCATGGAAAGAACGATATTTCTTATCTGTTCATCGATTAAGAATTTATCGGAACAATTTATATTTTCCGTTGAATCAAACTTGCTTATGGCAAGCAGTTTTTCGCTTAAATTTGCAAGTCTGTTTGCCTCTTTATAGATAAAGCTCGCGTACTTCTCTCTTTCTTCATTGGTCAA
Organism: uncultured Christensenella sp.; assembly: GCA_910577375.1. GTDB lineage: Bacteria > Bacillota > Clostridia > Christensenellales > Borkfalkiaceae > Coproplasma. The sequence continues at coordinate 1,672 of CAJTLT010000003.1, forward strand.
AGAATTCGCGCGAAGCAAATCACTGTATCCCAAAATAATACTAAGCGGAGTTTTGAACTCGTGCGATACGTTTTTTACAAACTCACGGTTAAGATATTCGTTTGATTGCAAGCCGTGCGTCATTTTATTGAAGTCGCGCGATAACTGCGACAGTTCGTCTTTTCCTTTACTGTCAATCTTTACTTCAAGGTTTCCGTTTGCAACTTCGTTCACAGCCTTGGATATCGTTTTCAAACGTTTGCCGACAAATATATAAAGCAACACAGTAAACAGAATAAGCCCCAACGCGCCCGAAATCAAACTGATATGGTAGGATATTAAGGGGTTTGTTATTGATTGGCTTTGCAATACGGCCAAAGTGATACGGGAAATGCCGAATACAAGCAGCATCGATATCCCCATCATCATAAATATCTTAAATAAAAGTTTTTTCATTTTCTTTCCGCCTTATATCCGAGACCGCGCACTGAAACGATAGCGACATCGCTTTTAACGAGTTTTTCGCGCAGTTTATTGATATGAACGTCTACGGTGCGTTCCAGACTTTCGGAATCCATACCCCAGATTTCATCCAGCAATTGCGTTCGGGAAAAAATTCTGCCCGGGGAAGACAAAAGAGTAAACAACAACAGAAATTCCTTTTTTGCGGTGTCGGTAATTACCGAATTTATTTTCAGTGTTTTAGTCAAAAAATCCAATTCGGTATTGCCGATTTGGATTTTTTGTTTTGAAACTCTTCCGTATCGGCGAAACAACGCTCTTATGCGCAATTCCAGCTCGTCGAAATCCACCGGTTTTGTCAAATAGTCGTCCGCTCCGCCCTCAAAGCTCTTCTTTTTATCGTCAATCGTACTCAAAGCCGTAAGCATAATTACGGGCAAATCCGCATTCCGCGATTTAACGATTCGCGTTAACTGATTGCCGTTGACAACAGGCATCATTATATCCGCGATTATGAGGTCCACGTCTTTACTTTCCGACAACGCCAACGCCTCTTCTCCGTTGCCGCTTTCATAAACGCAAAACCCGCGCCTTTCAAGATTGTATTTTATCAGCTTTCGCAAAGGAAGTTCGTCCTCTGCCAATAATATATTAAACATTGTCACCCGCCGTATAAAAATGTGAGAGAGATTTTTTATCTCTCCCACGGTATATCAAATCAAACTTTCTCTGTCAATTTGCCCGATATCAGTTCTGATTTTACTTCCTGACGGTGTTTTAACAAACCAATCACCACCACGCCTACGTAAGCCAAAGTTTTGGGAATCATCAAAACGCCTATAACGGGCAATATATGTGCAAAAAGCACCACCGGAATATAGAAACCGAAAGAAAGTATAACCATAACACCCATTACGGCATAGCTTTTGTCTTTGTTTTTGTGTGCTATCATAAAGCAGATAATGATAATACCTATGCCTATCAGCGCAAACGGAATGTTTCTTAAAATTCCCCAAAGCAGATTTCCCTCGTAAGAGAACCAGTTGTTTTGCGGGAAAACGCAAAGAATTATGCGGAGCGCCGTCAATACAAACAAGGCAATTCTGCCGCCGAACTTTAATTTGTTTTCAGGCTGCCAGACGCTTTCCAAAATAAAGTAAAGAATAACGTAAAATACAGTCATTGTAACCGAAGTTATAAGTTTGCCCAAGCCGAGCGCAAACGCGTTTGCTTCAAGCCCTGTTGTAAGGAGCGCATATACGCGCGGTATGAGGTGGAACGAATCACCCGACGATAAAACGACAGCCATTACCCCGAACATTTTTGAAAATTTGCTCTTACCCTTAACTATAAGATAAACGCCTACCGCGAGAGCAAATATCAGATAAGCCGCGTCGAACAGCAATTCCATAATACCTTGAACCATAAAAATATCTCCTTGTTTTCAGATTTTATGCTTGCATTTTATAACGGTTTTTTTAAGTAAATGTTAAGTTTTTAAAAAATTCACAAATTATTTTTAATTTAGCAAAAAACATATTGCAATATAAAACCGATTAAAATGCCATAAATTAAGCCGCATAAAAAGTGTTTTAAAATTTTTATGCGGCTGTATTTTATTGTTTACCGTCGTTGAAATAGTGTTTTATTCCGTCCTTATCCTTATACGCGATGATTGTGGAAAGGTTTACGTTTTCTACGCTTTTGAAAATATTCTGTTCGATTTCGGGGTCGTCTTCGGCAAGGGCGCGGATAAGTTTTTTCACCTTTAACCGCTTGCCCTCTTCTTCCTGCTTTTCAGCCGTAAACTTACATGCGCAGCGCAAAAATTCAAGCCCGTTATAATCGCGCCAAGCGATAATATCCTTTTCCCGAATCAAATACATAGGGCGGATAAGTTTCATTCCTTTGAAATTGGAGCTGTCTAACACGGGCAGCATTGTCTGAACCTGCCCGCCGTAAAGCATACCCATCAAAATAGTTTCTATAACGTCGTCGTAGTGGTGACCGAGCGCAATTTTATTGCAGCCGAGTTTTCGGGCGTTTGCGTACAGGTGACCGCGGCGCATTCTGGCACAAAGGTAGCACGGCGATTTTTCTATATGTAGAACGTTTTCGAAGATATCGCTTTCAAATACGGTTATGGGCACGTTCAACTTTTGCGAATTGCTTTCTATCAGCTCGCGGTTTGCTGTGTTATAGCCCGCGTCCATTACGAGAAAAACCAATTCAAACGGAAATTTATGATGCTTTTTCAATTCCTGAAACAGCTTTGCCATCAGCCAGGAATCTTTTCCTCCCGAAATGCAAACAGCGATTTTATCATTCGGCTCTACTAAATTATATGACGCCACTGCTTTTGTGAATTTTCTGAAAAGCTGTTTATGAAATTTTTTTATTATGCTTTTTTCGGCGCGTTCCAAAGAAAATTCCATTGTGTTCATTTTGAAAACCCGACTAAATCTTTAATAACTTCGCCCGCGGCAATCAGCCCCGAAACCGACGGAACAAAAGAAACGCTGCCGATTACTTCGCCCGAGGCTTTGGGCAATTCTTCCGAATAAACTGCCTTTACCCCGCATATATCCCTTTTTTTAAGTTCTCTGCGCATAACTTTCGCAAGCGGGCATACGCTTGTTTCGGAGATATCCGCGACTTTAAAATCCGCCGGATTGAGTTTGTTCCCAGCGCCCATACAGCTTATCACGGGCACTCCGCATTTTTTTGCGAGTTCTATAAGCGCGAGCTTGCCGCTTACCGTATCTATTGCGTCGATTACGTAATTAAACTGCGTAAAATCAAGCATATGTGAGGACGAATTATCAAAAAACAGATTGTGAACCGTAACCGTGCAATCGGGATTTATATCCGCAATACGCTCTTTCATAACCTCAGTTTTATATCTTCCGATTGTGCTTACCAAAGCTATAATCTGGCGGTTTAAATTAGTGACGTTCACAGTATCGTTATCAATCAAATCGATAGCGCCCACTCCCGCGCGCGCCAAAGCTTCAGCCGCATAACCGCCGACGCCGCCGACGCCGAAAACCGCAACGCGGCTTTCCGCCAATTTTTTTATACCCTCTTGCTTTAAGAGAATTTCGCTACGTGAAAACGCGTTCAGCATTTTTTAATCATCAGCCTTATTATTTCTTCGTCGGTTTCCCTCATTCCTATGCGCGCTATTTCCCCGACGTTGTCTATAGTGCTTTCCACACAGTCGTCGAGTATTCCGTCGCCGCCGCAGAAACGGCTGCCGTTGCGCGTCATTTCAAAGCCCAAAATACCCGCCTCCACCGAGGAAGCGATTTTTGCGGCACAGCTGGATTTTGCTCCGTCGCAGATTACTCCCGAATTTATTGCAAGCGCGTTTACGATAGTCTGGGAAATTTCCGCGCACTTCCCGCCGTACAGATAACATATGCCCGCACCCGCTCCGCAACCCGCGGAAACGGCGCCGCAATAAGCCGAAAGTCTGCCTATGCCAGTTTTCAAATGTATGGTTACAAGGTTGGAAACAACGAGCGCGCGTATCAATTTTTCGCGCCCGCAATTTAAGTAATCTGCATATACTATTAGGGGTAACGATGCTGTCATTCCCTGATTTCCGCTGCCCGAAACTATTACTACGGGAAGAGAACAGCCATTCATACGCGCGTCCGAACCCGCAGCCGCTGCGGCTTTTGCAAGATTATGCACGCCGCTACCGAACGATTTCAAAAGCACTTTTCCAACGCTTGCGCCGTAATCGTTTTTAAGCCCTTCGTCGGAAATAGCTTTGTTGTATTCGATTTGCCTTTCTATTATTTCTTTTACGTCTTCTGTTTTTACGCTGTCGGCAAACCCGATAATCCCGTCGATTGTTAAAATATTTCTGTCTGCACAGCAATCCGTTTCTTCGTTGTTGACCTTTACGTCGAGAATGTCTTCTCCGTTTTTGTCAATATGAACCACGTTGGTATGGTGCCCCGCAATCCGCACCGAAGCGCTTTGAGTGCCGCTGTAAACCTTTACCGTTATATCGAAAATACAGCCCGAGCGCGACTGTTCAACAGAAAATTCCGTGTTTTTGAGATACTCCGATATTCTACCTTTATCCGAGGGAGTAACCGAAGAAATTACTTCGAGCTTTTTTTCTGCGGTTCCGCCCACGATTCCCGCGGCGGCGGCGCTTGTTACGCCTTTAAGCCCGCCCGTATTCGGAACGACCACGCTTTTTACGTTTTTCAATATATTTCCGCTGACGGATATATGCACGCTTTCTGGAATTGCCCCCAAAGTATCCCTTGCCAAAGCCGCGGCATACGCAACCGAAATGGGTTCCGTACAGCCCATTGCGGGGAGCAATTCTTCATGCAAAATATCCAGATATCTTTCGTATAAACACTTATCCATATTGACTGCCTGCGTTTTTTTAAATTATATCACGACGGCAATCAAATTACAACAATTACAAGGATTAAATTAAAACATACTTATCTGTTTATCGGCGGACGGGGCAGAATAATCTTCGAGATTGCCTTTAAAATTTTCGTCTATAGGTATAGCACCGCGCTTTATCAAAGCCGTATTGCCTGCATATTCCGCGGCGTTTCTGCAAAACTCCGCGCAAAAACCGTATTTTAAATTATCGGCCGCCCCAGCCCACGTGCCGCCCTTGCCGAAATCGGAACGTATTACTATCGTTCCCGACGACTGCGCGTAAATATAGCGGTTGCGCATAATGGCGTAAGCCGAACTGAACGGCACGTAAGGCAGTGCGGCGGAAAGCAGCAACAAAGCGCCTTCCTGTACGGCGCGGAAAACTTTTTCCGACCGCAGTCTGCGCATTATTCCCTCCGAAGGAAATTCAAGCACTCCGCACCCTATTTTAATTCCCTCGTCCTCGGCAAAAGCGTCAACTCCGCGCGCCCCGCCGGAAACAACTCCGTAACCATTTTCTGCGGTTTTTCTTACGGTTGAGCGGGTGAAAATTTCGTCTTTTTCTTCCGCCTTGCGCGAGCCGGTAAAACCCGCGAATTTACCCTTTAACAAGCATATATCCCCTATGCAATACAAAACGGGCGGACACGCGTTACCCAACGCTTTTTTTAAATTTTCAGGAAATTCTTTATCCGCTCTGGTAAGCACGGTCACACCGCTGTTTTCAAGGTTTTCTATTTCCGCAAACAGATTTTGTTTTCTTTCGGCAAGCATATTAAGCCTTTTTGCATAAAGCCCAGAAAGCCCCAAAACCTCTTCGAAATCTTTTTGGGAAAAGTCGGGCAACTCATACGGCTGCACGCCTTTATCAATCAAAAGGGAACATAAATCCCCCCATTCCCGCGCTTCCAGCGGGGTTGCGGTTTCTTCCGAGCAAAGTCTGCTGCAATATATTTTTATGGCGTCGCTGTTAGAGTGCATATTTCACCTTTTATTTTCTTATAAATATGTAACCGCAATATTCTTTAAGCGCGCGGGCGGCTTCGTTCGGCGAAACGCTAATCAATTCGCCGTAATTTAAATTGCTTACTGTAGACCAACCGGAAGTTACCGCAAAATTCGCGGTTTCGAGTTTATCGCACTTTTCGAAAGCCCATTCGCCTATATATTCCACGCCCGCGCCTATATTAACGTTTTCAAGAGAAAAGCATCCGCTGAAAGCCTGCCCGCAGATTTCCGTCACGTTGTCGGGCACGGTTATTTCCGAAAGTGAAACACACAAATAAAACGCGTGTTCCCCGATGCTTACAAGCGATTCGGGCAGTTCCACGCTTTCAAGATATCCGCACCTTAAAAACGCGCCCATACCCAGCTTTTCAACGTTTTCGCATATGATTACTTTTTCAACCGAGCATTCGTTGAAAGCGTTTGCTCCTATTTCAATTACAGGCAAGCCGTTATACAGCGACGGAACTATGACCTCTGTACTTGTTCCGCTGTATTTGGAAACGATATAGCCCGCGCCCGATTTTTTATATACAAGCCCTTCCGTTCCGTTAACTTCGGAATATTTTGCCGAAACAAACAAATCGCCGCCGCAAAGCGTAAAAGATTCCCATTCTCCGCGATAGCCCGCTTTTTGCGGAACGTTTGGCGGCGTGAAAGAGTTAAAATCGGTTTCCACTGTATACGGGAGCTTTGCAACTTCTTTTCCGTCGGCGGAAAAAGTTATTGCGTACACTATCGGCGTATATTCTGCGGTTATATAAAAATCCGCATACGGCAGTTCGTACGTTTTCCACTTTCCGACGTAATGCGCCTTTTCGGGAACGGCGGGTTCTTCGATTATTGTATCCGAAACGGTGTATTCCTTTTCACAAACCAAAGCGCCGTCCGCACGGAATACGGCTCTGTAAATCTTAGGAGTGTAAACGGCGTTTATGTTTATTACCCTTTCATCGGCTAAAACTATGTCTTCCCAGATTGCGGTATAATGTTCCTTTTCCGGAATTTTCGGGGCGGATATATCAAACTCGCCGTAAGTTACAAAAAGGGATTTTATAAATACGTTTTCCGCGTAAAAGTTTATCGTGTAATTCAAAGGAGTATAAACCGCCTCGGCAACAACCTCGTTTGTGTCTGTAAGAACGTAATTCCAGGCGCCTTCGTAACCAAACTTTTGAGGAACGTCAGGAATTTTGCCTTTATAATCTTCAACCGTGCAAGTGACCTCTTGTGCATTTGTTCCGTCGAGCATAAATAAAATTTTATAATTCACAGGAGTATACACGGCGTTTACCGTTTTGTCGCCGCCGTCCAAAGTACAGCTTTCCCAAGAGCCGACGTATCCCGACTTTTGCGGAACTTCCGGTTCAGTAACCGAACCGCGGTTCAGATAAGTGTATTCGAAAACGGAAACAGTATTTCCGTCTGCAACAAAACTTAATTTATACTTTCTGTTATAAACCGCGGTAAGCACCGTTTCTTCGTCAACGGAAGCCGAAAAATCGTAAGGCTTTCCGTTAACGCACCACGTTATGAACTTTCCGTCGGGGATTTCGTTTTCATCCGGAGGAGAAACGGTGTTGTCTCTTTCAACAAGCTCCGTTAAAATAGCTTGCCCGTCTTTTACATATACAACCATGAAAAAAGTCAAATCCGCAGAACCGGTATGCCCGAAAGTATCAGAACTGATACAAGTGCAGATAACGGCGGTAAGCAGCAAAACGACTATCGAACCCAAAAGAATAATACTTTTTTTCATAAACCAAACGCCTCGCATTGCAGTTTATAAAAAAACGCGGGTAATTTATGGTGGTTTTTGTGCGTAATTTTGATTGATTTTTGTTGTGTTTTGTTGATTAATGTAGAAAATTGTATGAAAATGTAGAAAGTTGTGGTTAAATGTTGCTATACTGCTACCATACTTGTTTGCATAAGCATATGTGAAATTATGGAAAGAACCAAATTTATTTTCACCGTTGACTATAATAATCCGCGGTGATATAATATAATAGAAAAGTTTGTATAAATCGATAAATTTTTATCAATTTATTGTTTCGCCGCAATGCGAACGGTTTATATATAATGTATACGGAGGTAATTTTATGGCGGAATGGTTCGCTAATCTTACTGTGCTGGAGCACATTTATTTCTGGCTCGGCATAGTTTCGACTGTGTTTCTGATTATTCAGATTATACTTTTATGCTGCACCTCGTTCGGCGGCGACGTTGATACCGACGGCGACGGAGATATCGACGTGGACACGGATTCCGGAGTTTCGATATTCACCGTAAAGAGTATTACCGCGTTTTTTGCGGTAGGAAGCTGGGCGGGACTTCTTGTTTGTTCGCTTGCTTCCGACAGCCTGCAATGGCTTTCGGTTATAGTTGCCCTTGTTGCCGGCGCAGCCGCTATGACGGTTGTTGTAGTGTTGCTCCGCGCAATGTATAAAATGCAATATAACGGCACTATGCAGCCCGAAAAACTTGTAGGCAAACGCGCTACGGTTTATATTTCCATACCCGCGGAACGTTCGGGAAGGGGCAAAATCACTTTGACCGCTCAGGGCAGATATATGGAGCTTGACGCAATGACGGACGGTGAAAAACTTGTTACGGACGAATCCGTGGAAATTGTAGCCACGGAAAACGAATGCGCCGTTGTTAAGCGCGCGGAAAATCTTGCCGAAGAAACGGCTGATGAAAACAATAATTAAAATATTTAATTAATAAGGAGAATATAAAAAAATGAACTTACTTGCTGGTACTACAAACGTAGGCGCTACAATAGGCATTGTAGTCGGCATAGTGGTCGGACTTGTTCTGATTATGCTGGCTTTGGTATGCCTTGTGCGTTACAAAAAATGTCCGCCCGACAAAATCATGGTTATCCACGGTAAAATTTCGCCGAACAAAGACGGCTCTGCCCGCAACGCAAAATGCATACACGGCGGCGCGGCGCTGATTGTACCCTTCTTCCAATCTTACACGTTTTTGGATTTGAATCCCTTTTCCATTTCCGTAGACCTGAAGAGCGCGCTTTCCAAGCAGAACATACGAATTGACGTTCCCTCCATTTTCACGGTCGGTATTTCGGACGACCCCGCGGTTATGCAGAACGCCGCCGTAAGACTTTTAGGACTTGCTCCCAAGCAGATTTCAGAACTTGCGAAAGATATTATTTTCGGTCAGCTCCGTTTGGTTATCGCAACGATGGATATCGAAGAAATCAACACAGACCGCGAAAAATTTTCTGAAGCTATTTCCAGAAACGTTGAGGGCGAACTTAAAAAGCTCGGTTTAAAACTTATCAACGTTAACGTAACCGATATTTCGGACGACAGCGGATACATAACCGCGCTCGGTAAAGAAGCGACGGCGAAAGCTATCAACGACGCAAAAATTTCCGTTGCGGAAGAAAATAAAAAAGGTTCTATCGGTGAAGCAAACGCCCAGATGGAACAGCGTATTTACGTTGCGGAAGCGGAATCCAAAGCGATAGACGGAGAAAATAAAGCGAAAGCGGACATTGCCCAGTCGAAAGCGCTTTTGCGCCAGCGCGAAGCGGAATCGATGAAACTTGCGGTTACCGCGGAAAACGTTCAGGCGGCAAAAGCGAAAGAAGAAAGCTATGCGGCAGAACAGCAAGCCGAAATCGCGCGTGCATTGCGTGAAAAGGCAACAAAAGAAGCCGATATAATCGTTGCGAGCGAAATCGAAAAAAGACAAATCGAAATTCAGGCTGACGCCGAAGCGGAAAATATCCGCCGCCGCGCAAAGGGTGAAGCGGACGCTATCTATGCGAAAATGGAAGCCGAGGCCCGCGGTATTTTGCAAACCCTTTCAAAACAGGCGGAAGGCATGCAAAAGCTTGTTAACGCGGCGGGCACTGCAGACGAAGCCGTTCGCCTTATGATTGCCGATAAGCTTGAAGAGCTTGTAAAAACGCAGGTTGAAGCTATAAAGAACATCAAGATTGACAAGGTTACCGTTTGGGACGGCGGACAGAACGCAGAAGGAAAAACCGCCACTTCAAACTTTCTTTCGGGAATGCTGAAATCGCTTCCTCCTTTGGACGATTTGTATTCTATGGCGGGATTGAAAATGCCCAAAATAGTTGCCCCGACCGAGATTAACGAAAATCCCGCGGAACAGAAAGAAACAGAAACCAAAGAATAAACTTTGGGTTTAAACAATAACTTATCAGATTAAAAACTTAAAACCGCCCCCGAAGGCTGAGCCTTCGGGGGCGGTTAAATTATTTTATATACATCATTTTATACACATATGCGGCTATACGATATTGTTTGCAAAACTTTATTTCAGCCGTTTAATTTCCGTTGCTATTAGGTTGTTCAGTGGCGAAAGTTTAAAAAGTTATCTGAATACCGCCGTTTTCCGAATAATCTGATTTGTATTTCATTGCCACTACTTTTTGCACTTCTCCCAAGCCTTTTATCTGTTTGCCCTTAAACACGCGGCTTTCTATTGAAATGCTTTCCGTATCTATTTCTGTTACGGTTTTATCCGCACAGATAATCGCAAGATTATATGGCATTGTAACGTAATTGGCAAACAACACCTCGCCTTTGCCTTTTATATCCGCAATCATAACGCCTTTAGCGCCGCGGTTATATGTTTCAAACAGCGAAGATATAACGCGTTTGAACCCGCCGAGCGTTGTTACAACAATAATTTCTCCCTCTCCGTTCTGCTGGGTGGCAAAAACGACCTCGTCGCCGGTATTAAGCCCTACTCCTTTTACGCCGCCGGCAACTCTGCCCTGAACGGGAACGTCTTCTTTTGCGGCGGAAAGGCACATTGCCTTTTTAGTGACGAACAGCATTGTAGAAAACTCGTCGGCGTCGAACGTTTCAACGTTCAAAAGCTCGTCGCCGTCTTTAAGTTTAAACGCGCAAGTGAGTTTTTTAACCCCTTCGAAATCGCTCCAAAGAGTGCGCTTTACCGCGCCGAGTTTGGTAAAGAACAACAGCTCGCCCTCAGGGTTGCCTTCCACTGCGAAAAGCTTTACGGCGTATTCGGATTTTTCCGCGCCGTCTATAATATTTTCAAGTTTAACGCCCGAAGAACGCCAGTCCACGGGCTCGCATTCGTTCAAATCTATTTTAACGCAGTTTCCGAGGTTGGTGAAGCAATATAAGCTTGCGCCGTTTGCACAGTTGAGCGTCTGTTTATATATTACGGACGGCGTTGAATTGGGCGTTAATTTCTTTTTATAATGTGTATCGAAATCGTCGCGCACCATAAATTTGAGATTGTTGGCGGCGGTTATACAAACAGACCACTTGTCCACTACGACTTTAACGTCGGCGCGGCGGACAACGATTTTTTCTTCGCCCTGAACGATTTTTGTTCTACGGTCGCTCTTGTATTTCGCCTTTATCTCGCACATTTCGTCTTTTACGATTTTCCACTGCAAATCTTTGTTGTCAAGAACTTTTTGCAGCCATGCGATACGTTTTTGCAATTCTTCGAGTTCTTTTTCGAGTTTTACAACCTCTAATTTGGCAAGGCGGGCAAGTCTTAAATCAAGAATAGCCTGCGCCTGCTTTTCGGAAAGTTCAAATCTTTCCATCAGCTTTCTGCGAGCGTCGCCCGTATTTTCCGCGGTTTTGATTATCTTTACAACCTCGTCAACGTTATAAACGCCTATAATCAAGCCCTCCAGAATGTGGCAGCGCGCAAGAGCTTCTTTCAGCTCGAACTTACATCTGCGCACAACGACGGAACGCTGGTAATTGGTATAATACTTGATAATTTCCAAAAGCCCGAGCTGGCGCGGTTTGCCGCCCGCAATTGCAACCATATTAATACCGAATGTACATTCCAAATCGGTATATTTGAACAGAATTTTGAGTATTGCGTCAACGTCGGCGTCTTTTTTAACCGCGATAACCGCGCGCATACCCGTGCGGTCGCTTTCGTCAACTATTTCGGAAATACCAGATAACAGCTCTTTTTTATCCTCGCGCAAAAGCATAATCTTGCGCAAAAGCTCGGCTTTGTTCGTCTGATAGGGCAATTCGGTAATAACTATTAATTTTTTGCCGTATTCCCCTTGTTCAACCGCGTATTTTGCACGGAGAGTGATTTTTCCTTTGCCCGTTTCGTAAGCTTGTTTAAGCTCGTTTGCGATTATATATCCGCCTGTTGAAAAATCGGGACCGGGGATAATTTTCATCATTTCCGAAAGGGAAATTTTGTTGTTGTCTATATAAGCGCAGCAGCCGTCAATCACCTCGCCGAGGTTATGCGTGGGTATATTCGTGGCAAGCCCGACGGCAATGCCGTTTGCGCCGTTTACCAAAAGATTGGGATAATGCCCCGGCAAAAGATCGGGCTCAAGAAGGCTGTCGTCAAAGTTGAAAGAAAACGGAACGGTTTCCTTTTCCAGATCTTTCAAAAGTTCCATTGCAAGCGGTTCGAGCCTTGCTTCCGTATACCTCATTGCCGCGGCGGGGTCTCCGTCCACGGAGCCGAAGTTTCCGTGCCCTTCTATAAGGGTCATACGCATATTAAACGGCTGAGCCATTCTTACCATTGCGTCGTAAACGGAGCTGTCGCCGTGCGGGTGGTATTTACCCATACAGTCGCCCACTATACGCGCGGACTTTTTATGCGGTTTATCGGGCGTTAAGCCCATTTCATACATTGTGTAAAGTATTCTGCGCTGAACGGGCTTTAAACCGTCTTCGACGCGCGGAAGCGCGCGGTCGAGTATAACGAACTCGGCATAAGGCAGCATAGAACCGGGCATAACCTCTTCTATGCTCTGAACGTAAACGTTGCCCTGCGGTATGGAAGTCTGCACGCCGTTACTCTTTTTAGCCATCAGTCAGCCTCCTCCGCGCCTTCCTGTTTGAAGCGCACCTTTTCTATAAAACCGTCTACTTTGTTAAAATTAGCGTTTTTATTTAAAAATTCTTTTCTGCCGTCGACCTTGTCGCCCATAAGCATATCTATGACGTCCGCGGCGGCGGCGGCGTTTTCTATCGTTACCTGAATGAGATTGCGCGTTGCGGGATTCATTGTCGTATCCCAAAGCTGGTCCGCGGACATTTCTCCCAAACCTTTATAACGCTGCAAAGAATAGCCTTTGCCAACCTTTTTAATCTTTTCGTCAAGCTCGCTGTCGTCGTACGCGTATTCTACAGTGTCTTTTTTAAACACCTTGTAAAGGGGCGGCATACCTATATATACGTAACCCGCGTTTACCAAATCGCGCATATACTTAAAGAAAAATGTTAAAAGTATACAACGTATATGCATACCGTCCTGGTCTGCATCGGAAAGAATAATTACTTTTTTGTATTTTGTTTTTTCAACGTCGAAAGAGCGGTTGAACCCCGCGCCTATCGCGGAAATAAGCGTTTTTATTTCTTCGTTTTGCAAAGCCTGCAAAGCGGTTTTTTTCTGCACGTTCAAAGGCTTTCCGCGCAATGGCAAAATCGACTGATACTGCCTTACCCTCGCCTGCTTAGCCGTACCGCCCGCGGAATCCCCCTCGACTATGAAAAGTTCGTTAAGTTCTGGGTTTCTGCCCGAACACGAGGCAAGCTTACCAACAAGGTTAAGCCCGTCGTTTTCCGACGCGGCCTTTGCAACGTCGCGTTCGGCGCGGTGTTTTATTCTGTCGTCGGCGGCAAATTTAGCCTTTTGCGCGATTTTATCGAACACGGCTTTGCTTCCGCGTTCCGCCATCAGCTTTTGTAAACCCTCCAACACGACTTGTTCTACGGGCGCTTTTACTTCGGGGTTTCCGAGCTTGGTTTTAGTTTGCCCCTCGAACTGGACGTTGTTCATTTTAACGGTTAAAACCGCGGTTAATCCCTCTTTTATATCGTCTGCTATAAAAGACGGGTCTTTTGCTTTAAGAACACCGTTGCCTCGCGCATAATCGTTCACGGCTTTTAAAAGTCCGTTGTGGAAACCCGTTTCGTGGTATCCGCCCTCTACAGTAGAAATATTGTTTACGAAAGAAAACAGACTTTCATTGTCGTCTTTTGTGTGGGAAAATGCAAATTCTATTTTTATTTTACCGGCGGGCGCGCCCTTAATCTGTATATCCTTAATTGCCGTATAGTAAAGGGGCTGTGCATAAAGCGCGGTTTTGTCGCCGTTGAGATATTGCACAAAGTCTATAAGTCCGCCGTCGTATTTATAAGTAACGGGTTCGGGAGCGGGCTGTTTCACCTTAACCGCGGCAACGTTTCCTTCTTCGTCTTCCGCTTCTTCGAGAACATAAAGCTCCCGCTCGTCTATAAAGTTTATTTTTACGCCTTTATTCAAAAAGGCAAGCTCTTTAAGCCTTGTCGCAACGGTATCGTAATTCCATTCCACCGTTTCGAACACTTCTTTATCTGGCATAAAGCGGACGAGCGTTCCTTTTTTATCCGTCTTTTGTTTTGTGTTTTCAAGCGGGGCGGAAGGTATTCCGCAAAGCCATTTTTTACGCTCTTTATCATAAGTGCTTTTAAAGCCCATTTTAAACACGGTACCGCGGTAAACTTCAACGTTCAGCCATTCCGAAAGCGCGTTCGTGACAGATGCGCCTACGCCGTGCAAACCGCCTGAAAAAGCGTAGTTTGCGCTGTCGAACTTACCGCCCGCGTGCAGCTTTGTAAAAATTATTTCAACGCCGCTCATTTTGACTTTGGAGTTTACGTCGGTGGGCATTCCGCGCCCGTTGTCGCGCACGGAGGCAGAGCCGTCTTTGTGGAGGGTTACGGTTATTTCGTCGGCGTAGCCGTTCGCCGCCTCGTCTATGGAGTTATCGACTATTTCCCAAAGAATATGGTGCAAGCCCTTTACGCCCGTAGACCCGATATACATACCGGGGCGCACGCGAACCGCCTCTAATCCCTCTAAAATTTTTAAATCGTCTGCATTGTAGCTTTTTTCTGCCATATCTACCCTTTATAGTGTTAATTAACTTGTTGATTATACCATATTTTGTGTTGATTGTAAAGTGTTGGATAAATAAATTTACATTGACAGCGTACAAGAAGTATCGTTATAATAACAAGGGGAATTTTTAAATGAAAAAGATTTTTGAAATAGAAAAAATATCTTTGATTTGAAAGGTTTAAAAATAGAATTCGGCAATTTGATTAAAGAAAACCAAAAGTATTTTTACGGTAAAAATTTTAACGAAATTTTCGGCAAAATGTCTGCAAGCAAGTTTATATATAACTTTACCGAATGCGAGATACCCGAAGATTGCCTTATTTCAATTTATTTTATTCCGCTTGAAAAACCCGAAAATTATAAAACGTATTATATGCACGATTGCTGTACAATTCCAAAAGAAACATTATTCTTTATAGGCTCATATGACGGCGAAAACGCAGAATATATTTGCCCCGTATTTCCGCCATATATTGAACCGAAAGCTGTAAAGCAAATATTTGCAAAAGTATTAAAATAAAAATATTACAAGAAATAACAAAAAACGTTTTACTGCTTTTTAAACTTTTTTTATATTCGGTTTTAATATGATTTTTTATCGTATTAAACAAATAAAACGGTTTAGCGCAAAGCCTTACGAAGAGAGCCACAAGTTTTACAAAGACAAGCAAAAAAATTTCAAAAATTGCCGCCTCTAAAACGGCGGTACAATTCAGCAGAACACTGCACTTATTAACGAATATGCGTTTGAAGATTGTTAAAATTTACTTTTGTAACGTTTGAAAACTTGAAATATAAAGCCGACAGAAAGACGGAATATAGGATTTAGACAGTTTAAAAAATCGGTTGCGGCATAATGTTCATACACTATATTTGACTGAATATTTTGTAAGTTATAATTTTACAAAAAATACGATTAACGGTAACAAAAAACTGACGGAGCGCGGAAAGCTCCGTCAGTTTTTTGTTTGTTTTTTATAACATTTCTTTAAACTGTGCTTCGTCTATTATTTTAATCCCAAGTTTTTTTGCCTTATCGAGTTTGCTACCCGCAGATTCGCCCGCAACCACAAGCGTGGTTTTAGAAGTTACGCTGCTCTGGCACTCTCCGCCGTTTTCTTCTATTATTTTCTGCGCTTCGCTTCTTTTGAAATCCTGCAAAGTTCCCGTTAAAACTACGAATTGCCCCGCAAATATACCCGAAACAACGGCTTTCTGTTTTATCTGCGGCTGTACGCCCGCGGCAAACAATGCGGCTATTTCTTCAACGTTTTTTTCGTCTTTAAACCAGCTTACAATCGCGTCGGCGGTAATTTCGCCCACGTTTTCAAGCTCCAAAAGCTGTTCTGCCGTGGCGTTTTTCAAATCTTTTATGTTCCCGAACGCTTTCGCAAGGTCTTTTGCGGCGACCTTGCCCACACCGTCTATACCGAGCGCGAACAAAAATCTTTCCAGAGAAACCTGTTTGCTTTTTTCGATTGCCCCCAATATATTATTGATTTTCTTATCTTTAAAGCCTTCAAGACCGCTAAAATGTTCATCCGTAAACGAATAAAGCTGGGAACACTCTCTGAGCCCGAGCTTATCATACATAAGCTGTGCAGTCTTTTCGGAAAGCCCCTCTATATCCATAGCGTCTTTGGATGCGAAATGCTCCACCTTTGCCACAACGCGCGGCGGGCAATACTTGTTGGGACAAAACAAATTAGCCCCGACCTCCTGCACCCCGCTGCCGCAAAAAGGACATATACGGGGTTTTTCTATATCCGTACTGCCTTCGACGTGCTCAACCGCACGGAGAATTTCGGGGATAACTTCGTTGGAACGGCGGATTAAAACGCGGCTTCCGACTTTTACGTCTTTCCTTGTTAAATCGCCGTAATTGTTGAGCGTTGCCTTTTTAACGGTTGCGCCCGCAAGCTCTACCGGTTTTACGATAGCAAGAGGAGTAAGTTTGCCCGTTCTGCCAACCTGCCACTCGACGCGCTCGACGATGGTTTCGCTTTCTTCCGCCTCGAATTTATAAGCCATTGCCCAGCGCGGGAATTTATCGGTATAGCCCAAACCCTCACGCTCTTTTGTGGAATCTAGCTTTATTACCGCGCCGTCGGTTAAAACGTCTATATTTTTACGCTCCGCCTCAATTTCTTCTATAGCGGATTTTACCTCGTCAGCACCGTTGCAAACGCGCAAAAAAGGATAAACCTTAAACCCCTGTTCCTTTAAAAAATCAAAGTGCGCCTGCTGGGAAGCAAGCTCCCCGCCGCTCATATAATTTACGTTATAAAACAAAATTTCGGGCTTTCTTTCTGCGGTTATTTTAGGGTCTAAATTGCGTATAGCCCCCGCCACGGCGTTACGCGCGTTTTTAAGCTGTTCTTTGGCGGTTTTGTTGTATTCTTCCAAAACGCTTAAACGGATAACCGCCTCCCCCTGCACTTCCAGAGTTCCTTTATAATCTATCGCAAGGGGGAATGATTTTATCGTAAGGCACTGCGCGGTTACGTCTTCGCCCTCAACGCCGTTGCCGCGGGTAGTCGCACGCACGAATTTACCGCCGTCATAAGTAAGGCACATTGTAAGCCCGTCGAATTTATATTCCACGGTATATGAGGGATTTTCAACGGCTTTGCCTATACGCGTAAAAAAAGCGTCGAGTTCGTCGTAAGTAACGCATTTATCCAAAGAATACAGCCTTGAAATGTGGGCGTGGCGCACAAAGCCTTTAACGGGCTCACCGCCCACTCGCTTTGTGGGGCTGTCGAAATCCACTCTTCCCGTGCTTTCTTCAAGGGCTTTAAGCTCGTCGTAAAGCTTGTCGTATTCTCTGTCCGTAACCGAAGGATTATCCAGAACGTAATATTCGTAAGCCCATTTATTAAGTTGTTCTATTAACTCGCGTATTCTGTCCATTGAAATTACCCCGCGCATATGCGCGATTTAACAAGTTTAGATAATATTTATATGATTGTAAGCGGAGCGAGAGAGGCGGAAAGTTCTTTCACTCCCTGTCCGTCAAACGCAACGTTTAAAATGCTTCCGCCGTTTTTTAAAGCAACTATCATTCCCACGCCGAACTTCGGGTGTTTTACGCGCATGCCGACGGAATATTTTCCGCCGTTCTGCGTTTGTGCGGAGGGCTTTTTAATACCGCCCCAACTCGGTTTAAACGAACTTTTCTGTGCGGCGGGGATATCGCTTTCCACACCGTCAAAAGAAGAATAAAGCGCGCGGCCCGAAGATTTTTCCTCTTCTCCGTAACGTCCGCCGTGATAAGAACCGAGATATTTTTTGCCGCTGCCCGCGTAATAATAAGGGGGCTTTTCCGCCGCCGCGCCGCCGAGTTCGGGCGCAAGCTCCATAATAAAGCGGGAGGGCTTTGTCAAATCCCTGTGCCCGTACAAATAACGCGATTTGGAACGCGTGAGATAAAGCCTGTCTTTCGCACGCGTTATGGCAACGTACATAAGCCGTCTTTCCTCTTCTTCGCTTCTGCCGTCTTCAGAAGAGCGCGAAGAGGGCATTATTCCGTCTTCAAGCCCGCAGATAAACACGTTTTTAAATTCAAGCCCCTTTACAGCGTGTATGGTTGCCAAAGTCACGTATTCGCTTTCGTCCATTTCGTCAAGGTCGGAAGAAAGCGTTACCTGATTCAAATACTCGTCCAAAGTCGCCGAGGGGTTCAGGCGGGAATAATCGTCTACTGAGGCGATAAATTCGTCTATGTTTGCAAGCTTTGCGTCGCCGTCGTCAGATTTGTCGTCATAAGCGGAACGTATGTCGGTAAGCGTTATAACGTCGCGCACAAGCTGCGCAACCGGAGTATCTATCGCGGAAAACACAAAGCCTTTTATAAGGTTACCAAAATCTTTTATCTTTTCTTTTGCGCCGCGCGGAAGAGCCAGATTTTCGCTATCCACAACGGCGTCGTAAAGCGAATACCCCTCCGACTGAGCGTATTCGTACATAGCTTCTATCGTTTTTCCGCCTATGCCTCTGCGCGGAACGTTTATAATTCTTTCAAGCGCCTCGTTATCGTCGGGGTTTGCTATAATTCTGAGATAAGCGAGAATGTCTTTGATTTCTTTTCTTTCAAAGAATCGGAATCCGCCGAAAACCTTATAAGGAATGCCGTATTTTGTAAACTCCTGCTCGTATGCGCGCGTAAGCGCGTTTATACGCATAAGAACCGCGAAATCCGAAAATTTTCCGCCCTTTGCAACCGCATCCGATATGGCGCGGGCGGTATAAAGCGCTTCCCCCGCTTCTTCTTCCGCCTGATAATAAACGGGCTTATCGCCGTCTTCCGCCTCCGTCCAAAGCTCTTTTCCGCGGCGGACGGCGTTGTTTTTTATAATGCAGTTTGCAAGCTTTAAAATTGATTTTGTGGAACGGTAATTGCGTTCCAGCTTGTAAACTTTTGCGTCGGGGAAATCCTTATCGAATTTTAAAATATTTTCTATTTCCGCGCCGCGCCAGCCGTATATAGACTGGTCGTCGTCGCCCACCGCAAACAGATTGCCGTGTTTCGAAGCGAGCAATTTTATGATATTGTACTGTACCGCGTTCGTATCCTGAAACTCGTCGACAAGAACATATCTGAACTTATCGGAAAGGTATTCGAGCGTTTCTTTATCCCTTTTCAAAAGGCGCAGAGTTTCCAAAAGCAAATCGTCGAAATCGAGCGCGTTGTTCGCGCGCAAATGATTGTCGTACTTTTCATAGATAACGACGATATCTTCCATACCGCGCTCGCCGCTGAATTTCTTGCCGTAATGGTCGGGGTCAAGCCCGAGCATTTTCGCGTTGCCGATATGGTATTTCGCGCTTTTTAAAAGCTTTTCGTCGTCGAAATCAAGCTCCTGAAAAGTTCTTTTTATTATATTGTTGCGTTCTGTTTCGCTGTAAATGGAAAAGTTGGGTTTTATGCCCGCTTTATCCGCAAACTGCCGCAGAATTTTAACGCACATAGAATGGATTGTGCAAATCCATTTCGTATCCGCGTCGCCGACGGTGCGGGAAAGCCTTTCTTTCATTTCTCCCGCCGCCTTGTTTGTAAAGGTAATTGCAAGGATTTGCGAAAGAGACGCTTTTTGCTCCCTCAATATGTAAGCTATGCGGGAAGTGAGAACGCGCGTTTTTCCGCTGCCCGCGCCTGCAAGCACAAGTACGGCGCCTTCCGTATCGCATACCGGTTTTTTCTGTTCTTCGTTGAGCGTATCCAAAATTTCGTCCATAAGCAAATTATATCACAAACGGATTTCGGGCGCAATCAAAAGCCGAGTTCTTTTTCTTTTCTGTAACGTTTTAACGCTTCCAGATATTTTGCGGAAAGCTCCAGAGAATACCTCTGTTTTTCCTCATAATTTAAAGTTGCGTAATACTCTTTATCGGTGAGCCTGCCTATGGCGTCTGAAACCTCGCCCTCTTCGTCGAGAAGTTTTTTGACCCTGAGATAAAATTCGTCTTGTTTTTCGCCCTTGATATGGCTTTTAACCATACCCGTAAGGGAGCTTTTTATCTTGATTTCGTTCATACCTTTCATTTTGGCTTCGGTAGTGTTACGGTCTATGCTCTTTTTGCAGCTTTCCCAATAATTGCTTTTAAGCCTGTTTTTTGCGGCGCGCGCCATTGCTTTGATATCTTCCATAATAAAACAAAAATCTCCCGATATCGACATTTTTTGCTAAGAAAAAGGTCCGCCGGATTTTTTCATCCGACAGACCCTTGGGGTTAACCTCTGTTTCTCTTTCTTGCGGCTTCAGCCTTTTTGCGGCGTTTCACCGAAGGCGACTCGTAAAATTCTTTTTTGCGGAGGTCGCCGATTATACCGTCGCGGGAGCATTTTCTCTTGAAACGGCGGAGTGCGCTTTCAACCGACTCGTTTTCGCCTACTTTAATTGTTGACATCTTTTTCACCTGCCCTCGCCTGCGCATTATTTGCCGTTTGACACAGCTTTTAAAGTATATCAAATGCAATGCGGCAAGTCAAACGTTTTAAGGAAGAATTTTCCGCTTATTCTATTCTATGGCTTTAAGACTTTCGTTCATATCTATTTTTCTGATTTTCGGTTTGAGCATAAGGGTTACTATATATGTGAATAGAAATACTATGAACGGCGCGGTAAGCCACCAGAACCACGTTACGCCGCCAATCGTGCCCATACCCATAATATAGAACAGCAACATCATTATAAGCGTTGAAAGCGGATAACCGAACAAAATTCCTACCGCGGTATCGATATACACCTCACGGTAAATATAGCCCGAAACTTCTTTATCGTGATAGCCCAAAACCTTTAAGGTTGCAAGCTCGCGGTTTCTTTCGCTTATGTTAATGTTTGTAAGAGTGTAAATAACAACCGCCGTCAAAAGCCCCGCAAACACTATTACGACGAACGCGATACCCATTACCGAAGGCGCATTCAGTCCGCCGAAAATACATATATCCAGCAAAGCGAATCCCGCGAGCACCAACGCGGTTGAAACCGCGACTGAAACCACCGTCATAATAAATCTGGGCAGATACCTTAAAACGTTGCGCATAGTGGATTTGTATTTGAAAGAAAATCTGTTCCAAATAATGGGTATACGTTCCAAAAATACTTTTTTGCCCGCGCGCGGAGGCTTGGGTCTTAAAAGTTCCGCGGGAGTTTCGCCCGTCATTTTAACGCCCGCGATAAAGGTTGCGCCAAGCGTTGTTATTATTATCACGGAAAGCACGATAAGGAAAAACGGCAGCGCAATCTGCGAAGAAATCGGGGGCATTGAAAAACTGTAATTGAACACGTAGCAAATGAGATACGCAAGCCCCAGCCCGACAAAATACGAGCCGCCTCCGCCTATGCCCGTGGCGAGCATTGCAAACAGAAAATATTTGAATATGATTTTGAAATTGTTGTAACCAAGCGTTTTGAGGCACGCTATCTGGGGGCGTTCCTCTTCCATAAGTCTTGTCATGTTGGAAAGAACGACAAGCGCGGTAACGAATAAAAATGCAACCATAAGAACAAGCCCTATGTCCATAACTTTATCCGCGTAACCTTTTAAAGAAACGAAAGAGTAATTTTTATAAAGCGTTATGAATTTTACGGCTTCGTTTTCGCCTTGTTTTTCTTGCTCTTCAACAGCAGTTGTTTGCACGCTTTCAAGCGCGGAAAGCACCGCGGCTTTCTGTTCTTCAACGTAATTTTCATACTTGCGGTCAAACGCGTTAAACTGCGCCTTATCCGCAAAAGACACGAACATATCCGTCGTTTTTATAAGTTTTTCCGCCTCGGGATGAACAAAAGGAATAGCGGGAATTTCGGGAATAGCGTCGGTTGAAGCGAACAGAATATTATCTACCGTTATAAGCTCGTTAACGGCGTTTATCGTGTCTGGAATTTCCGTGTCTTCGGGATTTGTCCAGCTCGGTTCACCGTCCTGCGCAAAGGTTAAAGGACTTTTGACAGTATTGCCGACAGTAAGAGTCGTTTCCGGTTTCAAATAGTCTAACATCGATGATATATCGGGGTCTAACTCTTTTCCGCCCTGTTTTGCAAGCTGTTCCAAAACGTCTTTGAAATCAAGTTTTATGTTTGTTTTAGCCGGTATTCCTTTGATTTTGTTATCCGGCATTTCAACGTGCGCGATATTCAAATCGGTTTCGTCTTCCGTAAAACTTACTTTTTCAACCGTTTCGCAAACGTTAACAGTTTCCTTGCCGAAGTCATCCAAAAAATATAATCTTACAAGTTGTTTTTCGCCGTTGACCCCCACATATACGTCAAACGCCGCACCCGTATTTACGTTTTCTTCACCGTAAAGTGAGCGTACCGCTTTTATTTCTTCTTCGGAAAACCCGCCCTCGGCAGTAGTTTTTATAATGAAATCGCTGACGTTCTGCGACTTGTAATAATCCGAAAGCGAATATCTTATCTTATCCGTGGAAGTGCCTATGCCCGAAATAAACCCGACTGAAACAAGCACTATAAATATTATGGAGATAAATCTTGTGGCGTGCTTTTTAAAGGCGCGCAACAGAGTTTTAAGATAGGTTTTCATTTTACCATTCTATCTCCTCTATCGGTTTAGGCGCGGAATTTTCAACGATTTTTTCAATCTTTCCGCTCTTTATATAAACGACTTTATCCGCCATATCTTTGAGCGCGGAATTGTGCGTAACTATAATTACAAGCCGTTTTCTCTGTTTGCAGACGTCCTGCAAAAGCTTTAAAATCTTTTTGCCGGTGTTATAATCGAGCGCCCCCGTAGGCTCGTCGCAAAGCAAAAGCTTTGGGTTTTTTGCTATTGCGCGCGCTATGGAAACACGCTGTTGCTCTCCTCCTGAAAGCTGCGCGGGAAAGTTTGAAAGCCTTTCTTCAAGCCCGACTTCGGTTAAAACTTCTTTCGGGTCAAGATGGTCTTTGCAGATTTCAACCGCTATTTCCACGTTTTCCAACGCGGTGAGATTTGGCATAAGATTATAGAACTGGAAAACGAAACCCACATCGCTGCGGCGGTATTCGGTAAGCCCGCGTTTATCGAGCGACGTCACGTTTTTTCCGTCGAGAATTATCTCGCCCGAAGTGGCTTTATCCATTCCGCCGAGCAAATTCAAAAGCGTGGTTTTACCCGCGCCGGAGCTGCCTAAAATAACGACGAATTCGCCGTCGTTCAGTTCAAAAGTTACCTCCGAAAGAGCGTTAACGCTCACCGAACCCGTTTTGTATTCTTTTCCTACGTTTGAAAGCGAAAGATAACCCATGGCAATACTCCTTGTTTATATATTTATTTAATCACATATTTTGCGCTTTGTAAATGCTTTATCCGAATTCGGGTTGACATTTTATCAAACTTTCACTAAAATAAACATATCCTGCGAATATGTTGGAACCGACAGACGCGCGGAATTTATAATTTTTTGCTGGAAGAAATTAACATTTGTTTTCACAATTGATATAAAAACTTAATAAAATTATGCTGTTGTGGCGGAATTGGCAGACGCGCAGGACTTAGAATCCTGTGGTTCACCGTGCAGGTTCAAGTCCTGTCAACAGCACCAAGTCTTAATAGCTTGAACTTCTTTACCGTAAAAAGAACGTTCGGGCTATTTTGTTTAATGGAAGAATTTGAGAACTTCCGAGAATAAAAAATAATCCGATAGAACATTATGTGCTATCGGATTATTTTTTGATTTCAGATTATTGCGTCGGATTGCGTGTAAGCGGTTAATGAGTTGGCTTTGACCTGAATACATATATACTTTATTCCTTTGTCCGGTGCGGCAAAAAATTGTCGTTTTGCCGAAGGTGAAATACGAAGAAAATCGCCCGTTTTGATAGTTATCTTTTCACCGTCAATAATAACCAAGCCTTCTCCATCTAATATCGCATATATTTCTTCGTTATTCTTATGCGAATGAATAAAAGGAACATTTGCACCAGCGGGTAAGGTGTTTATGCTTACTTCTGCACCGGTTAGACCGAGTTTGTCGTGAAGTTCAATGCGAGAATCTTCCGTAATGCTGATTTTGTTGTAGTTTTTCATAATGATGCCTCCGAAATGAATTTGTAAATCTATTATACCAAATACCGAAATCTTTGCCATAATGTTACTTTTTTATTATCTGATAATAGAATAGTAACATAGTTTCATTTTTGAACTATTGACATAATTTCTCATTTCTGCTATACTCTATTAAAATATAAAAGGAAGTAACGCTTATGCTGACTAAAGACGAATTACCCGAATGTCCCGTTGCAACGACTGTTCAACTTATCGGCAACAAATGGAAGCTACTTATTTTACGTAATTTAATGTACGATAGTAAACAACGTTTCAAAGATTTTATCAAAACAATTCCTGCTATAAGCAAAAAGGTTTTAACAGATAACCTTCGTTCTTTGGAAGAAGACAAACTCGTAGAAAGAGAAGTTTTCGCGGAAGTACCGCCACGAGTGGAGTATTCTTTATCGCCGCTTGGACAATCGTTAAAGCCTATTTTGGATGCTATGTACGTTTGGGGAACAAATTATAAAACAAGTGAGTAAAACAAAAACCGCCGATAGAGTTTGTGGCTCTATCGGCGGTTGCCGTTTATACCTTTATGTACGGCTACCTAACTTGATTAGGTTTATATCTTTCATTTATATTCCGCGCAACTTCGGCGGTTTTCCTTATTCCGTCTTTATAGGCGGCTATCCCTATATGCTTTAACGGGATCCTTTATTATTCGATTGTTTATTCAGTTGTGATTGTTGCCATTCGGCGTAGTCTTTTTGTCCTTGCTCGGATGACAGATATTCCTGCATAATCGGTAGCAATACTCTTGCAAGAGATTCAAGCTGATATTCGGGAATATCAAAGTTGGTTTGGGGTTGTTGCTTCTTTCTCGGCATAACTTACTCGATACATTTTCCTCCTATAAAAATTACTTTGACCACAAATTCTTTGATGATGGTACGGGCGGCTTTTGTTTGCTTTCAAAGAGTGCATTGTAAGCCGACGGGTTTTCACGCTCTAACTTTGCAAGCAGTTCAAGCGCCTTTGCCGCTCGGACTTTATACGCTTTGAGTTCTTTGTTCTCTTTGTCAATGTCAAGCGTTTCCTGCATTACTTTATCCAACCGCTTTTTAAGGTCGGCGTTGTCGGCAGTTACGGCTACAATTTGCTTTCGCATTCCGCTTTTGCTGTGAGCGATTTCGCCGTGCTCGGCTTGCTGTAACGCTTCCGAATATTCTTCCGCTTCGGCGCGTTTTTGCTCGGCAGCTTCTACAATCTTTTTCGCCTTATATTCCGCCGTATCCAAGTGTTCGGCTTGACTGTTCGGTTCGCCCCTGTCAAGTCCGTATTTTTCTCCGACTTCTTTCCAAAACTCCGTTTGGAGTGCGGCGAGCTTTCCGTCGAACAAGTCTTTTGCACATAACTTACCGTTGGTAATAGGGATAAGGTTTAAGTGCATATGAGGGTTAGTTTCGTCCATATGCACGATAGCCGACAGCACGTTTTCTTCGCCGTACTTGCTTTGAAAAAACTTGACGCAATCCCGAAAGAAAGCATACTGTTTTTCCTTCGTGGACACCTTAAAAAATTCGGGACTTGCACCAAGAACAAACGACACAAGATAAACAGCATCCGAGCGCACCTTGCGTTTCAAATGCAGTCCGTTTATGCGTTCTTGAATAACGTCCATATACCTGCCCGACGGAATAACAATGTGGTAGTTATCTTTCGTCCGTGAACTGTCTATTTGCGGGTTGGTTGCTGGATAATTTTCGTCACGTTCGTTTTCTTTCTCAACGTCCGTTACGTCGTTTTTGCCTAACTTCTTTAAATTACAAATGATATAAATAGTTTCGTCCTCCTAATGACTTAAATTCTTTAAGTGTAGCTCACTACACTTATTTCGCTTCGCTACATAAGTTGCGTTCGCCCTGCGGGGCTTTCGTCCACAGAGCAGAACAATTTGCTTTCCGTTTGCTTGTCGTATTAAGGCGGTCTTATTGTCATAGCGTTTACCTCCGAATTGATGATTATTTATATCTTCGTCCACGCAAGAAATAGTGGGAAAGATACAGTAAAAAGGGCACAAAAAAGCCGCTGATACTTTTAACGTAATCACCGACTTCAACCGTATTTAGCAATATGATTTTGCTCTATGGTGGTTAGCCATTCTATGGAATTGTTAGTAATGTTTTAGCTCAAAAGACACTCCTTAACCGAAAAAATTGTACACTTATAAAAGCCTATCACGGCATACGAATTTTGCGTAACACTATAAAATCTACGCTCTATCCGTAAGCTAAGGCGCGGGCGGTCATAACGCCCAAAACCTTCCGCATTCTACAAGCAAACGCTTGTCGCGCAACTACTACCCTTTAAGGGTACTCCACCACAAACTACATTGTGGTAGTGTGCATTATATCACAAACTTTTGTTCGTTGCAATATGTTCAACGCCCATAAACGGACAGTGAAACACTTTTTATGAAAACTTTTGTCGAAAGGCATATTAAAGGTGTTTCAAATTTTTCCTATACCGTTTCAATTCGCTTTCCCCAAAACGGCTCAAAATCTCGTCAATTATGGCAATCAATTCGTTTTTTTCGGTCGGTAAGTTACCGTGTAATTGTACGGCATTAGACGCACCGAGAGCTGCAAAATGCGTTTTAATATCTAAACCGTTTACAAGCATTTTCAACTCCTCGTATTTTTCCGTTTCGCTTTCTTCCGTCCAATTTCCGTTTTGAATTTCGCCGTACAATTCCGACGCGGTATAAATCGTAAGCATAGACGCGCCGACGATTTTCGGATTAAGTTGATTAAATATTTTCAATGTATTTTCAACACCTTGCTTGCTTTTGTCTTTGCCGTAAATACCCGTAAGATAGAAAAAGTTATATTCCAGCCCGACCTCGTCAAGTTTGCGGCATTGTTCTAAAATGTCGGCAGAAGAATAGCCCTTATTCATAAAAGACAGCGCTTCGTCATCGCCCGTTTCAACGCCGATTGTAATACCGTTATAACCGCAAATACGCAACTGTTTTAATTCGTCAACGCTTTTCGGCGCTATATCGGTTATACGCGCAAAACAGCCGATAGTTTTTAATCGGTTGAGATATTGTTTAGATAAATATGCTATTTGCCGCAGTTTTTCCGTCGATAATACAAACGGATTAGCCCCGACTAAAAACATTCTTGTTACGTCGGGTGTAAAATAATTTAACTCTTTCAAATCGTCCTCTATTTCGTTCAAAGGCGACATTTTGAATTTGAAAGGTATATCTTCGTACAATGTGCAAAATTTGCATTTATGGTGTGTACAACCCGCTGTAACTTGCAATAAAGCCGACCAAGCCTCGTATGGCGGGCGCCAAACCGTTCCCGTGTAGTGCATAAATACCGTCCTTTTGTTTTTCTATATTATAAATCATAATAGTATAGAAATACAAGTACTGTCTTTATTTAGTAGTACTATCAAAAAAGATACTATTATATTTGACTTGCTTTTTTCAATGCGCTATAATGATAAAAAGGAGTTATTATGACAGACAACAAATTTAGGAAAAGAGAAGTTATGGCGCGGTGTGTTCCTATGAATACGTTGCAAGCCGTTTTAAGCGGTAAATGGAAATTCTTGATTCTTTGGTACATTGCGTTTTATAAAGTACAACGCTTCGGGGAATTGTTGCGCCGAATGGAAGGTATAACTCAATCGACGTTAACAAAACAGTTACGCGAATTAGAGGACGACGGATTTATACACCGCGAAATTTATAAAGAAATTCCGCCGAAAGTAGAATATACTTTGACGGAACTCGGTAAAAGTTTTGTGCCTGTACTTACGCAAATGATGATTTGGAGCCAAACGCATTTATGCTTGCCCGATTATGTCAGTCCGTACACGGAAGAACAAATAAAAGAATTGTTAAACCAAGAATAATAAAAAGCCGAAAGGTCAACAGATCTTTCGGCTTTTGGTTTACTCAAACTTATATTCAAGAGAACCTTTTTGCAAAATATGATTTTCGGCTTTTTTGAGAAAGTGCTTTTTCCGTTTAATCGCAGATAAGTCTATCGAACAATCTAACGCATAAACCGTTATGCGATATTTATGCGTTTTACCGTGCGGCGGTTTCGGACCGGCGTATCTGTGCATACCGTATGCTATACCTTGTGTTGCGCCTATATTCGAAATGTATTTTCCTTTCGGGATTGCCTGTTCGATTTTGCTTGTTGCCGGAATATTCCAAATAATCCAATGCGTAAAGTTTTTTATCGGGTGGCTTATATCTTCCAAAGTAACCGCAAGTGTTTTGGCGTTATCGGAAAGATTTTCAATTACAATTTCGGGCGACAAATCTTTCCCTCTGCCTGTGTGGTCGATAGGAAACGTATCACCGTTTGCAAAATCGGGTAAACTGAATATCAACTGTTCCATATTTCAACTCCGTTATAATTTTTATAACCACACCGCCCAATCGCCGTAATCGAATGTCCCTGCGCCGTGATGCAGTTTGCCTTGCGCTTTCAATTCTCGAAACGCATCTCTCATCCTAACCGCTATTTCGGGTTGAATATCAAGCGAGTGGTGCGCGGGGAAAAGTCTTTTTGACGGTAACGCTGCTATTTTTTCAAGCGACTGTAAATACGCTTCGGGGTCAGTTGACGGATAATAGGCGAACAGCGTATCTTTGTAAATCAAATCGCCTGTAAATATGTAGCCGCGCTCTCGCTCCCAAAAGCAAAGGTGTCCCGGCGAATGCCCTGCGGTATGTAAGACTTCGATTTTTCTATCGCCAATGTCAATTATCTCGCCGCCGTTTAGCACCTTTGTAGGTATTCCTTGAAACATCTCATAAGTGCTTACGTCAAAGCCTTCGGGCAAATCGCAACGGTCTATTACCATATCGCGGACGGTTTGTATCGTCAACTGGAATTTGCCTTTCAGCCAATCCAACTCAGCTTTATGGGCGTAAAAATCGGGGAAATATTTATGACCGCCTATATGATCCCAATGAATATGCGTTGCAACGGCGGTAACGGGTTTGTTCGTCAGCTTACGGACTTGCTCGTAAATATTACATATCCCAAGCCCCGTATCAATCAAAAGACAACGCTCGCTGCCGATTAAAAGATAGCAGTGTGTTTCTTCTGGGTGGCGGTATTCGCTTATAATATAAGTCGTTTCGTCGATTTTATCTATTGTAAACCAATCTTTCATTTGCTGTATTCGTTTTTGATATTATCAATAGTTTTGCCGCCGATACCGAAATTTTTATCGGGCAGCTCGGTAATCGTAGTTGTGAAGAACTCCTGCGGAATATTCATAATTTCCGCGGAGACTTCGGTTACGCGCTTTATAAGCAACGTTTTTTGTTCGTCGGTCAGTTATCCGCTTTCGATTTTGATATAAGGCATTATTTACTCCTTTTTATTTTGTGGCGAACAACCGTTAAAATCTATTTATTAAAAAACTTTTCAAGGTCGAACATTCCGTCCTTATAAGACAAATCTCCGTGTTTATGTTCGTAGCCTAATTTGCGATAGAACGGTATCGCCGATATTGCCGAATGAATTTCAATGCGGTTTGCTCTCTTCGCATATTCGTCGCTTTCCAAATGTTCTATGATTTTCTTGCCGATTCCTTTATGTTGATGGGACGGCTCAACAAAAATAGTGTTTATCCAACTTTCCGTCAAACTGTCCCAATAAGCGCCGATACACCCGCATCCGATAATTTTGCCGCATTCTTTCACAACATAGAAATGTCCGTATTCGGTTTTTTGCTTTATTTCGTCATACGCAATAGAAAAATATTTCGGCTGTTGCGGATAAAACTCGGCAAAAACCGAATTTTTACACGCGCGGGCTACCATATCGCAAGTTTCTTGTATTTCGTTTTCCTTTATAAGCTCTATGGTCATTCGTTATATCCTCTTATTAGCGCCGTCGCCCAATTCAGTAGCAACTCCGACATTTCCTCAAACTTTACGCTTGCACCGTTCTTTAACTCTTGTGCATTTGTTAGTACGGCAGACGGCGGATTGATTGCATTTTGCAATTCAGCCGTTGATTTGATATATTTACCCGTTTCGTAAAACCATACCGCTTGCAAAACAAAGGCAGCCGACTTATACAATGAGCGCAGTATATCTTCGCTTTTTTCGTGAACGAAGTTATGCACGCAGGCGTGATAAATATTGCACGCGCCTATTTTTATAGCACGCATTACAGCGTGCTTATCTATCTTTTCAAGCAAGCAATCGAGAGCTCCTTTAATGGGCGTAGTGTCATAATAGAATTGAAAAAGGTCGCTCGCCTCCCAATTCAAAAGTTCGTCCTTGCCAGAAATAAAACCGCAAATCAATTGCCTGTTCTGTAAGGTATCGAGCATATCTCTATAAGTTTTTAAGTCGTTCATTCTCAATTCGTCGAGAATAACAACCACGTCTATATCGCTTGTGTCGGTTGCTTCTTCTCTACCGTAACTACCTTGCAAGCCGATAAACCATACACGGTCGGAAAAAGTTTGCTCGACTTTGTTTGTAAATTCCGCAATCCAATTTTTTATATCAATCATACTTTTTCACTTTACCGCTATGTATAAATAGCAATGTGCTTTGCCGTCTTTGGTATATTCGGCGGGTACGGTGCTTTCATAGTCGATTGTAAAAGCACGTTTAAGTTCGCCGCTTGCGGAAAGTTGCCAAACTTTCGACCACGCTTTGTTAGCGCAGTCGGCAATCGTTTCGCCGCTCTCGTCGATTTTGACAT
Source organism: uncultured Christensenella sp. (assembly GCA_910577375.1). GTDB lineage: Bacteria > Bacillota > Clostridia > Christensenellales > Borkfalkiaceae > Coproplasma. The sequence goes on from CAJTLT010000003.1 coordinate 32,724, forward strand.
ACTTGCCTTGCGCGACCAATTCTTCCATTTTTGCAAAGAAATCTACTGTTACGGACATAACGGACAAGTTGTATTTGCCTTTCTCGTCGCTTTCGTAATCGCTGTATGACGATATAGGCGACAGACCTTTTAAAGGTGCGCCGTTTTCTATAAAGTCAAGCGGAATTTTGCCCGTCATAATATCCGCCCAAAGTTCGTTGATTTTTGCCATTCCACTCTCGGAATTGTCCGTGCGTATCGTTACGCTCTTAAATGAGTAAGCCATTGTATTCCTCCGAAGTTTAATCATTAAAATTATAGCACAACAAAGAATTTTTTTCAAGTGAAATTTTATTTCTAAATCGTATTGACAATAATCTTTATATGTAGTATTATAATTCAAAATAAAGATTTAGGTGGTTATATGAAGAAACCGACGATAGTAGCGCAAAGATTAAAAGGCTTACGAGAAAGCGTTAGACTTTCTCAAGCCAAACTCGCCGCTAATTTTGAAGGAGTGGAACAACCCGCCATATTCCGTTATGAAAACGGACAAGCGTTTCCGCCCTACGGCGTGTTAATGCAGTATGCCGATTATTTTGACGTATCGCTTGACTATATCTTCGGTAGGACGGACAATCCGCAAGGCAAGTTGTATGACTTCCAACCCAGGATTATGAAAGACAACAAGCAAATGCAAGAACTAATCGAAATGTGTTTCGATCCGAACTCGCCCGCAAGTGCAAAGTTGAAAGAAACACTGTTACGACTTATGGGGGAACAAAATAAATGAGAGCCGTTATTTACGCAAGATATTCAAGCGATAACCAAACGGAAGCGAGTATCGAAGGACAACTCCGCGAATGTATGGAATACGCAACCTATAATGACATTCAAGTTATGGGCAATTACATAGACCGTGCGCTTTCCGCTAAATCGGATAATCGTCCCGAATTTCAACGTATGATTAAGGATAGCTATAAACACGCTTTCGACTGTATCATTGTTTGGAAGTTAGACCGCTTTTCCCGCAACCGTTACGACAGCGCACACTACAAAGCACTACTCCGCAAAAACGGTGTAAAAGTCGTGTCCGCAAAAGAAACGATTGCCGAAGGCTCGGAAGGCATACTCCTTGAATCGGTTTTGGAAGGAATGGCGGAATTCTATTCAGCCGAGCTTGCCGAAAAAGTAACTCGCGGTATGAAAGAAAACGCATTAAAGGGTTTATGGAACGGCGGCAATACTCCGTTCGGTTATATAATCAATGCGGCAAGAAAATTAGATATAGACCCGCAAGCCGCGCCTATCGTTGCCGAGATATTCAAGATGAGCAACGACGGAAAGACGGTCAAAGAGATATACAATATATTGTCCGAGCGTAAAGTCACCCGCTCTAACGGAAAGGAATTAAGATATAACGCTATTCGGTATATGCTCTCAAACAGGGTTTACATAGGCGAGTATTCCCATATGGGTGTGGTAATCAAAGACAGCGTACCGCCTATTGTGAGCGAAGAACTTTTCAATTCCGTACAGTTGGAACTTGCCAAGAACTCAAAAGCCCCCGCAAGGCACACGGCAGACGACGATTATTTGTTGACGACAAAACTTTTTTGTGGGCGTTGCGGTGCTATGATGGTAGCGCAAGCGGGAACGAGCGGAACGAAAGGCGTTGTCTATCGTTACTATGCTTGTGTTAGGCAGAAAAAGCACAAATGCGAAAAGAAACCTATTAGCAAGACCAAGTTAGAAGATTTTATCGTTTATAAGACAATGGAATTTTTGAAAGATGACGGCGTGATTGAAAGACTGTCCGAAAAGCTGTTTGAACTGCAATTGAACACTCTATTAAGTTTTGAACCGTATGAGTCCAAAATCAATAGAGTGTTCTTTCATTTTTGTCAGTTTTAGCCCTATTATAGGGCTTTTTTTGTTGATTTATAAAAAATTTAAATTGGACAACTTTTATAAAAAACTTTCAATCTGCAATGTAAACCGCTGAAAATTTTATATTTGAACCCCTGCTGTCCTATTTTTGTTCTACTGAATTGTAATAGTCTTTCTCTTTCTTTAACGGCGTTCTATAACTGTTTTGGTAATGCGGACGCTTTTCATTATAGAAAATTACATAATCCGCAACGGCTTTATAGAATTCATTTTCCGACTTAAATTTCCGCCTATACAACTCTTCTCTTTTCATAGACGCAAAAAAACTTTCCATAACAGAATTATCGTACGGAACATAAGGCCTTGAAAAGGATTGTCCTACGTTCAGCTTTATTAAATACGATTGGAAAGTTTTACAGCAATAGTTTCCGCCATTATCTGAGTGGAACATCAAACCGTTTTGCGGACGCCTATTTATGTATGCCAATTTGAAAGTGCTTTTTGTTAATTGAGTGCTGTTCTTTATTCCGATTTTGTAACCTACTACCGCTCTGGAAAACAAATCTAAAATCACGCAGATATAAAAATTCTTTTCTTTTAACCTAAACATTGTAATATCGCTTACCCATACTTGATTAGGCTTTAAAGGATTAAACTGTTGTTGTAACAAATTGCGATTTCTTTTCTTCTCTTTATCATAAAGATTCTTCGCTTCCTGCCGAATACTTTTAATGCCCATATCGCGCATCAAGAGTCTTACCGTTTTTTCTCCTGCTTTTATCCCTTGCTCTTTTAATACCGCCATTATTTTACCTGCGCCAAAAATCTGGTTGCTATCATCGTAAATTCTTTGTATAATCTCTCTCAATTCTTCTTTCCGCTGAACATAAACCGTGTTTTGCTTTTTGTTCCTTAAAATGTGATTGTAGAAAGTCCCCCTTGACACGTCCAATGCTTCGCATAAAATATGAACACTATGCTGTCCGTACAATTCCTCTAATTCGTACAATTTGTCTTTCAACGGCGAATTGTAATTACAGTTTATTGTTTTATAGATTTGAATAATTTCTTCCAAACGCTTAACTTTTCCTTGTAACCGTTTATAACTTACTACGCTTATAATGTTTCCATTATCCTTTTTGGCTACACGAAACTGCTTAACCCATAAATATAGCGTGCTACGCGAAATGCCTATTTCGTTAATTATTGCCGTTGCACTTTCACCACACAAATACCGCTTTACCGCAATCTCTTTTTGTTCTTTTGTCGTTCTCATTTTGAACCTCCATAAAATAAAAATATAACCGAGCAACGATTTCCGTTGCTCGGTTATATTTTAACTTAATAGTAATCTTTTGAATAATCAAACTTGCCTTTGACTAGTGATTCCTTATGTATTCTCGACATTTTATGTTGGTAAAATATTAATTAAATGGGACCTTAATTATAAATTTGTTTAAGTATTCACCTAATTTCAACAACTGATTACTTAAATCCTCGCTAATTTCCTCAATGGGCTTATTAAGGAGCTTCTCAAAGACCTCGACAACAGGATCACTTTTCCAATCGGTTTCTAAATACCCATAGTGCGCGCAATATCGACGCAATGGGTTGCGACAATAAATTTTATCAATACGGTATACAAACCTTTTAAACTCATCATCCATATTGATATTTATTATTGATGAATCACAAAACTCAATTAACTTTTTAATACCAACTATACTTTCAAAAAAGACTAAAAATTTCACTTTCAAATCTAACCTTTCATCTATATTCACTTTGGTAAATACCTCATTGTACGAATTAACAATACAAAGAATATCCATAAAAGCCATTAGAACGGGTGGATTGTCTTGTATACCGAAATTTTTGTAATTATAAGCCATATTAATATCAACATAACTAACTTTATCAAATGAGATTCTTTCTGTTCTTTCTTCGTATTCTATGTGCGCATCTAAAAGTACTTGTACAATAAGTTTTGTCATTTTGGAAATAAACGACTGAATTCGAGGAGTAATATCGTCGATATATGAACCAATTTCACAATCATATATGCCGCTACTTAAATGGTAATTATCGATAGGCTTGTTATTGATGCTTGCAATATAATAATTTTTGACATCTTGAGTTAGTAAGTGGTTTGATTTCGGGTATACCTTATCAAAAAATTTTAAATATTCCACTCTATTGAAATCATTTAGACTTTTATAAGTTTTCGGTTTTAAGTCCGCGTATTGTTTAAGAAATTTTGACCTTATTTTTTCAACTTTGTCTTTAAACTCTTTATCATCTATGTTTAATATATTATGATTCTCCAAGTATTCAATTCCAGAATAAACAAAAACACATAAATATGGATTAAATACTTGAAAGATAGCTGATTCAACATTATTATGTATACAAATCTGAAAGCAATTCATAATTGCCTTAAAATCATAGACTATTTCGGCTATTGAAAACTCGTGCAACTGTTTTTCTGTCATATATAATGTTTTTCTCCTATTTTAAGTATTAGAAATATATGTTTTATCAAAAAAGTCAGATAGTTCAACGATTTTACCTGAGCGCTCCAGCGCGAGGGCAAGCAAATAATAACAATCAAACTTTAATTTTTCTATCTCAAGCGAAGTATTTTGCGTAGATGTTGAGTTTATAGGTTCTTTCCATTTTACTGAATCTGCTAATTTTTGAAAAATGTAGATTTTGGGATATTTGTCTTTGATATATTTATCAAACTCTATCATTTGCGAAGATGTAAAAAATGACGAATAATCCAGTATGTTTTTAATTTGTTGCACATCATTCGTAATATCCGCCAATTCATTAGTTGTTTTCAATAGTTCGAATGCTTTTCTACAAAGCGTTTTATCAAAGTAATACATTATTTAATACTAACTCCCTTTAATTTTAAAAACAGCGCATAGCTGGTACGCTATGCGCTAAATGCTTTATCCACTTTGTGGAGCTATTCCGTTGTTTATGATGATGGTATCATTTTTAATATTTTATGTCAAGCGATTTTGTCGGAGTTTATACAAAAATAAACTTATTTAGGGTTCAACCCCTGCTACTACCCGCTACCCTTTTCGGCGGTTTACTACGCTACTTTTCATTCATCATTGACAAACGACACACGCAAAAAGAACAAACTTTGGCTCTGTTGCGTGTGTCTTTTTCTGTATGAAGATGCTTTTAAAAAAACGTTTTTCGGTCGGTTATCCTTCTATGCGTATAAGGACAGTGAATGATGAAACTTGAATTTACATTTACTTGTTTTTCTCTAACTTTATTCGCTAAACACAACAAAATAATTTTGCCACTTATTGAACAAAAAAAGCATACTTGTAATATAAAAAACCGACGGCGGATTTTGCAACGCTGTCGGTTTTTATGTTTTAAATTTCTTTTAATTTTGTCTTAATAATATTGTTTGTATTATAACATTTTCGGTTAATTCTCTTGTCTCCTATTTATTAAATAACCTGCGACGACAAATATTGCCGTATATATAAGCGACAGAACGATACAAGCCGCCAGTCTTGCAGTATCGGTTGAAAGCGAAGTTAAATCACCGATAAAACCGCCTAACCAATACGAACCGATTTTGAAATTTTCTATTTTTAAAACAGCGTCTGCAAGATTGATTACCGTACCTATAAGCGACGGACCCAATATCGCAAGCGCAATAGAGATTCCTACTTTCTTGACAACCAGACTTAAGGCAAACACAAACGCAGAATAAGCAATGCAGTATAAAATTTGACCCGAAATAAGCCCGACATAATTACCCGTTTCTGCCGTTCCGACGAACATTACCGCCCCCGCAACATAAGTAAACAAAAAAGTTACGGCAAGCATACTTACTGTAGCGATAACGCTTGCGATATATTTAGCAAAGTATACGCTGCTTCTTGAAAATCCGCGCGAATAGATGTTTTTAATTGTCTGCTGGTCGTAATCCGCACATACGAACAAAACAACGAATATGCCGCAAATCATTGTAAAGTTAGAAGAACTTATTGCAAAAATCAACGCCGATTTTGCCGTAGGCATTGCCGTGTTAAAGTCGGTATTTTCGGCAAATATTTTGTTTAAAAGCAACCCCACAAAAGATAATGCGAGCATAACGGCAGTACAGATATAGAAACTTTTTTGCCTGAAAAGTTTACGAAACTCGAATTTCAATAAATTGTTCATCTTCCCAACCTCTCTATAAAGTATTCTTCAAACCCGCTTTCGGAAAGAGCAATTTCCGAAACCTCAACGCCCTTGCCGATAAGGTATTTATTCATATCAGCCGATTGGTCAAGATAGTTTGAAAGGAATAAACCTCCGCTCCTTATTTCCGCAGAGATATCGGGTAATCTTTCTCTTAGCAGCGCCAGCGCCAAATTATTATCGTTTGTCGCAATTTTAACGTATTTACGGCAGCGGTCGTTCAGTTCCTTTGCCGAAACTTCTTCGATTAAAGAACCGTCTGAAATTATACCGTAATTCGTAACCACTTTTGCAAGCTCGTTCAAAAGGTGCGAAGATATGATAAACGTTACGCCCTCGTTATTCAAACCGATAATAATATCGCGTATTTCTTTAATTCCCGCGGGGTCGAGCCCATTGATAGATTCATCCAGAACAAGAATTTCCGGCTTGCCCAAAAGCGCAATGGCAATGCCCAACCGTTGGCGCATACCGAGCGAAAATTCGCCGGCCTTTTTTGCCCACGTATTTCCTAAACCTACGCGCTGTAAAATCGGCTTTATTTCTTTCGGGCTTGCGCCGTAAAGCGTGGCAAACCGCAGCATATTTTCGTTAGCCGTACAGTTTTTATAAAGCCCCGGCGCTTCGATAAGCGAGCCTGTTTTCTTTCTGCCCGCATTGAGTTTATCGCTGCCGAATAAAAAGATTTTGCCTTGCGTGGGATTGGTCAAGCCCAGAATAAGCTTCATTAAACTTGTTTTGCCCGCGCCGTTTTTGCCGATAAGTCCGTATATATCCCCGCGTTTAACGTGGATTGACACGTCGTTTACGGCAAGCTTCGTTTTGAATTGCTTTACAAGATTTTGCGTTTCAATGACGTATTCCATAAACTTTCCTTTATTTTTTATTACTTGACTTTTTATGACAGAAATGCTAATATAACCGTCAAGTGATACACTTGTAGCACTTGAACAGTCTTTCGGTCAATCGTTCAAACGGCTGAAAACGGCAAGTGAAACAAACGAGGATAATTTGTTACAGTATGGCAAAACGGGTTAATTCGGCTAATTTAATCGTTCGGGAAAGTATAGAAACGGCTTTAATTCAATTAATGGGGAGAAAGCCTTTCGGAGAAATAACGGTAAGCGAAATCGTAGAAAAAGCGGGAGTAAGCCGCGTGAGTTACTACCGCAATTATTACTATAAAGAAGACGTTTTGTTTGCCAAAATGGATAAGATAGCCGCCGAGTGGAAATCACAAACCGAAAGCAACGGAAAAGAATTAGGCGAACAGGTTATAGACCTTTTTGAAATGGAACGCCCCATACTCGGCGTTATTTATAAAAACGGACTCGAACACTTAATGTATAAGCTGATAAGAAAATATTGCGGGCTGGAAGAAAAGATTGACAATAACGTAGGCGCATATTTTTTATCTATGTTTGCGGGAGCATTTTTCGGTTGGTGCGACGAATGGGTAAAACGCGGCATGCAGGAAACACCCGAACAGATAAAAGAACTACTCAAACAGTGGGAAGAACAACAAAAACTCAAAACAAACGGGTGATTTTGCGCTCAACCACCGTATCTGTCTGCCCCCTTTTCTGCGATTTATACCTTATTGACAACAAGCAAGGTCGGAATTTGTCGGAATATGAAATACGGTATTTTATATTATTTATTCCGCCGAATGTAAACATTATATAAAAAATTTCATATCATAAATCAGATACAATTTAATATTTCATAAACATATAAAGCTTTTAAACACTACATATCCGACTCCCTCACGGGGGTCCGTATGTAGTGTTTTTATTCAGGAGCATACATTATGAAAATACAAAATCAATCAAACGTTATTTACAACGCTGTAATTCCAAACCAACCCGAAACCCCCGGCAGCCTTACAAGCAACACCGTAAGTACGGAGGTATTATCCTACTCTGTATCCAAGGTAATCCGCTGCGACAAAACTTTGGCAAAAGAAGGGGAAACCGTTCACATTACGGTAACCGTAACAAACAATTCCGAAACAAAGCTGACGCACAATTTCATTGGCAACCCCACTCCGAAAGGCGCTACCTATGTTGCGGGCAGCGTTAAGCTCAACGGTGCCGAGCTGCCGTCCAAAGATATGACGTCGGGCTTCTTTCTTCCCGACTTAAATCCCGGCGAATCTCTCACAGTCGAATACGATATGCAAATAAACAACCCCATGACGGTGACGCCAGTAACCGACGTTTCCCAATTCCAGTACGTTGTTACAGAGCCGCAAAAAGGTGAAGTGCGCTACAAAGAATATACCGACCCTGTTTCAATAAACGTTGTTTCCGCTAAACTCAGCGTAGTAAAAAGCGTAGACAAAGCGTTTGCAATCAAAGGCGAAACGTTAACCTATACCGTAACAATGACAAACGAAGGCAATATCGATATAAACGATATTTACTTTACCGACAATATTCCCCAAGGCACAACTTTTGTGGAACAATCCGTATTTATAAACGACCAAAATATTCCCGCATATCGCCCCGACGCAGGCTACAGCGTAGCAAGCCTGCCCCCCAACAGCAGCGCGACAACGAGTTTTAAGGTAACGATAGATTAATCAAGGGGTAAGTTATGTTAATACCCAACAAACTGAATATAACTTACACAACCGTTATGCCCGACGGCAAAAGATTTTTAAAAAGTACCGAAAGCAACGCCGTAAGCACGGAAATTTTAACTTATTCCGTTTTAAAAGAAATCCGTTCCGACAAAACAACCGTTTTTGCAGGAGAAAACGTGCGCAACGCCGTGACCTTAACCAACAAATCGGCGGCAAAACTATTTTTGAACTTTTTTAAAATATCGCAGCCCAACGGCGCAAATTACGTTGCGGGAAGCGTAAAAATAAACGGAACCGCTCAACCCGATTACAACCCTATAACGGGCTTTGCTCTTCCCGACATAAACCCCGACGAAACAGTTGTTATCGAATATGAAATAAAAGCGGAAAAACCGACCAAAACGCCCGCAACGCACTTTGCAACGTTTGACTATACCGTAAACGACCCCGCAAGAGGCAATGTAAATTACTCCGAAAATACCGATATTCTTTCGCTGAAAGTTATTGATAACGCGGGTCAACCCATTATAAGGGATTACACAAAATCCTATTATGACGATATTTACGGTTACGCTTATGGTTACGGTTGCCGTAATTGTTGCAACTGTTGCAATTATTGTGACTGCCGTAACTTTTATAATGATTTTTACTGTTAAACCCAACAGGTCGGTTGTATCCTTTGGATATCAAACCGGTTAATACAAATTATCCAAGTTTTAAAAGCGGGAGAAATTTTTTAAATTTCTCCCGCTCTGTTATTGCTTTAAATTAAAAATAAAAAACGCATATTACAAACGGCTTTTAATTGAGCTTGAATTTTTATTTCAATCTGCTAAACATCAGCTTTTTATATATAAAAAATGCTTGTTATTTAACCTATTTTTATATTTTTGCGCGTGCAATATTGTTCAGCATTTGACTAACGGCGCAAAATTGCGGTATAATTTACCGTGTGCAATACAGGAGGTAAATTATGAAATCAGGCAAACTGCCCGAAAAAGCCGTCGTTTTGAAATTTCTGAAAAAATACGGAATAATTTCCCTCGGCTGCCTTATATATTCGTTCGGCGTGGCGTTATTCCTTGACGCAAACAGCCTTGCTTCCGGCGGGGTGACGGGAATATCGATTATGATAAATTACGTCATACGCGTTTGCACCGGATACGAACTAAACACCGGAATTATAATACTTATAATAAACATTCCGTTATTTATTCTCGGCGCGGTTTTCTTCGGGAAACATTTTCTCATTTCAACGGTTTACGCCACCGCTCTTTCCTCCGGTCTTATGTGGCTTTGGGATATACTTTTCGCGTCGTATCTGCCTTTGACAAACAATCTGTTTTTAACGGCGCTTATCGGCGGCGTATTGTTCGGTGCGGGTATGGGGCTTATTTTCCGTATGGGCAGTTCTACCGGAGGCACCGACGTAATAGTAAAAATACTGAGGAAAAAGTTCCGTTACATTCAGACGGGAATGATTTCTATGGCGATAGACATTTTTATCGTCGGCACGTCCGCCATTGTTTATTGGGCGCTGGGAATGGAAAACTTTTTTGAAATTACGTGTTACACATTTATTTCTATCGTAGTTTTTTCAACGATGTTCGATTTTGTGCTTTACGGCGGAAATTCGGCAAAGCTCGTTTATATTATAACCACGCACGATAACGCGCAGCAAATATGCGGCAGAATTTTAAAAGAACTCGACGTCGGCGCAACCTTTGTAGACGGCGAAGGCGCTTACACCGGCGACGATAAACGCATAATAATGTGCGCTATAAAAAACTTTTTGTATCCCAAACTAAGAGATATAGTCAGCGCCGTAGACGCAAACGCGTTTATGATTGTTTCTTCCGCAAAAGAAGTATACGGCGAAGGTTATAAAAATCATTTGGACGACGAACTTTAAAAACTCAACGATAAAGGACTAAAATGAATAAAACCGTTGCTCTTACAGGTACAACGGGCGCAATGGGCGGCGAAGTTCTTTTAAGCCTGTTGCAGTCCCCTTTGAACCTCAATGTCAGATGCATAATATTTGAAAAGGAAAAGCGCATACCGCGCTTTGTAAAAAACACTTTAAAAAAATACCGCGGCAGAATATACGCTTTTAAAGGCGATATTTCCAGATTTGACGACTGCGAAGAGCTTATAAAAGGCGCGGATTACGTTATAAACTGCGCCTCTCTCATCCCCCCCAAATCAGACCACGACCCCGCGGGAACATATCAAAGCAATTTTGTAGGAACAAAAAATATTGTAGACGCGATTCTGGCAAGCGGGCGGGAAAAAGAAATAGCGTTAATTCACATTGCAACCGTTGCAATGTACGGACACCGCGCTTTGCCGCACGTGTGGCTCAGGGTCGGCGACCCGATTATTTCAAGCGATTACGACGTATATTCTAAACAGAAGCTCAAAGCGGAAAAATACGTGCTTGAAAGCGGTTTGCCACACTTTGTTTCTCTCCGCCAGACCGCAGTTTTGCACAAGTATATGTTTGCAAACAATCTCAAAGACGGGCTTATGTTCCACACCGTATGGAACGGTACGCTGGAATGGGTAACCGACCGCGACAGCGGAGTTCTGTGCAAAAACATCGTAGAAAAAGATATCGGCGGAAAACTCGGGAATTTCTGGAATAAAATTTACAATATCGGCGGCGGAAAAAGCTGCCGCGTTACGGGATTTGAAACGTTTGACAGATGCTTCGCATTAACCGGCAGAAGCGCAAAAAAATATTTCAAACCTAATTGGAACATTGCGAGAAATTTCCACGGCGGCTGGTTTTACGACAGCGACGAACTGGAAGAAATTTTGAATTTCCGCAGCGAAAGCATGGAAGATTTCTGGACGAGAACGGGCAAAAAATACGGATACTTCAAGCTTGCAAAAATAGTTCCCGCCTCCCTCATTTCCGCTTTTGCGATAAAAAGACTTTTCAAAAATACGAACTCGCCCGGTTATTGGCTTAAAAACGGCAAGGAAGGCAGAATAAAAGCGTTTTTCGGCAGCAGAGAAGATTATGAAAAAATCCCCGACAAATGGGAAGACTATCCGCTTTTGAGCGAAGGCAAACTCGAAGACGGTTCAGAAATAAATTATTCCGAACTTAAAGATATCAAAAACGCAAAGCCGCGCCTTTTAAACCACGGTTACGACGAAAGCAAGCCTTTGGAAGAACTTGAATTAGCCGATTTGCAGAGTGCCGCATCGTTCCGCGGAGGAAAATGCCTTGCGCCGAAATTCGGCAAAGACGCGCTTTACGATAAAGTTATATGGAAATGCCGCGAAGGGCACGAATTCGCGCTTACCCCTTACACCGTATTAAAGGGCGGTTACTGGTGCCCGCACTGCTGCGAACCCAAGCCGTGGAAATACGGCGCAATTGCCAATATCCCGTTTTACGGTCAGGTTTATTTCGATTCCCACAGCGAAAACGAGGTTGACGACGTTTATCCAGTTTTCGACCGCGAGGAAGATTTCATAATAAAAAAATAACTTACGGCACAAAAGCCGCGCGATTATATTTTATGAAAGTAATTTTGTATGTTTTTTCGGGCACGGGAAACACAATGAAAGTAGCCGCGCTCTATAAAAAATTTTTGGAAAACCCGCATAAAGATTTAAACGCGGGCGCGGACTGCAAGTCCGCGCCCGCGTCGGTAGATATCTACCGCGTGTCTAAAAAAAGCGGAGATTTACCCGACCCGAACGCATATGATTTGGTCGGCATAGGTTATCCGATTCACGGGTTTTCCGCGCCGGAACCCACAATCAAGCTTTGCAAAACATTGCCCAAGGTTGAAAACAAGCGTACTTTTGTATTCAAAACTTCCGGCGAAGGCTTGCATTTAAACGACTGCTCCTCGCAGAAGTGCATTAAAATTTTAAAGAAAAAGGGCTACGACGTGGCTATGGAACACCACATAGTTATGCCGTATAATATGATTTACCGCCATCGCGACGAAATGGCGAAACAAATGTGGATTTACGCACATGCTCTAACAGACATGCATTGCCGCGAATTGCTTGAAAATAAACGGGAAAACGTAAACCAGCCCTTTTATAAAACATTTTACTGCCCTCCCGTGCGCTTTTTGGAACAGAAATTCGCACACTTGCACGGAACCGCATTCCATGTAAATCCCAAAAAATGCGTAAACTGCATGCGCTGCGTAAACGTATGCCCGCAAAACAATATAAAATACGAAAACGGAGTATTTTCGTTCGGGCATAACTGCGTGCTTTGTATGGGCTGTTCTTTCGGCTGCCCTCAGGACGCCATTAACGTAGGCGTTTTCAGATTCTGGAAAGTAAACGGCAGTTATCGGCTTAACGAACTTAAAAAAGACGAAGATATCCCCTTCCCTTTCGTTCCGCATTATGCAAAGGGAATTTACCGCTTATATAAAAAATATTACAGCGAATGCGATAAAAAACTTGCCCTTGCCGGTATTGACATAAACGACTATATATAAATGAGAAAGTTTCATAAAACAGCGGGCGGAATAATAATCGGGATTTTCGGGGGTTACGGTATTATATCGTTTATTTACCAGCTTACCGCGGGAAAAACCGACGTAATCAACGCTGTTTTTACTATAATTGCAGCGTTTACTGTTTGCCTTATATCTTATCTTTCCTTTTTCGGGAAATGGGGAGCTTTTTTGCACCGTTTCGGCAAGCACAACTACGCAGAGGCAATCGATATTAATTACGAATATGTTATGCATCCCGCAAAACGCAACAAAAACGCTCCTCGAAAATTCAAGTTCAAGTCTGCAAGCCTCGCGCCCTTGCTAGTATGTATGGCAGGCGCGGCAATTATGTTTGTTCTTGCGTCGCTTGAAATTGAAAAAATAACGGGCGGAAATTATCTGAAAGCCGAAGCCGTGGTTGAAAGCGTTTTGACAAACGACGGCAAAAGCCGTCTTTTATGCGTTTTTTACGTAAACGGAAAAGAGTATTACGGAGCAATTGCCGACAGCTGATCGGGCGTTAATTTTATCGAGGGAAATATCGCCGGCGTTTATTATCAGAGATTTCACCCGGAAATAGTTTTTCAGCCCTCCGCCACCGTTTTAATGTATACGAGCGGTTTTATATTTGCAGGCATAGGAATTATTGCATTTCTGGCTATAAATTGCCTGACCACCGCCATAGGAATACCGACGGGGACAATATTTGCGGGCGCGGGCATATGCTTTCAGATTGGCGCATATTTTGCGGGCGGGTTTAACTTTTTACAGCTTGCAATGAGCGGAGCGCTCGTCTATACGTGCAACTTTTTTATAATTATCGGGTTATACTGTATTTGCGCGGGAATAGGGAACATAATTCTTTACGCCAAAGGATACGACGTATGAAAACGGTTAAGGATTTTATTTTTGTCGGCGCAGCCGCTATTATATTTATAATTATCGGCATAGCTCTGCTTTCCGCCGTAATATATTACACAACAGGAAACGAAAATTACGTAAAAACCTCCGCGACCGTTACCCATACCGAAATATGGCGAAACGAAAACGGTTACGTTGCGCAGATTACTTACGAATATTATGTAAACGGCGAAAGATACGTAAAACAGAGCCCGCATATACGGAACGCATCTTCAAGCAAATTCGAAGGCGATACACTCTTTGTTTATTACAACCCCGACAATCCCGAAGAAGTTACGGAAGGCAATAATATGAATTTTTCCGTTCTGTTTTTCGGCATCGCGTTTCTTGTTATTGGCGGCGGACTGTTCGCGTTCACGCTGAAAGGAATAAAAAAGAAAAACGAAATTTCGATAAATAATAAACTGACGGATTAAAGCGTAAAATATTTTTATGAAAGCAAAAGAATTTTTCAAAAACGCGGGTATGGGCGCGGTTATAGGCGTGGGAATGATTATACCCGGCGTAAGCGGCGGCACTATCGCCGTGCTTTTCAACATTTACGATAAGCTAATAAACGCGATAAGCGATTTGAGAAAAGACTTTAAAAACAGCTTTTTCTTTTTATTGCCTATAATTTTGGGCGCGCTTGCGGCGGTTATCGCAACCTATTTCCCCTTAAAATTTTTTCTCGACCGTGCGCCCCTCCCCACTTTAATGCTTTTCACCGGTCTTATGGTCGGGTCGTTCCCGAAAATGTTTAAAGATACTGTAAAAAAGGGATTCAAATATCGGGATATCGCCGCGATTTTAATCCCGCTTGTATTTATTATTTCAATTTGTTTTGTTCCGTCGCTCGGAAACGTTAATTTAGGCGCGGATATGCCCGTTTGGGGATATTTTATGCTTGTTTTAATAGGCGCGGTTGCATCGTGCGCGTTGGTTGTACCAGGGGTCAGCGGTTCGATGTTGTTGCTTATATTCGGCTATTACACCTCTATTTTAAATACCGTTTCCGCGCTAAAAACCGATTTCGGCCACTCCCTTTTGGTGCTTGCGCTCTTTGCTGCGGGGCTTATAATCGGATTTTTCAGCATTGCAAAGCTTATGAAATTTTTACTCAAAAAATTCCCTCGCGGAACGGGCTGGGCAATTATAGGGTTTGTTGTAGGTTCGATACCCGCCATCTTCCTCTCCTTTGACTGGGCGGCGGAAGGAGTTCCCGCTTTCAGCTCCCTGCATATGGCGGCGGGCGCACTTTTGTGTATTGCGGGGCTGATTGCAAGTTTTGCTTTCACTGCATATGCCGACGCGCGCAATCAAACCAAACCGCATATGTTGAACGAATAATATGTTTGTAAAAAAATATGCCCTTGCGGACATTTGTCCGCAAGGGCTTTTTTGTTGCGATTTAATTGTTTTCGCCGTTATCGACTATGCTGTTATAGTTGGGGTTTATCACGGGCGACATATTCTTATATTCCTTTACGCCCGTACCGGCGGGAATAAGTTTACCGATAATAACGTTTTCTTTAAGACCGATAAGCGGGTCAACCTTGTTCTTGATAGCCGCGTCGGTGAGTACTCTCGCAGTTTCCTGGAAAGATGCCGCCGAAAGGAAGCTGTCGGTAGAAAGCGCTGCCTTTGTAATTCCGAGCAATACGCGCTTCTGTAAAGCGGGGGTGCCGCCGTTTTCGATAGCCTTCATATTCTCTTCTTCAACGGTGAACATATCCACGGTTTCTCCGGGGAGAAGATTAGTTGAACCGGCGCTCTCTATTCTTACCTTTCTGAGCATCTGACGTACGATAATTTCAACGTGTTTGTCGTTAATATCAACGCCTTGCGAACGGTAAACGGATTGAACCTGTTCAAGGATATAGTCCTGAACGCCCTTTACGCCCGAAACCCTCAAAATATCCTGAGGATATACAGAGCCTGTATTCAGCACTGTTCCGGGTTGAACCGTATCGCCGTTCTTTACGTGCAATTCGGCATTGAAAGGCAACGAATATTCTTTTTTGATTTCTTTCGTTACGGGGTCGCGCACGACAATATGCTTTAAATTGTCTTTATCGTCAACGGCAACCACGCCGGAAACTTCGCAAAGTGTTGCGCAACCTTTGGGTTTACGCGCTTCGAAAAGCTCTTCTACACGGGGCAAACCTTGGGTAATATCGCCCGTAGCCGCAATACCGCCGGTGTGGAACGTACGCATGGTAAGCTGTGTACCGGGCTCGCCGATTGACTGAGCCGCGATAACGCCGACCGCCTCGCCCGCCTGAACGGGAAGGTTTGTAGCCATATTCTTGCCGTAGCATTTTGCGCAAACGCCGTAGCGCGAATTACAAGTGAATACGGAACGAATTGCAACTTCTTCGATGCCTGCGGCAACGATTTCTTTTGCAAGCACGTCGGTTACGAAACCGTTCTGTTCAACGATAACGTTGCCGTTTTTATCTTTAACGTCTTCCGCAACGAATCTGCCCTGGATTCTGTCTTCAAGTCCTTCGATAACTTCGCCGTTAGGTCCGATAATCGCCCTTACAACCATACCGCGGGGCTTTTTGCTACCCGCCATACAGTCGTCTTCGCGCACGATAACGTCTTGCGATACGTCCACAAGACGGCGCGTAAGATAACCGGAGTCCGCAGTTTTCAATGCCGTGTCGGCAAGGCCTTTACGTCCGCCGTGCGAAGAAATGAAGTATTCGAGAACCGAAAGTCCCTGACGGAAACACGATTTAACGGGAACCTCAATTTTCTTACCCTGCGGGTTAACCATCAGTCCGCGCATACCGGAAAGCTGTTTCATCTGGTCGATTGAACCGCGGGCGCCCGAATTCGCCATCATCCATATGGGATTGAATTTATCAAGCGACTTTTTGAGCGCGTCGGTAACTCTGTCGGTAGCGTCGTCCCAAGCGTTGATAACCGCGTTGTAACGTTCTTCTTCGCGCAAAAGTCCGCGCTGGTATTTCTTTTCTATTTTGATAACGTTTTCTTCCGTTTCCGCAACGATTGCTTTCTTTGCGTCGGGAATGTGCATATCGAATACGGAAGTTGTGATTGCGCCGACGGTGGAATACTTATATCCCAGCGTTTTAATCTTGTCGAGCACGTCTGCCGCTCTCGGCGCGCCGCCCGTCTTGAAGCAACGTTCTACAATCTTGCCGAGCTGCTTTTTGCCTACCGCAACCGCGCCGCCAAGGAATTCATAAGAAATTTCGTATTTGAGATAATCTTCGGGAGTTTTACGTTCAACAAAGCCCAAATCCTGAGGCATTTCGTTGTTGAATATAATTCTGCCAACGCTTGTTTTTACTATGCCGGTAACGCTCTGTCCGTTGAAAGGAGAATTTTCGTCGTCGATTTCAACCGTTCTGCGGATATAAATTTCGTCCTGCATATGAACGAGCTTGAGCTGATAGGCAATCATTGCCTCGTCTTCGGAAATGTAAGCGTTGGGAACATACTTTTCTGCGCCCTCGTCCTTTTCCGAACATTCGTAATATCTGTCTCCGCCCCAACGGTAGAATTTGTTTTCCTCGCGCCTTAAAATCGTGAGGTAGTACGCGCCCATAACCATATCCTGCGAAGGCTGCATAACAGGTTTACCGTCGGAAAGCTTCAATATATTGTTGGAAGAAAGCATCAGATATCTTGCTTCCGCCTGAGCTTCAACCGAAAGAGGAACGTGCACCGCCATCTGGTCGCCGTCGAAGTCCGCGTTGAATGCGGTACAAACAAGCGGGTGAATTTTGATGGCTCTGCCTTCTATCAATACGGGTTCGAACGCCTGAATCGAAAGTCTGTGCAATGTGGGAGCGCGGTTTAAAAGAACGGGGTGTTCCTTTATAACCTCTTCCAAAACGTCCCAAACAAAAGGTTTAGCCTTTTCAACGGTACGCTTTGCGCTCTTTATATTGTGGCATTGTCCGCTTTCGACAAGCTTTTTCATTACGAACGGCTTGAAAAGCTCTATCGCCATTTCTTTGGGAAGACCGCACTGATAAAGCTTGAGTTCGGGGCCTACGACGATAACCGAACGTCCCGAATAGTCTACACGTTTGCCGAGGAGGTTCTGACGGAAACGACCCTGCTTGCCGCGGAGCATACCCGAAAGGGATTTAAGCTCTCTGTTGGAAGGTCCGGAAAGGGGCTTGCCACGTCTGCCGTTATCGATAAGCGCGTCAACCGCTTCCTGAAGCATACGCTTTTCGTTCTTGACAATCATATCGGGAGCGCCGAGCTCCATCATTCTCTTCAAACGGTTGTTACGGTTGATAACTCTTCTGTACAAATCGTTCAAGTCGGAGGAAGCGAATCTGCCGCCGTCGAGCTGAACCATAGGTCTTATATCGGGGGGAAGAACGGGAAGAACGGTCAAAACCATCCATTCGGGGCGGTTGCCGCTCTTTCTGAACGCTTCCAAAACCTCTATTCTCTTAACCGCTTTAACGCGTTTCTGGCTTGCGCCCGAGTTATCTATGATGTTCTTTGTTTCTTCGCATTCTTTATCGAGGTCTACAGCCATCAAAAGCTCGCGGATAGCTTCCGCGCCCATTCCGACTTTAAGCCCCGTTGTTTCGCTGTCACCGTATTTTTCTTCGATATCTCTTAATTCTTTATCGTTGATAACCTGCTTGTATTCGAGCACGGGTACGTTACCGGGGTCGATTACAACATAAGCCGCAAAGTAAATAATCTGCTCCAAAGCTTTGGGCGACATATCGAGGATAAGACCGATACGCGAAGGCACTCCGCGGAAATACCATATATGGGAAACGGGAGCGGCAAGCTCTATGTGACCCATTCTTTCGCGCCTTACCTTTGCGCGGGTTACTTCAACGCCGCACTTTTCGCAAGTTATACCCTTATAACGGATACGTTTGTATTTTCCGCAATGGCATTCCCAGTCTTTCATAGGTCCGAAAATGCGTTCGCAGAAAAGTCCGTCTTTTTCGGGCTTTTGCGTTCTGTAATTTATAGTTTCGGGCTTGGTTACCTCGCCCTTGGAAAGTTCCCTTATTTTTTCGGGGGAAGCTACGCTGATTTTAATTGAATTGAAATCGTTTAATTCAAACATTTATTTACCTCCCTTTATTCCTTGTCGCCGTCTTCTTCGTCGTCGGTCAAATCAAAACCGCCGTCGTCTTCGTCGAAGAGGGTAAATTTATCGCCGAGGTCGTCGTCATCGCCGAAATCGTCGAGTTCGTCGCCGTCAAACAGCTCTTTGCTTGTGAAATCGTCTTCGTCGTTATCGAATATGGAAATAGGCTCCAGCTCGATATCGTCTTCCTCGTCCGAATGTTCGGTGATATCGAATTCGGTAACGGGGATTGCGTCTTCCTGCTCCTGAACTTCGCGCGCTCTTGCGGTGGGGATAACGTCGTCGTCATCGTCAAGCTCGCGGATAATAAGTTCTTCTCCGTTTTCCGTCAATACTTTGATATCGAGGGCAAGCGACTGAAGCTCTTTCAAAAGCACTTTAAACGCTTCGGGAATTCCGGGTTCGGAAATGTTGTTGCCTTTTACAATGCTTTCATAAGTCTTAACACGTCCGACGATATCGTCAGATTTAACGGTAAGAATTTCCTGCAGTATATGCGCTGCGCCGTAAGCTTCGAGCGCCCAGACTTCCATTTCTCCGAAACGCTGACCGCCGAACTGCGCTTTACCGCCGAGAGGCTGCTGCGTAACCAAACTGTAAGGTCCGATTGAACGCGCGTGAATCTTATCGTCTACAAGGTGGTTTAGCTTAATCATATACTGAACGCCGACCGTTACGCGGTTTTCAAAAGGCTCGCCCGTTCTGCCATCGTAAACCTGAATTTTACCGTCTACCTTGCCTTCGGGGTTAAGAAGGTTGTTTTCCTGGAACAGTTTTTTGATATCCTGCTCGGTTGCGCCGTCGAATACGGGGGTTGCAATCTTCCAGCCGAGTTGTTTGCAGACAAGACCGAGATGCACTTCGAGAACCTGTCCGATATTCATACGCGAAGGAACGCCGAGCGGGTTCAATACGATTTGCAAAGGCGTGCCGTCCGCAAGGAAAGGCATATCCGCCTGAGGCAGCACGCGGGAGATAACGCCCTTGTTTCCGTGACGTCCCGCCATCTTGTCGCCGATTTGGATTTTACGTTTCTGCGCTATATATACGCGCACAAGTTTGGAAACGCCGGGGGAAAGCTCGTCTTTGTTTTCACGCGTGAAAATCTTGACGTCTACTACTATACCGCCTTCGCCGTGGGGAACTTTTAACGAGGTATCTCTTACTTCCCTCGATTTTTCGCCGAAAATTGCGCGTAAAAGTCTTTCTTCGGGGGTAAGCTCGGTTTCACCCTTAGGAGTAACCTTACCGACGAGAATATCGCCGGGCTGAACCTCCGCGCCCACGCGGATTATGCCCTCCGCATCCAAATCTTTCAACGCGTCTTCAGAAACGTTGGGTATATCGCGTGTGATTTCTTCCGCGCCGAGTTTGGTATCGCGCGCTTCCGTTTCGTGTTCTTCTATATGAATGGACGTAAACACGTCGTCTTGAACAAGTTTTTCAGAAATGAGAATAGCGTCTTCGTAGTTGTAGCCTTCCCACTCCATATATCCGATTAATATGTTTTTACCGAGGGCAAGCTCGCCGTTGTTGGTAGCGGGACCGTCGGCAATGATTTCGCCCGCCGCAACTCTGTCGCCCGTGGATATAATGGGGCGCTGGTTAAGGCACGTGCCCTGGTTGGAACGCTGGAATTTCTTTAAAGGATAGTCGGCAACAAGACCGTTTTCTTCTTCTATTCTTATGCAGTCGGAAGATACGCCGATAGCAATACCCGCGTTCTTTGCGCGTATCATTACGCCGCTGTCGCGCGCGATAGCGTGTTCGATACCCGTTGCGACGATTGCGCTTTCCGTCTTCATAAGAGGAACCGCCTGACGCTGCATGTTCGAACCCATAAGCGCACGGTTTGTATCGTCGTTTTCAAGGAAAGGAATAAGAGCCGTAGCTACCGAAACAAGCTGTTTGGGCGAAACGTCCATATAGTCCATCTTTTCGGGGCCGTACTGCGTGATTAAATCACGGTGACGGCAACCGATATGCTGGTTTTTAAAACGGCTGTTTTCGTCCAGAGGTTCGTTTGCCTGAGCTACTATAAATCTGTCTTCCTCGTCCGCTGTAAGATAATCCACGCGGTCGGTTACGATTGTATCTATAACCTTTCCGTCGGCGTCAAAGGTATGTTCAACCTTTCTGTAAGGGCTCATTATAAAGCCGTATTCGTTCACTTTGGAGAACGTTGCAAGCGATGAAATAAGACCTATGTTCTGACCTTCGGGCGTTTCTATGGGGCAAAGTCTGCCGTAATGCGAGTGGTGAACGTCACGCACTTCGAACGTTGCTCTGTCGCGGTTAAGACCGCCGGGGCCGAGCGCGGAAAGCTTACGCTTGTGCGTAAGTTCTGCCGCGGGGTTGGTCTGGTCCATAAACTGTGAAAGCTGTGAAGAACCGAAGAATTCACGGATTACAGCCGTTACGGGGCGCACGTTGACAAGTCCGGAAGGGGTTACTTCCATTGCGTCCTGCGTAGCCATACGCTCTTTAATGAGCTTTTCAAGCCTTGCGATACCTATACGGAGCTGGTTTTGAAGAAGCTCGCCTACAGAACGTACGCGGCGGTTGCCGAGATGGTCGATATTGTCTATCGTTCCGATGCCGAACCTCAAATCAAGGTTGGAAGAAATAGCCGCCACGATATCGTCAACGGTGATATGTTTGTGGTTGAGCTTTTCGACAACGGGTCTGATTGTCTTTTTGTCTTCGTCGTCGGGGGTTTTATCGGAATTGAGAAGTTCGTTGAACCTCTTGCACGCGTTTACGAATTTAATACGGGATTCTTTGCGCTTTTCCCTGTTCTTCTTGTCCTCGGGCTTCTCGTCGTCGCTTTCGGGCGTTTCCGCGGTATAATATATAGCGTTTATTTCGTCGCAATACTTTTCCGCTATAACTTCGGGTTTTTCGTTTTCGCATTCTTCCGCAAGCTTTAACATAAACTTGTAGTTAGGAAGATATATTGTGGGAAGAAGCCCGAAAAGCTTATGGGGTTTGTCCGACACAGCCGAGAAGTGGCAAGTGTTGTTCGCTATGATTTTATGCTTGATTTCGCCTTGAACGGGGTCGGAAACGAGAACATATACCTCGTTCACGCCGCAGTTCTGCATTTCATAAGCCAACTCTTCGGAAACGGTTTCGCCGCTGTGCGCCATTACTTCTCCCGTCTCGGGATTGACGATATCTTCGGCGAGCTTGCAACCGGGAAGTCTGTATGCAAGGCAAAGCTTTTTGTTGAATTTATATCTACCTACTTTTACCACGTCGTAACGGCGGGGGTCGAAGAACAGATTGTTAAGGTGCTGGCGGACGGAAGCTTCGGTGGGAACTTCGCCGGGACGCAATCTTCTGTAAAGCTCGATAAGACCGTCGCTTTCGGATTTTGTGGTATCCTTTGCGATTGTGTTTTCAACCATGGTATCGTTTGCGAACAAATCGAGAAGCGCTCTGTCCGAACCGAAACCGAGGGCGCGCAAAAGCACCGTAGCGCATATTTTACGCTTACGGTCTACGTGAACCCACAAAACGCCTTGCGCGTCCTGCTCGAATTCAAGCCATGCGCCGCGGTTGGGGATAACGGTTGTTCCGAAGATTTCTTTACCGGTCTTGTCCCTTGTAGAAGCGTTGTAAGAACCGGGAGAACGAACGAGCTGAGAAACGATAACACGCTCCGCGCCGTTTATAATGAACGAACCGCTGTCCGTCATAAGGGGGAACTCGCCCATAAATACGGGCTGATCGATTACTTCGTCCTTAACTTTGTTTACAAGCCTGATTTTTACGTGCATGGGAAGCGCGTAAGTCGCGTCGCGGTTGCGGCACTCCTGCTCGCTGTATTTGGGCTTGGGGTCGAACCAGTGTTCGAGGAAATAAAGCTCGTAATGGTCGGAATAGTCGGTGATGGGCATAAAGTCTTCAAAAACTTCCGTGATGCCCTCTTTCATAAACGCGTTATAGCTCGACTTCTGTATTTCTACAAGGTCGGGAATATCGATAACTTCGTTTATCTTGCCGAATTTTCTCCTTTCGGTTTTGCCATACTTGTGAATCGGTAAATTCATTAAAATTGAACTCCTTTGTGGCTGCTGCGCCGTATATATTTTCACATTTTAGGCGATTATGCGTTTATATCTTTTCACCGCAAAAAATCGAATGTTCCAAAAAAAATTATTTTTAAATGCCGCCCGCCCTTTACAACTCCGCCGTTTGGGTGTATAATTATATAACAATCACGCGAATTTCACCAAAAAAACACCGTATTTTGGCGAAAAAACACACCAAAATTTGCAAATTTGTGCAAAAACTGCATTTTAATACAGTGTATTATTATATATCTTAAAATCAATCGTGTCAAGCAAAAGCCCGACCGGTAAAAAACATTTTTTAAATAATTTTTCAAATATGAGAATAGACAAATTTTTAAAGGTTTCAAGGATTTTAAAACGCCGCACCCTTGCCCAGCAAGCGTGTGAAAAGGGGAAAGTTATAGTCAACGGAAAAGACGTAAAACCCGCGCACCGCATAAAGGTCGGCGACGAAGTCGAATTGCAGTTTACGGGCGGTTCTTTAAAATTCCGTATACTGCAGATAAAAGAAACGGTAAAAAAGGACGAAGCGCAATCGCTTTACGAAATAATACAATGAAAGATTTCAAAGTAAGCGCTATAATATGCGCGGCGGGAAAAGGCGAAAGAGCGGGATTTTCCAAAAACAAACTGCTTGCTCCCCTTTCCGGTGCGCCCGCGCTCTGGCACACGCTTAAAAAATTTAATATTCCCGAAATAGACGAGGTTATCGTAACCTCGTCGGTTTATGATTTTGAAGAGATTTCCGCCCTTTGCAAGCCTTTAGGTTGCAAAGTTGTTTCGGGCGGAGAAACACGAACGCAAAGCGTAAAAAACGCGCTTGAAGAAGTTTCGGGCGAGATAGTTTTAATACACGACGGAGCACGTCCGTTCGTAACAAAAGAACTTATTTTAAACTGTATCGACGCGGTTAAAAAATACGGAAGCGGAATTTGCGCCGTAAAGCTTACCGACACGGTTGTTTCGGCGGCTTACGGAGAAATAACGGAAAGACTTGACAGAGAAAGCACTTTCCGCGTGCAAACCCCGCAAGGATTTTATACCGATGACATAAAACACGCTTACAAGCTTGCCGCAAACAAAATTTACACTGACGACAGCGCCGTTTACGGTGAATTTATCGCTCCCGCGCGGCTAATCGAGGGCGACGAACAAAACGTTAAACTTACTTTTAAACAGGATTTTATGCGAGATATACCGACCTTGAAAGATTGCGGAAACGGGCGCGTGGGTTTCGGCGTTGACGTGCACGCGTTCGGAGAGGGAAACAAATTGGTTTTAGGCGGGGTTGAAATCCCTTTTGACAAAGCGTTTATTGCACACAGCGACGGCGACGTTATTATACACGCGCTTATGGACGCACTTTTATCCGCGGCGGGACTTAAAGATATAGGGCATTATTTCCCTGTGAACGACGACGCATATGCGGGAGCGGACAGCAAAGAGTTATTGAAAAGAGTTATCGTTCTTTTGCGCGAAAACGCATATGCAACGGAAAATATTTCGGTTACTGTACAGGCGGAAAAACCGCGCCTCTCCCCTTACATCGATAAAATGAAAAATATTTTAAGTGAAATCTGCAACGTACCCGTTGAAAACGTTGCCGTATCGGCGGGCACGACTGAAAAACTCGGATTTGTGGGCGAGGGTTTGGGCGTTTGCGCTTACGCCGCCGTTACTTTAAAAAAGACTAACAAAGCGGATAAGTAAAAACATTCAGAAATTTTATTACTATAACTGCGGTATGCGCGATTGTTCTTACTGCCCAACAACAACGCTTTTATCGTTTGCATTATCGAACACAAAATCAATATTTTGGCGGCGCAGACAAACACGGTTATCTGAAATTAGACACACAAAATACAGTGCACAAGAAAAAATATATAAAGCTTCGGAAGAAGTATTCCGAAGCTTTAAACGACAAAAAGGATTTAACAATGGCAAAAGTTACGACTGAATTCGTTTGTTCCGAGTGCGGAGCGTCAAGCCCCAGATGGCTGGGACGCTGCCCCTCCTGCGGTAAATTCAACACTATGGTTGAAGAGGTTACCGCGCCCGCGCAAACGCAGAAAACGGCAAAAGTTCATACGGGCGGCAAAGCAAAGCCGCTTTCCCAGATTACATATGAAAAATTCAACCGCACTTCTTCCGGCGTTTCTGAATTCGACAACGTTTTGGGCGGGGGAATCGTTGCAGGGTCTTTGGTGCTTTTAGGAGGCGACCCCGGAATAGGCAAATCCACCATTTTAACGCAGATTGCGGCTTACCTTTCCCAAACGAAAAAAGTTTTATATTTTTCGGCGGAGGAGAGCTGTTCGCAAGTTAAAATGCGAGCGAAAAGGCTTAACCTGAAATCCGACAATATGCTGATTATCAACGAAACCTGCATAGACGGACTTGAAAGCGAGCTTGACGGCGTGGAATTTTGCGTTATAGACAGTATTCAGGCGATTTATACGGACGACCTTTCTTCCTCTTCTGGTTCTGTCGGGCAGGTTAGAGAATGCGCATCCAAAATTATGCGTATAGCCAAAAGCCGCGGAATTACGTTTTTTATTATCGGGCACGTTACGAAAGAGGGCGCGCTTGCCGGACCGAAAGTGCTTGAGCATATAATGGATACCGTACTTTATTTCGAGGGGGAAAACCAGGAAAATTTCCGTATATTGCGCGCGGTGAAAAACCGATTCGGAAACGTTGCGGAAGTCGGGGTTTTCGAAATGACGGATACCGGCATTATAGCCGTAACGGATTATTCGGGAGTGTTCCTTTCCGAGAGCCGCGGCGAGGAAGCGGGCTCTTGCGTTACGCCCGCACAGACGGGCGCGAGGTGTATGAACGTGGAAATACAGACGCTTGTTGCAAAAACCTCGTTCGGACTG
Source organism: uncultured Christensenella sp. (assembly GCA_910577375.1). Taxonomy (GTDB): domain Bacteria; phylum Bacillota; class Clostridia; order Christensenellales; family Borkfalkiaceae; genus Coproplasma. The sequence continues at coordinate 58,862 of CAJTLT010000003.1, forward strand.
CCGCGCAGAATGCCGCTGGGAATAGATTACAACAAGCTTGTGCTTTTGCTTGCCGTGCTTGAAAAACGCTGCGGGCTTTCTTTGGGCGGATACGACGTATATCTTAACGCGATGGGCGGAATAAAGTTAAACGAGCCGAGCTGCGACCTTGCGGTTTGCGCGGCTCTTGCTTCCGCATATTTTTCCAAACCCGTTGACAAATACACCGCCGTTTTCGGCGAAGTAGGGCTAACCGGCGAGGTGCGCGCAGTTTCTTATTGCGAAAAGCGGGTTGCGGAGTGCGTGAAAATGGGCTTTAAAAAGGTGCTTGTGCCCGCAAAAAATATGAAATCCGTTGCGAAGTACGCGGATAAAGTGGCGATTGTGCCCATACTCTACGTTAACACAATGATTAAAAATCTGTTTAAGGATTAAAAAACAAAAAAAAGCCGCCGCTTGCAGGTTTTTGGCAAGCGGCGGCTTTTTATATTAATTTATTGCGTTTTTACATTTTGGGTTTTTTATAATTGTTTTTTGTGAAGATATCGAAAATCGTGATATGCCCCGCTATTACGTTTATAAGCGCGGGAAGTTTATCAAGACGGTATTTTCTGTAAACGTTGCCTACAACGGTTATGCGGGGGTCGTCCGTTAAAAGAAATTTGGGAGGCTCCGCCTCGTTCAAGCCCGCGGCGATAAGCTGTTTTTCAAGTTCGTCGGCATGGATGCACATTGTGCGCAGTTTTATAAGCTTAAACTCTTTGCCGTTTGCATTTGTTTGCACGCTTATATATAAAGGATTATGAAAATCTTCAAGGTATTTCACAAGCATTAAAATGAGGATAAGCCAGCTTAAAACGACGAGCAGCACAACTCCCGCAAAAATATCGAGAGCGCGCAAAAAGAATTTTTTTACGCCGTTTTCTTTTGTTTTCTGTTCGGTAAGAGTTTCTTCCGTTTGGGTTATTTCTTCCATAAGCGATTATTATTATAACAAAGAAACGGTTAAATTACAAGTGATTTTTACATATAAAAAAACCGTATGCGGACCGCATACGGTTTTTATTGTTAAAGTTTTACGTATTCTTTCCACAAACTTCCGGTAAGAGCAACTTTGTTGCTTCCGTTAAGAGAAATGTTTATTCTGACGTTTGCGCCCGAATAACTTCCTTTATCGTTGCCGTGCGTAGAGCTTGCGGTTTTTTCAAACGAGCCGTCCGAATAAGCGTCTTCCCATTTATTGTTGTTGAGATTGTTGCTCATTGACGCTCCGTCTTTGGAAATACCGTATTGCAACTGAACGTTTACCGAAATATCGTCTGACGCGTTTGCTATTTCAAGACTTTTGCCGCTGAACGGAGAGTTTATATAGCCGTTGATAACCCATTCTTTGCTGAAAAGATTTTTGTATTTATAGGAATTGTACGTTATTTCTCCCGTAACTTCCGTGTTATACCATACGGCGAACAGTACAGCCGTGGAGTTTTCCGTAAAGTTTGCCGAAAGGAAATCCTTTAACGCGATTGCGTCGGCGATATATTCGTATTTTTCACCGTTTTTGATAAACCAGCCGAGGAACGCTTTGCCATCGCTTGCAACTTCTCCGAGATAATCGCTTCCGTCGCCGTAGCTCATAACCGTATCGAGCGCAGACATATCGCAGTTTACGTCGCTTTGATATACTACGTTGAACGTTTTGCCCGCCCACTTTATATAATAGGTTTGCGCGCCGCCGATAGTTATTTCCGTTAACGGGTCTCCGTTAAATTCGGGATTATCGTAAACGCCGACTAAATTATAAAGCTTTGACGTGATATCGGGGAGTTTTACCGCGGTACCGTATTCCGCATAGAACGAAACGGAATTGCCCGCGTTTTCAAATCTGTAATATCCCTCCGCGCTTGTTTCGTTTATGGGCTGTTCTCCCGAAAGAGTAACCATATATTTAACCGCGCCGTATCTGAGATAATAGGTTTGATTTTGTGTTACGGATGTTCCTTCCGCGCCGAGCCATTCGCCCTCGTATCCCTCTTTTTCGGGCACGGCGGGCATATTGCCGAGCGTGAGTTTTTCGTTTTCGTAATAGTTTCTTGTTTCCTGCGAGCCGTCTTCGTATACGTAAGTTACGGTGTAAAGCTTTTTCCAGCCGATTGCGAACGAAAGAGAATTATCCGTTATCCGCACCAGACCGAACCTGTTTCCGTTTTCGTCGGTATACGTTTCCGCAAAGGAATAATATTCCGAACCGCCGTTAAGGTAATAGCCTTCGAGCGTGTAAAGCTGTCCGTTTTCGTTATACAGTACGTTAAGCGGCAGATAGAGTTTTTCTCCGCATTTACCGGTTAATATTTTTGAATAACCGTTTTGCGTTTGTGCGAAAGCTCCGTCGTAATTAAATCCGCTTTTTACCTCTGCGGTCAAAGCCGAAAGATTGAGCGCGGTGTTTTGGTAATAGTTGCCGTTTTCGTCTTTATTGAACTGTTCGTGCGGGTTGCAGTATGTGAAATCGCCGCTGAGAACGATTGTTACGCCCGAGCCGCCGATAAGCGGAATTTTTATTGTGGTTTCCGCAATGCTGAGCCCGTTAACGGTATATGTTCTGTCGGAATTTTTATAAGCGCCGAAAGAAAGAGGAATTTTTTCCGTTTCCATTGCGGCAAGGTCTTTTAAGATTCCTCCGCCTATGTTTATATTCCAGTTTGCGCCGTCTTCGCGCTCTGTTACGGTATAGGAATGCAACACGTAATTAAGAGCCGCGCCGTAATCCTTATCTTCAAACGAAACGCCGTTGCCGCCGCCAGAAGTATCGATATTGCCGAGATTATCGGCAATCGTGCTCGAAAGGTTGAGGATAAATCCGATTTGGTTCATTATATCCGCAAGGAAATCGTTGAGCGGCATTTCGCGCAGTTCCGTTACGGGGGTTATGGGTCTGTTTTTGGAATCGGTTGTCTGAATACGCTTTATGTAAACGGTATTGTTCCTTATGGACATATACACGTCGGAAGTGCCGTTAACCGCCGCCATAGGGATAAAGCCTATGATTGTTGCCTCTTTACCGGGGTAGGAAATGTGCAAATCCGCGGAAACGTTGTTTGTTGCCCCGTCTATGAAAAGCGCGAGAGAATTGATTTTAAGCGGCAAATCGACTTTTGCAAGCCCCAGAACGCTGAGGTTGATGTTGAGCGAGCCGTTTAAAACGTATTCTTTGTTGAGTTCGTAAGCGGTTTCTTTATCGGGGGTTTCGTGCGTGGCGGAATTTACCACGGCTTTGAGCAAGGTATCGAGGCCGTCGGCATTGACGTATCCTTCAAAGCTTTGAGGTTTTTGGATTTCGCCGTAGCCGAAGTTTACTGAAAGACCGAGTTTGTTTACGTTGTTTTCGCCCGTATATAAGTTTTTAAGTTGGATATCCGAGAGATAAGCCGCGTTGTTTATATACGTTTTTCCAAGCTCTATCGTGATATCGTCTTGCACTCCCGCTTGCGTTCCGTAAATTTCGGAAGAATTGAGAACGATTGTAAGGTTATCGTTTGCGTATTTCAAACTCTTTATATATTCGCTGTTGAGAGAGAAATTTTTATTTTCCGTTTCCTCTTTTACGGTTCCGAGTTTAGACATAAGTTCGGCAAGTAATTCGTTGAGATTTTTGCCGAGTATCTGGGGTATAAGGCTTTCTCCGAGCGAAGAGAACTGATCTTTTGTGTTGGGGATATATTTGTTTATGAGCAGTTCGTTTATAGCGTCCGATATTTCCGCGACTGCCGCGTTGAGTTCGGCGTTGTCTTTAAATTCGATATCGTCGATATTTGCCATTGCGCAGACCATCGAAACAAGGCTGAAAATTTCATCTGCGGGAGCATAGATTTTCAAGGGCTTGCGAGACTGCGAATCCGCCGCATATTTGGACAGCGAGATATAAACGTCTATATTGCCGTCGGTTGAATACATACCGTACGTGAGACCGTTTGCATCCGTTTGAGGATTCGCGTCGATTAAATACAAATCAAGATACAGGCTTTCGTCCGAGGGAAGTTTTGCCGCGAGCGAAAGGCTGAAATGCAGATACAGCGAACCGTCAATTTGGAAATCCATTCCGTTTGCGGTATCGAGGCGGAAAGGAAATTCGTTTTCCGCGCCGCCTTTATCGTATTCTAGAACGGCGTTAAAATCGTACTTTTTATAGCCATATTCCGCGTAAGCTTCTTCATAACATTCAAGCGAACCTTCCACGTTTAAGGAGAGACGGCTGCCGAGAACGGAATCCAAAAGCTGCCAGCCGTCTTCCAAAACGTTTATGAAAGCTTCTTTATCTCCGTTTGAAAGAGCGGGAACGCTTTCGTTCAGCAAAGAAATTTCCGCAGACAGATTGATACCGAAAAGCACGGTATCGGCTTTTATGCTTAATCCGCCGTCGAATATCAAATCGATGTTTGCGGCAATAACGCTGCCCGCGATATTTATATCCGCGCCGGTGGAAATATCCTTAAAGCCTGTTACGAGGTTGTTTATGAGGTCGCCGAGGAGACCCGAAACGCCGCCTTCGCCCAAAAGCGAAGAAATATCAACCGAGCCGCTTTCTATATTTGCAAGAGGAACGACTGCTTTGGTTGCGCCTATCTGTATGTAAAGATTTTGAGCGGCGTGTTCGTAATATACTTTAATATCGCCGAAGTCTGCGCGAACGCCGTTAAAGCCGCCGCTGAAATCAACGGTTACCTTTCCGTTAAGTTCGGCTTCGTCGAGTTTAAGGGTTACGTCAAGAGTTAAGCCATCTTTCAGAACGTCGGAATATCCGCTGAAATCGGGCAGAGCTACCGAAGTATTGCCAAGCGCGACGTTAGCCGTGATTTGCTGACCGAATGCGGTTAAGTTTGCATCAACCGCTATCCCGCCCGAAAGCTTTACGCCGAGCGCCGCCGTTACGGTCTGACCGAAAAGTTCCAGCGTTGCAGACGTGGAAATTTTCCCTTCCGCCGCCGACAAATTATTTATTATTTGGGAAATGAGCGGGTTTAAATCCAACGCGCCCGAAAGAACGGAAGCTCCGCCGTTATTTAATGCGGAAAGCGCAACCTTATATTTTACGTTTCCGTCGCTTAAATAAAGCATATCCGCGGGGCAATCGTAATAAACGGTGAAACAGCCGAGCGTTGCGTACGCGCCGCCGAACGAACCGTTATTCATTATGAGCTTTGCAACGCCGTCAAGCGCGAGATTGCCGAATTTTACGTTTAAATCAAGGGTTAAACCCTCTTTCATAACGTCGGTATACCCCGACATATCATCGGGTTTAGCGGGAATATCGTCTTTTGTACCGTAACAGAGCTTAGCTTTTAAAACCTTTTCTCCGAGTGGGATTTCCGCCGCAACGTGACCGAGCGAAATTCCGTTTTCGGTATTGAATTCAAAGGAGAGCTTTATTTCAAGACCGAACAGTTCAAGCCCCGTATCAAAAACAGTAGTGTTGCCGTCGATTGTAAACGTGCCCGCCGTAAGCCGGTCTATTATCGCGTTTACGTCAAGCCCCGCAACAGAACCTTCTCCCTCCGACTGCGAAAGCATATCGCCGAGGGCAAGCTTATATCTGGCGTTTCCGTCATTTATGTAAAGGTTTGTGTTTTCGTCAATATATACGTTTATATCGCCGAGTTTTACGCGGACGTCGCTTAACGCGCCGTTGTTTACACCGACATAGACGGCGCCGTTCATATCGAGATTATCCACGGATAAATCGATTTTGAACGTAGCGCCCTGCGTAAGCACGTCGCCGAAAGCCGCCGCAAGATAATTCAAAGGATTGGGAGCGGGCGGTTCGTTTTCCGTTACGTCGGAATCGCCGAAAGTATCTTTAAGCTTTTCGTATTCGCCTTTGAAATAATCTTCGTAGAAAGAATTTACGGCTTTTTCTTCTTCGTAATAATAAGTTACTTCCGTATTGGACGTGCAGTGAACGGAAATTCCCATTTTTGCAGAATAAGAATCCGAAATGGAAAATCCGAGAATGCGCCAGTCTTTATCGAACGTATAAACAACTGTTGTTTCTTCTATTACGGGGTGGGAATCGAGCCCGCCCGTAACCAGCATCTGCTGTTTGTAATAGTAGTCTGCGGAAGTTTCGTCAACGCCCGTGTTTACGTTGAGCGTGAGCGACATAGTATAATTGCCGTCGGCGTTCTGCGTTACGGAATAATCCGCCGCGTTGGCGATAGTGTTTTCGTTAAGAACGTAAACGGAAAATTCGGAAGGCGGGAAGCCGCGCTTCTTTTTGAATTGCGGAATCGTAAGCCCCTGCGCGTTTTTGGTTGACCAAGGGGTGTTCATACCGTCGAAATTCTTGTTTGCGGAAGGCCTCCACATAACTACTCCGTCTGCTACGCAGAACTGAGTTGCTTCCGAAGAAACGCCTTGCGCGATATCGGCGGATATTAAAACTCCGTTATGATACTGTTTGTAGGTGTGGACGTTCTGCGACATAACGGTGTTGACCTTAGAGTGCATTTCCGACGACCAGAACGGCTGGTTTTGCAAAACGTAATTGAGATAGCCCACGTTTTCCACAACGGTGTGCCCCGTGGGAAGAGTTCCGTCTTTGGGCGCTTCATAGCAAACGGTGGAAAATTCAATATCGGGCAAATCGGCTACGGGCGCTTTAGTGAAAAAGCCCACGCCGACGGCAGCTATGCCCGCAACGAACACGGCAGAAAGCGCCAATGCGGCTTTACGCATACGGCGCACGTGTTTGATTGCGAGAGGCTTGCTGCGTTTAACGCGGGATTCCCCTTCAAGATTTTTAGTTTTATCGTGCAGACCCGCGCGGCGGTTTATTCCCTTTGCGCGTTTTGTCTGTTTAAAACCCGCGGTCTTTACCTCTTTGAGTTCGAGCCCGACGGTATCCGTTTTCTTTTTTATCATTAATATATACCAAGCAAAATCTTGCCTTTAATCAAATTATATGTGATTAGTGTATATCTTTTATGACAAAATGTCAAGTTTGTAACGTGAAAATATGATAATAATTTGTCGAAAAGCAAGAATTTTATCTGTTTTTACTGAAATTTTCCCTTTTCAGGCAGAATTTGGGCATATTTGTGTCATACTTTTATATGACATATCACAAAATTTGTCATACGTAATTTTATAGCGGCACTTTCCGCCCGCACTTGACAACCGCGCGCGGTTGATATATAATGAGGTAAGTAAATTCGGAAAACACGGAAGTTATGAGAGATAAGCTGACCACAATTAAAGAAAACCCGCTTATCGGCACGATAAAAGAACTGCTGAGCTGGCGGTTTTTTCCGTTTATAATAGCGGCGGTAATTCTTGCCGATTATTACCTCGGATGGGATTTGGTCACTTTTTATTTTGTGTGCATTATAGGCATAGCGATGCTTTTGCTTCTGGAAGATTTATCGCCTATGCTTCCGTTGTTTTTGCTGATGAACGTTATGATTTCCGTTGAGAACTCGCCTTCTCCACTTGCGGGCGGGTCAGATTTTTATTTCAGAACGGAAGTTCTTACGCAAATCGCGGTATTGGTTGCGCTTTTCGTTACCGCCGCGCTTTTAAGACTTTACTTCACGGTAAAAAGCGGGAAATTCAAAATAACGCCCGTATTCTGGGGGCTTTGCCTGCTTTCCGCGGCGTTCCTTTTAAACGGGATTTTTGTTTCCGGATACAGCGCGATGAACCTTTTATACGGCGTTTTAATGACGTTCTTCTTCCTTGTGATTTTTGCCGTTATGAAAGATAACGTTGTTGTAAACAAGGATACGGTAACGTCGTTTGCAGTCGGGTTTATGGCTTTAGCCGCTTTGCTGACCGTAGAACTTATAACAACCTACGTTACGCAAGAGGCGATAGTCGAAGGAATTATTTACAGAAACAAATTGTTTTTCGGCTGGGGAACTTATAACTATTTCGGTATGCTGGCGCTTATTTGTCTGCCCGCCGCGTTTTATCTTGCGGGCAACTACAAGCACGGATACCTTTTCTTTTTTGCGGCGATAGCCATTACCGCGGTTGCCGTTATGTCAATGAGCCGTCAGGCGATTTTGGGGCTTTTCCTTATTTTCCCCGCGTGCCTTGTGTTCCTGCTTGTAAAAGGAAAAAACAAGCTGATAAACGGAATTATTGCGGGCGTTGCGGCGCTTGCGCTTGTTATCTGCGCTTTGATATGGCTTGACGAAACGATTGTACTATTCAGCGACCTTTTAAAGAGCCTTGAAACCGGCAGCGGACGGATTAGCCTTTGGAAACAAGCCTGGGCTGCGTTCAAGAGCGCGCCTTTATTCGGAACGGGATTTTTTGTTGAGCTTGCGGAAGATTACGGCGCGGCGGGAATTTCGCTTATACCGAGTATGTATCATAACACGGTATTCCAGCTTTTGGGCTCGTGCGGAATTATAGGGCTTGCCGCTTATGTTTTCCACCGCGTGCAGACGGTGATTTCGTTCTTTAAAAATCCCACGCTGGAGCGCGTATATATAGCGGTTACGATAATTACTTTGCTTGTTTTAAATCTTTTGGACAACCACCTTTTCTATATGCTGCCCACATTGGTTTACAGCACTTTGCTTGCGGCGTATATAAAAGCCGAAGAAAAATAAAAACGAATTCAAAACGGGCGCGCCTTGAAAGGCGCGCCCGTTTTTATATTAATTTATTTACCGATTATGTGTTTTACAAGCTTAATTTCAAACGTTCAAATATTTGTGTAAGCATAAATAAAACGGATATATTATCGGGTCAATCGGAGTTTTTATTTTCTTCCTCTTCCTGTTTTTTGCGTTTGCGCAATAAAATAAAAGTTCTTACGCCCGTAACCACGCACACCGCGCCGACAATAAGAAATACGGCAATCTGACCCCACGAACCGCCGAAACAGTAATATATGCCGAACCCTATGCACACGAGCCCGCATAAAATTTCCACAATCATTAAAGCCAAACTGAAATTTTTCACCGCACACCGCCTTTAACATATTATAACATAGCGATGCAAAAATCAAAGATTTTTTTGCACCGTTTAAGCGCCTCTGTTTTTCTTGCGAAGAACGCATAAAAGTTGAATACGGCACCCGAAAGCCCTTGCAAGCAAGTTTTCTCGCTTGTATTATAACACATAATTTGTGAAAGTTAAGCGTTTGAAAGGTGAAATGTTAAAACGTTTGACTTTGCGTGTTGTTTTAAATAAAATTTTACATAGGCGGATTTTATATGATTGAAAGCAACGTTGAAAATTTATTGAAAGAAATACCAAAAGAAAATCCTTTCGGCGAAAAGGTTACGCTTGTGGCGGCGGTAAAACTGCAAAACGCGGAGGATATAAACCGCGCCGTTGCCGCCGGCATAACAGACATAGGCGACAACCACGTTCAGGAGCTGAGGGATAAATACGAGCTGATAAACGGCAATCCGCGCAGGCATTTTATCGGACATTTACAAACGAACAAGATTAAATATCTTTTAGGCAAGGTTGACCTTTACCATTCGGTTGACAGAATAAATCTTGCGGAAGAGCTTTCTAAAAAGAGCGCGGGCGCAGGCATTGTATCGGATATTCTGATACAGATTAATATCGGAAACGAAGAAACGAAGGGCGGTTTTGCGCTTGAAGATTGCGGAGAAATTTATAAAACAATAAAACGTTTACCCGCTTTGCGCATTAAAGGACTTATGGCGATGTTGCCGATTGATAACGACGAAACGCGGCTGAAAACGCTTGCAAAAAGTATGCGCGGGCAATTTGACAGACTGCGCGCAATTGATAAGGATATCGAGTATTTATCAATGGGAATGAGCGGAGACTGGCGGATTTGCCTGGAACAAGGCGCAAATATAATCAGGCTGGGAACGGCGATTTTCGGCGCAAGAAATTATAACAAAAATTAAAATCGGGCGGAAGATTAATCTTCCGCCTCTTGCTTTTCCCGCATTTCCAAACCGAGAAACAGACCTATTTTAAAGCCTTCTTTAAAGTTTGCAAAATTTGTTTCTCCTTGTATCATTGCTTCCAGATTCATAATATTATTGAATGTTTCCAAACTTTCTTTTGGCAAAGCGTTTGTAAACTCTTCGATTTTTTCGCAAGATTTATCATTGAACTTATAAAAGTTTTTTGTGTTTGGAATTTGTTCGCAATTGCCTTTGTTGCCGAGATATAACTGCAACAGCATAGAATTCATAATTAACCTCCATTTAACAGCAATTTGCTGTATTTATTACATTGTACAACAGTTTGCTGTATAATGTCAATTGAATTATGGAAATTTTTTGTACAAGATTGAAAGAATTAAGACAGTCCGCGGGACTTACACAACAGCAAATGGCGGACAAATTAAATATAAGACAGCAATCGTATGCAAGGTACGAATACGGAAACAGCGAACCGAGTTTGGAAATGCTGGTGCAGATTGCGGGTATATTTAAGGTAAGCACGGAATACCTTTTGGGAGTTACGGATTATTAAAAAAAAGCGGCGTTGCTGAATAGCAACGCCGCTTTAATTATACTAAATATTTATTAGTCGCCTTTGAAAGGAAGCAAAGCCGCAACGCGCGCACGCTTGATTGCTTTGGAAAGCTCTCTCTGGTGTTTTGCGCAAGTTCCGCTCATTCTGCGGGGCAGCATTTTTCCGCTTTCGGTTACGAATTTTTTCAAACGCGCAACGTCTTTATAATCGATAAGCTCTACCTTTTCGGTGCAGAAAACGCATACCTTTTTACGGTTTGTTCTTTTATACGCCTTTTTAACGGGGGCGGTTTTATTTTCTTCCATAATACTATCTCCTTGAAAAATCAGAAGGGAATGTCGCTATCGTCGTCGAAGGGCTGGAGCTGGGGCTTTTGACCGCCTCTCGAAGGTGCGGGCGAGGGAGAATCGAAATCGTCTCCGCCGTTGCCTTTGGGGGTTAAGAACTCTACGTCCTGAGCTACGATATCCACGCCGATGCGTTTGACGCCCTGGCTGTCTTCATAGTTTCTGAGTTCTATTGAGCCGCTTACCGCTACTTTTATTCCCTTTTTGGTATAGCGCGCCACCGTTTCGGCGAGCGCTCTCCACGCTACCACGTTGAAGAAGTCTGTTTTTCTTTCTCCGTCCGAACCGGAATAATTTCTGTTAACCGCTATAGAGAAACGGCAGATTTTTATGCCTCCGTTCGTTTCGGTCAGCTCGGGGTCGCGCGTTAAATTCCCTATCAAAAATACTTTGTTCATACCTTATCCTTATGCTTTGACAGTTATAATTCTTCTCAAAACTTCGACGGAAAGGTCGGAAATTCTTTCTATTTCCTTAACCGCGGCACCGTCGGCTTCGAAAGTGATTACAGTGTAATCGCCGTCCGTTTTATAATTGATGGGGTAAGCAAGCTTTTTAACGCCCCACTTATCAACGGATACGACTTTACCGTTCTTGGAAACAATAATTTCTTCGAACTTTGATGCGAACGCCGCTTTTGCCTCGTCGGCAAGAGACGCGTCGAGCACGTAAATCATCTCGTAAGTTTTCATTTTTTTCACCTCCCGGACTTAATCGGCATACCACCTGCGGTATGCAAGGTTATACGCGGAGAAAACCGCGCTTTTTTATATTACAATATTTGAAACGGCTTGTCAACTTATTTCAATCGTTAATTCGCCGAGACGGTTAATTCGACGCGGCGGAAGCCGTGTTCAAAATGGAAACGAGATAGGAAAGCGCTTCGGTAAGTTCGAGGTCTCCGAGCTTTGATTTCCCGTTATAGCTTATGTTTGTATCCAAATCGGCGCGGCTTTGAAAAACGAGAATATCGTTATCGTGCAAAAAGTAAAGCGTTGAACCGGACATATTTGCGGAAACGTTGCCTATCATATCGGTTAAATTATTTACCGTATAAGTTTTTTCGCTGTCATTATTATAGAGAAGAATTTTCCACATACCCTGCGCTTCGCCGTAGGTATAGTAATTTTTATCCGTCGGCAGAGAAGAAAGCTTTCCGTCGCCGTTTGCGAGAACGTCTTTTCCGTTTTCGTCTTTGAAATAATAAACGTATTTATCGTTGAAATCCGAGGGAGTTGCAAGCCGTTTTGTATCCGTGCCGTAAATATCCGAGGCGTACATTTCGTTCACGGTGAGGCTTGCGATATCCGCGCCCAGCGTATCTATTGTGGAATCGGCGAGCATTTCTAAAATTTTGTTGCCGTTAACGTCCATAATTTCGCTTATTTTAAGGCTGCCGACATCAATTCCGTTTTGGAGATTGCCGACAGAAAGCGATAAAATTTCGACCTCGTTCTGACCGTCGAGGTAATACGCGCGGGAAATTGCGCCGTTTTCTTTTACCTCTATAAAACAGGGAATTTCGTTGCCGCCGTTAAAATACGTTGCGGTATATGCGTAAGTTTCGCCGTTTGCTTCGGTTACGTTGGCAACGCCGTAGAAAAGGCGGGTCATAATTTTATCGGTTGCGGTTATGTCTATTATGTCGGTTAAAAGCAGATTGTTCAGCACTTCGTCGAAGTTGACTTCGCCGCTCATAATATCGCCGAGCGAAACGTTGCCGAGAACCTTTTGGGCAAGAACGTCGTCGCTTTCAAGGAGTTCTGTTAAATACACATCGTTTAAAGCTTCGAAATCTCCGTCCGCAAGAGTGCGCAAAGTTACGGGATTTACGTTGATTTTTTCGTTGCCTTCATAGTAATAATTGCCCGAAAGTCTGGCATATTCCGCATTGTAAAGTTCGTATACTTCTCCGTTTGCGGAGCGCGCGGGCGCGGTATAAGCAAAATTGCCGTCTGTAATATAAGGCGTTTCTTCATCGAAATAATAATAAAGCCTGAATCCGCCGTTAATCTCAACAATGTTTCCCGCGTATTGTTCGGGAAGTTCTGCGTTATCGTCTACGCGCAAAAATTTGTTTTGTTCTTCTTCAAGCGAATACACGTCGTAATAAACGGGATATTTTTCTTCTGTTTGGGGATTCTGAACATATTCCGCCTCTGTTCCGCAGAACACGATTTCCATAATTTTATTATCGAATATACCCGCCATACCGAGTGGACCGAAAAGCAGTGCGGGCTGTATATCAAGAATTTTTTCACTCATATAATCGCCGAGCTGAGAAAATTTGACGGAAACAAATTCTTCGCGTTCGATTTCCACATAAAAGAAAAACGTTTCGTGAAGTCCGTCTATAAACCCTTTTGTTGCCGGAATGAGATTTTCAAATTCGCCCATGCTTAAATTCGACGTATCGGAAGCCATTGCGCCGACTTTTTGAATAAGTTCCAAAAGCGTTTCAACACCGCCGTTTTCCTTATCGGTGTTGATAACCTGGTTTTTACCCTCTTCGTCTTTGCTGTTATCGACGCCGAAAATGGAAAGAACCGTATCGACGCTTGAAGAAAGCACGAAATAAACCGCGCCGCCGACAGCCCCTACGATTAAAATTATGCCCAATAAAATACCGAGAAAAAACGAGAGAAAAGAAAAGCCTTTTCTGCGCGGCTGATTGTTTTGCATAGAAACCCCTTTTCCGCAACAACTCTGCGGACAAAAATATTATATAATTTTAAAGCTTTATTTGCAACCGTTTGCAAATTTTAAAGCGCAATTTATAAGAGCGTCGCTTTCATTCGCAACGCGTTTTAAAGCGCATTCGTAAAGTAAATGTTCGAGCGTTGTACCGACACATTCCTTTTTTACGCCTGCGTTTATCAAATCTCCGCCTTTTACCGAAAGTTCTTTTAACGTAAACGGCACGCCCTCGGCTTTCATATTTTCAAGGATTGCGCGCATTTTTACAACCGTGGGCGCGGGAGACAAATCGTCTTTGCACGCAGAATAATCGGCTTGCTTCAAAAGCATAAGTTCTTCTAAATATTCGTAGTTTTTAACGATAAATCTGCGCACTTTGTTTTCTTTGGCTTTACAGTCCAAATCGTACATATGCAACCCGACGAGAACGGAAACTCTTTCCGCAAACTTTTTTGGAACACGTAAACGGGCGCATATATCAAGGGCAATTTTCGCTCCCTCTATATCGTGGCCGTGATATTTGCCGTAGTTTTTCATACAATACGGCTTGCCCGCATCGTGCAGAAGAGCCGCAAGGCGGATTGATTTATCCGCATACTTTACGGAGCGGAAAGAATGTTCCAGCACGTCGTGATTGTGGAAATCGGAACGCTGTTCCATTTTGTCGCCCAAAGCAAGTTCGGGCAGAATAAAGGCAAGCACCCCGCTTTCTTTTAAAATTTCAAGCCCTGCATATTGCGCGCCGTTTATGCCGTATTTCAAGTCCGCATGAAGTATGCCGTTGAGCTCGGAATATATCCGTTCGGGGGCGATATCCGCTATCAGGCGGGCGTTGTTGATTGCGCCTTGCATACACTCCTTGTCGGGCGTAAATCCGGTTTGCGCGGCAATACGGGCAAGGCGCATAAGGCGCAGTCCGTCTTCCCCGAAAACTTTATCGGCAGGCGCAACAGTTGTCATTTTTTTTGCTTTTATATCGGCTATGCCGCCGAGCGGATCACAAAATTGCCCCGCATATATATCGTAGTAAACGGCATTGCATTTAAAGTCACGGCGGCGGGCGTCAAGAGAAATATCGTCGGTAAAAAAAGTTTTAACGGGAGTATGAACGCCGCGAACGTATTCGTCCGAGCGAAAAGACGAAAATTCGTATTCCTCCCCGTCCTTTTCTATTTTTACCGTGCCGGTGTGCTTATATACCGCGTTTATTTTAAATCCTGCGGATTTGGCGCGGGATATAAAATCACCCGTTCCGACGGGCGCGCAGATATCGCAATCCGGCTTTTCGGCTTTAAGCCCGCCGAGAAAATCGCGCACTCTTCCGCCCACCACGTACAGCGGGAAAGGGCAGATTTCCGCAAGAGATATGAGATTTTGCGAAAGAACGTTTTTCATCAAAACTATTATATAATATTTTTTAAGTTATTGCAATTTAAATTAATTTGATATATAATAAAGGTAAATTTTACATTGAGAGAATAAAAGTGCATTACATTATCGTCAGCGAAGCCCGCCTTAAAGGCAATGGCGGCAAAAAGCTTAAAGACGTTGAAAACGTTTTCCGGAAAGCGGGAATACAATATGAACTTATCAGAACCCGCGACAAGGAAGACGCGAAAGCGGCTACGGAAAAAATTACTTTGCAGAGCGGCAACAACGCGATTATAACGATGGGCGGCGACGGCACTTTACACGACATAATAAACGGTTTCAAGAGTTTTGAAAACTGCAGTCTCGGGCTTATACCTTTCGGCACGGGGAACGACTTTGCCGCGACTGCGGGCATACCCAAAAACCATAAAAAAGCCGCGGAGATTATTGCTTACGGCAAGCCGCGCAATATTGATTTTATAGAGCTTTCTTCGGGATTACGTTCGATAAATTCCGTTGGTATGGGCATAGACGTTGACGTATTGCAACGCACATACGCCGCAAATAAAAAGGGCAAGGGCAAATATCTGCGTTCTTTGATATCTTCTTTGATACATTTCAAAAGCTGCAATTTCACCGTTGAATATGACGGAAAAGAAGAAAAGCATTTCGGGCTTATCGCGGCTTTGGGCAACGGCAAACAGTTCGGGGGCGGCATTAAGCTTTTCCCCGAGGCAAAGCTGGACGACGGATATTTAGACCTTTTTATGGTGGATTACATATCAAAGCCGAAGATGATAGGCGCGTTTTTAAAGCTTATGCGCGGCAAGGTAAACAAAATAAAAAACGTTACCATAGTTAAGACGAAAGCCGCAAGATTTTACAACGAAAGCGAAAATTATTATATTCAGGCTGAGGGCGAGCTTTATAAAAACGTTGCTATCGACGCGCATATAGTTGAAGGAAAATTAAGATTTTATTTACCGACTGATTAGAAATGACCGAAAAATATTTAAGGCGGGTTCTTGACAACCTTAAAACGGCTGTTGTTGTCGCCGACCAAAATTTAAAAGCTGTGTTTTTTAACCGCGCTTTCAAAAACCTTTTTCCCGACGGAAGCCAGCGCGGAAAGCTTGGTAAGATTACCGCGTGTGTGCATTGCGAAAAGGACTGCGGCGGCGACAGTTGCCGCGGTTGTGCGCTTTCCGACGCGTTTGAGGACGCCTTTCTTTCTAACAAAGAGACGGGACGGCGCATATTCCAGAGGGTTAAAAGCGGAGACAGCGTACATGAGGTAGCCTATTCCATTACCGTCACCCCTATCGGCGGCGGACTTTGTATGGGCGCGGTTGACGACGCTTTCGAGCTTGAAATAGCGCGGGAGCTGCAAACCGCAAAAAACATACAGCAGCGTTTACTGCCCGCGGGAAAATGGGCGGGCGGCAAAAAATACTCCTATGTGTATATACCGTGCCGCGATATCGGCGGCGATTTACCCGACGTTTATACGTGCGGCGATAACGCCTGCGGAATGATTGCGGACGTTTCCGGCAAGGGAATTTCCGCCGGAATGTTATCAGCGTTTGTAAAAGCGGCTTATGATAAAACCGCGGATTCCCCCGCAAATGCGATAAAGAGCCTTAGCGCGAAGTTCCGCGAGCTTAACCTTGACGAAAGAAATTATGTTACTGTTGCGGCTGTTAACATAGACAAGGAAAACATAACCTATTCTATGGCGGGGCACAACGTGCCGCTTTTATTGAAATCGGGAAACGGCATTACGCGGGTTATTCTTAATTCCCCCCCCGTATCCAACTGGTTTGAAAATCCCGCTTATTTCGACGATACCCTGCCGTATAAAAAAGGCGATATACTTGTGCTTTTAACGGACGGAGTGACCGAGTGCAAAAACGGCAGAGGCGAAATGTTCGGCGTTGAAAAGGTTGTAAGGACGCTTTCAACGGCGCGCACCGCCGACGATTTTATTAAATCGCTTGAAGATAATCTGCGCGGATTTTGCAGCGATTTGAACGATGACATCACGGCGATTGCTTTTGATTTGTAAAATACGCGCAACAATATACGGTTTTTTAAAGAGATAAACAATACGCGCCGCGGCTTTCAGCCGCGGCGCGTTTCATTAGGTTTTTTGCGTTATTTAAGGCATATTGCGGGGTTAAATTACGTTTTTGATTTTTTCAACTGCCGCTGACCTGCCGTCGGCACCGAGTTTTAAATATATGGCGCTGATGTAATTTCTTGCAGTTCCGTCGGAAAGTTTTAAAGCCGTTGCAATCTGTCTGTTGGTAAATCCGTCATACAGCATAAGCGCGATTTCCACTTCTCTTTCAGAAAGGTTGAACGCCTTTTTTAATTTGTATTCTTTATCCGTGGAAACCATAACCGCCGCATCGGTTATTTTTTTTGCTATTTTCGCGGGCAGAATAGTATCCCCCGCGTAAGCGTTTTTAACCGCGTCGATTAAAGCCGTTGCGCCGATATCCTTTAAAATATAGCCGCTTGCGCCGTTGTTGATTGCGCTGAGAATATAATCGCTGTCGTCAAACGTGGTTAAAATTATTATTTTGATATTTTCGTCTATTTCTTTAATGCGCTTTGTGGCGACAACCCCGTTCATATTCGGCATACGGATATCCATTAACACAACGTCGGGCTTTGTTTCTGCGCATTTCTCGATTGCGCGCGCCCCGTCGGACGCGATGCCAACAACGGAAAGGTCGCCCGAAGTTTCCAGAACAGATTTAATGCCCTCCGCAAGAATTTGCTGGTCGTCAACCAATAAAACCTTAATCACCGTTTTTTCCTCCGTTTACGAGTATTATCTTAATTTCGAAGCCCTCTCCTTCTTCGCTTGAAAACTCAAAGCGGCCTCCGAGCTTTTCCACCTTTTCGCGGATTCCCCTCAACCCGAAGCCCTCTTTTGCGCCGCCGCATACTCCACAGCCGTTATCGGAAACGAGCAGACTGAACCCGTTTTCAACGGCTTTCAATTCCAGATAAAATGCGGTGGCTTTGCCGTGGCGGATACCGTTCGAGAGCAGTTCTTTTACGCTGTTGACTACAAAGCGGTGGATTTCTTCGTCGGGCTGGATTTCGTCCAAATCGTAGCGGGCTTTGATATCAGTGCCGTCTATGGTTTGCGCGATTACTTCTTCGAGTTCGTCTTTCAGCGGTTTGATTTTGCCGCGCCCCGCAAGCAGGTGAACGCTTTCCCGCATTTGTTCCAGAGCGTTGCGTGCCTGAACGTTTGCCGAAATAATTCTGTTTTTCGCCTCGTCGGGATTTTCGTCTATAAGCAGTTTAGCCGCTTCCGTCTGCATAATTACAGTTGTCATCGAATGACCAGCGGTATCGTGGATTTCTCTTGCAATACGGTTGCGCTCTTCAAACACCTTTGTTTGCGTGAGCTGTTCATACACCTCTTCAAGCCGCGCACGGTTTTCGTCTGCCTCTTTTAACGCCGCGCGGAGTTCCAGGTTTGTGCGGTAAAATTTAAGCAAAAACAAAACGATTATATAATCGAGAATTATCGCCAAAAGACCGAAGAGAACGCCCGAAAGTATTTCAACAAGGCTGTTATATACCGTTGCTTCCGGATTGCCGATTATCCAGCCTGCAACGAACGACACGCTGAACAGCCCGCAGCTTATGCCGAAAAGTATGGTTTTATCCCTGAACCTTTCAACCGAAAGATAGCATTGCGTTAAAACTATGCAATAGAGTATTGAAAGGTACGAATTGCCCGTGAGAATACAGATTACAAGCAACAGCGCGGAATCCAAACCGTAAAAAACCATTTTCGCCGCGAAATTTTTTATGACGAACGCGTTAACCGCTTCCAGCGCGATAAGCAGAACGCAGCAGATAAGCGTTATCGAAAAGCTGTATACTATAATTATTTTGCCGAAAGTCTGGGCGCAGATTACTATTTCTATGGCAATAAGCAACAAAACGAGAACGAGTTTTGTATAATCTATTAATTTACGCGACATTAAGTCTATTTTGAAGTTGTTTGCCATACTTTTACTTATTTTTCACCGTAATTTTGTCTTAATTCATTTTACCATAAATAAAAAAAAGTGTATAATGATTTTAATGATTTTTTTAAAAGGCTTTAAAATGACGGAAGAAATTATAAGGCAAATATCGGAAATTATTAAATTCAACTCCTCGCAAGCGCCCGCGGAAGAGGGCGCGCCTTTCGGGAAAGGCGCAAAACAGGCTTTGGATTATTTTTTGAAGCTTGCGGACGAAATGGGATTTGAAACAATAAACTACGACGGTTATGCGGGCGAAGTTATTTTCGGCGAGGGCGAAGAATTTGCCGTTTTGGCGCATCTTGACGTTGTGCCTGCCGGCAACGGCTGGACGCGCGAGCCTTTCGGCGGACAAATAGATTATGAAAACCGCCGCGTTTGGGGCAGAGGCGCTATGGACGACAAAGGCCCTGCGGTTTGCGCCCTTTTCGCTTTGAAAGCGTTAAAAGACGAAGGATTTAAACCCAAAAGAAAAATCAAGCTTATTGTCGGCTGTAATGAAGAAAGCGGCTGGGGCTGTATAGATTATTACAAGGCGCACGCGCATATGCCAGACGAAGGATTTTCGCCCGACGCGGATTTCCCCGTAATTTACGCCGAAAAAGGCATTTTACATTTATGCTTACATTTCACCTCGGCGGGCGGATTTAACGGATTAAAAGGCGGCGAGCGCGCGAATATGGTTTGCGATTATTGCGAAGTTTCCGCGCCTGCCGACAGCGTAAAGCTGAAAAAATACGGTTTGACGGCAGAAAACGGAAAGATAGTTTCCCGCGGGAAGTCGGCACACGGCTCTACCCCCGACGAGGGTAAAAACGCTATTTTGCCCGTTTTGGAATATCTTGGCCTTGAAAGCGCAAAAGACGCGTTGTTCGGCAATTGTTTCGGATTGAAAGAGCTGCACGATGAAACGGGTTATCTCACTTTTTCCCCGAACGTAATATCTCAGAACGGAAACGATTTGGCGGTTATTTGCGACATACGCTATCCCTCCACTTACAAAAAAGAGGACGTTTTGCAACGCATAGACGTTAACGGGGTGAAATACGAGATATTATCGGAACAGGCTCCGCTTTTTAACGACAAAAATTGTTTTCTTATAAAAACCTTGTGTTCGGTTTATAACGAGGTTACGGGCAAGAACGTTAAACCCGTGGCGATTGGCGGAGGAACCTATGCTCGGGCTTTGAAATGCGGCGCGGCGTTCGGTCCGGAAGAGGCTGGCGAAGAAAACACCATACATCAGGCGAACGAATACATCACGTTTGAAAAAATAGAAAAGTGTTTTGAAATTTACAAACTTGCAGTAAAAAGACTGACGGAATAATATTATGGCAAAAGACAAGGCGAAAAAACTCAGCAAAAAAATAATTGCTTTGATTGTGTGCGGGGCGATACTCGGCGCAATATTTCTTTCGTGCCTTGCTTTGCAAATCGGGCATTGGGTTTCCGACGGAATAGAGAGCTGGCGACCCGATTACCAAAAAATCGAACTTATGCCCATTTTGAACAAGCCCGAACTCACCGAAGAAGATTATGATATTTTATACAAGCAGACGGGATTGACTAAAATAGGAATCGACCGCGCTTTGGCTAACGGCAAAACCGGAAAACAGCGGATTATTAAAATTCAGGAAGACTTTTTCGGCGAATATGTGATTGTAAACGAAACCTTTGCGCCGTGGTTCTGCACGGATTATATCGAGGGGCACAAACATATTACGAACATATATCTTGAAAACGGAGATATATTGGTTACCTCTTCCACCCACTTTTCAAGTTGCCGTATAGGGCATGCGGGGCTTGTTACCGACGCCGGATACGGAAACGTTTTGCAGGCGAATTCTTATACGCAGCCGAGCAGAATAGGAAAAGCTTCCGACTTTACGGACCGCGTGAATTTTATGATTTTGCGCGTTAAGGACGAATATGCGGACAAAAAAATGCGTGAAGATATAGCAGAATACGCAAAAAACAATTTAACGGGCGTACCTTATGACGCTACTTGCGGAGTGCTTACAGACAAAAATTCTTTAAAAGCAACGCAGTGCGCACATATAGTTTGGTATGCGTTCAAACAGTTTGGGATTGATATAGACGGAAACGGCGGCAAAGTTGTCAGCCCGTGGAATATTGCAAATTCGGATAAGCTTGAGCTTGTGCAATCATTCGGGTTTGACATAACGGATAAAGAAGGTTTATGGCCGAAACTCAATTATTAAAAATCCGAAAAATCGATTGACAAAAAAATTATTATTATATATAATATGTAAGCTGTTTGTTTATCTTAAAACGCTTGAAAACAGTATATGCACCGTTAGCTCAACTGGATAGAGCGTTGGTCTACGGAACCAAAGGCTAGGGATTCGAATTCCTTACGGTGCACCAAAAGAGTATAATCCGAATTGTTTACTTGTTACAAGTGAGTGGTTCGGATTTACTTTTTATATCAGCAATAAATAGTTTGACTTTCTAGCAATGACAAAAAGCTCTCAGACAAATTGTCCGAGAGCTTTTGACTACATATAAATAAGTAAGTTAAATTACTGTTTTTCTTATAATCATTATAGCAAAAATAGAGAGTAAAGGCAAACGTTGCTAATTGATTTTCATAATCGAAAACACGCGGATTAAAACGGGCAATAAAAGCAAGACCGTAACCAACGTGCATATAACTTGCGGTACAACCGCAGTTAAAGAGGCAATGGCGTACGCCTTGGTTGCGTCAAGTGAAAGTCCGTAATAAAGCGGTGAAATAATATCGTCTAACACCGTAAAAAACACCGTCATGAATACTGCCGCAAGAACAATTATTATATGTATTTTCAGATTAAGCTCTTTTTTAAACCTTTTGCCCATCAACCCGAAAACGATTACGAACAAATTATAGTAAACCAAATAAAGTATTATAACGGTGGGGAAAAAGCCAAAAATAAAACACCGCAAAATCGAAAACACATTAGCAACGAAAAGTCCCCTTATTATTCCGAAATAATAAGAAAACGCTAAAAGCAACACCGTTACTACTTCCACGCCCGCTATTCCGCTTAAAACCAATTGTCCGCCTATCAGCATGGCGGTGAATACACCGATAAGCGCAATATCTTTTGCTGTTTTCATTTAAAAAGTCTGATAGACCCAGATATAGATGTTACCCTGTTTAACGGGTAACGATTCTGCCCCAAGACTTGCCGAGGCGTATATTTCACCTTCATATTCAAAAGTGCCCCACGACTCGTCCGAGTTTTCTTTATCGTTCGTATAAAGCATCCAGTAACTGTTTGCGGTATTCGATTTGCCGTTAATCGTCGTTACCATACCTCCAATGACAGTAAAAGAAAGTTGTCCGTCGTCCTGCAAATAGTCCATATAATCTTTAAGGGTTTTACCTTCATATTCAAAAGAAGAATCCGTAGCCGTAATTACCACTGGCTGAGTTGTTTCGTCAGTGCATGCGACGATAAAACAGCAGGCAATAACGGCTAAAATTGAAGTAACCAGTGCCAAAAATTTTTTCATAAGTACCTCCAAATAAAAATTGTGCTCGCAAAAACGGGCACAAAAAATAATCGTTACCAAACTTCTCCACTGCCCAAGAAAAAGTAACGGCATTTCAACGGGTAGGCAATCGGACTTTTACCGTAATGACTGTTGCGACGGATTTCCACCGTACTTCCCCTACTTTCTGCTATTATAAGCAACTCGCATTGAACGATTGAGTTTTTTATTATTTTAACGCTTTACGGATATTTTTTCAAGCGTTTTGACAAAGCCGAGCGCATCCTTTGTGTAATAATCTGCACCGATTTGTTTGGCGATAGTTTCGTTAAGCACCGCACCGCCGACAAAAATCGGGCAACTGCAACCGGATTTTTTGAGAGCGTGAACAGTCTCTTCCATACCTTTAACGGTATTAGTCATAAGCGCCGAAAGCCCGACTGCCAGGGGTAGATGCTCTACATAAGCTTGTACAACTTTTTCGGACGGCGTGTCTTTTCCCAAATCTATGACCTCGTAACCGTACGATTCGAGAACGACTTTTACAATATTTTTACCTATATCGTGAACGTCGCCTTTGACGGTAGCAAGCACTACTTTGCCCTTTTTCGCTTCGCCTTTAGGGAGTCTTTCACCTATAACCGAAAACGCATTTTTTGCCGCCTCCGCCGAAGAAACGAGTTGCGGAAGAAAAAGCTTTCCCTCGTCGTATTCCCTACCAACCTCTTTGAGCGCTTTAATCAAAATATCGTTTACTACCGTCATTGCGTCGCTCTTTTCAAGCTCCTTTCCGCATAGTTCAATAGCTTGATTTTTTATGCCCTTTTTTATGCAGTCGTATAGGTCTGCTACGGTAATATTTTCGACTTTCGTCGTTTTCACCGCAGTAACAGTCGCCGTAAAATCTTTATAAGTTTCAATATAATTTTTGGAATGTTCGTCCTCGCCCGAAAGCACGGCAAACGCTTTTACCGCACCCGACATCTCTCCGTCAAGCGGGTTCATTATGGGCATATTCAGTCCGCACGTCATTGCCATCGCAAGGAAGGTTTTATTTAATAAGCCTCTGTTTGGCAAACCGAAAGATACGTTTGAAACACCCAGCGCAGTCTTCACTCCAAGAGTCCGCACAAGCCGTAACGCCTTTACCGTTTCCGCAACTAACTTTTGTTCTGCGGAAGCCGTTAAAACGAGAGTATCAATCATTATCTTGTGGCGGGGTATGCCGTAGCTTTCCGCACGCGATATTATGCGCTTAGCTATTTCAAACCGCTCTTCCGCCGTTTTGGGCACACCGTTTTTATCCATCGTAAGTCCCAAAACTACTGCGCCGTATTTCTTTGCAACGGGGAAGATTTTATCCATCACTTCATCGTTGCCGTTTACGCTGTTGATAAGCGGTATGCCGTTGTAATAGCGCACACCACGTTCTATTGCCAACGGATCAGAACTGTCAATTTGCAACGGGACGTCTACGTATTCCTGTATTCTTGTTACGGCTTCAACCATTGCTGAAGCTTCGTCTATCTGCGGAAGCCCCACGTTTAAATCGAGGACGTCCGCCCCAGCTTCCTGCTGGGCAACCGCCTCGTCAACCAGATAATCGAAGTTGCCTTCAAGTAACGCTTCTTTGAGTTTTTTCTTGCCCGTCGGGTTCAGTCTTTCCCCGCAGATTTTAACCCCGTCGATTGCAACCGCCCTTGTCGCAGAGTTTACAACCGTAGATTTTACTACGTCGGGACGGTTGACTTTGCGCCCTGAATAACGGCTTATCGATTTTATAAATTCGGGCGTAGTGCCGCAACAGCCGCCTGCTACGCTTACACCCATTTCAATAAACTTGCCGATATATGCATCGAATTCTTCGGCGGCGAGCGTATAAACGGTTTTTCCGTCTTTAAGCTGCGGAAGTCCACGGTTTGGCTGAACCATAACTGGAGCGGAAGTGCATGCAAGAAACCGCTTAACTATATCCTCTAACTCCTTAGGTCCGAGCGAACAGTTTACACCGAGTGCGTCTACACCCAAGCCTTCGAGCGTGTTTGCAACTATTTCGGGCGTTGAACCCGTCAGCGTTCTTCCCGTACCGTCAAAAGTCATAGTAGCAAAAACGGGTTTATCCGTATGCTCTTTCACGGCGAGAACGCACGCCTTCATTTCGTAAAGGTCGGAAAAGGTTTCTATAATATACCCGTCTACGGCGTCTTTCGTATATTCCACGACTTCGGCAAAAGCCTCGTACGCTTCATCGAACGAAAGCGTACCCAACGGCTTTAACATTGCACCCGTAGGTCCTATATCGTAAAACACCTTCTTCCCCGCCGAGCGTGCGTTTTCAACGGCTTTTAAGGCAAGCTCCTTTATAGAGTACTTGCCCTTGTATTTGATTTTATTAAGCCCGAAAGTATTCGTCATAATGCAGTCCGCACACGAATACGAGCGGTGTATTTTTTTTATCTCTTCGGGGTGCGTAACATTAAGCTCTTCGGGGATACCGTTAAGCCCAAGTTTCTCTATTTCGCTTCCGAGTCCGCCGTCGAAAATTATTACTTCTTCACCGAGCCGTAACATCTGTTCCCTTCCTTTCTGTATTCGCAATGCCCGAAAACCGTACAGCTTTCACAACTTTTTTGCGACGAATTTCCTACGGCGATAATGCCCGCCATAGATTTACTCGGCAACATATAGTTGTTTTCCGACAAAGTTATTCCTGTTTTTTCGGGGTTTAAAATTCCGAAAATATATTTTAAATCGCTGACGCTGCTACCGCCGTATCCCGGACAAAATCTGTATGAAAGTTTCAAACCCAGCCCCTTTTCGTAATCGTCCGAAAGTTCTTCAAGATAAGCGCTTGCGCACGCATCCAAAACCACGGACTTTGCCGCGTCCGTCCTTTCGTAAAACTTAATGCGCCTGTCCACTTCCCCGCCGAGCGTCATAACTGCGATTATTACGCCTTTACTGCCCGCAAGATAATCCGTATAAGGCTGCGCGCTCAGAAATTGCGGCGGAGCTTCAAAGAACTTATAGATATAGCGAAAGTGCGACAGCTTTTTAAGCTCTTCTATGCAATCTTCTATAATAGCGTCCGTTTCGGCGTTTCTTGCCACGGAACGGAAACCGAGATAGGAATACGTCCGCTTTTTAAGCTCTGAAAAATTCATTTATAACGCTTTTTAACCTTTTGCAGATTTCCGCCGCCGTATCGGGGCGGTTCATTGTATAAATATGTATTCCCGGTGCGCCCTTGGCTATCAGGTCGCAAATCTGGTAGGCGGCGTAGTTTATGCCGACTTCACGCATAGCTTCGGGATTGCCCGAGTAAACTTCAATCATATTGCGTAGTTCCAAAGGAATGGTGCTTCCGCACATTGACTTTATTCTACCGATGTTTTTAACGCTTGTAAGCGGCATTATGCCCGGAATTATAGGCGCAGTTATGCCGATTTTGTGTGCCTCGTTGACAAGGCGGTAATAATAAGAATTATCGTAAAACATCTGCGTTATAAAAAACTCCGCACCATTTTCACTCTTCTTTTTAAGGTTTTCAAGGTCGGCGTAAAGAGTTTCACTCTCCACGTGCCCTTCGGGATAGCACGCCGCGCCTGCACAAAAGCCGTATTTGGAAATATAGTTTAAAAGGTCGGTTGCGTGTTTGAAATGTTTGCAGTAATCTGCGTCGTATTCCACGGGTTTATCTCCGCGAAGCGCCAAAACGTTTTCCACGCCCAAGCCCTTAAATTTCTCCGCTAACTCGTCGATTTCTTCGGGCGAAGAAGGTCCGCCCGTTACGTGCGCCAACGGTTCAAGCCCCTTTGATTTTATATAACCCGCAATTTCTACCGCACTGCGCACATTCGTTCCGCCCGCACCGTAAGTTACGCTGATAAAATCGGGACCCAGCGTCTTTAAAGTATCGATAGTAGCGTACAGTTTTTCAAACTCTATACTCTCGTTCTTTTTTGGTGGAAACACCTCAAAAGACAAGGTTCTTTTCTTTTTTAATATTTCGTTTATTTTCATAAAATTATTTTAACAGATATATTCCCGTTTGTTAAGTGTTGACGGCACGTTTTATTCTATCGAGTGCAAGTTTAAGCACGGACGAGGGACAGGCTATGTTAATTCTTACAAAATCGCTTCCGCCCGCACCGAATATAAAGCCGTCGTCAAGCCAAAGCTTTGCCTTGTTTTGAAACAGTGCGGAAAGTTCTTCTTCGGATAGTTTTAAAGCACGACAGTCCAGCCAAACGAGATAAGTTCCCTGCGGTTCTACAAGCTCGATACCTTTAATACACGCAATGTAATCCCGCACCAATCGCAAATTTTGCTCTAAATAAGCCTTTAACTGCTCTAACCATTCCGCGCCGTATTTGTAAGCCGCTTCGCACGCAATAAGCCCCATAACGTTTGGCTGCGAATAGCCTTGTTTATCAAGCTCTCTTTTCAATTGCCCCCGTACCACGTCGCTTTTTACGTAGGTATTGGCTATATGCAACCCCGCAAGATTAAACGTTTTGGTAGGCGCAGTACATACGGCGCATATATCTTCAAACTCTTTTTTAACAGTCGGAAATACAATGTGCTTATTATCACCGTAAACAAAGTCCGAATGAATTTCATCGGAGATTACAAACACGCCGTGTTTAAGGCAAATATCGCCCATACGTTCCAGCTCTTCCCGCGTCCACACCCTGCCCACGGGGTTATGCGGATTGCAGAGTATAAATAACTTGACGGAATTTTCAATTATCTTTTTTTCAAAATCGTCATAGTCAACCGTATAGTAGCCGTCTTCGTTTTTAAGTTCGCTTATCACTAATTTTCTGCCGTTG
Source organism: uncultured Christensenella sp. (assembly GCA_910577375.1). Lineage (GTDB taxonomy): Bacteria > Bacillota > Clostridia > Christensenellales > Borkfalkiaceae > Coproplasma. The sequence continues at coordinate 86,123 of CAJTLT010000003.1, forward strand.
TCCGTAACGCTTTCGGCAAAAGGATAATACACGGGCTGACAAATAATTACGCTGTCCCCAACACTTGTGAGAGCGCGGATAAGTGCGCAAATAGAGAAAACTACCCCGCAGGTAACGACGAATTTTTCGGGTTGAGTTTCCCAGCCGTGGCGGGACAAAAACCAATTATGCAGTGTTTCAAAGTAATCGCTCTTAGGTTCCGAGTATCCGAAAATGCCGTGCTCGGCTTTGTCTTTCAGCGTCGTTATAACCTCGTCCGGCGCACGGAAATCCATATCCGCCACCCACATAGGAAGCAAATCACGCGGTTTTCCGCGCTCTGCCGCAAAGTCGTATTTTAAGCTGTTCGTATTTTTTCTGTCGTAAATTTTATCAAAATCGTATTTCATAAACGTTCCGTTTAATCCAGTATCTTATATTTTTTTGCGGTATTCCGCTTTATCTCAAATCAAGCTTTAAACGCCTGCTCTAAATCTTCAATTAAATCTTTAATATTTTCTATACCCACGGAAATGCGCAAAAACCTGTCGTTTATGCCACGCCGCTCCCTCTCGTCAACGGGAACGTCTGCGTGGGTTTGCAGCATAGGGTAGGTTATCAAACTTTCTACCCCGCCTAAGCTTTCGGCATACTGGAACACCTTAATATTTTTTAGAACGTTTTCGGCAAGAGCCTTGCTTTCAACTTCAAAAGAAATCATACCACCGAAACCCGAAGCCTGCTTCTTTGTAACCTTATATCCCGCATGGTCTTCAAAGCCGATATAATATACCTTTTTAACTTCCTTTCTGCCTCTCAGCCACTCTGCAATAATTTTTGCGTTGGCGTTAATTCTGTCCATTCTCAGCGGCAAAGTTTTTATACCGCGTTCTATTAAAAAACTGTCCCACGGGGCAAGGCACGCGCCTATCGTCTTAGCGTAATAAACTATTTTTTCGGCAAGCTCGGGTGTTTTTGCAACCGCAAATCCCGCAAGGGTATCGTTATGCCCGCCGAGATATTTCGTGCCGCTGTGTATTACGATATCCGCACCCAAATCAAGCGGGCGCTGAAAATAAGGCGTTAAAAACGTATTGTCCACTATCAGTAAAAGCCCGTTTTTATGCGCAAGCGAAGCAAGCTGCGCTACGTCCGAAACCTGCATCAGCGGATTACTTGGCGTTTCACAATAAATCGCCTTAGTGTTTTCGTTTATCAGCGACTTCACGCAGGCTATATCACACGTATCCACAAAATCGAAGCTCATTCCCTCAACGGTATTTACGTTGCGGAAAAGTCTCAGACTCCCGCCGTACAAATCTTCGGAGGCAATTATATGGGCTTTCTGCTTAAACAGCTTCATCACCGTAGTAATTGCCGCCATCCCCGAAGAAAAGGCAACCGCCGCCGCGCCGCCTTCAAGCCTTGCAACCGTATTTTCAAGGTGCGCCCTCGTGGGATTTGACAGGCGCGAATAGCTGTAATCCGATTGCACTCCAACCCCTTTATGTACGAACGTTGCAGACTGGCATACGGGCATAGTCAACGTTCCCCACTCGTCTTTTTTATTGTTATCAGCATGCAGACAAAGCGTTTCAAATTCCATTATATCCTCCGTAAATCAAATAACGTAATTGTAATCGCCGGACTTCTTCATCAAGTCAGCAAGCGTAATTCCGCTGAAATAATCCTTAATCAATTTATACAATCCCCGCCAGAGAGAAAGCGTTCGGCACTCTCCCGCTCTGTTACACACGGCCATATCGTCAAGACACGCTACGGGAGCAAGGTCGCCCTCGGTAATTTGCAGAATTTCATAAACGTTATATTCTTCCGAAATTCTGTTCAATTTATATCCGCCGCCTTTGCCGTGCCGCCCGTCCAAAAGCTTTGCTTTTGAAAGGTCAAGCATAATGCTTTCGAGATATTTCTGAGATATTTCCTGACGCTCGGCAATGTCTTTAAGCGGAATATAACTGCCGTCAATATGTTCTGCCAAATCTATCATTACGCGCAACGCGTACCTTCCGCGTGTAGAAATTTTCATAAATCGCTCCTCCCCACAAATCTCAGCAATTGTTTGCTGAGACGTTTAACGGGTTATTAACCTATTATTTTAATAGGTAATTAAATTATAAAAAATAAATAACCCTTTGTCAATCAAATAACGTATTTAGGTATTATAATAAGCTACTACAATTTGCGGCTTATTTTGCAGTACAATTACTATATTTAAAAAAGCCGACTCTATTGATTCGATTTAGTTATTTCAATTCGTTCCTAAACACATAAAATGTTTGTTTCAAATCTTCATAGCCAATTTATGGGCAGTGAACGCCCTTTAAAAAAGACAGATAAGACAATTAAGCCTTATCGGTCTTTACAAATAGAATTATTACTTTAAATTACTGTTTATCGTACAATCATTATATCAAATTGGATGCAAAAAAACAAGCGGTTGCTTATGTTTGTCAAGCCACAAATATTCTAAAAGAAAAAAGGCAGATAGAGCATAACACTCTATCTGCTTTTGCCGTTATTTAGGTTTATGATATTCGGCGCAACCTTTTTATATTTTTATCTTTCATTTATATACCGCAACGCTATGGCGGTCTTCCTTATTCCGTCTTTTTCAACGGCTATCCCTATACGAATTAACGGGACTCTTTATTATTAAGTTTTTTATTCAGTTGTTTTTGTTGCCTTTCGGCTTGCCACGCCGCAAACTCTCTTTGTCCTTCTTCGGTTGCAAAGTAGTCTTGAATAGCGGGCAGTAATGCTCTGGCAAGGGAATCGATTTCAAAGTCGGGTATCCCTGTGGTGTTCTTTTTCCTTCTCGACATAAACTAACCGATAGCTTTACCTCCTTATAGCGGTTATTAAGTTGTTACATATAAAAGTCTTTGTTTCGTCCGTGAATACGGGCGAGATTTCGTTGCCGTGCTTGTTCGTATCTTTCGGCTTTTTCGTCTTGAACGTCTTGCAGTAGTTGAGTGTACCCGTCGGGCAGTACCGCCTTGATTTCCGCAACTTCTCGGACAGTCTTTTCGTATTCGTCCGCTCGTCGTTTCTCTCTTGTGTACTCTCTGAATAGGTCTGTACGGTCTTTGTTTGCTCGTTTAACTTCTTCTTCGAGTACGACGTTCCTTGCTCTTAAAGCCGTGATTTCGTCCGCAGCTTGCTTTTTCTTTTTGGGTATCGGCTTGCCTATTGCTTGTGTTACCGCTTCAACCGTTTGGGTAAGTCCGTCAAGCTCGGCTTGCTTTTGCTCAGTCTGTCTGTCAATCTCATCACGCTTTTGTTCCGCAGATTGCACAATAACTTTTGCCTTATGTTCGGCGGCTGTAATGTGCGTTGCCTGACTGTTTTCCTTACCACGCTGTAAGCCGTATTTCTTGCCGACTTGTTCCCATAACTCGGTTTGCAATTCCGCAAGTTTTTGTCTGTCGAATAGACTTTTACTGCTCAATCGACCGTCATTGATAGGCACGAAGTTCAAGTGTAAATGCGGTGTTGTTTCGTCCACGTGGACTACCGCAGACAACATATTTTCATAGCCGTACTTATCCATAAAGAAGCGGGCGCAATCTTCAAAGAAAGCGTGTTGTTCCCAAGCTCGCATACCCTTGAAAAACTCTCCGTCTGATCCGATTACAAACGAGTTCATAAGAATAGCGTCAGAGCGTATTTTTCTTTGGAGAGTAAGAGTATCAAGCCGCTTGTTTATCATCTTTATGTACTTGCCTTGTGGGTAGATAATGTGATAGTTATCACTTGTTCTCTCGCAATCTATTTGCGGGTTAAAGCCTTGATAGTTCTCATCTCTTTCGTTCTCTTTTTCAACGGGCGAAATGTCTTGCCGTTTATACTTTTCCATATGACATACTAAATAACTTATACTTAAAATCCTCCTTAAAATCTTTGTTTTGTCGTGTGGTCGAAAGCCCCTCAGGGCGAACGGAACTTATGCAGCGAAGAGGAATAAGTGTAGTGAGCTACACTTATGCTCGGCAATAAGTTGTTTCCTACGAAGTTGCTTTCCGTTTGCTTGCCGCATTAGGGTGGTCTGAATGTCATTGTGTTTACCTCCAAAAATGATTTATCTCGTCCACGCAAAAGGTGGTAGATAGCTAAAAAATTGTACACTTATAAAAGCCTATCACGGCTCACGTCGTCGCGGCAAACTTGCGCTTTATGCCACGCGCTTAAAAGCGGTGGCAACTTTGCGCCGTTGCCGTTCCTCTTCCCAAAAAGTTCTTCGATACTTTTCGGGAACCCTAAAAAGCGTAAACTTAAAAACCTACGCTCTATCCGTAAACTAAGGCACGGGCGACTATACCGCCCAAAACCTTCTGCACCTGTGAGCAAACTCTTTAACACCCACCGCAGAACTCTATTCCCTAAAAGGGTACAATACCACTCATTACACTATGATGATACAGTATAAATTCTATCACAACGGCAGTAGCAAGTCAATAGATTATCAAAACAAATGTTTGCTTATTTGGGGAAGTTTTGTCGAAAAGATTAGATTAACCCAGATATTATATTGACATTATCTTTTTAATGTGTTATACTCTGTGTCGAGGTGGTTTAATGAATAAAGTTATAGGTCAACGCTTAAAAGCATTACGTGAGAACACAAAAGTATCACAAGCAAAGATAGCAAAGGCAAACGGCAAAATGGTACAGTCCGCTGTCAACCGCTACGAGAATAGTCAGTCGGAAGTCCCAAGCGATATTCTTTTGTGGTATGCGGACTATTTCGACGTATCGCTTGATTATATCTACGGTAGGTGTGATAATCCACAAGGAAAGTTATACGATTTTCAGCCGAAAGTTTGGCAAGACAACGAACAAATGCAAGCGTTTGTCGAGATGTGTTTTGACCCTTCTTCCCCTGCAAATGCAAGACTTAAAGAAACTCTACTCAATATGTTAAAGGAACAAAAACAATGAGAGCAGTCATTTACGCAAGATACAGTTCAGACAATCAAACGGAAGCGTCTATCGAAGGTCAGCTCCGTGAGTGTATGGAATTTGCCGAACACGCTGGAATCGATGTTATCAAGTCTTACATAGACCGTGCGCTTTCCGCTAAATCGGATAATCGTCCCGAATTTCAGCAAATGATTAAGGACAGCTATAAACACGCTTTCGACTGTATTATCGTTTGGAAGTTAGACCGCTTTTCCCGTAACCGTTACGATAGCGCACACTATAAAGCACTACTCCGCAAAAACGGCGTAAAGGTTGTATCTGCAAAAGAAGCGATTGCCGAAGGCTCGGAAGGCATACTACTTGAATCGGTTTTGGAAGGAATGGCAGAATACTACTCCGCCGAGCTTGCCGAAAAGGTTGTGCGTGGTATGACTGAAAACGTACTCAAAGGCATAAACAACGGCGGACAAATTACTTTCGGCTATAAGATAAATGCGGAAAGGAAGTTCGTGCCGCACGAAACTTTTGCACCTATTCTTCAAGAGATATTTACAATGTATGCCGACGGGCATACCATTAAGCATATCGTTGACTACCTTGACGAAAAGAAGATACGCTCTTATCGGGGCGGCAAGATAAACGGCACGGGTGTTCAGCGTATGCTATCCAACCGTCGTTATTTGGGCGAATACAAATTCCGTGATGTAACCGTGCCGAATATTATACCACCGCTTGTATCGGAAGATATTTTCGAGAGAGTGCAACAGCGGTTGGCAAAGAACAAGAAAGCACCGGCAAGGCACAAAGCCGAAGATAATTATTTGCTTACTCTAAAACTTTTTTGTGGAAAATGCAATACTCATATGGTCGGCGAAAGCGGTATGGGAACTTCAAGAGTCTACCGTTACTACAAATGCGCCAACACAAAGAAAGTACATATTTGCGACAAGAAAGCCGTGCGGAAAGATTGGATAGAAGATTTGGTCGTTGAAAAGGCTATGAAAGTTCTGCACGACGATAAGTTGATAGAATATCTTACAGAAAGAATTTTCGTATTGCAAGGTGAAGAAAATCCGAGAATACCACACTTGAAAGGACAGCTTGCCGACACCGAAAAGCGCATAGAAAATCTTATGAACGCTATCGAGCAAGGCATAATCACGGACACCACGAAAGACAGGCTTGCACAGCTTGAAAGCAAAAAGAAAGAAATCGAAATCGCCATTTTGCAAGAGAAAATAAAAAAGCCCTTCCTTACGAAAGAACAAATACAATTCGGTATAGAACGGTTTAGAAATCTTGATATTACCACGCTTGAAGGTAAACGACGGCTTATAGACGGGTTTGTGAACTCAATTTACCTGTATGATGATAAGTTTACCATTACTTTTAACTTCAAAGACGGAACGCAGACGGTATTCTTTTCCGAGATTGAAGCAACAAAAAATTCGGATATTAAATCACTTGGTGCACCATTTATAACCTAATCCGAATACTTATTAAAAGTATCGGGTTAGGTTATTTTTTAATATTTTTATTTTGTTGCGACGCAACATAAATATTATTGTGCAAAATATATATTTTTGGTATTATTTCAATATGACGATACGAAAATATAAAAACGCCGATTGCGAAGCCGTTTCATTTATGTTTTATGATACGATACATACAATAAATTCAAAAGACTACACAGAAGAACAGCTTTCTGCCTGGGCTGATAATTCCGATAGTTTAACTGCACGACGGCGCAACGATTTATTGGCACAGTTTACTTTGGTTGCAGAAATTAACGGAAAAATTGTAGGGTTTGGCAGCATAGATAAATCCGGCTGTTTGGATTTGCTGTTTGTACATAAAGATTATCAAAAACAAGGAATAGCAACCGCTTTATGCGGCGAATTAGAAAAAAACTATTCTTTAATTACAACATATTCTTCTATAACGGCAAAACCGTTTTTTGAAAAACGCGGCTATCAAGTAATAAAATCACATGAAGTTGAACGTTTTGGCGTAAAACTGAAAAATTTTAAAATGATAAAAACCCAACCTTATTCGGTATTTGAATAATGTTGCGCTTAATATATCAAAAGAGTATAATCCGGATTATTTACTTGTTATAAGTGAGCTGTTCGGATTTTATTTTTATATCGGCAATAATTAACAGAAAGGCTTTTAACAAATTGCAAACCGCCCTATTATTGCTTTATCGCTGAATTTATGCTATAATTATTATATAAAATCGTTTAATACACATTAAAAAATGTTCCTGACAAAAAATACGGAGTATTTATGAACGTAAAAGATATAGGAATAAAAAAGAATAGAGTTCTAATATCTACAATATTGATATTAGTTGCGCTTGCTTTTGTTATTACTTTTATTTTTATGTGGTGGGATTATGCAAGTCAAGATACATATAAACGTTTCAGAGATAATGCTATTGAGGTTAAAGCAATAATAGTATCTTATAATTATGATTATTCAACAAGTGATAAGAATACTAAGAATTGGGTTACACGTTATGAATATAAGAGTGAATGTGGAACAATTTATCACGGAAGATATGCTGTCCATACTGATGAAAGTACGGCTATAGAAGAAGTTGGGAAAAGCGTAATTATATATATTGATCCAAATAGTGATTGGTCTGATAAACACTTACCTGTTGTTAATTACGAACGTGCATTAAGAAATGCGATAATTTGGTGTATCTCTGTTCCCGTTGTGCTGTACCTGCTGTTCTATCGTTGTATTTACCGCAACGTAATCAACAAAAAGATAAAGAAAAAGGTTTACGGCAACATCTACAACAACGACAGAATTATTCATACCCCGCAACCAAATACCATTACACAAGGCGAAGTAACAAAAGTCGTGAAATGGATAGTTTGCTACGTTAAGGTTAAGTATCAAGACGAGAACGGCGCAACGAGAGAAAAATGGGCGCAGTCTTGGTTTACACACAAAGAAGCGAAATATTTACAGCAAAAGAAAATAATTACTATCGTACCTTACAAAACCACCTACGGCATTTTGGAGGAAATGTCGGTAACGAAATAACACGGAGTGAGTATGGACATAACTGTTATTGGAATAAGAAAGAGCAGAATTTTAATCAATATGCTCTTAGGTGTTGCGTTAGTTGGGTGCATTATTTTTTGTGCAATAATGTGGGCTTGTTATCAGATGAATAGCGAGTTTGAATTTTGGCTTAAAAACGGTGTTGAAGTTGAAGCTGAAATAACGGATGCGAAGTATTTTGAAACGGTTAATAATGTATCGGGCTCCGTTATGTACGATAAACGTTGGGTAACATATTATACATATACGGCTTCGAACAATACAGTTTATTCGGGAACTGCTTATGCTTATAGGTCAAATAATCCGAGTGATGCAGAGCAAATTGCAAAGTCCAAAATCGGCACAACAGTTGCGGTAATCATAGACCCAAATAGTAATAATTCACGGCTCGGCAAATTAAATGATATATCCGTTGAATATACGAAAGATTTAGTAATAGCAATAATATCTTGTTTACCCGTACTGTTTATTTTATATTTGTTGGTTTATCGTGGCATTTTTAGAAGCGTTCAAAATTATAGAATACGCAAAAAAGTCGGCGTTAGTACCGTAGAAAAAGTTACAGAAGATTCGCCTAAATATGTCAATGAAGATATTGACAAATTATTATATCCCGAAGCTATATCGCAAGGCGAAGTAACGAAAGTTATAAAATGGATAGTCTGCTACGTTAAGGTAAAATATCAAGACGAGAACGGCAAATTAAAAGAAAAATGGGCGAGAGCTTGGTTTTCTCACCGTGAAGCAAAGTTTTTAAAGCACAAGAAATTTATAAATATTGTGCCTTATAAAAACACATATGGCATTTTAGAAGAAATGCCGATAACGAAATAGCACGGAGTTATACTTTGAAAAAAGAACTTAAAATAGCCGGATATTTATTCTCGGCAATATTTTTCATTGTTTTTGCCTTTGTCTTTATTGACGCATTCCATCAGTATCCAAATCTTCAAGATGCATATAACATAAAAACAAACGGGCGTGAAGTTCAAGCCACAATAGATGGTTTTCATATTGGTCCCGCAGCACATGCATACTCTAGTTATGTACTACACTATACATACGAAGAAAACGGAAGAATTTGGACAGGTACTATAAGATATTTGCATAAAGACGATGGCTCAACAAATGAAGATGCATTAATTTCTTATTATAAGTCAATGATTGGAGACAAAGTAGATATTACTATTGACCCAAATAGCACTAATTGCTTGCTTCCAGAAGAAGTAGAACCACTGTATAATAAAATATATCGAAATGAAATTTTACGATTTGCTTTTGGCGGGGTTGGGTTATTAGTAACTATAACGTTATTTATTATATTTTTAGTTTATCTTAAAAAAGATAAAAAAGTTGAACAATGTAACTTTATAGCAAACAACGAAAAGTAAGATTTCCCATACAAAAATATTTACGTTAGTTTGGAAGAAATACTGGCAACGCAATAGCACAAAGCGGGTTTCAAAGAGAAATCCGAACTGAAAAAACGCGGAAAGCAGTTTTTATAATATTAGTTACACCGCACAAACGGAAATGTTTATAAAACACCCCGCCGATAGAGTTTTTGCGCTCTATCGGCGGGGTGTTTTATTATATTTAGCTATCATAAATTTATAGTTATTTCATATTTTTTATCAATCAAAACATATTCAAGTCCATACTTTTTACAAAGCTTTAAATTTTTATTGTTTTCAGATATCAAATCCCGTTTATTTATATCGGTTGTAATTCGATTTTCAATTATATTTTCAAACCTTATTATATCGGAGAAATTATTTTCTATATATTCGGCAGACATAACCAAGCAGTAAAATTTTATTTCCCGCAAATACTTTTCTTCAAAATCTTTTTGCCAGTCAAAAGGAATATAACAGCCTTCAATAATAATATTTTGCTTGTTTTCTACTGCGGTTTTAATTATTTCTTTAACTATTGCCCATAAATACGTTACAAGTTCCGCATCGTTATTTACCGTAAGTTTAGTCTGCCCGCTGCGTATCAATCCCATTTTGAAATGGTCGATAGAATAATACGGAAATTTATATTGTTCCATAAGCTTTTGGGCGAGGGCGGTTTTCCCCGTATGCGTTGTGCCCGCAATTAAAATAACCATAGATTTATTATACCGACAAATTCATTATATTGCAAGAGCGCACATCTGTTTTAGATTTTAATTCAAATAAACCCGCCCGCAGAAAAACTCTGCGGGCGGGCGTTTTATTTATATTGTAACGTATTGAGGGAAATCAATAATTTTCCGCGTGAATTTCAAAATAACTCTTGGGGTGGTTGCATACGGGGCAAACTTCGGGAGCTTTAACGCCCACTACTATATGCCCGCAATTGCGGCATTCCCAAACCTTTACTTCGCTCTTTTCAAACACTGCCGCTGTTTCAACGTTTTTCAAAAGCGCACGGTATCTTTCTTCGTGCCGTTTTTCGATTGCGCCGACCAAACGGAATTTTGCGGCAAGAGCTTTAAAGCCTTCCTTTTCCGCAGTTTTCGCAAACTCTTCATACATATCCGTCCATTCGTAATTTTCGCCGTTGGCGGCTTCTTCAAGGTTATGCGCGGTGTTGCCTATGCCCTCTAATTCTTTTAACCACATTTTTGCGTGTTCCTTTTCATTGTCGGCAGTTGACAAGAAGATAGACGCAATTTGTTCGTAGCCCTCTTTTTTTGCGACCGATGCAAAATAAGTATACTTATTTCTTGCCTGTGATTCGCCCGCGAAAGCCGCTTGTAAATTTTTTTCTGTTTGAGTGCCTTTATAATTGTTTGCCATTGTTTGCTCCTTTTTTAAAATCCGGTTTTACCGAATTGCAATATCCTATAAAAATTATAACAGATTAAGCCGTTAAAAGCAATAGTTTGATAAATTTAAGCATTAAATAAAAACAAGCGCGGATATTAAATCCGCGCTTGTTTATTTTATTTGTTATTTTTCTGCGGTAACCGCATTGAATACCTTTTCTTTTTCATCTTTAAGTTTAATTGCCTCTACAGCGGACGCAAAACTCTTTTCCGCTTTCTGAGCGTACAGTTCGCGCTGTTCGTCCGTTTCAGCCTTTTCTTTTGCTTTAAGAACAGCGAAATAGCTCATTGCCTTGGAGTTAACCTGAGATTTAGCCTTGAAGAATTCCGATTCTGCGTTGGAAAGCTGAGCCTTTTTCTCCCATTGCAACATTTTGGCTTCAGCGGCGTCAAGCTTTTCCTTAGGCGCGTTTGCCGCTTTAAGTTTTTCATACTTAGCCTTTGACTTTTTCGCCATTGCGTTGTTATCGGGGAAGATTACCAAGAAGATAAAGAAGAATATAACCAACGATACGCCGCCGGTCAATACAGTTTTGATAAGTCCGTTTACAACCTCGTGAACACCCCAATGAAGAAGGAACGCGTTGCAAAGTCCCCATATTGCGTTTGTTGCAACCGATACGAGTACCCAGCCTATGAAATACCACATAGCCTGGAACCACGGATTGCCGTGCGAACGGTATGTAATATTGCGCTGTAAGGGGAAGTTTATGCACTGTGCGGAGAAAACTGCAAGCTCGAAAGCAATGAAGTATCCCCAGCCTTGTTCGTCGCCGAATATAATGAAGTTTTTGCCGCCAGCCGCTTCAATGGGAATCATAGGCCAGCCTACCGAGCCGGTATTCATACCCGCAAAAGCATAGGGAAGGAACGTCATAACGATAAACTGCCAGATTGTAACGCCCTGCGAGAATATTACAAGGAAGAACACCTTGTATATTATGCCGGAACCTTTTGGATATTTATCGCAAAAGCCGTACCATAACCCGAGCCACCAGCGCCATATCTTTTGGAAAAATCTTAAAAAAGCATTTTCCGAAAGCGGTTTAATCTGGTTTTTTATGTCTTCTTCGGTATAAACCTTTTCTTCTGCCGAAACCGCTTCTACGGTTTCTTCAACTTCCTGAGTTTCGATTTTTTTCGCTTCGCTCATTATTTTTTATCTCCCTTGACTTTTTCTTTGGTCATAAATCTGCCGATACCCTTGAACATATGTCCGTTGAACATCAACAGCAATGCCTCCATTTGTCTGCGGCTCATACCGCCGAATTTTGCAAGCCCCCTTATAGGCTGGTGCAGCGCGCCCATTACCAAAGTGTTTGCCGTGGTTCTTTTGCCCGTTTTTCTGAGGAACGCTATTGCAAACCTTATCACGCCGGAGAACGCTCTGCCGACCCACCGCTTAGAATACCTTAAATCTGCGATAGTGCAGTTTTCGTGTATTACCATTCTCTTTCTTTTGTAGAAATTATATCCCGGTTCGGGGAGTTTTCTGCCGAGCAATACGGTAAATTCTTCCGCGGACACGTTCTTTATTTTTCCGCTGTAATATGCGGGTAACTGCGCTATATTATAGGGGTAATCTTCGGTTGTGCCCTTTCTTTCGGCAACGCCGTTCAGCCTTATGTCTGAAACGTTGGCGCCTATATAAATTTCGTATTTGCCGCCTTCTTCTTCCCATGCGTTTGTTTTTACATTGAAATAACGGAAGGTTTTATCGTCGAAAGGAATCGTTACCGAAACGCTTTCGCCCGACTTTATAAATACTTTTTTATAGCCTTTAAGCTCTTTGGCGGGGCGGAAAACTTTTCCGTCTTTTTTGCCGACGTAAAGCTGTACGATTTCGGCTCCGTCATATTCGCCCGTATTTTTGATTGTAAACGTTACGCCGTTTTCGCCGACGGTTAAATCGGAATATTCGAACGACGTATACGAAAGACCGAACCCGAACGGATAAGCAACCTGAGCTTTAGCCGTATCATAGTAGCGGTATCCGATATAAGGACCTTCTCTGTATTCCACCGTCATTTGCTTGCCGGGGAAATATCCCGAGGAAGGACAATCGTTATAGTTGATGGGGAAAGTTTCCGCAAGTTTGCCGCTGGGATTAACCTTGCCCGTTAAGACGTCGGTTATTGCGCTTGCGCCCGCCTGACCCGAAAGGCAGGCATATACCAAAGCGTTTGCGCTTTTGCACCAGCTTGTTTCTATCGCGCTTCCGCATGAAAGCACAACGACTACGTTTTTGTTGAATACTCTTATCTGCTTATATAATTCTATCTGGTTCTGCGGGATTCTTATATGCTCTCTGTCAAGCCCTTCTGCTTCACTTACTTCGTCAAGTCCGAGGAAAAGCAAAACGACTTCCGCTTTTTTTGCAAGTTTTAATGCCTTTTTGATAAGCTTGGGTTTGCTTTTTCCGTAACGGTCGTAGCCCTTTTCATATCCGACGCTTTCAAGCCCGCCGAGATTATCGAGAACGGTATCGAGCTTAGTAGGATTAACTACCGAAGAGCCCGCGCCCTGATATCTGGGTTTGCCCGCAAAGTCGCCGATAAGCGCCACTTTTGTATTTTGCTTCAAGGGGAGTATGCCGTCGTTTTTCAAAAGGACTATGCTTTCTTCCGCGCATTTTTTTGCAAGAGCGTGATGTTTTTCAACGTCGAACTGTTTGCCCTTTTCGTCTTTGGTGGTCTGTTCGATTAAATTTAAAATGCGTTCGACGCTTTCGTCTACGTATTTGATATCGAGCGTGCCGTTTTCAACGGCCTTTATAACGTCTTCCGCGCCGTAGCGGCAAGAAGGCATTTCCAAATCGCTGCCCGCGATTGTTGATTTAACCTTGTTGTTGGTGCCCGCCCAGTCTGAAATAACAACGCCTTCGAAACCCCATTCGCCGCGCAATATGTCGCGGATAAGATGCACATTCTCGTCGGCATGCTCTCCGTTAACTTTGTTGTAAGAGGACATAATAGACTTGGTTTTGCCCTCTTTAACGGCGATTTCAAACGCTGTTAAATAAATTTCTCTGAGCGTTCTTTCGTCTATCACGGAATCGGTAACCATTCTGCGTTCTTCCTGATTGTTACCCGCAAAATGTTTTACGCAGGCGGACGTTCCGTTTGCCTGTATTCCTCTTATGTAAGCCGCCGCCATTTTGCCCGCGAGATACGGGTCTTCCGAGAAATACTCGAAGTTTCTTCCGCATCTGGGGTTGCGTTTCATATTCGTACCGGGGCCGAGCAAAACGTTTACGTTCTGCGCCGCAGCTTCTTCGCCGAGGGCTTTGCCCATTTCTTCCCCGAGTTCTTCGTTCCACGAATTAGCCATTGTCGCCGCCGTGGGGAAGCATGTTGCGGGGATGCTTGCGTTAAGACCGAGATGGTCTGCGGCAGCCGCCTGTTTTCTTATTCCGTGGGGGCCGTCGGCCAAAAACAGAGACGGTATTCCCTTTTCCTTAATATCTTTGGACTGCCAAAAATCTTTACCGGTTAAAAGCTCCGCCTTTTCCCTTAAAGACAGACTTTTGATTAATTCAGACTTGTCCACCATTTTCTCCTTCAAAATTTTCTTGTACTATAATATAATATACGTTTTAAAAATTCAAGTATAATATCATAATTTGTGAATTTTTGAGCGTAAACTGTAAGTTTTTATCATAAGCAGACTAAAGCCGTTGCCGCAAAAAGCGGAAAAAATTCAAAATATTACACAAACCAACACACAAAAAACAAATGAAACAGCAAATTTTAAAACTTAATTTTAAGTTTAATTAAATTGTGACATCATATATTTTTGCTTATTTACGACTCTTTGCATAGCGGAAAACATTTGCCTATAACCGTAAACGATATTTTTCGACTTTAATTTTATGAGCTTAAATTTAAGGAAAGCGACTGTTTTTCAAAATCAAGTTCACGCATTTACACTTTAAATTACAATTATCGCAACTTTAAAAACCGAAAAATACAGATAATTTTATGTATTTGAACAAAAATTACAACTTGTGCAAAAAACAACCAGCAGCCCGCCTTATAAAAAAAGTCGTTGACAAAAAAGAAACTAAAATATTATAATCGGGGAGATTTTAAACATTTTAAGGAGATTGTTTATAAATTATGGAAGAAGTTAAAACAAAAAAACGTATCTGGCTGAGAGTGCTGTGCATTGTGCTTGCATCGATAATATTTCTTTTGGCGGCGGCAGGAATTACCGTTTATTGCGTTTGGGCAAATGAAATAAACACCGTGGCAAGCTTCACAAAAATCAGGGAACGCAACGACGCGCACAAAGACGGAGCTGTTTACCGTATGGACGTGAGCGGCGGATTTTATTTTGACGAATTCTTAAAAGAAGGCGCAAGCAACGACAAAGAGCTTATAAGCTTTATTACAAGAAACGTAACCAAAGGGCTTTTGGGCAATATGGGCATAGGCGAAACGGATATAGGCTGTTCTTCGTTTACAGCCGTTACCGAAAGCGGCGACAGGTTGTTTGCGCGCAATTATGACTTTGACAAAACCAACGTATGCCTTACAATTTGCGACCCTGGCAACGGCAGGCACAAATCGTTTTCAACGGTAGACTTAAACTTTGTCGGCATGGACCCCGAAGAAGACGTGGAAGGACTTATGAACAAAATAACCTGCCTTGCCGCACCCTTTACTCCGCTTGACGGAATTAACGACGCCGGTTTGAGCTGCGGGATTTATATGTCTTATCAGGGCACTGAAAACGCCGCAACCGACGAACGGAATGCGGAAAAAGGAAATATAACCTCTACAACTATGCTCAGAATGGTTCTCGATTACGCAAGCACTGTGGAAGAGGCTGTTGATTTGATAAAGAAATACAATCTGCACGATTCCGCGAACACGTCTTTCCACTATATGATTGCCGACGCAACAGGTAAAAGCGCGATACTTGAATGGGTGCCCGTCGGCGGAACGGACGCGACCGACAACGACGGCACGGCAAGAAACTTAAAGGTTTATTACAACGATGACGATGCGATTTTGGGCGAACGCGAAAAAAATTGTGAATTTCAGTGGATTACAAACTTTATTCTTACGCCGCATTATTACGACGGGCTTGAAGAAGAAATGCACGGAAAAGACCGTTACGACGACATATATAGCTTAATTAACAAAGACGGAACGAATAGCGCGGGCGTTATAAAAGACGAGCAAGCCGCTATGGATATTCTTGCTTACGTAGGCAGAAGAAACTATAAAGAAGGCGACGGCGTAACCGTTCACAGCGTCGTTTACAACCTCACCCAAAAAACGGCGTTCTGGGTGGCAAACGAAAATTACGGCGATAAATCGGCTTGTTTCGAATATTCCCTTAAAACTGGAGAACTTAAACAATTAGGATAATTAAAACACATAAAAATCGGCGCGACTGTTTTTAACAGCCGCGCCGATTTTTTATTTATCGGTTTTTCAAACATTTTATTAAGCTTTACTTTTAACTTTCATAAGGCGGATAACAGCCGCCCTTTCGTTTTCGTCAAGCTTGGATTTTATATATTTTATCGTTTCTTCGAGCTGGGGTATCATAACGTATTTAAGCGCATTTACGCGGCGCTTGTTACGCTCTATTTCGTTTGCGAGCATACGCACGGTTTTTTCCGTTTCGGCAAGCTTTAACATCTTAGGGATAAGAGCCGCCGCGCGTTCCACCGAACGGTCTGCTTCGCTCGTAATTTCAGCATATGCGTAGGGCAATCCGTCGAAACGCTTTTCGTCTACAATATTCAAAGACGGCACTTCAACCCCCATTATGCTTTCCGTTCCGCACTCTGCCGAAACTGCTACGGACGGCATCGAAAAAGCCGCCTCCGCCTGATATGCGGGGGTTACCGAACGGGCAACGGAAAACTGCTTTAACGTTTCAGAAAGCTCTTTTTCAACCTCGTCGCGCAAAGCTTTGTTTTCTTTTATTATAACGGAAAAACGGCGAATCATTTCGTCCGATTTATCCTTTAAAAGCTTGTGTCCCCTTACCGCGGTATCGAGCCTTGCTTTAAGCTTTTTCATCTCCATACGCGTGGGGTTAACGTTTAGTCTGCTCATTTCAAAATCCCGACCGTTTAATGCTTATTACTGTTTCAGATATTTATCGATATACGCCTGACGTATTCTTTTCAATTCCGAAACGGGCAAAATCTTTAAAAGTTCCCAGCCCAAATCAAGAGTTTCTTCAATACTTCTGTCTGCGTTGAAACCCTGGTTTATATAAATTTTTTCGAACTGTCCGGCGAATTTTGCAAACAGTTTATCCGTATCCGAAAGCGCAGCCTCGCCCAAAATTGCGGAAAGCTCTTTACTTTCTTTACCGCTTGCGTATGCCGAGAAAAGCTGGTTCATTGTGTCGGCGTGGTCTTCGCGGGTTTTGCCCTTGCCTATACCCTTGTCTTTAAGTCTTGAAAGGGAAGGCAAAACGTCTATCGGCGGATTGATTCCCTTTTTATAAAGGTCGCGGGAAAGGATTATCTGCCCTTCGGTTATATATCCCGTAAGGTCGGGTATGGGGTGCGTTTTATCGTCTTCTGGCATTGTCAGAATAGGTATTTGGGTTATAGAACCTTTCGAACCGCGTATTCTGCCCGCGCGTTCATACATTGTTGCAAGGTCCGTATAAAGATATCCGGGGTATCCGCGTCTTCCGGGAACTTCGCGCCGCGCTGCCGAAACCTCGCGCAGAGCTTCCGCATAGTTTGTGATATCGGTCATTATGACGAGAACGTGCATCCCGCACTCGAAAGCGAGATACTCCGCGCAGGTAAGAGCCATACGCGGGGTGGCGATACGCTCTACCGCGGGGTCGTTTGCAAGGTTTGTGAAAAGCACCGTTCTTTCGATTGCGCCCGTGCGCTTGAAGTCGTCGACAAAATACTGGGCTTCTTCAAAAGTAATTCCTATTGCCGCGAATACAACCGCAAACTTGCTGTCGCCGCCCTTTACTTTCGCCTGCCTTGCTATCTGCGCCGCTAGCTCTGCGTGCGGCAGACCGCTCATAGAAAACACGGGAAGCTTTTGCCCCCTTACAAGCGTATTCAGCCCGTCAATCGCCGATATTCCCGTCTGAATAAATTCGTCCGGATAATCGCGCGCGGCGGGGTTAATGGGTTCGCCGTTGATATCGAGCAACTTTTCGGGTATTATCGGAGCGCCGCCGTCGCGGGGATTGCCCATACCGTCGAAAACCCGCCCGAGCATATCGCGGGATACCGCAAGCCTTTGGCTGTGACCAGTAAAACGCGCCTTAGAGGTTGCTATCTGTAAGCCCTGTGAATTTTCAAACAACTGAACAACCGCTTTATCGCGGTTGATTTCAAGCACCTTTCCGCGGCGGATTTCGCCGTTTGCGCAGACGATATCAACAAGTTCGTTGTAAGTAACGCCCTCCACTCCGTCGACGAGCATCAAAGGTCCGACTACTTCGCGGATTGTTTTATATTCCTTAAACATCTTCTACCCCCCGGCTCAACGCTTTGAGTTCGGCGTTCATAACCTTTAATATTTCGTCGAATTCCTCAAGATTATTTTCGGGTATATATTTTGCTCGGCCTATCTTTTCTTTGCCGGAGCATTTTAATATTGCGTTCATATCCGCAAAATTTTCAACCGCTTCCTGAGCGCCCGCATAAAAACCGTAAATGAGTTTAAGCATAAGATACTGCTTTTTCATAGATGTATAGGTATCCACTTCGTCAAAAGCGTTCTGGTGCAGATAGTCTTCACGGATTATTTTTGCCGTTTCCATAGTCAACCTGTCTTTGGAGGAAAGCGCGTCCATTCCGACAAGCCTTACGATTTCGTCGAGCGCGGCTTCTTCCTGCAAAACCGTCATAACGAACTGTCTGTATCTGAAAAAGTCTACGCTTACGTTTTCGTCGAACCAGTCTTTCATTCTGTCGGCGTAAAGCGAATAACTTACAAGCCAGTCGATTGCGGGGAAATGACGTTTATAAGCAAGCGACGAAGAAAGCCCCCAGAAAACCTTTACTATTCTGAGCGTAGCCTGTGATACGGGTTCGCTCAAATCTCCTCCGGGGGGAGAAACCGCGCCGATTGCCGTTACCGAACCGACATTGTTGCCGGAGCCTAAAATTCTGACTATGCCAGCGCGCTCATAAAATTCTGCAAGGCGGCTGGAAAGGTATGCGGGGTAGCCCTCGTCGCCAGGCATTTCTTCAAGACGTCCGCTCATTTCTCTGAGCGCCTCCGCCCAGCGCGACGTGGAATCCGCCATAATCGCAACGTTATAACCCATATCGCGGAAATATTCCGCAATGGTTATACCCGTATATATGCTTGCTTCACGCGCGGCAACCGGCATATCCGAAGTGTTGGCAATAAGAATTGTTCGCTTCATCAAAGGCTCGCCCGTTTTCGGGTCTTTCAGCGCGGGAAATTCGTTAAGAACGTCCGTCATTTCGTTTCCGCGTTCGCCGCAACCTATATATACGATAATATCCGCTTCCGCCCATTTTGCAAGCTGATGCTGAACCACCGTTTTTCCGCTGCCGAAAGGTCCGGGAACAGCCGCGACCCCTCCGCGGGCAATGGGGAAAAGCGTATCCACAACTCTTTGCCCCGTAACCATAGGATTTGAAGGGGAAAGTTTTTCTTTATAAGGTCTGCCGCGCCTTACGGGCCATTTTCTCAGCATACAGACAGGTCTTTTGCCGCTTTGTGTTCTTAAAACGGCAACGGTATCCTCGATTGTGAAATCGCCTTCTTCTATCGAAACGACCTGCCCTTCCATTCCGTTGGGCACCATTATTTTATGTTCGATAAGTTCTGTTTCCTTTACCGTTCCCAAAACGTCGCCTTCGCGGACGGTATCGCCGACTTTTGCAAGCGGATTAAAGCGCCACTTTTTTTCGCGGTCGAGATTGTTTACAGAAACCCCGCGGGAAATACGCGCGCCGTACTGAAAATAAAGCGTTGTAAGGGGGCGCTGTATTCCGTCGAAAATACCCGAAATAAGCCCGGGAGCAAGCTCGGCGGAGAGAGGCTCGCCCGTTGAAACCACTTCTTCGTTAACGCCGAGCCCCGAAGTTTCTTCATAGACCTGAATGGAAGCCTTGTCGCCCCTGAGTTCTATTATTTCACCTATAAGCCCCTTATCAGACACGCGCACAACGTCGTACATTTTGCTGTCCGCCATACCCTCCGCAATAATGAGAGGGCCGGAAACTTTAACTGTCTTTCCCATAGAAAAATCCTTAAATCAAACTTTTAATTTGTTAGTCTTTGTACAATATATCTACTCCGAGAGCGCGTTCCATTGCGCTTTTGAGCTGCTCTTCCGCATATCCCGACGAGCCGTTTTTAGAGGGCACGCCGAGTATTACGGGGTAGGGTTCTTCGTCAAATCTTTTCAAAAACTGTGCCAGAGGTTTTGCAAGCTCTTCCGTAACGAAAATTATTTTATATTCTTTTGCTACTTTTCTTATGATTTCTTTTGCGCTTGTTTCGTCTTCCGCGGGGAATGCGGAAACACCCGCCGCTTTGAAAACCGTTATGCTTTCGCCGTCGCCGACTATCGCCATTTTACCGTTAACCATAATTCCTCACACCGCTCTCAAACGCGATTTTATCGCCGCTTCTTCCATACCGGCGGAAAGACAGACAAAAATAATTCTTATATTTGAGTTTTCCGCCCGCCGACGCAAAACATAATACAAAAACGGCTCTTTGTTTTTTAATTCGTATTTCTTTTTTTCAAGCGCGTCGGTTTCAGCATTGTCGAGCTTAAGCTCGGCTTTCGCAAGCGGAAGAGCGTTATTTTTCGCGTCAAAGCACAATTTTAAAAATTCTTCATAAGGCGTTCCGTTCAAAGAATTTTCAGCTTTTTCAACATTTTCCGAAAACAACAGCTTCAATTTTTCTTCTTTGAGTTTTCCGCCTGAAATAGCGTTATTTAAAGCATATTCCGCGGTCTGCGAACGGAAAACCGTTAAAATATTTGTCATATCGATTTTTGAAACTAAAAGCTTTTTCAAAAATCTGTTCCTTGCGCACGCTTTCAAAAGATATTTATATTTTGCATTTTCGAATATAAGCCCGACTTCCGCGCCCGAAACTGCGGTTTGCTCTTCCTGACTTTTGGAAAACAGTTCAACCGCATTTACGCATGCTTCTCTTAACTCGTTGTAAAGTGGCGAAAAATCATTTTCTTTCACGCAGCCGACTATTTCTTCCGCGTGGACAAGTCCGTCCGGCGCAAGCATAGCCTTTAAATCTCCGCCCGAATATAAAGCCTTTACCGCCGCTTTTGCATTATGAAAATCACGCGGAGCCAAAAAGTAAGCCTTTTCCGCGTCAGACGGCGCATATATGCGTATGAATTCGTCCAAATCGGCGTTATCCGCAACTATCAG
Source organism: uncultured Christensenella sp. (assembly GCA_910577375.1). GTDB lineage: Bacteria > Bacillota > Clostridia > Christensenellales > Borkfalkiaceae > Coproplasma. Next base: position 107,335 of record CAJTLT010000003.1, read on the forward strand.
TTTTTCGTATTCGCGGAAAGATTTTGCCTCCGCGCCCTTACCGAAACCGTTTTCGGTTAAACTGTGGAAAGCTTCTTCCGCGGACGCCTCGCAAAGCTTAAATATTTTGCCGCCCAAAAGATAACTTTCTTTGGCGGCTATAACACCGTTTGTGTAAACAACGTCCTTTGCCATTTTTTAACCCGTAACGAAAATTTTTGCCGCCACCGCGGTAACGTGCTGTTCTCTGTCCGCGGCAAGCAAAGCGCCGTATGACAAATCCTTATCCGCGGTTTTTCCCTTTAAAACAAAACCGCCGTCAATTTTTTCTCCTTTATGGGACAACGTCAGTTTTCTTTCTTTGACAACACCGAGCTTTGCCACGTCTTCCGCGTATGCGTAATTTGCCGCGAACACTATTTCGTCGCCCGTTTCCGCATGCTCGTTCAACAGCTTTTCCGCAAGCGCGACCGCACGTTTTTTATCAAGCTTTATAAGCTTTTGCAGCGCCTTTTCATATACCGCGTCTATTGCTCTCCGCTTTTCGCCGAGTTCTATTTTTGCGCAATCAAGGCGCGCGGTTGCGGATTTCCCGTCGAGTATGGCTTTTGTTTTTTGCGCAACCTCGGCTTTTGTTCCGGCAAGATTGCGTTCGGCGCGTTCGTTTGCAAGGCGGATAACTTCTTCCGCGCTCTTTTCAGCGGCGGCTATAATGTCCGCCGCCTCTTTTTCGGTGTCGGTTATAATTCTTTCGATTATATTTTCACTGCCCATATGCGCACCTTACGCCGCAACGAGCATAATGGAAATGATAAGCCCCAATATGGCATAGAACTCTATCATTGCGGGATAAATAATGAGTTTTCCTCCGAGGGAATCCTGCTTGCCTACCGCGTAAATACAGTTGACTGCCGATTTACCCTGGAAAATACCCGTGATAAGTCCCGATAACGCCATAGGAAGAACCGCGCCGACCATAGCCCAGCCCTGAGCCGCCGTTTCGATTCCCGCAAGGGAGCTTGACGCTATTATGCCGATAATAAAGCCGTAAATTCCCTGCGTTGCGGGAAGAAGCACCAAGACGAGCACTTTACCGAATTTTTTCGGATTTTCGCCGAGCACCCCCGCCGCCGCGCTGCCGGTTTTATAAAGTCCGAGCGCCGACCCCACGCCGCATAAAAGCACGCAGAGCGCAATTCCCATGATACCTATTACGTATCCTTCGTTCATAAAAAACCTCCGAGTTTTTGTGTTTTATTTTATATTCAAACCGTGCATTGCAACGGCTGATTTATCTAACCTTATAAATTTATGCTGTGAACCGAGGGGCGCGAACAGCTCTCCCTCGCCCTCGTAAAATCTTCCGTAAAATTCAACGTATTGCAGCCTTGCGTCGTGGATATATGCGCCCAAAAGCCCTATTGCAAGGTTAAACGCATGCCCTACGACCATAAGAATAACCGCAAGAATTATCAAAGCAACGTTGCCGCTTTGGATAAACTGAACGGAATAGCTTGAAACTATTTGCGCGATTACCGCACCCGAAAGCATAAGCCCGTAAAGTCTTGCGTAGCTCAGTATATCGGAAGCATAATTTATTATTCCGTAAGCCGCGCCGAAGCCCTTTGTGAACTTACCCAAAAGCTTTTCTTTTCTTCCCGCCGTAAGCATAGCCAGAACAAGCATTACTCCCGCCGTTCCCCCGCCTATATATGCGAGTAAAGGCATTTCCGCCTCGTCTATAAGCCCTGCGATTGCAAGCCCTACGCCGACGGAAAATACGGTCCAGACAAGTCCGTCCAATATGCCGTCCCAGAAACGTCCGCGGCGCATACATTGAATTGCCCTGCATATATAGCCGACCATAAGATGTACAACGCCGATTTCAAGAGATATAACGAGCACCGCAGGCACCTGTATGCCCATAAAACTCCACATATCTTTTTGAGCGTCGGGAATAACAGAAGAAGCAAAAACGGGCAGACCGAACAACGAATTAAATAAAAGACCCCATACTATGGCGAAAATACCGCCTATTGCGAACACGCCCGAAAGCCTTTTAAGCCCGCTGTCGCTGCCGCGGTTTTTCATATAAATAAAGCCGCCGCCCAAAAGCATTAAAAGTCCGTAACCGATATCTCCCATAATGAAACCGAGGAACAGACTGTAGAAGAACGCCATAACCGTATTCGGGTCGAACTCACGCGAGTTGACGGGCGAATACATATTCGTAATAGTTTCAAAGTTTTTGACCACCTCGTTATTTTTATATAACGTGGGCGGAATTTCGTCTTCGTCAGGTTCGCTGAATTCATAATAAACGGCTGAGGTTACTCCTTCGAGAGCTTCTTTTACAAGCGTTTCCGCCTCATTGGGAACGTATGCTTCCAGAAGAAATGTTTTTGCCGTTTTTCTCATCTTTTCCGCCGCGTTTAGTTTTTCGACCTCAAAACCGACGTAATCGCAATAAATTTTGAACGGCTTTATATATTTTTCAAAAGACAATATTTCTTCAGCAATTGCGGAAAGTCTTGTTTCCGTTTCTTCAGCCCGCGATTTAAGTTCGGCATAGTTTTCTCTGCCGGACTTATTATTAAAAGGGCATGAAACAAACCCGAACCCGCCGAGCAGACCTTCGCCGTCGAACGATTTATGATAAGCAAAGACAAGCGCCGTTATTTCTTCGTTTTCGTAAAATTCTTCCTTGCAACAAAGTTCTGCGTTTTCAACCGTCGCAAAGAAATTTTCCTTTTCGTTATTCGGAATTGTGCCGAGTTTTATTTTTACGTTACGCGTATCTCCGAACTCTGCAAAAGGAGTTTTCAGCCCGCGATAAATTTCCGCCGTTTGCAAAGTGCGCAAAAGCTTGGCTTTTTCCGCAATAAGCGTTTTTCTTTCCGTTTGAAGCGCGGAAACCTTTTCAACCAAACCGTCGATTTGCCCCTTTAAATCTTTTGCGGAAAGGAAATCGGAATAAGAAACGGTAAAGCCGTCTTTCAGAGAATCCGACTTTATTTTATTTTCTTTATTATAATTTTCAACCTCGGCGCAGATAAAATCGAGCGCGCTTTCCGTTTGGGAAAGATACGCCCGCAAATCGTCGCATCCGCATTCCAAAGGGGCGGTGTTATCCGCCTCGCAATGATGCTTTATTTCCGTCGCCCCCGTGAGCTGTAAGGCGTTTAAAACCTTATCTCTGTCATAGGACATGGCGACGAGGTTGAGTTTTTGCATTTCAGCAACCGCCACGAGCCACTCTCTCCGCTATTTCGTCGGCAACTCCGGCGCTTTCCGAAATTATTTTGTCGGCGTATGCCTTTGCTTCCGCACGTTTTTTTTTGGTTTCGGAATTATAAAGTTTTTCGCCGTCGGTTTCCGCCTTTTTTAAAACGGATTCTCTGTATGCTTTACATTCCGCTTCGCTATGCTTTGCAACAGCCGCAGAAGCCGCCTCCGCGTCCGCGGCAATTTTTGCCGCCTTTACCTGCGCTTCGGCTTTTATTTGCGCCGCCTTTTCTTCGGCGGCGGTTATTTCTTTCAAAATTTCCGTCATAATCGCCCCGCATAAATTACGGTAAATTAGTTTTAGATTATTTTAACACAGATTGGTAAAATTTGCAAGTAATTAACAAAATTGAGTAAATTTTTTACAAAAAAACCAAAAATTCCACATAATTTTCATATTTGCATTTTATTGCAAAATTGTAAAATTATTCACAAAAATGAATAAAAATAATTTCTATGTAAAAATTGTTGATTTATTTTTATTCACGTGATATAGTTGTTGACATAAAATAAGCAATAAATTCAGAGATACTTGATATGAAAAAGAAAATTTTTGCGCTTTTCGCCGCGGCTCTCGCCGCAACCTGCGCCGTTTCATTGACGGCATGCAACAGCTCCGACACCATTTATGTTGACACAAACGCTTATTTCGCGCCGTTCGAATATTATGTCGACGCAAACACCATAGACGGCGTTGACGTGGAAATTATGAACAAGGTCGGACAAAAACTCGGCAAAAAAGTAGTATTCGAAAACACCGATTTCGACGTTATTATAGACAACGTTTCCTCGGGCAAAAAATACGACTGCGGCGCGGCGGGCATCACCATTACCGACAAGCGCAAAGAAAAGGTTGATTTTTCAAACCCCTACTTTACTTCCGTTCAATATGCAATTTTCCCCGCTGGCGAGAGCGTAACCACTTATAAAGACGGCGACGTCGAATACGTTTTATGGAGCGCGCTTACGGGGAAGAAAATCGGATATCAGCGCGACACAACCGGAGATATTTACGTTAATCTTGAAATCGAGGGCGAAGACGGGTATACAGGTCAGCTGCAAAACACCGAAGGCACGGAAGGAAAGGGTTACGATAACGCGCAGCTTGCAGTTGACGCAATCGGCGCAAACCACGTTAACGTTACCGTTGTGGATAAGCTTCCCGCAGAATACATAGTTGCGAACAACACCGGTTATAAGTGTTATGCCCTTTACTATCCCGCAGACGCGGACGAAACGGCAACAGCAGACTTCCCCACGGAAGAGCAATACGCAATTTGCGTAACCAAGGGCAACAAAGAACTTTTAGACGCCATTAACGAAGTGCTTGCCGAACTCGGGGAAGAAGGCGTTAACGCGCTTGTAACAAAGCATCTGGGATTATAACAAATAAAATTTAAACCGTCGGGAACCGTATCGAATACGGTTCCTATCGCACATTACGGAGATAATATGATAAACCGGTTATCGGCAGGTTTATTTGAAAATATCGGCACGATTTTTTCAGACGGAACCTACATGAAAATGATAGGGCAAGGTCTTTTTACAACCTTGACAGTTTCCGCGGGCGCGGCTGTATTGGGGCTTATTCTCGGAACGATAGTCGCACTTGTAAAATTACAGCCCAACAGCAAAATTATGATAGCGCCGAAAGTGATTTGCAACGTTTATACAACGATAATACGCGGCACCCCTATGGCTTTGCAGCTATTTGTTATGGCGTTTGTAATTTTTGCCATACGCGGATTTCCGCAGGAAATCACAGCAATTATAGCATTCGGCATCAACAGCGGCGCGTATGTTTCCGAAAATATCCGCGCTGGAATTATGTCCGTTGACAAAGGACAAACGGAAGCGAGCCGCGCACTTGGAATGGGTACGGGCTACACTATGCTTAAAATAGTTGTTCCGCAAGGAATGAAAAACGTTATACCCGCAATCGGAAACGAGCTTATAGCGCTGATTAAAGAAACTTCTATCGTGAGTATGATTGGCATGGTTGACCTTACCGCAGTTGCCAAAATTATAGGTTCTGGACAAAATCTCGCAACGTATCTTGCCCCCACGCTTGTCGTTGCCGTATTTTATCTTGCGATAGTTTACCTTTTAACCCTTGCGATAAAACTTGTTGAAAGGAGGTTAAGAAAGAGTGAAAAGCGCTAAAAAACCCAAATATCTGACCAACAAAAATACGCCCGTAGAACCTTTCGACCCAGAAGCTTTGATAGAAGTACAACATCTTTCAAAGCACTTCGGACAATTAACCGTTTTGAACGACATAAACGAAAAAATTTATCAAGGTGAAAAGATTGCTATTATAGGACCTTCCGGCAGCGGAAAAAGCACCTTTCTGCGCTGTTTGAATATGCTTGAAGACCCTACCGACGGTTATGTATTTTTCGAGGGCAACAACCTTTGCGGTTTGCGCGTGAATATAAACGTTCAGCGCCGACATATGGGAATGGTTTTCCAACAGTTCAATCTGTTCAACAATATGACGGTTATAAAAAATATAACTCTTGCCCCCGTCCACGTTGCTTTAAATGAACTCAACAAAACAAAACGGCGGAACTTTTTTATAAAGCTTACAAATTTATTTAAAAGCAAAGATAAAAAACAAGCCTTTGTTCCTTTACAAACTAACAAAAAGCAGATTAAGGCAGATGCGCATGAAAATGCTTTAAAGCTGTTAAAGCGAATCGGTCTGGAAGACAAAGCGGACGTATACCCCTCCACCCTTTCCGGCGGGCAAAGGCAGAGAATAGCCATTATCCGCGCGCTTGCAATGAACCCGAAAGTTATGCTGTTTGACGAACCCACTTCCGCGCTTGACCCAGAAATGGTCGGCGAAGTGCTGGCGCTTATTAAAGAACTTGCCGACGAGGGAATGACAATGGTTATAGTCACGCACGAAATGGGTTTTGCCCGCGAAGTGGCTACGCGCGTTTTATTTATGGATAAAGGAAAAATACAGGAACAAGGCAGCGCCGAAAATATTTTCGGCGCACCGAAAAACGAAAGGCTGAAAGATTTTTTATCGAAAGTTTTATAATCAAAAGCGGCGCGGGCAATTTTGCCCGCGCCGCTTATTTTATGTTGTTATATTTACTTTTTGGTGTATCCGTATCTCTTGCGCATTGTTATTATGAACACCGCCGTGACTATCAGCGAGGCGAAATCCGAAAACAACCCCGCGCACCAAACCCCGTCGATATCCAAAATCATAGGCAGAACGATAACGAAAGTAACCTGAAACACAATTGTTCTCAAAAACGAAATCAATGCGGAAATCAATCCGTTGTTCAAAGACGTGAACAGCGACGAACCGTAAATATTGAAACCGCACATAAGGAAAATCAAAGCGTATATTCTGAAACCGTGAACGGCTATCTGCGTTATATGCTCTTCCTGCCTGAACATAGACATCAGCGGGAATGCAAGGGCTTCTGAAAGCGCGGTCATCACCACGCCCGTAACAGCCATAATTATAAAGCTTTTTTTGAATAAGTTCTGCATTTCCGCCTTATTGTCCGCTCCGTAATTATAAGCCATAAGCGGCGCGCTGCCGACTGCATAGCCCATAAATATCGCAAAGAAAATCATGCCGACGTAACCTATAAAAGTATACGCGGTTACGCCCGATTCCCCGACGAGCCGCCTTATCTGGAAGTTATACAGAATTATAACAAACGCGGAAGAAATATTTGAAAAGAATTCCGAAGAACCGTTTGTACACGATTTTAAAAAAGCTTTGCCGTAAAATTTTGTTTTTGTAAAACGGAGAATGGAATTGTTTTTCAAAGAAAAATAAATAAGCGGGAATACTCCGCCGAACACTTCGCTGGCAGCGGTTGCAAGAGCCGCGCCCAAAAGACCGAGACCGCAGCCCGCAACAAGTATTGCGTCAAGCACGATATTAAGAACGCCCGCGGACGCCGTAGCCAAAAGACCGAGGCGGGGTTTTTCCGCAGTAACGAAAAAGCTTTGAAAAATATTCTGCAAAATAAAGAACGGCTGACCGGCAAACAAAATTCTGCCGTAGAGCACGCAGTTTTCATATATTTCCCCTTCAGAACTGCCGCAAAGAAGAACTGCAATCTGCGCAACGGAAAGTTCGCCGATAAGGGCAATAAGCACGCCGATTACGCCAGTTATTATAACGAGCATAGTGAAATACTTATTCGCCTTTTCTTTATCGCCCTCCCCCAAAGTTTTGGAAACGAGCGCGCTTCCGCCCGCGCCTATCATAAAACCGATAGAGCCGAAAATCATAAAAAGCGGAAAAATATACTGAATAGCGTTAACCGCCGCTTCGCCCGCAAAAATAGACACGAAAAGTCCGTCCACAACCGAGTAAATGCTTGTGAACACCATCATAGCTATCGAAGGCAAAACGAACATGAGCAGTTTTTTATATGTAAAATGCTCGGATAACTGTATTCTCATACTCACCGTCTTATTTTAAAGTGTTAGGGTATTATAAAGGTTAAAAATAATAAAGTCAATCAAAATCCCGACATTTTTTACCGTTTTTACGTCATAATCTTATAAAACGCTTGATTACGAGCCCGCGCAATTATATAATAAAATTATGAAACAACACGAAAGAAAAACGATAGAAAATAAAACCTTCGACGAAGAACGTGCGCTATATCATCTTGAATATGCCGCGGTTAAGCATTGCACTTTTGCGGGAGAAGCAGACGGCGAATCGGTTTTGAAAGAGTGCCGAAACGTTACGGTTGAACACTCTTGCTTTTCTTTGCGCTATCCGCTCTGGCATGCGGAAAACTTTTCCCTTTGGGATTGCGATATGGACGAAAAGACCCGCGCCGCGTTTTGGTATTGCAAAAACGGTAAAATAGCCGACACGCGTTTGGGCGGTATAAAAGCCGTGCGCGAATGCGACGGCGTGGAACTTTATAACTGCAACATAGTATCGCCCGAATTCGGCTGGCGCAGTAAAAATATAACTATGAAAGATTGCGAAGTTATAAGCGAGTATTTTATGTTTGAAAGCCGCCGCCTCAATCTTGAAAACGTAACTTTCAGCGGAAAATATTCGTTTCAGTACGTAAAGAACGCTAAAATCGAAAACTGCAATTTTTCCACCAAAGACGCATTCTGGCATTCAAAGAACGTAACAGTTAAAAACAGCACGTTAAAGGGCGAATATTTAGGATGGTATTCCGACGGTTTAACCCTTATTGACTGCGTGATATCAGGCACCCAACCTCTTTGTTACTGCAAAAACTTAAAGCTTATAAACTGCAAAATGCAGGGCTGTGATTTGGCGTTTGAATATTCCGACGTAAACGCAACCGTTAACGGAGACATATTATCGGTTAAAAACCCCAAAAGCGGAAAGATTGTTGCGGATAAAATCGGCGAAACAATCTTCGGCGGAAGCGTTATAACGTGCAAAGGTAAGGTTATAATTCGTTAAATTATTCATTTGTGGATAACTTTTTACCATAATTTTTAAAAATTTGTCGAAAAACGGCGCATATTGCCGCAATTTTTACTGCTTGTTGATAAAATGTTGATAACTTTTCTGCATATTATCGTTTTTTTCCTTTCTCAACAAAAAAATGTTGACAACTTTTTGTGGATAAACGACCATATTTTTAATAAAAACGCCTTATAAGCGGCAGTTATCCACAACCCCCCATATATAATATTAAGCGGCAAGCCAAAACTTGCCGCTTAATTTGAATTTTATTCCGTTTGATTTTTAAGCATATATGCAGACGTGTTTATTGTTTTTCGACTTTAGTCCCGTAAAGCGCAGAAACGTCGTTTGCATATTTTTGCATTTTATCGCACGATTTCAAAGGTATAGCATCCTCGTATTCCCCTAATTTTTTGGACTGCTCGCGCGAAAGTCTTGCGGGAACGTCGATTTCTACCGTAACGTACAGATTGCCCGTGCCGTGAACGGTTTTAACGCCCTTGCCGCGCATACAGAAACGCGTGCCCGACGGCGTACATTCGGGGATATTGAGTTCGAGCGTATCGTCTATACCCGCAACCTGTATTTTACCGCCCAAAACAGCCGTTTTATAGGATATGGGAACGGTTATATACAAATCCTTGTCTTCGCGGTGCAAAAGCTTATGAGGTTCTATCTGGAAATTGATATATAAATCTCCGCTTTCGCCGCCGTTGCCCGCCGCCTGACCGAACCCGCGCTTTCTTAAAGAGCTGTCTCTGTCTACTCCCGCGGGAATATTTATAGTGAATTTTGTTTCGTTTCTCTGGTAACCCTTGCCCTTACAGTCTGTGCAACGTTCTAAAATCTTTTTGCCTGTACCGCCGCAATCGGGGCAAGCCCCAACTTGAATAGTGCGACCGAAAATGGTATCCTGTTGGAATTTCACCCTTCCGCTTCCGCCGCAGCGCGAACACTTCTGAAAAGCCGTTCCGCCTTTCGCCCCGGTACCGCCGCACGAAGAACAAGGCTCGTTGCGCATATAGCTGACCGTTTTTGTACAGCCCTTGATAGCGTCGAGAAAAGAAAGGCGCACTGTTTGCTGAATATCGGCACCGCGCGGGGTTCCGCGCTCCGCTCCGCCGCCGAAGCCGCCGCCGAATACGGAGTTTATGATATCTTCGAAACCGCCCATTCCGCCGCCGAAGCCCCCGAAACCGCCGCCGAACGGATTGCCGCCTCCGCCCATTCCGGGGTGTTCGAGTTCGAAATCGTATTGCTTGCGTTTATTTTCGTCGGAGAGCGTTTCGTTCGCCTCGTTAATTTCTTTGAACTTTTCCGCCGCAGCAGCGTCGTTCGGATGAAAGTCGGGATGGTATTGCTTTGCAAGCTTTCTGTAAGCCGACTTTATTTCGTCTTGAGAAGCTGTTTTTGAAATACCGAGAATATCGTAATAATTTTTCTTTTCCGCCATGTCAGACCCTGTAATATGCCTTAAATACCGCTTAAAGGGGTGTATAAAAACACCCCTTCGGCAATTTGATTTTTATTATTTATGCTGAGTGAATTCCGTGTCGCCGTCGTTAGGATTTCCGCCGTTGTTCTGCGCGCCCTGAGCCTGCTGATACATCTTTGCAACAACCGGCTGAACCTCGTTTGTAAGCGTATCGATTGCCGCTTTTATACGGTCGTTATCGCCGCTTTCGAGTTCTGTTTTCGCTTTTGCAATCGCGTCTTCAACCGTCTTTTTATCCTCTTCGGAAAGCTTGTCGCCCGCCTCTTTCAAGGTTTTTTCAAGCCCGTCAATCATACCTTCGAGGTTGTTTTTGTTGTCAACTGCTTCTTTGCGCTTTTTATCTTCTTCCGCATATTTTTCCGCGTCTTTAACGGCTTTGTCGATATCCTCGTCGGAAAGGTTGGTTGACGCTGTAATCGTAATGTTCGTACTCTTGCCCGTGCCCAAATCCTTTGCGGTTACGTTAACGATACCGTTTGCGTCGACATCGAACGTAACTTCAATCTGGGGAACTCCGCGGGGTGCGGGGGGAATATCGCTGAGCATAAATTTACCGAGCGACTTGTTGTCGCGCGCAAATTTTCTTTCGCCCTGCAATACGTTGATTTCAACCCCGGGCTGATTATCCGCAGCCGTAGAGAAAATCTGGCTCTTCTTTACGGGAATTGTGGTGTTTCTTTCAATGAGCGGAGTGGAAACGCCGCCGAGAGTTTCTATACCGAGCGTCAAGGGCATTACGTCGAGCAAAAGCACGTCTTTAACTTCGCCCGAAAGAACGCCGCCCTGAATCGCCGCGCCTATCGCCACGCACTCGTCGGGGTTGATACCTTTGAAAGGCTCTTTGCCCGTAACCTGTTTTACCTTATCGAATACGGCGGGAATACGCGTTGAACCGCCGACCATAATAACCTTTGAAATATCTCCGTAAGAAAGCCCCGCGTCGCTCATAGCCTTTCTCATAGGCTCAACCGTACGGTCTACAAGGTCGCTTGTGAGCATATCGAATTTCTGTTTTGATATATCGATATCGAGGTGCTGAGGCTCTCCGTCAACTACCGTTATGAACGGAAGGTTTACGTTTGTGGAAGACATTCCAGAAAGTTCGATTTTCGCTTTTTCAGCCGCCTCTTTAAGCCTTTGAAGCGCCTTCTTGTCTTTGGAAAGGTCTACGCCCGTTTCCTTTTTGAACGTATCAACAAGGTAATCGATTATCTTGTTATCGAAATCGTCGCCGCCGAGACGGGTATCACCGTTGGTTGCAAGAACCTCGAATACGCCGTCGCCTATTTCAAGAATTGAAACGTCGAACGTACCACCGCCAAGGTCATAAATCATTACCTTTTGGCTGCCTTCCTGTTTATCCAAACCGTAAGCAAGCGCCGCCGCCGTGGGTTCGTTGATTATACGGAGAACGTTGAGCCCCGCTATTTTACCAGCGTCTTTCGTTGCCTGCCTCTGGCTGTCGTTGAAATATGCGGGGCAGGTAATAACCGCGTCGGTTACCTTGCCGCCGAGATAGCTTTCCGCGTCCGCCTTTAATTTAGACAAAATCATTGCGGAAATCTCCTGAGGGGAATAGCCCTTTTCGATATTTACCTTGTAAGATTCGCCCATATGGCGCTTAATGGATATAACCGTTTTATCGGGGGAAGCCACCGCAAGGCGCTTTGCCGCCTGACCGACGATACGGCTTCCGTCGTTCTTAAAAGATACTACCGAAGGGGTTGTTCTGTTACCTTCGCTGTTGGCGATTACAACGGGCTCTCCGCCTTCCATAACCGCAACGCAAGAGTTGGTTGTTCCTAAATCGATTCCTATTACTTTTCCCATAATTACACCTCTTTTTAATTATATTGTTACGGCTACCTGCGCATATCGGATAACTTTATCCCCTGCCTTATAGCCTTTCTTTAAAACCTGTTTAACGGTATTCGGCTCTTCTCCCTCTTCACAGGGGAAATCCAAAACCGCCTCCATAACCGCCTCGTCGAAGCCGTCTCCGGCGTTTACCTGAATTTCTTCAACGCCGAGCGAACCTAAAATAGAATTAAAGCTTTTAATCACCTTTTCTATGCCCGCTTTAGTCTTTTCGTCGGAAGCTCCGTCAAGCGCATAACCGAAGTTGTCCGCAACGGGCAAAAGCTTTAAAACCGCTTCCGCCGCGCCGTCCTGATAAGCCTTTGAAACCGCGGACTGATTGCGCTTTCTGTAATTGTCATATTCGGCGGAAACCGCGTACCACTTTCTTTTATAATCTTCTGCAAGGGCTTGCGCCTTTTCAAGCTCGGAAGGCTGTTTTATTTCTTCAGCCTTTTCCTCTGTTCCGCAATCAAGCTCTTCTTCGGGATTATGTTTTAATTCGTCTTTGTTTTCCTTTTTCTTAGCCATAGCGTCTCTCTTTTCTTTATCTACATTATTTATATAAAACTTTATTCCCGCCGTTAAACAAAAAAATCACATATTTTTTGACGGAATTTTTTCTTTTTCCGTTCCGAAGCGCGCCACAAAATGCGGATTGCCCTTTTTACGCATAAAACCGCTATATTTTCAAAGCGGATACCGCTTATTTAAAACGCACATTAATTGCTTATTTTTTATTAACGTAAATACCAACGCTTTTATTGTATATTGACAAAATTTTCAAAACATTGTAAAATTAGCTTGCTTTAAAGCAACAAAAGCGCAAAACAAGCGGAAAAGTTAATTATGAAAGAAAAGTCGATAAATTCGTTTAAAATTTATATGTGTTTAACGCTTGCAGTTCTGTTTGCGTTCGGTTTTAGCGGGTGCTTGTTCGGCGGCCCGAAATTAACCCATCCGCGGGATTATTACGGTGAGCGTGAAGTAGGCGACTTTTTAGTCTATTTTTTCAGTGATGATACTTGTGTTGTAAAGGGAACAACAGAGCAAGGAAACAGCAAAAGATTTTTGATAATTCCACAGCAGATAGAAGATTCGCCGGTTGATACTTTCGGCAACAAATTGATTATGAATATAACTGCCCCGCTGATAGAAAGCGATGTGCTTGAAAAGGTGTTTGTCGAAAGTGAAGAGATGACTTTTTGGAATTATTCTTTTAAACTTGATTGCCATACTTTTAAAAAAATCATATGTTTAAAAGAATGCGCTCATAATAAAACGATTGGCGATATTGTAGTTTATTTTCCGAGATACATATGTGAAAGATATAGTTTGGAAAATCCAAATACAATTCCTTTGAGCGCCGCGAACGTTTCATATTATTACAATTATGAAGATGCGGAAAATTACGGCTATTACTGGGCAGACGATTGCGATTACGGCGGCAAGATAGAGTTTATCCCCGAAGAGCCTGAAAGAGAGGGTTACGAATTCGGCGGTTGGTATAAAGAAGCAGACTGCATAAACGAGTGGGATTTTGAAGTTGATACTCTTCCCGAAGAAGTAACTGAACCAAATCAAACGATAGTAAACGATGAAATTATACTTACAGAAAAGGTAGTTTATCAGGAAACCATACTTTACGCAAAATGGATTAACACTGTTAAAGGATAGATAAAATGCAATCTTTAAGAGAATTATATAAAACGGGAACGGGGCCTTCAAGCTCACACACGATGGGCCCGGAACGGGCGATAAAAATAATGCGCAAGCTTTATCCGGAAACCGACGAGTTCCAAGTTACGCTTTTCGGCTCGCTTGCGTTAACGGGCGACGGCCACGGAACAGACAGAGTTATTATAAACACCGCGCACCCGATAAAGTGTTCGGTTATACACGATGGCGAAAAACCCTGCCCCGTTCACCCGAATACTATGGAAATCGCGGCATATAAGCGGGGCAATCATATAATTACGCGCACCGTATACAGCGTTGGCGGCGGTTCCGTTGTTTTCGATGGCGACCCGCCCGATAAATATGAAAAATACGCATCCGACGGCATATATCCCTTAAATACTTACAATGAGATAAGCGAATATTGCAGAGCGAACAACCTCAGGCTATGGCAGTATGCGGAGCTTTGCGAGGGCAAAGAAATTTTTGATTTTCTTGCCGACGTATGGGCGCAGATGAAGCAAACCATTCACGAAGGATTGACGGCAAACGGCGTTCTTCCCGGAATTCTCGGTACACAGCGGCGCGCGCAAAAGCTTTATAATCAGCGGCACATAGACGAATCCGCGCAGACCCGAGAAAACAGATTGGTCTGCTCATATGCCTTTGCTACGAGCGAACAAAACGCGGCGGGCGGAATTATCGTAACCGCCCCCACGTGCGGCGCGTGCGGGGTTGTCCCCTCCGTTTTAAAGTATATGCAAGACGAGCGTAAATTTACCGACGAGCAAATTATACATGCGCTTGCGGCAGGCGGAATTATAGGAAACCTGATTAAGAAAAACGCCTCCATAAGCGGGGCGGAATGCGGGTGTCAGGCGGAAATAGGTTCGGCTTGTTCAATGGCGGCCGCGGCGCTTGCGGAACTTTTTGAAATGGGGTTTGACCAGATTGAGTATGCCGCGGAGGTTGCAATGGAGCATCATCTGGGGCTCACCTGCGACCCGATTGCGGGACTTGTGCAGATACCTTGCATCGAGCGGAACGCGGTTGCGGCGATGCGCGCGATTAACGCATTGTCGCTTGCGAATTTTTTAGCGGATACACGCAAAATCAGATTCGATACCGTTGTAAAAACGATGTACAACACCGGCAAAGACCTTTTGAACAGTTACCGCGAAACCTCTTCCGGCGGGCTTGCAAAGTATTATGAAATAAAACCGGATAAAAACTGAATTCAAAACCAAATTTAAAAGCGCGGACTTAAAAAGTCCGCGCTTTTATTTTATATTAAAGCAAATGCTTTCTTATTGCCTTTATCGCCTGGTCGGCAATCAGCCTTGAACCGCGGTGCGTAGGGTGAACGCCGTCTTCGGAATATTCGGAATAAGGAATACTTTCCGCAAGCCCTTTGAACATTTCGTCGTAAGCGACAAATTCGTCAGCGTATTTCAAAGCAAGCTTGTTAATAACGGCAAGCTCTTCGTTAAAAAGTTTGCGCATGCGCAGTTTATCTGGCGCGGGGAGCAAAAACGGCTCGAGAAAAATTACAACCGCCCCCTCTTTTTTGAGCTTTTTCAAAAGTTCTTTTAAATCGGCTTCGAATTTTTTCAAATCGAGCGGTTTATCGTTTTTAAAGTGATGTATTACGTTGTTTATACCGACCATAATTACAACCGCGTCTGGCTTAAGAGCTATTACGTCGCTATCGACGCGCGCCAAAAGGTCGCCCGCCTCGTCGCCCGATAACCCTTTGTTTATAAGTTCGATATCCGTATCGGGATAAATAGGGCGGAGCTTGTCCGCCAGAATTTTAACGTATCCGTTACCAAGCGAATTTGCGTCGTTTCTGTCCCTTCCGCAATCGGTGATAGAATCCCCGAAAAACACAATTTTCATAATTTCCCCTTCCTTAAATTCAATAAAGACCGGCTTCGCCCGAAAGCTCAGCGCTTTGCTCCGCCGCCTTTATATTTTTCTTTCTTTTATCTTTTTTGAGTTCGTATACAACGCGCGCCGCAATAACCGCCGCGCCGCCAACAGTAAAAAACACCGTAATAAGAATGTTTGAAATATAGCCCCATTCCGTGTCGCGCTGCGCCGTGCAAAGAGAACCGCTTATAACAAGATTGATTTTATCCCCAACGTGTTCTTCACCGATCTTTTTTGCGGTATCGGCAGCGTATCGGTGCGGCGTTGTTGCCGTTTCCGCAAAATAAGCTTTGCCTGTTTTCGGGTCGTTATACTTGCAAACGAAATAAATCGTATATGCTCCTCTGCTTGACGACGAGCCGCTACTATTACCGCCGCGGAGATAATATCGGACGACTTCTCCTTCAACCGTTTCGCCGTGCTTATAAAGACTTTCGGAGTTTAAGGTATTAAAAATATTCGCAAATCCCGCAATAAAAAACCACAATGCTATAACGGTAAAAATATTAAGAAAAATTTTAAAAGCCTTGTTCCGTTTCATTGAAATTATTTTATCACACGCAATAGCCTTTTTGCAAGCACGGCGGAAAATTTGTTAACCCCAATTTTAAAAAAACGTGAAATAATGTTTTGACAAACGCATAATATTATGATATATTTAGTAAGCATATTTAATACTTTGAGCGGAAGTACCCAAGCGGCTCAAGGGGCTCCCCTGCTAAGGGAGTAGTACGGGAAACCGTAGCAAGGGTTCAAATCCCTTCTTCCGCGCCACCTGCACGGTGCACGAAAAATCGGACAGTCTTTTTCGGACTGTCCGATTTTTTACTTGCTAAAATACTCAATTTCTTTCTGATTCGGAGTCATATTCCCAAGACTTTCATGCGGACAATAGTTATTATAAAAGTCCATATATTTGCTAATCTTCATCTTTAAATCAAGAAAATCTTCAAATTGTCCACAGTTTATTTCCTCTTTCTTTAACCGTGAAAAGAACGACTCAACAACTGCATTATCATACGGATTGTATGCTTTTGAACACGATTGCTTTACGCCGTAAAACCGTAATAACTCTTGATATTCGTGCGATATATACTGTCCACCTCTATCACTATGAAAAGACAATCCCTTTGGTTGTCCACGCAATTCATAAGCATCGTTAAATGTGTTAATCACCAAATTGTTTGTGCATTGACCAGATAATCTATGTGCTATAATTTTTCTTGAAAATAAGTCAATTATTACGCAAAGATAAAAGTTCAATCTACCAGTTTTAATCTGCGTTATATCTCCCACCCAAAACACGTTTGGTTTCTTTTGGGTAAACTCCCGATGTAATAAATGTGGTAAGCACGGACGCTTACTTTCCTGCTGAACGAAAACACGTTTTTTGCATTGCTTGCTTTTTAAATCCATTTCTTTCATTAGAGCACTGACTTTTTTCATTGAAACGCTTTCACCCATCATTGACACAAAGACACACGCAAAAAGAGCTTATAAAACTCCGCTGCGTGTGTCTTTTTCCATGCAAAATGTCCTTTTTGCGCAAGTTGACGCTTGCCATGACAGGATATGATTTTCTTTATCTTGCATTTCCCTGTTTCTGCATCAGACACAACAAAAAGAGCTTAATAAAAAAGCGGACGTCCGTCCGCTTTTTTATTATCTGTTGTCGACTTTTTCGGGATACATATCATGGTGCGAAAGCCTGTCCCATGCTACCTGTTCCCACTTGGTCCCCTTTTTGCCGTAGTTGCAATAGGGGTCTATGGAAATCCCTCCGCGGGGCAGAAATTTGCCCCATACTTCGATATATGCCGGATCCAGCAAATCAATAAGGTCGTTCATAATTATATTCACGCAATCCTCGTGAAAATCACCGCGATTTCTGAACCCGAAAAGATATAGCTTCAAAGACTTGCTTTCAACCATCTTTTCGCGCGGGACGTACGAAAGATAGACCGTGGCAAAATCGGGCTGACCCGTAATGGGACAAAGGCTTGTGAATTCGGGACAGTTGAATTTTACGAAGTAATCCCTTCCGAGATGTTTGTTTGCAAATGTTTCCAAAACGGACGGATCGTAAGTCTGTGGATATTTAGTGTTGTTGTTCCCGAGCAGTGTAATACCTTCGTTCTGTTTCTCTCTTGGCATATTATTCTCCTTTTATTGCAGGGTCTTCTATTCCGTTGGCTTTAAATGCCGCGGCGCGGTCGCGGCAAGTAGCACATACGCCGCAAGGTTTTTCGCCGCCCGAATAACAGCTCCAAGTATATTTATACGGAACGCCAAGTTCAAGCCCCTTTTTTACAACCTGAGATTTGTTTAAGTTCACAAAGGACGCAAGAATTTTAAGCTGTCCGCCGCTGCCCGTATAAATAGCTTCGCCCATCGCGGAATTGAACTTTTCGCTGCAATCTGGATAGGCGTTGCCCGCCGCATCGTCACTGTGCGCGCCGTAATATATCACCTCGCACCCGTGCGACAGCGCTACGCTTGCCGCCGCCGAAAGAAACAGTCCGTTTCTGAAAGGAACGTAGGTTGAAACGGGTTTGCCGCCCGTTACCGAAAGCTGTTCGGCATAGCTTTGCAGGGGTATATCGTTGGGCGAATCCGCCAAGAGCGAACAGTCCGAGCCTTCGAATATGACCGAAAGGTCAAGCCGCTTTAAATCAACGCCGTAAAAGCCGGCAACTTTTTGCGCTGCATCAAGCTCTTTGCTGTGTGTCTGTCCGTAGTAAACGGAAAGGGCGAAAACTTCCGCCGCGCCGTATTTTTGAACCGCCAGCCCGAGGCAAGTTGTGCTGTCCACGCCGCCGCTTAATAAAACAAGTGCTTTCATACCCTATCCCCCAAAAGATTTTGCAAAGAAACGTCGTCTTTAAACGCGCCGAAATAAGTTTTGGTAACCGTTTTCGATGATACGTTTTTTATCCCGCGCGAGGTCATACAGCTGTGACAGCCTTCTATCCTGACGCCGACGTCGGGCGATAAAGCCGCAAGTGAAATTATCTCGGCAATGTCCCGCCCAAGGCGTTCCTGCAATTGCAGCCGTTTTGCCGCCATATCGCATATACGCGCGATTTTACTCAGTCCCAAAACCCTTCCGCGCGGAACGTACGCCACGTCTACTTTCATATTGTACATAAGCGCCAAATGATGCTCGCAATAGCTGAACACGCTTATGTCCTTTATGACTACCGCGCCGCCTGAATTCGGGTCGGACGGAACTTCGAAAGTTTTTCCGAACATTTCCGCAATTTCGCTATTGGTGTATTTTATACCTTCAAATGCTTCTTCGTACATTCTCGCTACGCGGGCGGGCGTTTCACGCAGACCTTCTCTGTCGGGGTCTTCGCCTATGGCGACTAATAACCCGCGGATATGTTTTTCTATTCCTTTAATATCCATACTTTCTCCTATACCCCGCGCTTATCGGGTTCCCAGATAATTTTATGCAACTGTAATTGCAGGCGTACGCCGTTAAGCTTACGCTCTTTCATAAACTCAGCTATTTCTTCGGGCTTGATTTTTCCGAATACCGGACTGAAATAAACGCGGCACCTGTCTGTAAGTCCGTACTCTTTTATTATCTCCTCCGCACGCAACAAATCGAACTTATCCCCGACCACAAATTTGACCGCGTCTTGAAACGTAAGATAAGAAAAGTTTTCGGTAAGCATATGTTTTTCCATTCCGCTTGAAGGAAGTTTATAATCGGCGGTAACGGCGGGACGGGGCGAAACGGAAACTATATTTTTCAACTGAACGCTTCCGTTGGTTTCTATTTCAACTTCTGCGCCCGACGCTCCAAGCAGCTCTATAAGATACGCAATATCCGCCTGCAAAAGAGGTTCCCCACCCGTCAGTGTAACGTTTTTTACGCCCGTCGATTTTACGTATGCAACAAGCTCTCCCGCAGAAACAAGCTCGTATTTTACGTCGGCTGTATTCGCCCAACGCGTGTCGCAGTAACCGCAATTTAGATTACAGCCGCAAAACCGAAGAAATACGGCAAGCTCGCCCGCGCGCGGTCCCTCACCGTTTATACTTACGAACTTTTCGGCAACCTTAAAACAGCACATATCACTCACCGTACACCGCGCAGTTATCGGGTGATTCGTACACTGTCACGCTGAAAACGGGCATGCCCTTTCTGTTAAGGTCGGCGTATATGTGCGCGGCAAAGTTTTCGGCAGTGGGTCTGAAATCCGTTTCAACCAATGAAAACCCTTCTTCCTTGAACGCGGCAAGGGTTGCAGGTTTAAGGGTGTTTTTTTCGTAAATAAGCGTATGGTCAAAACCTTCCGCAAGCTCTTTAACCGCTTTTTTAAAATCGCCGAAGTCCAGAAGCATACCGCACTTTTCGCCGTTTCCATGCAACTTGCCGCCGTTTATCTTTACTTCCACAATCCAGTGGTGACCGTGGATATTTGCACACTTGCCGTTGTATCCGTGAAGAAAGTGCGCGCTGTCGAAACAAGCCGAAGTTTTTAAATAATACATTTCTCTCCCTTTGCGCAAAAAAAATGCAGCCGCAACAAAACGACTGCACCTAAAAAGACTATTTCTATTCAGATGCCCTGGTTTTGTTTAAAGACAGGATGGCGCAAACGAACTGTCCGTTTAATTGACTATATAATACTACGCCATAGCGCGTATGTCAACTCAATCAAAGTGTTTATACGCTGCTTAGTTTCAAAATAGCGGCTAATTAGGTTCAATCCCTGTGTCTGTCTGCTACCCTTTTCGGCGGTTCAGTACGCTACTTATCATTCATCATTGACAAGAATAATGTCGTATTTTGTCGAAAGATGAAATACGGCATTTCTAATTTTAATAATCAATAATTTAAAATTGTTTTGAAGCATAATAAATTTATGATTAACTATATTTACACTCAAATAAAATCACACCAGAATTTAAATTGCGACGAACTCTCAATTGCTTTACTGTACCCGCACATCGAAAAAGCAATTACCGAATATTATGGGTATAGTCGCCGTTATGAAATAGGCGATTCAACCATTGAAATTATAAAAAGAACGGGTAATGTTTTTAACGTTCAAGTAACCGTTAATACCTTTGAAGGACCACATAACGATTACTTTACAGAGATAATGACATTTACCGTCACCCCCTTTTCCATAACTCTTGACGATTACTTGCATTGTGATTTTAATCCATAAATAACGTTCAAACCCCGTGTCTGTCTGCTACCCTTTCGGCGGTTTACTACGCTACTTATCATTCATCACTGACAAAAAAACGGGCGATTTTGCCCGTTTTTTGTTGTTTTTTAAGCGGTTTTCGGAAGATTACCCACAATTGCCCACCAATTTCAACCTATCAAAAAGTTACATAAGTCTAACCCCGTAGGAAGCCCTACGGGGTTCTTTTACGCTTTTTTACAACGGCAACCCAACTTATACCCGACAGGCTTTTTATTGTCGGCATTCAGTGGTTGTTTTTATTAATTTCGATATCAAGGATAAATTTGACTGCAAATTTTACAACCCAAAAACAGATCTTTACTTTTGTTTTATTAACAGAAATAAAGCACGTTTGAATATTTTTACAACGTTTTTAAAAAACGGCGCAACAAAATGCGGCAAAAACAATTCCGCCGCTTTTTAATTCCGTTTTTTCCCGATTTTGAGTACGGTAAAGGTACCGCTTGCCTAAACAAGCGGATTTTTCGGTGCTAAATTGGATAAATCAGATTATGCCGTATTTCTTTTCCAAGCCAAGCATAACCGCCCTTTCGGTATCAGTACTTAAAAGTATAATTTCCAAGCACTCCAAAAAAGCATAAGTTTCTCCGAGCAAGAATTCGTCGTCGCGCTTTTCGGGCGTCATACGCAATTCTTTCAACTCGTCAAGGCTGGAAATTAAGTATCTTAAAAGATAATTATAACTGCCTTCTAACTCTTGTTTTTTCAAAATACCACCTCTGAGCGTGATAACCCAGCGTAAGTGTAATTTTAAAAAATGCAACTAAATGTTATTTGTTGGCGGTGGTTTTTTGTGGATTTTTGTTTATTTTAGTTAGTATTTGTAGATTTTTATTGGTAAATGTTTATTTGTGTATCGCAATAAACTTTCAGCGAACAAAAAAAGCGGACATACGTTTTTAAGGCTGTCCGCTTTTTTATTTTTCTTAAATTCAATATTTTTATGTAAAATTTTATTCTTCGTCGCAACGTTCAACCGACAAAATAAACGGATTATCTTTCATAATTTCGTTCAATTTTTGCGACGAATATTCTTTATCCGTGTTAAGTACGGCGTGGTATACCGTAAATTCTCCGTTACGAGTTATATTCAGGCTGTTGAAATGTTTTGCGGCAAAAAGTTCTTTTACTCTTTCGCTTTCGTCGGCAGTATTTTCAAAAGTTATTTTCACGCGGTAAAAACGTTTTGTTTGAAAAAGTTTACAATTTATATGGCATACGCATTGAACTGCAATCAAAATTACCGAAGCCCCGACGGCGACGACATACATCCCCGCGCCCGCAGCCATTCCTACGCCCGCCGTTGCCCATATACCCGCCGCGGTGGTAAGCCCGTGCATTTTCTGACCGCGGAACATAATAATACCCGCGCCCAAAAAACCTATTCCCGAAACTATCTGGGCGGCAACCCTTGCGCCGTCCGCAGAAATTTCCCCGAACGCGTATTTGCTAATTACCATCATCAGCGAAGACCCTACGCATACAATCGTGTGCGTGCGGATTCCCGCTTCTTTATATCTGAGTTTTCTTTCAAAACCGATAGCAAAACCCAGAACCACCGCCACGGCAACGCCTATTAGGTATTTCAATTCGTTTAATATTAAATCAGCCATTTTTACCACCGTTTTGCAATAATTATTTAAAACCGTTTTATTGCGCCGTAAATCCGTTTTGCAATCTCTTCCATTCCTTTATCGTTCGGATGAACGGCAACGCCTTTATGCGCGAACTGTTCCAAAGCTTTCATTCCGTTGTAATTACCCAAATCGTGGATTTGCGCAAAACCGTAAGACTTTTCTTCGGCGAATTTTTGCACAAAAACGTCAAACGGTTCATATTCCCAAAACAAATCGGTTAGAATTATGCACGCGCCGTTTGCGGAAAAATAATTTACCATTTCCCGATAACACGGAATAAAAGCTTTCAAATTTTCCGCCAAACCCGCGTTTTCGCCAAGCCGTACAACTATGATATCCGCATTGAACGCGAGGGCAGCGGCATATCGGCTTTCAAGCAAAGACATATCGCGGGAGCGTTCCCAATCGCTTAAATTAACAACGCAGAACGAAACGTTTTTACCGCCGCGCTCTAATAAGCCCACAAATTTATGAACGTAATCGTTTTCTTTGCAGGAAGCCGCCATACCCCAGTCGCCGAGCCAGCCGATATTTTCCGCAGGTCCGTGGCGCGTTATCGAATTGCCCAAAAAAAGCACTTTAATATCCGCATCAGCGGCTATACTGAAAGATACGCACTCGTCGCCTTGGATTTGTCCGTTTGCGGGAACGTCGTTATTTATTAAATCCTTTGAAATTTTCATTTTAACATATCTATTACGGGCAGATTATGGCTTAAAAAGCCGGGGTGCATAAACGGTTCGCCCGTATCTGGGTTGTAACTTTCAAACAAGTCGCCGTGTTCATTAAGATTTTTATCGAGCAAATTAAGCGTTGCTTGTTTTAGCTTTTCCGCAAGCTCCGATTTTCCGTAACGCACAAGCCCCTTATATACGCAATAATTCGATATGCACCAAACCGAACCGAGCCAGTTGGACGGATTGCCCGCGCTTTTTACAAGGCTGTACATTTTTTCGTTTTTTGCAAGCGTTCTTATGCCGTATTCCGCAAATATATCGTCGTTTTCGGTGAGATGCACGCACATTCTTTCCGCCTGTGTTTCGTTGCAAATTCCTGCGTACATCGGCAAAAAGCACGCCCAAAAACGGATTTTCAGCGGCATTGTCTTCCAATGCGGAGCAAGCCCCGAATGAAGCGCCACGCCCTTTACCGCGCACTTTGTTTTTTCAAAACCGACGTCCTGAGAATAATAAATTCCGTCGCGTTCGTCCCACATTTCAGTGTTTATTGCGGCTTTTAGCTTTTCGGCTTTTTCCGCCGCTTCCGAAGCGCGCCCGTCACGCAGCATTTCAAGAATTTTCGCAAGCGCGGCATATTCCAGATACATAAAACTGTTCAAAAATATATCCGCGCTGCTTCTATGCGGGCGGTAAAAAACTGTGGGATTGTTGTCTATCCCCACCATAATATCGTCCTGCCAGAAAAAAAGACCGGAATTTTTATCGTATTGCTTTTCTTCAAAATACCTAATATACTTTATAAGTTTTTCAACGTCAAACCAGTCCGAACCGCCGAAAAATTCACTCGCAAGCAAAACAAACTGACACAAAAACGGCAAATGCTGGTTAAGCGGAGTTCCCTTTTTGTGTTCGTTTTGGAAAAACCCTTCGAAAAGCCCGCCGGCGGAAACCATAATGGGGATAAAGCCGTCTTCTTCCTGCGCGTCTAAAAAATCGAGTATACTGCCGCGTATATGTTCCGTTGCGGTTTGCCGCGAAACGCCCGCGCGCGCCATTTCCTCATCTCCGAACAGCTCGAAAGCCCTTTTAAAAGACAAAGTTTCCCAATAAGCGTCCCAACCCCAAAGCTCAGTTAAATAACCGGTCCCGGGAACTATGAAAGGATATTTAAGATTTTTTACGGGGGGCTTTAAAATCCCCTTGAAATGCGAAAGTATGTATTCTTCAATTTTCATCGTTAATTTCCATTCCGTCGTAAGCGGGAACTATTCCGCTTTTTTCAAAATATTGTTCCGTTTCACCATGCAGACCGCAGTGGTTATGAGTAATGTGGCTTACTATAAACCGCGTGCCGCTATCCGCCGCGCCAAGTTTTATCAGCTCTTTTTTGAGCCGTATATTCTGTTCGAAATTCATATGGTAAACGTAATAATTACAGCCCATAGTGCCGTCCGTAATTACGCAATTGAACTTTTTACCGTAATTTAAAATAAAATCGAGCGTTTGCTTCTCAGGATATCCGCTGTCCAAAAGATACAAAAGCGTTGTTTTTCCGTCGTCTATTATGTAATTGAGCGCAATTTGTTCGGGCGCGTGGTTTGCCTTTAACGGAGTTACCGTATAACCGTTTATCCGCAATTTTTCAAAAGGTTTTAAAACGTGAAAAAATATGTTTTTGCGAATTTCTTCCCTTATGGGGAAAAGCTTGTAATAGCCGTTAAACAGCCTTTCGACGTCCTCATTGCCGTAAACGTGTAGTTTTTCGTATTTTATAACGGAAGCAAAATCCGTTCCGCGCGTACTGAAAAGATTGGGGCAGTAATGGTCGTCGTGCACGTGCGTTATCAAAACGTGTTCTATGTTTCCGAAGTTTATCCCGTTTTGCATAAAGTGCATATGCGTATCGGCGGGCAAATCTATCAACAGCTTTCCGTCTATCAAAGTCTGCGATAAAGAGCGCAGGCTTTTACCTCCCGCCTTTCTTGCCGCGTTGCAATGTTCGCAGCCGCAGAACAAAGCAGGATAGCCCTCTCCCCCGCCGGAGCCGAGTATTTTTATATTCATATAGTTATGTCCTTTATGCGTCCTTTTTCATAAAGTTGTTTCAAAATTTTAATTTCGTTTTTAACGCAGTTATTCAACCGCTCGTCCGTCTTCCAATCCCGACGCTGAATTTCAACGCCTTCCGTGTAGCCGTGGATTTTTATAAACTCCGGCAAAAGTATTTTTGCAAGGCTAAGCGCCCTTTTTATATGGAAAGGTTCCGTTATCACCGTAATGTTTTCCACTTTCATTATATCGGTCCGTTTGCAGATTTCGGTAAGCGAACACGTCATATTCTGAATTGTATCGAAGGCGTTCGGTTCTTCAATGACCGCACTTTCGGGAACGCCGAGCTTTACAAGCTCTTTTTTAAGGCAGGAACATTCGGCAACGCTTTTATCGGAAACCGCCGCTCCGCTCGCAATAATGCATTTTGTACCGTGTTCTTTATAGAAAGAAGCGGCAATCGCGGCGCGTATATGCGCGTATTCGGGCGCGGTTCCGCAAAGAACGGCGTAATCGCTTTCAACGATTTTGCCGTAATTTCCGGAAAACAAGATTTCATCGATTTTATCGGAACACATATAATCCTTTAACAAGAACCGTTAACAAAAGTCAGCGGAACAAAATACTTTTCTCCTCTGCCGTTGGCAGATATTTCAAGCGTTAAACCGTATTTATGATTTTCAAGCAAATCGGGCGTAAATTTAAATTCAAACGAATTCGTATGGCTAACTTTGCTTCCGTGCCAATGTTCCAGCCCGACGGCGCGCTCAGTGCCGTTTACAACCTTCCATTCTTCGGGAACGCCCAGCACGCGTACGGTTAAATACTGCGGAAGATACAGCTTGTTGCAGAAAGTTACAATTAAATTCTTTTCTATTCCCTCTTCTATTTTTGCCAAATCCGAGCCGTAATTTACCTTTACCGTAACGGAAGGAAAATGAAAGCGCACGGTTGAAGGGCTTTCCTTTAACAGCTCTTTGAAATTCTCCTGCTGATAAGGATAAAAAGCGGTTTCGTCGTAAGCCAAACAAGCCGCGCCGATTTCGAAACCGTTTTCGGAAAATTTACACCTTTCGGAAGAAATTACGGGGAACTGCTTTATCACTCTTTCGCAAAGCGCGGAAACAGTTTCGGGAACGTTCAGCAAAAGGTCGGGGCGGAGAGTGCATACGGCAATCTTTTCCGAACAGCCTTTTTTCCACTTTTCGGGTATACCGCTTTCCCCGCAGATTATGCCGAGAATCGCGCCGAGCGTACCCGCTGTACAATCGGTGTCTTCCCCGCAGTTTGTCGCAATGCAGACGGATTTTCCGAAGTCGCCCTTGCCGTAAAGCCAGCCTATAAGTATTATGCCTATGCTTGCGGGAGCGTCGTAGCCGTGAACGGCTTTCGGAATATCGTTATCCTTTTTCTGCACGGGGCATTTTTTACTTGCGGGCACTTGCGCCGTTCCCGTCCATTCCCCGCCTATTTCGCCGAAGCTTGAAGGTTCGGCAATTAAAAGTTTCTTTCTTGCCGTTTTCCAGTCGTCGCCGCGTTTAAAACAATCGAGCACAACGTTTACGGCGTTTCTCACCCCGCACTTTTCGGGAAGATAAGAAAGCCCTATATCCACAAGTTTGTAAACGTCACTTTCAAAAAACGCCGCCGCCTGCACGGTTGCCGTGAATACAGCCGCATATATGCCCTCTCCGCTGTGGTCTACGCACGCGTCATAATACGCGTAATTTGCCGCCAGTGCAGGATTGCCCGCGCATAAACAAGCCCACATTTCCGTACGTATCCACGCGCCGTTGCTTTCGCGGTTTTCGTTACGGAGATACCCCGATAAAGGCGGCATAATACCCATCTGATAATTATTTTTTCCTGCTCCGTATTCCGATATAACCGCGGAAACATAGTTTTCCCAATATTGCGCAAGAATATGCGAATCTATATTTTTACCCTCGTGTTCGACTGCGGAAAGCCATACAAGCTGTAAATCCACGTCGTCGTTAGGCACCGGCGAAGAAACGTCCTGCATAAAAAAATCGATATCGTACACGCCGCGGAAACACTCGAAAGGCGCGCCGAGAGTGCCGCCTATATTTTTGCCGGTATAGCATCCCTTCACTTTGTCGCAATAGGTTTTATAGTCAATTTTCATATTTTTTATTATACCACTTTGTTTTTAAAATTCAAGCCCCCGAAGGCTTTCGCCTTTGGGGGCTTTGCCCGTTACTTTAGTCGGTTTTTTGTTATTCCGCCGTATCGACGGCTATTGTTTTTACCGAAGAAATATAAACCGTTTTACCCTGACAAGCGCCGGTTAAACGCAATACCACTTCGCCGTTATGCCTGTCGTAGTTGGAGTGTTGCGTATCGATAACAACTCTCGTCCAAGTATTTTGAACAAGTTCCGTATCGTTACACCACCATCCGCCCATTTTTATGCCGCTGTCTGCAGTGTAAGCGTAAAATTCCACATATCTCGAATATTCGCTCTTTGTAAGGAACACGCCGGTTTCATTGCTCGCTATATTTGAAATTTTTATAGAACCCGCGTCGTCGCCGTGATGCTGTTCGGTACTGTAAGCAACCGTATTGCCGTTGGCGTTAAGATTTGCAGTGCCAAACGCGTTTGCTTCAAGCAAAATTCCGGTATCGGCTTTCTGAAGGATTATTTTATAGCTTACGCTAAGCGCGCCGTCCGCAGAATAAGTTACCGTTATCGTCTGCGAACCCCCGTATGAAGGAACGGTAATTTTTCCGCTGTTTACGGGCAGGTTGTTCCCCTCCGCGTCTTTTACGGAAACGGTAACATCTTTTTCAACTCTGTTGCCAAAAAGGTCTACCACATTATTCGTTACTTCGGGGAGCGTATATTCCGTGCCGCCGTATTGTACAAGCTTTCCGTTTTCCGCATTTTCAAGCTTAATCGCGATTGTATTCTGAATAAACGCGTTTACTTTATCTTCGCCCAAAATAAACTTAATATTGCTTTGCGTTGCATTGACGGGGCCGTTACGTTCGCCTATTCCGAAATTGTTGCCCGTAATCTCATAGGTGGAATAATTAACCTGACCGATTTCATACAAATTATCGCCTTGCTTGACGTGTATTGAAATCCTGTCTCCGCTGCGCGCATAAATCATAGTAGTGGGAACGGTTGAAGAAGCACGGAGCACGCTCATTATAAGGGGGTCAACGTTATAGCTGTCGGTCATTCCTTTCCATGCTCCGCCGTAACCGCCGAATTTGCCGTCGTTGTTCACCAGTTCAATGCCTACCAGCTGGTCGCCGCCGCCTATGTATGCGCCGACATAATTCCAACCCGAACCAGGCAAAGATACGTCAAACGTCATTACCCAATGAGTACCTTCTCCGAGTTTATGCGATTTCGCATCACTGCCGGAAGGAGCAACATATGCCGCGGTTTCCCATGTTAACCCGTTTATATTATCCGCATAAACGGCTTTTACGGTATGCGCGGTTGCGGTTGTTTTGAATTCGTTTCCGAATACTTTTACAGAACCGTCAATCAGATAATAATCAAAAACTTTATTTCCCTTGAATTCATGCGTCAGCTTAACGGTTGCGCCCTTGCCGAAAACGGTTCCGCCTTCTGCCGCGGAAGCGCCGTCTTCAAAAGTCAGCGTGCTTGTGTCGGCAAAACGTATTCCGAATTCCGCGCCTTCCGCCGTAAGCGTATAGGTGTCGCCCTCTATATCAACACCATTGACCGTGAAGCATACAAACGCTTTGTTCTGGGGCGCGCCGTTGCACGTAAGCTTAACAGTTTCCTTTTCTTTGTAAGCCGTTCCGTATTTAGGCGCTGAAAGCCCGAGATACTGCGAGGAAGCCTCGTCCTTGGTTACCGTAACGTCTTCATAGGGTACGCCGTAGATACCGGTTACATATACAACGCTACCCGCTTTTCCGTTCATTATGCGGTAAATAAACTTTTCAGAGCCGTTTTCCCAAACGCTTTTTTCGTCGGAGTTCAAAGGATTTAAATTTCTGCCGAAACTTACTTTAGTCCATTTGCCCGCGGTAAGATCGGTATTTCCGCACCACCAGCCGCCTACGGAAATTCCGGTTTCTTCGGTGTAAGCATAGAAATAAATCTCGCTGTATTTGCCAAGGTCGTCAATACCGTTGGTAACGCCGAATCCCTGTTCTTTTCCGCTTAAAGTAACTTTAAGCGAATGGTTGGCGTCAACCGTGCCGTCAATTCCGTCGTAACCGTTCGATACGTATTCGACTGAAGAAGGTCTCCATCCGTCTTCCGTAGGATGATATGCAAGATTGTTTGAATCTTCCGCTTTGCTTATATCGTTAACGGCTTCATTGTCGTTTTCAACGCGGTCCTGATAGTTTACCGTTACGGAAACGTCTTTGGTGACCGTAAGCGTATAGCCCGCTTCCTGACCGTCTACAAGAATACCCGCATAGTACTTGCCGTCCGGAGATTTGCCGTTATAGAATATTTCAAGCGTTGTGCCGGAGGCAACGGTTACCGTGCCGCCCTTGCCGTTTATGGTAAGCCCTTCTTCAAGCGTAATCGTGCAGGGGTCCGTATATACCGCAGTTACGGTTACGTTCTTTTCCGTTATAACAAAGCTGTTGCCTTTAATTTCCGTTTCGCCCACTTTAAAGCAAAGGAATAATTTGCCGTTATTTTCTTTGGGAGCGGAAAGCGTAACGGTGTCGCCTATACGGTAGTTTTTGTTTGCAAAGTCAACAAGGCTGTCGCCCTTGGTTATGGTTGCAGAGTAAGTTGCATGCACAAGCTCTGTTTTAGTTTCGGTTGCAACCGCCCTTATATTGTGAAGAACAACGTTTGAGGGCTGTGCTCTTCCTCCGATACCGAAGCTGTCTCCGTCTATGCATTCGAGATTGTTCAAAATGCTTACAGTGGCTATAAAGTAAGAAACGCCGTCATATTCCACAAAAGTTTTTAAAGTATCGTTTTTACGCAAATACTTTACAGTCGCGGGCTTTTGCTCGGTTGCCCCGCGAAGAATGGATACAATATTGCTTGAAAGAGCAACGCCGTCGCCCCACTTCCATGCTCCGCCGTAACCGCTTAACTTACCGCTGTCGTTTACCAATTCAAAGCCGAGAAGCTGGTCTTTTCCGCCCACGTAAGCGCCGAAATAGTTCCAGCCGCTTGCGCCGACATCGTAAACGTCAAACGAAAGAACCCAGTTTTTGCCTTCGCCGAGCTTATAAACCTGAGCGTCGCTGCCGGAAGGAGCAACATAATCGTAAGAAGCCCACGTGAGACCGTCAAGAGTAAGCGGGTCGTTTGTGTAAACGACTTCAACCTCGTGGGAAGATTTCGTTACCACAAAGGAATCTCCGGGGATAACCTTTCCGTCTACCTTATAACAGTCAACCGTTTTGCCTTCTACTTTCTTTGCAAAAAGATTTACCGTATCGTTAATGAAGTATTTACTCTGGTCAAACGATACTCCACCGCCTTCGGTCGCACACTCTTTTTCTGTTATTACGGAAGGAGTTTTGGGCACTGCGTTCATCGAAGAAAAATAGAACGTGCCGTTAGGTATTATTTTCTGGTCGTAATCGAAGAGGAACCTTATGGTCATTTTGCTGATGTCGGTTACGTCCACGAATTTTGTATTGCTGGCGTCTTTATTTCCGTCTCTGCCGCCCCATTCGCGCGTAGACCACGTGATTTTATTCCACTTGCCTTTTTCTATCTTGGTGTCGTTCCACCACATAGAACCCATTACTATATCTTTATCGCTGTCGTTATAAACCCACATTTCAAGGCGTTCATACTCATAAAGATTAATAAGCGCCGGCACGTTCATAATTACAACGCCTTCGTTATACCGCGTCTCGGTTACGCCGTCAAAGGTAACTCTGTAAGCGCCCTCCTCGCTTTCATAAACGTGAGCGCCGTCCGTATCCTTTGAAACGTATTCGCCCTTATAAGCGCTGTCGTAACAGCTTACCTGTCTTGCGCCGAACTCCTCGTTAAAATACAGAACTCTGTTTTCAACCAGCGTTTTAGGTCCGTCAACCTTGCGCACGTATTCATAATCGTTAGCATTGCCTACCGCGTCTTCAACGTGGATGCGTATAGCGTAAGCCCCGTTCTCCTTGTCAACAAGGAAACGTCCTCCGTCTATCTGAACTTCGGTTTCGGTTTTGTCTTCCGCAATATAATAAACCTTTGCCCAGCACTTATCCCTGACGTAATCGCCCGAAAGCGTATACTGAGGCATTCTGTACTCGTTGCCCCTTATAAAGAAATCGGGGAGATTTTTATCGTCGTAATTTATAACGGGCGCCGTTCTGTCCGCAAAGTCTATTGAAACGGTTACGTCGCTTACCTTATTGCTTCCCGCAGAATACACAAAGCTGTAAACTCCTGCGGTATCTACCGTAACGGAGCCGTAGTTTATATCAACAGGCGCGCCGTTAGAATCCTTAACCGATTTAAGATAAACGTTGTAGCCCGCCAGAATCATTCCGTTTTCGTCTACTACGTCGTATTCGGGTATAACGTATGTTCCGAGGTCCTCTTCAAGCGAGGTAGGCGCGTCTATGCGCCCAACGGTTGCGTTACAGCCCGCCATAAGAGCCGCGCCCGCGGTGCTTGCCGCAAATACCGAAAGCAAAGCTATAATAGCTGTTTTCTTTTTCATCAAATTTTCCCCCGATTTTTAATTTTCACTGTCTACAAGCGCTTTTAAATACTTGCTTTCCCAGTAGCTGTCCAAATCGCTTGTACAGGTACTGAGCAAGGAAGAAGCCGAATCGCCGTTAAAAAGCCGTTTATCCGCTCCGCTCACGCCGGGCAAATCGCCAAGTCCTCCGCGGTATGCCATAGCGGAAGCGTTTATCGGGAATACGGGAATAAAGTCGTTGCCGAACGCTTCATAACGGGTTTTAACAAAGTCGGACATAAGGCTGTCGTCAGGCACATAGCTCGTGGGATAGGTAAGCCCCTGCAATTCGCCTGCGATTATTTTTTGCGCACGGTCAGAGAACAGATAAACAAGATAATCCTTTGCAAGCTTTTTCTTGTTTTCGGGGCGGTATGCGGGTATAGCTATGGGGTAGTTAGGGGTTGCCGTATATCCCATAAGCCTTGCCTGCCTTACCGCTTCGAAATCTTCTTCGCTTACTCCCGCCAATCCGGTTTTGCCCTCGTCAACCGCGGTTACCACTTCAACAAGTCTGGATTCCGTTCCGACGGTGGGAAGCTTTTCCGCAAGTTTGCTTATTACGGGGTTGCGCATCATCCCTATTTTTTGAGGATTAAGCATTAAAGACGAAGACATTTCGTTTTCAAGCCAGTCGCCGTTTACCATAAACGCAACTTTCTTTTTATCGTCAACGTAGCCGTTTGAAAGGAACGCGTCCTGCGCTTCGGTAAAGCCCATACGTCCCGCGTGCTGGTGCGTATATCCGTTGGATTTCGACAAAATCTGACCGAGCGTTTCCAAAGCGTAGCGTCTGCCGGGAGCGTCGTTTATTTCTTTGCCTAATTTCCATTCGCCGGAAGCTTCGTCCCAATATTTGCCGTAATAGTAGTTTTTGTACGATTCCATACCCTCGTACTGCGCCCACCAAACAACGCCTACGTAATCCCAGTTATAGTTGATACTCGCAGACGCGGAAAATGCGTAATAACCTTTGCTTTTAAGCTCCTGCGCCATATCGACGAACTGGTTTGTGGTTTTGGGAAGAGACCATTTCCCTTCGCCGAAAGCCTCGTCCAAAGTGCCGATATTGTAGCAGAAAGCCGAAACGGAGTTGTTCGCAAACATAAGATATCTGTTACCGTCGGCTGCTTCCGCGTATTCGTAAAGGCTTTGGTTGAACTTATCTTTTATTGCAACGCTTTCCCCGTCGGGAGTCGCGTTATAAACGTCCGTCAAATCTTCAAGGAGTTTTGAATCCTGCGACTGATAAATATTGAGGAGGGGCATTACTATGTCGTTCTTTTCCTGTTTGGACTGTAACAGAGACTTGATTTCGTCCGTAGTCTGGCTGGGAACATATTTTACCGTTACGCCGGTAAGAGCCTTATAATCGGCTGCAAGTCTGTTATATACTTCTTTGCCGAATCCGCCCGTTTTGTAGTGTACGGAAATAGTGCCGCCGCCGTTTGTTCCTCCGCCGCCACCGCCGCCGTTAGGGTCGCAGGCGGTAAGCCCCAATGCCATACTTGCCGCAATTGCCGCGCTCATTACCACGCAGCCCAGCTTAAATATTTTTTTCATCGATTTTTCTCCTTATATTTTTTAAATTTTTACGGGGATAACGAATATGCCCTCGCCCGCCGCAAGCTTCAAATCAACCTTGTTATCTTTTACTTCGTAAATCTTTCTTTCGCCGCCGCGGTATACCACTGCGCGGTTAGCGTCTTTGAATTCAAAGCTTACAACGTCTTTCTGACCGTCTGCAGGGTCCGTGAAATTTGTTACCATAAGTCCCGCTCTTCCTTCTTTATCCTTGAACTGACCGATAAGAGTATCCTGTGTGGCGGAAACCTTATTGGCACACGAAAGTTCTTTGAGTTCGGAATTGAAGTTAAAGCTGGGGTTGATATATTCGGGGTCGTCGGCGGTGTTTAACGTGCCGTTTAAGCCCATAATTCCTTCCCAGTCGAACGAAAGATACACATGGTCGAATTTGGAAATTTCTTCGTTTACTTCCTTAGCCATCTGATAATACTTGGTGGGTCTGCAGGAAACGTCGTTTTCAACGCAGCCGCCGCCGAAATTAAGGAAAGATTTACGGTAAGTAAACCAACTGAAACCTTTTATGCCGAAGCACATATCGGTGTATACCTGGAACAGAAATTCCGATTTGTCTGAAATTTCGCGTTGGTTTGTAATACTGCCGGACGAACTGTAATTCTGTATGAACATATGGAATTCGGCGCCGTCCTCTCTGTGTTCCTTGGTTAAATCGGCGTAACAGCTCATATCATACAGCCAGTTCGTTTGCAGGCAGTTTCCGTCCGCCGAGCTTAAAAGCGGATATATGTCTGTCGACAAAATTTTTCTTCCGTTTATTTCCGACAAAACTTCGTCGTAAAGTTTGTTTACGTAATTGATGGTTGCGTCTAATTCCGTAGGCGATTTTGCGTGCCACATATCGCCGTTAACATATAAAGTTACGTCCTTTCCGTCGTAAATCTCGTTAAGACGTTTAATACGCGACGCTACATCGGGGAAAACGTTTTCGTAAGGTTCGTCCCAAACGTTAATCATATCCACAGCGGGATATATACTGTAATCTGTTTCGTCAAGCTCAACGCCGTCTGTATTTGCAAGCGAGGTATCCATGCCGACTATCGCTTTAAGCCCTGCCTTTTCACAGTTAACAAGCTGGTCGGTGAAAGCCTTTGTTCCCCTCTTTGCCATTACGCCGTCTATAAACATATGAGTAAGCCCCATATCGGCGGCAAACTTATAATCGGCTTCCGTATTTATAGGGGGGTCCCAGCCTCCAATCCACATATACTGGTTGTTTTCATACTCGGGATATTGTTCGTCCGCGGAAGAGCCTCCGTTTGAACAGCCCGTAAAAGATAATGCGGTAACGCCCGCAAGTATCAGCGCCAAAGCCGACTTTTTGCCGAACTTCATACTTTCCTCCTAAAAATTTTTTATTTATGCCGGTAAACGTTTTTGTAAGGAGGTTACTCCTTACATCGGGCGCATAAAAATATGCGCCGAAAATTTACCGTAATTTTTTTATTAACCTTTTATTCCGCCTACGCTCATCGATTCCATCATCGTGTTCTGGAAGCATACAAACAGCACTATAACCGGAATAACGCTTATAATCAGTCCCGCAAACAATACCGGATAATTTATTCCCCTTGTCATTTCAAGCTGGAATATATAAAGACCGGAAGAAAGCGTCGGATACGATTGCATAAACAGCGTGGGGAACATATAGTCGTTCCAGCGGTTTACAACCGCAACTATGAACAGCGAACCTATTACGGGCAACGCCTGCGGAAGCATTACTCTGAAAAATACTTTAAAGTGGCTTGCTCCGTCAATAAATCCCGCTTCCGCATAAGTCCACGACAACGTTCTGAAGAACGAAAACAGAACTATAAACTCGAACCCGAAACCCGCCGCGGCGGTAATAATAATAAACGGACTGTCTATAATTTTCAAAGTATCGTAAACTCGGTACTGCGACGGAAACGAACCTACTATAGGAATCATCATTGTGATAATCGCAATCGCGTAAATCACGTTTCTGCCTGGAAATTTATATTTTGCAACCACATACGACGTTACCGAAGAAGTAAACACCGTTAAAAGCGCGCCTCCGCACGAATACCAGATTGAATTCCAAAACATTCCGAACATATTGGTTTCGTTTGCCTGTACCGCTGTAAACGCCGTTACATAGTTCGAAAACAGCCATTCTTTGGGCAGACTGTTTACGTCCTGATTAAATTCGACCTGCGATTTAAGCGAAGCGTTCACCGCCCAAAGCATCGCGAAAAACAGAGTGAATACGTAAAGCGCAAACAGCACGAATACGATTATTTTCGCAACGAGGTAATCTTTGCTCGTATGCTGAAAGCTTCTTCTTACAGAAATCATTTTTCTCATTGCGGCGCTCCTTAATAAGTGACCTTGGGGTCTAATTTGTTAAGCAACCAGCGGGTTACGAACACGATGGGAACGCTTACAAACGTAAAGAACATACCGACCGCCGCGGGATAATTCAAATCCACGCCCTTTTGCGTCTGGCGGTATATCCAGAAAGAAAGCGTCATCGTCGCCGGATTATCCACTTCGACTCCCGCGCCCGCAAACAAAAGTATGGGGCCCGTGCTGTTGAAAATGGAAGTAATCAAAAGAATAAGCGTGGTTGAAAGCGTCGGCCATACCATCGGCAGAACTATCTGCGTAAGCTCTCTGTACCAGGGAACTCCGTCAAGCGCGGCAGCCTCCATAACCTCTTTGGGGACGCGGCTCATCGCGCTCTGATACAAAAGCATATTTACGCCCAGCCCCGTCCATACGGTATAAGCGATAATCGTTCCGGTAGCCGTTGCGTCGTCTGTTAAAAGCGGCGGAACGCGCACCCCGAAAAGCGATAAAAACATATCCAGAGGTCCGCCGTATTCGATTAATTCTTTATAAATCGTAACGAACAGAACCGCGCTTATTATCGAAGGCAAAAAGAATACCACCCTGAAAAACTTGTAGCCCCATATTTTTTTATACAGAAAATAAGCGACTATAAACGAAACGGGTATCATACATATTCCCGCCGTAAAGTATTTAAGGGTATTCTTCAACGCGGAAATTACCATCGAAGAAGGGTTGCTCCACTCGCTGAAAAATCTTTCAAAATTGTAAAGCGACCATTTAAACAGTTCTCCGCCGTCGTCTGCGTATCCGTCGAACTCCTGAAAAGCCATAAATATGGAGTTTGAATTTATCCATATGTAAAATATGGCGAACTGAACCAGAGGCAGCAAAAGCATTCCATAGCAAAAAATGTATTCGGAAATTTTGCGTCTTGAAATCTTTTTCTTCTTGGTTTCCTTCGGCTGCAAATTGTTATTTTCCGCGTCTGTTTCGTTTTCAATGTTTTCCGCATTCAGTTCCGCAGTCAAAATATCCGTTTGTTCCACTCGCTTTCCCCCTTGTTTTTATTTTTCTATCGCCGCCGCAAGTTTGTTGCAATCGGCAATTTCTTTCAAAGTTTTATCGCTGAACTTGCTTTTTCTGTCATAGAAAAACAAACCGTTCTGCTCCTGCTCCACGTCGTATAACTGCGTATAACAAAATCCGCTTATTTTATCGCAGAAAAGATAAGATTTAGTCATTTCCAGATATTCCGCGAGGAAGTCATCTTCCGTGTTAAACGTATGATATCCCCAGCTTTTGCCCTTTCCGGCGTAAGCCATTCCGCCGTATTCGCTCGCGATTAGCGGCAGCTTTCCGTCGTACGGAACATTTTCCTGCGCGGCTGCCGGCGCGAACGTTTTATCCATTGTCAAAAGGTCGGAATTTTTTATATCGTCCACAAACTTCAAAGTTTTTTCGCTCAAATGATAATTGTGGAAATCGAAAATATCGGTAAACCTGCCGTGATATCCGCCGCTTGTATCAACGCAAGGACGCGTCGGGTCAAGCGTTTTCGTAGCCGAATACGCCGCCTCCACAAAACGGATATCCCTTATAAGCTTGTTGTTTTCAAGGTCTTCCCATACCTCGTTCAGCGGGCACCAGATTATTATCGAAGGGTGGTTGAAATACTGTTCTATAACCTCGCACCACTGCGAAACGAAAGTACCCAGAGAAGCCACGGTATCGTATTTCATTCCCCAGCTCGGGAACTCGCCCCATACAAGATAACCAGCTTTGTCGCTTTCATAAAGATATCTTTGCTCGAATACCTTTTGATGAAGCCTTGCTCCGTTGAAACCAAGCGACATAGAAAGCTTTATATCTTTTTCAAACTGCGAGGCTTCTTTGGCGGTGTAAATGCCGTCTTCATAGTATCCCTGGTCAAGCACAAGGCGCTGGAACACGCTTTTGCCGTTTATTTTGAATTTTCTTCCGTTATACGAAACCGTACGCAATCCGAAATAGCTGTAAACCTTATCGTTGCCGAAAATTATTTCAACGTCGTACAAATTGCCTTTGCCGACTTCCCATAAACGTATATCGGAAAGAGGAATTTCAAAAACCCGACGGTATTCACAATCGCCCTCCGCAAAACCGACGGCTTTACCATCGAAAAACACGTTCACTCGCACGTTTCCGCAACCGGAAACAAACACTTCCGCTTTTACGCATTTATTTTCCGCGTCGGGATAAAACTTTACGCATTTTATGTAATCTTTCGGGGTTTTCTCAAGCCACACCGTTTGCCAGATTCCCGTTGTGCGGGTATAAAAACAATCGTGCGGTTCGGGTTCTTTGCTCTGCTTTCCGCTCGGTATATTTTCTTTTATATCGTCGTGAACGGCTACCGTAATTCTGTTTTCGCCAACAACCGCGAACGGCGCGATATCAACCTCGAACGCGGTATATCCCCCCGTATGCTTTAAGGCGAATTTACCGTTAACATAAACCTTTGCAACGTAATCGACTGCACCGAAATGCAAAACAAGTCTTTCAGCCAAATCCTCTTTCGTCAAGGTAATAATTCTGGAGTAAATGCAGTCGGTTATATAATCCGTATCGCCTATGCCCGACAATACAGATTCGGGACAAAAAGGAACTTCTATTTCCCCCGTTAAAGCGGGGTCTGCCGCATTTTTGCATTTGCCTTTGCCGAATTCCCATAATCCGTTCAGGCATATGTAAGAGTCGCGTTTAAATTGTGGATTGGGATGTTCGTTTCTGTACATTTTTTGTTCCTTTCGTTAATTTCATAATTATTGTATCAAATGACTAATTGTATTACAATACTAAGGGCGCTTCCACTTTCTTACTGTTTGTTTGCGCGCAACTTCCAAATTGTTGAAGCGATAATAAACTTTTACGCCGCTTTAATACAAGAAAAAGTTTAATTTTCAACAGAATATCAACGTTTTACAAATAAGCTTCCATTTTTCGGAAACAAATAATTGATTAGCCGCAAATCTTGTGCTATAATCGTTTTACCCCATATTAAAAGAGGTTGACTATGGCAAACGTGAGTTCGGAAAAACATTTCAATTTAAAAATAGACAAGCCGTCGGACCATGAATCGATTGCAAAAATCGCACGCGCTCTGTCCGTTGACGTAAGACTCGAAATCCTTAAATATCTGCTTAACCGTTCCGTCAGCCTTTCGGAAATTTCTAAAAACCTCAACATACCGATTTCCAGCGTTTCGCGCCATATAGACATACTCGAAGACGCAGGACTTGTGGTAATAAGCTATCAGCCCGGGCTAAAAGGTCACACAAAATTTTGCGCTCAAGCCGTTCTCGACGTCAAAATTTCACTTATAGCCAACAAACTTGACAGCAAGCTTAAATCTATTATTACGGAAATGCCCGTAGGAATGTATTCCGACTGCAAAGTAAGCGCGCCGTGCGGAATGGTCGGCAAAGAAGCCAACCTCGGACAGTTTGACGACACGCAGATTTTCTATTCCCCGCTAAGGGCGCAGGCGGAATGTCTTTGGTTCAAATCGGGGTATGTAACCTATATGTTCTCATCCCCGCAAAAGGATTACGAAACAAGGCAAAGAATAAGCTTTTCTCTTGAGGTTTGTTCGGATACCATTTATTACAACAATAACTGGCCGTCCGACATAACCGTAAAAATAAACGGTTTTGAAATTCTAACGTTCACTTCCCCTGGTAACTTCGGCGGAAAGCGCGGGCGGTTAACCCCCGAATATTGGCCGATTACAAGCTCACAGTTCGGTCAATTGAAAAAAATTTCAGTCGACAAAAACGGAGTTTATCTCGACAACGTTTTTATCCACAAACACATTACGTTCGACGATTTGCACCTCTTCGATAAAGATTCCATTTCTTTTACAATAGGAGTTAAAGACGACGCGGAGCATTGCGGCGGAATAAGTATTTTCGGGAAAAACTTCGGGGATTTCGGTCAGGCGATTATAATGAAAATTTCATAAAATAAATCCGTCGGCGGGTTGATACCCGCCGACGGATTTATTTTATCCGCGAAAAAACAACTGCCGTTAATCCGCAATATATACGATTTCTCCGCCTACAACCGTTAAAACCACGTTGAACGCTTCGTCAAGCAAAGTAAAATCGGCAACGGCCCATTGTTTTATTACTCCGTATTCGTTTTCAAGCCCGAGATTTTTTGCGGGATTGTACGTTGCGCAATCCAAAGCGCGTTCTGTAGGGCAGCCGCACTTTTCAACAAGATTTTTAACCGCCTTATTCATTTTAAGAACGCTTCCCGCAAGCGTTCCGTCTTCCAGCCTTGCCTCGCCGTCTTTCACGTAAACGGTATGTCCGCCCAATTCGGATATGCCGTCCGCCCCGCCTTTTGCCCGCATAGCGTCGGTTATAAGCACAACCTTGTCATACGGTTTGTTTTTTAAAAGTAATTTTACGGCGGGAACTGAAACGTGTACCGTATCCGCAATCAGCTCGCAGCAAAGCGCATCGGATAACAGCGCCGCCCCGACAACGCCTATTTCTCTGTGACGGAAAGGAGATTGCGCGTTAAATGTATGCGTAACGCACGAAAGCCCCAAACCAACCGCGTCGGCAACTTGTTTTCCGCTTGCACCGCTGTGCCCGACAGAAACTGTAGCTCCGCAGCTTTTGATATGCTTTATAAGCTGTTCCGCCCCCTCTTGTTCGGGCGCGAGAGTAACCAATCTGATATTATTTCCCGACTCTGCCGAAAGCGCCGAAAACACTTCCGCCGAAGGATTTAAAATATGTTCTTTAGACTGCGCGCCGATATACTTTTCCGAAATAAACGGACCTTCCAGATGCGCGCCCAAAACACGCGCTCCGCGCCCGCGTTTGAAACCTGCTACGGCTTTGAGAGCTTTTTCTGTTTCCGCGGCTGGGCGAGTCATCGTTGTAGCCAGAAAAGAAGTTGTTCCCTCTTTTACAAGCGTTTCGGATATAATCGACAAAGCCTCCCGCGTTCCGTCCATAACGTCCGCGCCGCCCGCGCCGTGGATATGCTCGTCGATAAACCCCGCAGTCAGCAAACAATCCCCCGTTTCAATTATAGGCTTAACGCTTTGAGACGGCGGTGAAATCCGCGCTATTCTTCCGTTTTTTATACCTATATCCGCACGGATAATTCCTTTGCCGCGGATATAAACCTTTACGTTTGCAAATCCCTTCATAACCGCGCCGCCGCTTCTTTATCAGCTATCAATATACAATCGGGGTGCAGTTGAAGTATGCTTGCGGGCAGACTTTCCGTTATTTCTCCCTTTACTGCGCCGTAAACCGCGTCCGCCTTGTTAGCGCCGCTTGCAAGAACAAGTATCTTTTTTGCCCGCATAATATTTTTAGGTCCCATTGTATACGCTTTGACGGGCACGTCCTCTATATTGTCAAACAACCGAGCGTTATCGCGTATAGTGCTTTCTGCAAGCTTAACAACGTGGACCTCTGTACCGAACAGCGTAAAAGGCTCGTTAAACGCTATGTGCCCGTTGCTTCCAAGCCCCAAAAGCTGTATATCCTGCTGTAATCCGCTTAAAACTTCGTTGTATCTTTCACATTCTTTTTCTGCGTCGGGCGCGGAACCGTTTTCTATGTAAGTATTTTTCAAATCCACGTCCAAACCGTTGAAAAGATTTTCCCTCATAAAACTTGCGTAGCTGTTTTTGTCGCTGCCGTCAAGCCCGACGTATTCGTCAAGGTTTACCGTTTTTATATTTTTATAGCTCGTACCGTTTGCCTTAAAATCTTCCTTCATTTTGCCGTAAAGTCCCAACGGCGTAGTCCCCGTTGCAAGTCCGAGAACCGCGTCGGGCTTGTTTTTTACCGTTTCAACCATTATTTCAAACGCCTTTCGGCTCATCTCTTCATAGTCTTCCGTAATTATAACTTTCATATGCTTTCTCCGTAAAAAAATCCCCGCACTGTACGGGCGGGGAAACTTCATTTAAATTAATTCCGTCCGGAAACCTGCGCCGTCAGCTTCGCCCGACGTCGGGTTTTCCCGTTTTTCGTTACACAACAACAAAACCAGAGTTCTTACAACCATAATCGTTGCAAACGCGCCGTATGCGCCGAGAGCAACCGCGCTGCCTGTCAAAACAAAACCCGAACAAACCGCGGCAACGGCTGAAATAAACGCCGCTATATGCGAATAAGAACCGATAAGCTTTGCGCACTTACCGAACGTATCGCAAAACTCTTTCTTCTTGATTTTGTTTAAAGCAAAACACAACAGCATACAGCCCGCAATTATGAGTTCCGCCACAATAATCAAGAAAACGCAATTCATCAGCTCCACTAAAAACAGCAACGGCAAACCGTCGTAATAAAGGCTTTTTATAAATTTATCCGCCGCAACGCGATTATCGCCGTCGGAAACAGCAAATCCGTTATTCTCTCCGTAAATCCCGCCGAACGATATAATTCCGTATGAATACGATTTAAAAGAGGCAATCGCCATATCCCCAAAAAGGCAGAAATACGTTCCCTCCGATTTTAATGTAAGAAAGTAATAATATCCGCGCAAGGTCGGAATTCTCTCGCCTGTAACGGAATAAATATCGGGATAATATTTATCTACGTATAAAGCATAAACCGAACGGTTATAATTTTCCGCCGACAACTCGGCTTTTTTATCTTCCAGCTCTTTTAACCGAGCGTTGACGTCCTCGTCGTCAAGCGATTTAAGAAAATTTATATAAGTTTCCGCGTCCGTATCGGTTATCGGTTTTTCCCTGCCCGTGTAACGCACCGCAAACCGATAAGACTTTTTTTCGCTTTCGCCGAGGTTTTTATAGCTTTCGTAACTTATTTCTTCAGTTCCGCCGTTTTTAACGCAATATGCTTCGAAATCGTCGTATACCGAGCTAACGTTGCGGGAATCAGCAATAAACTGATATCCGTTAAACGCATAAACGCTTTTATCGTTTTCGTCGGTAAACGTGTTGATAAGCACGTCTCCGCCGCCCGAAGATATATTCGCTTTGCCGTCTTTTATCGTTACCGAAATAGGCTCGGCTGTTTCAGACCCGATAAACGCGTTATAAACAAACTCTCGGAATTCCTCCGCCCCGCCGTAATAAGCCGAAAAGGTAAGCGTTTTACCAGCAAAAATTCCTAAAAACAGAAAAATCACTGCGAGAACGCTTGTGAGTAAAATATTTGCAAACCCGCATTTTGTACTTTCTTTTGCCCAGGTATCCGAAAATAACGAAAGAGTAAATCTTTTAAGCCAATTCATACAGTCGGATTTCAACTCCCGAATTATTTATTGCCGTATTCTCTTCCCATTATAGCTTCTTCCGTTTCGCTGTCAAACAAATGAATGTGTTTTTCGTCGAAAGCAACGTCGACAACGTCGCCGTTGTTATATCCCGTTCTTTCGGAAACGCATACTACGAAATCATTGCTGTCTTCGGTAAGATGCACAAAAAGCTGCGTGGTATTGCCGAGCACTTCCTTTAACGTGAGCGAAGTTTTCAAACCGCTTTTTACCGTAGTTATATTTTCGCCGCGCACGCCGAGTGTAACTGTGTGCTGTTCGCCGTCAAGGTACTCGGGTTTGATAACGCGCAGCTTTGAAAGCTTATAGCCTATCGTCTGCCCGTTTTCAAACGTAACGTTCAGCAATTCGCCGGCTTTTTGTATAGTTACGTCAAAAAAGTTCATTTGCGGAGTGCCGATAAACCCTGCAACGAATTTGTTGTCGGGGAAATCGAAAAGATTCGTAGGCGTGTCAATCTGCTGAACAATGCCAAGCTTCATAACCACAATGCGCGTACCCATTGTCATAGCTTCTATCTGGTCGTGGGTAACGTATATAAAAGTAGTTTTAAGCTTGCCGTGCAGTTTCACTATTTCCGCGCGCATCGCGGCGCGGAGCTTTGCGTCGAGGTTGGATAAAGGTTCGTCCAAAAGGAAAACCTTAGGGTTGCGGACAATCGCTCTTCCAAGCGCGATACGCTGTCTTTGTCCGCCGGACATTTCACCGGGTTTTTTATTGAGCTGTTCTTCTATGTTGAGAACCTGCGCCGCCCAGTTAACCTTTTCTTTGATTTCGGCTTTTGTAAAATGCCGCATTATCTTTTTTTCTTTGCCGTTTTTATCGGTAATAACGTCGGGCACTTTCTTCATTTTCAACCCGAACGCAATATTATCGTAAGCCGTCATATGCGGATAAAGCGCATAGCTTTGGAACACCATGGCAATATCTCTGCTTTTGGGGTCCACGTCGTTTACAAGCTTATCGCCTATGTAAAGATTTCCTTCGGAAATTTCCTCAAGCCCCGCAATCATTCTCAGCGTGGTCGATTTACCGCAGCCCGAAGGCCCTACGAAAACGATAAATTCGCCGTCCTCTATTTCCATATTGAAATCTTTTACGGCTACGAATTCCTTTTCCTTTTTAGGCAGCTTACCCTTGTTTTTTATAAACTGAATAAGGCTGAATTTGTTTCTCGTTTTATATCTTTTATAAATGTGCTGTAACGACAACCCCGCCATTGATTAAATTCCTCCCTGTAATTTAAATTTATTATATCATTGCAACGGCGTGTTTTCAACGGTCGCCCTGCTTCCACTATTTGACTGTTTGTTTTGTTTGCGTTTCCAAAAAATAAAACCGTTTTTATTTTTTAAAACTTTAATTTCCCGTTTTCGATAACTACGGTTTTGCTTAAAATTATATTTCGGGAAGAACTTCCCGCCATAATTCTGTAAACGCCGTCGTTCACGCGCCAGCAATCTTCCGCAACTGAATAATACGCAAACGCGCGGCTTGTAAGCTTTACGGTAACTTTTTTCTTTTCACCCGCGGCCAATTTAACTTTTTCAAAGCTTTTCAGCTCCTTTATCGGGCGGTACACTACGGGCGAACATTCCTGAACGTAAATCTGGGCAATCTCGCTTCCGTCCGTTACGGAAACGTTTTTGATATAAAAACTCACTTCAGCGTCCGAACCGTCTGCCTTAACTTTTAAATCCGAATAAACGAATTCCGAATAACTCAGACCGAATCCGAAAGGATATTTTATA
Organism: uncultured Christensenella sp.; assembly: GCA_910577375.1. GTDB lineage: Bacteria > Bacillota > Clostridia > Christensenellales > Borkfalkiaceae > Coproplasma. The sequence goes on from CAJTLT010000003.1 coordinate 152,275, forward strand.
AACTGCGGGTGTCTGTCATAATAACGATAGCCTACGTCAAGCCCTTCGGAATAACGCGTAACGGCGGTATCCACGTACCCGCCCGCAACGGCGGAACTTTGAAAGTTTACAGGGAACGTTTCAGAAAGCTTTCCGCTCGGATTTACTTTTCCGCAAAGGATATTGCAAAGCGCGTTCAGCCCGCGTTCGCCGCAAAAACCCGCATAAATTATAGCCTTTACTTTATGTTCCCATGCGCTCACGTCTATAGCAGAACCCGCAAAAATAACAACCACGGTGTTAGGATTTATCGCCGCCAAATCTTCTATAGCGCGCTCCTGCGCAAGAGGAAGACGCATATCGGCTCTGTCATTAGCTTCCGCCTCGATATTAATGCCTGTTCCCGCGCACACGATATTTATATCCGCGGAGGCTGCGTAATTTTTACCCTGTTGCGGTTTAGCAGCATAATGCGCATAGCCGTTAGTGCCAAGCACCTTATCATAATAGTACATACTTTCGAACGGAATTTTTACGCCGAGTTCATCCTCCAAAAGCTTGACCAAATCAAAATTTTCGGTTAAAGATACCACGCGCGAACTTCCGTCGCCCGCGAGCATACCGCGCTCCGGTTTTGCATAACAGCCGAAAACAGCTATCTTCGCGCCCTTTTTAAGTGGCAATATCCAGCTTTCGTTTTTGAGCAGAACCATACCTTCTTCTGCAATTTTTTGCGCGGCGACAAGACGTTCTTCAACCGTTCTTTTAACCCCCTTGCCGTTTTGCATTTCTTTGCAGCGGTAAGCAAGTTTCAACACTCTCTCCGCACAGGCGTCTATTTCTTCTTCCGTAATTTTACCCGCTTTGTAATCTTCCATACACTGCAGGTAATTTTTTTCATTGAACGGAAATTCTATATCGCATCCCGCTTTTGCAGAAGAAGTGCGGTTACGCACCGCCTCCCAATCGGAATACATCGCCCCGTCAAACCCGAACTCTTCGCGCAGAACTTTAAATCCCTTTGTATTTTCGCTCGCATACTGCCCGTTAATCCTGTTATAAGCGCTCATCATCGAAACGGGTTTTGCCTTGCACGCAATTTCAAACGGAACATAATATATTTCGCGCAAAGTCCTCTCGTCAATTTCGCTTGACTGTTCGAAACGGTTATATTCCAGATTATTGCAACAAAAGTGCTTTAAGCACGCGCCTATCCCGCGCGATTGAACGCCGTTTATATAGCTTGCGGCAATTTCGCCAGCCAAAACGGGGTCTTCGGAAAAATATTCGAAATTTCTGCCGTTCAGCGGGTGGCGTTTTATATTCGCCCCGGGTCCGAGAAGTATATCCGTTTCTTTTTCATAACAGTCGTCCGCAAGGCATTCGCCCATAAGCGCGGCACAGCTTTTATCCCAGGTATTTGCAAGCGACTGCGACGAGGGATAAGAAACCGACGGAAGAGTTACCGTTTCGCCCTTTTCGTTCTTGCGTTCAGCCCTCAGACCTATCGGTCCGTCAGACACCGACACGGACGGAAGCTTTCCGTTAAAATCCATAGTATGCCAAAAACCGTTGCTGCACAAAAGCCTAATTTTTTCTTCCGCAGACAAATCTTTTACCGTATATCTTTTCATTTTTTACCTTGCGCCAAAATTTATTTTATAAATAGATTATATATATAAAAGCGTCAATTATCAATACCGCCGACGCTTCCGTTTTTTTGGTGTTTTACTATTATTTGTTTCCACATTTTAAAAGCTGAAAAACCGACTGTCACATATTTATGCGCTATTTCCCGAGGCTTTTATCCCTCGCCTCAATGCACCGTAAAATTCAAGAACAGCTCTCTCCTCTGCGCCGATACCGCAAATTATTCCGTTAAGATAACGCCAAAGCCCGCAAATCTCTCTTTTCAATAATTTAACACAGTTTACTAAACAAAATAACGCCCGCGTTTGAATCCAAACGCGGGCGTTTTTATCCTTATTTCAAGTTTAAAGTATTCTTTTCGCAAGGTCCAGCGCGTTCCTCACGATTTTATCCATATCGTAATATTTGTAATCCGCAAGTCTTCCGCCGAGGATATAACCTTTCTCCAAAGCAAGCGCAATATATTTCTGCGCCAACGCGTTATTCTTTTCGTCGTTGACGGGATAATACGGCTCGTCTCCCGCGCGCCACTGTTTGGAATACTCTTCGGTTATAACCGTTTTCGGCTGTTTTCCGAATTCAAAATGCTTGTGTTCTATTACGCGCGTATACGGCACGTCGTGGGAAGTATAATTGACAACGGCGTTGCCCTGATAATTTTCGCAATCCAGAACTTTGGATTTGAATTCAAGAGAACGGTATTCAAGATTACCATAGCAAAATCCAAAAAGTTCGTCAATCGCGCCGGTATATAAAACCTTGTCCGCAATGCCGTTGAATTCTTCGTTATCCGCGGCATATACGGCACCCAACCGTACTTCGCTGCCTTCCAGAAGTTTCTCTATAATACCCGTATATCCGCCCGTCGGGATACCTTGATATCTGTCGTTAAAATAGTTGTTGTCGTAAGTAAACCTCACAGGCAGCCGCTTTATAATAAACGCGGGCAGCTCCCTGCAGCTTCTTCCCCACTGCTTTTCGGTATAGTCTTTAACGAGAATTTTATAAATATCTTCCCCGACCATAGATATGGCTTGTTCTTCGAGATTTTTCGGCTCGGATATGCCCGAAGAACGCACTTGTTCCCCGATAATTTTCTGCGCCTGCTGCGGAGTGGTAACTCCCCACATTTTGGAGAACGTGTTCATATTGAAAGGCAGATTATAAACCGTTCCCTTATAATTCGCCACAGGGGAATTTATATAGTTGTTGAATTCGGCAAAGGAGTTAACGTATTCCCAAACCTCTTTGTCGCTTGTGTGGAAGATATGCGCGCCGTATTTATGCACTGTCACGCCTTCCACGTTTTCGGTATAGATATTTCCGCCGATATGATTGCGCTTATCTATAACAATGCACTTTTTACCTTTTTTCGTTGCCTCGTGTGCAAATACCGCGCCGAAAAGTCCTGCGCCGACTATGAGATAATCGTATTTCATATTAACCGAGTTTCACTCTCTTGCAAAGTATATTATATCCTACCGTCGTAATAAATCCGCGGAGTCTCCAAGGCAGATAGTTTACCGCAGTTGCATAAGACCGCGTTCTTAATTTATTATAAAGCTTTCTGTCGTTCTTTTTTATATGCCGCCACATCTCTTTCAAAGCGGTTTTTCTCTCTTTGGAACTTTCCGCGCACGTGAAAAACAAAGTGTTCATCATAACCGCCTGCAAGGCGTGCCACATATAATTTTTCAGACCTTTCGGCAAACTCTTTATCTCACTCCATTTATACGCGTCCGCCATAAGCAACATTACGCGTATCTGCTGGTCATATCTCTTTACAAGGTTTTTGCGGTTGACAGACTGGTCCGCCCGCCCTATGTAATAGTGATACAAATCAACGTTGAGGTAATAAACGTTGCGCATAAATGGCAGAGGTCTGTAAACAAAATAATTGTCCTCGTAAAAAGTATGTTCGGGCAGTACTATGCCGCATTCTTTTACTTTATCGAGTTTAAACACCACCGAGTGCATCAGCAACATATGCGAATAGTGGAACTTTTTAACCTTATCCCAGCCGAATATCTGCCCCTGCGGCATTTTCTTGGTATATCCGCTTACATACTTTGTGTTGTCCGCCGCATGGTCGTAAACGAAATTGGTTATATAAAGGTCTACGTCCGCGTTTTCCTCAATGTGCTTTTTCATAACGGCTATAAGCTGTTCGAGCGCGTCTTTATCCAGCCAGTCGTCAGAATCCACAACCTTGAAATATCTGCCGCTTGCAAGCTTTAAGCCTTCGTTTATTCCCGAACCGTGCCCGCCGTTTTCCTTATCAACGACCTTCACGATATCAGGATACCGCTCCGCATATTCGTTTGCAATTTTAATTGTATCGTCTTTTGAACCGTCGTTTACAATAATTATTTCAACGTCGTCGCCCCCGACAAGCAGGCTGTCGACGCATTTACGCATATAAGCCTGAGAGTTATAGCAAGGCACCGTAAAGCTTATAATTTTCATTAATTTTCTCCTTAGTGATAATTACGCTATATCTTTCTTCCGTCTTAATTTTACATATTTTGTCCGTTTTTTGCAAGCAAAATCGCATAATTTGCAATAAAATCGGCGCATCTTGCAAACGCGCCGATTTTAAACGTAAAAAATTACCGTTATTTTCTCTTTTTTGCCTTATTTTCCCTCTTTAATCTCAGTTTTTCCTGATAAGCCGCTTCCTCTTTTTCGAAATCAAGCCCTTTCTTTTCGCACTTTGCTTTAAGCTCGGCTTTCCTTGCCTCTTCCGAAAGCCGTTCCGCTTCCTCTTCTTCTCTGCGCAGTCTTTCTTCCGGCTCTATCCATTCCTCGCCCTTTGCCATAGCTTCCGCTTTTTGTCTTTCTTTTATGGCTGACTGGTCTTTCGCCAGATATTTTTCCACCGCAAAAAATATTATAAGCGCGCCGCAAAACGCATAAGCGATTGTTTCAATCCAGATATAACTTACCGTAATCGCGGCGGCGTTTGTACCCGAACAGCTTATTCCGTTGAATATCGCCTGCCCGACGGGCGTTGCAGAAACCATTATGGAGCTGTAAATACTCATTGTAAAGCCGTCGCATCTGAAACCGTGTTTTGCTTCTATATGGTCGAGAGAATCGGATATCATTGCAAGTATCATATAGCTTGCGGGCGCGCTACCAAGGCATTTAAGGGCAACGCCAAACGCAACCGCAATTACGTTATCGCAAAAAATCCCCGCAATCACTCCGCCGATGACGCCAACCGCTATACCCGCAAACGTAACAATCCGTTTGCCGAATCTGTTTGAAAGCGGCCACGCAAACACCACAGCCGCCGCCATAGGTATCGCCCCGAGAACGGCAAGCAGAGTTTGTGTCATTCCCGCCGCGGTATTTGCGTCCAGATTTGCGCCCCAAAAAGTATTGTCAACTATCCTAGCGCAAAAATAGGTCATCGAAAGATTTTTTATCGCGCCGCTGAAATGGAAAACAAGATAAAAAACAATTATTATCCACCAGAACTTATCCGACATCACGGCTTTAATCTGCTTTTTAACCGGCAGTTTTACGCGCACAGCAAAAGAGCTTTCTTCCGTCACTCTTTCCCTCGTAAAATAATACTGCAAAAGGCACGCCGTAAAAGTAACAGCCCCTACAATAATGAACAACACAAACCAGTAAGTCTGCGCCGTTCCCGCCGGCGTATTTTCTTTTACCAGCAACCCGAGCAACACGGGGAAAACCATAGAACCCGTACCCATTACCGCAAGCCCCGCAACGTTGGTAGCCGAAGCAAGCAGCCCGCGCTGTTTACTGTTGCGCGTAGACACGGGTATCAAAGTGCTGTTTGCGGTATTGTAAAGCGGATAAGCAACCGCATAAAAAAGATTGTAAGAAACCGCCGTAAAAACCATTTTAAGGGTTTTATCGTCAAACGGCGCCAAAAACATAAACACGCACGTTAAGGCAAGCAGTACGGAAGAAAGCAAAATCCAAGGTCTTGCTTTTCCCGCTTTTGTTTTCGTGCGCTCTATAATCTGCCCCGCAGTAAGATTGCCCGCCGCAATCAGAACCGCCGACAACAGCGGCAAAAGCGTTAAAAACGTATTCACCGCGCCGTCAAGCTGACCCGCAAATAAAACTTCCGTCCAGTACTTATTTAAAAAGCTGGTAAAAATACCGCTTGCCAGCAACGCTCCGAAAGGTCCGGCAAAATACCCGAACAAAATTTCGGGTATCTTTACGTTAGCCGATTTTACTTTTGTGGATAAAACCGGATTTTCAAACAAACTCTTTTTTTCACTCGTCATTAAACCAATTATAGGTTTAAAAAGTCTTTTCTATACTTTAACCCGAAAAGCTCGGCGAGCTTAACCATATCTTCATCTTTAATGGTGTTTACTCTCGGCAGATGCGCGGTGAGCATATAAATCTGCGCCGCCTTTTCAACCGTTTCGATTAAACCGAAAGTTTCGTCCATAGTCCTGCCCGCGCCGTAAATGCCGTGCATCGCCCAGATTACAAGGCGGAACTCCTCCATTTTTTTCGCCGTAGCAACTCCTATGCTGTCCGTTCCGCAAAGCATCCAGGGCAAAATCCCAACGCCGTCGGGGAACACCGCTATGCACTCCGTACACATTTCCCACAATGTGTGCGTAAACTTCTTTTCGTCAAGCTCGTGAACATAATTCATTGCAAGCGTGTTTGTGGGGTGAGAGTGCATAACAACCCTGTTTTCGGGGTCTGCTTTAAGCCTTGCCATATGGCACATAAGGTGTGCGGGCAGCTCGCTCGTAGTTCTGCCGCCGTCCTTATATCCCCACAAAAGTTCCGCGCCGCCTTTCACTATCCTCACTATACCGAGGTTTGTTTCGGGGTCGTCCTCAACGTTCTTGAAATACTTGCCCGTGCCCGTAACTATAAATATTTTGCCTGTTAAAGGCGTTACGTCGAACTCCGCGGCGTTTACGCCCATCAACGGAATAAAACGGATTACTTTATTCAAATCAAGATATTCCGCAACTTCGTTTTCATTTAACAAATAGCTTATATTACCGCCGTTTCTCTCGTCCCATCCCAAACGGTACATATTAGCCGTTGTTCTGCACATTTCCTTAACGAACGGCGCACTCTTTATATCTTTAAGTGAACGCGACAACTCCTTGCCCGCTTTTTTTATGTCGTCCATAAAACCCATAATAATCTCCTTAATACGAAATCACCGCGCTATTCTGTACACTGCAATTTCCGTGATTTAAAAGGCTTTGCCTCTCTTTGCTAAATTATAACGGCAAACGATTATATAATTTCGCAAATTAACTTCACTGCGGCGCAGATATGCGCAAGCCGAGCCGTGTTGCGGAAAAACAGATTTTCCTTGCACCGCTTATTTATTTAATCTCGTTTTTAAAACCTCTTTTTCGTATTCTCTTATTTCCGTCAGATAATCTTCTTTGAGGTTTTCCCTCTTCAAATATTCTTTCCACACCGCGCCGAAAGGCAAGGTTTTATACTCTTCCTGTCGTACCATAAGCGTTGTAAAGTCCGCCATATCCTGCAACGAACGCAGTTCTCCGTGGTTGCAGAGAAGCGCATACAGCAAAGCCTTCTGCATTGCTCTCTGCCCCGTTACCCACGCCGAAAGGCGGTTGATTGAAGCGTCGAAATAGTCCAAGCCGATAAGTACTTTTTCGGTTGCCCCGTTCCTTACAATCTCCTTTGCTATCTCTTTGAGTTCGTCCTCGAACAAAACAACGTGGTCGCTGTCCCAGCGAACTCCCCTTGTCACGTGCAAAGCGACCTTATCATAAAACGCAAGCAAAGCGGGTATTTTATCGCTAACATATTCAAGCGGGTGGTAATGTCCGTTATCCAAAAGACAGCAGATATTATTTTTCGCCGCATAGTTCTGATAAAATTCGTTGCTGCCCACGGTATAGCTTTCAACGCCTATACCGAAAACCTTGCTTTCCACCGCAACAATAACCTTGTTTCTGTCGTAACCGCAAGAAAGAATTTTATCCAAACTATCCTTTAAACGCAGTCGTGGCGTAAGTCTGTCCGCCGGAATATCTTTAAAACCGTCGGGTATCCAGATATTGAACGCACACGGACTTTTGAATTCGTCCGCAAAATACTCGGCAATGCGCAAACACGCTATGCAGTGATTTATCCAGAAACTGCGGATATCCTCATCGGGGGAAGATAATGTAAGTCCGTCCTTTACATTTTTGTGCGAAAACATAGTCGGGTTAAAATCTATGCCTTGCAAACCCAAATCCTTTGCAAACTTAACCCACTCGGCAAAATGTTTCGGCTCGTATTTGTCACGGTCAACGGTTGCACCCACGGCGTAGCTCGCATGCAAATTCAAACGCTTTGTACCGCCCATAAGCGAAAACGCTTTTTTAATATCCGCTTTTAATTCTTCAAAATTTCTTGCTCTTCCCGCATAGTTGCCCGTGGTCTGTATTCCGCCGCTTGCGGCGCCGCCTCCGTCTAAACCCACAACGTCGTCGCCTTGCCAGCAATGAATTGACACGGGAATATCTTTAAGTTTCGCTATCGCCGCTTCGGTATCCACGCCGTAAGCCGCATATTCCTTTTTTGCGAGATTGTACATTATTTCACCTCTTTTATATCAAAAGATTTTTTTATTATCCGTCTGGCTTCCGCCAAATCTTTTATTTCGCCCGCGCCCGACATCTGCATAATCAGGTTGCCGATTGCCGTCGCCTCCACCGGACCGGTAATAATTTTTTTGCCGGTAGCTTTCGCCGTAAGTTCGTTTAAAAGAGTATCTCTGCTCCCGCCGCCTATAATATTGAGCGTTTTATAAGTTTTACCCGTATTCCGTTCAAGCTCTTCAATCGCCTCCGCGTAACTTTTTGCAAGGCTGTCGTAAATAACCCGCATTATGCTCGCCGTGCCGATATTGCTCATTACCGCCTTTTTAATTTCTTCCGTCATATTTTTCGGCGATAAAAATCTGTTATCGTTTACGTCTATAATTATTTTGCTTTCCTTACACTTCGCCATTTCCGCAAGCGAGGCAAACGTTACGCTACCGCCCAGCTCGCGTTTTACGCTCTGTATCATCCACAGCCCCATTATGTTTTTCTGATAACGGAATCTGCCGTTTATACTGCCCTCGTTCGAATAGTTCGCTTTTCGGCTCTCTTCGTCAGTATGCGCCCGCGCTTGCTCTATGCCCAAAAGCGACCACGTGCCGCTCGATATGTAAGGGCTTTCTTCGTCTACGGGCGCTGCAAGAACTGCGCTTGCCGTATCGTGCGTTGCGGGAAGTATAACGGTCGCGCTATATCCTGCCGCGTCCGCAATATCTTTCTTTAATTTGCCGACAACCGTTTTCGGCTGGGCAATTTCCCCGAACAATTTACGGTTCAACCCCAATAATTCAATGATATCCCAATCCCAATTATGCGTTTCGGCGTTTACCAAGCCGGTGCTTGTGGCGTTGGTATATTCTTGTTTCTTTACGCCCGTCAGCAAAAATCCGAGATAATCGGGCAACATCAGCATGCTTTCCGCTTTTTCCAGCTTGCCGCTCAGTTTATCCGCATAGAGCTGATATATAGTATTGAACGGCTGAAACTGTATCCCTGTCTTTTGATACAATTCGTTAAAGGATATTATGCGGTGAACGGCTTGGCTGCTCCTTTCGGTGCGGCTGTCTCTGTATGCGTAAACGCCGCCTATAAGCTTATCGTCCTTATCCAACAGAGCATAATCAACCGCCCACGTGTCTATACCTATATATTTAGGCGTATACCCCTTGATATGCGCCGTTTTAAGCCCCTCTACAACCTCTTTGAACAGTCTTTCCGAATCCCAGATTAAATGCCCGCCCTTGCTTTCCGTGCCGTTCGCAAAACGATATACCTCTTCCGTTTTAAGTTTTCCGTCCTCAAGCCAGCCGACTATATGCCGCCCGCTGCTCGCCCCGATATCTATCGCCAGATAATAATTTTTCATTCTGTCACCGCAAACAATCAGAATATATTTTTCCGCTTATCCCTCACACCTCGTCAAACCATATCAAAGCTCTGCATTTCTAAAGAAACTATAAGTTTTTAAAAAAACTATAAGTTATCAAAGCTGTTGGCTTACACTCGGCGACTTGACCGCGAAATACATTTAACCGCAAATTATTTTTGACTGTTTATGAAAATATTGTATCAAAACAATCAATATTTGTCCATATATTCACGATTTTTGTACGATATGTTGGCAAATGCGCAAAAATGAAGGTACAAACGCGCAAAAACGCGCAGAATTAATTTTACTTTACAAACCGCCTCCGAAATGCTATAATCCGAAAAAGAGGAAAGTTTATGTTCGTTAACAAAAGAACAGATTCCATTATGGAATATCTTAAAACAAACAAAAAGGCGACTATAGAAGAGCTGGGCAAAGCGCTTTATGCAAGCGAATCCACAATCCGCCGCGACCTTGCGGAAATGCAAAAGAGCGGGCTGATTGCACGTTACCACGGTGGAGCCATGCTTTTGGAAGACTTTGGTGAAATTTCTCTCTTCGTCAGGTCGGAACGGGATATGCGCGATAAGGAATTATGCGCCGCCATTGCGGTAAACCGTCTGCCTAAATTCAATACCGTTTTTATAGACAACTCCTCCACTTGCCTTGCTCTTGCAAAAAAAATAGATTTCACTAATAAAACAGTAATTACAAACGGCTTGCAGATTGCCTTGCAGCTTTTAAACAAACGCGATATCCAGCTTATAGTTCCGTGCGGCAGCGTAAACACAAGCACAAGCGCAATCACAGGCTCTGCGGCGGAAAAATTTCTTGAAACTTTAAATATAGATTTAATGCTCGCTTCCTGCGCCTCCGTTAACGCCGAAAGCGTATGCGAACTCTCTTTTGAAACCGCAAGGTTTAAAAGCGCCGCAATGTCAAGATGCAAACGCCGTATTTTGATAGCCGCAAAAAACAAATTTTCAAACGACGCGCCGTACATTACGGCCGACCCGAAAAATTACGACTTCATTATTACAAACGCCGACGATAAAACAATTTCTCCCCTAACCGAACGCGGCGTTACCGTTTTCAACAAATAATCCGAATTCCCGCAATCAACGCAACCCAAAACAATAAATATTAACCCCCTTCCGCAAAGCCAAAAGCTTTGCGGAAGGGGGTTTTAAAACGCAACTTTATTATATAAACCTTTTATCGAAATAATCCACGCGCTTTACAAGCGAGTTAAGCCCGTCGTTCGGGAACAGATACGCAAACGCCTCCAAAAAATAATCATCCGTCATACTTGCGATAAAGTCACAAACGATATCGTCCTCGCGGTAAGCGTTGCCCTCCGTTTTATAATACGTTTCGTAATTCTTCCCTATAATGTAATCGTTGAGATAATTTTTATAAATAAGCGAATTTTTATCGCCGGCTTTAAGCTCTTTCAAAAATCTCGAATACAGTTTTTCCATCATTGGTTTAACTACTCTGTCATATTGCGAAGTAACTTCCTCGCACTGGTAAATTTTAAGATTGTTTTCCTTCTGGCTGGATACCATCGCGTCGAAAACGTCTTTGCTTACGGAAAGATAAGGCTTGCCCATACTGTTTGCAATAACGTCCGTTGTCACCGCGCTTATAATCTCGGAATTGCTCTTTCCTATTACCGTAGCAGAGTATTCAACGCGCATTTTCAGTCTGCCCGCGTCCTGCCTGTCTTTTCCTATATACGCAATCATATCGCTCAGCCGCACAACGCAGCCTTCAAGCGTAGCGGGGCGCAATCTTCCCACCGCCGTTTGGTCTGTATAGCAACTCTCCATAGTCGCCTTAAAGTCCTCATACGTCCCCAACACAGCCGGCAAATATTTTTCGTTGACTTTCTCTCCGCAATGGCAGATTATTCCGTCCGCCGTCTGTAAGGTGAGGTTGCTTCTTGAAATAATCTGCAACACCCTTACGCTGTGCACGTTATGATTAAAGTATCTTCCCGTTCCCGCGTTATACAATTCGTTGAGATATTTCTCACCTTTGTGCCCGAAAGGAGTATGCCCTATGTCGTGGCCTATCGCTATCGCCTCTATCAAATCGCAGTTCAGCCTTAAAGCTTTGCCTATCGAGCGGGCAATCCGCGAAACAAGCTGAACGTGGGAGGCGCGCCGTGTTATGTCGTCGTTTTTAAAAAACGAAAACACCTGAGTTTTATCGCTCCCTCGGTTAAAAAAAGGGCTGTGGATTATTTTATCCGCGTCCACGGCAAACTGGGAACGCACCGTTTCTTCGTCATAGCGGCTTTCGCGTTCACGTATATATTGCCCGTTTCTGACGGCATAAGGAGAATACGCTTCTTCGGTCTGTTCGGTTATTTTGCGCAGTTCGCGCGTCTGTTCTTCGGTTAATACTTTCATTTGTTTTCTTCTTTGATTTTTGCAAATTTCTTTTTGGAAAGAAAATACTCCGCACCTTCTTCGCCGCTTTGTTCGGCTTTTTTATACCACTCGTAAGCCTTATATAAATCTTTGCCTACGCCCTCGCCGTGTTCGTACATATACGCGATACTCAGCATAGAATCCGTTTCTCCGAGCGCCGCCGCCTTTTCATACCATTCAACAGCTTTTAATTTGTCTTTTTTTACTCCGTGGCCGTGTCTGTATGCGCACGCAATGTTAAACATAGCCATAAGGTTTCCGTTTTCCGCGGCTTTGAAATACCATTTCAAGGCTTCTTGTCTGTTCTTTTTTCCGCCTATTCCGTTGAAATAACAATATCCCACGTCGCTCATTGCCTGCGCGTTTCCTTGTTCGGCAGACATTTTAAGCCATTTAACGGCTTGCTTGCCGTCCGGCTTTACGCCGTTACCGACCTGATAACTCCACCCGACGTGCAGCTGCGCCCTGTCGTCGCCCTGCTCGGCGGCTTTCAAGTGCCACTCAAACGCTTTTTCGGGATTTACGGAAATACCGTGCCCCTCTTCATAACACATTGCAAGATTGTATTGCGCGCGCATATTTCCTTGTTTTGCGGCTCTTCTGAACCATCTGACAGCCTCGTAAAAATCTCTTTTTACGCTTTTGCCTACGACAAAACACCAGCCGTAATCATTTTGGGCGGGCGGATATCCCTGTTCCGCCGCCGCGCGGTAAAGATTTACCGCCTTTTCAAAATTCCTTTCAACGCCGTTCGCCTCGTCGTACATTTTCGCAAGTCTGTACTGCGCGGGGGCGTAATTCATTTCCGCCGCTTTCTCAAAATAATTCGCAGCCGTAGCCAAATCCAGAACAACTTCTTCGCCCTTTTCATAGCGGCAGCCAAGCTCGTACATAGCCTGAAACTGCCCCTGTTCCGCGGCTTTCATAAAATATTCCAACGCTTTGGATTTGTTTTGCTCCGTTCCTTTGCCTTCCCAACAGCAAATACCCAAACGGTAAACCGCCCATATATCGCCGTTTTCGGCAGATTCCGCAAACCATGAAAAAGCTTTTGCGTAATCCCTTGCAACGCCCGTGCCGAAGTAATAACACATTGCAAGGTCGTGCTGTGCATATGCGTTACCTTGCGCCGCGGCTTTTGCAAACCATTCGGCGGCAAGCGCGTCGTCCTGTTCGATATCGTCGCCGTAAAGATAACACAACGCCAATCTGTGCTGCGCCTCGTCGTCTCCGTTTTCGGCAGCGGTTTTCAGTTCCGCAACGGCGCCGTCAAATTTTTCGCTCTCGAACGTATCGAGAATATCGTCTATCAACTTGTTTTCTTTGTTTTCGTTACACATTTATTTCAACTTTTTAAGAGCTTTCTTCGCTTCCTTGCTGCCGTATTCAACCGCTCTTTCATACCACTCGCGCGCCTCGTCACAATCTTCTTCAACGCCCATCCCCTCTTCATAGCACACCCCGACCATATAAGCCGAATCGCAGTCGCCCTGAAGAGCCGATTTTTTGAACCAGTTGAACGCCTCCTGCTCGTCCTCGTCAACCCCGATGCCGTTCATATAAAAATATCCTATTTTATACTGCGCGTCGGAATCGCCTTGCCTTGCCGACTGTAAAAACCAATATGCCGCATCTTCATCGTCTTGCTTTACGCCCAGCCCTTTATATAAATGCTGCCCGAGATTATACTGAGCTTCCGCCAAACCGTTTTCAGCCGCTTCCGCATAATACTTAACGGCAATCTCATTGTTTACTTTAACTCCCTTTCCGAACGCATAAACGTTGCCAAGGTTGTATTTCGCCATAGTGCTGCCAAGCTCCGCGCCCTTTTTATACATCTCTATAGCGGTCTGCATATTCTTTTTTACGCCGTCGCCGCGCTCGTAACAACATCCCAGATTGCAATAAGCCTGAAAATAACCGTTCTTCGCGGATTCGTTATACCAGTTGAGAGCCTCCTGCATATTTTCGCGCACGCCGAGACCGTATTCATAACAATAACCCGCATAGCACTGCGCCTTTGCGTGTCCTTGTTTCGCCGCCTGTTTGTATAAAACAAACGCTTGTTCCGCATTTTCTTCAACGCCGTTGCCGTCGTCGTAACATTCGCCAAGACGGAACTGCGCGTCTGCAAGCCCCTGCTCTGCCGCAAGCGTAAACCATTTAACCGCCTCTTTATAATCACGCACCGCTCCGTACCCGTAGTAATAAGCTTTACCCACGCCGAGCTGACCCGTGGAATTACCCAAATCGGCGGATTTTTTATACCACTTCAAGGCTTCCTCATAATTTCTGTCCTCTTCCGAACCCGAGCCTTGTTCATAAAAATATCCGAGGTTGTTCATAGCCTGCACACAATTCTGCTCAGCCGATTTTTTGAACCAGTAAAGCGCTTTCTCCGTATCTTTTTCAACGCCTATTCCGTAATTATAGCAAAGCGCCGCAAAACACTGCGCCTCGGCGTGCCCCAGCTCCGCGGCTCTCAAAAAATATTCTTTTGCTTTTACCGCACAGTTTTCCTCTGTTTCGCCGCCGACGCCGAGCTTGTAATTATAACAAATGCCGAGATAATACAAAGCCTCCGCGCAGTTTTCTTCTTCCGCCGCAGTCCGCCAAAGAGCCGCGGCGTCCGCGTAATTCTTTTCCGCATAAAGTCGGGAGGCTTTTTCACAAAGCTCTGCAGCTTTGGATTTGCCGTTAAACCCGTCGCATATATCGTCTATAAGTTTGTTTTCTTTTTCCATATTCAGGCTCCTTCCAATCCTTAATATTATAACTTATTTTATCATTTATGTAAAGACCTTTAAAAAATTAAACTCGGTTGCATTGCTTATAAAACATAAACACCGCCGCGCGGCAAAAGCCGCGCGGCAGTGTTTTTCTTACTGTTTTTTATTTTTATTTGCCGTTTCTGTCTTTGTTGCGGGTTTGGATTTAGGCGCAGTTTCCTTTTTTGTTTCGGTCTGCGGTTTCGCCGCCTTTTTAACAGGCGCTTTTTCCGTATGTTTTGCCGCGGGCTTAGGCTGTTCGTCTATACGGCTTTCCGCGTCTGCGGTTTTTTCCGCCTTTTGCTTTTTGGGCTTTTTCTCGCGGTTGTCAAGCTTTTCCACAAAACGGTTTCCGAAAACCGCCTTGCGGAACTTAGGCAACGCGATAAGGCACGCCACAAATGCAACCGTTGCGAGGAATAAAAGCAGGAATACCACCAGCGCAATCGTCAAAGCGTTTTCTTTATAAATGTTCGCCGCGTTTATAAGATTTGCCGTGTAAGGCATACCCACCACGTTCAACATAACTTTGTCCGCAGAAGTTGTAATTATTTCCACAGTATGCTCCTTGTTTTCAAGATTTTCTTTATTGAACACCAGCTTGCGCGATTCCGCCGTAGCGCTGTTCATATCTATCGTGCTTGCTTTCTTGCCGTCAATATAAACGTCGGCTGTTCCGTAGCCTTCGCCCGTCGCTGCGTAAAGCGAAATGCTTTCGCCCACAAATTTTATAACAAGCTTTTCGTTTTTGCTCTCGGATATCATATATCCGTTAGGCTCGCTCTCTATCGAAGAAGAGTTTTTCCATCCTTCCGTTGCAAAAAACTTATTGCTAGTCGGCGGCAAAACCTGCTGCGTAACGGATTTTATTCCCGCGTCGAATTCCGCAAGAACGGAGAAATTTCCGCCCGTAGTTCCCTTAACAAGCAGCCTTAAATATCTGCCGCTTACTTCGGGGAAATTCATCGTAATGGTCGTTGATTTATAAGAATCCCTGTCAGCGGTCGCAACCGTTTTCCATTCGCCGTCAAGGCTGTCGGAAATCTGCAGTTCGCAGTCGGTTATATAAGAGTTAACGTTGTTTCTCGTAGTAACCGCAAAGAAGTTAAACATCTGCTCTTTCGAAGTATCGATAATAAACTCGTGCGGACTTTCGGGCGTTATTTTCGGCACTCCGCCGCCGTAAGTAGTATGTAAAACCGTACCCGCCTGACCGTCTATCAAAAACTGCCAGCGGTCATATTCCACAACGCTTCCCTCTATGGGCTTGCCCGTTTCGAGGTCAACCTGCTGTTCGGTATAAAATCTTCCGTCAACAATATTTTCGGGCGCTTTCACAACCTTCCATTCGCTTTTATCCGTACCCGAAACGGAAAGCTTTATATTATCCTTTTTGGAAACTATAAACTGCGGCTCGAAAACAAACTCTTCGATAGTCTGACCTATCGGAACGTCGGGGTGGAAAACGTCAGAAGTTTCAAACACCGCAAACTCGTCGCCCTCGTATTTGTATGCCATAGAAGCCGAACCGTTGCCGCCCGCATTTACGTTGAATAATCTCACCGCATAATATTTACCTTCCACAACGGTGCGTTTTATATCCATATCCTTATAAACGTTTGTATAAGTCGATACGGTGCCGAGCTCTTCAAGGCTGTCAAAATCCTCTCCGAAGTAGAATTTCAGCCAGTCGTCGGCTTTTACGCTAAACGAAACCTCGCCGCTTTTAGGCGCTTTCCAGTAAAATTCCGCAATGCGCACATCTTTATCGCCAGAGCTTTTATAAGACGGTATATATCCGTAATTAATGCTCTCAGTCCTGTCCGGGGATTTTGAGCTTACTTCGGCCATAACCCCGTCCCAATCCTTCGCCTTGACGTTGTCATAGGACATTATTCTCGAGCCGTTATATGTAATTCTCAAACTTACAGTTAAAGTATGTATAACTCCGTCCGCAAGTCTTACGTCAAAAGAAAACTCGTCGGCAGTTCCCGTATAATCCTTTTTAAAAGAATAATACCACTTGCCGTTTTCCTGCCTTATTTTTCCGTGTTCGGGGTTGCTTACCGAAAGTATCTCGAATCCCTTGCTTTCTTCGGTATCGAATCCGCTAATCGTTTTTCCAATAAGGTCGAACTCCACGTCGTTTCCGTAAGAAACTATGTAATCGCCCGCGGTTTTAACTCCGTCTATTCCGCCCGCATAATAGCTTGAAACCGGCGTATAGTTCGGCAGCGATTGCATTTCGGAAAGCTGTTCTGCGGTAAACATATCGTCCGTTATATTCGCACAGTAGAACTCGTTGAAGTAATTAACGAAGTTCATTCCGTAAATAAGCGAACAGCGGTACGCAAAGTCGGAACGCTTGTTGCCTTTTGTTCCGCTCTCTGCGTAAGAGGGGTTCTCCTTATACGTGTAAAGCAACTCATAAAACTTTTCCGCGCCGAAAGAATGCATTATATTCGCATACATTCCAAGGCACTGGAAGTAACCGTAAGACCCGTCGTCGAAATCGCCTTTCTTCCCTTTAAAAGTCAGCGTTTCCGTCAGAACGTTGTAAGGGTTTGCATAAGCTCCGTGTTCAGCGCCTCCGCCGCTGCGGATTGTCGTTCCCACGTCGCAGAACATTATATAGGCAAGCAGCGTCAAAGCATTGTTTCTTACCTCGCCTTCTCTTCCCGTGGCAAACCCCCATATATTGCCGTAAGCAGTGGCGTGGGTATGCCCGATTTCGTGCAGCGTTCCCCACGTTCCTCTTTGCAAAAGTCCGCGGTAATTCATCGCGTCGTCAAACCAACCCGTAGGCTGGGCGAACGAATAATTTCCCAACGCAACGGCAGCCCCCGCGGGAACGTGCCAGTCGAACATTATTTTGTTAAATCGGTTATAAGTACCGCCCGTGAACGATTCGTTTACAGAAAGGAACGAATGCCACAGCATCGCAAGCTTATCAATCTCGTCAGTCTTTACCCTGCGCATATATTGCGTCGTACCCATTTCTCCGGTATAGCCTATAAGCTCTCCGTTTTCGGTATCGAGCACGGCTATAACGCCGGGCGCCTGGCGCAGATACTGGTCGAAATATTGCGGCGTAGTCACTCCGAGTATGTAGTGCGGGGTTTCAACCGCTCCCGTAAAGGTTGTTTTCGCCTTAGAGTAACAGTTGTTCATTCCTATATGAATACATCCGCCGAAAGGAGTTCCTATCGTATACGTTTTATTTTCGGTCAAGGTAAATTCCGCAATTACCCAAGGTGCGCGCGCATGTTGCCTTGCCCACTGGCTTTGGTTTGTAACTTCGCCTTCCGTCATTTTGTTGTTTGCTACAAGCACGTCGGCTTTTGTGAAATAAGCGTCTACCGAATTAGATTTAAGCGGAGTTCCCTTCCCCTCCGTAATCGATTTAAATATAACGTCGTCTTTCTGCAAACCGCCGCGCCAAGCAAGTGAATTCTGCAAACCTATAATAACAGATAACTTTTCGCCGGCTTTTAAGCCCTCAACCTTTACCGTAACGGGCTCGCCCGCGGGCAAATAAAGCCCCGAAGCGTGATAAGAACGGTAAAGCGGGTCCAGAGTTATTTCTTTTTCAACCGCGTTGTTCTCTCCTAAAACGGCGCCGTATTGCGCGTCCGCAGAGGGATGCTTTTTAAGCCACGACGCAAATTCGGCGTTAATTCCGTCTTCGTTGCTTGCAGTTTCCGCAGAAAGACGCGCCGCGTCCATCGCAAGATGCTGTCCCTGCGTCATAAGCATATACTTATAAAACGAGCCGTCAGCCGAAGCGGGGTCAACGGAAACGCCGCTCATCGTTCCGTTTGAAAAAGCATATTTGACAGAGCCGTCCTCATACTTCAAAGGATTGCCCTTATTGTCTTTCAGATATGTACCGTCGCAAGCTTGTTTGGGCGAAGGGTACTGTCTGAATTTAATCGTCGCCGTATTTTTGTTCCCTTCGGTCGTCACAAGCGAACCGTAAACGGGGTCGATAGTATTGTTTTCGCTGTCATAAACAAGCGAAAAATCGTCGCTCAGCATTTCCGTCTTTGCGCGCGGCAAATTTCTTTTAGTCACGTTCATCGTATCCGCGCGCACGGTAGCCTGCACGTCGGAAAGATTTTCGTAATCATACTTTTTAAGCGCAAACTGTTCTTCTGTCGGCAGCTTGCTTTCGGGTATTTTATATACAATACCGTCAACTCCGCACGAAGAAGCCAAAACCGCGGAAACCACTGTAACCGCAGCCACGGCAAAACACATTGCCGCGCGCTTGAAAATTTTTGCTTTTCCGAAAGGTCTCTTTATTCTGTCTTTCAATTTTATCTCCTTTAAAGGTTTAATTCAAAATATGTATTTTTTCTCTTGAATACGCGTTTAAGCTGCAACTGCCACAGTATAACGTCTATATCCGCTTTTCGGCATGTGCATTTGTCGCCGTCTTTGAATTTGCATTCAAGCTGTTCGTTAACGCATAAGCTTCTGTTATCCGCAAACATATCGCGGTGCGCTGTCTTTTTATGTCTTAAAATAGATTGTCTTACTATGCAAACTTCCCCGCGGCTTTCGTCCAAACGAATTATTCTGTCCCGCGGGATATAAAGAATACTGTATAAAAGCTCCTCAAGCCGTTCTTCGAACTTTCCAGAAAGCCATAATCCGGCGATAAAGGTTTCCGCCTTCAGGTTCACGCGGTAATGCACTTCCTTTTTCCGCCCCTTGGTTAAAACGGCGCAAAGCACTCTTCTTAAAATAAATTCCCCTTCGCTCAGAACAGACTTGTGCGCGTGGATATAATCGAGTACCGCCGCAGCCTCTTTGCCGCTCATCTTTATATCCAGAAATTCAAGCTGCAAACTGACGGTTTCGGCAGTACCGCTCAAAGCCAGCATTTCGCTTTCCATTTTTTTACCTCTGATACATATTAATTAATAATCGCAAAAATGTCAACTTCCGCGCCGCACTAAAATTCCGTACAGCCACCGCTTAAAAATATATATCACAGTTTCAGCCGCTTTTCGAAATATACCATATCGGTAAGTCTCACCCCGCCCTCTATTATGGGATAATCATAATTATCGGTAAAAAAATTTTTTACGGTATGCGCTCTTGTAAAACCGCATTTCTCATAAAAAGGCACGGTAAGCGAGCTTTCGCCCGTTCCCGCACGTAAAACCGAGAAATCTTTTTTATACCTTTCGCAAACAAATTCTATAAGCGCTTTGCCGTAACCGCATTTTCTGTATTCGGGCAATACCGCAATATTTTTTATTTCCGCAACGCCGCCGCCCGTGTCGCAGACAACCGCTTCCCCTTTAATTCCGCCGTCGTCCAAAACAAACATAATTCCGCCGTCAAGATATCTGTATATCATACTCTCCTGCTCATCACCTATAAGCAGCAAATCAAGATATTTTTTCTTGTCGGAAACTTCATAAATTTTCACAATTGCCCCCGTAATATGTTTTATTTAAAGCAATTTCATATAAATATTTTATCATCAAACAACGGCAAAATCAACCAGACAACATATAAAATAACGGATACCGCGCAACCGCACGATATCCGAATATTGCCTGTCAGTTTTTAATGTTTATTATTTTCTGGTCAAGGTAACGTCGAAAGTTCCGTCGCGTCCCTGTATAGAATAAACGATAGTGTAAGTCGAACCGTCTTTTGTGGATTTCAAAGTAGTCGCTTTATCGCCTTCGCCGAGAACAACCGTATAAACGTCGTTTTCAAACGTCCAGGTTCCGGTCTTGCAAAGCGATTTAACGATTTGCTGTGCAGTCTGCATTTCGCTGTCCGTAGTTACGTCGTAATCGCAGGTACCGTCGCCGTTAAGCGTAAGAGTATGGGTAGTTTCGATACTCATTATTTCCTTTTCTCCGGTGAAAACCACTTCGGAAGAGCACGCCGCAATCATAGCAATGCTGCAGCACAAAGCAACGATTAAAGCCAAAACAGGTATAATTTTTTTAACTGAATTTTTCATTTATTTTTCTCCTTAATTTTAAAAGCCGCCTTAAAGATTTCGTTTGGATTTTTTGTCCTTCAAGACAACTACAACCGCACCGGCTATGCTTGCCGCAAACAATGCGCCGAACAGGCAATCGAGCGTTATTTCGGCAATCTGCCAACCGGTAGCGACTTTTTCGATTTGTGTGTAAACGGAGAAATCGTTCATAGCGTTACTGTGTACCGTAGCATACAGAACGTGTTTAACCGCTTCTCTCATTTGCCACGCGACCTCGCCGTGCCCCGTTCTGAAATTTTTATAAGGCGCGTTTTTGTCGAGTTCGCCGTCGGGGATATCGCAGCCCGCCATAAGGAACAAAGGCATTTGCGGGGCTTTATATCCGATACCGTACATATCCGATACGATAAGCCCTCTCAACCCAAGCTCGCCGCGTAAAAAGTCCGTTAACAAGGCCTTATTAGCGGGGCAATGCACTGCGCCCATACGGTTGAACGCCGCCATGGCGTTCATTGCTCCGCCGTCTATAACGGCTTTTGCAAAAGGCTTGAGATATATTTCACGCAAGGTCTGTTCGTTGAGCCATACTCCGACGCCCGCGCGCTGCGTTTCCTGTTCGTTAAGCGCAAAGTGCTTTATATATGCGTTGCAACCGTGCGCCTGCAATGCCGCGACTTCTTTCGCCGCCATAGTTCCCGCAAGGAATCCGTCCTCGCTGAAATATTCGTAAAGTCTGCCGCCGTAAGGGCTGCGGTGCGTATTGAGACCTATGCCGTAAAATCCGCCGTAACCCGCCCATATCGCGTCCTCTCCGAGGAGATTTCCGAACCTGTCAGCAAGCTCGGTACTGAACGTGGAAGCGAGTATTCCTATGCATGGATAATAAGGCGCCGTTTTATCTTTGTCGGGGTCATTTTTCCTTGCCGCAAGTCCCAAAGAATTTTTGCCGTAAACCTCGGTAAGTCCCGTAGGTCCGTTCTGGTCAACGGTGTTGGGCTTTATTATTGAAGGCAATCCGCGCGTGCTTTGAAGCCCAGCGTTCAGAAGTTCAACCGTCTCATCCCACGTAAGCTGGTCTAAAAGCTTATCCCATTCGGGGTCGTCATAAGGTATAGGCTCGCCGTTTTCGTCAACGCGCAAATCGATAAGCTTTTTACCGTTTTTCTTTCCGTACGCGGGATATTCCACGTCGTCTTTGGGGATAACCGAAGAGTCGTCCTGCTTTACCATATCGTCGGCAAGCTGACGCGTCATTTTAAGAACAACGTTTCCCGTAGGCATACTGCCCGTCCAGTCGGCGCGCGTAATATATCTCACGGAATTTTCATTGCTCTGGAAATATTTGTTAACGTCCGCAAAATCGAAAAGATTTTTTATATCTCCGTTTTCGGTTTTGGCATAAGTCGTCTTGTCGAGTTCAAGGTCAATATCCTCTACAAGCCCCGCCTTCCCGTCTGCGTCCATTCTTTTTCCGTTGCCCGCGGTATATCCCTTAAACGCAAGGATATTGTTCACCGCGTCGTGCGCGTCATGCCCCGCCGCCAACAGATATTTACCTTCGGTCAATATATAGGTTTTAGCGTCGGACGCGTCATATACCGCAAATTCGCTCTTGTCAACGGTAACGCTTACCTCCTGCGAACCGCCCGCGGCTATATCGTCCGTCTTTGCAAATCCAACAAGGTCAACCGCGGATTTTTCAATGCCGCGCTCGATATCGTATTCGCCGAACGGTTTCTGAACATAAATCTGAACAACGTCTTTGCCGCTCAGCGTGCCTTTGTTGGTAACGGTAAGGCTTACCGTATAAGTTCCGTCCTGGTTGTCTGCCACTTTATAGCCCGAATAATCGAACTGCGTATAAGAACCGCCGTAACCGAACGGGTGGGAAACCGTTTTCGAATAATCAAATTCGCCCGATTTTTCCCTTTCGGTAACGTAATCGTAATATCTTGTTTCGGTATAACGGTAACCTACGTAAATACCCTCCTGATAAACGACGTAAGCCGTATATTTTTTATCGGTTTTGCTGCCAGATAAAGGAAGATTGTAGTTATCCGCATTCTCGTAACGGAATTCGCCGAAGTTATAATTTACGGGGTTGTAAGAATGCTTCATCCAATACGTATCGGAAAGATGCCCCGAAGGATTTACTTTACCCGCAACTATATCGCCCACTGCGTTAAATCCGCTTATACCCACGTGACCTACCCAAAGAGCCGCGTCGATTGCATAATCCGAATCGTATATAAATTCGCTTTCGATTTGGTTAGCCGTATTCAAAAGAACGATTATTTTCTTAATGCCGCCGCTCTTTTTCAAGCCCGCAAGCCCTTTAAGAACGCTCTGTTCCGTTGCGGAAAGTCTGAGATAGTCGCCGTCCTGCCCGTCCGTTCCCGTTTTGGCCATATCGGTGCCCTCTCCGCCTACGCGCGTAATTATGAATAAAGCCGCGTCGCCGTAAGCCTTGATTTTGCTTTCGCCCACTCCCGCAACAACGTCGCTCCAGGGCGCATCGTTTATCTTTGCGTCAACGCCTCTGCCGACGCGTTTGTATTTTTCCGAAGTCGAAGACGAATAAAAAGAAAGCAAATCGGGATTTACTTCGAACCCCGCCTGTTTAAATCCTTGCTCTGGGGTCACGGGCGGCTGGGGATTACGCGTTTGCGCAGAACCCTTTCCGCCGTAAGCAGGGTCTACGGAAGATATTCCGAAAATCCCTATCTTCTTTTCTCCCGAAGCGGGTTTCAAAGGCAGGCAGTTGTTTTCGTTTTTAAGCAAAACCGCCCCTTCCGCCTCTATATCCTGCGCAGCCTCTTTACCGTCGGCTATAAGGTCGGAAAGCTTATCGTACGCGCTTTTAAAATATTCTTTATCCTGTACGGGCGCGTCCTCGGGTTCGTAAGTGTTGTAATTGCTTACGTTCAGATAGTTGTTAATCGCCGTCACGTTCTCGCTTGTTATCGCGGTAACGCACATGGCAAAGCCGAACAATACCGTGCTTACAACAGTTGAAATTTTTACGAAAAGTTTAATTTTCCTGTTCATCTTTGCGCCCCCCGTCCTTTATTTGTTTTAAAAACAGATTTGCTATGCTAAGCCCGAATGCAAGCATAAAAAACAATGCGCATACTATGAACTGCGGGTCGAAAGTATCGAGGTCTATGCCCACCATTACAACGGATACGTAGTAATATATCCCGTAAATAAAGAACAACAGCGACAGAAACACGAACACCGCTATGGCGTAAGGCGCATACTTGTATTGTTTAAGAGCGATAAGCGTGCCGCCGCTTATTGCCGCAAGCAAAATAAAAACAAAAGCCGCCCAGCTCATATCGTCGGTGCCCGCGTAACAGCCCGCATAAACAGCGGCTGTTATCAATGAAAACGCAGAAAGCCCCGCCGAAAACCAGAATCCGACGCTTTTGTCTCTGAGATAATCCCTATTCATACCGTTTTTCCCCTTTTTCTAAAACAGTTAATAATTATCTTTGCCGTTGCCAAACAACGGCAAAGAGGGCTAGCCCTCTTAGTTTGATAATTATTCCGTTTTATATTCATATTATAAGTTGCGCAAAAGTTAAAATCCATTGCAATTCAAACGTAAAAATATTGCATTTTTTCGTTTGATATTGCAATTCGTCCACAAAACCGCGTTTTAATAAAATATAAACCGCCCCGCAAAACCTTCTCGGCTTTGCGGGGCGGCACGTAAAACAAATCCCCAAACACTATATTTTAAGAAACACAAAAACCACAATAAATCCGACATAAAAAAAGAGAAACTCAACGCGGTTTCTCTTTAGCTTTAATATAGCTTATTTTTTTATAAACGGCTTGATAAGTTTTAAAATTTCCCCCGTCTTTGCACTGTCCTTTAAAAGTTTATTTAAGTTACCGTTGATTGTTTGGGGCGTTTTATATTTTGCCGCCATAGCGCATATTTCTTTTATTTCGCTGTTGCTCAAACCCAAACCGCCTTGCCACAACAAACCTCAACGTCAACATATCAAATACATTTACCCGCTAAAACTTATTTAACGATATAACTGCCTCTTGAATTATTTTATTAAATTTTTCATCCAGATTTCAGATAAAGCGCTTTCGATTCTTTCATATAAAGCGTATTCGGTTAAACCATAAAAAATTATGTACATTTTCTTTACCAATATGCAAAGCAAAATTACAACTATCATCAAAGAAACTAACAACAGCATTAAAACAAACAACTCTTCACTGCTTTGATATTTTACCGATGCCAATATAATACCGGCAACAGATACGGTTAAAGACACAACAGAAATAATGGCAAATCCCTTGTTTGATTTCCGCAATAACAATATTTGGTAATGCCTGATTGCTTCCAAAACTTTGGCACGAGTATTTATTCCGCAAGATTTAATAATCGGAACTAAAATCTCAATATCTTTTCTGAATAAATTTTTTAAAGACTTAAAAACCCGCTTACAATGAAAATAATCCTTAAACGACAGATTATTATTCTTCCTTGCCTCATTGAAAATTATCGAATAAGCTATAACCGCACTTGAAAACAAAAATATTGCAACCGACACAACTGTTACAGACCAGTGTTTATAAATAATCCAAAACGTTATAAACAAAACAAGATAACTAAAAAACAGTATACCAAAAGATACCAAAATAATTTTATCCAACCTTATATCGTTTAAAGAATTTCTAAATTCTGAAATCAATTTTTCATACATGAGTTTCTCTCCATAACTTATTAAAAAAGGTTTCAGAAAATAAAAATTTTGATTTCCGAAACCTTAAATTATCAATAAAATACAGCCCTTACAATTAATTTGCGGTCAGCTTTTCAACCGCCTTTTCCAAACTTGCCGTAAAAAATATATCCCGCCCATTATTGCTTTCATAAATAAAATCCTTTAAAGGCTTACTTGTATATTTAGAATAATCCCCGTAAACAGCAACGCGGAACTGATAATTAACAAACTTTTGCAGAATTTCCCCCGCAAGCCCGCTGCTTAGTATAAAAAATCTGTCCGCAAACAAATTTTTTGATATCGCTATATTTTTTGTGCCCGTTTCATAACAAACGGTCATCATTAAATCCAAAGCGCTTTGCACGTCGGTAACAAGAACTTCATCCGCCGTAACATGCGAAACTTCAATATTATTTTTTGTTATTTTCTCGATTTTCATTTTTCAATCGCCTTTTTAAATATTATACAAAACAATTTACCGGAATGCAAGCGGCGCATTTAAGCATACTTTAAAAATCAACCCCCTCAGTCTTTTATTTTTCGCTATTTAACAAATTCAATATTTATATCGCCGTTATTGCAATCGGCTGTAAATAATTTGTCTCCTTCTTCTTTATTTAAAGGCAGATTGCAATCGCCCTTTTTGATTTTGCAAAAAATTGAAAAATCGTCCCATTCGCCAAGCACAGAGCCCGTTATGTCACCGTTTTTTGCGGTCAAACTAACAGATTTCCCCACGCTTACCCCCTCGCATACAACATTTCCGTCAATCGCTTCAATGCTGATTTGTTCCGCAAAAGTTAGCGGTTTTACCATAACATTTCCGCTTTTCGCTTTCAAATTAATAAACTTGCCTGCATTTACCTGCTCGCATACAATATCGCCGCCGTTCACGTCAAGACTTAAATTTTCCGTAAACGACAACGGGTTTAATATTATGTTTTCGTTTGTTGTGCTTGCCGAAAACGAAACAAGCAAATTATCCGGTATTTTAATTTTTATTTTGCGATATTCGGCAGAAGGTTTTACGCCAAAAAAATCCGTCCAATTTTTGTTGTATAACAACTTAACCGTCAATTCCTTGCTTTCGGAAACAGATATATCGAGATATTCTTTCTCGCCGTCAAAATAACCGATATAAACCCGATTGTCTTCCGATGCGCTTATTTCCAATTCTCTGTCCTCAACCTGCACAACAATTTTTTCAATCCCGTTTTCTCCGCTCGAATATGATTTTTCCGTAAACGCGTCGCCGTTCGAACAACCGCAAAGCGCAAACGCAAACACTCCGATAAACGCAAGCAAAAACGCCCTCAAACAAACTGTTCAAGGGCGTTTTTGCTTAATTTTTGTTGCCGCCGTTTTTTCAAAAATGCCGAATCAATAATTTGATTCGGCATTTTTCCGATATAACAATAACAATCCAAAACGAACATGTTCTAAAATTTTTAATTGCTTGGTTTTTTACCGTTACACTTTGAACATAAAACTTGTAAATTTGACGGTATGCTTTTCCTCCCTTTTTTATCGGGACAATATGGTCAATATGTAATCCCACACCGTCAGGCATATATTTCCCACAAATTTGACAAGTATAATTATCGCGTTTAGCAATTTCTTCCCTTAATGCTGATGTCATTCGCTTTCTCTGGTCTTTTGAATGATATTCAGATAGTGTACATTCAAAATCAATATCAGAAAGAGCATCATATCTTTGTTGAAGTGTTTTATGCTTGTAAATGGATAGGAATACTTATTTTCATCAACCTGAAAATAAACCGCTTCATAATAATAAGCGTTATCAGTATTAGAAAAAATAACTGCTTTTTCGCAGGTTACATTGTTAAGGCTTCTATTATTTTCGTTAAATTTTTTTATAATTGGATTATATATATATATCATTTAAAATTTCATTTTGCCATTTTAGATAATCTTCAGAAGAAACAATTGCATTGTATTTTCTTCTCCTTATTTTTTTATGCAAATTAAATAATTTGCCAATTCCGCTTTTAATTTTTAAGACCATCGCACAAATATCAGAAAAATTTTTGTAAAATGCCACAATACCACTTAATAAAGCTACTGCGCCGATTATCCAAATTGATATGGCTACATGTTCTTGTAAAAATGAAATAAAATCCATAAATATCCTTAAATTAGTATAAATAAAAGAAACCTAAAACTTATCCGCATAGGTTCGTTTTAGGTTGCTATTGGTGGAGATAAGGGGATTCGAACCCCTGACCTATACGTTGCGAACGTATCGCGCTACCAACTGTGCTATATCCCCGGATATTGGTGGAGCTAATCGGGTTCGAACCGATGACCTTTTGAATGCCATTCAAACGCGCTACCAACTGCGCCATAACCCCGAATTTCCAAACGAATATTATAATATATCAAAGGCGCTTGATTGTCAAGAATTTTGCCGTTTTATAACGTCAAATTTTTCGTTGCCAACCACTACTTCAAAAAACAAATTTTTCAATATAAACCTCTATCCGCTTATATTATATAAAAAATCCAGTCTATAATTTACAGATAATGCAAAAAATATTTTTACATTAAAATAAGATATTTTAAAAAAATCAAACAAAAAAGCTCATATTTTTATAAAATACAAGTTTAAAAAACGTCAAAACCGCCGTTTTCCCAAAATAAGCATAACGTAAAACCAATCAATTATGCCGAATTTTGTTTTTTCCACTCTGTGTATCGAACGCAATACCCGATCAACATACATCCGGCAAATATGCAAAATACAACCCCGATAACAAATCCTATAATTATTCCAAGCTTATTGTTCTGCGTAATAAAAATGCAATCATTCGGATTTTCCGGATTATATGCAATTTGTACCGTATCGCCGATACTCTTTACGCCGCCAGTTGAACTTATACTGTTTTTAACCGTATAAATCGTTCCGTCAACCTCAAATTCGGCAATTTCCGCATAAGCTTCTACAGACGAACCCGCGCCATGATTGCTTCCCGACCAAGAAGTTGTAATTTTATAATCCACTACCGTTCCCGTAGTAACTATAAAATTTTTAAGTTTTGCCGAAATTATTGCACCGTAAACAGAAATGCCGATAATCAGACCTACGCCTAAACAAAGAAACACTATAATAAATGCAAGGTATCCTTTTGTCGGCTTATTATTTAATTGCGTGTTTATAAAGTCGTTCATTTTATTTGTTGTATCATTTATATTATACCATAAAACTTTGCACTTTCAACCATATTAATAAAAAACTCGCCTAACGAAATTAAAGAAAACGTTACACCAACCACAACCGCCCACTGCGCCGCGTCTAATTTCACAAGCCCGAAAGCAACCGAAAGCGGGCTAACGCACAGTAATACATTCAAAACAACTCCGACGGCAGACATAACGATTACTAACCCTGCAATACAATAGGCTTTCCGTAAATATCGGTTCTGCCAAAACACAGAAAAAAGTCCGGACATAATTAAGGCCGGACTTTAACGGTATTTGGTGGGAACAAATGGGCTCGAACCATCGACCTCTTGCATGTCAAGCAAGCGCTCTGACCAACTGAGCTATGCCCCCAAAGCGTTTATATTATAACAACAGCCGCCGTTCTTGGCAAGCGTTTTAAATAAAAAAATAAAAATCACCCCCTCTCAAAGAGGGGGCTTTCCGATTAAAATTTTATTAAATTTTTGCCTTTACCCCCGCAATATGGCTCAAACAACGCGGTTTACGCCTTGTACAGCTCCTCAACACAAGCTTATAAATCTCGCCCAAAGGAATTACAGAAAGCGCCGCACCGACAGCAATCGCCCACTGCGCCGCATCCAGTTTCACAAGCCCGAAAGCAACCGAAAGCGGGCTAACGCACAGCAATACGTTCAAAACAACGCCGATGGCAACCGTTGCAAGCAATATTTTGTTTGATAAGAAATGTCTGAAAGCCGACTGCCTCTCCGAACGGATATTGAACGACTGGAACAGCTCCAAAAACGAAATCGTCATAAAAGTCATCGTCGTAGCCGTTTCGTTGCCCCATATATTGAGGGCAATTATAAACACGGCTATTGTAACCGCCGTCATATACGCGCCGAAAACGCCTATCGAACAAAGAGAAGTCTTGGAAAACAAGCTCTTTTCCGCGCGCTCGGGCGGGCGGTTCATAATGTCGTCGTCAGCCTTTTCCATACCCAGCGCAAGCACGGGAAAGCTGTCCGTTATAAGATTAAGCCATAAAAGCTGCGTAGACAATAAAAAGTCGAATTTGAATAAAAACAAAGACGCAATCAAAATAGCCAGCACTTCCGCAAGATTTGTGGAAAGAAAGAACTGTATCGTCTTTTTAATGTTGGAAGAAATTCTCCTCCCCTCTTTCACCGCAGAAACTATCGTAGTGAAATTATCGTCCGTAATCACCATATCGGAAGCGCTCTTCGTAACATCCGTTCCAGAAACGCCCATAGAAATGCCGATATCCGCGCTCTTTATGCTCGGCGCGTCGTTTATTCCGTCGCCGGTCATCGCCACAACCTTACCGCGCCGTTGCAGAGATTGCACAATAACGTTTTTATGCTTTGGAGAAACTCTCGCAAACACACGGCAATTTTCAATTGCGTTATCCCTCTCGCTTTCGGGCAGCGCGTCAAGCTCGTCGCCCGTCATTACTTCGCGCATATCCTCGGCTATATTCAATTTTTTAGCTATCGAAAACGCCGTGCGCACATGGTCGCCAGTTATCATAACGGTGGATATTCCCGCCGTTTTGCACTCCGTAACAGCGTCCCCCGCGCCCTCTTTAAGTCCGTCAATCATTCCGCAAAGCCCTGCGAAAATCAGACTTTCTTCGGATATCTTTCCGTTAAACGGCACATATGCAAAACCCAACACACGCAACGCGTCGTCAGACATTCTGTCGTTATCGGCAAGCACCGCTGCTTTTTGCTTGTCGGTGAACGGCTTAACGCCGCTCTCCGTCAAAATCTTTTCGCAGCGCCCTATAAGGATATCCGGCGCGCCCTTTGTAAAGGTAAATCTTTCCCCGCAGATTTCCGCCGCAACCGACATCATTTTCCGCTCAGAGGTAAAAGGCTCTTCCGCAATCCTCACAAAATCCGCCGAATATCCGCACTCGTCTGCACATACCCTCAGCGCAACCTCCGTCGGGTCGCCTATATAGTTTCCCTTTTCCCCTTTAACCGTCGTACAAACGGTCATACACTGCAATAATTTTTCATTTACCCCCGACATATCCTCTGCCGAAAACGTTTTCCCTCCGCAAACCGCGCTTACAACCTTCAGTTTGTTCTGCGTCAAAGTTCCCGTTTTGTCGGAGCATATAACCGAACAGCTCCCCAGCGTTTCAACAGATTTAAGTTTTCTTATAACAACGCCCTTTTTGCTCATCTTCTGCACGCCCATCGCCATAATAATCGTCACAACCGCGGGCAAACCTTCGGGAATAGCGGCAACGGCAATCGCTACGGAAGTCATAAAGTTTTTAAGTATTCCGTCCTCCCGCACAAAAATTCCCATTATAAATATAACGGCGGTAACCGCCAGAACAAATGCGGAAATTATCCTCCCCAGTTTATCAAGGCTCTTTTCAAGCGGGGTTTTCGTCTGCTTTCCGTTTTGCAGCATAGCCGCAATTTTGCCCATTTCCGTGCCCATTCCAACCGACGTAACCACAGCCGAAGCGTTTCCGCGCACAACGTACGTAGCGCCGAAAAGGGTGTTCGTCATCGCGCTCAAAGCAACCTTGTTGCCGTGTATTCTCTTTTCGCTTTTCTCCACCGCCGCGCTTTCCCCCGTGAGGGCGCTCTCGTCGCACATTAACGAATTGCACTCCACAACACGGCAGTCCGCGGGTACAACGTCACCCTCCTCCAAAAGCACGATATCCCCCACCGTCAGCTCTTCGCAAGGTATAACGTATTCCTTGTTTTCACGCCTGACCTTGCATGAATTTGCAGAAAGCTTTTTCAAATTTTCTATCGCCTTGTCCGCGCGGTACTGCTGAACCGTTCCCACAACCGCGTTAAGAAAGATTATAGCAAGGATAATAAAAGTATCGGTCAAATCGTTTTTGTCCTTAGATAAAAACGCGATAAGTCCCGAAACCGCCGCCGCAACGATTAAAAGTATCGTCATAAAATCTTTGAACTGTGAAAAGAAAAGCTTAAAAATCCCCGCGCTCTTCCCTTTGTCCAAAGCGTTCGCGCCGTACTCTTTCAGTCTTTTTTCCGCCTCGGAAAGGCTAAGCCCGCGGGGAGAAGTTTTCAGCCTCGTAAGGGTCTGCCCCGCTTCTTCGAAACAGTAATTAGCCATAAAAATACCTCTTGGATTAAGGTATTCAAACTTGTCCCCGCTTATGACTTTATACCGTCTTTTAACATTTCCGTCTGTGCGCAAAAGGCGATAAAAATAAAATCCGCGCCCGACGGCAAAAAGCCGTTGGGCGCGTTAACTGTTCGTCAAATTTAATTTTTAAGTTCGGGGTACTTCGTACATAAAAGCCCGAAAATCTGCCTCGCGCATTGCTCCGCGCCGTAATTGCCGTGCTGCGCCATTGCCGCATTTTTCATAGGCTCAAGCTTTTCGGGCGCGGCGATAAACTCTTCTATCTTGTCCGCAACCTTTCTGGGCTTAAAGATTTTCAACGCGCTCCCGACAACTTCAACATAATATCTGCCGATATACATTTCTATATTCGTCGCATATTTCGTGATTATCTGTGGAACTCCGAAAAAGCAGGGCTCGGCTGTCATGCTCGCGCCGCTCTTTCCGCAAAAAAGGTCCGCGGCAGTCAACAGCTCAAACATATTGTCAACAAGCCCCATAGGCCGCCAGTCGGTTTTGCCTTTGGATTTCATCTGCAAAAACTTTTCGTAAAGCTCCGCATTTCTGCCGCACACCGGCACAAGAGTCACAGGCAAATCGCGGTCAAGAATAATTTTGCATATCTTCTCCATTCTGCCTATGCCGTAGCCGCCTTCCGCCAGCACAACGGTAAACTTGTCCTTATCGAACCCCAGCTTTTCCCTCGTCTCCGCTTTGCTGTCCGTAACGGCAAGATTGTTTTCGTAAACGGTGAAAGCTTCTTCCCTTATAAGGAACGGAACAAGCTTGAAATTATCGTTGTTCAGCCTTTTGCTGTGGTGTTTCATCGCGCTTTCATAACCCATAGGGTTAGACATCATAACCAAATCGCAGGGGTATCTGAAAAGCGGATTAATCTTCGCATCCGGGCAATACATAGCCGTAAGCGGCTTTGCTTTGCACTTTCTCGCATAATAATTTGTCGCCCAGTGCGTGCTTACAACCATATCGGGCTTCAATTCGTCCATATGCCTGTAACCGCGCTTGCGCGAGCCCAAAACCAAAAACGTCATTGTCGCCCACGTTGAAAGCTTAACGCGCCAGAACTCCATATTGAAGGTTGCGAAAAACCCGTAAGCCGAATGTTTCGTATATTTTAAAGCTTCGCCCTTTAAGCGGTCTTCGAATTTCTTAAGTTTTTTATCCCCGCTTTCGGTGAAAAACTGCGAACGCACGCACTCTACTTTATCGCCGTAAAGTTTTTCAAACTCGTCCGCAATGCTGTTCATAGGCATTATGTGCCCCAGCCCCGCCTCAGCGTAGGGAAATATAACCCTCGGTTTATCCAAAACGTTACTCCGTGGAATAATTGAATTTATACCGTATAGAATTATATCACAGCGTTACGCATTAATCAACTAATTTTACGCTTTTAAAAGCGTGGAATAATTTACCGAAACGCCCCCGCCGCGCTTAAAAAGCGCGGCGGGGGCGTAATTCCGTTTTATTTTATCCCTTTTCAATCTTCCGCAAAATTATGTTCTTCCTCTTCGCCGTGCGGGTCGGGGAACTGCGCCTTGTCGTAAGAAATCCCGTTTTTGTCGTAATAATCCTTTATCGCCGCACGGATAGCCTCTTCCGCAAGCACGGAACAATGCATTTTGTGCGCGGGCAGTCCGTCCAACGCCTCGGCAACCGCCTTGTTTGTAAGCTCCAACGCCTCGGAAATAGGCTTGCCCTTTATCAGTTCGGTAGCCATTGAAGAAGACGCTATCGCGCTTCCGCAACCGAAAGTATTGAATTTAACGTCGGTAATAACGTCCTTTTCTATTTTGAGATATATTTTCATTATATCTCCGCATTTAGCGTTGCCTACTTCGCCTATTCCGTCCGCATCCTCGATTTTACCCACGTTGCGCGGATTCGTAAAATGGTCCATCACCTTTTCGCTGTATAAAGCCATAAAATTCTCCGTTCCGCGCAAACCCCAAATCCGCGCGGATTAATTTATTTTTTTCGTCACCCTTTAGATAAGGTGGGGCTTCAAGCCCTTTTCAAGCTCTTCCCACACGGGGGAAATGCTTCTCAGATACTCAACTGCTTTCGGAACTTCTTCCAGAATTATATCAATCTCTTCCTCGGTATTGCTTTCGCAAAGGCTTAATCTTAAAGAACCGTGCGCTACCTCGTGGGGCAGCCCCAAAGCAAGCAAAACGTGGGAAGGGTCCAACGAACCGGAAGTACAAGCCGAACCGCTCGAAGCGCAAATACCCTTTGCGTCCAACAACAATAAAAGACTTTCGCCCTCTATACCCTCGAAACATATATTCACGTTGGCGGGCAAACGGCTTTTTCTGTCGCCGTTAAGCTTTGAATGAGGAATTTTCAAAAGCCCGTCTATAAGCTTGTCCCTCAAAATCCGTTCTTTGCCGCAGTTTTTCTCCATATTCGCGCAGGCTTCTTCCAGAGCCGCCGCCATAGACGCGATTGCCGCAAGATTTTCAGTGCCGGCACGCTTTCCGCGCTCCTGCGCGCCACCCTCAACAAATGTTTGCAAAGGTATACCGCGCTTTACGTATAACGCGCCCGCGCCCTTCGCTCCGTGGAATTTATGGGCGGATAACGAAAGCATATCTATATTATCGGCTTTAACGTCAACGGGAATATGCCCAACAGCCTGCACCGCGTCCGTATGGAAAACCACGCCCGCTTTACGGCAAACTTCGCCTATTTCCTTTATCGGCTGTATCGTGCCCACTTCGTTATTTGCGTACATCACGGTTACAAGCGCAGTATCGTGGCGGATTGCCGCCTCCACTTCCGCCGCGCTTACAAGTCCGTTTGAATGAACGTCAAGATAAGTAACCTCAAAGCCCTCTTTTTCAAGCTTTTTCAGGGTATGCAAAACCGCGTGGTGTTCGAACGCGGTAGAAACAATGTGCTTTTTGCCCTTTTTCGCTCCGTTTAAAGCCGCCGAACGTATCGCCTGATTATCCGACTCGCTCCCGCCCGAAGTAAAATAAATCTCGCGCGGTTCGCAATTCAGACATTTCGCTATTTTTTCACGCGCGCCGTCCAAAGCTTCTTTCGCAATCTGCCCTACGGTATGCAAAGACGACGGATTTCCGTAAACCTCTTTAAAATAAGGCTTCATAGCGTTTACCGCGCAGTCGCTCATAGCGGTAGTCGCCGCGTTATCAACGTAAATTGTCTTCATTCTAATTCCTATGTAAACAGTATGATATTATTATAAAAATTAATCCCTACTTTGTCAATAGGAATTATATAAAAGTTGAAAAATTTTTCAGCCTTTCAAACGCAAAATTTTTTCCATAAATTTAATACTTGCACACAACGTCTCAAACCGCCAGCCTCTTGCCCGCAAAACCCGCCGCCGCAACCGTCAGCAACGGTTTTCAACAAAAAAAGACCGGCGTCGCGCCAGCCCTTCTTTATTTCAATAACCAACCTTTAACATCACTTCAAATAAACTAACCGTTGTATTTTGTGTTATATAAATTTTTATCCGCTCACAGCGTTTAAAGCCTCTTCTTCAAGCCTTTTATGAACTCGCTTTCACTGCCGTCCCAGCCGCAAACAACGCATCTTCCGTTTTCAAAAACATGGTTGCAGTTGGGGTAACCGTAAATATAATGCGAACACTCCGGGCATAATCCCGCCATCTTTGAAGCCCCCTTTATAAACGCGCTTCCGCATTCTTCGCAAACAACCGTATCCTTTTTATCCATAATAACACCACAACGCTCCGCCAATCGGTTTCGCTAAACGAACAACGCCGCCCGCCGATTTTTTTATGCAAAAAAAATTTATATCAAATCTTTAAGCGTTTTAGAGGTCAGAAAATTCATAATAACCTCGTCAAGCTCCTTAAAAAGCGGCAAAGTCATACACGTTCCCGCATTCTCGCAGCCGCTTATAAGGCAGCTCACGGGCGCGAGCGACCCCTCCCCCGCCGTCAGAATTTCGGCAACCGTATACTCTTCCGCGCTCTTGGTAAGCCTGTATCCCCCGCTTTTTCCGCGCGCGCTCACAACAAACCCCGCCGCAGAAAGCTGCGCCGCAGAAGTTTCAAGGTATTTCAACGATTCTTTTTGTCTTTCAGCAATATCCGCAAGAGAAACGTAACCGCCGTCCGCGTGCTGCGCCAAATCAATCATAATTTTAAGGGCGTTCCTTCCCTTCGTCGTTATCATCATAATGCTACCTCATAAATACCCGCGGACTGCACGCACAAATCCCGTATCCGTTTTAACCGCCGTACTCTATCATTTTTTCAATACATTTAACGGCTTTAACGCGCAAATCCTCTTCAAGAACAATCTCCTCCCCGCCCGTGCCGTAAATACAGTTTAACACATCTGGCAAAGTGGTTATCTTCATATTGTGGCAAACCAAATCCTTTGAAAGCGGATAAAATTTCTTTTCGGGGCGTTTAAACTGCAAATGCTGAACAATAGAATTTTCCGTGCCTATAATAAATTCTTCTCTATCCGACTTTTCGGCAAAATCCATAATTCCGGAAGTAGAACCAACGTAATCGGCAAGCTCCACAACCTCGGGGCGGCACTCGGGGTGAACAAGAAACAGCGCGTTCGGGTGCGCCTCTTTCGCCGCCAAAGCGTCGCTCTTTTCGATTTTCGCGTGCGTGGGGCACCCTCCGGATAAAAGCTTGAAATTCTTTTCGGGCGTCTGATTTTTTACGTATGTGCCAAGATTTATATCGGGTATAAACAAAATATTTTTCTGCGGAATCGCCTTGCAGATTTTAACCGCGCTCGAAGAAGTAACGCAAACGTCCGCAACCGTCTTAAGCTCCACCGTAGTGTTTACATACGCCACAACCGCATAATCGGGGTAAATCTTCTTTACCTCTTCTATAACCTCTTTATCGAACTGCTCCGCCATAGGGCAGCCCGCGTCGGGGTTTGCAAGTATAACTTTTTTTTGCGGGGAGAGCATCTTTACCGTCTCCGCCATAAAACGCACCCCGCACATAATAACAGTGCCCTGCGGCGCGGTTTTCGCCTTTAACGCAAGGGCGTAGCTATCTCCCGAAAAATCAGCAACCTCGCAGATTTCTTCGGGCATATAGCTGTGGGCAAGGATACATATATCCCGCTCTTTTTTAAGTTTTATAATTTTATCCTGTAAATCTTTTATCATTTTTATTCCCGTTTTTTACGTATGAATTATACAATATATAGCTTTCAAGGTCAAGCGGAAAATTATCTCCCCGAATACAACCCCGCAAAAATAATTTTCAATATTTACCAACAAAAACGCGGTTTCGATTGTTATATAAGCAGAAACTCACCACACGCAAAACAACTTTTTAAAGGAGTCAAAAATGAAAAAGAAAATTTTAACAGCAATTTTAGTTGCTTCAACGGCTTTCGCATTCGCCGCCTCTATGGCGGGCTGTGAAACGCCTTCGGACAATGCGGACACACTTCCCGACGGAACCCAACAGGAAGGTTCGATAAACGGCTCGGGAAACTCTCAGAATAACAACCAAAACAACTCCAACGGAAACGTTCAAAATCCCGACAACGCCCCGAACGGCGGCGCCGTTACGCCCGCGCCCGTTCCTCCTCCCCATAACCACACTTACGAAAACGGTTACACATTCGATAAATACAGCCACTGGCATGCGTCCTCTTGCGGGCACGAAGAAGAAATTCTCGGAAAAGCCGTCCATAATCTTGATGAAAACGGCTGTACCGTCTGCGATTTCAAATACACGCAAGGGCTTGAATACGACTTCAATTCAAAAACAAACAAATATACCGTCACGGGTATCGGCTCGGCGCAGGACTCCGTTTTGATAATCCCTCCTGCATATAACGGCTTCCCCGTAATAAGCGTAGGATATAACGCGTTCAACGGCTGCACGCAGCTCACAAGAGTAATTATGCCCGACGGAGATTTCCTTAATTTCGGCGAATACGCTTTTGCAAACTGCCCCAACCTCACAAGCGTTGAGCTTCCCGCAAATTTAGCCCAGCTTTACCGCGGAAATTTCGAAAACTGCACCAAGCTTAAAAGCATAACCTTGCCGGAAGCCCTTACCCATATCGGCGACGACGCTTTCGTAAACTGCGGAATAACCGAACTTTACATTCCCAAAAACGTATTCGGTATAGCGTATAACGCTTTCCACGATTCCAATATACAAAAGTTAACGGTAGACCCCGCAAACCCTTATATGTGGAGTGACGGCAACTGCATTATGGATAACCGGAGCAATAAAGGCGACGTTATGGTCGCGTTAAAAACCGCCGTTATCCCTGCTTCCGCTAAAAACATAGGCGGCAGTACGTTTTACGATTGCAACGGACTTACCTCAATCGATATCCCCGCTAACATAAACGCCGTAAAATCTTATGCGTTCCTTTATTGCCGCGACTTAACCGAAGTTTCTTTGCACGTCGGGCTTGCCGAACTCCAATCCGGCGCGTTCACGCAATGCACAAACCTCAAAGATATCCGTTTCGACGGAACAACCGCACAGTGGAACGCAATCGCAAAAGCCTCCGACTGGGCGAAAGAATGCGGAAATTACACAATCCATTGCACAGACGGACAAATAACAATCTAAACCGCACTCACGCTTGTTAACCTCTTACGGAAACGCCCCGGGCAGAATTTGCCCGGGGCGTTTTCATTAT
This sequence comes from uncultured Christensenella sp., assembly GCA_910577375.1. GTDB lineage: Bacteria > Bacillota > Clostridia > Christensenellales > Borkfalkiaceae > Coproplasma. The sequence continues at coordinate 190,795 of CAJTLT010000003.1, forward strand.
ATTTTGAAATTATGATTTTTTCGCCGAAGTCTTTTTTGCGGCGGGTTTTTTAGCCGCGGCTGACTTTTTCTTTGCAACAGTCTTTACTGCGGATTTCTTTTCCGCCAATTCAGCGGGAACTTCCACCTGCGGAATATGCGTAGTATCGTTTTTAACCTCTTTATGCGCTTTCTTTATATCAGCTTTAACCTTTTGCGCGGCTTTCTTCTCTTCTTCAGTTTCCTCCTTGAAAGGCACTTCGAAAATCACGCTTTCATAAGGTCTTAAATCGAACGTAAGCTTATATTTTCTTCCGTCGCAAAGCTCCTCTTTGGTTTGCACTTCAAGCAAATCGTATTCGGAATAAGTAGTGAATATACGCTTGTAAACGCCTTCCGCAGGCGCGCCTACTCCCATATCTTTTCTGTACACGGGCGCAAAGTTACAGACGAATATAAGCGCGTTGTTATAATTCCAGGGATTGCGCCTTATAAACGTGAATATGTTGCGGTTATAATCCCCGCTGTTTATCCACTCGCACGTTACCGCGCCGCCGCAATCGTTATGCAGCACGGGTCTTTCTTTATAAATGTGCAACAGCGTGCGCCAGCAATTCATTACGTCGCGGTGTCCCTCGTTGTCGCAAAGCCACCAGTCAAGCCCCGTTTTAAAGTTCCACTCGCTCTCCTGTGCAAAATCCTGCCCCATAAACAACAGCTTTTTACCGGGGTGACCAATCATCATAGTGAAGCACGTTTTCATGCTCCCCATTTTATCCATCTTGTTGCCGATAAATTTATTTATAAGGCTTCCCTTGCCGTAAACAACCTCGTCGTGCGACAAAACCAACATATAATTTTCGTTAAACGCATACTCGAAAGTGTGCGTCATTAAATGGTGGTGATAAGGTCTGAAAATAGGGTCCGTATTATAATATTTTATGGAATCGTTCATCCAGCCCATATTCCATTTCAGCCCGAAGCCGAACCCGCCCTTTTTCGCGGGCTTTGTAATGCCGTCTATAATCGAGCTGTCCTCAGCAATCAGAAACGCGTCCGTTCTCTGCCTTAAAACGCTGTTCAGATGTCGGAAAAACTCAAAGCTTTCAAGGTTTTCGTTTCCGCCGTACATATTCGGGCGGTACTGCTCTCTCCCGAAGCTGTTATAAAGCATCGCCGCAACCGCGTCCACGCGCAAAGCGTCTATATGATATTTTTCAACCCAAAAAAACGCGGAGGCAATCAAAAAGTTGGAAACTTCCTTTTTGCCCAAATCAAACGCTTTCGTTCCCCATTCGGGATATTCCGCACGTAGCGGGTCGGCGTATTCGTAAAGCGGAGTTCCGTCGAAACAAGCAAGCGCGCAATCGTCTTTAGGGAAATGCGCGGGCACCCAGTCCAGAATAACGCCTATTCCGTTCCGATGCATATAATCCACAAAATACATAAAGTCTTCCGGCGTGCCGTAACGCGCCGTCGGGCAGAAATATCCGGTAACCTGATATCCCCAGCTCGGGTCGAAAGGATATTCGCAAATTCCCATCAGCTCGATATGGGTATATCCCATATATTTAACATATTCCGCAAGCTCGTGCGCAAGTCTGCGGTATCCGAAATACTGGTCCTCGTCCCATTTGGATAAATCCTTTTTCCAGCTTCCGAGGTGCACCTCGTAAACGGCCATAGGCTTTTCAAGGAAGTTTGCCCCCTCGTTTTCCTTACGCCATTTGCCGTCGCCCCAAACGTAACCGTCAAGGTCTGCCACTATGGAAGCGTTCGCAGGGCGCAGCTCCGAACGGTAAGCATAAGGGTCTATTTTATAAACCTCCCTTCCGTCCGCCTGAACAACAAGGTATTTGTATTTCACGCCCTCGCACATATTCGGAACGAACAGCTCCCACATCGCGTCGTCAACCTTTTCCATAATGTCGCGCCACGGCGTCCAGCCATTGCCGTCGGAAACAACGCAAACCGCACGCGCGTTTGGCGCCCAAAGCACAAAGTGAACGCCGCGCACGCCGTTTATTTCGCGTATATGCGCGCCCATTTTGTTATAAAGCTCGTAATGTGTGCCGTGGTGGAACAGATATCTGTCCAGTTCGCCGAAAAATTTGTTTTCCATCGTTTTCCCCCGATTAATTTAGCTTATTCAACGCCTTGCGGCGAATAAATTTTCAATTGCCCCCGATATATGCCGTAAATAACGCTTATTCTTCTTTAAAAGAATAATGATAAACGCACCCCGACTTTTCGGGCAGAGTTAAAAACAGCCGTCCGTGGCGGACTTCGCTATTCTCCTCTTCTTCCGTATATCCCCAGCCGCCGCATGCAAATTTCAAAGTCATCGCCGCGCCGTTATGAGGTATTCCAAGCTCCCACACGGGAACGCTCAAAGAAATTTCGTTATCAGTACAGTTAATAACCGCCACGCAACACTCGTCTCCGTCAAATCTTCCGTAAGCAATATAACCTATGCCAGCATCAAGCTTTTTAAGACTGCCCGCCTTTATGCAAGGTATTTTTTTGCGCAACGCGATAGCCGCTTTATGGAAGTTTATCAAATCCCAATCTTCGTTGCCCCAAGGATACGTGCGGCGGTTATCGGGGTCGGTCCAGCCTACTTGTCCCGCCTCGTCCGCGTAATAAACCCCGGGCGAGCCTACCCACGTCATCTGTATAAGAACGCCAAGTTGCATAACGCGCTTATCCACGTTATATCCCGCCTCGTGCGGTCCGCGTGTTCTCAGCGTTCCAACAACCCCGTTGGTTCTCGTCAAAAATCTCGAATGGTCGTGGTTGGAAAGCTGGTTGAGCGCGCTGTCAAGCGCGGGGCGCGGGAACTTCGCCATATTCTTGAACATACCGTCGAAAAACTGCTGTCCGTCCCAAAGCTTGGCGTAATCGAAAGATTCGCTGTGCTTCTCCATACCGGTAAGAAAGTAAGTCACTGGCTCCATAAAAGCGTCGTAATTCATTACGGAATCCCACTCTCTCCCTTCCAGCCACGCCTCGGGAGAACCGTAATGCTCGGCAAATATAAAAGCTTCGGGATTAGCCGCACGCACCCGCTCGCGGAACTTCTGCCAGAATTTATGGTTGTATCTTTCGCTGTGCCCCAAATCGGCGGCAACGTCAAGGCGCCAGCCGTCAACGTTATAGGGCGCGGAAACCCACTTTGCGCCGAGGTTTAATATATATTCTTCAAGCTCCGCGCTCTGCTCATAATTGAGCTTAGGCAAAGTCTGATAACCCCACCAGCCCTCGTATTCGCTGTGTGCGGCGTTGTTTTTGAATTTGAAATATTTACGGTAAGGGCTGTTTTCGGATTGAAAAGCTCCCTTTTCATATCCGTCCTTGTCAAGATAAATCCCCTCTCTGTCAAGCCACTTATTGAAAGACCCGCAATGGTTGAAAACGCCGTCTATAACTACTTTCATTCCGCGCGCGTGAATTTCCTTTACCAAATCCGCAAAATACTCGTTGGATTTTTCAAGGTTTTTCAAAGAGGTCGTGCGTTTTATGTATTTGGGCGCAAATCCGTTGTGTTTTTCCCAATACTGCATAGCATGGTCGCAGTCATCCTCTATAACCGCCAGATGCGGGTCAATATAATCGTAATCCTGCGTATCGTATTTGTGGTTCGAGGGCGAAACGAAAAGCGGATTGAAATAAATCGCCTCCACGCCCAAATCCTGCAAATAATCGAGCTTTTGCCTTACGCCTTGCAAATCCCCGCCGTAAAAATTATTCACGTCAAGCACGTCGGGAAACTTATACCACTCGTTTATGTGGCGGGAATGTCCGCCCGTATAATAATATTCGTTGTCCGCAACGTCGTTTTCCGCGCTGCCGTTACAAAAGCGGTCGGGGAAAATCTGATAATAAACAACCCCTTTCGCCCAGTCGGGCACCTTGAAATCGGGCTGAAAAGAAAAATCGAACTCCTCCTGAACGTTTTCGACGCAGCCCAGTCGGTTATAACAAACAACGTCGTCCTCGTCCAGCGCGATAAAATAATAATCCACGCGCCTTTTCGTGCATTTGAAAGAAAATCCGTAATAATCGAAATGGCTTTCGCTCTTCATTTTAGTCATCTTATGGCGCACGCCGTTGATAACCGCAAAAGCCTGTAAAACGTCGTTGGCAAGCGTACGGAAAACAAGCTTTACCGTATCGCCCGACTTCGGTTCGTAAGGTGTTTTAAAATTAATAGTCTCGTCTGCAAACAAAGCGTTTCTGTTAATCATTGCAAGCCCTCTGCAAATCAAATTATACCATAAAACGGCCCACAAAGTCAATATACATTTGAAAAAACCCGCCCCGCCGACAAACCTGTCGGCGGGGCGGGCGTTCCTTAAACAAAAAATTATATTAATCTGATTTTAAGTTCGTGTTCTCCGTAAGCGTCATGCCAAACCGAAGTCTGCTCCGCGTCCGTGCTAAGATTATAATCAAGCGCAACCGACTTGTTTTCTATTCCTCCGTCGGAAAAATATATCCTCACCGCTATCTCGTCAATAACTCCCGTATCCCCTTCGGAATTCTTTACCGTAAACACTTTTTCGCGTTCCAGCACAAGCTCGTCGGAATAATTCACCGATAAATATTGGTCGTAATCATAATAAACTCCGTCCGCCTGAGTTTTACAAGCTATTATTTCCTTTGCCGCATAAGTAATTTTGCTAACCTTTCTGTTCGGGTCCGGTCTGCCGCGGCAGTTTTTATAAAACAGTATGCTTGTAACTCGGGTATCGCCGACGTATCCGTTTTTACCGTAAGTAACGTAAATATAATCGCACGCCGTCATAGACAGTTCAAGTTCGAGTGCCATTATTTCTTCAGAAAGTTTTGTGATTTTTTCCAAATCGGAAAAATTAAAATCGTCCGCGTTTTCAGTAAGTTTTTCAAGCTGTTTGTTCTTTGCCGCTATCTTTGCCGCGTTGCCGTGGCTGCACCAACTCCAGGTTCCGCCGATTATATTGCCGTTGGGGTTTTGAATATCTTTTTTATCGTAAGGCTGCCTATCATCATCTCTATGTGCGCTATATCGTCGTCAACGTGCAACCTCTCTATCGATTCAACGGTATAAATATTTCCGTTATAAAACGCGGCAAAAAGAAATATTATTACAACAAGCAATAAATCCCCCGCAACATAAGCCGCTTTTTTCAGCCCGCGCTCGCGCGAATATTCCAAAGAGGTTTTGGGCAGCTTTCCCGCCTCCGCTCTTTTTTCCGTCCTCGCCGCGTCATAAATTTCGGCTTGTCTGCAAAGCTTTTCCGCGCTTGCTTTCGCCGCTTCGTTTATAAGATTTATACCGCCGTTATTCGAATATTTTCTTTTAACGCTCTTATTGAAAAACATAAGCAACAAAGAACTCACAGAACCGCCGATAAAAACGACAAACACACAAACAATAAAAAATTTGATATAACTTTCAGCGAGGTACCATGCGTTCGGACCTACATAAATCGAAAAGGCAGTAAACGCCGCGCCGGAAACCACGCACAACACAAAGTTTTTCGCAAGCTTTCCGCGGATACGGTTAAGCTTTATTTCGTTCGGTAAAGGTTTCACATTGAAAATATGTAAAAATATGCCTATAAACGCCCCCGTGCCTACGGCAACCGCAGCAGAACCTATAATTCTCACGGGTATTCCGGCTCCGTTCCTGTCGAACATTACGCCGAACATCATAACCGCCATACCGACGCAAACTATTAGCAGTATTATAAAAGCATTAAAATTAAGGCACTTGCCCAAAATCCACAGTTTCCTTTCAAGTCCTTTGGTTTTTATTTTTTTGTTTTTGCCGTCATCCGAAAAATTTTCCATTGATTAACCGCCTCCTAAGTTTAGTATTGCCTAATCATTATAAGTTTAGCAGTACCTAACTGTCAAGCATAATTTAAGCGTTGCCTAATAAAATAAACCTATGAACAACGATTTGAATTATAAAATAACGGAAAATTTAAAGCATGAAATAGAAACCTGCGGAAAGTCAAAATCGGAAATAGCCGCCGCCATAGGAGTATCAAAAGCAACGGTTTCCCAATATCTTTCGGGCAGGGCGCTGCCCACGCTCGCAACGCTTTCGCGGCTGTGCAACTTTATAGACTGTTCCGCCGACGATATACTCTGTATCAAATAATAAATTAGCACTATTTACCATATCTTTACATTGACATAAATTTTGCCTTATGTTATCATTTCATTGACTGAAAGAGAAAGTAATTTTATATGAAAAAGAAAACCGAAATCAAAGAAGAAACAACCGCGCCCGAAGCGGTTACAAAAGCTGAAAAAACAGATTTGGAAACGGCTGAACCCGCCGTCGAAGCAGAAACGGCCGCCGCGGCGGACGCGGCTTTAACCGCACCCGCCGCACCAGAAAAGGTATACGGCGATAAAGTTCTGACAAAAGCGCAAAAAAAACAACGCATCGCAATACAGTGGGCGTTGATGATTTTCGGCATTATAATGATGTCGTGCAGCGTTTATTTCTTCCAGACGCCTAACAATTTCACCCTCGGCGGTATTGCGGGCGTCGCTATAGTCATAAACAAATTAATCGAAAGCGCCTCGCCCGAAGTCGCGGCAATTTTAACGCAAGGCGTTTTGATGGCGATAATAAACGTTGCACTGCTGATTATCGGGCTTATAATCCTCGGCAAACAATGCACGTTTAAAACTATTTTCTGTTCTCTTTTCTATACGGGTTTCATTTATCTGTTCGAAAAGCTCAACATTATAGGTCTTATTTCGGAAACGGGCACTCTCACAAGCCAGCCCATACTTGAACTCGTCTATGCGATTTTACTTTTCGGCATAGGCGGCGCGCTTGTTTTCAACTGCGGGGCAAGCTCCGGCGGAACGGATATAATAGCGCTCATACTTAAAAAATACACTTCCTTAAACGTAGGAATGGCTCTTATGATAATCGATATGATTGTCGTTTGCGTATCCTTCTACACCTTTGCGGACGTTTCCGTAGGGCTGTTCTCGCTCCTCGGGCTTTTCACAAAATCCTTCCTTCTGGACAGCGTAATCGAAACTATCGGAAAAACAAAATACATAACCATAATAACCAAAAACCCCGAAATCATTTCGGATTATATTTTAAAAGTAATAAACCACGGCTACACGATGTACGACGCCGAAGGCGGCTACACCAAAGAAAAGAAAAAGGTTCTCGTCACCGTATGCAAACGCAACGAAGCGCTCAAACTCAAACTTAAAATCCACGAAGTAGACCCGTCCGCATTCGTAATAATCACCGATGCAAACGAAATATTAGGCAAAGGCTTCGGCGGCACGATATGAAATCAAACAAATTAACTCCCGAAAAAAAGCAAACAATCAAAAATACCGTTCTATACTGGGTGATAATCAACTTCGGTATTCTTATGCTTGCGGCGGGAGTTTTTCTTTTTAAAGGCCCGAACAACTTCGCAACTGGCGGCGTAAGCGGTATTGCGATAATTCTCAGCAAATACATAACTCCTCTCGTTCCGTTTTTAACGCAGTCTGTGATAATGATGTTTATCAACTTTCTGCTCATAGTAATAGGCTTCATATTCCTCGGCAAAGGCTGTACGTTCAAAACTGTTTACTGCTCTTTGATGTACACTTTCGAAATGTGGCTTATGCAGCTATTATTCGAATATCTGAACATTCCTCTGCCCCTCACGGACGAAACGTTTCTTGAATTTCTCTACGCAATGCTTTTAACGGGCATAGGCAGCGCAATCCTTTTCAATTGCAGCGCTTCGTCAGGCGGAACGGATATAATCGCACTTATAATTAAAAAATACACAAAAATAAATATAGGCAAAGCCCTTTTTATGACAGACCTTGTCATTGCGTCGTCAACGTTCATAATTTTCGACGTAAAAACCGGACTTTTCTCTATTTTGGGCTTATTCTTCAAAGCTTTCCTCGTAGACAGCGTAATCGAAAGCATAGGCAAAAGCAAATACGTAACGATAATAACCTCCTCTCCCGAAAAAATAACGCCTTTCATTCTGGAAGGCATACACCGCAGTTATACGTCTTATAAAGGAACGGGCGGATATTCGGGCGAAGAAAAAACCGTGCTTTTAACGGTGTGCAACAGAGGAGAAGCGTTAAAGCTTAAATTAAAAATAAAAAGCGCAGACCCCGCCGCTTTCGTTATATTAACAGACACAAACGAAATTTTAGGAAAAGGCTTCCGCTCCACTTTTTAATTTAAATAATATAAATTATTATAAAAAAATCGCCGCCCGCAAATCCGCGGGCGGCGATTTATTTATAAGGCGTAAAACCTTATCTAAACCAGATTTTAGCGCTTTTAAATCGTCTTAAAAATGTTTTTTAACTTTTTTGTATTATTTTATCGACAATTCGTTTTTAAAAGTTATTCAACGTTTCAGCCTTTTACAAGCTTAACCGCCTCTTTCGTCTTAGCCTCTATTTCCGCGGGCGTTCCGCTCATCATCCAGCTTCCGCCGCAAGCAATAATTTTGTCATACGCAAGATATTCCAAAATATTGTCCGCCGAAATCCCGCCCGTAGGCATAATCTGCAAATAAGGGAACGCGGCGCAAATCGCCTTTATTGTTTTAAGTCCGCCGTAATTCGACGCGGGGAAGAATTTAAGCGTGGTAAGCCCCTTCGCAATTGCAGCCATAGCCTCCGTGGGCGTAACTATTCCGGGCAGATAAAGCATGCCGTGTTCTTTGCAGCAATCCGCCACCTCTTCGGAAAACCCGGGCGATACGATAAACTTGCTTCCCGCCGCGATAGCCTTTTCGCACTGCTCGCGGTTTATTACCGTTCCCGCACCCACAAGCATATCGGGGTAGGTTTTAACGGTAAGCGCGATAGCCTCGGCAGCGCAAGGCGTACGGAACGTAATCTCCGCGCAAGGCAAGCCGCCGTTTACCAAAGCCTGCATTTTAGGCAATGTCTCTTCAATTGAATTGAGTACCACAACCGGCACTATTTTAGTCTGCTTTATTTTCTCCAAAAGCTGTTGCTGTGTCATTTTACTCCTCCTTAATGTATCAGCAACAATATTTTAACACCAACACAAAAAATTTGCAACATTCTTTTTAAAAAAAACCTCCCGACAAAATCCGTCGGGAGGTTTATTATGTTTTATATGCTATCAGCCTCTTAATTTTCTTATCTTTCTCTTTATAGGGAAAGCCCAGAATATGGATACAAGCCACAACAACAAATAGCAAATACCGCTTATCCACGTCATCGAAGATACACAGCCGAACACAGCGGCAGCTACTTTGCCAGTTTCGCCCATAAGGTTTCCTACCAAAAGTTTTCCTATCGCGGGCAAAACCCAGAACAAGAAACAAGGCGTTCCGCCGAACAGTTTAACATACCACATAGTAAAACGCTTGTTTTTTGCAAACATATGGAAGAACGCAAATAAGAACAGAATCACCCACATTGCCGCGAAAAACAACATAACGTAAAATCCGTAACCGTAAAATCCGCCGTAATCGTTGAGCATTTGATTTACTTGTTTAAGCGATTCCGAAGAACTGTTTTCGCCCTCGCCTTCATTCGGCATAGCTATCGAACCGTCCATAAGTCCGTTGAAAAGCTCTTTATAGCTTTCAATATGAACGTCGTTTCCGCCCTCCTGCAAACCTTTCGTTACATATGTACACACCATAGCCTCAAGGGAAAATTTACCCTCTCCCACTTCGCTTACGGTATCTCTGTACATCTGCATACACATATTGTTTATTTCGGTTTCAATCTCTTCTTCAAGCTCAGAACCCATCTGGGTTTCCAAAACGTTTATGTATTCTTTAACGGCCCCCGAAAATTCGCTCTCCGATTTCGCGGAATCTATCTTTTTGAGCGCGGAATTCAACTCGCCGTATTTCAATCCCTCAACTCCGCTCAATTCGGCAGATTGAATAATCGCCAAGTTGACCGAAGAAACCATCATATTTTCAAGCAATCCCGTTTCCAACAAAAACATATCTAACAACGCTTCGGTCTTTTCTTCCTGAGCGGCAAACGCAATCTTCGCCATGCCCAAAGGCGTAACGGAAATTTTCGCGTCTATTCCGCCGAACATAGCTTCCATCATTTCCTGACTTTCGGAAGACCCCGATATCTCGTTGTCTCCGCTGCTTTCTCCGCCGTCGCTTGTGCCGCCGATATCTTCAGCCATTTCCACCATAACGGAAGCCATTTCGCCGAAATCAATCGTAATAATAGGCGCAACCATAAGCGAAATTGCCGCCACAAGTGAAATTATCGCTACAAAAATATTGAGCGGAATAAGTTTTCTTTGATAACGTTTTTCCAACCTGTCATAGTATTTGTAACCCATATTCTCTCTCCGTATATTATTGCAAAAAAGACGGCTGTGTTCTGCGTTATACGCAGAACACAAGGGATATCCCTTGTGCTGTACGCATTATTATACAATATTCACCGCAATCTGTCAATATATCAATTATAAAAATACGACAAAAATACTATTAACAAGACATTTTTCAACAAGACTTAAGCTTCCCAAAAACCCAACACTTAATCAAATTAGAATCGAATTATAAAAAGAAGAAAGCTAAAAACAAGGTTCCATATCTGCTATTAAAACTATTAAAAATACAGACTTTACGAAATTGCAATCAACAAGTTCGCAAGTCATTCTCTTGCAACACTAACAAACACTCTTATACAAACCTTTCAAACAACAATTAAACAGATAAAAAATGCTTCTCATATAAAAGAAAACTGTTAAAAATCAAGAAACAAACCAGATTGTTAGATTTTACGCTTAACTTTATATAATAAAAGCGTACTATCCATAAAAGAAGTCCTGATATACAGTAATCAGTAATCAGTAATCAGCAAAGAACAAGCACTTGAAAGTAACCAAAAAGCACGCAAAATAATTCTGTTATCTTACTAAATTTTATCTGCCTTTTAAAAACGCCGGTATATATCGTAAACAATTAAAATAAAATTCAATGCTCAAACAAAACCGCAATTCCCAAAAAACCGCAATAAAATAGACAACAATTAAACAGAGAAAAAGCACACAAAAAAGGAAAGAAAAAAGTCCGTTTTCATTATGAAAACAGACTTTTAAAAATGAAATCCGGCAACTACCTTATCTTGCAGGACGAGCGCGGAGTTCCCGAAACAGCGGGTTGCTGCTGTTTCGCCGCGCGAGGTGAGTGAGCGCATAATACCGGCGCGAACGGTGACCGAGGACGGCGTTGCCCTTGCGCCGTCCGAGAAAAAACCCAACGGGTTTTAACCCATGCAAAGAAAAAAAGCACCCTTAATTGGATGCTTTTTATAATTGAAATCCGGCAACTACCTTATCTTGCAGGGTTAAAACCCAACTACATCGGGCGTAAACGAGCTTAACTTCTGTGTTCGGTATGGGAACAGGTGGGTCCTCGTTGCTATCGTCACCGGAATGGCTCCGCTTGTAGGACTTGAACCTACGACACTTCGGTTAACAGCCGAATGCTCTACCGACTGAGCTAAAGCGGAATAATGATGTCGGTTTGCGCTTTTGCGAAAACACTACATAGAAAAAAACAAGAAAATAAAGGTAAGGAAAAAAGGACTTAAAAAGTTGCTCGTTAAAAATGTAGCTAATCTT
>CAJTLT010000004.1:0-187215 GCA_910577375.1 uncultured Christensenella sp.
AAGTAACAAAGTTAGTCAGTCAGTTGCAATAAATATGTAAAAAGAAACAGGACTTCGATTTGAAATCCTGTTCTTTTTCATCGCTTGAAAGTGCAACTCTTATAAAATTTTTGTTTTTTAATCCCTATGGGAATTGCGCTTTCGGCGGGGGCGCTTTTAATTTTGCTGTATTTTAATCTTTGGGCAAACTCTTTAAATATTCGTCCATAGCCATTGCAACGCGTTTAGAGGTTTCAACCGCCTCAACAACAGTTTTAGCGCCGCGCACAACGTCGCCCGAAGCAAACACGCCCTCGCGTGCGGTAGAACCGTCCGTATCTATCTTTGCAAGCCCGCGCTCGTTTACCTCAAGCCCCTTTGTCTGCGTTAAAATAAGGTTTGAAGGTCTTTGGGAAACGCAAATCATAACTGAATCCGCCTCCATAAGCTCGGGCTTGTCCGAGGTATAAATAACCTTGTGGTTTTCGTCGCACTTGGTATCGGCAAACATAACGCCCTTGTCCGTTATTTCCACGGGCGCTTTGTTGAAAATAAACTGCGCCCCCTCTATTTCCGCATACTCCTTTTCTTCCTCGCTCGCGGTGTATCTGTCGCTGCGCACAACGATTTTAACGTCCTTAACTCCGCGGCGCAACGCCGTGCGCGCAACGTCCATGGCAACGTTTCCCGCGCCGATTACTATCACACTATCGCCCAGCTCGTAAACCTCGGGGTTTGCAAGATAATGTACGCCATAATGCACGTGCCCCAGCGTTTCCCCCTTAATATTCAAAGTCACAGGCCACGAAACGCCCGTTCCTATGGAAATAGCCTTGAATCCGTCGCGGAACAGCTCTTCTACTCCGATTGCCTTGCCTATCGTGATATTGAATTTAAGCTTTATGCCCAGCTTGCGCATAAGCTTTTCATATTTGTCTACAATGGACTTGGGCAAACGGAATTCGGGGATTCCGTAACGCAAAACCCCGCCTATATGCGCCTTGCTTTCAAAAACGGTAACGTCGTAACCGAGCTGCGCCATTTTCAAAGCAATGGTTATACCCGCGGGTCCCGCGCCCACAACCGCCACCTTAATTCCGTTGGAAGGAGCTTTTTCAAGCTCTAAATTGTCAAGATAATAAGAAGAAACAAAATTTTCAACCGTGCTTATTTCCACGGGCTCGCCCTTTATTCCGCGCACGCAATGCCCCTGGCACTGGTTGCCGTGGTTGCAGACGATAGAACATATTACCGAAAGCGGGTTGTTTTCAAAAACAATTCTCCCCGCCTCTTTTATATCCCCCGCCAAAAATAAAGAAATCATTTGCGGTATGGGCGTGTTTATCGGGCAGCCGGGTCTGCACAATGGTTTTTTACAGTTCAAACATCTTTTCCCTTCAGCTATAACGTTATGCGCCACTTCGCACCTCTCATAAATTATTTTTTATTTCGTCAACCATTTTTGCGTATTCTTCGTCGGAAAGATAAACCTTTTGCGGGTTCATCGTAAACGTTCCGCCCCATTCGTCCCCGCCCTTGTATTTAGGGCAAAGGTGAATATGCAAATGGCAGCCCGTATCGCCGTACGCGCCGTAATTCAGCTTATCCGGCTTAAAAACCTTGTGTATGGCTTTCGCCGCGCGGGTTACGTCCGCAAAAAACGCATTGCGCTCTTCGTCGGAAATATCCACAATCTCGCTCACATGCTCTTTATAAGCAACTATACATCTGCCGCGTTTCGACTGTTCCTTGAATAAAATAAGCCGACTCACCGTCAAATCGCAGATTTCTATGCCGAATTGCGCCAAAGGCTCTCCCCCGACGCAATATCCGCAGTTGCAGTCCTTCATAATTATTCCCCCCTTGCGGAATTTTAATATATCAATTCTAACACGCATTTTTATATTATTCAAGGGTAAATATAAATAAAAACGCAAAAAAAAGGGCGTTTTCGCCCTTTTTTCATTCTCCGTCTTCTTCTAAAATACATTGCAGCATATGTATGCTTTTTATTGTTTTCTTCATCGCTTTATAAATTATTTCACGGCGGTAACCTTCGTCGGTAATTTTCCGCTTCCATTTTTCACAGCTTTCCTCCGCACCCTTTATTCCACTGCACAAAAAACACTGCCCGAAATCCCTTTTAACGTATCTGTAAAAAGCTTTTGAATAAAACTGTTTAAAAAATCTGCACTCCGAACAATTTTTGTTATCCATTGATTACTCCCGAAAATTATTGTTGAATTTTTAGATAAGTATAGTAAATCTGATAACAAAAAAATTCAATTTCTCAAAAATTGAGAAACAATTTTATAAACCGCCTCAACATTAATAAAATGTCTGGCGAATATGAAGATAAGTTTGCTGGCGAAAGATTATTGCTAGCATTTATGTATGCCCATCCTGGTAAAAAACTCAACTTTATGGGTTATGAAATCGGTCAGTTTAAAGAGTGGGATTACTGTGCCGGTATCGATTTGTTTTTGGCAGAGAAATTTGAATTACATGCGAAAATGCGTGAGTTTGTAAAATACCTTAACGGTATTTATAAAACAAATCCTGCATTTTTTAAAAACGACTTTGCTTGGGATGGATTTGAGTGGCTCGTTTTAGATGATAAATATAATAATTTTTTTGCATTTTCAAGATACGGCGGAAAGCAAAGCGTTACTGCGCTTATGAACTTTTCAGGCGTAGATATAAAAAATTATAAAGTCGGAATAAATAAAGGCAAGTACCGCACAATTTTAAATACTGAATAATATCCCCGTCGCCGCAAAACAATATCCCCGCCGCATCGATAAATCTTTGCGGCGGGGATATTTATGGAGGTAAATATTTTATTCCGGCTTGGGCGGTTGAAATTCAGCCGTAAAAGCGTAATCTCCCGTTACGTTCAACGTATTTCCGTCTTCGGAAACGGTAATCGTATAATTTTGATAGCCGTTACTGCCCATAAGCACTTTAACGCTGTAAGAACCGTCGCCGTTGTCGGTGTATGCGGTAGCTTCCGACTCGGATAATCCCAGCGAGTTTTCGCCCAAAAGTCTGTTCATAGAAACGGCAACCGTATTTGCCGACGCGTCGAATACCATTTTAAATTCAAGCGTAAAAGGTCCGTTGGGAGTACTTCCTTGATATGTTCCGGATTTAAACGCACCCGCAACCTGCTCTTCAACCTTTTCGACTTTTACTATCATATTATTTGCTTTGGAAGTAACAGCCAACGTATGCGCGCTGCCCGCTTCAAATTCTTTTTCCACTCCTTCGAGGAATTTCTCAGGCGCAGGCGGTATAAGCCACGGCTCCGTCACTCCGTCGAGAACGCATTTGGAAACCGCGCTTTTCTTTCCGTAATAATCCCAGTAAACGGATATTTTGTATTTACCCGCGTCTGCAACGCTGAATACGAAATAATAAGGCACTTCCCTCTCGCATTCGGAAGAATATTCTTCGCCGAGAGTCAAAGTTATGGGGTTTTCTTCCGAGCTTCCGGGTTCGGGCGCAGGTTCTTCAACGGTTTTAACGGTAAACGATACGGCGGAGCCGCTTGCGGGCTTAACCACAATATATTTAAGATAACCGTAATATTTGTCGTCGCTTAATTTAATTGCTTTGCCGTCTTCGATATTCAAAAGATTTTTGGGCTGACCCTTCGCGCCCTCGGATATATCGCAGAAATAGAACTCCGTACCCTCGGCAAATCCGCTGAATTCGAGCCATTGTCCGCTGAAATCTCCCAGATAGAAATAAGCGTATGCAAATCCCCTTTCTATATCCGCGGAGTTGAGTTCGCCCGCGTCGGAAGCATTAAGATTTTTAGTTATCTCTGCGGCGGTACGCGCTTTTTCAAGAACGTCTGCGGGCGTCTGACCCCATACTCCGCCGTCCTGCGTGTATACTTCTATTGTTACCGCACGGCTGCCGCTGAAATTGATTTTAATTTTAACGTTGTAATAATCGTAAACCGAGCCGACAAGCTCCCTTACGGAAAGCGTATAATACTCGCCGTCAAAGGCAATAGCCTGCGCAATATCAACCTTACTTTCGCCGAATCTCAGCGCGGGAATATCTCCCGCCTCGGAAACGTTTAATTTATAGAAATCGCCCTCGTACTGTTCAACCTCCGTAAAAGGAGTCGAAAGCGCGGTAAGGCTTACTTTCGCGTTGAATTCCTCGATTACGGTACTGAGCTTATGCACGCCCTCTTCGAAATAATACGCATTAGACCAATAATCGGAATATGTAAAGTCAACAAGCTGTAATTCGTCGTTCAAACGGAAATCGAAACCGTTTATGTCTTTGGGTTTCTTTATAGTAATGGTATAACTTCCTCTGTGTTCAACGTTAAAATATTCAACGTCTTTAACGTTTGCGGTAAATCCCGTTGCGTCAACCTCGAAAATTTCTTTCCACCTTGCATAGAGAACGGTGTTTTCATTCACGCTGTCCGCATAAAAATCCCATCTTTTTGTACATTCCGTATCTTTAT
The DNA here is from genome assembly GCA_910577375.1 of uncultured Christensenella sp. Lineage (GTDB taxonomy): Bacteria > Bacillota > Clostridia > Christensenellales > Borkfalkiaceae > Coproplasma. The sequence goes on from CAJTLT010000004.1 coordinate 4,472, forward strand.
ACCAGCCGGAAAACACATATCCGTCCGTAAAAGGGTCTTCAGGCTTTTGAAGCTTAGAGCCCTCAACCAGCGTCAATTGCTGAGGAGCAGTTCCGTGCCCCTTAACGTCGAAACTTACCGTGTAATTTTCCTTTTTGCGCCAGCCCGCATAAATAACGGTGTCCGACTTTACGGTATCGGTTTCGAAATTCCATTCTTCGCCGAGCTCCGCGTCCTTATACCAGCCTAAAAACACATAGCCTTCCTCCGTCGGGTCGTCGGGTTTTTGCACCTTGTCGCCCTCCGAAAGCCCCGTAACGGTCTGCGGCGCCGTTCCGTGCCCCTGCATATCGAACGTAACGGCGTACAAAACTTCGCTGCACGCGGCAGCAAAAATTCCGACGCAAACGCACAGGGCAGTCAACAGTGTTAAAAATAACAGTTTTTTGGTTTTCATACTTTACTCCTTAAAAACAAACCGTTAACGTTTATTATTGCGTGTTATACAAATAACACGCAATAAGCCCGCGCGGGCTTATTCAAAAAAATTACCTTACCCACAGTATACGTGTGAATAAGGTAATAAGTCAATAGATTTTTTTATAAATATTTATTTTTTATGAATAAAATGCAAAATTTTATTGAATAATTGCATAAATTAATATTTTTCACGTTTCACATAGGTTGTATGCAGCAATTCGTGCGCCTTATGCGAATTGGGTTCGCCGAAAAACTCTTTATAAAGCGTTTCAACCGCGGGAGTATCGTGCGAACAGCGGATTTTGCTGTCCGCGTCGTAATCATACAACGCCTGCGCACGTACGGTTTTCAAATCTATGTTGTTGCGCTGTTCGTCGTGCACATAAGGCTGACCGCCGCCGTTTATACATCCGCCGGGGCAAGCCATAACCTCGATAAAGGTATAATTCTTTTCTCCGCTTGCAACCGCGTCGAGTATCTTTCTCGCGTTGCCGAGCCCGCTTGCAACCGCAACCTTTACGGTGGTTTTGCCAACGGTGTACTCAGCCTCTTTAACGCCTTCCGTTCCGCGCACTTCTTTAAACTCCAAAGGCGCGCCCTTTCCTCCGAGCTTCATAGCCGCCGTACGCAAAGCCGCCTCCATAACGCCGCCGGTCGCGCCGAAAATCGCGCCCGCGCCCGAAGCCTCGCCGAAAGGCTTGTCGAATTCGCCGTCGGGAAGATTTGCAAAATCTATGCCCGCCTCTTTAATCATTTTTGCAAGCTCGCGCGTGGTGAGCGCCGCGTCGGTATATCCGCCGAGCTCCTCGCGGGCAACCTCGAACTTTTTGGCGGTGCAGGGTATAACCGAAACCACATAAAGATTTTCGGGGGCTATGCCGTGCTTTTGGCAATAATACGTTTTAAGCACCGCGGAAAACATTTCCTGCGGGGATTTGCACGTCGATAAGTTGGGGATATATCGGGGGTAATAATGTTCGAGGAACTTAACCCAGCCGGGGCAGCAGCTCGTAAACATAGGCGTGGGCTTTCCGCTTTCAAGCCTTTCTAAAAGCTCGTTTGCCTCTTCCATAATGGTAAGGTCTGCGGTAACGTCCATATTGAAACATTTAACGTCGCCGAGCTGTTTAATAGCCGTAACCATCTTGCCTTCCACGTTAGTTCCAGCGGGCAAGCCGAAAGCCTCTCCCAAAGTCGCTCTCACAGAAGGAGCGGTATAGAACACAACCTGTTTGTCGGGGTCTACTATCGCGCCCCAGACGTCCGCCACCGCGCTCTTTTCGTAAAGCGCGCCTACGGGGCACGCAACAACGCACTGCCCGCAATTAACGCAGGGAGTAAACGCAAGGGAAACGTCGTAAGGCGAACCGATAACCTTGGCGTATCCGCGGTTTTTCGGGCCTATCGCGCCTATTGTCTGCTTTTCGCAAGCCGCAACGCAGCGCGTACACATTATACATTTGGAATTGTCGCGCACGACCGAAGCGGACAAATCGTCTATGGGCTTCAAATCGTGGTCGGTGCCGAACTTATCCTCTTCCGCGTTGTATTCGAGCGCAAGCTTCTGCAATTCGCAGTTCATAGAACGCACACAGCTAAGGCACTTCTTTTTATGCGTTGATAAAATAAGTTCAATCGTAGTCTTGCGCGATTTTCTTACGCGCGGCGTGTTCGTGCGCACTTCCATACCCTCGGAAACAGGGTAAACGCAAGCCGCCACAAGTCCTCTTGCGCCCGTTGCCTCAACAAGGCAAAGACGGCACGACCCAACGCACTGAACGTCTTTCAGATAACACAGCGTGGGAATTCTGACGTTAGCGAGCTTTGCCGCCTCCAATATAGTAGAGCCTTCCGGTACGCTTACCGGTATTCCGTTTATCTTTAAATTAACCATATATGCCACCCGATTACTTTTTAACTATCGCATTGAACTTGCAATGCGCTATGCACTGACCGCACTTGATACATTTTGCGGTGTCTATTTCGTGAGCGCTCTTGACCGCGCCGCTTATCGCGTTGGCGGGGCAGTTTCTCGCACAGAGCGTACAGCCGCGGCACTTGTCGGGTTCTATGTAATAATTCAAAAGCGATTTACAAACGCCTGCGGGGCACTTCTTTTCATATATGTGCGCGGTATATTCTTCGCCGAAATGCTCCATTGCGGAAAGAACGGGGTTAGGCGCCGACTGTCCGAGCGCGCAAAGCGAAGAACTCTTCATATGTTCCGCAATATCCTTGATTTTTTCAAGGTCGGAAGGTTCTCCTTTGCCTGCGCATATCTTATCCAGCGTTTCCAGAAGCCGTTTCGTTCCTATACGGCAAGGAGTGCATTTGCCGCAGCTTTCGTCCGCGGTGAACTCAAGGTAGAATTTTGCGATATCCACCATACAGGTGTCCTCGTCCATTACGATAAGCCCCCCCGAGCCCATCATAGAACCTATTGCGACAAGGTTATCGAAATCCATACCTATATCTATGTGTTTTGCGGGGATACAGCCGCCCGAAGGTCCGCCCGTCTGCGCCGCTTTGAATGCCTTGCCGTCGGGAATTCCCCCGCCTATATCATAGACTATCCTGCGCAAAGTCGTACCCATAGGCACTTCTACAAGCCCTACGTTTTTAATCTTTCCGCCCACGGCGAAAACCTTTGTGCCCTTGCTTCTTTCCGTTCCTATGGAAGAGAACCAGTGATAGCCGTTTAAGATTATTGGCGCTATATTCGCCCATGTTTCAACGTTGTTCAAAACGGTGGGCTTTTTGAAAAGTCCGCACTGGGCGGAAAAAGGCGGGCGGGGTCTGGGCTCTCCGCGGTGACCTTCTATACTTGCCATAAGCGCGGTCTCTTCTCCGCATACGAACGCGCCCGCGCCAAGCCTTACGTGTATATCGAAATCAAATCCGCTGCCTAAAATGTTTTTGCCCAAAAGCCCGTATTTGCGAGCCTGTTCTATGGCTATATTAAGCCTTTCGACAGCTATGGGATATTCGGCGCGCACGTATATATATCCTTCTTTCGCGCCTACGGCGTAGCCCGCGATTGTCATTGCCTCCAACACGCAATGGGGGTCGCCTTCGAGAACAGAACGGTCCATAAACGCGCCGGGGTCGCCCTCATCCGCATTACAGCAAACGTATTTCGGCTCTCCCTCCGCCATGCGCGTGAACTTCCATTTCATACCGGTGGGGAAGCCCGCGCCGCCTCTGCCGCGCAATCCAGCTTTCTGGATTTCTTCTATAACTCCGTCGGGGGTCATTTCGAAAAGCGCGCGCGCAAGAGCGGAATAATCGCCTGCGCCGATTGCTTCTTCTATGCTTTCCGCCGCGATAACTCCGCAGTTACGGAGCGCAACGCGCACCTGATGTTTATAAAAAGGTATTTCGGAAAAGGGAATAACGCTGCCGTCGTCGTGAACCGTTTCCGCGTATAAAAGCTCTTTTACGATTTCCCCGCCTTTCACAAGGTGTTTTTCCGCAACTGTCTTTGCGTGTTCGGGGGTCATCTGCGAATAGAACGCGCCCTCGGGATAAACTATCATAATAGGACCGAGCGCGCAAAGCCCGAAACAACCCGTTTTTACGATTAAAACGTCGTTTATTCCGAGTTCCTTAAAAGACTTTTCAAGCTGTTCTATAACCTGCAGGGAATGCGAGGACGTGCATCCCGTTCCGCCGCATACAAGCACCTGCTTTCTGTAACCCGTGCGGGGGGCGAGTTTTTCCGCCTGTTCGCGCACGATTCTTCTTACATTTATTAATTCCGCTTTTTCCGCGGCTAATTTTTTAAGCTGTTCTACCGTCATTTCCCGCACCTCAATCCTGCATATATTTATCGAGGATACCCTTTACGTCCTGCGGGGTAAGCCTGCCGTAAACTTCGCCGTCCACAATCATTACTGGCGCAAGTCCGCACGCGCCGACGCAACGGCAGCTTTCAATCGAAAACTTTTTGTCGGGCGTACACTCTCCGCAACGCACGCGCAGTTCGTGTTCAACCGCCTCTAAAATTTTATCCGAACCTTTAACGTAACAAGCCGTTCCGAGACATATGCTTATCTTGTGCTTGCCCTTGGGCGTGAGGGAAAACTGCGAATAAAAGGTTGCTACGCCGTAAACTTCCGCCAAAGGAATATTGAGTTCCTCCGCAATAACCGTCTGCACCTCTGCGGGAAGATATCCGTAGATGTTCTGCGCCTCGTGCAAAACTGGCATAAGCGCGCCCTTTTCGCCGCGGTTGGACTCTATGCACGCCAGAAGCTCAGCCATCTGCTCCTTCGTTCCCTCGAATGGATTTTGTGACATGGGATTCTCCTTGTGTTTTAATCGATAAACTAATACTTATTATATCACGCTGTTTTCACAAAAGAAAATATTTTCGGCATTATTTTTGCAAATTTTTCGTGTAAAATATTAACAACCCCGCCTTGCGCCGCGAAAATGAGCGGCGCAAGGCGGGGTTGTGTACTCCAATAAAGCTTGTTTATGCGTTTTATCAGTCGGTTACAAAGGCAATACAACTTTGAAAGCCGCTCCCTTTTCCGCCTTTACACAGCTTATATCGCCGTTTAAAAGCGTGCATATCCTCTTGCATATAGCAAGACCTATTCCGTTCCCCTCCGTTTTTTTAGCCGTTGAAGAACGGTAAAACTTTTCGAAAACGCGCGGAATATCCTCTTCTGGAATGCCTGAACCGCTGTCGTTTACGATAACAACGGCTTCCCCGCCTTCCTTTTTAAGCGTAACGTTAATTTCTCCGCCCGCGGGGGTGAACTTTATCGCGTTGGATAAAAGATTGCTCCACACGTTGCCCAAAAGCGTTTCGTCGGTATGCACAACCGAGGGCTGCAAATCGAGGTTGACGTTTATATTCTTTTTCTCCCAGTCGCGTTGCAGCATTACCACGCATTCGCGTATCTGCACGTCAAGCCTGACGGGAGCGGCGCTTCTTATAATCTGTTGGTTTTCGAGCTTGGAAAGCGTGAGAATACCTTCCGTAAATCTTCTGAGTTTGTCAGCCTCGTCCGCTATAATTTTTAGATATTTCGTCTGTTCGTCCTGCGGTATGCCGCCTTCAAGCAGAAGATTTGCAAAACCGTTTATCGAACAGAGCGGAGTTTTTATTTCGTGGGAAATATCGCGGACGAAATCTTCCCTCAAAGTATTTACCGAATTCAATTCCCTTGTCATTTTATTGAAGTTTTCGCAGATTTTAGAATAGGAATTGCGGCGTTTTACGTCTAACTGCACTTTGAAATCGCCGTTCGCCACTCTGTCCAGCCCTTCGACAAGAGTATCCACGTTTTTATACATCGAAGCGACAATCCATACAATAACGCCCGTAAGTACAAGCGCAACCGACGGCATTATAACAAGAGTAACCGCGTAAGCGCCCGCCTCCTGCGTGGTTAAAACGTTGTTTATAACGGCGACGGCTATTTCCGTAAGCAACAGCAGAACGGCGAATATTATTATGAAAAGCCCGAAAAGCTTTACTATTTTTCTTTTATCTTTCATTTTTTGATTACCGCCTTATAGCCTATCCCGCGTATCGTGGTTATTTCGAATTCCGCACAGTTTTCAAATCTGTTGCGGAGTCTGTTAATATGCGTGCGCACGGTGGTTTCGTCGCTTTCCGAAGAATACCCCCACACTTTATCGAGTATCTGGTCTTTTGTAAAAATTCTGTCGGGATAGGAAAGCAAAAGAAACAGCAGGCGGAATTCCTTTGTAGGAAGCTCTTCCGTTTTTCCGCCGGCCGTAACGGTGAAAGCGTTTGCGTCAATAGTGACTTCCCCTATTGAAATTTTTCCCTCGTTCGCAATTTTATAACGCCTTAAAAGCGCGTCTATGCGCCAAATAAGTTCTTCGAAATTTACGGGCTTTGTCATATAATCGTCGCACCCGACGGAAAACCCCTTGCCCTTATCCGTCATTGCGTCTTTTGCCGTGAGCATAATAACGGGGATTGCGTTCCCATGGGAACGCAGGGTTGCGACGAAGTCGTAACCGTCTGTTTGCGGCATCATTATATCGGTTATAATAAGGTCGGCGTTTTCTTTTTCCAGAACTTCAAAAGCCTTTTCCGCGCAGTCCGCAGTTACAACGCCGTAACGCGTTTTTAACCGCGCTTCAAGCAAAAGCCTTATATTGTCGTCGTCTTCAACTATCAAAAGCGTAGCCATTTCCGTCCCCCGAAGTTTTTTAATTATTTTATCTTAATCGACAAAAAAAATCAACATAGTTTATATTCAATTTACAATAGCGCTTTATAATTGGGTTATAAAGTAAAATTTTACATTTACGGAATTATGAACATTGTAATCGTTATCGACCTTGTCGATTTAAAAACAAACGGCTCCGTTATGACCGCACTGCGGTTTACGGACGGACTTAAAGCGCGCGGGCACGAAGTTAAAATCGTGGCAATAGGCGCGGGCGGCAAAAACGACTGCCCCGTAGGCGAGAGGTATATTCCGCTGGTTACGGAGGTTTCCGCAAAAAATCAGATTAAATTCGGAAAATTCGAAAAAGAAAAGATTAAAAAAACGTTCGAAGGCGCGGATATTGTGCATTTTATTTTTCCTTTTCAGCTTGAAAAGAAATGCAAAAAGCTTGCCGACGAAATGGGTATACCCACAACGGCGGCTTTCCACGTTCAGCCCGAAAACTTTTCTTACAATATGCACCTCGGCAGTTTCAGACCTTTGTGCAACTTTTTATATTTTAAATTCAAACACGAATTTTATAAGGATTTTAAGCGCATACACTGCCCTTCCGCTTGCATAGCAAAACAGCTTGAAAGGCACAATTACGACGCCGAGCTTTACGTTATTTCAAACGGATACGACAAAAACTTCGTTCCGCCCGAAGTAAAAAACAAGAACGAAAAGTTCGAAATAGTAATGGTAGGCAGACTTTCGCCCGAAAAAAACCAGAAAGTTATAATTTCCGCGATAGCCAAGTCAAGATACAAAGACAATATCCGCCTTACCCTTTTAGGCAACGGCGCAAAGAAAAAAGCGCTTGCCAAGCAAGCCGCAAAGCTTGGAGTTGAACTTAACTTCGGATTTTTGACGAAAACCGAGCTTATTCCGTTTTTACAGCAGGCGGACCTTTATGTTCACTCGGCAAAATGCGAAACGGAAGCAATTGCGTGTCTGGAAGCAATTGCGTGCGGGCTTGTGCCGGTGATTGCGGACAGCAAGCTTTCAGCTACTCCGCAGTTTGCTTTGGATAAACGTTCGCTGTTTGCAAACAACGACGATTCTTCGCTTGCCGCGCAAATCGATTATTGGTACGAAAACCCCGCAGAACGCGAAAAAATGGGCAAAAGATATGCGCAATCCGCAAAAAAATACAGTCTCGAGAATTCCATAAGGCTTGCAGAAAGAATGTTTGCGGACGAAATAAACGACAGAAAGATACGAAAAAGCAGCGTTACGGAAACGAACGCGTCGGCAAAACCCGCCGCGGAGAACGCTTAAACGCAAAAATTTTCACCAAACTATCACCTGAAAACGCACTGTTTTCACCGAAAATAAACACATTTTAAGAAATATCAAAAGCCCCGCGGGCAGTTGCCCGCGGGGCTTTTTCGTTTGGAAATCAAACGCTTTAAGCCTGCGTCGTTTCGGGTTCCGGTTCAGGTTCCGGTTCGGGCGCGGAAGGAGTTATCCAGCTTCCCGTGGTCCAATCCCATACGAGAGTTTGTTCCGTGTTCTTTACGATGTCGAAAGTATTGTTTACAGTCGAGCTGTCGAGAACGTAGTTAGCCGTAGCCTTTTTGAAATCCGCGGTTACGGAGTAATTAGTACCCGCTTCCGTCTGTGCGGAGGAAACTTCGAGTTCGACCGCCTGATTGTTGGCGTCTATAAACCACGCCTTGGGAGCTATCGCCTCGCCCGTATAATCGAGCGTGAGCGAACCCCACTGAACGGCTACGGTTTTGGGAGTTATAACAACCGTTACCGTGTTGTCGGACGCTATTACGTAATCCGAGCTTACGGGTGAAACGGTGATTGTATATTCTCCCGCCGCGATTGCCGCGTTTACCGTTGTTCCGTCCGAATTTTTGATTACGTAGGAAAGATTTTCTCCGTCCGCAGTGCTTGCCAAGGGCATCTGAGCCTTGCCGTTAAATTCGTACGTGTATTTTCCGTCGGTAAGTTTGTCGCCGTCGCTCCAGGTGATTACAAGAGATTTTTCTTTAATCGTGAACGGCTGTGTCTGGGTCGCCGTATCGAACTTATAGTTTGCGAATACGTCTACCGCTTCCGCGTGGTTCTGACCGGCCGCGGACGCGCCGCCGTTTACGGGAACGTCCACAAGGTTTCCGCCGACGTCTTCGAACTTAGCGGTGGGGCAAACGAGCGAGCCGGTATAATCGTAAACGAAGTCGCTTGCCGACGTTCCGCCGTTGTTGCCGTACCAGATAACCGCAACCGTCTTTTCGTCGATAGTGAACTGTTTGGTAGGGTCGAGAGAGCTGTCGAACATATAGTTGCCGCCGCCCGTGAGCACTGCCGTAGCGGTATAAACGCCCGCGTCGGTTGCAGAGCCCGTAACTGCAAGGGTATCGCCTTCCGCCGTTTCAGCAACGGGGGTTTTGACGGTTCCGTCGTATTCCCACGTGAAATCGGTAAGACTTCCGTTTTCGCCCTTCCAGACTATTCCGGTTATAACCTTGGGGGTTATTTCGAACGAGCGCGAGCCTGAGTTCGCGTGCGTGCCCGAGTATTTGAATTCGCAGTTTTCGGGAGCGATTGCAACGGCTACGTAGCCTGTGCCCGCGTCCGTCTTTTCTCCCCTTACGGAAAGTTGAACAGGATTTGCGGCGTCGCCCGACCAATCTACGAAGTAAGCTTCGGGGGCGTGGGGCTGACCGTCGTATTCCCATGAGAAGTCAGCGAGGTCGCCGTCTTCTCCTCTCCATTCAACTCTGATTTTGAAAGGAACGATTGAGAATTCGCGTTCCGCCTTATCCGAATGCGTTCCGTCGGAAAGGTAGTAGTTATTGTCGTCAACGGAGGCAACCGCAACATAAGTGCCTACGTTTGTTTCCGCGCCTACAACCGTTATCGTAACGTTTGCGTCGTCGGAAGTGAACGCGGGGCGCTGAGCCTTGCCGTTATATTCGTAATTGAACGAACCGTCCGTATTGGCAGTCCACGTTATCGTAACCTTTTTGGGGTTGATTGTGAACGTTGTGTTTTCAGTTCCGCTTACAAACGTGAAGTTTTTGTTTATAAACGTGATTTCCGCGGTATACGTGCCCGCCGTTGTAAATCCGCTTACCGTGTAATCGGAGCCGAGGGTTAAAGTTACGGTTGCGCCGTCGGCATCGGTGAACGAGCAAACGGGTCTTCTTTCCGCGGAGTTATAAGTTACCGCGGTATCCGTCCAGCTTACGTTGAGTTCCATAGGCTTTACGGTGAATTTATGGGTCATGCCCGCCGTAAGACCTGTGTTATCGGTTATGTAAGCTATGTATTCGCCCGCTTCCGTTCTTCCGCCTATTACGTTGAGATAAACTTTGTTGTTGTCGCTGTCCCAATAGTAAGCTTTGGGGCAGAACGACGTCGTACCGTCGTAGACGAATTCTATGTTGCCGTCGGCATTTTCGTCTTCCCACATAATCGCGCGGATTGCGCTTTCTTCAACGGTGAAAATCTTTTCCGCGCCCGAAAGGGTGAAGTTTGCGTTTCTTATATCCGAGCTGTCAAGCGTTGCGTAAGCTTTATGCGTGCCGACCGCCGCGGTTGCGCCCGTAACCTTAAGGGTTATGGTAACCTGTGCGCCGTTGATTGTGAGTTCGAGCGTTGCCGTGGGAGCGTGGGGGTTGCCGTCCGCCGCGAATTTGAAATCGTTTGCGGAAGTTCCGCCGTTTACTCCCGCCCAGACAACGTCGTTGGGGTTGATTGTCATTTTCTTAACGGTGAAATTCTGTGAAGCGCCGTTAAGGATAACGAAGTTTCCGCTGTCCGCTTCCGCGTATGCGGTATACGAGCCTGCGTCCACGTATTTTATTACGGGTTTAAGGTTGCATTGAAGTCCGTTTGTTCCGCCCGTTACGGTTACGGAAGGACCTTGCGCCAGACCGTTATAGGTGTATTCGAAGTCCGCAGCGGAAGTTCCGCCGTTTACTCCCGACCACTGAACGGTTATTTCGCGCGGTCTTATTTCAAACATACAATCCGCGTCCGCGTCGTCTATTTCGTAGTTGCAGGGAAGTATATATGCGTAGTATACTCCCGCGTCCGTCATAGCTCCGCCTACCGGCAATACGTCGTAGGTTGCGGGGTTGGCGGGGTTATAAGCCGCTCTGTCGGGGATTCTGCGCGCTTCGGGAGCGTGAGGCTGTCCGTCGTAAATCCAGTATTTTGCGTTTGTGCCGCTATCGGTAAGCGCGTTGCCGTCGAACACCCATTCAACGTCCGCTTCGCTTGTTTCAAGCTGTAATTCGGTTACGTCGAAATCGAGCGTAAGAGCGGTTGCGGTAAGCGTGCTGTTTGCCGCCGCGTCGGACGAGAGAGCCGCCACAGCAGTATACGTGCCTACGCTCCAATATCCGCTTGCGTTTATATTGCCGCTGTAAGTTACGTTGAGCGGAACTTTTACCGTTATAGTTACGGTTGCGCCGCTTGCGTCGGGGCCCTGCATTGTTGCGATACCGTAAGCGGAAAGCTTAGGACCTTGTCTGCCGTAAACGGATATATACTGATAGGAAGGCTTTACGCCGCTTGCAAGCGGGGTTGCCGAGCCGTATTCATACCATTCGAGCGAGGTTATTTCGCTGCGTTCGATAATATAGCTTTGCGTATCGTTTGTCAACGCGAAGTTTTTATTGAGGTCGGTATTTTTAAGCACCGCCGTTGCCGTGTGGTTTCCGACGTTTTTCTGACCCGCGACGGTAATTTCAAGGGAAGTTACCGCGGTTCCGTCTACCGTTACGCCCGAAACGGATGCAACGGCTTTGGGAGCGTGTTCCGAACCGTCGTAGAGCCATTTATACGAGCTTGCGCCCTGCATAACGGACAGGCTGTCTCCGCTCCACGTTACGGCTACGTTCATTTTTTGAATTGTGAACTGATAGAGGATTTCTTTGTAATTGCCGTTATCGAATTCTACTTTTGCGATATATTTGCCCGCGTTTACGGGTAAATCGGTTGTAAATTCGCCGACGGGGTTACCGCTTCCGTCGTCCGCCGCGTAAGTTATGGCGTAGGTTACGGCATCAGCGGGGTTATCGAACGTGAACGCGGGGGCTTTGCCCGAGCCGCTGAACGTATCGTTTGCGAACGTCCAGGTGATTACCGCGTCCGCCGCGGTGATTTCTATTTCGCATTCGGAATAATCGATGAGTTTTCCGCCGTTTTCCGCGAGGGAGTAATCGTTATGCGTGAGCGTTGCGCGCACTTTATATTTTCCTACGTTTGCGGGGGCGGCTGTGCCGAGCGATTTACCGTCTTTATCGAAGTATTCGAACGTGAGCAAACCGGTGAGGTCGTTACCGTCCAAATCGGTCAACGTTTTCGTTATGGATACGGGGTTGCCGTCGTAAACCTTTACCGCGGTGCCCCAGATGAGTTCAAGACCTTTTTTGGAGATTGTGAACTGTGCGTTTACGGACGACGAGGAAAGCGCGTAGTTCGTATCGTTGAGCGCGGCTGTTGCCGTGTAGGTATTTGCGCCCGTATGCGAGCCGCTGACCGATACCGCGAGGTTTATCTTTTTACCCGAAATATCCGTGTAGTACGCCGTGGGAGTTTGTGCCGTTCCGTCGTATACGGCGTTCAAGCCCGACCATACCGCCGTTACCGTTTTGGGGGTTATCGTAAACGTTTCAAAGGTTTGCGCGTTGGACGCGAGCTTATAGTTTGCGCTTGCGGAAAGCACCGCGTGCGCGGTATATGTGCCCGCGTTTATCGGGGAGACGGATTTTCCGTTCTTTTCATAGAATACGTTTACGCCGACGCTTTCGCCTTGGAGAACGCCTTCAACGTAAGCCGTAATACCCTGAACGGCGCCGTTGTACGTTTTAGTTATATCGCCCCAGCGGATTTCGACGTTGCGTTTTTCTATATAGAAGTTTTTGTTTATAACGCCTTTTAAGTTGCCCTTGCCTTCAACGATTACGGTTGCGTTGCCCGCGTTTACGTTGTTGGAATATGTAAGGGTATAATCTTTATCTTTTATAAGCGTTGTTCCGTTCCATACGACGGTTACTTCGGGGGTATGGGGTTTGCCGTTGTAGACAAGACCCGCGTCGTTTACCGTTACGGTTGCGCCGCTTAAACTTTGGGGAAGAATTTCAAACGTGAGAACGGGGTTGTTGTAATTAACCATACCCAGCGCGGAGATATAATATTTGCCAACGTTGATTAAGGTGGATACAGCCCTGCCGTTTTCGTCAACAATGCCGTAAATAGTTCCCGAAGCAAGGCTTATCGTATAAACGCTGCCGGTATATTCAACCGCTTTGTAGAAATCTTTTACGGGGATATTCGTTGTGGTTCCGTTAACGGTGTACTTCCATTGAAGGTTTGTTTTCGTTCCAGCCGTTGCCGTGCCTATAGTAAGCTCGTTACCGGAAGCTACAATCGCCTTGCCGTTATCCGCAAAGAAATATGCTCCGCCGTCGCTAAGAATATTGCCGTTGCTTACATAACCGGAAGTAACCGCGCCCGGATACGATAGAGTAACGCCGACGTGGGTTCTGTTTGTTAAATTACCGTAGTTTCTCTTTACGTTGATTACAGCGTCTTTTTCCAACAAAACGTTGTTTTCTGCATTGGTGCTATAAGCTTTATTGCCGGATATAACGCCGCCGTAAAGATTGAAGGTTGCCACGTTGAAGGTTTTGGGCACATAAATTCCCGCGCCGCTGCCGGAAATATTATTGGTTATAATACCGCCGTGCATATTCAATATACAGTTGTTTCCGGCATAGATACCGCCGCCGCGCTGTCTGTTTTCAGTATCGGTTCCGGAAATGTTGCCGGATATAATACCGCCGTATATATCAAGCGTGCCGGCAGACCAGCAAACGCCGCCGCCGAAGCCCGTACCGTTTGTATTACCGGAAATTTCGCCGCCGCGTATAACGCCGTTGCCCGTACCGTATATACCGCCGCCGTCATTTAGATTAACTCTGTTGTTTATTATTTTACCGCCGTTCATTTCGAAAACGGTAAGAATGGAATAGATTGCTCCGCCTGCAGTGCCTTCGCCTATGTTACCTTTTATCAAGCCGTCATTAATAATTAACGTGCCGTTAGTTGCACCAATAGCGCCTCCTTGACGGGCAATATTATCGGAAATTTCGCCGCCGTTAATTTCAACAACGCCGTGTACGCTGTCGTCCAAATTACTAATCAACAGAGCACCGCCGGAACCATCCGAAGAAGAGTTATTATAAATTTTACCGCCGTTTATAGTCAGCTTGCCCGTACGTATGGCTATAGCACCGCCGGAACCATTCGAAGAAGAGTTATTATAAATTTCACCGCCGTTTATATAATAAGTGCCGTCAAATGCAAAAAATATTGCACCGCCATTCTGTTTGCTTACGTTGTTCCTTATAACGCCGCCGTTCATTTCGAAATAAACACTGCAGACAATAGCGGCGCCCGAACTGTTAGGCGTAAAGTTATTTTCAATAACGCCGCCGTTCATTATAAACGGAGCGTGTATCATCATTCCTGCGCCGCCAACACGCGTACGGTTGCCGGATATAGTACCGCCGTTTAAGGTAAGTCTTCCGTAACTCCGCAAACCGCCGCCTTCATCAATATTATTGTTTGCGCCAGTGATTTTACCGATATTTTGACCGGACGAATCGTTTATTGTAAGCGTGCCATAATTGACGATTGTATTACCGTAGTCAGTAAAATCCGTTAAGTTGCGGTCGAGAACGTGGCCGTTGAGGTCGAGAATTATGTTCGCGCCATCGGGAATATTAATTCTGCCGTAGGAGAAGCCGATACCGGAGCCGAAAGAGGTTGTGTAGGTGCTGTCGGGGAGGGCGTACCAGTTTTCGGTTAAGGTGAACGTTACTTGTTTGCCGCCGTTGAAAACGCTTTCTTCTATAGCCGCGTTCCATTTATCGATTAAATTTTGGTTGGTATCTACAAAGTAGTTATCGCTGACGGTTTGAGCCGCTTTTGTTAAGTTGAGGTGGATTGCGGGACGGACGCCGAGCAAATTATTTGTAGACCGCATATTGTAATCTTTGCCCTCAGTATCTAAAACATGAGCGCCATAAGGAGAACTAACAATACCGGACCTTAACCACGAGCCGTTACCGCTTGCACCGGTTTCTGAAAAAGTGCTTTTGCGTTGAGCCTGTGAGGTTTGCCAAATGCCTAAAAAGTTGATACCGTTACCGGTTTCGCTAATAGACGGCAACCAAACTTTATCGTTGCCCCAGTTATAATACAAGGGGTCTGACTGGGAATTTTGAATATTTGCATTGTACCAGTTATCGGTTACTTCAACAAGGTTTTCGTTTGCGTATCGATATGTAACACTGCTTGTATATTGTTTTGTTTGCCAGTCTACATTGTTAGGAGTATCAAGGTATGCTGAAAGATTGCCCTTTGCAAAGTTATAGAACTTTGAGGACTGAATTTCGGCAGTAGTTGCGGTTTTTTCGGTTACCGCGGTATCTGCCTGAACTTCAAGGCCGCTTGCCGTGTAATACTTTCCGCCGTTGCCAAGAGTTATTGCACGGAGCGAGCTACCGCCATAGTGATTGGAATGTTTTATATAACCAGCCGTGCCTCCGTCAGTTGCCGCCGAACGCCAACCATTTGAAAAATTTGCGCCGTTTTCAAAATCTTTGTACCAGAGGGTGGCGATTACTTCGCCCGTTTTTGTTGTGGAGAGGTAAGTTACCGTCCAGTCGAATCCGCCGAAGCGTACGGTTACGTCGCCCTGATTATCGTTGAGTTTTGCGATATCGCTTGCGGACAAGTTGCCGCCCTGAACGTTTGTTGCAAGGGAAGTATAATCCGCCGCGCCGAGCTTTTTATAGAGCGCGGTAAGGTTTTTTGTGTTGAAGTTGTTCGTATCGGAGTTGAAGATATCGTCTGTGCCCGAATTTAAGCTTGCCGCAACCTTGGTTAAGTTGAGGTGCAACGCGGGACGGACGCTACCGCTGGACGAAACACCGTAGTTTCCGTTATTACCGGAAGTATCGAACGCAACCGCTCTGTCTGCGCCGTTAGGAGAACCGGAACGCAACCATGAGCGGGATAACGCCCCGCTTGTTCTTTGATTTGCCGATAAATTCCATAAGCCCGCATCGGTTTGATTACCAGTTTCCGTTAAAGACGGCAACCACAAGGTATCTTTTGCCCAAGCGGTATATTCGCTTTGATTTTGAAAATTTGTATTCTGAAAATTAACGCCCCAGCCGTTTGCCGAAGTCGTTTCTATAATTTTGTAGCTTTCGCTAGGCAAACGATAGCCCAAAACGGAGTTTACGCCTTCATCTGCCTGCCAACCGACATTTTCAGGAGAAACAAGGTACGGAACAACACTGCCTTCAACGTTTGACATCGTGAATTTAGCAAACGTATGAGAAGCGTCTTGCGTGTAGCTTTTTAAAGAGACGGTGCTATCTACTTCCGCGGAAGTTTTTTCGCCGCCCGTTTCACAGCTATAATATTTGCCAGCATTATTTAAGCCATAGGTACGAGCATAGCTTGCGCCGTAAAGGTTTGAATATTTGGAGTGAGTTGCGCCGTTTTTACCGTCGTCGGTTTTATTAATCCAGCCGTTTTCAGAAAATTTGATATCGGTTGCCTCGGTATCGGCATACCAAAGGGTTGCGATTACGTTGCCGGTTAAATCTTCCGAAACGTAGGTTACAGTCCATTTTTTGCCGCCGAAAGTTACGACTAAATCTTTGTTGCCGTTTTTTGCGGCTATATCGCTTGACGTGAGGGGAGCTGTTTTTATCTGTGATTGCAAAGCATCATAAGTTGACACCCCGAATTTCTGATAAAGCGATTTGACGTTTGCCGCATCGAATTTATTACCCGAATACAGCTCGCCAACGCTGACCGCGCCGGTCGTGTTCATAGCGTGCGCGGGGGAAATGAGTCCCGCCCCCGCTATCGTAAGACAGCATGCGAGGGTTGCGCCGAGAGCCGCGATAGCGGTTTTGCGGAATTTTCCTTTGAGTATATTTTTCATATTTATACCTCACTTTTAAAGTGTTGTTTGCAATGTGAATACATTTGCTCCCTCGCCGCCCCCGCGGACGGGGGCAGTTCGGGTTGCGAAATGATGTGGTTTTGATAAATGCGGCGGATTGGAATTATTCTACGTTGTCGTAGAAGCCGTCGTCGTCTTCCGCCATGGCGCGTTTCTTTTTAACGACCACGATTATTACGATTATAAGGATTACGAGAACGACCGCCGCCGCGATAATGACCCAGAGGAGCCAATCGGGCAAGCCTCCCTCCACTATCTGCGTTTCGCCTTTTATGGAAACGGTTGCGTTGGAGTTGAGCATATCAACCGTGTAGTTTCCGTTTTCGACCGAGACGATAAGTGTGTGTCCGCCGACGTCCGTGAAATTGCCGCGGGCAGCTACGATTATTGTTACCGCCGTTCCGTTATCGACCACGGTATAGGAAGTGTATTCGTATTCCGTGCCCGAAGCCCTTGTTTTGATATTTTCGAGGACGAGCGTATCGGCGGTTACGAAGCCGTAGACATTGGGAGCGGGAAGCTTAACCGTTCCGTCGTGGTCGAATTCGAGGTCGCCCCAGTCTATGGTGAGAGTTTTGGGGGTTATAACGTAGCGGTTGATATTTGTATCTTCTATCTCCTGCGTGGGGTTATCGGGGTCGAAGCCGTGGTACGTTACCAAAAGCTGAGTATTGGAATCGGTATTCTGTATTTCGATTTCTATCGTATATTTTCCCGCGTTTGTAGTTGAGCTTATGTATCCGCCTCTGCCGTCGGCAACGGTTGCCGTAGCGTATTGGAGGAAGCGCTCTTCGGGGATATTGATATTGATATAGCCGCCTTTAAGGAGTTCCGCCGCGAGATTTTCGGGAACGGGTTTGCCGTATTCTACCTGGAAATCCTTGACGAATTCAACGCGGACAACCTGACTTTCGGGGAGCATGAGCACCGTCCAGGTACCGTAGAGGGTTTCGTGGTTGGGGATTTCTATATAATAGTTGACTGCATAGCAACCGACATTGCGGATTCTTTCGCGGTAGGTCTGATAGTTGTTGACGCCCGGGGTCATATCGTGCGGGTCGGGCGGGGTTAGAAGCCCCGTTTCTATGTCGCCGATATTGTGCACGCGGCTGTAATGGACGGTTACGGTGGTTGCGTTCTGATAACCCGCATATTGGATATATCTGTATTGCATTACGCCGTTTTCGTCTGCGAAGGTATCGCCGAGTTTAATCTGAACGCCCTGACTTTGGGTATCGAGATTCTGAATACTTGTAAATTCTTCGTTGGAGTACGCTTCGTTTTGTTTGGTGATTTTTATTTCGGCTTTGGTAATTTCGTATACGCCGAGCGAGTTGTTGCCGAGAGAGTCGGTTTTTTCGCCGGTGAACACGACGTTGTAATTTGCGCCGAAATCAGCGCTGTCCCAACTGCCCGAAATATCGTATTTGCCCGCGTTCATAAATCCGTTTACGTATTTGGAGCTATCGAGAACTTCGCTTGTGAGCGCGATTTGCAAATCGTCGCCTAAGAGCGGTTGCAGACTGCCGTTAGCGAAGTTATACGTGAGCGTTTTATAGGGCGAGCCGTAGACGCTTTGCTTGCTTTCTATTTCAACGGTGATTTCGCGTTTTAAGATTTCATAGGAAATTTCCGCGTTGGAAAGCTGAATATTTGCGTTGGGGCTCTTTGCGATTACGTAATACGTGCCCGCGTTGATTGCCGCCGTGGGGTTGGCTATTTCGGTATAAACTCCGTTAGAATAAGTTGCATAGACCACGTTGAGTGTTATGGGGTTATTCATAAGAGTATCGTTTATATCGTAGTAGAACGCGAAGGGTTTGTATTCCGCGCCGTCGTAGTAAGCGCTTAAATCGTTGTTATCGCCCGTCCAGATAACCGTGCCCTGAGCGGGGTTAACGGTGAGGGTGCCGTCCTGCGTGATTACGTCGTAATTGGGCAGGAGGCGGGAAAGCTCGTTATAAACAAGACCTATCGTGTAAGTTCCGGGGGCGGAACGGTTGATATAAGGGCATCTGAGCCAGCTTGACTGAACCGCCGCGAGGTCGGCTTTGAGCTGAGCTTCTTCCGAGGGAACGAAGCCCGCGAAGGTTGCCGTGTATGCGGGGGCGTTATCGCCGTAGTTTACGGACATATCGTCGGCGGTGATTGTGAGCGTTTTCTTTGCGATTGTGAAGGTTTCTTCTTCTTTTCCGCTTTCGAACGCGTAGTTTGCCGCCGCCGCGCCGCTTATTTTGAGCGTTATTTTATATGCGCCCGCGTCTTTTACGGTGCCGTTGACAACAGCCGCCATTCCCGTTTTTGTTATTTCATAAGCAAAAGCGAGTTTCGTTACGTCCGCCGAAAGGATTACGGAGGTATCGATTACGGGAACGGGCGTATGGTTCTGCCCGTCGTAAGTTACGCGTTTGTTAGCCCATTCGGTCGACCACTGCCAGGAAACGGGGATTTCGAGTTTTGCGATATCGAACGTTTTTGTGAGAGTGGAAGTATCGAGAACGTAATTTTTGGGAGCTGTGCCGACGAACGAAGCAGTAGCCGTATAATTTTTGCCCGCGTCGGTCATTGCGCCCGAAACGCTGAGGATAATTACGTTGCCGTCTACGTCGGTATACTGTGCGGCGGGAGCCTGAGCCGAGCCGTTGTATACGAGAGAATCGGTGCTCCACACTACCTTTACGATGCGAGCCGTGACCGTTACGCGGACGGTATCGAGACCCGCGGGTACTGCGTAGTTGGGATTTTTGGGGGTTATGGTTATGATGTATTCGCCTATTTCCGTTATGGCGCCGACGCGCTGACCCTTTACCCCGCCCGCATAGGTATATATGACCGTATCGAACTGGATATTGTTCTGCGTATAGGGAACGGGAGCGATTGCCCCGCCGCTGTATTCATAGGTATAAACGTCGTAAGTGCCGTCGTTGGTTTTGACCGCGTCGGGAGCGCGCCATACGAACCCGAAGTCGGCGAGGTTTCTCGCTTCGATTTCAAACGTGTGCGTTAAGGTTACGGACGAATGGAAATCGTAGTTCGGGAAGGTATCGACCGCCTGTGCGGTGTGGTTTTTGCCGACATTTGCGGTTGCGCCCGTTATGCTTACGGAGATGGGTTTATTATCCGCGCCATTGATAACGTTGCCGGACGCGTCTGCAAGGACAGCCGTGGGAGCGTGGTTTTTACCGTCGTACTGCCAGACGAAGTTCGTTTCGCTTCCGTCTTTGCCGTACCATTTGAGGTATACTTCCTGCGCCTTTATCGAGAACACGCAGGTTGCGCCCGAGGTAATTATATAGTTGCTGTCTCCCTGTGCGGCGGTTGCGGTGTAGTTTGCGCCCGCGTTGACTGCCGCGCCCGTGACGGCGAGTTTATCGTTCGTGCCCTGAACGTACGCTTCGGGAGCGTGGGCGTTACCGTCGTAATTCCAGTAGAAATTACCGCTTGTATCGGTGCCGTCCGCATCGGGAGCGCGCCATTCCACCACTATGGAAGCCTGCCTTATTTCAAAGCTGCGGGTGCCCGTTTCGTTTGCGGCGAACACGCAGTTTTCGGGAGCGTCTACCCTTGCGGTATACGCCGCGGGGCGGGCGTTTGTTTCCCCGCCGTAGACCGTGAGCGTTTTTGTGGCTCCGTTCCAATCGGTATAAGTTACCTTGGGAGCGTGGCTTGCTTTATCGTAAGTCCAGTACCATATGTTTTTGACCGTATCTTCGGTTGCGCCTTCGCCCGCGAAATCCCAGACGAGAGTTACTTCGAACGGGGTGATTTCATATTGGATATCCGCGCTGAAAACAAGGTTTGCGGAGATATCGGAGCCGCGCCACATTGCGGAGGCTATGCGCGCCGTTACGGTGTGCGTGCCAACCGTTTCCGTTACGCCCGAATAAGCGAACGTTATCACGACGGCGTCTCCGTCGAGAGTGTAGGTTGTGAGCGTGAGCGTGGGCGCGTGGCTTTGTTCGTTATAAACCCAACTGTAAAGCCCGCCCGCGTTTGTTGTTGCCGAAGCGTCGGCAGACCAGTCGGAAGAGGTTACGAGGTTGGAGATATCGACCGTTGAAATAACGAAAGCCGTTTTGTTAGTGTTGCCCGCGAAGGTGTAGTTTGTGTTGGTGAAACGGATTTCCGCGGTATATGTGCCTGCGTTTGCAAAGCCCGTGATTACGTAATCCGTGCCCAGAACGAGGGGCAGACCGTTTACTCCGACGAAAGCGTTGTTGCTGCCGTCTTCAAGCGTTGCGGTGGGGTATTGGGTTAAGCCGTTATAGGTTTTGGAGGTATCGCTCCATACAACGGTTACTTCCACCGCCGTTATTTCGAAATTGCACTGCGGGATTGTGCCGCCGTAGTCGAAGCTATCGGTTACGTATGCGACGTATTTGCCCGCCGCAGTCATTGCGCCTGCAACGTTGAGGGGGATTTTCGTTACGCCGTTGGTATCGAGGTAGTACGCCGTAGGGGCATGGGGGTTGCCGTCGTATACGAACGAAAGCAACGTTGAGCCGTTTTGCGAGGTGTTGCCCGCTCCGTCTTCCCAGTAAACGTCCGTTACGGGAACGCGGACTATTTCGAACGAGCTTGAAGCCGTGCCCGAAATATCAAAGTTTGCGTGAGCGGGGTCCGAACTGTCGAGCACGGCGTAAACGTTATGCACGCCTATTGCCGAGGACAAGCCGGTTACAAGGAAATCTATGCGGAGATTGCTAAGCTGACTTAAAACAACGTAAGCTTTGGGACCGTGGACGTTTCCGTCGTAAATCCAGTAGCTGCCGCCTGCGGGGAACGTGAGCGCGTTATCGGACGCGTAATCCCACTGGACGAGGTTTGCGTTGATTTGAAGTTTTTTGATTGTGTAGCTTTGCGTTGCGCCGCTTGTGATATTGAAGTTTTTGCCGACTTCCGCAGTTGCGGTGTAAGTTCCCGCGTTGGTTTCTCCGTTTACCGTTACGGGGCAGGGAAGACTTCCGTTGCCCGAAACGACGGCGTGGGGTTTTTGCTCTGCGCCGTTATAGATATAAGAGAACGTCTGGGCGCCGCTCATTGCGCCGTCTTGCCACGATATCGTGACGTCTACGGGTTTGATGTTGTAGCGGCAAGTGAAATCCGCCGCGCTTATATTGTATTTGGAGTTGGGAAGAAGCCTTACGGTGTAAGTTCCCGCATCCGTGCCCTTGCCGGTATTGCTCATTGCGAGTTCTTCGTAAGAGCCGTCCGTTTTTACGTAGAGAGCGCGGGGGAACTGCTGGGTTCCGTTATATGTAAAGTCGCCGTAGTCGGAGAGTTTGACATAAGTGTTTGCGCCCGTGAATACCACCCAGGTAACGGTGATATTTTCTTTTTCTCCGCTTACGGAGCGGATAAAGAAGGTTATGGTCGTTTCGTTTGCGCCGTCTGCGAATTCGTAGTTTACGGAATCTGCGGAGGAAAGGCGCGCGGTTGCTTTATAGCCGTTTGTTTCGTCTACAACCCAGTCGCCCGCGAAGCTCTGCGAATACGAAGGCGTTTGCAGCGTTAAGGTTACGCCACCCGCTCCCGCCGCCGTTACGGTGAACGCGGGACCGTTTACGCCCGTGATTTCGCCGTGGTTATAGCGGGGCAAATCGCCAGTTACGTAGGAATCGCCCTTGCCGTCCGTCCAGGTTGCGGAGGTTAAGACCTTTTTATATACCTTATAGATTTGGTTAACGTTTTCTTTTATTACAAAGTTTGCGTTGAACGCATCGGAGCTGTCGAGCTGGGCGGTTGCGGTTGCGGAGCTTACGTTTGTGAGAGCCGCGTTGCCGTCGGAGCGGACAACCGCAAGGCTTGCGCCGAGGACTCCGTCTTTAAGCACCTGCACATTATCGATTATCGGTTTGATATTGTGGGGCTGACCGTCGTATTCCCATTGGATATATCCGTCGGCATCGACCGTTAAGGGGTTGCCTGTGGAGCTGTCTGCCCAGACCACAGTTACGCCGAGTTTGGTTATTTCAAACGCCTGTGTTTCGCCCGAAAGAGTATAGTTGCCTTCGGTATCGGTTATTTTGACGCGCGCCATATATTTGCCCGCGTTTACGGGAGCGGTTGCGGTGTACGTTCCGACCGTTCCGCTTGCGTCTACGGGAGCGTATTCCATACTGAAAGGCACGGTTGCGCCCGCAACGGGGTTATTGAGCGAAGGCGCGGGAAGTCTGTTTGCGGAATCTCCGTAGAATTCCCATTCGAATTTGCCGTTATCCGCGTTGCCCGTCCAGCCGACGGAAATTTCCACGCTGGAGATATTAATCTGGCAGGTATACTGTTTATCCAGAACGTAGTTGTAGCAGTTTGCGGGAAGTTTTGCCGAAGCCGTGTAAATACCCTTGTTTGTAGGCAAGCCCGAAAGCGTTCCGCCCACTTTAACGTACGATATGTCGGGGGTAACGCTGTCCTGAGGGAGAAGCCCGCCGAGTGCCGCCGTTACCGTGCGACCCTGACCGTTGAAGCTGTATTCCGCTTCGTCAACGGCTTTTCCGTCTTCGTCGAACCATCTTAAGGTTACGGTTTTAGGTTTTATCGAGAACGTTGCGGACGCGCCCGACAAAATTATGTTAGGGTCGTTGAGCGTGTTGCCGGAGGCATCGAGAAGTTCGACGGTTACTCCGTATGCGCCCGCGCCTTTAATGTTGAGGGGGTCTATACCCGCGGAAGCTCCGCGCAGAGTAAAGGCATAGCCGAGCGGCATATTGCCCGCCTGTTCGTTGCTTAAACCTTTCAATACCGCGACGGGCGCGTGGGCGTTGCCGTCGTAGTTCCAGAAGTAGTTGCCGCGCGCGTCGGTTGCCGCGCCTTTGAACTGCCATTCAACCGAAAGGCGCAAAACGTTTATTTTGAAATCCAGCGTTTCGTTTGAGTATGCGCCGCCCGCATTGTTTGCGACGAAGCTATAAGTATTTGCGTCTTTTATTGCGGTTGAGGGCTGAGTTGAAAGCGCAACGGCGGAAGTTCCGTCCCATGCGCGGATTTTATAAGTCAAGCCCGTATAATCGATTGTGTTTTCCGTTAAGTTGAACCAGGTGTTGCCGTTATCGGTTGAATACTGCCAGATAAGTTCTACGGGCAGGATTTCAAAGCTCAGCGTAGGGTTTGCGTAAGTGTTGTTGGGGTTGTTTATAACGAAAGCGTAAACGCCGACGTTTTTAATTGTACCCGAGGGTTTGGAAGTGAACGCAACCGTGTTTGTGCCGTTGAGAGCGCGCACCTGATAAGAGGTGATTGCGCCCGAATAGGTTACGGACGCGTAAGGACTGTCAATATTAATCCAATTTGTTCCGTCTGTGGAATACTGCCAAATGAGCGAGGTTAACAAAGAGGAACGCGTGACAAGAGCTACCTCTCCGCTTGAAAGACCTATTCTGTATGCGCTGTTATCCGAGAAGAAGTACGTTGCGGGGTCGTAACCGCCGTTAGTTGTGCCATATGCCGTAGTGAACGCGCCAGCCGTATTCATTGAAATACCGATATACGTTGTTTTACCGGTTGAGGAAAGAGCACCCGTAATATTTAATTTTACGGTTGTAGCATGCAAGTATATATTGCTTTCGGTTCCATTGTCGGTATTGCCATAAATCTGTCCGCCGGAAATACGTATAGTCGGAGAACCGTTAAGCCACATTGCGCCGCCGTTAGAACCTGATTTATTACCAGTCATAACACCGCCGTACATTTCAAAAACGCTGGTGGTACTTGTAGCAACGTGAACGCCGCCGCTGTTACCGACGGCAGTATTATTGATAATTTTACCGCCGTAAATTTTAAACGTTGAGGTTGTGCCGTCATTTATGACATAAACGCCGCCGCCGTGCGTATCCGTAAAGTTACCGCTGATTTCGCCACCGTGAAGTTCAAACGTAGCGCTATCGACATAAACGCCGCCGCCGCGGGCAAGTACGCTATTATTACTTATAGAACCTTTGTTCAATATAAACTTCGAGGCGTTTTCGGATATGTACACACCGCCGCCGCCATTTGTCGCGGTCACTTCGCTGTTTACATTGTTTCCGCTAATCTCGCCGCCGTTCATTGTAATATTTGACGAGTGAGCAAAAATACCGCCGCCCTTTGTTTTTGCGGTATTATTATTGACTTTACCGCTGTTGAAAGTTAATTCGGAATTTAAGGAGATAGATAAACCTGCGCCGTAAGATTCGCAAGTGTTATTTGAAATTTCGGTATCGGAGATTTCCAAAATACTTCTGTTAATAGCGGTTATACCGCCGCCGTAACCATTTGAAACGTTATCAGAAATTTTGCCGCCGTTAAATGTCGCCTTAGTTTCTACAAGACGTACTCCCGCGCTGTTTGCTCCGCATTTATTGTGCGAAATGACAGCCGAACCGCCGAAATTGAAAGTTAAACGACTTGACGTAACCGTTGTAGCCGAACCGACATAGATACCGCCGGCATCGCCCGTAGATTCGTTATAAGAAATTTCACCGCCGGTTATGTTAATAATATGTGATGAGTTTGCATCGGCATAAAATCTTAATCCGCCGGAGCTGGCAGCCGAGTTGTAGGAAATTGTTCCGCCGGTCATATTAAATTCGTTGTTGGTACCGCCGTGATTAAAATCGACACCGCCACCGGACCCGGCCGTGTTATTGTATGATATTTCACCGCCTGATATATTTACGATTATTTTATTAGCCTGTGCACCGGCGCTGCAATATAAACCGCCGCCAAGTTGCGTTGCGGTATTGTTGGTGATTTTACCGTTGTTAAGATTTAACGTGACATTGTTTGCAATAGCAATTCCGCCGCCGTAAATATCTGCGGAGTTATGAGAAATCGTACCGCCGTTCATTTCCAGCGTGCCGCCGTTAACGTAAACGCCGCCGCCCCAGGCAGTGGCAGTATTGTTTGAAATTACGCCGCCGTTTAAAATTAGTTTTCCGCTTACGGCAAAGCCGCCGCCGGAGCGTACTTTATTACCCGTTATATTACCGCTTGAAAATGTAACAATACCGTCGACATATACCGAGCCGTTGACTGAATTATAGCTTCCGGTAATTTTACCGTTCTGTCCTGCGGAGTTATCACAAATTTCAAGGACACCGCAGGCAACCGCACCATCTTGAGCTGCAACATATATTACGTTACCGCTGGCGACTTCCGAAGAAAGAGCACGGTCCAAAACATTGCCGTTGAGGTCTAATTTAATGTTTGCGCCCGAGGGGATATAAAGCCTGCCCTGATCAAAGCCCACTCCGCTGTCGTCGCCGAAAGAGGTTGTATATGTTGCGTCGGGAAGAGCGTACCAGCTGTTGGGCAGGGTAAAGGTGACTTGCGAACCGCCGTTATCCAAGGATTGTTGGACGGCGGAATTCCAAGCCGTTTGAAGAGCCGCGTTATCGAAGCTTGCATCGCCCGCGTTGGAGGTTGCTTTTGCAAGGTTCAAGTGAATTGCGGGACGAACGCCGTTACTGCTGTTTACATGGGCAGTGTGGAAATCTCCACCCGCACCGAGAACATATTCTGCATAAGCAGTATTACGTCCGCCTGAGCGCAACCAACTATAACTTGACGAAGAATTGCTGTCACGCTGGTCGGCAGAGGTTTGCCAAATACCGACGTTAGACGCATTCCAACCGGCTTCACTCATAGAGGGAAGCCAAACTTTATCGCTCCCCCACTGAAAATATAAAGGCTCATCTTGAGAATTCTGAATATTGGAATTAAACCATTGAGCGCTATTTGTTTCTTTAACCAAAGTTTCATTTAACAAACGAGCAAAGTTATATGATGATGCATATTGAGATCTTTGCCAGCTCATTTCTATGGGGGCGGCAAGATAAGAAGAATATTTGCCCTGAGCAAATTCATAGAAAGCTGAAGCCTGCACTTCTGCCGCGGTTGCGGTTTTTGTTGTTACTTCTTCATCGGTTTGAACGGTTGTTCCCGTAGCACTGTAATACTGACCGCCGTTACCGAGCGTTTTTGCGCGCAACGCACTGCCGCCATAGTGATTTGAAAGCTTGGTATACCCCGCATATCCGCCCTCCGCGGTATTTGAGCGCCAACCGTCGGAATAACTAGCGGCGGTTTCGGCACCCGCATACCAAAGGGTTGCGAGGAGTTCACCGTTGCTGTTGGTTGAAAGATATGTAACAGTCCACTGCTTATCGCCGAAAGTGACAACCAAATCTTTACCGTCATTCAAAGTGCGGATATCTTGCGACGAGACAACACCTTTTGAATTGAGATATGACAGCGCGGAGGCGTAATCGGTTTTGCCCGTGGTTTTTTCGAGCAAAGATTTTACCGCTGCCGCGTTGAATTTATTATCGGTTGAATTCCATAAATCCCCGCTGATATTCTGCGCGGACGAGGTATTCATAGCCGCGGCGGGAATGGAAACAAGGCCCGCGGTGAGACAGCACGCGAGCGTTGCGCAAAGACCCGCTATTGCGCCTATGCGGAACCTTCCTTTTGATTTCAGTGAATTTTTCATACTTTTTACCTCACTTAAAGTGTTGATATATATTTTGCCGCAACGCAAAAAGCGCGCGTCCGTTAAGACGCGCGCCGAGTATGTGCGGTTATCGCATAATAAAAAAGCGGTATCTCAACGGATACCACAAAATTTCACCGAAAACAAATTAAGTTGACGAAAAGACACCTATCCCCTTACTATGCCGTATACACGAAAAAACGCGCATACATAATAAATAACCCCTTTGTATTAAGGCTGACGGTGCTTCCGCAAAAAAGTTGTAGAAAATATTCGGTTGCCCTTATACCCTGCCGATTGGCGGCGGAATATGGGGGAAATATCCGGATTTTTCAATCCGAATGAAATAATGTGGTATCCTCAGTATACCACTATGATTTTATAAATTCAACTGAATTTGTGAAAAAATTGTAATTTTTTTTGTGAATTTGTTAACTTTTTTCGGTATTTTTGGGATTTTTTAGAGGTTTTGGGTGAATTTTGGAGGCGCGGGCGCGGGAAAGCGAGGAATATTGCCGAGGCAATTACCAAAAGGCTAAGCCCCCACCCGAAAGGCGCGAGAAGCCAGAATGGGTAGCTTAATCCGTTTGTTGCGAGGCGGTATATTTCCATTGCGCAGAGCGCCGAAAGCACTGCGGTACACAGGTGTTTGACGGATATTGCGAGGGCTTTTTGCGGAAGGCGGAGTTTTGAGCCGTTTTTTGCGAATTTGTTTATTTCTGCGGAGATATCGGGGATTTTGCGGGAAAAGGCAATTAAAAACGTTTCTGCAACGGCGAGCGCGAGGACGTTATAGAAATTGACGAATCTATCGGCTATATCCACTATTATCGGGGCGGCGGTTGTGGCGAAAACGGCGCTTATCACCCCGCCTATGGCGCAGATTCTGATTACAAGGGATTTTTTGTTTTTGCCGCGGCGGGAGGAATAGGGCGAGACGAAGGCTTCGAGCATGCTTACGGCGGACTGGACAGCCATCATAGCGAGCGATGAATAGAACAGCACCCCCGCTATAGAATTGAGCGCGGGGTTATTGCCGAACAATCTTGTTATAGCCGCGGGATATACCGCAAACGCGGTGATTATGCCCGAGGGACTGATGCTGTTTTCAAGTCCGCAGCCGTAGAGCGTTGTGAACAGCACGACGGAGGCGAGGACGGAAACGAGGAAATCGGCGGCGGCGATTGCGAGAGAACACGAGAATATGTTGGTTTTTTCGGGGAGATATGAGCCGTAGACGGGCATTATCCCCACGGCAACGGAAAGAGAAAAGAATACCTGACCGAGCGCGGTTATCCATAAATCGGGGCTTGAAAGCTTTGAGAGGTCGGGCACGAACAGTGCGGCGAGCGCCTGCGGGGAGGTTTCATACATAAGCCCGCGCCCCGCCATTATTATTAATAAGGTGACGGGGATTATTACCGTGAATTTTGCGGCTTTTGCGAGAGAACCCGCGCCGCCTTTGAGACAGAAGAACATTAAAACCCACGCGGCGGCGATACACGCGAGGACGAGCGGGGATACGCCGCTTATTACACCGTCGTTTCGGGCGTTGAGCACGTTTTGGAAGAAATGTTCCGATATCTGGGTTTGGTTAAGGCTTGGCGCGTTTATTGCGAGCGGGACGATATTGAACGCAGCAGAGATTATCCAACCCGCTAAACCCGCATATATTATGGCGGTAATTACCGAATTGAAGCCCGAAGCCCAGCCGACCGCGGCGGCGGGTTTTGCGAGCAACGGGCGGGCGGCGAGGCTTTGCATACAATCGGGCGCGCCGCTTTTGAGCTTTCTGCCGAGGGCGATTTCCGCGTTTAAAACGGGCACGCCGAGGACGATAAGCGCGATTAAATAGACGAAAAGGAACGAGCCTCCGCCGTATTTTGCGCAAAGCCCCGGAAAACGGAGCGCGTTGCCCAAACCAACCGCCGCGCCTATGCTTGCGAGTATGAACCCGCTTTTTGAACGGAATTTTTCATTTGACATAATATATATATACTTTAAAACCCCCGCATATATGCGCGGTTTTCGGCGCATATATGCGGGGGAATAACATTTATGGGGGCAGGATTTGCCGTGGGCAAACGCTTTTTTTGCGGGTAAATTTTGTAAGGATTGTAATTTATGTGAGGGCTGGAAGTTTTGTTATACGCGCATAATTTGCAAGGCGGATATGCTTTGTAAAAGGCGCAATTTGGAGCAGGCGGGTTTTTAATGGTTGTAATTTTTTTGAACGCGGCGGGGTTTGTAAGGGTGCAATTGGGCGACAGATTTTTGTAGGGGTTGTATTTTAAACGCGGGAAATTTTGTAAATTAGGTAAAAAATAAGCCGCCCGCGGATTTGCGCGGGCGGCTTTTAAATCGATTTTAAACCATAGACGAAAGTATTGCGAGGTTTGCCGCGACGTCTATATTGCGGACGGTGATATCCTCTTCCGTTTGCAGAAGGACGGGCGCGAAGTTGAGAATTTTTTTAACTCCGCAACCGGCAAGCAAATCCGCCGCTTCCTGCGCGTGTTTGGCGGGGACGCAGATTACCGCGAGCTTGACGGCGAGTCTGGATATTCCGTCTTTAAGCTCCGAAACGTTGTAAACGGGTTTGCCCGCGATTTCTTTACCGCATTTTTCGGGGTTGTTATCGAACGCGGCGACGAGGTCTATGCCGTAGTTGCTAAATCCGCCGTACGCTAAAAGCGCGCTACCGAGACCGCCCGCGCCGATTATTACGGCGTTCTTTTTATCGTTACAGCCGAGGTATTCTTCGAGTGCGGAGATTAATTCGCTTTTTACGTAGCCGACGCGCGTTCTGCCCTGCGCCGAGGTATAAGCCAAATCTTTGCGGACAAGGACTTCGCCCATATTTAACGCGCGGGCTATCGCGCCGGACGAAATAAAGCCGCCGCCGCCGAGAGATTTTAAATAATTGAGGTATATCGGCAACCGTTGCAGACTGGTTACCGGAATATCGCTTTTCATCATTTCACCTTTATTTTATCAATCGAGAAACAGCGCCGCGCCGCCGTATGCGCCCGCGCGGTTGCCGAGGGTTGCGCATTCTATTTTGACGGGAGCGTAATCGACGCCAGCGAAAAGTTCTTCGTCTACGAGTTTTTGCAGGGGAGCCGTGAGCCTTGTGCCCTGAGCCGCAACCCCGCCGCCTATCATTATAATCTGGGGGCGGAAGATATTTGCGACGTTTGTAAGACCGCACGCGAGGTGCGAGAGATACCAATCGACCACGAGGCGCGCCGAACGGTCGCAATCCATATATTCGAAAGCGGTTCTGCCGTCTGCGGTGGAGTAGTTATAGGTTTTCCACATTTCCGAGCCGGTGTCGTCTTCCATTATTTCTTTTGTTTTTTCAGTTAAAGCGCGGGCGGAGCAGTATACTTCGAAACAGCCGCGGCGGCCGCAGGTGCATTTATAGCCGCCCTTTTCTATAACCATATGTCCGACTTCGGTGCCGGCGCCTTTGTTGCCTTCGAAAATTTTGCCGTCGATTATTATTCCCGAACCGACGCCCGTGCCGAGGGTTATAAGGACGCTGTCTTTATAGCCTTTGCCTGCGCCGAATTTTACTTCGCCGAGGGCTGCGCCGTTTGCATCGTTGCAGACCTTTACGGGAACGGAGAGTTTTTTGAAGAGCAAATCCCGCAGGGGATAGTTTTTGAGATTAAGGTTGCCCGCGAATACGACGACGCCGTTTTCGGTATCGATAAGACCGGGGCAGCAAACGCCTACGCCTTTGAGCGAGGAACAGACGATTCCGCAATTATGTATGAGATTATCCGCAAGGGTTACGATGCAGTCGGCGAGGTCTTCGCCCGTGAGAGTGGGAACGTTGCCCTCGGTGAAAATTTTGCCGTTTTCATCGGTTATGATGCCCTTTACCGTGGTGCCGCCCACGTCTATACCCATATAGTAAGCCATAATTTCTCCTTTGCCGCATATCCGCGCAGTTTATATTACATATAAATCAAGTATACACTTTTAAAGGCTGTTCGTCAAGGGTAAAATGTGAAATTATATATTATAAAAGCGTTTGCAAAGTTTTATAAACGCGTTATAAAAGCGCGGACGTTTGGTTTAACGTCCGCGCTTTTGTGAATTTTACGATTGATTATTATTTTATTATAATTTCTGATTTATTGTTATTTTCTGCCCGTGGAGCCGAAGCCGCCCTCTCCCCTTACCGTGCCGGAGAGTTCTTCCTGTTCTATAAATTCCGCGGTGTAATAGGGCGCGATTACGAGCTGGGCGACCCTTTCGCCGACGGCGACCGTTTGGGGAACGGCCGAATGGTTGTGAAGGGCAACCATAACTTCGCCGCGGTAGTCGCTGTCTATAACGCCGACCTTATTTGCGGGGGCAAGCCCTTTTTTGCAGGCGAGCCCGCTTCTTGCGTATACGAGCCCTACAAGCCCGATAGGGATTTCGAGCGCAAGCCCCGTGGGAATAAATTTTGTTTCGCCGGGGTTGACTGTGACCTCGGTTTCAATGCAGGCGTACAAATCCGCGCCCGCGGCATATTCGCTGCCGTATGAGGGGGTTTTTGCGTTTTTGTTGAGTTTTTTGAAAGCGACTTGCTGTTTAGCTATTCCGTAGTACATAAAATTTACAGTTCCTTTGTTTCGTCCCAAAGAACGATTTTCTTTTGTTTTAAAGACGGCTGTACGAGGATTATTCTTTGGTTTGACGAACCGCGGAAACGGAGACTGAGGTCTTTAAGCTCTTCCACGAATTTTCCGTCGACGAGCACGTCGAGGCAAGAGAGCATACGCATAACCGTTTGTTTATCGCCGAGCCTGCCGGAGAGCAAATCCTTTTCGTAGTCGTAGCCCGTGAAGCACCAAAGCGATTTATCGGGATATTGCGCCCGCATATTTTCGAGAAAGGGCGCGAGGACGGTTTGGTTTTCCGGCTCGAACGGGTCGCCCCCGAGGAGCGTAAACCCCTTGATATGCTGAGGTTTAAGGCTTTTTAATATTTTATTTTCGGTTTCTTTTGTGAAAGGTTCGCCGTAGTTGAAATCCCAGGTTTCGGGATTGAAACAGTTTTTGCAGTGATTGCGGCAGCCGCTTACGTATAGCGACACGCGCACCCCCGGACCGTTGGAAACGTCGAACCACTTTATTGTGGCGTAGTTCATTTTAAATTAAAGATGCAATACCCTTGATTTTATTTCTTTGGTTTTGCCGACGTTCCAGAAATTTTCGCCCAGATAGCCGCACGTTCTGCGGGTTACGTTCATTTTTCTCTGGTCTTTGTTGTGGCAGGAAGGGCACTCCCATTCGTTATCGTCGTTTATGATGATTTCTCCGTCGAAACCGCATACGTGGCAATAATCCGATTTGGTGTTGAATTCCGCATACTGGATATTATCGTAAATAAATCTTACGACGTCTTCTATTGCGGTGAGGTTATGGCGCATATTGGGGATTTCCACATAAGAGATTGCGCCGCCAGAGGAAATTTTCTGGAATTGGCTTTCGAACGTGAATTTCGAGAAAGCGTCGATATTTTCGCGCACGTCGACGTGGTAGCTGTTCGTATAGTAGCCTTTGTCGGTTACGTCTTCTATAGTGCCGAAGCGTTCTTTATCTATCCTTGCGAAGCGGTAGCAAAGGCTTTCTGCGGGGGTGCCGTAAAGGCCGAACCCGAGACCCGTTTCCTTTTTCCACTGTTCGCAGTGTTCGCGCAGGGTATTCATAATTTTAACGGCGAATTCCGTGCCCGCGGGGTCTGTATGCGAGACGCCCTTGACAAGCTTTGTTACCTCGTAGAGCCCTATATATCCCAGAGATATCGTAGAATAGCCGTCAAGAAGATATTTATCTATCTTTTCTCCGCTTTGCAGCCTTGCTATTGCGCCGTATTGCCAGTGAACGGGGGAAACGTCGCTTGTTACGCCCATAAGCGCGTTATGGCGGCACATAAGAGCCTCGTAGCAGAGTTTAAGCCTTTGTTCGAGGATTTCCCAGAATTTCTTTTCGTCGCCCTTTGCGAGGATTCCGCACTGGGGAAGGTTGATTGAAACGACGCCCTGATTGAACCTGCCCTCGAATTTATAGTTGCCGTTTGCATCTTTCCACGGGGAAAGGAACGAGCGGCAGCCCATAGGCGAGAACACGTTGCCTTCGTAATATTCGCGCATTTTTTTAGCGGAAATATAGTCGGGGTAGAGACGTTTTGACGAGCATTTTACGGCGAGCTTTGTGAGATAATCGTATTTGCCGCCCTTTAAGCAGTTGTTTTCGTCGAGAACGTAAATGAGTTTGGGGAACGCGGGAGTTACGTAAACTCCCTTTTCGTTCTTTATTCCCTCGTAACGCTGTTTGAGAATTTCTTCTATAATCATAGCGTTTTCTTTGATATATTCGTCCTTTTCGTCAAGATAAAGGAAGAGCGTTACGAACGGCGACTGTCCGTTTGTAGTCATTAACGTATTGATTTGGTATTGGATTGTCTGCACGCCGGCTTTGAGAGCTTCTTTTACGCGCAAATCCACGAAATGTTCTTTTGTTTCTTTATCGAGAGTGTTGCCGAACTCTTCGTCGCACTGTTTGACGTATTTATCCCTTGTGCGCCTTAAATATTTGCCGAGGTGGGCGATGTTTACGGACTGACCGCCGTATTGCGAAGAGGCGACGGACGCGATAATCTGCGTGGTGATTGTGCAGGCCGTCTGGAAGGATTTGGGGCTTTCAATCATTTTGCCGTTCATAACGGTGCCGTTTTCAAGCATATCCTTTATATTTATAAGGCAGCAGTTGAAAATGGGCTGCAAAAAATAATCGGCGTCGTGGAAGTGGATTGCGCCTTCTTCGTGCGCTTTGGAGATATGCTCGGGCAAGAGCATACGCTTTGTTAAATCTTTGGAGACTTCGCCCGCGATTAAATCGCGCTGGGTGGAAGCCGTGCGCGCGTTTTTATTGGAATTTTCTTCCATTACGTCTTTATTGGAGTTGCGGATTAAGGAAAGTATGCTTTCGTCCGTGGTGTTTGCCTTGCGGATTAAAGCGCGTTCGTAACGGTAGAGGATATAAGCCTTCATCAGCTGGTATTTCTGGAGCTGCATGAGCTTTTCTTCCACCATATCCTGAATATCTTCAACGAGCACG
Source organism: uncultured Christensenella sp. (assembly GCA_910577375.1). Lineage (GTDB taxonomy): Bacteria > Bacillota > Clostridia > Christensenellales > Borkfalkiaceae > Coproplasma. The sequence continues at coordinate 38,741 of CAJTLT010000004.1, forward strand.
CGGGTTTTGTGGCGCGAAGAAATTTCGTCCACTATGCCCTCTATCTGGGTGGCGGTTATTCTGTCTTCTTTATCCACGGCGGCGTTCGCCTTGCTTATTGCGACGGTGATTTTTTTTCTGTCGAAATCGCATGTGGTTCCGTCACGCTTGATAACTTTCATACCTCTTTCCTCCGTTTGTGCGAGTATTAACAATGTTACCACAGATTTTGTGGTTTGTCAATATTGTCGAGCACAATATATTGTGTTTTATCTATTAGAAAATTTAATAGACGCGCGGTTTTGCCAAACGGCGCAACGAAAACCAGTATAATACTTGCGCGAACAGAAGTCAAGCATACGCGGCACAATATATTGTGTGAAATTTTTCAACACTTTTCAACATATTGTGTTAATTTGTTTATTTATGTATTTTTTACCATAAGTTGACAAAAAAAGCGGATAAATATACGATTTTGATAAATTTATGCTTTTAAAAGGGGAAAACGGGCGCGGAAAAAAGCCGCGCTCCGCAGATTGCGGAGCGCGGCTTTTTTGATTTTAAAACGATTTTATGTAAGTTTTAAACGTTAAACGCTTTTTTTGCGGAGAACATATTCTCTGTATTTATTCAAATCTATATCGATGACGGGGATAACGCTTGCGTAAGCGTCCACGTGGATATGGCGGTAAACGTCGCTACTGCCCCTGTCCGCGAACAAGAGATTGCCCTGATTGTCCTGAACGAAGAAATAACCGTCGTCGGCGGGGTCGGAAACGGGCACCTTTTCAAGCGCTTCTTTTATGCGGACGTAATTTTTTTCGTGTTCGGCGGAGCGCAGAAATCTGAGAACGCAGCCGTTATCGTCGGCGACAAGACAGTTTAAAAAATCATTATCGAATTTGAAATGCTTTTCTTTTTTTCTTGTTTCGTCAACGCCCGATTTAAGCGAAAGATTTATGTTGGCGTTTATTTCCGCAATCGAGCTTTTTGCAAGCGAACGGCACGTTGCGTCGAACAGCTCGGCGGAAACGAGAATTGCGCCGAGAGTTTTGCCGTCGGAAGAGAACACCTTCCATTCCGCGCCGCTGACTTTATTGCCCGCGGCTATACGGCAAGACGTTTTAACGCGGCAATTTCTGTCTATCAATTCGTCTTCCTGCAAGATATCGAGTTTATCCGTTTCTTCGGAGACGCAGCCCCAATCGGAAAAAACGTCTCTGAATATGATTTTTACGAATGCGTCGCTGTCTATTTTATCTTTGGATACGGTACAGTAAAGTTTATCGTTATTGAATTTGCTTTTTATATGGGAGGTATGTTCGGCTATTTTATCGAAGTCGTCGATATGATCTGCAATGAGCTTTTTTCTTGTGGTATTGATAAAGCTTTCGAAAGATTCCGGCTCTTCGTCGTCCATAAGGATATATGCGGAACGGAAGTTTTCGTGCGATTTTTGCAGGTCTTCGAGCATTTTGAACTCTTCGAGGCAGGCGGCGCTGTATACGGAGTCCGGACTGAGAAAATAAAGAATACCGAGGCATTTTTTGTTGGACGTAACTTCTTTTACCTTTTCAAGCCAGTTCTGACCCTTTCTCAGTTTTATATCGTACCAGAAATCCGCGCCGTAGCCGTTGAGCGCGGTTAAAATTCTTTTTACCGCGTCTTCGTCTTTATGGGAATAACTTATAAAGGCGAACGTGCCTTCGGGATTTTTTCTGTCAAGATAAGTCATCTGTTTTCTCCTTGAACACGCGGTCGTAGAACTCCGAGCATCTTATTAAGATGGGATACGTTATCCACCTTGTTTTTTCGAACTTTCTGGGCGCGATATAATAATAGCGTTTGCTTATTTCGTAATTAAAATAAGTTATAACGTTATATTCTTTTTGCCTTATATACTGCTCGCTTTCGTATACGGTGAAAGTGTTTATCGTAGTGTTGTCTACGTTTACGCGGCTGCTTGTGTGGGTTAAAACCTGTGGAAAGGCGGCAACTCTGGCGCCCGCGCCTTCTTCCCCTTTGAAAACGCCGAGGATTTCTATTACCCTTTCAACGAACTTTTTGGCGTTTTCCTTGCAGCTTTCGCCGTCGTCCAAATCCCATTCGTATTCCGAAAAGCCGTAGCCGCTTTCGTTACGCTCTTCTTTTATGAGATAGCATTTTTTGTTTTCGTGGTCGAGGCGGATATATTTTTCCAGATTTTTTACGTCTACCGTTTCTCTGCCGAGCATAATGGAGATATCGGATTTAAGTTCGTAAGCGTCTTCGAAAAGGTTTTTGAAGAGATTGTAAAAGCTTTTATTTTCTTTAAGGCGGGAGAGTTTGTTTTTTACGCCGCCGTAAAAGGCTTTGTTTATGGCTTTTTCGCATTCCTTAACGGTTGCGTCGCTGAGCGCGACGGACTGTTCCGCCTTTACCTCGTAATCGAGCTGTTCTTTTGTGCAGCTTGCGAGCCCCATATAATAGGCGAGAATTATCAAAAGCGTATCGCGGAGCGCGGAGCGGACGTCCATAACGTCGCTTATGCCCTTGATAAGGTCTATTCTGCTTTGTATGCTGTACACGTTTTCACTTGGGTTCGGCTTGCAGTCCGCCTTTGCCCTGTCGAGATTTTCAAGCGTTGCAATAAGCGCGTCGGTATAGGCGCGGATTTTGAACGGTTTTAAAATTTTTGATATGTTTGCGTCTTTGCGCTTTATTTCGTCGAGGTTAAGCGAAAGATAATCGATTGATTTCTGGTAAAAATCTTTTCTGCGCGTTTCGAGATTTTCGGGTTTGAAATCCGAAAACCTTTTATCGAGCTGCTGGTTTACTTTTGCGAAAAGCGCGTCGTAAGACTGCATATCGGCGAAATCGTATTTTGCGAAAATCTGGGGGAGGACTTCTTTACAGCCGACGACGGAAAACAGAATGGTGAGAATTGAAACCACGTCCATATTCCTTACGCAGTCGGCGTTTAAGTTGTCTTTTATTTCAATGACCTTTTGTTTGTTGCATTTTCTGCCCTTGAAATCGAATTTGCAGCCTATGCCAGTACATTTGCAATCTTCTTTGCAGATATTGAAATTGTTTTTTATGACGGGGAGAATATAGTTGTTTACAACGGAGTGCTGTTTGTCTTCCGCGACGACGACCATTTCCAACGCGTCCATAACGGACGAGGCGAGCTCGCCGTAATATTTATAGCTTGAAAGACCGTTGCAGAAAGACATTCTATGGCGCTTTCTCAACAGGTCGCCCGTGAGATAAGAATAGAATTTGCCGACGCTGCCAGCAACGATATAGGAGCGGCGGTCGCCCTGCGTTTCCTTTTCGGCGACTTCCACTTTTAAATCTTCGCCCGTATCGTTATCGCCCATATCGGTGTAGTAAAGACTTAACTTTCTTTCTCCTGTTTTCAAAACGAAATCGTCGATACTGCGCAGAAGAAGATATTTTGAGGAATATTCGTTTAACGTTTGTTTGACGAGCGCGTATTTGCAGGGATAAAGCTTGTTATCGATTTTAAACGCGCAGGAAGTAAAGCCGCTTGCTTTGTCGGCGTATTCTTCCGATTCGACGATTTGCAAATCGCAGATAAAACTAAGTTTGCTGAAAAGCAAATAAAGATAGTCGTCGGAATCGGTCATTTCGCTTTTGGTTTTGAAACCCGCCTGCCTGAGCTTTTGAATGTGCCTGAAAATGTTTATGTATTCGTCGGTGTTTTCGTAAAAGCCGCTTTTGCTTGAAATGACGTCGAACTTTTTGAGAAACGCTTCGCTTGCGTCAAGCCCGAGGGCGATATTCAAAATTACGAACCTTACGACGTCGTCGGTTGCGTTATAAGAGCTGTAGAGGTTGTCTATCGCGTGTTTTATACGCGTTTCGCAGCTTGACGTTGCGGACAAATTCAGCGAGCGGTATTTTGAAATAATGTATGCGAAACCGAGGTTGACGAGGCAGTTGAACAGCCTTTCGCGGGAGTTGAAATCTCTTTTTAACGAGATTGTCAAATCTTTGAGCTGTTCTTTATAATCGTAAACGTAGCCGCCTATAATTATTTGCTTTACCGCATCGTCTTTTACGTTTTTGCACAAATCCAGAATTTCGAGGGTGTAATCTTTCTCTTCGGAGAAAGTTTCCAATATATCGGACATTTGGCTTTCCTTTGTATAAAATTAATAATTGAGAATGGAAGCGAGTTTTTTATATTTTTCTTTCGCGAGTTTTTCGTCTTCTTTTTCCGCGGGGAATTTACCGAGGCAGCACTCCTGCCATTTGAACCTGTCAACTTCCGGAATTCCGGGAACGGCGCCGTCTTTCATATCCCAGATGATATTGACCGCGCCGCGGCTGTCGTGCGCTTTTGCTTCCATTTGTTCGCGGAAGCTTGCAAAAAGCGTATCGACGTAATGTTTGGGGTAAACCTTGGAATCTATGACCATTTCTCTGAACGGCACTGCTGACGGGCAGAAAACGACGTTCTTTTCGTCGCCGGTTTTCGTCCACTTTTCTATAAACTTAGAAAAGCAAAGCCTTGTGCCCTTTTCAAACTGCACGGACGGGCGCATACAGCACACTATGTAGTCTGAATTATCGAGCGAGAACGTAGCCATATCCTGAGTGCCCGACGGGGTATCGAAAACGACGGTGCAGCCGCACATTTTCATAACCCTGAGCGCGGCGCTGAGATTTTTGCTTTCTTTTTCGCCGGAGCTGTTCATCGCGAAAACCGTTTCCCAGCTCGAACGCTGTTCCGCGGGGGTTACGTCGGAACGGAGCAATAAAACCGCTTCGTTTTCAATATCTTTTGTGAAATAGTTGCCGACGGGGATAAAGTATTTGTTGAGTTCGGTATAAGTGCGCCAGTCGCGCGGGTTGCCGTTGCTTATGAAAGTGCTTTGATTGCTGCGCACGCCGAGCCCCTGAAGAGAGACTTCGGGCGAGCAGTATTTTTCGGTATCCCTTATAAGCATAGACATACCGTAGCTTTCGTTATCCGCGTCCACGATAATCAAAGGGGAATTGCTTTTGGGCTGTTTTTCCTGAATGAGATAATATAAAGTGTTTAAAGTTGTAGTGGTTCTGCCCGAACCGCCTTTATAGGAATAGAATGAAATAACCGCCATTTTTTTGTTCTCCTTCGTTTTACTCTTGTTTATCATTTTCGCCCGAGCCGACAAGCCCTGCGAGCGAAGCTATTACGTTAGCCATAAATTTAGGCGTTCCGCCGTCGTTTGAAAATACGTTTTTGATAATCGAGTTGGGGTCTGCCCAGCCGTCGGAGCTGCCTTTTTGCAACAACGAGATTATTACGTCGTAATTGCCCATAGACAGGAGCGACAAGATTTGGAGCTTTTCGGAAAGCCTGATAAGCTTGCTGAGTTTTACCGTTTCTCCCTCTCCGTTTTTGGAGTTGAGCTGTTCTATTACCTTTTCTTTGTTGAATTTTTCGTCTTCGGTTAAAACGCCGATAAGGTTTTCGGGGGTAATTTGTTCGTCTACCAAATCTATAAGCCCGTTAATTACGAGTTTTGCCAGACCTTTGCCCAAATCGCGGATTTCGGAGATATATTCTTCTTTGCGCCTGAGTTTTGCCTTATATTCGTTTTCCTGATTGGCGAGGGCGGTTTGCGCTTCGGCTTCTTTGATTGCGAGTTTTTCGCTTTCTCTGATTTTGTTTGTTTCTTCCGTATCGATGAAGGGTTCTTCGAACTTTTCATAATAGCGGTAGAAAGAAATGAGAGCGTCTATGTAGTAATAATTGGTTATTGCGTTGTATCCGTCTTTATCCCATACCCAGTAGGATTTTTCGCCGACGCGTCTTTTGTTCCTTATGATGTCTTTTAAAGAATCCGTCATTTGCTTTTGTGGATAGCGTACGACGTATTCGCTCATAAGGTTGTTGTTTTTGAGCATCAGCGGCATTAAAGGAACAACCGCCATATTTACTTTGCGGAGCTGTTTTGCAAGGTCTGAATTGTCTTTATCTGTCTTTTCCGAAAAGTCGAGAATATAGCTGTCTATTTTATACAGCATGCCGTCGCTTTCTATCTCGTTATAGCATCTTTGCGTATTCTGAATGGAAAGCTGGAACGTGTTCAGCATTTTTTCGTAATCGGAAGGATTTGTTTTTATAAGCTCGACATCATATGCGGAATTGAGGATAATACCTATAACGAACAGATTGTTGAAAAACGCGTTGCTGTGGCCGCTTTTGCGGACGACGTCCATATCGACGAGCGTGCCGTCTTCAAAGCAAGGACCTTTCGCCATATTTTCTTTGAAAGGAGTTTTTGTTTTCGCGTTGCCGAAGCCTTCTTCCCACAAAGTTTTTGCGAGTTCGACGGAAGAGTTTTTCAAAACGGTGAATGCGCCGTATTTGTCTCTTTCGTTGATTTTATACGTGAGGGGCTGACCGTTGTTTATAACGTTATAGAGCAAATCGAGCTCTTGGTATTTGGAATTGTCGTTGGAATATTTTTTAAGATACGAGGAGAAATCTTCAAAGCCGTTTCTTTCGAGCCATGCGTAAGTTCTTTCGCGCGCGGCGGAGTCTGCGATGCCTTCGTAAAATCTGAATTTTCTCGTATCGGCGTTTTTGGAGAGCTTTTCTTCGTATTTTCTCAGCTCTTTAATCGTTTCGTCGCCGCCGTCGAATCTTTTGAACAAGCCGAGGTAAACGGTTGAAGCAATGTAAGAGAAATACAGCGAAGGTTCCGCGCCCTCTTCCATTTTTCTGAACGACCAGCCGAGAGTTTTGCCGTCCTGATTTTTTATGATGCAATCGCACGTGACTTTGATACAGCTTAAATAGATTTCTCTGACGGCTTTTTTGACTTCTTCAACGGACAGGCTTTCGGTTTCCACCGTTATATTGCCCGTTTCCGAGCTTTTGAAATATTTTAAATCCCAAGACTGTTTTTTAAACGTATCGGAAATGCGTTCCAGAAATTCTTCTATCTGAGCGGCTACGAGAAAAACCCAGCTTGCGCTGTCGAGATAGCCGTTGCCCGCCCAGCCGGAATAATCGTCGTCTGTGCTGTAATCATAAAAAGGCATACTCGAAAGCAATACTTTTTTATAATTGCCGTGTACGCCGTTAGGATAACATTCCGCAAGCAATTTGCAGACGGAAGAGTTGACCACTTTGAATACTTCCGATTTGTTTGCGGACAGAACGCTTTCGAAAGATTCGCCGCCGTCTTCTTTATTGTCGGAATTTTTCAGAAGCGACAGTTCGTACAAAAGCGCGGAAAGCGCGGGCGCAATTGAAAGAACGCCTATATCCGGCATTTCGTCGGACATAAACAAGCCTTCTTCCGCCGCGGCGCGTTTGTTTCTTTTGTTTTCGTTTGTACGGTATCCGTTTTTGACGAGGTCTTTTATCCAGCGGCCCGCCATGACGCTTTTTCTTTCAAATCTTTTGAAAATACTGTCTTTAATGCCCGTATCAACCGCCAGCCCATCGAATTCGTCGTATTTTATTCCGCCGTTAATTTCTTCCATATTGCTCTCCTTGGTAAATTATGGATGTTTGTATTTAAATTCGCCCCCGAAACGCGCGTAATCCCTGCCGATTTTCGCGTATATGTATCTTAAAGGCTCGCATACAACTTCTTTGATTTTGAAAAGGTCGCCCCTTTCGTTCAGCGTTTCGCCGAGGCAAAAGCCCGCGCAATGCTCTTTGGCGATACAGTCCTGACAATCGGGCATATTTGCAAGGGTTCTGCTTTGCAAAACTTCTATCTTCTTTTTATCGTAAACTATTTTATTGTTGGCTTTATCGTACTTGCCGTATATGAACGCGCCGAGGTTTTCGGGGTTCTCTCCGCTCATGCACATTTCACACGCGGAAACGTAGCCGTCCATCGTTAAATGAGGCATAGGCAGGCACGAACGGCAGTTGTAACAAGTTGCACCGTCGAAATTGGTTGTGAAATTGCTTTCGTAAAACACGCCGAGTTTTTTTGCGTGTTCGCGCGCTTCTATGAACTGCCTTGCGAAGTGCATATTGTTTACGGGCTCGAAAGTTTTATCGTCCGCCTCGCTGACCGGCTCGAATATGGGGTCGACCCAGATATACCTTATACCGAGGCAATAAAGATAATCTATACCTTCTTTTTGTCTGTCTATATTGTATGGAGTTATAGTGCTGCGAACTCCGACCATGGCGCGCTTGTCTTTAAGACTTTGAAAGTATTTTAAATTGCGCTCTATTACACCCGAAGTTGGTTTGCCCGAAACCGTTACCCTGAACATATCGTGCGTTTCTGGCAGCAAATCCATAGAAACCCAGATTTCGTCCATATTATACGCGAGCCATTCCGCAAGCGAGGTATTGAAAAAGCCGTTTGTCTGTATTTCGCAGTTTATATCTTTGCGGTATTTTCTTGCGTATGCGCAGATTTCTTTTATCAGCTCGGGTTCGGTAGTCGGTTCTCCGTTGCCGAAAAAGCGGATTCCGTTGACAACGCCCGTTGCGACGTATTCGTCTATTCCGCATTTGGCAAAATCCAAATCGAGTTTACTATATTGGGATTTGCGCGCGCCGTAGCAATATTTGCAAGCCATATTGCACCGCGACGTGAGCAAAAAAGATATGATTTTTTTGTTACAGTAAGGCAAAATTCTCTCCCTTTCGGCAAAAATCTGATAAATACGACAAAATTATACACCGTTTTACATAATAAGTCAATATAAGCCTTGATTTTGCGGAAGATTACGGTTGTTGTTTTTTCTTTTCCACTATTGCAAATCCGTTTTCGTGCAACAGCCAGAAAGCGTCGTCCAAAATCTGATAATCGTATTTTATTACGTCTTCTTCCGCCTCCGACGTGCCGTTGCGCTCCGCAATCATTTTTCTGAATTCTATAAGTCCTTCGAACGTAGTTATGTTGCCGTGGCGGCGGAGCTTGTAACTTTTTCCGTTTGTGTAGACGGTTTTTCCGTCTTTTTCCGTTTTGTCGTTTAAAATAGTTTCTTTACTTGCGGGTACCATGCCTTTGCTGAGCATAAAGGCGTTCCACCTTAGATGTTCGAGTTCGGCGAAAGATTTTCTTTTGGAATCGGGAAAATCCAACGGATATTTCACTATTTTTTTACCGTTTGCGCATAGGACGGCGTTGTTTTCTGTTTTATAGTATTGCGGCATATCTTCTTTTGCGTATTTTTCAAGATATTGCTCTTCCGTAAGGATACTGCGGTTGTTTTCTTTGGCGGCTTTTTCCGTTATATAATCGAGCCCCATTAAATGAAGTTTGGATTTTAAACTGAGGCAACAATAAAGGCTGGATTCTCTTTCAAGACGCGTCATGCGCAGATGCCATTTTTTATCCGAATTTTCTTTACATTCAAGCACGGACCGTTCATTAAGGACGCCCGATTTGTTGTGGGTTATGTTGTATTCGAGGTCGTAAACCTCGTTGCGCATATGCGCCATTTTACAGAATTTATCTTTTACGATTTCGCTTATGTTGTAGACGTCCGCGCTCATATTGCCTATGAAGTAACAATTTTTGATATCGGACAGAGACTGATTTTTATCGTTTTTATCGACTTTTACGAACAGGGCGAGGTTTTCCATTCCCCATTCTTTGCGCTTTTCCGCAAGCTTTAAAGCCAAATCTATATTTTCCAAATCCGTGCCGAAAGAAATTATCACGCAGTTGACCGAATTTTCGCCCGAAACGCAGGATTTTATATTCTGATAAAATTTGGGGCTGTTGATATCCAAGTGGAAATATTTTTCTTTTGCGGGGAGAACGGGCGCGGGAAGATAAGTTCCGCAGGGAGGATTTTTATCGTTTAAAAATTCGTTTCTGTAACGGTAATAGGAATGGTTCAGATTTTTATTTTCTTCCGCGTAGTTTTTATCGAAAATGCAGTATTTTACTCTTTTTGAGTAAACCGCGCCTTTGCCCTTTGCAAGAAACTGGTTGTTTGCGACGGAGGTTAAGAATATTTGTCTGTTTGTGTTGCCGAAGCCTATCATACAGACGTTTATTTTTACGCTGTCGTGCAGAAGCCCCGTTTCATAATCGATATGGGTTTCATTCATAAATTCCGTAAGGGGGTATTTATCTATGAAGTTCATTGCGATTATGCGGTATTTGTTGACGTATTGCAGACAGCCGAAGGAACGGTCTACCGCCTGTTCGTAAACGGCTTCGTGCGAGGGGCTGCCGAAAACGTATACCGACAGCTTTTTGAATATAACGCGTTTTTCTTCTTCGCCGAGTTTATTTAAAGCTTCGTTGAAAAGCCGACAGATACCGAGATTAGTTTCGTCGGACAATGTATTTATGACGACATATATTTTCTTTTGCTTTTTGCTGACATAGCCGACCGTTCTTTCCGTAATTTTGCCGAAATCCGAACTGTTTTTATACTTAATGTTTTTGACGTACAGCCCGTACATATCCTCTGACGAAAGCTTATCGAGAATAACGGCGTCGTACTCTTTTGCGCTGAGGTAAACGTTTTGGCTGTGTTCGTTGTTGCCGAATATCAAGAGCCCCGCTTTTTTGCCGAGTTTAGCCTTTATATCACGGAACATATGCCAAAGCTGCTGACCGACAAACGAAAAGACGAACAGCACCGCGTTGACGAATACTATCAGGCAGCAGAAATACACCGCCACTTTATAAAACCGGTTTGCAAGCATAAGCTTTTCCACGCCGCCGAGTTCGATTTTCAATACCACGAAATCGAATATGTTGCTGACGGAAAGGAACAGCGACTCCATAAAAGAATTGCCGCCGAAGTAATAGCCTATAAACATAAGCGGCACGGCAAAAATGAAAACCACAACGCATTTGCCGCGTTTGAAGCCCCTTAAATAAGCTATTTTGCCCGCTCTGTCTTTGCGGAGCAGATTTACGAAAAAGTAACCCGCAGCCGCGGCGAGCGCGGCAAAGCATAGCGCCGTTATAACGTTGTAAACTGCCATAATTTTCTTCCTTTGCGTTTTATCTTGAACAGCGGACGATATGAATATCTTCGCCCTCTTTAAGCCCGCGTTCTTTTGCAAGGCATATGCTGTGGTATGTTCCGCCGAGATTGACGGGAGCGCCGCATTTATCCTGCAAGGGGAGTTCCTTTCCGTCCCACAGCGCGATAAGTTTATCGCATTTGCTTATGAGATATTTGCTTGCTTCGCAGTAAGCAAATTCGGGGTCGGGCACGACTTCGCAAGCAAAAGTTTGCGCCAAAAGCCCGCGTAAACGGGATATATCTTGGGGGGAAAGCGGGTTGCCGTTTGTTTTTCCGTCGCGGATTACGTCGTTTATATATTCTTCGTATTCCATAGGCAAAACGGCTTCCGTGTTGAGACCGAGTTCGCAGGCGCATTCCGCGATTAACATATCTGCGCCCGCGGCGTAACAGGTTTTTACCGTGACGCGGTAATCTTTTGCGTAAGCGGCGAGAATATTTTTAATTTGATTTTTGAGATTTTCTCTGTTTTCTTTGAAAAATCTGTGCCCCGCGCCCGAAACGGTTAAACACGGCTTAGCTCCTAAATAACAGTTGTAAATTTTTATGTTGTTGCCGAACCTGCGCAAAAGAGGAATTACGTTGTTTATCATAATCGCGTCTTTTTCCCGCTCTTTAGGGGAAAGCACTTCGTACGGGACTATGTCTTTATGTATTTTTTTAAGGTTTCTTTCTTCATTTGTTTTATAGCCTGTACCGTAATTCCAGCCGAGCGCGAGTTTTTCTTTTACCCAGCGCACGTGTTCTTCGCGGCAAAGAAAGTCGGTTGCGGTTCTTCCGCCTACGGCGTTAAGCGCGTTAAAGTTTTCCACAACGGGATAATCCAAATCTTTTTCGCTGTAAAAGCAATTTATAAGTTTGAGTTTGTAAGCGTATGATTTGGCTTGTTCTATATTGGAAACCTTGAATTCAAGCGGAAGCGCGGCGAATTCCGAGTTGATATATTCCGCGCCCATTTTTTGACAGCCTGCGCCGTAGCTTGCGTGGATTGCTTTTGCAAAATCCAGAAGGCTTATAAAGCTTTCTTCCGAAAATTGCATTTCCGCCCGACGGCGTTTGGATTTTTCTTTTGCGGAAGCCTCGATTGCGAGCTCGGTATCGATAAAGCCGTAAATATCTGCGACAAACCCGCCGTTTTTGATTTTTGAAAAACTTTTATTCGGGCGTAAGTTCAAAGCCCCCGACGAATAATCTTCGACAAAGCGGCAGTCGAAAATGTAATTTGCTTTTATGCTGTTGTCGGTTATGGAAAATTCCGCGTCCCAAGCTATAGGGTCGCGTTTGCTTGCCTTGCCGAAAGCAAGTCTGTCCCAATTCTGCAGTTCGTCGCAAAGTATCAAAAGATATGCGAGCGGGTGTTCTTCCTTTTTTACGGCGTGGGATTTTTCAAGGTCGTATTTGTTCAGATTGTTGTGTAGAAGGATAGCCGTTAACACATCGAGCCATTGCAAATCGATTTTAAATCTGCCGTTATTTAAAAGTCTGCCCGCGAGAATTACCGCGCCGAAATAACCGTGGTCCATAAAACGAGGCTGGACTTCCACCCGCTTTTTAAGGATATAGGAAATATAATCCGGATTGTAGCCCATACGTTTTTCAAGCCCGAAGGCAAGCAATCCGTTTATCGATGAGACGGGTTTTTGAATTCCAAGTGTTTTTGAAATTTCTTCCGCAATTTTTGGAGAAACAGCGAGAAACTCCCGCATATTGCCGTAGGAAACATAAGGTTTTTGTCCGTCTCCCCACAGTTCTTGCGTATAATTTTTAATTTGTTCGTGGGCGAGCTGGAAAGGATAGCCTATATCGTGGAAGAGCGAAACCGCGCCCCACAGCCTGAGAAAATCCGTAGCGGAAATACCGCCGTAAAACTTTGTGAACGCGGAGCGGTAAGTTTTATCGTTTGCGTATACGGCAAGCCCGAGCGCGAAAACGTAAACGGAGTGCGAATAATGGTCGCGGTGTTTTGTCAACAGTCCGCCCGAATGGTATTCGTGGTCGGAGAGCGTTTCCATAAGTTTGCGGACGTTATCGTACCCTTCCCCGAAAAGCTTGAAAATTTCGTTGAAACAAAAATAAACGGTGAACGCGTCTTCCTTTTTTCCTCCGTTTAAAAAAGTTTGCAGAGCCTTATTAAAACACGGCAAATCCGCGCCGATACTTGCGCCGACTTCGGGGAAATCAAAAAATTTACCGCAGAGCTCAGACAGTTTAAACATATTTACCTCTTGAAGTTAAGTATTTGATTAAAGCCGGCAGCGGGCGACGGCGAGTTTCCAACCGTTTAAAAGGGCGAGCCTTTTTGCTTCTTCCATAGCCGGCGTAAAGACGCAGTCTGCGGAAAAGTTTTTTCTAAGTTGTTCCACTCCGCTCCAATAGCCCGCGGCAAGCCCCGCAAGATACGCCGCGCCGAGGGCGGTTGTTTCCGCGAGCTTTGGTCTTTTTACGGAGCAGTTTAAAATATCGGACTGGAACTGCATTAAAAATCCGTTTTTGCTTGCGCCGCCGTCTACGGCAATGCCCGAAATTTTTACGCCCGCGTCCTTTTCCATTGCCTGAACTAAATCGCACACCTCGTAGGCAACACCCTCGAGTGCGGCGCGGACGATATGCGCGCGGTTTGTTCCGCGAGTTATGCCTGTTATTGTTCCCCTTGAGTTGGGGTTCCAGTACGGCGCGCCCAGACCCGTGAAGGCGGGAACAACGTATACGCCCGCACTGTCTTTGACGGAGTTTGCCAGAGTTTCGCTTTCTTCCGACGAGGAAATTATTTTCATTTCGTCGCGCAGCCATTGCACCACGGCGCCGCCGACGAAAACGGAGCCTTCCAGCACGTAGCACGGCTTATCGCCAGCGGTCGCGCCCAAAGTGGTTACAAGTCCGTTGCGGCTTTTTACCGCTTTACCGCCCGTGTTCATTAAAAGAAAGCAACCGGTGCCGTAGGTGTTTTTTACTTCTCCCGCCTCCGTGCAGAGCTGACCGAAAAGCGCCGCCTGCTGGTCGCCGACGACCCCGCAAACGGGAACGGGCGAGCCGAAATAGCTTGCGTCGGTAAATCCGAATTTATGGCTTGACGGATAGACTTTGGGGAGCATTGACGCTGGAATATCGAAAAGGCGCAACAGCTCTTTATCCCATTTCAGAGTGTGGATATTGAAGAGCATCGTGCGGCTTGCGTTGGTATAGTCGGTGGCGAATATTTTGCCTTTGGAGAGCTGCCACAAAAGATATGTATCCACCGTTCCGAAGGCGAGTTCTCCCTTTTCCGCGCGTTGGCGCGCGCCTTCTACGTTATCCAAAATCCATTTGATTTTCGTGGCGGAAAAATATGCGTCGGGAACAAGCCCCGTTTTATTATAGATTTTTTCCGCAAAACCTTCGCGGCGGAGTTTTTCGCAAAAGTCAGCCGTTCTGCGGCACTGCCATACGATTGCGTTATAGACGGGCTTGCCCGTTTTTTTATCCCAGACGAGAGTCGTTTCCCTTTGGTTGGTTACGCCTATTGCCGCCAAATCGCGCGCGGCTATGTTGGCGCGAACCAAAGCTTCGCCCACAACGGCGACCGTTGACCCCAGTATATCCTGCGGGGAATGCTCCACGAACGCGGGTTCGGGATAGATTTGACGGAACTCCTGCTGGGCGCTTGCGATTATATTTCCGCGTTTATCGAAGATGATTGCGCGGGTGCTTGTTGTGCCTTGGTCTATTGCCAGAACGTATTTCATAACGGTATTATAATACCGCGCGGAGAAAAAAACAACCCCTCCCGCATAATTAAGGCGGAAAGGGGAATACTTTGAGTATGAAAAAAACCGGACAAAACAAGATGATAGACGAAATTTACAAGGACTGCGCAAGCGCGAACGATTATACGGGGCTGTTCCAGAGAATACATCTCGACCCCGAAGAAGTGGCTTTGTTCCATAAAATGTATAACGAGACGGACGCAGACTGAGCTTATCCGCCGTATATTTCGCCGCAGATATATTCCGCATATGCGCGGGCGACATTTACGCCCGTGACTTTTTCTATTCCGCCGAAAAACGCGTTCGAGTTTACCTCGCAGACGAGATAGCCGTTTTCGCCGAACAGAACGTCAATCCCGCAGTAATCGAGATTGAGGATTTTTGCGGTTCGTACGCATATATCGTTGAGTTTTGCGTCTATTGCGTAACACTCTCCCTCGCCGCCGAGTTCTATGTTGGAGCGGAAATCCGAGTTTGATTTTCTTTGCATAGCGGCGACGCATCTGCCGCCTATGACGATAACGCGGATATCCCTGCCCTCGCTCGGTTTTATGAACTGCTGGAACAGATGTGGTACGGTTTTTACTTTTTTGCAGAGATTTTCAAGCTGTGTGCGGTTATCCGCTTTGTAAACGCCTTTGCCGAGCGAGCCGTAGCTTTCTTTGACTATTACGGGATAGCCGAAAGCGCTTTCGATTTTATCGAGGGCGTCTTTTTTTATTTCCGCTTCGGGCGTGTAGCATAAAAGCCCCGCGGCGGTTTGCGGCATACAAATTCCTTTGCCCGAAAGCGCGATATGCGTAAGCATTTTATCGTCGCAAATTTCTACTGAGCGGGCGGAATTGAACAGCCTTATGCCCGTTAATTCAAGCATATGTGCGGCGTATTTATCCTTATCGAGGAAAATACCGAAATCGTAACCGCCGAATCCGGAGATTATTTTTCCGCTTGTATCTATGCTTAGACCGAGGTTTAATTTTATTATATCCGTATGAACGCCGAGTTTTTCCAGCTCCGATTCGAGCCTTTCGCTCTGGTTTTTTGCGGACGGCAGTTCCGAATACGGGTTTGTTAAAATAAACGCTTTTTTCATTTTGTTTTAAGATATGCGCGGTAAGCCTTTTTATCGGGCACGCCGTTAAGAATTATGTAAACGGGCTTGCCTTGTTTTTCTCCCGCGCAGGCGGTATAGGAAACCGCTTTGTATTTTGCGCCGCGTTCGGCAAGCAGGCAGAACGTGTGCGACAGTCGGTTTGAAATTGCGGCGGATACGGACGAACGCCTGACCGCCGAAAGTTTGCCGAAAGCCGAGAAATCGAAGATTATTTCTTCTTTGAATTTATTTACTTTTAAAATTACCTTGCTGCCTTGGAAACAAAAGCCGAAATCGAGAATTTCTTTTTCGGGGTGCATCAAAGGCGCGTTTTCGACGAATACTCCGCGCACGTATTCCGCGACGAGCTTTTCGGTTTTTCCGCCGAATTTAAGGTTGCAATATGCTGAGACCGCCGCCGCAACAGCCGCGATTACCGGCGCGCATATGAGCGTTGACAGCCGCAATGCGGGTAAATCCATAATCTGCGCGACGGCAAAACATACGGCGAAATATATGAAAGCCGCCGCGCTTATACCCGCGGATACATAGCCGACGGCTTCCCGCTTTTTTAAAATTTTTATTTCTTCCGCGTTTAAAACTGCCATGGGAATATTTTAATCCTCCGCCCGTTCTTCCGTCAAGCCCTTTGCGCCCTTTTTACGGTATTTGACGCATTCGGTGAGGAGATATTCTATCTGACCGTTGACCGAGCGGAATTCGTCCGCCGCCCAGCGTTCGAGCTCGGCGTACAGATTTTCCGATACCCTTAACGGGATTTGCTTTTTCGAGTTCTTTTCCATTAAATAACCCGTATATCCCGAAACTTAATAAATAGAGCCGCTGTTTACTATGGGCTGTGCGTCGCGGTTGCCGCAGAGAACGACTAAAAGATTGGAGACCATTGCCGCCTTTCTTTCGTCGTCGAGTTCCACGATATTGTTATCCGAAAGCTTTTTGAGCGCCATATCCACCATTGAAACGGCGCCGTCGACAATCTTTTGCCTTGCCGCGATAATTGCGGAAGCCTGTTGCCTTTGGAGCATTGCCGCGGCGATTTCGGGCGCGTATGCAAGGTTGTTTATGCGGGCGTCCATAATTTCTATGCCAGCCATTTCCACACGGCTTTGAAGCTCCGCTTGCAGCATATCGGCAATCTCCTGCGAAGAGCCGCGGAGGGATTTTTCGTCGCCGTTTTCGCTTACGTCGTAGGGATATTGGCGCGCGACCTGCCTTATAGCGCTGTCGCTTTGGGTGGAGATGAAATTCATATAGTTATCGACGGCGAACACGGCTTTTGCGGTGTCGCTTATGCGCCATATTACGACGACGCTTATTTCAATGGGGTTGCCTTCTTCGTCGTTGACTTTTTGTTTATCGTTGTTGAGCGTTAAGGCTTTTAACGAAACCTTTTTGCCGAACCTGCCGAAAACCGCGGGGTTTGCCGCCGAGCAGAAAGGATTCACGAAATGGAAACCGTCGGTTTTGAGGGTGCCGTAATACTTTCCGAATAAAGTTAACACAAGTCCCTCGTTGGGGGCGAGAATTTTGAAGCCGTTTATCATAATCAGGGACGCAATGAATACGATAACACCCGCCGCCGTAAGCGCAAGATATGCTAAGTTTGCAGGACCGCTTTCCGCACCGACCATGACAATGCCGAGAATTATCATTATAAAGCCCGTAATTGCGCCCGCCGCTACCGCAACGAGCATTGCCCAGCCGTTTAAGCCTTTTATTTCTTTTTCTTTAATCTGGATGTTCATAAAAAAACCGCCGTAAATTATTTTGATATCAAATTGATATCACTTACAGTATACGGCGGAATTGCGGGTTTGTAAAGTATTTTGTTGAAAATTTTTTGCGGGTTTGATATAATTTGTGCGTTATGGGATATAAACTTTGCTTCGAGCTTGTGCCGGACAGTTGCTGGTATTCTAATTTAAGAAGTATTCTTACTCCCGCGCAATGGGATTTGGTGCGCAAGGACGCTTATGCGCGCGCAGACGGCATATGTATGATTTGCGGGAAAAAGACAAACCGTTTGGAGGCGCACGAGCGTTGGGAATATGACGAAGAAAACGCCGTTCAAAGACTTGCAGACGTTGTTGCGGTTTGCCGCGGCTGCCATGAGGTTATTCATATAGGAAGAACTCAGCTTATGGGAAAAGAGCGCGAGGCGGAAGAGCATTTTATGAAAGTGAACGGCTGCTCTTATTCGGAATACCGTAAGGCGTTGGGCGAGGCGAACGAGGCGCACCGTCGGCGGAACAGGGTTGCGGAGTGGAAGCTCGATTTATCTTATCTGAAAAAATTTATTGACTAAGAAAGCTTTTTGTTGCAGTGCATAGGGATAAAAAGCAAGCGATTTATCGATTGCTTTCGACTTGTTTTAATTGAAATTTTTATAACCGACTTTACGGCAAACGGCAATTCGGCGGCGGGATAACGCAGTATGAACGAACAAAATAATTTATCTTTTACAAAATTATTGCTTTTGATATTTATTCCGAGTTTGGTATCGACGGCATTGTATGTGACAATCGGCACATATTGGCAAGGCGTTCCGTCAATATGTTTGTTTTTAATCGTATTTGCGTTTACCCTTTTACCCTTTGAATTGGGGGTTGTTTTATACGCTAACAAAAAACAAAGCGGTAAATCGGGATTAAATATTGCTTTTACTGATTACCAAAAACCAAAACGATGGAAAACCCTGCTTTGGGGTTTTGTATTGTTCGGGTTTGCGGGAATTATCTCTTTTACTTTGGGAGAAATAGAAAATAAATTGACTTCGGGTTTATCTTTACGGCTGTTTTCCGAATTGGGCGAATATTTTAATTGGAACAATTTTGAGCTGATAAAACAATATCCGAAAGAAATATTGATATTTACAAGTGTTTTGTATATTGTTACAAACGCCTTTGTATTCCCCGTTGCAGAAGAAATATATTTCAGAGGATATTTGACGAATAATTTACAAAAGCAAGGGTTATTTGTTCCCGTTGTTGTGTCCGTTTTGTTCTCTTTGTATCATTTGTGGTTGCCGTTCAATAACGTTTTCAGAATTACCGTATTTACCGTTGCCTATGTTATAACTTATAAAAAGAAAGATATCGGCATAGCTATAGTGTTCCATTGTTTATGCAATCTGTTTTCAAGCGTTAGTTTTATAGTTTCGGTTTTCAGTTAATATAAATTTCAATTTATCTCTTTTTGTGCAAAAATACAGCTTGTGTAAAAATACAGCCCGCTAACTTTTTGAACGAAGTTAGCGGGCTGTTTGTTTAACCTTTATTTATCTGCGGAAAAACCACTACGATAATCGCTATTTATGAAAAGCTTTTTTATTATCCGTTTTGTTTTTTGCCGGTTTCGGGATTTGGGTTTGTTTGTTGTGAAGCTTCGTTTTGAGGTTCTTCCTCTTCTTCGAGCTTTTTGAGCATTTCGGCGATTTTTTCTTCGGAGAGTTCTTCGCTTGTTTTGGCGAGTTTGCCGTATGCGAGTTTATCGTGGTGGATTGTCATTTTAATCTCCTTATTTTACCGATTTTATTTACGCCGCCGAGGGTTTTATCTTTTTTAAAGTTTCGTTGTAACTATTGCGATAATCTTCGTTATCGGGTTCCAATTCAACGGCTTTCTTTTTAGCTTCTAACGCTTCGTCGTAACGTTGCATTTCATCTAACAGTACGCCGAAATTATACTGATATTCGGCATTATCGTTTTCAAGCATAACTGCGTTGGTGTGGTTATCCAATGCCTCGTTCAAGCGATTCATTTTTCTCAATGCCAATCCGGCGCAATTGTAACCTGCGGGATGTTGCGGATCAAGTTCTATAGCTTTTTCGGCTTGCTGCAAGGCTTCTTCAAGTCCGCCCGTTTCCATCAAAGTCTTTGACAAACTGCAACGGCTTGTAATATTCCAACTGTTTATTTCCACGGCGCGGCGGTCGTATTTCAAAGCTTCATCGTAACGTTGCATTTCGCGTAGCGTTGTAGCCAAATTAGTATAACCGTAATAACAGTTATTATCTAATTCTATTGTTTTTTGCGCTGCCGCCAAAGCTTCGTCGTAGCGTTTCATTTTTCTGTAAATAAGACCAAGCCTGTTTTGGCAAGCCACACTGTACGGATCTTTTTGTATCGCAATGTTTACATTTTCCAAAGCCTTATCATAACGCTTCATTAACTGATATGTAGTTGCAATGCTTGTATAAAATTTTGCGTTTTCGGGCTCCAATTCCAATGCTTTAAATTTTTGTTTTAAAGCGTCTTCATATTTTTTCATCGATTGCAATACATACCCGTAGTTATCATATACTATGGCGTCTTCCGGCTGTAGTTTAATAGCTTGTTCGGCATATTTTTCCGCCAAACCATAATCCTTTCTGTTTGCATAAATAAACGCAAGGTTGCCTGCAAATACTGCGTTGGACGGCATGATTTTAAAGGCGAATTCTATTTCGGCAATCGCCTCTTTATACTTTTTCATTTCATATAACGTAAGAGCTAAGTTATTATGGTAAAAAGCGTTGTTCGGTTCAAGCCTGACGGCTTTTTGCTTTTCTTCAGCCGCTTCTTCAAAACGCCAAAGCAAATTTAACGTCGTGCCGCACAAGTTATGATATCTTGCGTTGTTTTTATCTGTATTAATTAGCTTTTTCTCAATTTCCAAAGCTTCCGAATACTTTTTATTATTATGCAGCCATAAAGCTTCGCGGTACATTTTAAGATTGTCATCCTGGTCGGTAACCTTTTGTATCGCGTTTTCCAAATCTTTGTCGGTATCTTTATCTGCCAAAATTGTTTCAAGAGCTTCTTTATCTTTCGACTGGTTATCGGTAAATCCGTTGATATAATCTTTTATTGCCTTAAATCTTTCCCTCGGCTCTTTTAAAAATTCGTTTTCTTTCGGTACGGTATAACCTAATTCCGCGCCGAGCCGGTACATTACGGCGTCGAAACCGTCGTGTTTTATAAGATAGCCTTTTGCGTTATCTAAAAAGCCTTTTACCCCGCCGCTTAAAGCTTCCGTTTTATAAATCAACCAATAAGGGAATTTCCATTTGTCGTCTGCAAAATTAGCGCTGTTTTTGGACAGAAAGTTCATAAGACTTTTATCGTTGCCCGCATAGCCTATAAATACGGGGTGATATTCCGAAAAAATACTGTCTAAAGCCTTTTCCCAGTTTTCGTGCAGAACTTCCACGTCTTTTTGGGCGTTGTTAGGATCGAATAAAAGGTCGCGGTGAATTTTGACTATTGTAGCGCGGTTAATTTCTTTTGTTATGTAATGCGCAAGGGATTCGTGCCCGACAACCAACGGAATTGTATGCGTATAATAGCTGACAGCATCTTCGGTAAGATGGTCGAAATTTGTTGTTATTACGACGTTATATTTACTCTCTTTTTTGGTTAAAAGAAAAGCGAGCATTACATAACCTATTTTGGGCTTTGCCGGCTCCATTAACTTTTCAAGATAATTATAGCCGTCGCGCGGTTCGCGGAAGAAACGCTTTTCATAAAACTGGCTGTAAAAACCGTATTTGTTTTCTTCGGTTATGCCTTTTTCTTTTTTCCATTTTTCATGCGATTCTTTGTTTCTTTCTTCAAGTTCTTTATCCCAGATATCAACAAGTTCCTGCCCGGATTTTATACCCGAAGATTTAGACGCGCCGGCGCCCAAAACAAAACAGAATTTTCTCGGATGCGGACCTTCGGAAGTTTCTTTGATTTCTTTTACAAATCCCGATAAGGACAATTCTTCGTATGCCATTTGATTTCTCCTGCAGTTTTTGAATTTTTACGTTTCTTTTTGGTGTGGCATATAAAGACCCGCAATTAAATTATAAACTATATTTTCGGCGATTGCAAGAGCGATATAAAAAACAGGCGGCGGAAACCGTCTGTTTTTAAACGTTATCAAAGTTAAATCTTCCAGATTTGTTCTGCGTATTCTTTTATTGTTCTGTCCGACGAGAAGTAAGCTGAATTGGCTGTGTTTTTAAGCTGTTTAATTGCAAACTTCTTTTTATCGTTATAATCGCGGTTAATCGTTAAAAGAGCGTTTACGTAACTTTCCAAATCGTACAAAACAAAGTAATTGTCCGCGCCGTGCCAGCTTGCCCCGACGGTAAGGCTGTTATACAAATCTTTAAAGCAACCTGTTCCGTTATCGGAAAAAGTTCCGTCTGTGAGCGTTTCAACAGCTTTGCGGTGTTCGGGTTTTGACAGATAATTTAAAGGCGAGTATCCCTCTCGTTTGAGTTTTTCTATATCTTCTACCGTTGCGCCGAAAATATAGTTGTTTTCAAAACCGGCTTTTTCCACGATTTCTATATTTGCGCCGTCCATTGTTCCGCAAGTAACGGCGCCGTTCATCATAAACTTCATATTGCCCGTGCCGCTGGCTTCGAGCCCAGCAGTGGAAACCTGCAACGAGACGTCTGTTCCCGCAACAATCTTTTCGGCATAAGACACGTTATAGTTGTGCACGAAAACCACTTTTAAAAGATTGTTTGTCTGAACGTCCGAGTTGATTTTATCGGCTATTTCGTTTATGAATTTTATTATGGCTTTAGCCCTTTTATATCCCGGCGCGCTCTTCGCGCCGAAGATAAACACCGAGGGGATAAAGTTTTTTACCGTTCCGTTTTTAATACCGTAATATATTTCAAGAACGGCGAACGCCGTCATAAGCTGGCGCTTGTATTCGTGCAGCCTTTTTACCTGCGAATACACGAGAAAATTATCGGGGATTTCTACGCCTTCGCACTTTTTAATATAATCGAAAAGCTGTTTTTTCTTTTGCGATTTGACTGCGGTGAAGCTTTCTGTAATTTGTTCTATGCATCCGTTAAGTTTTTCAAGCTCCGAAACGTTATCGCGCCAGCCCTTTCCGATCGCGCCGTCTATCAAGGCGGACAGTTCGTTGTTGCAAAGCATAAGCCATCTGCGCTGGGTTATGCCGTTGGTTTTGTTTTCGAACTTATCGGGGAAATATTTATAAGCCGTTTTAAAAAGGCTGTTTTTGAGAATTTCCGTATGAAGCTGCGCAACGCCGTTTACGGTTTTTCCGACGTACACCGCGAGATTAGCCATTGAAAAACTGCCGGAAGAATATAACGACATTTCAGATATTTCTTTATCGGAACAGCCGAGATTTGTTAAATCTTGCGTTTGTTTGCGGTGGATTTCAATCAGAACCGAATAGACGTCGGGCAGAATTTTTTTGACTATTTCCGCATTCCAGCATTCCAGAGCTTCGGGCATTACGGTGTGGTTGGTGTATGAAAAAGTTTTTTCCGCTACGCCGAGCGCGTTTTCAAAACCGATTTTATAATCCGCCGTAAGTATTCTTACAAGCTCTGCTATTGCAAGCACGGGGTGCGTGTCGTTAAGCTGGATTGTGTTGTATGAGGGAAAGCTGTTGAAATCCGTTCCGTGATTTTTAACGTGTTTTTCAACAAGTTCCCCAACAGCCGCCGCGGAGAAAAAGTATTCCTGCCTGAGACGGAGAATTTTGCCTTCTTCCGTGTCGTCGGCGGGGTAAAGATATTCGCTTATTTTTTGCGCCTCTTCACTGCCTTCAGCCTGCCATAAACGCAAATTGTTAGTGCGCTTGCCGAATACCGGCATATCGTAGGGAACGGCGGCGACCTCCATATCGGCAAACTTTATCAGACGTTTTTCATCTTCCCTGCGGATTGACCACGGGTCGCCGAAGCGCTGCCAGTCGTCGGGAAGTTCAACCTGAAAGCCGTTTTGTATTGCCTGACTGAAAAGCCCGTATTTATATCTTATGCCGTAACCGTGCAGAGGAAGCCCGAGCCCCGCCGCGGAATCGAGAAAGCAGGCGGCAAGCCTGCCCAGCCCGCCGTTGCCCAAAGCCGCGTCTTCTATCTCTTCGAAAACGTTTATATCTATTCCTTTATCGGCGAGAATTTCTTTTGTTTCCTGCAAAAGCCCGAGTTCCATTAAATTGTTATAGAAACTGCGGCCTATCAAAAACTCCATTGAAAGGTAATACGCGTTGCGCCTTGCAGATTTTTCGGCTTTATCGGTTCCGAACTCCATTGCCAGCGCGGATATTTCGTTGTATAAATCTATTACGTTTTTGTTTTTTGCGTCAAGTTCTTTTAATTTAAGAGTAAACTGCGTTTTGTCCATAGTGTTTAAATTATTTTTATATCCCTTTCGGTTTCTACAACCCCTGCCTTTTCGAAATCGGGCATAAGATATACAACTCCGCTATATTCTTTTTCCGTTTTAACGTAAACGGTATCTGCGCCCGCTTTGCATCTGATAAATTTTTCTCCGCCGAAATTTAAAAATTCTTCCGCCTCGGCCGCGATACCGTTTTCCGAAACGGCGAAATCTTCGGCGCGGCATTCAAGTTTAAGGGAAGCCGCCAACGCTTTTTTCATACCGAGCGCAGCAAAAATTTTTTGCGAAACCGCATCGGAAACGGCGAAAAACGCTCCGTTTATTTCAAACCCGAAGTTTACGGTTTTTACGCGTTTGGACTTCCCGTTTATTTCTTCCGTTTTAACCGCCTTGCGTTTGACGAATTTACAGCTGAGCGTACTGTTTTCGGGCATGGGTTCAACGATATTTTTACCGTCGGCAATCAAGGTTATTTTTTTGAAATCCAGCCCGACGTTTACGGTTTCGCCGCCGTCATAATCCGCATTGACCGCGTAAAGACGTTTGCCGCCGAGAGTTAAAGAAAGCAGCTTTACCCCGTTGATATCCTCGCACGAAACGGCTTTTGCCTTAATGCTTCCGCCGGCTGTTACCGCGTTTGCGGGAATAAGCGCCTGATATTTTCCGTCGGGGCATTTTACCGCCTGAGGCAAGCCGAGTTCGGCACCAAGGAAACAGAGTTTGCCGTTTTTCACTTCGCAATCGAGGTAGTTATATTCGGGAACGCGAGGCAAAACCGAACGTTCCGTTTCTTTATCGAAAAGGCGTATCCTTTCCAGATTAAGCGCAACGCCGATTATATCGCCCGTTTTAATCTCTTTGCCGCTGTTGTCTTTTAAAACGATTTTCGTGGGGCTTTCGGTTTCTCCGCCGTTAAGGTTTATATCGCCGTAGACGAGCGTTTCGTTGCCGAGCTCTTCTTTATGCGACACGACCGCTTTAATAACCGCTTTTTTGTTATTGTCTTCTTCTGACGCGAGTGAAATATCTTCTGCGCGCAGGCCTATATATACTTTGGTTTTGCCGTCGAGATAAGCGGGTTTAGCCTTATACAGCATAGAATACGGCACTTTTATTTCAACGTTTGCATAATCGAATTTTATGATTACTTCTTCCCCCGTTTTGCAGAGCGTTCCTTCGAAGAAGTTCATTTGCGGAGTGCCGATAAAGCTTGCCACGAACTTGTTTTCGGGATAGTTATACAGATTTTTGGGCGTATCTATCTGCTGGACGAAACCGTCTTTCATTACGACTATGCGGGTGCCCATAGTCATAGCTTCGACCTGATCGTGCGTAACGTAAATAAACGTGGTTTGCAGTTTTGAATGAAGTTTGGAAATTTCAGCACGCATCTGCGTTCTCAGCTTTGCGTCCAGATTGGAGAGGGGTTCGTCCAAAAGCATTACTTTGGGTTCTCTGACTATCGCTCTTCCAAGCGCGACCCTTTGCCTTTGCCCGCCCGACATTTCTTTGGGCTTTTTGCCGAGGTATTCCGTTATGCCGAGGATATCCGCGGCTTCTACCACTCTTTTATGGATTTCTTCTTTGGAAAGCTTTCTCAGCCGCAGACCGAAAGCGATGTTTTCGTAGACCGTCATATGAGGGTAAAGGGCGTAGTTCTGGAAAACCATTGCGATATCCCTGTCTTTGGGTTCAACGTCGTTGACGACCAAATCGCCTATTTTAAGTTCGCCCGCGGAGACGTCTTCAAGCCCCGCTATCATGCGGAGCGTCGTTGATTTTCCGCACCCCGAAGGACCGACGAAAACGATAAATTCTTTATCTTCGATTTGCATATTGAAATCGTTTACCGCTTTTGTTCCGTTGGGATAAACCTTATAAATATGTTTTAAACTGACTTCTGCCATATAAATACCTCTTATTAACCTTTTACCGAGCCGCCCGTAATACCTTCAACATAATATCTTTGCAGCCAAATGAACAGCGCGGTTATCGGGATAGAAACGACCACCGCGGCGGCGCAGAACACCGTGAAGTATTCGCTGGCGAGAGTGGAATTATCGAGCCACGACTTCATACCGACCGCGACGGTGAATTTATCGGGGTCGCCCAGCATTATGAAAGACGAGAACATATACTCGCCCCAAGGCGCGATGAACGCCGTTAGCACGGTATAAATTATTATAGGCTTTGCAAGGGGCAGAATTATTTTGACGAATATGGTGTGCCTGCTTGCGCCGTCTATTCTTGCCGCCTCGTCAAGAGATTTGGGGATTGTATCGAAAAAGCCTTTGCAGATATAGTACTGCATTGCAGAGCTTGCCGTAAACACGAGTATCAGCCCGAACAGGTTTTGCGTGAGGTTTATTTCTTTCAATACGAAATACACCGCCGTCATAGAGAGAAAGCCCGGAAACATACCGAGAATGAGCATTAAGTTCATAAGCGGTTTGCGCATTCTGAAACGGAGCCTTGACAACGCGTAGCTTGTCATTAAGACTATAACCGTCTGGAATACGGTGACGACCGCCGAAACGAGCATTGTGTTGCCGTACCAGGTTAAAAACTTTGTTTGGGTAAACAGTTTTACATAATTATCGAACGACCACTGTTTGGGAAAAAGGTAATCCGCAGACATACCGACCTGCTCGCCGCGGAACGACAGAATTATGAGCATAAAGAACGGTATGAGCCATATGAGCGATATTATAATGAGCACGGCATAGATAAGAACGAGCGAAATGCGTTCCGAAACCTTTTTGCTCCTGTATTTTTTCTTTTCCATCACATAAATTCCTCCTCGTTTTTAACCGATTTGGAGCGGTTGTAAAGGATAAGCGAAAGAACCGCCACTATTACGAAGGTAAATATACCTATAACCGAGGCAATGCCGTACTGGCTTTCGCTTACGGTGAGTTTATAGAGCCATGTTATAAGCAAATCCGTTTTGCCCGCATACTGCATATCTAGCGACGACGGATTTCCGCCCGTTAAAAGGAAGATTACGTTGAAATTGTTGAGATTGCCTATGAACTGGGTAATTAAATAGGGAGTTGTGACGTGCAGCATATACGGAAGAGTTATCTTCATATACGCCCTTACGGGACCCGCGCCGTCGATACGGGCGGATTCGTACAAATCCTCCGGTATATTCATAAGTATTCCGGTGCATATAAGCATCGAATAAGGAATGCCTATCCATATGTTTACAATTATAATGGTTACTCTTGCGACGGTGCCGTCGGTTAAGAACGGAACGGCTTTATCTATCCAGCCCCAGCTTAACAAAAGATTGTTTATAAGACCCTGGTCTGCCAACAGCTGCGACATAAACATAAGGGATACGAACTGCGGAACGGCTATTGTTACAACGAGTACCGTGCGCCACAGTTTTTTGAATTTTACGCCCTTTTTGTTTATGAGAATTGCAACAACCATTCCGAGAATATAGTTTGTAAACGTTGCGAAGAACGCCCAAACTATCGTCCACAAAAGAACTTCGCCGAAGGTATAGGCAAAAACTTTGCTGTTTGCGGAAATTCCGCCGCCGAGCAGCGTTACGAAGTTATCCGCGCCGACCCAGTGAAACAGTTCCTGCGGGGGCATATGCGCTTTATCATAGTTTGTAAACGCTATGAACACCATAAAAAAGATGGGCAGAACGGTAAACACGATTAGCCCGAGCATAGGAATGGAGAGCAGTGATTTATGGTAATTTTCGTTTGCGTATGAACGCAAGCTATCTTTTGCCGCGGGCAGAGAAATACCCGCCTCCACAAACTGTTGCGACAAAAAACAGCCCTTTACGTTCTGATACCACATATAAACGAACGCCGCCATAATGAAAACGGTTAAAAGCGAATACAATAAAATCAACAGACTGTTATCATAAAATTTATACGTAAACGCGCCGATGGCGTCGTCCCACTCTTCCACGCAGGCGATTTCCCCCAGACTGCCGAGCTTGACAAGGTATTTCCAGCCGAAGAAAACCATATACAGAACGAAAAGCGCCTCGAACACGAGATACAAAATCCCGCGCAGATACTGTTTGCGCGCCAAAAGCCCGAAACCCATAACCGCGAACGAGGTGCGGGTTTTCCAGTCGCCTTCTTTTGCCGCCCTGCCGATATTGAGAAAAATACCGGCAAACGCAAGCCAAAGTTTATAAAGTTTTTTGGGTATTGCCCTGAAAAACGCAACAAAGCCCGAAGGCAGCCGTTTGAAAAACGCTATGAAATTAAAACGGAATTTTTCAAACGGCGACTTTTTGAGATAGTCCAAATCCACCATATTATCTCCGGAAATTACGATACGCTGACCGAACCTTTAATCTGTTCCACCATTTTAGTCAACTGTGCCTCGTACGTAAGGCGCCCGCCGGTGCCCGCTTCGTCAACCAAATCGTCTATTATGTTTAAGCCGTAATTTTTCAAAGGCTCCCAGAAGTTTGACGGAACGGAGGTTTGTTCGAGCGCGAACGCGCTTTGTGCGTTGAGCGCGGCGAACGTTACGTCGTTTTTAATAGAATCGAGATTTGCAACCGCAGTGTTTGTGGGACCTATAAGGTGCTTTTCAAAGCGTTCTTTCTGCATAGCTTCTCCCGAAAGGAACTGCGCAAGCTTATGAGCTTCAGCGGGGGCGTTGCTGTGGGGATTTACGCCGAAAAGCTTATAGCCCTTGAACGAATAAAGCTGTTTCGTTTCGCTGCCGACGGTAACGGTGGGAAGTTTGCATACGCCGTAATTTTCGCCGAGCGTTTCGCGCAGTTTTTTTGCGTTCCAGGTTCCCGAAACGGCAACGGCCATCTGTTTTGTGCTGAATCCCGTAATAATTGTATTGTTATCCGTTCCTTTGCCTGCAAACGATTTGCTCGAAGTGAGTTTTGCGATAGCCTTGGAAGCTTTGATACCGTTTTCGTTATTGAAATCGATTTCTATTTTCTTTTCTTTATAATTTGCGTCGTACTCCACGTTATAGCTGCAGCCGAACGAGAAGAACCAACCCGCCGTATACCAAGGGACATCCAAAGCCCAGCCGATTTTTTTGCCAGCGCTTTCGCACGCGGCAATTACGGATTCAAGCGAGCCGGCCTGTGCTTCGGTTACGACAGACTTATCGTAATACATAAAGTAGCCGTTATCGGAAGCGTACGGATAGCCGTATACCTTTTCTTCTTCCGTTCCCCAGCCGAGCGCGCCCGATTTGACCGATTCTTCGCTGTTTTCAGCCTTTACTTTATCGAGATTCGTTCCGCCTATTCTCGCCAGCGCGCCGACGCTGAGAAGTGGGATAAGCTGGTCGTTGGAATAGCAATATACGTCCGCCGCGGCGGAAGGGTCTTTGCTTACGTTGCTGTAAGCCATATCTTCTTCGCCGATGCCTATTTTAATATCGTACTTTTTATCGGGGTTTGCTTTTTTGAATTCTTCCGCCATTTTTGTGAAGGTTTCCTGCTGGGCGGCGGAGCCCCACAAGGTGAGTTTGATTGCGTCGCCGTCGCCTCCGCCGTCACAAGCGGTTAACCCCGCGACCGCGCTTGCGGCAAGCACCCCGCAAGCCAATAATGATACTATACGTTTTTTCATCATATAATCCTCCTGAATGTTTAATTTTTAATATTTTTGACGACGACCGTTCCGTCGTTTAAAATTTTTCCGTTTCGGTAATTGAGACTGAAAAGCACTTTTCCGTCAATATCGATTTTTTTTGTTCTGCCGCCCGTATTGAAATATGCGGAAACGCTTCCGCCGGCAGTTTTTCTCGTTATTTTCAGAATTCCGTTGCAAGCCGTGATTTCCGCCCTTGCCCCTTTGAAAGCGCAAAGATTTTTCAACCCGATAACCGCTTTGAAATTCCGCGCGTAACTTTCCGTCTGACCGCCGAAAGACCAATCGAAAGTACGGCGGCAATCGGGGTCGCCCGCGCCGTCAAGCGGAATTTCGGTGCCGTAAAACACACATGGCATACCCGGAAACATAACAATCGCGCATAGCGCGCACAGTAATTTTTCTTTGTTGCCGCCTGTGAACCTGAAAAATCTGGGCGTATCGTGGCTGTCAAGAAAATTCAAAAAATTAGCGTTGGCTTGTTCGGTATTAGCCATTAAAAGGGCGTTCATTCTGTTTGCCGCCGCTTGCGCTTTTACGGGGAACTGCCCGAAATAATCAACGAGAATTTTTTGCAGTTTGTAGTTCATTACCCCGTCTAACTGGTCACCTTTAAGCCATTGCTCGCTTTCGTGCCAAATTTCGCCGAGGATGAGTGCGTCAGGATATTCTGCCTTGATTTCCCGCCGCAGCTGCCGCCACATTTCGTGCGAGATTTCGTCGGCAACGTCAAGCCGCAAGCCGTCAAAGCCCATACGCAGATATTCGAGCGCGATATCGATTAAATAACGGCGCACTTCGGGGTTATTGGTGTTCCATTTGGGCATATAGCGGCAATGTGCAAAGCAGGCGTAATTGCCCTTTTCCGCAGACGGGAAATCGCCGTCTATCAAAAACCAGTTGTGATATTTTGAGTTTTTGCCCTTTTCTTCCGCATCTTTGAAAAATTCGTGGTTGCGGTCGCAGTGATTGAAAACACAGTCAACGATAGCTTTGATATCCTCTTTGTGAGCGTCAGACAAAAGCTTTAGCAATTTATCGTTATCGCCGAACTGCGGGTCGACTTTCAGATAGTTTTTTACGTTGTATTTGTGGTTGCTGTCCGAAAGGAAAACGGGAGTTAAATAAAGCGCGTTAAACCCTAAGCTTTTAAGATAGGGAAGTTTGTTCGAAATACCTTCCAAATCGCCGCCCGCGAACGAATAGCGGTCTATGCTGCCGTTCCATTCCGTGTTTATGTAAGAGCTTTCTTTTTCAAAGTCGCCGCGCGCAAATCTGTCTATAAAAATCTGGTAGAAAACCGCGTTTTGAATCCAGTCCGCATTTTTCGGCAAATCGGCGGAATTTATAAACGGAAACTGAAAGAACGTGTAATACGCCAAATCAAACCTGTATTCTTCGGACAAGCCGTCTTCCGAGTAATAGAAAACTTTTCCGTTTTGAACGAGCCTGAAAATATAGGCAAACCTTGCGTCGGGCAGAGTTAAATCCGCGCGGTAGTATGAAAAAGAGCCGTCGGACGCACATTTTTGCATCGGGAGCGTTTTGCGCGTTTCCGTAAAATCGTATTTGTTGTTGTATAAAATCTCCACGCTGTCGAAAACGTCGTTTTGCGCAACCCTTAAAACTACGGAAAGGGTATCCGCAGCCGCCGCGTATGCGTAATTGCTTTCGGGTTTGTGGAATATAGCGTATTTATTCATTTTATATACAAGCGGTTATTTTACGCGTACAGTGTGGACGGTGCCCTGAACGCGCTCGGTAGCTTTATTGAAACAATCCAAGATGGCTTCTATCCTTGCCTGTGTGTTGGCGGGAACGAACAGCACTTCCGAATCCCCGAAAGCGTATACGTTTTTAAGCGACGAATGAACGGTTACGACGTTGCCCTTGGGCAGATTGCCGAAATCGTTGCCGTCTATGAAAACGATGTTTTCCGCCAAAGCGGATATTTCTTCTTTTAAAGTGCGGTTGTACATATCCACGAGGACGACGGTAAAATTGTTTTTGCCGAACTTTTTTTCTCCCTCTTTAACCACATTGCCGAAATCCTGATAAATCTGAAAGAAAAGCTCGTCGTTTATTTTTCCGTCTACCGAAATAAGGGGAACGAAATTTTCCTGAGCGAATCTGCGGAATTTTTCTTCTTCCATTCCGACGCACATTATTGCGTCCGCCATATCTATCCGCGTGTTTTCGAGATAAGTCTGTATTATCGGGTTGTACCCGAGCCTTTCGAAAGTTTTACAGAAAAGCCTTAAAAAATCGTAGCTTTCGGCTTTTTGCAGAACAGAGCCGTGTTTATCGGTGAGGATAATTACGTTTCTGCTTTTGCTCAGCGCAAACGACTGTGCAAGCCGCGAAGGCTGGTAATTATAAAGGTTTACTATTTGCAGAACTTTCCGCTTTGTATCGGGAGTATACCTGTCTTCGTGAATGCCGTTGACTATGTAAGAAACGGTTGCGACGGATACGTCCGCGAGGCGGGCAACGTCTTTTATGGTGATTTTTTCCATTTTTATTTAAAGTGTGTTTGCGGGTTTACCCGTCCGCCCCTTGCCCTTTTTGCGGAAGGGGCGGACGGTTTTATTTTTGGCAAGGAAGGGATTTAATCCATCGGCTCCATATAAACCGCCATATTTTTGCCCGACGAGAAGAATTTGATGTATATTCTGAAATGCCGTTTTTTGAGCGATTTTCTATAAGTCAGAACGGGCGTATCCGTGAGCGACGAAGTTAAATAACTTGCCGTGATATTGCTTCCGTCACCGCTGTTTTCAAGCGTTATGACGCGTCCGCTGCCCGCAACCGGAGCCGCCTGCACTTCCGAAGAGCCGCCGAGACCCGCGGTGTAAACGGTGATAACGTCGCCGGGATTGAGTTCGAACCAGCCGTTATAAAGCTGAACGGCTCTGTCGTAGCCGAGAGTTTCGGCATTGGGAACATCGGTGCCGCTTATGCGCAGGGTTATGTTTTCTTCTTCTCCCGTTGCCGCGCGTTTTACCGACATATAATGCCTGGGCTGAACGGCGTTATCCGAGTCGGGAATTATCGGGTCTTTGCGCTGCGACAAATCTGCGCGCCAGTCGGCGTAAAGATAGGTGATTTCTGAAACGGCGGGAACTTTATCGAAATAGGTTACCGTTGCGTCGGTTATCGACCACCAGCCGTTAAACGTATAGGGGACTCCGTCTTTATCCGTTCTTTCGCTTACGGGTACGGGGAGGGTATCCCCCGCCGAAAGGGTGCATTTATACACGTTTTCCGTATAAATTTCGTCGCATTCTTCCTGCGTAAGTTTTTGCGCGCCCGAAGAGATAACGTTTTCCGCTTTTACTCCGCCCGAAACATACGTGCCGGGAACGAGGTATAAATTGTTTTGTTGGTCCGAGGCTGTTTCCGCGCGGGAACCCGAACGGTTTTCCGCGGGGTCGGCAGCCGCCGCGGAAACGGTTCCGAAACCGCCGATTACGAATAAGCCCGTTAAAGTTAAAGCCATAAACTTTTTCATTGCAGTTCCCCCTTATTTAACCTTATAAATCTGGATAGACATTGCCGGTACGGACAAGGAGCTAAGCCCGCTGCCGTAGAGAAGTTTCGCAGTTGCGGGAAGCGTATAGTTTGCCGCCTCCGCAGTTGCCGTTGCGTTTATATAGACGAGTATTTCGTTTTCTTCATCCTTGACCGAGTAGCAGATGACATTGCCCTTTGTTGTGTGCGAAACGACTTTTCCTCTTGCGAGAACGGGATTTTCTTTGCGGACTTTTATGACGTTTTTGTAAACGCTGTAAATAGAATTTTCGTCTGCGCTTTGTTCTTTGACGCCGTCGAGCTGTTTGTTCAAGTCGTCCCACGTCATCATATAGTTGTTAAAGCCCATCGGGTAATAGCAGTTGTATTCGCTTCCGTCCTGTTCCGCCGACCATTTCATAGGCTGGCGGTACCATCTGTCTTCGTGCCCCGTTCCGTCGCCTTCGGGGTTATCGGTTTTTGTGCCGAACATTCCGAGCTCGTCTCCGTTATATATCCAGGTAATACCGGGAACGGTTAAGCTTATTCCGCCCCAGAGCTTGGCAAGGTTTTCGGACAGATTCCACGCCGTGCCGCCGCGTTCCGCGGTGCGGGGAACGCCGACGTCGGTGCGGTACAGCTTGTCGCGTGCGCGCTGTACGTCGTGGTTAGATGTGAACACGCCGTCTATATAGTCCTTGCGGTATTGTGAGAAGCTGAACTGCGCAGAATCGTACTGGTTCAAAAGTTTTGCCGCGAAATCGTCCTGCCCGTTTGCTATTTTCGTGATGGAATCCGTTGCGTCGTAATACCAGTTAAAGTTGAACTGGGAATCCAGCCCGCCGTACAATCCTGCAAGATATGCGGGGTCGCCGTTGAAGTTTTCGCCGACAAGCAAGGCGTTGGGATAGCTTGCTTTAAGCTTTGCGTTGAACTCCATAAAGAAGTGGGCGTCTTTATTCATATCAAAGGAATAACCGCCGTCTTCAACCACCCAGTCGGAGCTGTCGCGGCTTTCGTTCGCCATATATATGTGCTTAACCGCGTCGAGGCGGAAACCGTCAAGACCGAAGCTCATCCAGTAAAGCGCGACTTCCAGAATTGCGTCTCTCGTAGCCTGATAGTCGAAGTTGAGTTCGGGCATCGAAGCGCCGAAGCTCGAATAGAAATAATAGCCGTTGGAATCTTTGAACCACTGCGCTTTTGCGACAGGGTCTTTGAGGCTTTGTACGTATTCTTCGTTTTGCCATGTATAGAAATTGCGGTAATCTATTTCTTTTTCGGAGCCGTCGGGCAGTTTTATTTTTTCTTTTACAAGATTTTGCGATTTAATAAACCAGGGGTTCGACGGGGAAGTATGGTTGAGAACGAAATCGAGCAGAACTTTCATTCCTTTTTGGTGCGCCTTATAAACAAGCTCTCTGTAATCTTCAAGGGTGCCGAATCTGGGGTCTACAGTGAAGTAGTCCATAATGTCGTAACCGTGGTAAGAGTTGGAGTGCTGGAAAGGCGTGAGCCAGAGCGTGTCAACGCCGAGCCCGTCAAGATAATCGAGTTTGTTGATAATTCCGCGCAAATCGCCCATACCGTCGCCGTTGCCGTCCGCGAAAGAGGCGATAAATATCTGGTAGCCTACGCTGTTTTCTTCCCAGCCTTCGGCTACGGGCTGTTGGGTATAAACGTTATTGTTGCCTTTACTCGAATCCACGTCGTATTTGGTAGTTGCCGAGCCTTCGGGGATTCCGTCGTAGGGATTGTTTACGACCGCATTGGCGAATTTGGGCGACCCGCTGCCGACTTCGCCCTGACGGACAAACCAGTGGTAATCGCCTTTTTCTCTTTTTGCATCCGCAAGAATTACGTATACGTCGCCGCCGTCGTTTACCCAGAAGCCCGAACCGTTAATACGGCTGTCTTGCGAGTAGACCTGAATACCCATACGGAGCGCGTCTTTATAGCTTATTTCTAGCCCTTTGTTGTTGAGAGTCGCTTCGTTCCAGCCCGCGTCGTTATAGGTTGCTTTAAGGTCTATATCGTAAACTGCGCCCGATTCGTCTATCTTCATAGGGTAGAACGCCCTGCCTTCGCTGTTGGTGGGAAAGTATTCCCAGACCCAAAGCCCCCAGTCGCCGTAAACGTTTGAAGAAATCTGGGTTGAATAACCGGGCTTGGAAGCGTCGTTTACAGTGCCTTGTTCCGACTGGGAATGAGCGCCCCTGAGATAATGGATATAAAGGTGGTCTGCCTCTCCCCAGGTGAGATTTTGTTCATATTTGAGCGCGGTTTCGGCGTCTACCGCCGTTTTCCATTCGGCTTTAAGCGTAGTATCGGATTCCACCGTGTCTGCGCTGAAATCCCACTGCGACGAGCCGTTGTACCAGCCGATAAGCGTATGTCCGTTCCATGCGCCTATTGTAGGCTGAACCGCCTTTCCGCCTTTTTCTATCTGTTGGCTTTCGGGATTCGATACCCCCGCCGCCTTTGCTTCGCTCCCGACGTCGAAAGATACGGTATATTTTGTACCTTCGTCCGGGTCAACGGAGCACGCCGGCAAAACAACGCCGAGCATCATTACTATTGCTATAACGACGCAAAGCAGGCTTTTCTTTCTCATACAATCCTCCAAATTTCTGTTAACCGTTTAACTTAATGAAAATTTTTCGGGCTTGGAAAAGCCCGAAAGTTTTTACCTAAAGCTCCTTAGCAAAAGGAGCTTTAGGTAACATTGCATCACGGATATATTGCGATTATTCTTCTGTTGCAGCAGCAAAAGTTACATTTAATTTCTGTGTTGAAGAATCATATGTAAACGTATAATTACCCGCTTCCACGGTCTTCAAATTAGTACCGTTTTTCACAACGCACGTTATATCTTCTGCAAGATGCTGAGCCTGAATATAAACCGTGCCCGCCGTCATATTGCCGGTGTCAACGCCGACGTCCATCGAATAGAACATAAACACGTCGTCCGCTTCCATTGCTATGGTCATCGTATATATGCCCGAACCTGCCGCTGTTTCTTTCAGTTCATAGTTGTCGGTTGTTATTTGAGCCCAATTGTTGGTAACTTTGCTGCCCTTGATGTAGAAATGTAAAACCGTTTCTTCTATCACCGTTTCGGTATCGTCAGTTTGCTCAAACGTATAGGAAAGTTTATTATTTGTCTCTCCGTCGGGATTAAGCGTGAACGTATACTTTCCGGACAACCCAACGGTGATGTCGGCACTGCCGTTACTCCAAGTAAGTTTATAAGCGGTATCTACAGTAGCCGTACCGTTAGCCCCTATCAAGTTTCGGGGAACAGCCGATTCGTTCATCGCGCCGTTCCACTGATTGCCGATTATGGCAACTTGAAATTTTTTCCCTCTGGTAAGCTCAACCGTTAATGAATGGGTTCCGTCGCCGTTGCTTACAAACGCATAATCGCCAGCAGCCTCGGCCGTTTCAAGAAGAGACCAACCGCTCGAAGCGTTGGCATCACCGATAAGGTAATAGATTTCTTCCACACCGCTGTCGTCGATTTCTTCGTCGCATACTCCGGAAATAACGGCTTTTTCGCCGGTTAAATCAAGCGTAATCGTATACATACCGTGTTTTTGAACGGCGATATTTCCGCCGTCGTTTTTAATTAACACTTCATCTCCGGTTGCGATATAATCTCCGTTGAAAGCCTTTTTCCACCAATCGCCGGAAGTATCGCCGACGGGCGCAACCTGGAAATTGCCGAGTTTTTTCAATTCAAGACTTTCGGTTTTATAAATTCCCTCTGTTTCAGTAGGCATAAAGTAGAAAACTCCCGACTGCCCGAAAACCCCGACTTTATTCCACGCCGCATCCGGACCGCCTATAAGGTAATATCCGTTGTCTACGACTACTTCGCAGGTTGCAGAAGCTTCGCCGCCGACAACCGTTGCGGTGATTGTAGCCGCGCCGGGTTTGAACGCTTCAACGTAGCCGGTATCTTCGTTTACCGCCACGACTTCGGGATTATCGGATTCCCATTTAACAGTGCCGCCGCCTTCTACAGTTGCGGTAAGTTCCGCTTCAAGATTGCCTATGCCGAGTTTAAGCTCGGTTTTATTAAGTTTGACGGAAGTTGTAACCTCGGTCGGAGGCGGAGGAGTTTCTTTCTTTTTATAGTTGCAGACGTCGCATTCGTTATCGTCGCCCCAGATGTGCGCGGCGTAGTCTTTGGTGTAGCCTTCGTCTCCTTCTTTAAGGTCGTCGCAGGTTGCAACGTGCCAATGTCCGTTTGCGTCATTTTTCCAATCTTCCGAATATTCGTGACTGTGTCCGCAGCCGGCAAGCGCGCCGCCGCCCACCAACGCCGTTGCCGTTAAGACGGCAACCAAAAGTTTTGATTTTTTCATACATTTTCCTCACAAATCGTTATTTTTTTATGTTAAACGAAAAAATTAAAGCTATTAATTCTTTCATCAGCACCGGATTTTAAGCCTTATCGGGGGATTTATTTTTAGTTAACCGTTTAACTAAACCCGAAAAATTAAATTATCCTTTAAATACGCATTTTCATAAACTATACGTTTTGGAAAAGGATAAATGTTACTAATTATCAAATAATTTTACTCATCAACATCGTAACACGCGCTGCAAAATTTGTCAATACCCTATTTTTAAAAAAGTATAGGTTTTGGAAAATTTTTTTAATCGGGGATTTTTAATTTACGTTTAAATACCGTTTAATTTAAAGACGAGAATAAAAATGAAAAGGAGAAAAAATGAATTACGCGTATGCAAGGGTTTCTTGCAAAGACCAAAAACTTGAAAGGCAATTCGCATCTTTTGCGGACTGCGGCATAGCTTTCGAGAGGATTTACTGTGACAAAAAAAGCGGCGAAAATTTTGAAAGGCTAAACTATAAGCGGCTTATAAAAAAATTGCGCGGAGGCGATTTGCTGGTGATAAAATCGATTGACAGACTCGGACGGAATTACGACTGTATTCTTCAGGAATGGAAAAGAATCACAAAAGAAATCGGCGCGGATATTTACGTTATCGACACGCCGCTTTTAGACACGCGCTGCCATGAAAAAAACCTGATAGGCAAGCTGATTGCAGACATTGTTTTGCAGTTGCTTTCGTTTGTGGCGGAAAACGAACGGGCAAACATACGGACACGGCAAGCCGAAGGAATTAAAGCCGCAAGGGAACGGGGCGTTAAATTCGGCAGGCCGAGAATTGCCTGCCCCGAAAATTTCCCCGCCATTGCGGAAGCTTACATAAACCGCAAAATAAGGATTAAAGAAGCGCTTTCGCTGACAGAGATGAAGCTTTCTTCCTTTTACCGCTATGTAAAGCAATACGGACCGCAAAAAATTTAAACCGCCGATAAAAAGGCAAAAAAATAACGGCGGAACAAATCCGCCGTTTTATAAACGCTTATTATATTATTAAATTGAAATGTTTATTTTTTCCGCAAAGCTGCTTTATGCCGTGTTTGGAAAAGCCGTTAAACTTTTTTGGAAAGCACGGCGAGTGTTTCGACGTGTTTGGTTTGGGGGAACATATCGAAAGGGGTTATGCTTTCGATTTTATATATTCCGTTTTCGCCGCCCATTTTAAAGAGCGCGCCGTTTATGTCTTCAAGCGTGCCCGTCAGAAGTCCGAGGTCCCGCGCGAGCGTTGAGGGATTGCACGAAACGAGGATTATTTTATCCGCGCCCGACTGCACGATGGCTTTTACCACACTTCGCTCCATACCCTTTCTCGGCGGGTCGCAGACGATTATGCGGCGCTTGCCCAAAGTTAAAGAAAACACTTTATCTATATTTTCTTCCACCTTGCCGCAGATATTGAACATCTTTTCTTCAAGCCCGTTGGCGGCTTTGAGTTCGTCGGCGCAGCGCGACGCTTCTTCCACGATTTCAACGCCGTAGGCAAGTCCACATTTTTTTGCGAGCATTGCGGTGAGCATTCCGCCGCCGCTGTACAAATCAAGCGCAGCCGCGCCTTCTTCCGCTTCTTCAAGCACGCGAGCGTAAAGCTTTGCGCGCACGTTATCGTTAATTTGCAAAAAAGTATTTGCGCCCGCCTTATATTTTATATTGCAATCTTCCGCCTCGAAATAGCCGTTTCCGCGGCATATACGCCACTCTTTTGAAAAAATAACGTTATTTTGCGCGGCGTTTACGTTCAGCAGAAAGGTGAAATCTTCAAAGCTTTTTTCAAGCTCTTTCAACAGATAAGACACGTCTATGATTTTTGTTGTGACGAGCGCGAAAATGTATTTCCCCTTTACCTCCCGCACGACGACGCGGCGCAAAATTCCTTTGCGGGTTTGTTCGTTATACCCCGATATATGCTTTGCTTTTGCAAAGTTTTCGATTGCGGCGATAACCGTTTTTGCCCATTCCGACTGGATAAGGCAATCTTTTACGGGAACTATTCTGTGGCTGTGCAGGCTGTAAAAACCGCAGACCGTTTCTCCGTTTATTTCTCCTATCGGCAAAGCGAGTTTGTTGCGGTAGCGGTATTGGCTTTCACAGGGGACCGTGTCGCCGACGTTAAAGCTTACGCCGCCTATTTTAAAGAGCGAGTTCTGCACGGTTTGACGTTTGAAAACGAGCTGTTCGGCGTAATCCATATGCTGTATTGCGCAGCCGCCGCACTTGCCGAACACGGGGCAGGGCGGATTGACGCGGGAATATGCGGGGGTTAACACTTCTTCGAGCTTTCCGTAAGCGATATTGCCGTTTACTTTGAGCGCTTTGAATTTAACCCTTTCCCCGACAAGACAAAAAGGCACAAACGCCGTCGTGCCTTCGGATTTTATTATTCCCTCGCCGTCGGTTCCGAGAGCTTCGACGGCGCCTTCGTAAATTGAGTTTTTTTGCATAATTATTTTTTGATTATACGGAACACGAGCGTGTTTATCGCAATCTGGATTTTGAACATTAAATAATCGTAAACGAAGAATATTGCCGAGCCGAGCGTGAAAATTATTACGTACAGTCGCCAGCCGTTTATTATTGCTTCTATTTCGGCGGGGAGCGAAATTCCGCCGACAACGTAGATTAAAAAGTATCCCGCGATGAGCGTGCAGTCGAACCACACGGTTTTGATTGCAAGCGCGAGCCATCTGTTGATTTTAAAGCGGATTTGCAATGCGTTGAGCAACGGGTGCAAGCCGAAGAACATTGCAAAGGGCACCAAATCCCAGAATTTTACCGCCGCGCCCAGCACGACAGCCAAAATACAAGTGCCGACGTACGCAAGAAAATCGCCTTTGAAAAACTGTTTTGAAAGGGGAATCATAAGCGCGACTATCCCCACGAGGTAGCCCGTTGCGACGAGGTAACCGCTCAAAAGCCCCAGCGCGAGCGCGCCCGCCGCTACCGCGCACGAAATACCCGAGAGCGCTATTTCAAAGGTAGGCGAGTTTTTTTTGCTGCCCATTGCGTTTTAACGGCAGCAGCCGTTGCAAAGGCAGTTGAGGCACATATTGAGGTAACAGCATTCTATACAGCTTGCGCAAAAGTTGCCGCCCATCTGGTTTTCGGAGGGCTCGCTGTTCATCGTCTGTCCGTCGTAGGCTTGCTGATAGCTTTGGTTCTGCCCGCCGCCCTGCGCCGAATTTCCGTTTGCCGCCGCCTCGTTTGAGATTTTTTCGTTGAGCTTGCGGTAAGCTTCTTTATATTTTGCGTTGTCGGGCTCGAGCTGGATTGCGATTTCAAGCTGTTTTTTGCTTTCGTTTATCCAGTTTTTGCGGTAAAATACAACGCTCTGGAAGTAATGCCATTGCCCGCCGCGTTCGTTAAAGCCGTCGAGAACGCGCTGCGCGTCCTGAATGTTTCCGTCTTTAATGTATTGTTCGACTTTGCCGAAAAGGTCTCCGCTTTCGCCGAAATCGCGGCTTTCCTGCATTTCCGCGGTCAGTTCCGAATAAGCCGTTTCTATTTTTGTAAGCATTTTTGCGGCGTTGTTGCCCGTTTCGCCGTCCTGAAAGCGTTCTTCGAGATATTTTTCCCTAAGGCTTTCGTACGCCGCCTTTATGTCGGCGGAGGTTGCGCCTTCGCCAAGACCGAGAATTTCAAGATTCTTTTTGTTCATTTAATGCTCCTTTTGCTTTGCCGTTACAGCCTGATTTTTTACAGCCGCCGTAAAACAGCGAGCGCGTTTTCAGCGGTATTCCGCGAAGAATAATGTTATCCGTTAAATCGCGGTTAAAGTGAAATTTTATATTTTGAATACTTTGGCGCATATCGGCGAAAAGGCTGTCGAAGATAAATTCCATTTCTTCTTTGCCTTGCCGCACAGCCTCCGTTTTACACGGCGCGCCGTAAACGTTGAACAAAACGTTGTAGCGCTTCTTTTTTACGTCTTTATCGTAATCGTCAAGCGCGTCAATCAAATAAACCCATTTGCCCAAAGCGTAGAAAAGCTTTTGCGTTTCTTCCGTGGCAAATTCCCCGAGAACGTAATCGGAGATATCTCGCATCATCATTGCGGAGGGTTCGCACGCTTCGTCTATAATTGCGCAGTTTGCCTTTTCGAGCGCGGTTTGTTTTTGTGTGTACGTTGAAATTATTTCCGCCGCGCGGGGGTGCTTTTTGAGAGTTTTTTTATAGCCCTTTTTATACAAGTGCCTGAGCACGCCGCGTTTATCGCCGTCCTCTTTGTCGTCGCAGAGCTTGAAATATGCGAGCGCGGTATTTATACAGCCGATTGCGATTGTGGTATCGTCAACGCCTGCTATCGGGCGTTTTTTTAATATGTGCAACGCGCATCTCGCCTTTTCTATTTTTACGTCTTCGCCCCTGATATTATGAACGAGGGCGGAAACGAAAGCCATGTCGTAGGTGAGAGCCGTTCTTGCCGTTTGCCCGCAGCCCGCGCCTATGCTTTTGCAAAGCCCGCAATAGAGGGCTTTATATAAAGTTTCGTCCTTTTTGAAAAGGTACGGCGCATCGGGGGAAATATATCCGAACATAACTTTTCCTTAAAATAATTTAGTGCGCAAATATACGGCGTTTATAACTGATAGAAGCCGATTTTTTTATAGACCTTTGAAAGGGTTTTGTTTGCGGCTTTTGCGGCGCGTTCCGCGCCGGAGCGCAGCACGTTATCCAGATAGGTTTTATCGGTGAGGAGTTTTGCCTGTTCTTTTTGTATGGGCGCGAGTTTATCCGCGACGGCTTCGCCGACGGCAAGTTTGAAATCGCCGTAGCCTATGCCCGCGAAATCGCGTTCCGCCTGCTCTACGGTTTTACCAGTAAACGCGGTATATATAGACAGTAAATTGCTGACGCCGGCTTTGTTTTCGGGGTCGAATTTTATTTCCGAGCCGCTGTCCGTTACGGCGCGTTTGAATTTGCGGATTACCGTATCTTTATCGTCGGACAGAAATACCGAGCCGTTGGGGTTTTCCGCCGATTTGGACATTTTTTTGGAAGGGTCCTGCAAATCGTTTATTTTTGCGCCGACTTTGACATAGAGCCCTTCTGGCACTTTGAACGTGGGCGAATAGATATTATTGAAACGCTGTGCGATATCGCGTGCGATTTCGAGGTGCTGCCTTTGGTCTAACCCGACGGGGACCACTTCCGTTTGATAAAGGAGAATATCCGCCGCCATTAAAACGGGGTAATCCATAAGCCCCATATTTATATTTTCCGCATGGCGCAGAGATTTATCCTTGAACTGCGTCATTCTTTCCATTTCCCCGACGTAGGTGAACGTGTTTAAAACCCAGCAGAGTTCGGCGTGCGCGGGCACGTGCGACTGGACGTAAATTGCGGTTTGTTCGGGGTTTAACCCGCACGCGAGATAAAGCGCGAGCAGAGAAAGCGTTCTTTGGCGGAGTTCGGCGGGCGTTTGGCGCACGGTGATTGCGTGCATATTGGCTATTGCGAAATAGCAGTTATAATCGTTTTGGAGCGCAAGAAAATTGCGTATTGCACCGATATAGTTGCCGATTGTTAAATTATTTGTGGGCTGTACCGCCGAATAGAGAACTTTTTTGCTTTCTTCCATAAAATACCTATACATTATAATCATAACATAAACGAATTATAAATGTAAAGTTATTTTTTTAAACGCGGGAAGTATTCACGCAATTATCAGCGCACGTTCACAAAGCGCAAAGAGAAAAACAAAAGGCTGAAATTACCAAAAAATCCCGCCTGCGGCAAACGCCGCAGGCGGGATTAATTTTAAGGAGTTTTAATATTTGCAAACGCGTTTAAGCGTTTTTAAGTTTGTAAATTTGCTTCATCGTTACGCCGTCATCCGTCATAGACACAACAAGGCTGTTGCCGGAAAGAGTGAAGTTCTGGGAGACGCCGTTTATAGTAAGCACGATATTCGCGCCATCCTGCGTATATGTTCCCCCTTCCATCTGCACCGAAAGAACTACCATATAGAACGTATTGTCTTTTTCGAATATAATTTCAGTCCCTTCCGCATTTTCTTTTATCTGGGCAATCTGATTTTCTACCTCTTTTTTCATTTCATCGCTTACCGTGCTGTCATATTCGACGGTTAAATCGTGAAAAACAAAAGTTTTACCGGCAACGGAAGTAATCGCGGGAGGATTTTGCTCTTCTGCTTTTTTATCGTTTATGGCTTTTACCGCGTCTGCGGGGGCGTTAACGGAGGTTTTTCCGAATTCCGAAAATTTATAAACCGCTTTGCTTTCCGAGGTTTCCGTTACTCCGTCTTTGGTTTCTTCTTCGCTTGTTTCAGCCTCGATACCCGATACGTATTCACCCTTTACCGTGATAGTTAAGTCGATTTTTGTGCTTTCGGTATAAGCCGTCCACAAAGTTGCTTTGTAGAAGCCGCCGCTGTATGTAAACGCCGAATAGAGGTCCGCCAAAGGCTTAGCCGAGGCAGCTTCGGCGGTTTCGCTTGTTTTATAGGTTTGCGCAAAAGCCATACCTATGCCGCTGTTAGAAAGTGTTTGTTTTACTTCCGCTTCGGAAGAATATTCCGTTTTTTCGGCAGTCCACTTGTTTGCCGAATCTCTGTATTCGCTTGACCATACGATGTTGCCTTCCGCCGTTAAATACGATTTTCTTTCGGAGGTTGATTCGCCGTCTTCTTCCCCGATGTCTTCAAGACCCGTGAACTTTTCCGAATATTTTATTTCGGTATAGACTTTTTT
The DNA here is from genome assembly GCA_910577375.1 of uncultured Christensenella sp. Classification (GTDB taxonomy): domain Bacteria; phylum Bacillota; class Clostridia; order Christensenellales; family Borkfalkiaceae; genus Coproplasma. The sequence continues at coordinate 82,945 of CAJTLT010000004.1, forward strand.
GCCCGCCAAGTCATAATAGACTTTTGCGGTGCTTTCGGACGTTGCCGTTGCGTTTACCGTTTTTCCTTCGACCGTGCCCGTCATTGTCTGCTTCATATTCATAACGGATTCGGCGGTGTAGTTTTCCGACGAGGCGGTTTTTTCAAACGCGCTTTTCCACTTTTCGGCGGTGACTTCTTCGCCCTTAGGCAAACCGTTGTCCGCGGGATTGCACGCCGTTAACCCTGCTATTCCCGTTGCCGCCATTACGCCGACAAGCAATGTTACCAAAAATTTTTTACGCATAAAATTTCTCCTTTCGGGGGGCTTTTAATGCGGACTGTTGCACGCGTACGCGTGCAACAGAGGGGCGCCCCTCTGTTTTTTATTGTTAATATACTATCAGATTTACTTTACAAAGTCAAGCACTTCGGCGAAAAGGTTTTTCGCATCGACAGATTTTGTGAAGCGCAAAGGCTTATCGCGCAGGTTCAAAAGGCACTTGGGCACAGCCATTGCCGTTGCCGCGTGCAACCTTTTTATACCTTTGAAACTGTCTTTTACGTCGTTGCCGGTAACCGCATACAAAACGTCCTGCGGGAATTTATAGGGGTTTGCGGTGGATACGATAACCATATTCGTTTCGTCTTTTTTATGCTTTTCAAACCAGTCTACCGCGACCTTCATTGCGCAGCCCGTATGCGTATCCATAGTGTAACCGACGTCTATGAAAACGTCGTACATTGCCTCTACGCTGCTTTCTTCGTCGGCGTAGCCGCCGTCGAACGTTTGTTGGATTTTTTCAAGTTCGTCCGCGGATATGGCGTACTTTCCGTTCTTTTTCAAATCTTCCATACGGCTTGCGGTGAGCTTTGCGTTGCGGCCCGAAACTTCAAAGACGAGCCTTTCGAGATTGGAAGAAACGAGGATATCCATTGAAGGAGAAGTGGTTTTATAAAATTCGCGGTGCAAATCGTAAACGCCCGTTGCGAGGAAATCCGTAAGAATTTTGTTGGAGTTGGACGCGCAGTGCAGCCGTCTTACGGGCAAGCCCATTTGTTTTGCGTAGTATGCGGCGAGTATGTTGCCGAAGTTGCCCGTGGGAACGGTGAAATCGATTTCTTCCCCCATTTCAATTTGTTCCGAAGAAACCAAATCGAGATATGCGGAGAAGTAATATGCAATCTGCGGAGCGAGCCTGCCGAAGTTTATGGAATTTGCGGAGGATAAAACGGTGTTGCGTTCTTTAAGCTGAGCCGCATAATTTCCGTCGGCGAATATTTCTTTTACGGCTGTCTGGCAATCGTCGAAATTGCCTTTTACCGCGACCACGTTTACGTTTTTGCCCTCTTGCGTGCACATCTGGAGCTTTTGCATTTTGGAAACTCCGTCGGAGGGATAGAACACCATAATTTTTACGCCGTCGGCGTCTTTGAAGCCCTCTAACGCGGCTTTGCCCGTATCGCCCGAAGTTGCGACGAGAACCAAAATTTGCTCTTTAACGCCGCATATATCGCACCCTTTTCTCAAAAGCCACGGCAAAAGAGTGAGCGCCATATCTTTGAAAGCGCACGTAGGTCCGTGCCAAAGCTCGAGCATATATACTCCGTCGTCAAGGCGCACGAGGGGCGCGGGGTCTCCGCCTTCGAACCTTGAATAAGCGTCTTCGCAAGCCTTTAACAGCTCTTTTGAATCGTATTCGGAAAGATATTTCCCAAGCACCTTTGCCGCGCGTTCGGGATAGCTCATACCAAGCATTTCTTCAAGTTCTTCACGCGGTACAGCGGGGAATTTTTCGGGGACGTAAAGCCCGCCGTTGGCGGAAAGACCCGCCACTATAGCCTGTGCCGCCGAAACCTTTTCTCCGCCTCTTGTGCTGATAAACTTCATAAAAACTCCTTGTTGCGTGATTTAAAACAATACGGCGGCGCAAAGGAAAAGCGCCGCCGCCAAAATTTCAAACGAAAAATTAAACGTATTTTTTAACGAAATCGGGGAGTTCTTCTTCCGCGCAACTACACGTGAGAACAATGGTGATTTCGTTTTCGGCAGAAATTTTATCGAGCATATAGAAAATGCCCGCAAGCTCTTTTATATCTTTGCCGGCGATACGCGCGACGCCGTCTATGTAAATATATTCGTGGTCGCTGTTGCACGCCGCGACGCCCTTAACGAACCCGCAGAGAGCGTCTTCGCCGGCGATAGCCCAGTCCGCAACGTCTATAAAACGGATATTGCGGTCTACATCGTACATACATCTTTTATTATCAGTTATGAAAACGCTTAAACCTTTTGCGGCTTTAGCGTTTGAGTTAGCCGCGTCGATAAGCTGTTTTGTTTTGCCGGTACCCTTGCGGCCGTAGATAATTTTAATCATTGAAAGTCCTCCCGATAAAGTATTATATTTATCTTATAATACATTTTATCAGCAATCGGGCGGAATTTCAATACCTTTCGCCAAATTTTTTGAAAAATTATACAATTGCGGTCGGCTGCGTTTTATTCGCATTCGCGGGCGAACTGCGCGATTCTTTCAAGACCTTCGAGCATATCCGCGGTTGAAAGCGCGTAGGAAAGACGGACGGCATCGTCGTCGCCGAAGCATACTCCGGGGGTAATTGCAACCTGCTTGTGCGTTAACAGCAAATCAGCGACCTCCATACTGCCGTGGATTTTTACGCCCTTATAGGTTTTTCCGTAAAGGTTATCGCACAAAAGCATAACGTAGAACGCGCCGTCGGGCTTGACGTAATCAAGACCCAGAGACTTCATTTCTTCGAGCTTTTCAAGCATTTTTTCGCGGCGTCTGCCGAAAGCGGCAATCATATCCTTTACGGGCTTTTCGCTGCCCTCCAACGCGGCTAAGGTTGCGTATTGCGTCATTGTGTTTACGTTAGAGGTGGAATGGCTCTGGAACGAGGATATTGCCTTTGCAACGTTGGGGGGGCAGGCAAGATAACCGAGCCTCCAGCCCGTCATTGCGTAGCTTTTGGAAACGCCGTTTATTACGATTGTCAAATCCTTCATTTCGGGCGAACACTGCGCGATTGAGAAATGCGTTTCTCCGCCGTAAATGAGCTTTTCATAAATTTCGTCCGCAAGCACGATAATGTTATGTTTTACGCAGACTTCCGCAATGGCGCGGATTTCCTTTTCGGTATAGACTGCGCCCGTGGGGTTGCAGGGACTGTTGAAAATTAGCATTTTGGTTTGAGGACGGATTGCCGCCTCAACCTGAGCCGCCGTTATTTTGTAGCCGTGGCGGGGCGTTGCGTATATGTATTCCGGAATGCCGCCGCAGCTTTTTACCACTTCGGGATAAGTGAGCCAATAGGGTTTGGGGATTAAGACCTCGTCGCCTTCGTTTATGGTTGCGAAAATCGCGTTGAAAATGGAGTGCTTTGCGCCGTTGGATATTATTATCTGCGAGGGGTCGTAGTCTAGATTATTGTCAGTTTTGAGTTTTTTTACAACAGCTTTTTTCAAAGCGGGCAAACCCGCCGCGGCGACGTATTTTGTGTAACCTTTGTCGAGCGCGTCTTTTGCCGCGTTGCAGATATGTTCGGGAGTGTTGAAATCGGGTTCGCCGACGCCGAAGTTTATTACTTTTATCCCCGCCGCTTTAAGCTCGTTTGCCTTTGCGGAGATTGCAAGCGTCATCGAAGGCGCGATTAAAGATACTCTTTTTGAAACTTCTATCATAAAATACTCCTTTGTTGCTTTTTTTACGAAAATTTTCCGTAATTTGTCTGCGCCGTAAAAAATTAACCTACGGATTATTATACATACGGCACGTTGTTTTTGCAATTAAATGGACCGGCCGTTTGAATTTTTCAACGCTTTTACCGTATCTTTGACTATCTTTTTAAACTGCGGACCGAAAGAGCGGTAACCCGTTATTAAAACCTTTTCTTCATAAGAAAGCGCAAAATCTTCTTTGCTTATGACAAAATCGTTGAATTCCTGAGTTCTGCCCAACAAATAATCTGTTGAAACCTGAAAATAGTCTGATATTTTTAAAAGAGCGGCGGCTTTCGGTTCTACGCTCCCCTTTTCCCATTCGGAAATATTGCTTTGGGTATAATTCAGCTCTTTTGCAAGTTCGTCTTGCGACAAATTATTTTCGGTGCGGAGAGATTTTAAAATATTTGCAAATTTATTTTCCATATAATACGTCGGTTTTGCGATTAAAATTTATTTGTCTATACCGAGAATGTAATCCGAACTTATATCGAGAATTATACATAAATTTGCGAGCGTATCGAGAGAGGGCAAAATATTTCCCTTTACGTAATGAGAAATTGTTTGTTGCCTTACTCCGAGCCGTTTTGCAAGTTCCGTTTGCGAATAACCGCTTTGTTTTATAACTTCGGATAATCTTTGTTGAATTTGCTCAATCATAACCATAACGCACCTCAATGTAATTGTACAATTAATAAGCGTAAAATGCTTGGCTTACGCTTATTAATTGTATTAAATCATACAAGCAACGGGCATATTTTATTATGAAAAATATTTTTGCACAAAGATTAAAACAATTAAGAACCGACAAAGGGTTAACTCAGGAGCAGCTTGCAAAGCATCTGAAATGTTCGCGCAGTACCGTATGTAAGCTTGAAAAAGCAATTACAGAACCGTGGATTACCGTTGTGTATAACGCGGCGGTTTATTTTAACGTGACAAGCAATTATCTTGCGGGACTATCAAACGAACGCAAACGCAAAAAAACGCCCCGCGGCGCGGATTAGCGGCGCGGGGCGTTTTTTATATTATTAATTTTTGCCTTATAGATTTAAGCTTATTTTGTGCCGAAAAGACGGTCTCCCGCATCGCCCAAGCCGGGGAGGATATAGCCGTTTTCGTTGAGCTGTCTGTCGAGAGTGGAAACGTAAACGGGGATATCGGGGTGGGCTTCCGCAACTTTGGAAACGCCCTCCGGCGCGCCGATTATAGCCATAAACTTTATGTTTTTACAGCCGCGTTTTTTGAGAGCGGCGAGAGCGTCGCACGCGGAGCCGCCCGTTGCAAGCATAGGGTCCACCAAAAACACCGTTTTGTTTTCTATTCCGTCGGGAAGTTTGCAATAGTATTCCTGAGGTTCGAGAGTTTCTTCGTCGCGGTACATTCCTATATGCCCGACGCGCGCCGTGGGGAACACTTTGTGAACGCCGTTAACCATTCCGAGCCCCGCGCGGAGTATGGGCACGATTGCGACGCTTTCTTCGGGCACGCGGTATTGCGTGGTTTTTTCGAGGGGCGTTTCAACCGTTACGGGAACGAGCTGAACGTCGCGCATGCTTTCGTAAGTCATCATAGTCGTGATTTCTTCGATAAGCTCGCGGAACTCTTTCATTCCCGTGTTTTTATCGCGCAGTATAGAAACTTTATGTTTGATTAAAGGGTGGTCGAAAACGAAAACGTTTTTATAATTTTTCATCTGCATTTTCCTCTTTTGTCTGTTCTGCCAAAGGTGCGGAGTCTTCGGGCTGAGCCGCCACTTCCGCAACCGCTTCTTCTATGGTGAGCTGTTCGGCTTTGTCTTCTTTTTTGCTTTTTATATTGACGAGCAGATTTGTAAGGATACCGAGAATAAGCGCGCACGCTACTTCCGTGATAACCACGGGACCGATATTGACGACCATTCCGCCGACGCCCGCGATAAGTATAACGGAAACGACGAAGAGATTTTTATTGTCGTTCAAATCCACTTTTTGTACCATTTTAAGACCCGACACTGCGATAAAGCCATAGAGCGCGATGCACACGCCGCCCATTACGCACGACGGAATCGTTGCAAGGAAGGTTGTAAACGGAGCGATAAACGCGCATACGATAGCCATTCCCGCGGTTACGAGAATAGTTATGACCGACGCGTTGCCCGAAATAGCCACGCAGCCGACCGATTCGCCGTAGGTTGTGTTGGGGCATCCGCCGAAAACAGCGCCCGCCATAGAGCCAATACCGTCGCCGAGGAGCGTTCTCGAAAGCCCGGGGTCGGTAAGCAAATCCTGCTCTATTATGGAAGAAATATTTTTATGGTCTGCAATGTGTTCCGCGAACACTACGAACGCCACGGGGATATACGCCACTGCGATAGTGCCGATATATGCGCCTATCGAACCGACAGAGCCTGCGTTCATATCGCCGATAGCGGAAATGAAAGCGAAGTCGGGATACCACTGCATATTGTTGAACTTGTTGAAATCTATTACCCTGAGGCATTCAGCGCCTTCTATATAGCTGAAACCCGTGAAGATTGCCGCAAGCGCGTAGCCCGAAAGAATACCGATAATGAAGGGTATCATTTTCATAAGCTTTTTGCCGTAAACCGAGCAAACGATTGTAACCGCAAGGGTTGTAATACCGCAAAGCAAAGCGATATAGGGCGAGCAAAGCATTTGCGAGGAGTTTACGAGCAAGGTTTGAGAACCCGTTACGGTTTCGACAACCTGTTCCACCGTAGTATCGACAAAGACGTTGCCCTTCATTAAATCGCCGACTGCGTTGCCCGCAAGCGACAATCCGATAATTGCAACCGTGGGACCGATAACAACGGCGGGCATGATTTTATCTATCCATTTAACGCCCGCGAATTTTACGATTACGGCTATGATAACGTAGACAAGACCGGCAAGCACCGCGCCGATTATCAGTCCGAGATAGCCGAGCGCCATAGAAACGCCGCCCGCAAAAGCCGTTGCCATAGAGCCGAGGAACGCGAAAGACGAACCGAGGAAAACGGGACTTTTGAACTTTGTGAACAGCAGATAAACCACCGTGCCGACGCCCGCGCCGAAAAGCGCAGCCGAGGGAGACATTCCGTTGCCGATAATCATAGGCACGGCTATGGTTGCGGCGAGAATCGCCAAAAGCTGTTGCAGCGAAAAGAGAATGAGCCGACCGATTTTGGGTCTGTCTTTTACGCCGTAAATCATTTGCATTTTTTTATCCTCTCTTGTAATTACTGTGTGCAAAAACCGAAACGAAAACGCATTTTTGCCTAACCTTATATATTGTAACACGGCGCAAACCAAAATGCAACGGTAAGTTATAAAAAAACCGTACGGCGTTTGCCGTACGGTTTCCTCCGCGCACAAAAGGGAATTATGCGCGGCATTAAGGAGTAAAAGCTTATTAATTTGACACGCTGACGCGCAGACCCGTTTTTTCCGAAACGGATTTTGCAACGGGATAATAATCAAAGCCGAGTTCTTCGCAACAAACCACGCCCCGCTCGCTTTCTACCTGACCGAGGCATTTTATTTCAACGCAACGGATATCCGACTTAAGCCAGCCTATACAGTTAATGAGGCTGTTGATAAGCCCGACGGTTTCCCTAATCAGCGTATCGCCCAAACCCGAAAGGGCGGACTTTTTTTCGCAAAGGACAGTGCCGTCGCCGCGGATTAACGCTCCGTTTATTTCACGTGAAGTTATTTCGACTTTTATAATTTTTTTAACCTTGTTGCACGCGTCGCTAATCATAATGTTTTAAGGTTTCCTTTGAAAATATGGCGAACGACTGAGCATCCGCCATAAATTCTAAAGGAGAAAAGTTTGTAATAGAGTTAAATTACTCTGTTTTGTTTTCTTCGTCAACTACCGGACCTTCGGGTTCTCCGCTTGCGGTTTCGGGAGCGTTTGCGAGTTGCTTTTCTTTTTTATAACGCTGAAGAATTGCAAGCACGCCCCACGTTGTCAAGCCGACAGTGATGACTTCTACCGCTATAATAATGAGATTATAGTAAGCGAAAGGCAAATCTGCAACTTCCACGCCGTGGATGATTCCGTTCATTGCGTTGGAGTTAACCGTGGTATACAATACGTGCTTCATAGCCTGACGAGCGAAGTATTGCGAAGCCTTGTTGTTGATATTAACGAAAACGCCTGAGCCGTAAGCGGTAAGCTTGATATCGCCGCCCGCGCGGATGCACTGTTCGGTATCCATAACGCCGCCCTGGTCATAGTCGGTTATAACGGTGCCGTTGAAGCCCCATTCGTTACGGAGAACGCCGGTAATGAGGTTATAGTTACCGCCTGCCCAAACGCAACCGATTCTGTTGAACGCCGTCATAACGCCCATAACTGCGGGGATTTCAACTTCTTTCTTGGTGAATTCGCCCGTTTCTTCGTTGTATTCCTGCACCATAATTTTGGTGTTTCCGCGTTCTTCGATGCAGGTCTGGAAGGGTTTAAGATAAATTTCACGGATTGCCTGTTCGTTGGAGAACGTTGCAACGTGGCTGCGGTGGTCTTCCTGGTCGTTAAGAGCGAAGTGCTTGATGTAAGCGTAAACGCCCTTTTCCGCGCAAGCTACGGCAGCTTCAAGCGCAAGCTCGCCGCTCATAAAGCCGTCTTCGGAATAATATTCGAAGTTACGTCCTGCGAAAGGAGTTCTGTGAATGTTCATAGCGGGAGCATACCAGCCGGAAATGATTCCTTTATAGTTATGCTTGCCCCAAGAACCGTCTGCAGCAAGTCCGTCTTCGCCTACATAGTAGCCGTGGAGACGGGAGTTTTCTCTATCCCAGCTTGCAGCAAGGTTAGCCGCGCAGGGATAAGTGATTGAATAAGGTTCGTGAGTTACGCCGCCTTCGTTAAGTCCGGAAGGACCGTCGAAGTCTATAGCTCTGGGTTTGCCGATGCTCTTTGCGTTGAGAGTCTGATAACCGCCTTTTTCAATTATGCTCTTCATTTCAGCGGTGTCCATTTGGTCGATGAGCTTATCCCAAGCGCCGCTCTTTTCAAGTTCGTCGTAATCTTTGCCGCGGTAGTCGATAAGTTCAAGCTCGCCCGCCTGTTTGTACTGACCCGCTTTTTCAGCCGCTTCTTCATCGGTCATGGGATTCATAGAATCCTTTGCCTTTATCGCGTTTTTAACGCTATCGGAAACGCCGAGCTGCCATGTGTAGCCGTTCTTTTCCGAGAAAGAGCTCTTAACCTTATTGTCCTGATTTCCGTGCGTTTTGGGGAAAGTGCCTTCCCAATCGTTACGGGTAAGATATTCTTCTCTCTTGGTGAATTCGTCGTTAACAGCGTGGTCGAACTGGTTGGTAACCTGAGTGCCGTTAGCGCTCTTTGCGTAGGTTGTTTTATCTACGCCGTTGTTTTCGGTATAATTATATTCCCATTCGCCAACAAGCGCGCCGTTGCCGCCTTCAGCTTCACCCGTAGCACCATATTTGGTTAAAACGTTTTTGGTTGCTTCGTGAGCGTCCGTAGCCGCAGTAACATAGTATTTGCCTGCTTCGAGAATGTAAGTTTTGCTTACTACGTCGTCGTAAGAGATGAAATCTTTAATGTTAAGCGTTACGGTAACGGTTTCTTCGGCATTAGCAGCCAATTCCGCAGTTTTGCCGAAACCTACAAGGGATACGGCAGATTTTTCGATGTGGTTGGTTTTGTCGTATTCGGTGTAAGGTACGTTTACATATACCTGAACAACTTCGCGTCCTGCAACCGTACCGGTGTTTTTAACTTTAACGGAAACGTTGATATCGCCGTTTTCGTCGGGCTGGGTCATTTTAAAGTCGCTCCAAGCGAACGTGGTATAAGTTTTGCCGTAACCGAAAGGATATTGAACTACCGTATCGTAATCATATTCACCGGCTTCGCCCTGACCAAGAACTTTATCAAAGTATCTGGTTTCATAATATTTGTAGCCTACGTAAATACCTTCGTCGTAGAACAAGCCTTCGCCGACGTTCTGTCCGCCGTTGGTAAGAACGATGTCGCCCATGTTCTGCATTGCGGGAGAAGAGAACGCATCGTAAGCGAAAGTATCAACAAGGTGACCGGAAGGATTAATTTTGCCGCTGAAAACGTCCGCAATGGAACGGCAGGTATCGCCGCCCGCACCGGGAGCCCACAGAACCGTCGAAATGTTTTCATAATCTTTAACCCAGCCAAGCTCGAAAGCGTTGTTGGTGTTAACAACTATGATAACGTTGTCGAAATTCTCGTTAAGGTAATTAATAACGCCGAGTTCAACGGAATCGGGTTCAAGATAGTGTTTGGGTTTATCTTCTTCAATCTTAGTCCAGTCGCCCATATATCTGCCGAGGTCTCTGCCTTCGCCGCCAGTACGAGCAATGAAGAATACGGGCGTAGTGCCCGCTGCTTCCGTTTTTGCGTCCGCAGGGATTTTATCCAAAGGAGCTTCGTTAATGGACCAGTCTTCAGCGCCGCCGTAGCTTATAGCACCGCCGCCGCGCTTATATGTATTGTGGTTATCGGAATAGAACTTCCACAACTTTTCATTGATAGAAAAGCCCTGCTCGGTGAGAGCGGTTTTCATATCGCTGGAAATGGTGCTGACGCCCGAACCCGTGCCGCCTGCAAGCAAATCAACGGATGAAGCGGAGAAAAGGCTGAGTTTGGAATCTTTTGCCAAAGGAAGCCCTTTGCCGTTATCTTCTTTGTTATAAAGAAGAACAAAGCCTTCCGCGCCCGCTTTACGGGTATAAGCCTGCTCGTCCTCGTGGAGCTTTGCAGAGCTTTCATAGTCTTTTTTATAATAAGTTGCGTCTACGCCGTCGGTGTCCCCTGAAGGCGCGTTTGTTGCAGCTTCGCCGAATATATCGCGGAATACAAGGTCATACTGGACCACGGATACTATGGGAAGCACGATTGCTATTATCCACAGAACCGCAAGGCCGGCAACGATAAGCCCCATAAACCAGCGGAAATTCAGTTTTTTTCTATTTTTCATAGAATTCCTCCATATTTTTTTTAAATTAAAAATTTACAGCCCCGCCGCCGTGATGCGCGGCGGAGCCGTTTTTTAATGCGCTACGGATAGCGAACTAAAAATGCGTTGGGGTTTTTACTTAAGCTCAGCGGGAGCTTTGATAACGATTTTATCTACGTTAAGACCTGCGGAGTTCTGACCTTCAACGTTTGCAACGATTTCGAATACGATGGTGTTTTCGCCTTCCTTAAGGTCGATTATAGCGGTAGCTTTACCAAGGTCCCACCACGCGCCGGGCTCTTGCATACCAGACCAATCTGCCCATTTCGCACCGGGAAGTTTACCTTTGAGGTCAGCTTCCGTATCGTTGCAGGTAAGTTTGTAAGCTTCGGTTGCAGCCATATCTATTTCAACAAGTCCTACCGAGTTATCTTCCTGATTAAAGAACATTACGGAAGAAGCCGCCCAGAAAGTAAGTTCAGCTTTGCAAGCCGACGACGCAGTAACCGTCCAGGTGATGGACTGACCTGCGCTGTTGAAGTTTTCAACGCCTACAACGGTGTCGTCTGCAAGTTCGCCGTAAACTTTATAAGCCGAAGGATTGGAAACGCTTGCAGAACCGGGGGTCGTACCCATTACCAAGCCCTGACCAGCCAACTCTGCTGCTTCAGCTTCGAAAGTATATTCTTCACCGCTTATGCCACAGCCTGCGAGTGCGAATGCGCCCAACGTTACGGAAAGCGCGCCGGCAGCGATAGCCGCCATAGTCTTTTTAAATTTCATGAAATTTTCTCCTAAAAATTATAATTTTAATTATTACGGCTTTTGCGGAATAACATCACGACTTTTCCGCATAGCCGAAAGTTTTTTGTTTTAGCCTTGCGGTTGTCCTTGTACGGGAGGAATACGGTCCGTATTGTTAGCAGGGGCATAAGAAAGTTTTACCGTTGTGCCGCTTATAACGATTTTATCAATATTCAAACCGATATCTTTGTTTACAGCAAGAAGTTCTATAACATTTGAGCCTTTCTTAAGGTGAACCGTTTGGGTTGCGCCAGTGCCGAAATTGCAATAAATATCAGGGTTTTTTATTGCTTCCCAGTTAAGCCCGTCTATTCCGGGAAGAGTTCCGGTTAAAACGGCATCGGCAGAGTTAACAACAAGTTTTATGTATTCATTTTTGGAAAGGTCAACTTCTTTGAATTTCAATCCGGCGCCGGTACTCCAATCGGTTATTCCAGTCTGGTCTTGTACGGCACCCGCCGCATGAAGAGTTATTACAACGTCGCATTCTTCAGCCGCTTCGATTTTCCAAGCTAATTTAGAATCAGCCGTGAAATAACCTACATTTGTAACTTCTTCACCCTTGGTATCGGTGCCGGTGTATTTGTTGTGAGTTTCAACCGTAGGTTTAACTTCTTCCATAGTATAGTTATCGGGGTTTTTATAAAATTCTTCCCAATAAGCAGGGTTTTGAGCTTGCGACCAGTCAATTTTATCCTGTTTAGGAACAACTTTACTGCCGTTTGTTATTTTTGCGTTTTCAGCTTCGAATTCATAAGTTTCGACGGGTTCTGCCTGTTTTACGCCTACGGAAGCAATCCATTCCCACATATTGCCTTCTTTGGTGCATTTTTCGGGAGTGAGGTCTTCCTGGGAAGTAACCTTTTCGTTGTCGATTTCGGTTTTAACGTCGTCGTTGAACGCATAAATCCAGGACCAGTGACCGTCGTAATAACCGGGAGTTCCCCAGCCGGAAGAAGGATTAGGGTCGTCTACGCCCGTTACATTCTTTTTATAGGTAAGGTGGATATTCTCCGCGCCAGCCTGAAGCAATCTGTAATAAAGAGGGATTGTGTATTTTTCGGGTTTAAGAGTATTGTCCGCCTCGGAAAGCAAGAACCAGATATTGAGGTCTTTAAGCTTGTTGAGCCTTTCTTCGTTGATGTTGCCGTTCATATATCCCTGACAAATAGGATAGTATGCAGCGAAGTAGTCGCCGTGCTCAAGCGCGAGGTTCATGGTCATATATCCGCCGTTGGAGCAGCCGCCGATATAAATTCTGTCCGTATCGATATCGTCGTTGTTATCAACGTAGTCGTTGATTGCCTGCCAAAGAGCTTCGGTATAGTAAGAAGTCTGAGCTTCGCCCGTAGCGTTGCCGTTTGCGGAATTGTCGCCGTAGTCTCCGTTGCCTTCCGAATCCATCCACATTGTGGGGGACTGAACCGCAAGAACGTACGCGCCTGCGCTGCCGCCCGTTTTGAAGTAGTGCTGAACGTTTGTGGAGTTATCGGAGGTGAGGGCAGTTACCTCGTTGCCCAAAAGAGCGATATCGATATCGGTGCCGCCCTCGCCGCCGCCGTGCAACCAGATTACAAGGGGATTCTTCTGATTGTCGTTTTCAGCGCCTTGAGGCTTCCAGCTTGCGCGGGAAAGTTCTATATCGTCTTTTCCTTCTTGTTTAAGAACGAATTTATCTTTATTCCATGTAGCCGTTTGGGGAACTTTTCTATCCGCCGCGGTTACGGTGTATTCGAATTTGTCGCCGTCGAGATATTCGGTATCGCCGACTTTGATTTTGCTGTTTTTATTAACTTTAACGGTTACGGGGATGCTGTCGTTCCAAACGTTAACCTGTTTATTCTGGTCGTAATTGAAAGGGCTTGCCTCGCCGTATTTAACGCTCATTTCGATTGCAACGTATTTGGAAGCCGTGGTTACTTTGTTACCGTTTTCGTCGCAGGTATAAGCGTCGGTTATAGTGCGGTTTGTGTTAGAGTAGCCGCCCTTCATAGTTACTGCAAACGTATCTTTTGTAACGCCCGAAACGTTGCCCTTAAATTCAACAATGATTTTAGGAACTGCGGGGCCCCATTCGTAGCCCTGCACAACTATTTTTGTTTTAGCCGCGTCCATAACGACGGGAGTATGAGTTCCTCCGTTGTCTTCCGCAGGGTTGCACGCCGCAAGCGAAGCAACACAGGTAGCCGAAAGCGCGCAAGCGAGCACCGCCGAGATGATTTTCTTTCCTTTCATCGAATTTCTCCTTACTAAATGAAAATTACGAACAAATAACGTTAACCGTTTTCAGTTCCTGCAAATGATATATTATAAAAGGCAACGCGTCAATAGCGTTGCCATAATATTGCATTTTCTGTCCTAACCTTTCGTGAAAGTATTGTGAAATTATAAGTTTGCGTCAAACGGTTAAAAAGCGACGGTTAAAAATTTTTCGCATTTGGGTTTTTCGGGGAACATAATTTTCAAATCGAACACCCCTCTTTCCGCCGTGAAAAACAATTCCCCGCCGTATTTGCGTACGAGCATCTGCATACTTTTCACGCCGAAGCCGTGGACGGATTTATCCTCTTTGCTGGTTACGGGAACGCCGTTGCGGAGAGTGATTTCGCCCTCGAAATAGTTGGTGCAGTTTATCATAATCATTCCCGCTTTGCGAGAGACGGTTAGCCCGATTACGCGCTTTTCTTTATCGGCTATATTGCTGACCGCCTGCATTGCGTTGGAAAGCATATTGCCGAAAAGAGAATACAGTTCCGATTCGGACATAAAGCCGAAACCGCCGCTGTCTATCATACACGTGAGTTTTATATTTCGTTTTAAGCACAGAAGGCTTTTTTCCGATATGAGCACGTCGATAGGGTCGCAGCCGGTGGAAACCTTGCTATCGTAAATTGCGACGGCTTGTTCTATTTCTTTTAGCTCGTCGGCGGAGACGCCGTCTTCCGCAAGCCTGAGCGAGTGGATTTTATGCTTTAAGTCGTGGCATTTGACGTTTATCAAATCTATGTTTGCTTTTGAGATTTCGTATTGCTGTTTATCCTGCGCCCAAAGGCGACGAACGGTTTCTATATCGTCGCGCAGGCCACTGTTTTCAAACATACCCGAAAGTATTGCCAGCACGAGAACGTTGCCCAGCACGGCAAAGCAATAATTAACGATGCTTAACCCGAAGCTCTGCCACCAGTAAACGTTTGTGAAAGCGCATAAAATCAGCGTGACGCAAAGGGAAACCGCGGATATGAGCAAAACGTTGCTGTTATAGATATTTTCAAGCCCCTTTGCGTTTATGCGCCTTACGAACAAGAAATAAGCCAGAACAAACGAAACCAGACAGAACGGCCAAAACAGTATGTTGTAAGCGGCGTCGTAATTGCCGATACTTTCAGAAAGACGCCAGACGAGACCCGTGATTTCGCAGAGGGACATTATTCTGTATATTGCGTTTTGCAGCGAGTACGCCGCCACTCCGCACAGAATAAGAATTTTCCACTGCCCGTAAAAGCACATTTTTAATATGACGATTGTAAAAGCGAACAGCACGAGATAGGGAAGCGCGCCGACAAGGGGGATTTCCGGCAGAAAGAACTGAACGCATGACGTAACAAAAGTAAGCGCCGCAAGGCATAATAATCCCGCGGCAAGCCTGACAAGAAACAAAGGCTTTCTTTTCAGTTTATATACAAATAATATTTCGGCAAGTATAAGCTGAACGAGAAACCCCGAATAAACCCGCGAAAAATAGTACAAAACTATTTCAATATTCATTCGAAGCCGCCGTCCCCTTTATACAAATCCATAAGTTCTTTTATGAACTGTTTGCGGCGCGGGTGGCTTATTTTCAAGGTATATCCCGCGACCTTTAAATCGTAGCCCTGCAAAGAATCTATAAAACGGCTGTTAACAATATAGCAACTGTTGCAACGCAAAAAGCCGTTGTTTTTGAGCTTTTTTTCCACCTCTGAAAGGGTGCCGCGCATTTCGAGAACACCGTCTACAAGCTGATATTTAAGCTGGTGTCCCATTACTTCCACAAAAATAATTTTATCGGTGGAAAGGCAAGTGAACCCGCCGTTGACGGTTACTATGACCGAGCGCGCCTCTTTTGTGCGCGCAACGTTTACCGCCTTGTGCATTTTAAGGCTGAAATCGGCATACGACAGGGGCTTTATCATAAAATCGAGAGCGTCTACCTCGTACCCCTTTTGGGCGTACTGAGCCATTCTCGTAACGAATATCAGGGTTACGGCTTTATCCCTGTCGCGCAGGCGGCGCGCCGTTTCAAGACCGTTCATGCCCGTAAGTTCTATATCGAGAAAAACGATAGAATAGATTGCGCGGCGGTACTTTTCAATAAATTCTTCCCCCGAAGTGAAATGAACTATGTCGAATTTAATATCCTTTTCCGCGCCGTATTTTTGCAGACAGGTTTTAAGGAGTTCCGCTGATTTTATATCGTCTTCAACAATTGCTACGTTCATTTAAACCACCGTTTTAACACTATCTTGTGTAATTCAATATTTTTAAGATTATAACATTGATATTTTTTTCAATCAATATCCGCAAAAGAATTTGCCCCAAACTTGCAAAATCTGTCCTAAACTTAAAAATATGTTTGTATATGAAACGCCCTCCGCAAAATACGGAGGGCGTTTTTATTTTGGTGCGCCCGAATGGATTCGAACCATCGGCACCGAGCGTCGGAGGCTCGTGCTCTATCCAACTGAGCTACGGACGCATATTTAATTTGTTGATTTGTCGGTACCGAGCGTAAGCACGTTTGTGCTTCGGTTCGACGGAGATTTGTGCTCTATCTTACCGAGCTACGGAGACGTAATGCGTTTTGAGAGTTTTTAACCGAAAGAAACGTTTTTGTAATTTGTTTCGGCGGGGCAATTATTCTTTCCGCCCCGACTAAGGGTTATCAATCCATATATGCCCGCGTATTTAAGTTTTTACGCCCGAACAAACGCATTCAAATCAGCGTTGTAAAAATATCCTATTACAGAAAGGCGGGAACTGATTTCTTCTTGCGGAACGTCTTCTTCCCCGCACAAATCTTCAAGCGAGGAATATACGTCTCTCAGTTTTGTATTGACGAGCGAAAGCAAAATAAAATCGTCGGCGGGTAAAATCATACGGACATTATAACACAATTTGTTTTAATTGCAAATATTAAACGGCTGTGTTACAATAATTAAAATTATTTTTACGGAAAACGTTATGCAGAAAACTGTTGTTGTGGGCATGAGCGGGGGCGTGGATTCCTCCGTTGCCGCCTATATTTTAAAAGAACGCGGTTACAACGTAATCGGGCTTTATATGATGAACTGGGAAGAAACCGACCCCGACGGCGCGTGCAGCGCGGAAAGCGATTTTGCGGACGTGCGCAGGGTGTGCGGGGCGTTAAACGTGCCATATTACAGCGTTAATTTCGCAAAACAGTATATGGAGCGGGTGTTTTCCCACTTCCTTTCGGAGTATAGGGCGGGCAGAACGCCCAACCCCGACGTTTTGTGCAACCGCGAAATAAAATTCGGTCCCTTCCGCGAATACGCTTTGAGTTTGGGCGCGGACTATATCGCAACGGGGCACTATTGCGGAATAGAGCATAAAGACGGCATAACCCGACTGAAAAAGGCGGTTGACGCGAACAAAGACCAAACCTATTTTTTAAATCAGGTACGGGAATATCAGCTGAATAACGTGGTTTTTCCTCTTTCGGATATGCCTAAAAGCGAGGTTCGCGCAATCGCGGAAAAGACGGGGCTTGCTACGGCAAAGAAAAAGGATTCCACCGGAATTTGCTTTATAGGCGAGCGCAACTTCCGCAGGTTTTTGCAAAACTATCTGCCTGCGCAGCACGGAAAAATAATTACCCTTGACGGCGAAGAGGTCGGCGAACACATAGGGCTTATGTATTATACTTTGGGTCAGCGCAAAGGGCTTGACCTTGGAGGAAAACGCGGCGAGGAAGGGCGTTGGTTTGTTGTTAAAAAGGATTTGGAAAACAACGTTTTATACGTATCCCACGGCGACGAAAGCCCTTTATATTCAAAGGCGTGCCGCGTTACTGGCTTGAATTGGATAGGATATATACCCGAACGAACTGTTTATTGTACCGCGAAATTCAGATACAGACAGCCCGAACAGAAAGTAAAAGTAACGGTTGAAAACGGCAATGCGCTGGTTGAGTTCGCCGAGCCGCAGCGTGCGGTTACCGAGGGGCAATACGCAGTGTTTTACGACGAAAATTATTGCCTCGGGGGCGGAGTAATCGAAGAAGTTTATTATTGATTTTTACGGACTTATAAAAATTAAAAATACAAAAACGCCCGCGCCGACGGATAATCCGTCGGCGCGGGCGTTTTTTATAACAAATTTCGTTTTTCAGTTTCTGTCAAGCTTGTTTTTCAATTTCTGTCCAGCCATAGTTCAATAGATTCCGCAACCCTGCTTTTGCCGAGTTTACCGAGCTTTCTGTATCCCGCCAGAAGCGAAATCTCTTCAGCGGTAAGAACAGAGGAAGTTTTTAAAATTTCCTGTTCTTCTTCTCTGCCCAGAAGGTAATCGACGCTGACGTCGAAATAATCAGCGAATTTAATCAGGCATTCGTAAGGCGCCTGCCTTATTCCGTTTTCGTAATTTGCTATAGTGCCCGCGTTCATTTGCAAATCTTCGGCAACTTTGCTGCGCTTTAATCCGCACTCCATACGTAATTCTTTTAATCTGAACATTTTTCACCCTTTTGAAAGCATTATACAAAATGTGCGAATTGCGCGCATTAAACAATTCAAAACGGTTGACTTTTCGCTTGTTCTTTATTAAAATAATACAAAATGAACGATTATTCGACAAAAATTTTGCTATAATCAATCGTTTTGTAACATTTTAAGGAGAGTAAAAAATGAAAGAAGAAAGTGTAAGACAAATTTTAAGCATGGTAAGCGACAAGCTTCCCGAAGAAAAACTTATGGTGCTGAAAAACAAGCTGGCTGACGCCGACGACAGCAAATACGATGAGATTGCATGCGCAAACCTACACAATCCCACCCATATTTTACTGTTTTCGATTTTCCTCGGCGGATTCGGCGTTGACCGTTTTATGATTGGCGACGTCGGTCTTGGCGTGGCTAAGCTTTTGTTCGGCTGGCTGACTTGCGGAATCTGGCCGCTCATAGATATATTTATGAGCTACAAGAGTTCTAAGGAGAAAAACTTCAACAAGCTCATGAATTTACTTTAATGGTAAAAAAAATAGCCCTGCATATTCTTTATCTGGCGGTAATCGCGGCGTATGCTTTTTTGATAGGCTGTCCGCTGAAAAGATTTACGGGGTTTGACTGCGCGTTCTGCGGAATGACAAGAGCGCATCTCGCGTTTTTTAGCGGAAATTTCAAAGAGGCTTTCGCCTATCACGAGCTTTTCTTTTTAGGTATACCGTTTTTTTTAGGCATTGCGCATATGCGGATTTTCAAAAGGCGCAGGGCTTTATACGTTGCGGATATCTGTTTTGTGGTTTTGTGCGCGGTCGGGTTTATCGTAAGGTACATAATAATTCTTATATAATAAAAACAGGCGGATTGTTATCCGCCTGTTTTTATGTTATTTGCGCGTTTTTAATATTTTCTCAAACTGTACTCCGTAAAAATGCCCTTCGTCGGTATTCCTAATGCAATCGGCAACAAAATCCGCGGCGGTATCGCACGACTTATGCGCCCCATTGCCTAACAGATAGTTCGCAGTAAACACCGCGGCGAATATATCGCCCGTGCCGTGTTTTTTTACGGGCAGAAGATTATGCCATAATATTTCCCCACGCTTGTTTCCGCTTATAAATTCGCCTATTTTACCGTCGATTTCCGCGCCTGTTATAATTATTTTTGCCTTGGTCAGCTTTTTCAGTTCTTCTATAAGGCGGCATACGAACGCGCCGTCGTAAGTTTCTTTGTATTCGGTTCCCGTCAGAAAGCACGCTTCCGTAACGTTGGGCAATATAATGTCCGCTTTGCTTATAAGCTTGCGCATGCCCGCGACGTAATTCAAATCGAATCCGCCGTAAAGCTTGCCGTTATCCCCGAACACGGGGTCTATAATCACGCTTGCCCCTTCCGCCGAAAACTTATCGAAACAGCTTTCGGCAACCGCCATAAGCTCCTCTTTGCCGAGATATCCCAACAGAAACGCATCGAATTTAAAACCGTTGTTTTCCCACTCGCGGAAGATGTTTTTCGTTTCTTGCGTCAAGTCGAGATAGCTCCAGCTTTTGAACATTGTGTGGTTGGACAGTACCGCCGTAGGAAGAACGCAGGTTTCTATTCCGTAAGCGGACAATATCGGCAACGCCACCGTAAGCGAACATTGCCCCACGCAAGACAAATCCTGCATTGTTAAAATTCTTTTCATAATATACCTCAATCTATATCCAAAGCGATTTTATAAATTTCCGATTTGGGAACGCCGCGGTCTTTTGCGACTTGCTTTACCGCGTCTTTTTTATCCATTCCCCCCGAAATATAGTGCAATAAATGCTCTTTTTCCGTTAAAGCGTTCAACTCGTTTTCTCCGCTTGCGCCCTCCACCAAAAGCACGTATTCTCCGCGCTTTTCGCCTTGCAGACCCTGCGAAAGATTAAAACGGACCGCTTCTTCGTGCATCTTTGTAATTTCCCTTACCGCACAGGCGCGTCTTTCGCCGAAAACAGCGTAAACGGCGGATATATCGCGGTCTACGTCCTGCGGGGCGACATGGAAAACCGTTGTTATATCGAGATTTTTATACTTTTCCAACAGCCGCTTTTTTTCACCCGCTTTATCGGGGAGAAAGCCTATAAAAGCAAATCTGTCAGCAGGCAATGCGGACAATACAAGCGCGGAAAGCGCAGCGTTTGCACCGGGGATGACGGTAAAGGGCGCGCCTTCTTCCGTTAAAACTTTACACACCGTGTTGCCCGGGTCCGAAATGACGGGCATGCCCGCATCCGAAATTACAGCTATTTCTTTACCCTCTTTATGGGCGGCGAGGATTTTTAAAGCCGCTTCCCTTTCGTTGAATTTATGGCACGGATAAAGCGGTTTTTTTATTTCGTAAGCGTTTAAAAGTTTTAACGAATGCCGAGTGTCTTCGCAAAAAATCACGTCGGCGGCGCGCAAGGTTTCAAGCGCGCGCAAGGTTATATCTTTTAAATTGCCTATAGGGGTTGCAACAAAGTAAATCATAGACACCTACGCGTTTTTAAACTGGTATTCGTACAGTTCTTTATAAATTCCGTTCTTTGCAATGAGTTCGGCGTGAGTGCCGCGCTCTTCTATTCCGTTTTGGGTGATAACGATAATTTCGTCCGCGTTTTTAATTGTTGAGAGTCTGTGAGCCACAACGAGAGTTGTTCTGCCAACGCTCAAAGATTGCAGAGCGTCTTGTATCAGCATTTCCGTTGCGTTATCGAGCGCGGAAGTCGCCTCGTCAAGAATGAGTATCGGCGGATTTTTCAAAAACGCACGAGCTATAGAAACGCGCTGCTTCTGCCCGCCCGAAAGCTTTACCCCCCTTTCGCCTACGTTGGTATCGTATCCTTCGGGCAGAGTTTTTATATATTCGTGTATGTTCGCTTTTTTTGCGGCTTCTTCTATATCCTTTTGAGTTGCGGCAAAATTGCCGTAAGCTATATTTTCACGGATTGTTCCGTTGAAAAGAAAGACGTCCTGCTGGACTATTCCTATATTTTTACGCAAAGACTGTCTGTCCAAATCCTTGATATTGTAGCCGTCAACGGTAATCGTTCCTCCGTCGGTTTCGTAAAAGCGGGGGATAAGGTGGCAAATAGTTGTTTTGCCGCCGCCGGACGGACCTACGAGAGCGATTGTTTTGCCCGCTGGGATTTTTATTGAAAAATCGGAAATTACTTTTTGCGCACCTTCGTCGTTTTTATAGCCGAAGGTTACGTTTTCAAACACGATATCGCCCTTTAATTTTTCGGGAGCGGCAGCGTTTTCTTTTTGCTCTTCGGGTGGGATATCCATTATATCGCAAAAGCGTTTAAAACCCGTTGCGCCTTCCTGTATCTGCTCGAAAATATTGACGAGCGTGCGTATAGGAGTAATCAAAACGGTTATATAGAGCACGAAAGCCGAAAATTCGCCGGCGTTTATCAAACCGTAGTAAAAAAACAACCCGCCCGAAAGCAATACGGCGAAATAGAGAAAGTCCATACAGAAATACATTGCGGAAAAGAACTGACCCATCACCTTGTATTGTCTGCTTTTGGCTTTGACGAAGTTTTTGTTGCCTTTGCCGAACTTTTCCGCCTCGTGCGATTGCGCTCCGTATGCGCGGGAAACCCTTATCCCCGACACGGCGCTTTCTATATCCGCGTTTATTTCCCCCTGTACCACGCGCATGTCCTTAAATACGTTCATCATACGCTTGCGCATGGGAATAGAACACAGCACGATAACCGGAACGAACGCAAACACTATAAGCGTGAGCCAGACGTTTATAAAAGCCAGCATTATAAATGCGCCGATAATCGTTACGAAAGACAGAAAAACGTCTTCCGGTCCGTGGTGGGCAAGCTCGGAAATTTCAAACAAGTCGTTAGTCATACGACTCATTATAACGCCCGTTTTATTGTTGTCGAAATACGAAAACGGAAGCTTTTGCAGGTGGTCAAACAGCTCCGCGCGCATATCCGCCTGTATTCTTACCCCAACTATATGCCCCCAATACTGCAAAACGAAGTTGAGCGCCGCTTTGAGAACGTAAAAGCCGAGAAGCAATCCCGCGCCGACAAGAAGCATATTTAAAAGCGCGTTCGGAACGTAATTGTTTATAATCTCTTTAGTTACAAACGGATATACGAGGTTGACAGCCGAAATTATAAACGCGCAAAACATATCGATAATAAACAGTTTTTTGTGCGGTTTATAATATTTTGCGAATCTGCGTATATAGCCCTTTTTTTCTTTCATTTAAAATCCTTTTAAAATTTCGGAGGTGAGCGCCCTGCATATTTCCGCGCCGAGATTTACCACGCTTTGGAAATCTTCTTCCGTTGCGATACCGTTAAAGGTGTGGATATATCTCACGGGTATGCCCGCAACGATTACGGGCGTGCCGCCGTTTGCGGAAATTATATAAGCGCCGTTATTGCCTCCGCCTCTGCGGACAGCCATCTGAACTTTTATTTTATTTTTTTTTGCAACCTCTCGCGCAAAAGCAGTGAACCGAGGCGAGCAGATGACGGTTGCATCCATATGCCTGAGCATTACGCCTCCGCGCAATGCGTCCTGCACCATATATGAGGGAGCGGAAGTATCGTCGGCGGGGCAGCCTTCAAAGCATATTGCCGCGTCCGCCTTTACGCGGTACATTGCGGCGGTTATTCCGCGTTCCCCGACCTCTTCCTGCGAAGAAATTACCCCCACTATATCCACGTTTAACGGCGTGTTTTGCAATAATCTGATACACTTTAAAAGAGCGGCGACGCCCATTCTGTCGTCAAAGGCTTTTCCGTGCAAAACGCCGTGTTTTTTATCGTATTCAAAGGGAGAAAGAGGCACTGCGGGCGCGCCGATTTCCACGCCGAAAGCCGCGGCTTCTTCCGCGTTTGTCGCGCCGATATCTATAACGAGGTTATCATAGCTTACGGGCGCGTTTTTCTGTTCCGCAGTCATAAGATGGGGAGGCATTGCGGCGATTACCCCCGATATATAGCCCGTTTTAGTATATATCTGCACTTTTGAAGAGGGCAGGGATTTTTCATTCCAGCCGCCTATGGGGATAAAACGAAGCGTTCCGTCGGGCTTTATCGCCTGCACCATAAAGCCGACCTCGTCGGAGTGCGCGTCCAAAAGAACGGACGGGCGGTTACCTTTGTTATAATCGGGATAAATATATAAGTTGCGCATGCTGTCTTCTTCAAACCGCGCAATATCTTTGAGATATTCGCGGGCGATTAAAAGCACCTCGTCTTCAAAGCCCGAAACGCCGCGGCAGTTGCAAAGCTTTTCCAAAAGTTCTATATCGTTCATAAAAATTCTCCTTAAACCGTTTATTTATTAACAAGAACGGGCAACACGTCAACGCCCTCTTTACCGCCTTTAACCGCCTCTATCATAACGAGGTAAGGTTTTGCGGTTTGCGTGCCCGAAACGAATTGCAGACGCTTGGGCTCTAAGCCTCTGGCTTTCAGAACGCCGATAACTTCCGCAACTCTGTCGGCGCGGTTAATCACAGCCAGCCGTCCGCCGAATTTAAGTTTGCGGAAAGCCGCCTCCGCTATCTCTTTGAATGTGAGCGTTATTTCCTTGCGGCAGATTGCCTTTTCGTAAACCTCGTTTTCAAATCCTCCGCGTTCGTAAGGCGGATTGCACAAAACAAGCGAAAATTTATCGTCGTATTCCCGCCCTATATCTTGCAGGCGCGTACAGACGACGTTACAGTCAAAGCCGTTTATTTCCGCAGTGCGGCGGGACATGTCCGCAAGACTTTCCTGCATTTCAAAGAGCGTAAGCGAAGAAATACGGGGATTCAAACACATAAAGTGAAAGCCGACCACCCCGCTGCCAGAACAAAAATCCGCGACGGCATCGCCAATCTTTGCACGCGCAAAACGCGACAAAAGGACGCTGTCCGAAGTGAAGCGGTAAAGCGCCGTATTTTGTATTATCTTTTTTTCGCCGAAAAATTCTTCCAGCACTTCGTTTTCTTTAAGCTGCATATATAAGAGAAAAAGGCGGGTTGCCCCGCCTTTCCTTCCTTTTAAATTACTCGGCTTTGATTGCGCCGGTAGGGCAAACGTCCTCGCACGCGCCGCAGTCAATGCAGACGTCGGGGTCAACCACATACTTATCGGGACCTTCCGAGATTGCCTCTACGGGGCAGGTTGCAGCGCACGCGCCGCAGCTTACGCACTCGTCGGTGATTACATGTGCCATAATATTCCTCCGTTTTTAATACGTTTGTTTTTGCATTATAACATACTTTTTCAAAAGTGTAAAGGGGTAAACAAAAAATTTTGAAAATTAATCGTTGCCGCCGTCTTCAATCTCTTTCAAATCTTCTGCGCCGTCTTCCTTTTCCTCTTTTTCGGGTTTGGGGCGGTGGAATTTGAGAGCCTCAACGGGATAATCGCGGAAAGAAACGCTGTCTTTCTGCTTATCTTCTATTCTGACGCGCGCCTGCATTTTGAGCATATCCACGTTAACGACAAGCCCCTTTCCGTCGGGCGTGCCGACCTCGGTGCCGAGCTTTGGAACGCGCTTGCATGCGTCGGCGTAATAATCGTTTTCATAACCGAGACAACACATAAGCCTGCCGCACAGCCCCGAAATTTTTACGGGATTGAGCGAAAGTCCCTGATTTTTAGCCATTTTTATGGAAACTTTTTTGATATCGGGCATACAGCTTGCGCAGCAGCATTCCCTTCCGCAAGGAGCGATGCCGCCCATAAGCTTTATTTCGTCGCGTATGCCGACCTGCCGCAGTTCTATGCGCATATGGAAGGTTGACGAAAGTTCTTTTACAAGCTCGCGGAAGTCTACGCGCTGGGGCGACGAATAATAAAACACCGCTTTAGAACCGTCGAACGCGAATTCGCAGTCGATAAGTTTCATATCGAGTTTGTGTTTTTCTATCTTTTCGCGCACGGTCTGCATTGCGGTTACGCGCTTTTCCGCGTTTTTGCGGTGAGTTTCTTCATCCCTTTGGGTGGCGATACGGATTACGGGCTTTAACGGAAGTTTCAGCCCCGCATCTTCCATTTCCGTACGCGGAATTACAACCGTGGCGTATTCCGTTCCGCGCGCGGTTTCGACAATCACGCCTTTGCCGACTTCGTAATTTCCTCTGCCGGCGGCGAAATAATAGACCTTTCCGCCCTCTTTAAAGGTTACGCCGATAATTTCTGCCATTTTTCGTTCTCCTCTACGACCCCGAGCATGAAGCCGTATAACAGCCCCTGAAAGAAAGCGTTGAATTTTAAATCCGCGAACGCTCCGTTCAAACTTTCAAGCGCGTATATCAGCGCCGGCTGCAAAAGGGGCAATTGCTCCTTTCCACCCAGCGCCGCAAAGTAAAGCCTTTGCATCTCGCACAAAAGCTCGTTTTTATATTTTGTGTCTCCGTATTTTGCGGCAACCGCGCCGATATCGCCGACGCGCGTGACGGAACAGATTTCCTTTGCCGCTTTTAAAATTTCCCCGAACCAGCCGCCGAGCGCCATATTTTCGGCAACGCCCAAAATTCCGTTTGCGCTTTTTGCCGCCGCCGCGTTGATTTCCCTGTGACCCTGCCTTTCCAAAGCAGCGTAAATCTGTTCTTCGGTAAAGGGAGCTATTTCCAAAAGCTTTACGCGCGATTTGACGGTATCGAGGACGGGCGCAAGCGAACACGCGCCCAAAAGAAAATGAACGCCCTCGAGCGGTTCTTCCAAAGTTTTCAAAAGCTTATTTTGCAACAGAGCGGAAGCTGTATCGAAGCCGCTTATTACGTAAAGTTTTTTTCTGCCTTCCACGGGGCGCATTGCGCAGTCGTCGAGAAGTTCCGCTACCGCGTCCGCCGTGAGTTTTTTGCCGTCGGCGGGATAAACCTTTAAATCGGGGTAGCTTCCGTTTAAAATCCTTGCGCCGAGCGGACTGTTATCTTGCGCACCGAAAAACTTAAGCGCAAACAGCATAAGCGCGTTTTTAAGGTTTTTTGCATCGGGAAAGTTAAGCATATATGCGTGCGAAAGCTTATCCGAGGCACAGTCACCGCAAAGGATTTTATATGCGGTTGTTCCGAAAATGAGTTCTTTCACTTATTTTATTATTTCTTTTTCTTTAAGTAAATTTTTGACGTTTTCCGCCGTTTCATACTTGCTGCCGCCGCAGTAAACGGCGCATATATCAGTATGTTTTGCCATTAAAGCCTTATAGCCCGCGTAAACCCTTTCGTGAAAGGCAAGACCGAGCTGTTCCATTCTGTCGTCTTTATCGGCGCCGTGCTTTCTTTTAAACGCTTCCGTAGGCGAAATATCCAGAAACACGGTGATATCCGCGGGGTAATTGCAAACCGCCGCTTTGTTTATGCTTTCTATAAAGTCTTCCCCAAGCCCGCGGGCGTGCCCCTGATAGGCAAGCGAAGAATAAATATATCTGTCGCAAACCACAAGCTTGCCCGCCTCCAAAGCGGGGGCGACTTTTTCTTTGAGGTGCTGTATGCGCGCCGCCGCGTACAAAAGCGCCTCACACTCGTCGCACATTGCGGTGTTTTTTCCGTTGAGAATAATTTTACGGATTTCTTCGGAAATTTCGCTGCCGCCGGGTTCGCGCGTCATAATAAAATCCGCGCCGCTGTTTGTAAGATATTCGGAAAGCAGCTTTAACTGCGTACTTTTGCCGGAGCCTTCACAGCCCTCGAAAACAACGAATTTTCCTCTCATTTTGCCACCACCCGTATTTTGCCGTTTTCAAGCCCGAAAACGTTGTCTGCGTTTGTAAGTATTTTTACCGCCGCGTCCGAAATTATTTCGCCCGCAACTATTACCGGCGTGCAAGGGGGCGCGACGCCCGCGTTTTGCGCGCACATTCTGCCCGCCGCCGAAGAAAGAGGGACAAGCGCGTGGTTTTGTTTAAGCGCGTATTGAAAGCTGTAAGTTCTTTCCGCCGCCGGAAGCACTTGGTTTTTTACAAACGATTTTTTTAATTTTTTATTTGATTTTACCGCAGTAAGCGCGGATAAAAGTTTGTTCAATTCCGCCGCGGTATTCATAGGAGAAAGGTAAAACAAAATATATTTACCGTCCGAAAGCTCGGCATATATGCCCTTCTTTTCAAGAATTTTCGCAACGTCGTTCGATGAAACGCCCAAAGGTTCGCAATCCACAGCGAGTTTTGCCCAGTCGTCTGACGGATAAATTTTCAAGGGGCATTTTTCTTTGAAAGCCTGCACCGCGGACTTTGCTTCTTCTATAATTTTCGGGTTGTTTTTAAGATATTTGTATCCGTATTCGACCGAAGCCATAACGGGAAAGCTCGGCGAGGTGGTGCGGAATATCGAAAGCCCTTCTTCCAGCTCGCGGATAAGGCTTTTTTCGTTTGCGAAAACCGCCGCGCCCTGCGTTAAAGAAGGCAGGGTTTTATGTGCGCTTTCAACCCATAAATCCGCGTAAAGCCCCGCATATTCCCGCCCCGATTGCTCAAAAGCGAGATGTGCGCCGTGTGCGCCGTCCGCCAGAAGATATCTTTTGTGACGTTTTAAAACCGCGGAATATTCTTCGAGCGGCGCAACGTTGCCGTAATAATCGGGAGAAGTTATTATAAGCCCCGATATGGTTCTGTCGTTATCTAAAAGCTTTTCTATGAGTTCGGGCGGGGGAGGCAATAAGACTCCGTCTTTATAATCGCCCTGAACCACAACCGGCTCAAGCCCGAAAAGCTTGCAGGCGTTCCACACGCTTTGATGGCTGTTGCGCGGAACGATAATTTTGGTGCCGAGCTTTCTTACCGCATAAATCATAGAAAGCACGCCGCAAGACGAACCGTCGGTGAGAATATATCCCTTTTTTGCGCCGACGATTTCAGCAATATCCCGCTCCGCCTCGCC
Source organism: uncultured Christensenella sp. (assembly GCA_910577375.1). Classification (GTDB taxonomy): domain Bacteria; phylum Bacillota; class Clostridia; order Christensenellales; family Borkfalkiaceae; genus Coproplasma. The sequence continues at coordinate 110,999 of CAJTLT010000004.1, forward strand.
GATAATTCCCGAAGGGCACAAAAGATTATCGGTATAGGAAAGCTCGGTTACGTCCAACGGCGCAACCGCAAACTTCGTTTTGAAATCCCCCCTTGCCTTATGACCGGGCATATGAAAGGATTTATCCGCTTTTGTATGCTCTTTGAGTGCGTTATATATGAGATAGTTATACATTCGGTTTAAATTATATTCAATAATGCGGCGGAGTAAGCTGAAATCAGGTTATACGCGTTTGGGCTTCATTGTAGGGAACAGAAGAACGTCCCTTATTGTTGCGCTGTCAGTAAGCAGCATAACAAGCCTGTCGACACCGAAACCAAGCCCGCCTGTGGGAGGCAAACCGTATTCGAGCGCGGTTACGAACTCTTCGTCTACCTGCGCATTGCAGTTAGGCTCTTGCGCGCGCTTTGCTTCGACTTGTTTTACAAACCTCTGTTTCTGGTCTATGGGGTCGTTAAGCTCGGAGAACGCGTTGCCGAATTCGTGAGCGCAAATGAAATATTCGAATCTTTGAGTGAACGCGGGGTCGTCCTCTTTTCTTTTTGCAAGAGGGGAATTTTCCACGGGGTAGTCGTAAATGAAAGTGGGCTGAATGAGCTTGTCCTCAACAAACGCGTCGAAAAGCGCGATTAACACGTGACCTTTTGTTGCGGTTTCTCCTTCTTCGACGGTTACGCCGAGTTTTTTTGCGCAAGCCCGCGCGTCTTCGTCGGATTTCCACTTATCGTAATCGGCGCCGGCGTACTTTTTCACCGCCTGTTTCATAGTCATTCTCGCCCATTTGCCGCCGAGATTTATTTCGGTTCCTTGATAGGTAACGATGGACGAACCGCAAACTTTTTTTGCAACCGCCGCGTACATTTTTTCTATCAAACGCATCATATCGAAATAATCGAGATAAGCCGCGTACATTTCGATAGTGGTGAATTCGGGATTGTGGAACGCGTCCATTCCCTCGTTGCGAAAAATTCTTCCCACTTCGTAAACGCGTTCGAACCCGCCGACGATAAGTCTTTTTAAATAAAGCTCCGTTTCGATACGAAGATACATATCGATATCCAAAGCGTTATGCTTTGTTTTGAAAGGTCTTGCCGACGCGCCGATTTCAATCGTGTTGAGAACGGGCGTGTCAACTTCGAGAAAGCCTTCCTTATCGAGATAACGGCGGATTTCCGTTAAAATCTGCGAACGCTTTACAAAAGTGTTCTTTACTTCGGGATTTACTATTAAATCAAGCTCCCTCTGGCGGTATCTTATATCCGTATCTTTAAGACCGTGCTGTTTTTCGGGCAGAGGCAAAAGGCATTTGGTCAGCATTTCTATATGCGAACAATGCACGGAAATTTCGCCCGTCTGCGTTTTGAAAACGTAGCCTTTGATGCCGATTATATCGCCCAAATCGTAATCTTTTTTGAACGACGCGTAATCTTCTTCGCCGACGTCGTCGCGGCGGACGTAAATCTGCAACAGACCTTTATCGTCCTGAATGTGCGAAAACGACGCTTTGCCCATAATGCGGCGGGACATAAGCCTGCCCGCGATTGAAACTTCCTTTCCGTCGTACTTTTCGAAATCGGCTTTGATTTCGTCGGAGCGGACGGAAACTTCGTATTTGACTTTTACAAAAGGGTTTTTGCCTTCTTCCTGCAATTTTGAAAGCTTTTCGCGGCGGATGCGCGCCTGTTCGGCAAGATTTGCCGCTTCTTCTTCCGCTGTGAGGATGACGTTGTTTTCTTCCATAGTAATTTTCCTTAGCTGATTTTTATGATTTTCAAAGAGTAATTCGTGCCGTCGGGGCATTTTACGGTTACCGTTTCCCCCACTTTTTTACGGAGCAACGCCGCGCCCACGGGCGATTCAACGGAAATTTTGCCCGCCATAACGTCTACTTCGGTTACGGAGGTTATGGAATAAGTCTGTTCTTCTTCCAAATCCTCGTCGTATACGGTTACCACGCTGCCCAAGTGAACGTAACTTGTATCTGTAACTTCTTTGCGGATATCCGCGTTTTTGAGTTTATACTCTATTTCGGCAATCTTGCCCTCGTTGGAGCGCTGTTCCTCGCGCGCCGCGTCGTATTCGGCGTTTTCGGAAAGGTCGCCGTGGCTGCGCGCCTCGGCTATACGCTCTATAATTTCAGGGCGTTTCGTCTTGACGAGGTAGTCAAGCTCTTTCTTCAAATCGTCATAATTTTTTTGCGTCATTACGATTAAATCTGCCATTTAAAAACTCCTCATGGAAAAAATATAAGTAAAAGTGATTCCGCAGTCCGCGAAATCACATTCTTTTGCTACATTATTATATAGTTTTATTTTACGATTGTCAACCGAAACAGCCCCGTACCGCTCAGCCGCCGAGAAAAGCCGTTATTCTTCTCACCGCTTCGGAAAGCTGCTGCATTGACGCGGCATAGCTTGCGCGGACAAAATATTTGCCGGCTGAACCGAAAGCGTCCCCCGGAACAACGGCGACTTTTTGTTCTTTTAAAAGCTTTTCCGCAAACTCTCCGCCGTCCATTCCCGTTCCGCCGACGTAAGCGAATATGTAAAACGCGCCTTTGGGCATAAAACATTTAAGACCGAGATTGTTGAACGCGCCCGCCAAAAATCTGCCGCGGCGGAAATATTCCTGCCGCATTTCTTCAACGGAAGAAAATCCGTCGGCAAAGCCGTCTTTAAGCGCGCATACCGCCGCCCTTTGGCTCATTTGCGGCGCGCAAAGAATTGTATACTGGTGGATTTTGAACATCGCGTTATCGATATCTTTTGGAGCGCAGACAAAGCCGACGCGCCAGCCCGTCATAGCGAACGCTTTTGAAAAGCCCCCTATATATACGCACCTTTCGCGCATTACTGGTATGGAAGCGATTGAAAAATGTTTTTCCGTATAAGTGAGCTCGGAATAAATTTCGTCGGAGATAATAAGCAAATCGTGCTTTAAAATTACGGGCGCTATTTTTTCAATCTGTTCCTTTGTCATAACCGCGCCCGTAGGGTTGTTGGGATAAGGCAAAATCAAGGCTTTGGTTTTGGGCGTTATAGCCTTTTCCAGAATTTCGGGCGTTAAAATAAAGTCGTTTTTAGCGGTGCATTGCAAGGGAACGGGGATTCCGCCCGCAAGCGTGACAATAGGAGAATACGAAACGTAGGAAGGCTCGGGCACAAGAATTTCGTCGCCGTCTTCGCACGTTGCGCGGAGAGCCAAATCTATCGCTTCGCTTGCACCGACGGTGACTATGGTCTGCTCTGCGGGATATTCAACGTTGAACCGCTCTTTTAAATACCGCGAAATAAGTTCGCGGAGCTCGGGCAAACCTCTGTTGCCGGTATACTGGGTATATCCGCGCCTTAGCGAACGGATTGCGGCGTCGCGTACGTTCCACGGCGTGACGAAATCAGGCTCCCCGACGCCGAGGGAGATAGCCCCTTCCATGGTCTGGACCACGTCGAAAAATTTTCTTATGCCGCTCGGAGAAAGCCCCGCCGCTTTTTTGTTGACGAAACTTTTCATTTTAAGCTTGCACGCTCAAACGCTTTCCGCCTTCGGCTTCACGCAGAACGGCGCCTTCCACTTTATACTTTTTCAAAATGAAGTGAGTGGCGGTGGAAATAACCGTATCGAAAGTTGAAATCTTTTCGGAAACGAACCTTGAAATTTCTTTTAAGGATTTTGCCTTTACGATAACCGCCAAATCGTAAGCGCCGCTCATAAGGTAAAGGCTTTGCACCTCGTTATGGGAAGAAATTTCTTCCGCAATCATATCGAAACCGTGCCCGCGCTGGGGAGTGACTTTTACTTCTATGAGAGCTTCGACAAAATCTTCGTCAACGCTGTCCGCATTTACGATAGCGGTGTATTTTACTATTACTCCCCTTTCTTCAAGAGAGCGCACGGTTTGCGCCGCGGCTTTTTCGGTTATACCGAGCGCGGCGGCAATCTGTTTTGCCGTAATGCGCGAATCTTCTGTTAAAAGAGAAATTATTTCTTTTTCTGTATTGTTCATGCTTTTGCTCCGCAACGGTTTTTGTAATTTTACAATTTTTTCCTATAAAAGTCAAATTGATTGCGCAACCGCAGAAAATTGCGTATAATTAGCGTATGTTTAAAATCTGGGCAAAAATAATAACGGGCGAAAAGATAGTAAAACAGTTGATATACGAAAGAGAAGACAAGTTTGTTTATTCGCTGTTTTTCAACTATGTTACCGATATCTGCGAGGGGCTGGATATAGCCACGCCGATAATTTTAAAGACGCATATTTTTAATTATGCAAAATTCCGCACGGTGAAATTTTTACCGCGCGATTTTGCCGAAACGCCCGACTTTGACAAGCTTATAATAGACAACATATCCGTATAATTTGCCGCGCGGCGCGCATACTTGTTTTATGAAAATGACATGTTACAGCTGCGTTGCAAACCTTATTATATTGGGCATATGCGCGGGGATATACGCTTTTACGGGGTTTGATTTGATTAAATTTCTGAGTTTCGGTTCGGACGTTGTATACCGTTCGTTCTTTGCGATATGTTTTGTTTCTGCGCTCTTCACGATATATTCTCTTATAGTTTTCAAGCCGTTTAAAGGCTTAAAATAAACCGTTGCCGGGCAACGGTTTATTTTTATTGAAAGTCGGCTTTTAGCGTTGCGCCCGTTTGCGCATCCTGATACATAACCCAAAAGCCTGTTTGCGAGTCTTCCGCAGAAGCGGGAATAAAAGACGCGGATTCCTTCATACTTTCCGGCGGGGTCTGCACGTCGCGCGCGGGAACGCCGTAGCATATGTATTGCGCTTTACCCCCCGAATATATCACGCCGAAAACGTAATAATCGTTTTCGGTATAGCTTATTCTTACCCATCTGGAATTTTCAATAAGCCGTTCCAACTCCTCTTCTTTGGGGTAGCCCTGCAAAATCCCCTCTATTTCCGTTTTCATTTTTTCGTAAAATTCGCCGCCCGCAAGAGGGTTTTTTAAAATATCTTGCTCATTGCCCCCAGAATATGCTTGGGTTTCGCTATTTTCTATTGAACCGTTTCCGTTGTCGCCCGAGGTTTGTTCTTCTTTGAAAGAGCCAACAGCCGCTTCATCCTGGTAAGGCTTAAGCCGTTCTTCTTTTTCTTTTTTATCCTCGCATACAGCACCGCTGTTTTCATCAGTTTCGTATTCATAATAGTTATCCTCCGCTATCGCCTCGTCTTCATACGCGGCGTTTTCGTTTTGTTCGCGTTGTTTTTTTTCTGGCATTTTTTCTGCGGCTTTAAGATTTTCCCTTTTTTCCGTTTCCGCCTTTAACGCTAAAACTTCTCCTTTGAAATTGCCGCATACCGCAGAAGCCACGGGAGAAACCTGACCGTTGACAAAACATATAAGCGCGGCAAATCCTTTTGCCGTATCGAGTTCGGTTGCGCCCTCGTAGTTTTCTCCGTCCACGAAAATCGTTGTTTGTCCGTCGGTTAACGCCGTGACGTAGCCACCCTCCGAAAGCGGGGCGAAATTTATGAACGTTATTTCAACCGTAAGATACGCGCCGTATTTTTCGGCTTTGACAAGTCCGGAAAGCTCGCCGCCGTCAGCAGAAAAGCCTTCTTTTATTCCGCGTATTACCGCAATGTTTTTAGTGTATCCCGCCATAACAAAACCCTGATTTGAAAATTTTTTATCGCCTTTTATAAATTATATTTATTACAGGCGGCGGAAATTTATACGATTATGTAATAATATGTAATTTTAAGGCGGTTATTTTCATAAAACTTTACCGCAATTAATTTGCTTTTCTTGACGGTTTATAATATAATGTTATTTGTAAGAGTTTTGAATTTTTAAGGAGTAGGATATGGCACTTACCAAAAACAAAAAGGTACTCGAATTCGTTCAGGAAAGCGCGGAACTCGGTCAGCCCGATAATATCGTATGGATTGACGGCAGCGCGGAACAAATCAAATCTTTAAAAGAACAGGCGGTAAAGAGCGGAGAGCTTATAAAGCTCAATGAAAATCTTTTGCCCGACTGTTATCTGCACCGCACAAAGGTAAACGACGTTGCCCGCGTGGAGGACAGAACATTTATATGCACCAAAAATAAGGAGGACGCCGGCCCCATCAACTACTGGATGGACCCGAGAGAAGCTTACGAGCTTTGTTCCGAAATAGCGCGCGGTTCTATGAAAGGCAGAACTATGTACGTTATTCCTTATTCCATGGGCGTAGTTGGTAGCCCTTTCGCCAAAATCGGCATCGAGGTTACCGACAGCATTTATGTCGTTTTAAATATGAACATAATGACCCGCGTCGGCGCAAAGTGCCTTAAAGCTTTGGGAAAAGACGGCGACTTTATCAAAGGCTTCCATGCAAAGTGCAATGTGGACGCAGACAACAGATATATTATGCACTTCCCCGAGGACAACACAATTATTTCCGTTAACTCGGCTTACGGCGGCAACGTGTTGCTCGGCAAAAAATGTTTTGCACTCCGCATAGCTTCTTATCTTGGCAAAAACGAGGGCTGGATGGCAGAGCATATGCTTATCCTTGGAGTTAAATTCCCCGACGGAACCAAAAAGTATGTTGCGGCGGCCTTCCCTTCCGCTTGCGGAAAGACAAACCTTGCAATGCTCATTCCCCCCAAACACTATAAGGAAAAGGGTTATGAAATCGAGTGCGTGGGCGACGATATCGCCTGGATAAGGGTTGGCGAAGACGGCAGACTTTGGGCGGTTAACCCCGAAAACGGTTTCTTCGGCGTAGCTCCCGGCACAAACGAACACTCGAACTATAACGCGTTGCAGGCAACAAAGCGCGGAACGATTTTCACGAACGTCGCTCTCAATACCGACAATATGACAGTGTGGTGGGAAGGGCTTTCAAAAGAGTTGCCCGAACACTGCATCGACTGGACCGGCAAGCCTTGGAACAAAGATAAATTCGACAAAAAAGACAAATCGACCTGTGCGGCGCACCCCAACAGCCGTTTCACCGCTCCCGCGGTAAACTGCCCCTGCGTTTCGCCCGAGTTCAACAGCAAAAACGGCGTTCCTCTTTCCGCTATTATCTTCGGCGGAAGAAGAGCTTCCACCACCCCGCTCGTTTACGAGGCAAGGGACTGGAACCACGGCGTATTTATCGGCTCTGCAATGTCTTCTGAAACTACGGCTGCAGCCGCCGGCGCGGTCGGCGTTCTCCGCCACGACCCCATGGCAATGAAACCCTTTACCGGTTACCATATGGGCGATTACTTTGCGCATTGGGTTGAAATGGGTAAAAAAGTTAAGAATCCCCCCAAAATTTTCAACGTAAACTGGTTCAGAACGAATAAAGACGGCAACTTTATGTGGCCCGGGTTCGGCGACAATATGCGCGTGCTCGAATGGATTTTGAAACGTTGCGACAACGTTGCAGACGCGGAAGAAACAGCTATAGGATATGTTCCCAAAGCCGAAGATATCGATTTGACCGACCTTGATTATGAAATTAAGGAAGGAAAGAAATTCGGAATAGACGATTTGAAAGAAATTCTTTCCGTAGACAAAGCAAAATGGGCCGCAGAAGCGGAAGAAATCGAGGGATATTATAACAATACCGTCAAAGACAGAATCCCCGGAGAACTTTGGCATTGCCTTGCGACATTAAAGGAAAACTGCAAGGGAGCAAAGGCAGAAAAGGCTGCAAAAACGGAAACTTCGACAGAAACTGCCGAGCCTGCCAAAAAACCTGCGGCGAAAAAGACTTCTTCCACAGCGAAGAAAACGACCGCGACAAAAAAAGACAAATAATTTTGTAAACAGTATATAAAAAGCCCTTGCCCCGCGCCTGATGGCGCGGGGCAAGGGCTTTATTTTTTATTTAACGTTAGCTTTAATTTAATTTTCCGTGTTCTGAACTGCGGGTTTATCGGGTTTTTTCGTTTCTGACAAGAATACTCTTACGCCCTTTTTCTGCAATCCGACTATAGCAAAATACAGCATGGAACCAAGACCGTAAATCCACAAACTTTCCGTTGCACACATAGAACCGAAATTTACCCAGTAGGCAATGCTCAAAGCCTCGTATCCGCACAAATCTCCGTAAAGAAAAACGATTATAAGCGGTATTATCACAGCGTTGATTATAACGGGGAAAAATCCGCCCGCAACTATTTTTAAAACGTGGTTTTTAATCAGTCTGCCGGCGCCGTATGTAAGAAATGCTGCGGCAAGAGTTGCAAGTCCGCCGAACACGATATCATACCAGCCGTAACCCGAAAACAGATTAGCAAGCATACAGCCTATCCACAGCGCAGGTATGGCTTCGGGGAAGAACAGCGGCAATATACAAAGCGCTTCAGCGGGGCGGATTTGGAGAATACCCTGATAGGCAATCAATCCGAATACGCAGGTTAAAGCAACGTACAGCGCGGCGATAACTCCCGCACGGCAGATGCGTTTGGTTGTAAAAAAGTTTTTCATAATGTTTTTGCAGATTCCGGCTTAAAAAAAGCGCCTCCTCTGCGAGGGGGCGCTTTAAAATCTGCTTCTCCTCGGTTTTTTTAACGATGTGTTTAGCCGAAAACCATCATATTATCCACAAAAATATATGCAAAAGCTTATATTTCTATTGATTTTCTTATTTCAAATTTGAATTGTTTTAATCTTCGTTTTTATCGGGATTTTCTTCTTTTTTAACGGCATTGCTGTTGCCGAGGAACGTTCCGAAATGAATTTCTTTCTTTCCGCGCTTAGCTCCGCCGGAAGGACGCGAGCCTCTGTCACGGCGTTCGAAATTGCCTTCGCGCCCGCCCTCTCTTCTGTCTCCGCGGCCGTGTCTTTCTCCGCGTCTGCCGCCGCGGGAATTATTGTCTCTTCTTCCGCCGAAACGCACTCCTTTATCGTAAGGTTTTGCGTTGTTGGGAATTACAACGATATATCTTGCGGGTTCTCTTCCCTCGGAAACGGTTTTAACTTCCGTATTGTCGATAAGCGCGGCATGGATTATGCGCCTTTCATAAGGCGTCATAGGCTCCAAAATCATTTTTCTGCCCGTTTCCACCGCGTTTTTTGCAAGCTTTTGTGCGAGTTCTTTTAAAGTCTGTTCGCGTTGTGCGCGGTAATTTTCGCAATCAACGACTACTTTTTTATATTCGTCTCTGCCGATATTGGCAACGGCGCCCGCCATACATTGGATAGCGTCGAGAACGTCGCCGCGTTTGCCGATAACTCTTGCCGAATTTTCCGTTTTAATGTTTATAGTAAGGTTTTCGCCATCGGAAACGATTTCGCTTTCCGCCTTAACGCCCATTATGGAAAGCAGTCCGTCGATAAAGTTGGTGGCTCTTTTTCCTTCTTCAAGCTTGGGAATAATTCTTACTTTCGCTTTTACGGAACCGAAAAGCTTCTTTTTACCTTCTTCTATTACTTCGTAATCCGCTTCCGCAAGGGTAAGACCCAAAGTTTTCAAGCCCTCGTCAAGAGCTTCTTCAACGGTCTTTGCCGTGAATACGTTTTTTTCTTCCATTATTTCAACCTCTTTGCTTTGTTTGACGGTTTTCCGTTACGCGGTTTCATTATATCCCTGTTTGCATAACGTACGGTTACAATTTTATTTATTATAAGCGTGGAAATAAGACCGTACAGTGTATTTGTAATCATATATACCGAGAATGCGGCGCTGTAGAAGAATGAGAACACACCGAAAATTATCGGCATTAATATCATCATCCATTTGTTCGTTTTCGCCGCGCTGCCGTCTACCGAAGAAAGTTCGTTTGCGGCTTTTTGCGAACGCATCATGATAAACTGCTGCAAAAACATAAGACCTATAGCCAGAACTATGAGAACGAAATATCCGTTATAGGTATTCTTTTCTTCTGTTAAATTAAACGTGACTTCATTATAATCGTCCTCGAAAGTGGCGCTCGAACCCGAACCCAACGCACGGGCGGCGGAAGAGGAGAACGTAGCAAAGTCGGGCACTTTTTTATTCAGCATCGAATCGGGATACCACATATTTCCTATCCAGCCGAATTCTGTTGCCGATTTATTTTGTTCATACCAGCGCACAACCGCTTCGCGTGCATTAAGCTGAACGTAGTTTATTACTACTTCCCATTTGGAATTTTCGTCTTTTTTGTTAAATTCTTCAACGTCGAACGTTTTAGGCGCGGGATTACCCTCGCTGTCTTTATCGTCAGCGTGAATTTCGTCGTAATAAGCTTTATAATGTGCCGTAAATCTTCCGAAATCAACGGCGTAATTGTTGTCTGAGCCTATTAAAAATCTTGAATTGTCGTCTTCTTCGGTTTCGTCTGTGCGTACGTAAATTTCAACGCTCGAATTATAAGCGTTTACCATTTCGTTATAATTTACAAGCGTGGCGTAGTTGGAGTAGGTTGAAAACGACGAGAATACCACCATGAATATAATCAGCGAAACAATCATGGGAAGGCATGCGCCCAAAGGATTGTAACCGTTGGCTTTTTGCAACTCCATAACCTTTTGCTGATACATATTTTTATCGTTTGCGTATTGCTTTTGAAGTTTTTCCATTTGCGGGCGCATTCTTTCCATAAGAAGCGACTGCTTTTTGGTTTTTACTCTGGAATAGATATCCAAAGGCAAAACAAGCGTTTTTAAGCACAGCGTAAAAACAAGCACGCCGATAGCGACCGCGCCGTAAAAATCGGAAAATAAATCGAAAATCCAGCTGATGGCGCTGCCAATCCAGTCAAGCGGCTGCATAGGCAACGGCTCTACGCCGAACGAATTTACTATATTCGATATATTCGTTGCAAGAGTGTTAAAAATATTCATGAATACTCACAATACCCACTTATAGCGGAAATATTTTTCCGGCGCAGGGTCATAGCCTCCCCTGGAAAAAGGGTTGCATCTCAAAAGCCGCCATATTCCTAAAATTATCCCCAAAATCACGCCTTTGTTGTTTATTGCCCTTTTCATATATTCCGAACACGTAGGTTCGTAAAGGCAGGTATGGCGTGAAAAATTTTTCTGATAAAACACTATAAGCCGCATAAAAAACGCTTTTAAAAAGGGTTTAAAAACTTTGCGCCTGGCTTTTTTTATAAAAATTTTCAGCTTTTGGGGCATTCTTTTAACTTTTTAAAGCATATCAAAAGACTCTTTTCAAAGGCTTTATAAGTATGGTTTCCGCCTGTTTTCGGAATTAAAATAACCGAATAGGGTTTGTCCAGCCCGCCGCAGTTCGCCGCAAACACGGCGCGCAACAACCTTTTTATTCTGTTTCTCTGCACGGCCTTTCCGTGTTTTTTCGATACCGCAAGCCCCATTGAAAGATATTTCGAGGGAAAATACAATAACGTTATATCAGGGGAAAATACCTTTTTTCCTCTTTGAAACAGTTTTTGAAAATCGGCGTTCTTTTTAATACGCAAATAATTCACTTAATTTAAGCGGAAAGCTTCTTTCTGCCCTTGTTTCTGCGTCTTTTAAGAACGTTTCTTCCCGCGGTGGAAGCCATTCTCTTTCTGAAGCCGTGAACCTTGCTTCTCTGTCTTTTTTTAGGTTGGTAAGTCCTTTTCATAATTGTCCTCTCTTAAATTGTCTTTAAATAAAAAATCTTACTTATTATATAATTAAATATTTATCAAAGTCAAGCCGTTTTAACGTCAGTTATTGTTTCCGCCCGTTCTCACAGGTAAAATAAGATAAAGCTTGTCTTTATTTTCAAAATTCATACAGGTAAAAGGCTGAATGTGATTGTTGAAAGAAAGAGTAATCTTTTCTTCGTCAAGCGCGTTTACAGCGTCTATTATAAATTTGGAGTTCATAGCGATGCGGACGTCTTTGCCTTCCGTTTCCGCTTTTACCGGCTCCTGAACGTTGCCTATTTCAGAAGCGGAAGAAATTTCTATTTTATCGCCGGAAACGTCGAAAATAATTAAACTGTTTTTATCGTTTCTGACCAGAATTGCAGCTCTTTCGATACTCGCTTTCAAAATGCTTTTTTCAACAACCACTGTTGTTATAAAGCTTTTGGGGATTATATTTTCTTTTTTTATGAAATCCCCGCCATAAAGACGAGAAGTCAACACAGTGTTGCCGCTTGCAACCAAAATCATACCGCGCTGTACAAAAATTTCCGTTTCTCCGTCGCCGTCGGGTATCATTTTTTCTATTTCGTTGAGAGTGCGCGCGGGGCAAATAATTTCCATATTGCCGGTGGAGGCCGTAACTTTACCCGTTATTGTTGCAAGGCGGAAACCGTCGAGCGACGTAACGCAGATATTATCGTCGTTGATAACAAACTGGCAACCTTTTAAAATGGGACGGGAATCGTCGGTAGCGCAGCAAAAAGAGGTGGCGCGTATAAATTCTTTTAAATCCGAAGTTTTAAGTTTGAACGAATTTTCATTTATTTCCGTATCTATGCGGGGAAAATCGTCGGCCGACAAAACCTGCATCGTAGTCTGGCTGTCCGCATAATCTATATCCATTTTCTTTCCTTCGGAAGAAAGGGAAATCTGAACTCCTTCAAGCTTTTTTATAAAATCCGCAAAATATTTTCCGGGGGCGCAAACTTCGCCTTCTTCATAAACTTCCGCTTTTATGGTTTTGATAATTGAAATTTCACCGTCTGTAGCGGAAAGAGTTAATCCGTCGTTTTTAGCCGTAAGCTTTATGCATTCAAGCACGGGAACGGTAGTTTTGGAAGAACAAGCTTTTACTACCTTTAACACCGCGTCTGATAAATCTATTCCTTCGCAAACACACTTCATCTGTTTTCTCCTTGGATTATTTAATTTAAATATAAAAGATAATTAAATAAGTATTAGTTATTAGTAGGCTGTGTGGAAATGTTGATACATTTGAAAACCTTTTATATTTTAACAGAAAAGCCTTGAAAAAGCAATTAAATGAGCCGATTTTCCCTTTTTTGTAATGTGAATTTTTTTGTATATAAATCGTGTATGGTTTGTGAAATTGTAGAATAAAAAAATAAACTGGCTGTTTGAAGCTGTGAAAAAATACGGGAAAAAGATATAAAAACAAAAAAATATTTTTAAAATACGAAAGTTATAAACTTATCCACCTTTATTTATACTTTGTGGACAGCTGCGCGCTTGTATAAACCGGAATAATGTGATACAATAAATTTATGGATTTTGAATTTTGCAAAGAGCCGGAAAAAGCTTTGGAAGACAATAAAGAAAAGTTTGAAAAATTCGGCGGTTTATTGGCGGAATATAATAAAAAATATAATCTTACTTCTATTTGTGACGAAAAAGAAGTGTTTTATAAGCATTTTTTCGACAGTATTATGGCAAAGGATTTAATCGATTATAACGCGAACGTAGTTGAAATAGGTTCTGGCGGAGGTTTTCCTTCGGTACCGTTGAAAATTGTACGCGGGGATTTGAAATTTACTTTGATTGAAAGCACGGGGAAAAAATGTGAGTTTTTAAAAACTGTTGTTGACAAGCTTGGGTTTGGCTGTGTAAAAGTTTTAAATATCCGTGCCGAAGACGGAGGGCGCATGCCAGAATTAAGGGAAAAATTTGATTTTGCGGTAGCGCGTGCAGTTGCGAAATTAAATACTCTTTGCGAATATTGTTTGCCTTATATTAGAGTCGGAGGAAAATTCATAGCTTATAAAGGCGAAAACGAGAGCTTTGAAGAAAGTTTGGCGGCGGTTAAAATTCTCGGCGGAGAGATTGAAAAAATAATTAATTATTCTTTACCCGAAAATTACGGCGCAAGAAATCTTGTTATAATTAAAAAGGTGCGCTCCACTCCTTTGAAATATCCGCGCGGCAACGGAAAGGAGAGAAAAAACCCGTTATAACTTAAAATAAATTTTTTATGATACGGTTTAAATTTAATTAAGAAAAACGGATAAAGATTTTGAATGGAATAATTTATTATACATTAATTAAATGCGGAACATATTTTTAGATGGTTTGTCGGTTATGTCGAACTTTTTATATTTAATACAGAAAACATTGTATAGCGCAGACTTGTTTTATAAATAAAAAAGATTAAAGCCCCCGATAATTCGGGGGCTTTGGTTATGTATTACATTTTTTCAAAAGGTATAAAATAATGAAGAACGGAATTAAACCGTCGGGAATTTGCCGTGTGCGGCATACTTCATTAATGCAGGTGCATTCAGGGTCGCCGCGCGGCTCGTGCAGATAAGCGTTCATTACTTTATTTTATGATAAGCGAAAAAAATTTGTTAACCGCTTTTTAAAACTTTGAATTCGGTTATATCGCAGTCGAACGCACTGCGGTTTTGCAGGCTTTCTATTATAAACGAAGAAACGCCTTCGGCTATTATTTCCGCCATTTTATAAATTATATTTAACCTTGTTGCCGAAAACAAAGAATAATTAAATACAGAATGTTCCGCGACAATTCCCATTAACGAAACGTCGCCGACTTTTGAAAGACGTTTGTTTGCGCCGCTGCCCGGTTTGATTCCGCGTTTTGCAAGTTTGATAAGCCCGATATCTCCTGCAAGGCCGACTGCGGCGTCAATTGCGATAACCGGACTTTCGGGATGGGTTGCACGGAGAAATTCATTCATATATTTTACCTCGTGCGCGGTTATAGGTTTTGAAAGCGTGCCGTAAACATAACAATTAAGCCCCGAAAGTTTTTCTTTGAGCTTGGTTCCCGTGACGGGGCCCAGACTGTCACCTACGGACAAATCGCTACCTATACATAATATAGTGGGAGTTGCAGTGTTCAGATTGAGTATTTTTTTTAAAGAAAGGCAAATTCCCTGCGGCGCCATAGCGTTATATAAATTAAAAGAGTAATCCATTTTATAACCTCCCGTAAGTTATTGCCTTTTGCCGCATAAATTATAATAAGATTTTTTAAAGAAGTTTAAATACGGCGCAAATTATCAACATATCCACAACAAAATAAAGCGCAAAAAACATAAATAGGCGCATTTTATCCCCAATTAATGTACAAAATAACGGATATGGGGGATAATACGTAGTTTTTTAAAGTTTTTATCAAAAAATTTCCACATATTTTAAGCTGTTGTGACAAAATTTTATTGATTTTATCCCCAAAATGTAAAAATTATCCACAATTAGCAAAAAATGAGCGTTATACGTTTCACGTGGAACATTGAATATGTGAAAAAATTTGGTTAAAAGTTCCACATGAAACATTTTTTAAGCAGTAAAATAGTGTAGCGCATTGATAATTTTATTATATTATCTCTCTTTTATGTATATTCCAAAGCGTTTAACAAGGTGAAAGACAGATAAAAATTGTGTGATATAACAAACTTTTAAGTTCATTTACTTGAAAAGTGAAAACATATATGCTAAAATCTATTTATCTCTATCAATAATATATAAGGAGACTTATTTTGAGTAAAAAAGGCAAAATCATACTGTGGACGTTATTTGTTGTGGTGGCTCTCGCCATAGCTATAATACTGATTACGTCCAATTTGAACGGTGGCGCAAGAGAAGTTTATGCCAACGAGTTTGAAACTTATCTTGATAATACCAAATATTTCGATAGTGAAGGTAAGCCTAGTGATAAAGTCGGCACGCCAGAGGGATATACTATTGTCGACGGCGTCTGGAAGGATAAAGACGGCAAAGAGCTTGTTGTTATATGGCGATTGGATATCAGCGCTTATAACTGGACCGGTTATATCAAGGATGCGAACGGCAATCTTAAAAAGGCGTATGTTTGCGTTGACGTAAATTTATTTGGTTCCGATGCGCTTGACAGCCCTACGGTTAAAGCATGGAAAGAGCAAGGCGTAAACGTTAAGTATAACGACCCGAACGCCGGCAGCTGGGTTTCTACGGCGTTTACCGTATTGTCGCTTGTTATAGTTTGTGTTGTATTCTTCCTTATAATCCGTTCTTCTATGGGCGGCGGCGGAAAGATGATGAGCTTTGCCAAAACCAAAGCTCGCGTTACAACGAATATTAAAGTGCGCTTTACAGACGTTGCGGGCGCAGAAGAGGAAAAGGTTGAACTTGCAGAGGTTGTAGAATTTTTGCGCCAGCCTAAAAAATTCTCTGATTTGGGGGCGCGTATTCCAAAAGGTGTTTTGCTTGTAGGTCCTCCGGGAACAGGTAAAACGTTGTTTGCAAAGGCTGTCGCCGGAGAAGCGGGCGTTCCGTTCTTCTCGGTTTCGGGTTCTGATTTCGTAGAAATGTATGTCGGCGTGGGTGCCTCGCGTGTACGCGACTTATTTGATATGGCTAAGAAAAACCAGCCTTGTATTATTTTTATTGACGAAATTGACGCTGTGGGCAGACACCGCGGCGCGGGACTTGGCGGCGGAAACGACGAAAGAGAGCAGACCTTGAACCAGATTCTCGTTCAGATGGACGGTTTTGAATCGAACGAAGGCGTTATAGTTATGGCTGCCACAAACCGTGCGGACATTCTTGACCCCGCGCTTATGCGTCCCGGACGTTTTGACAGACAGATTTTTGTAAATCTTCCCGACGTAAAGGGCAGAGAACAGATATTAAAGGTGCACGCGCGCAATAAACCGCTTGCCCCCGACGTTAACTTTAAAACGGTTGCTCGTATTACGGCGGGTTTTTCGGGTGCAGACCTTGCAAACCTTTTGAACGAGGCCGCAATACTTGCCGCAAGAGAAAATAAAAAGTTTATAGGTAATAACGAGCTTTACGAAGGCGTAAACAAAGTTTTGATGGGTCCTCAGAAGAAGAGCCGCGTAGTTACGGAAAGCGACAAACGCATTACGGCTTACCACGAGGCGGGGCATGCAATAATTGCAAAGCTTTGCCCTAACTGCGACCCCGTACAGGAGGTTTCGATTATTCCCCGCGGCAACGCCGCCGGTTATACTATGACCAGACCCGATAACGACGACGCTCATATGACCAAAAACAAGATTACGGATTTTATCTGTATGGCTTTGGGCGGACGCGTTGCCGAAGAACTTGTAATTCACGATATAACAACGGGCGCTTCGAACGATTTGGAACGCGTTACCGAAATGGCGAAACGTATGGTAACCGAATGGGGTATGAGCGAAAAGCTCGGACTTGTGACATACGGCTCAAATTCCCAGACGGTGTTCCTCGGTAAAGATATGGAAACGCACAATGCGTATTCCGACGATACTGCCAAGCTCATAGACGACGAAATGCACGCAATTATAGAAAATGCACATGCACGCGCGACGAAACTTCTTACCGAAAACCGCAGCGTTCTCGACAATATGGCAAGAATTCTTATCGAAAGGGAAACCATTTACTCTGACGAGGTTGATATGCTTATGCAAGGCAAAACGCATACCGAAGTTATGAAGTTTATGGACGAACAAGACCAAAAGCACGCGGAAAATCCTTTTAAAAAGTTTGAAAAGGAAGAGGATTCGGAAGTAAAGGAAGATAACGCCGGAAACGGCGGGGAAACCGACGGCGAGAACAAATAATCGCAGTTTGTATGTTTCCCGTGAAACCAAGAGAAGAAGTTGAGTGTTATGGGTAAAATTATTTCTTTTACAAATAAAAAAGGCGGCGTAGGCAAGACCACCACGGCTATAAACATGGCGGCTTACTGCGCTGACTTCGGTAAGAGGGTGTTGCTTGTGGATATCGATTCACAGGGCAACGCGACAACCGGGTTGGGATTTTCCAAAAGCGCACTGAAAAAATCCGTATATAACGTGCTTATAGATGACGACAGCGTGGCAAACAATATTCTGCCTACGCAAGTGAAGCTTTTGGATATTCTCCCCGCAAACGTCGATTTGACGGGGGCGGAAGTAGACTTGGTTTATAAGAAAAACCGCGAGCGCATATTGAAAACCGCGCTCGAAAAGGTTAAAAACGATTACGACTACATATTTATAGATTGCCCGCCGTCTTTGGGGCTTTTAACGATAAACGCGTGGGCGGCATCGGACAGCATAATCATTCCTTTGCAGAGCGAATATTACGCTTTGGAGGGAGTGAGCCAGCTTATGAACACTATTTCAATGGTAAAGCAAAGGCTCAATCCGCAATTGCAAATCGAAGGCGTGGTTATAACCATGTATGATGGAAGGGCTTTGATTGCAAAACAGATAACGGCGGAGATAAAGAAGTTTTTCAAAAGCAAGCTTTACGAAATAATAATTCCGCGCAACGTACGTCTTGCAGAAGCTCCAAGCCACGGCGTGCCTATTTTGCTGCACGACCCTAAATGCGTTGGCGCGAGAGCTTACAAAGCGTTGACAGAAGAATTTTTATCGCATCAGATATAAAAGCACAGAGAAGAACTCAGAGAGGTAAAATATGGCAAAAGGTTTAGGAAAGGGTTTGGACGCGTTGTTCGAGGATACCGAAGCCGCTTACGAAAAGGCTTTCGAGCAGCACAGGAGCGTTTTCGAATATACCGAGGAAGAGCGGAAGAACGCGGAGGAAATGCCGCTTAACAAAATTTCCGCCAACCCCAATCAGCCGAGAAAGAATTTCGACGAGCAGGCGTTAAAAGAGCTTTCCGATTCAATCAGAAAGCACGGCGTGATTATGCCGATTGTTGTAAACGACAACGGCGACGGCTCTTATATGATTATAGCGGGAGAACGCCGTTTCCGTGCGTGCAAGCTTGCAGGAAAGGAAACAATCCCCGTAGTAATAAGAAAGTATTCTGCGCGTGAGATTAAGGAAATTTCCTTGATTGAAAACCTGCAAAGGGAGGATTTGAACCCCATAGAAGCAGCAACCGCAATGAAGCAGCTTATGGTTGATTACAAACTCACACAAGACGAACTTGCCGAAAGAATAGGTAAATCCCGCCCCGCGGTTGCAAATACGTTAAGACTTTTGAATTTGTGCCCCGAGGTTATCGAACTGGTAGCGGAAGGAAAGCTTTCCGCCGGACACGCGAGGACGATTGTGCCGTTGCCTTCGGAAGAGCAGCAGAACTTTGCCCGCGACGCGATAAGGAGCCAGTATTCTGTAAGAGAGCTTGAAAAGAAAGTACGCGCTTATAACGTTCCGCCCGAAATTCTGGAAGAGCGCAAAAAGAAAAAGCGTGCGCTTGCATCAATAGAATTGAAACAGCTGGTGGAAAGAATGCGCTTTGCTTTCCGTACGAAAGTCAGCCTTATCGGCACAGATAAGAAGGGGCGCATATATATAGATTATTATTCCCGCGACGATTTGGACAGAATTGCGGAAATTCTCGATATAATCGACAAACAGTAATAAGGTGAAAATAATAAACCCGCCGAGCGGCTTATAGCCGCTCGGCGGGTCTTTTTGATTTATCCGAATTTCAGTCCCTGTTCAGTTAACGGTTGAGCAAATCTATATTTACGTTGCCGCCCGATTCCTGAATGATTTTGAACTTTCTGGTGTTGAAGAATTTAATCATCTTTGTTGCACCGTAGTTCTCTTCGTTAAAGTTTTTCCACATCTGGCAAATTCTTTGTTTAATCGTTCCCGCATCCAAAGGTTTGCCGGCGTTATTTAAAAGGTTGGTGATAAAGTTCTCTATTTCTTCTTTGGAAGGAATAGTGGTTTCTTCGTCGCTTTGTTCGGTTTTCTTTCCTTTGATTTCGGTTGCGTATTTATCGCGTAAATCTTCAAGGTATTTGAATTCGTCGCAAGCATTTACGAAGGGGGCGGGGGTTTTCTTTTCACCCATACCCAAAACGCGGACGTTGGATTCTCTCAGTCTTTTTGCAATGTTTGTGTAATCGCTGTCGCTTGCCACTATGCAGATACAGTTTACGTGGCCGCTGTAAAGGATATCCATTGCGTCGATAATGAGAGCGGAATCCGCAACGTTTTTAACGTTGGAATTCTTGCTATCCGTATAAGGCAAAACGTGGCGCAGATTGAGCGCGTGCGCGTTGCACACTGTGCCCCAGCCGTTTGAAATACCCGTATTAGATGTATAGTACAGCCTTTTGTGGGTTGTGTTGCCCAAGATTGCAAGTTCCTTTTCGATTGCGTCTATATAGACGCTTTGAACGTTGTCTCCGTCGATTAAGAGAGCTATCACCATTTCGGTTGTTGTGTTAGATAAATTTATCATATTATTCCTCAATGCATCACAGCAAACCGAAAGAAGTGAACTGTTTTCTTTACACTTCCGCTTAAAGTTAATTAAAAATCACAAAAATTAAAATGTTTACGGATAAGATGATAAGCAATTCGGATAATTAAAGGGCTTTTTATCAGTGAGGTGGCACTCTCCGGCAGAAATCTTTATCAATCGACGTTTGTAAAATTCACACAAATGAATTCGCTTGGCTTTTATGATTAGGACGTTCTCCTTAAAGTGACGTTCACTTTTCGTAAACAAGTGAACAAGGTGTTCTTATCGCAGTGCGGAGTGAAGTTTGACAATCCCGTTTTTATTAAGTTGTATTGTGCCGTACGGCATGAAAAACGTATTTACCGTTTGGCAGAAATGTCTTTTTAAAAACCTCCTTGTCGGTCTTTTGTAATACGGCTGTATTTTATAACAAAATTTTGCGTTTGTCAATATGCGGAAATAAAAAACAAAAAATTCAGTCTGGCGGAATTTCCGCCAGACTGATAAACAGATTTTTAAATGGTTTACATTAAAGCTCTGCCCTGAGCTGTGCCTATAACGGTGAAAACTTCTGCTTCTTCGCCCGTTTTCGCGTCTATATAGATATAATAGTTATCGCCCTGATAAGTTCCGAAGAATTCATAGCAAAGGGTTTCTCCGCCGTCAACGGGGATTACGCAGAGCCTTGAGGCTTCAACGTCAAAGCCTTTTACAAGCTTTGCCTTTGCTTCTGCTTTGGAAATAGAAGGTTCGCCGGGAGTTCTTTCCACGTGGTTGAGAACATAGCTAAGTCCTTCAAGACCGGTAACGATTCCGCGTTCTTCGCAAACTTTTACTTTGATTATATCGGAATAGAAAATAACGTCGTCTTCTTCGTAAGCAAAGTTAAGGTTGCAGGTAGTTCCGTTTTCGCTCGTCCAGACGGCTTTCATATCGTCGTAACCGAGAGCGTCGAGGAAGTCTTCGGCAATATCGATGCAGCGTTTAACGGAAAAATTCTTGTCGGCGCAGGCTTTGTAGCTGTTGAATTCAACAACCTTTCCGCCTTTCTTCGATATCTGTGCGCTCATTTCGCCGTCGTTCGTTGTGAGAACAACGTTATAGCAAGTGAGCTGTTCGGCAACCGTTTCGCCTGTGCATTTCACGTCGGAAACGTTGTAATCTTTAAAGTACTTTTTAGCGAGTTCTTCGGCTCTTCCCGCGGTAATTTCGGTAAGGCCTTCAAGGTTTTTAGCCGTAACTTTATCTATATTTTCCGCAAAAGGTCCGTCGTGAATTTCTTTGGGGGTTTCTACCGTAGTATTCTGGATTGTGTCGAAAGAGGAGTAGAAAAGCCCGTCCGTTTTGCCGTTGAGCGCGGAAAGCATATCTTTCTGCGTGCAGTTTGCGCAAAGGTCGTTTATGATGGCTTTTAATTCCTGATTGGTGTTATACATATGCTCGATTGTTGCAATCTGGCTTTCCGTAAGCTTTTTTCCGTTTGCCACCGAATAGAGCATCGACTGCGCGCTGTCGCCCATCTTGTTAACGAAAGAGGTGAGGTTTTGCGTGGTCTGCGTGTCAAGAGGAAGTCTTTCCAATACGGTTTCCGCCATTTCGCTTTCGATTGCTATATCGGTAAGAAGTCTTACCTGTTCGTTTCTCGAATTTGAAACGCGGGCTTTTGAAAGGTTTGTATCGAGATTGTCTACAATAGAGTTAAGTTCGTAAAGGTTTTCGTTCTGCGCCGTAGCCATGTTGGCTTCCATACCGTTCATATTTAGCCAGCCGAACGTAAGCATTGTTCCAAGGGCAAGGGTGGTTACGCCCAAAGAAATAACCGCTGCGAGCCAGCCGCCGAAGCCGGGCGCATGGCGCTTTTCGCTTCTTTCCGCTCTTTTTTCCGCGCGTACTTTCAGGCGGTGTTCGCGTTTTGCGCGCTTGTCTGCCATAGCCGCCTCGCGTTTTGCGACGCGAGCTTCAATTTTTGCCGCGTGTTCTTCGCGTCTGCGGTTGATGCGCGCTTCTTTTGTTTCGTGCTTTAACATATCGCGGCGTTCGCGTCTTTTTTCTCTGCGCTCTGCTTTTGCCTGCTTTATCGCCGCTATTCTGTCCAGACGCTTTTGTTTTGCTTCAAGCTTCTTTTCAAGGCGTTTTTGCTTTTTCTCCGCACGGATTTTAGCCGCTTCGAGTTTCTTTTGTTCTCGCGCCTGCTTTCTTTGCAAACGTTTTTGGCTAATAGCCTTTACGGGTTTGTTCTTTTTCTTTGATTTTTTCTGTTTTTCGGATTTTACAACGTTTTGCTTGGGTTGTTTTACCGTGCCGTCTGATTTTTTAACGGTTTTTTTCGTTTGTTTTACGGGAGCTTTCTTTTCCGTCGGTTTTTTTGCCGTGTTTTTACGGGTAAGGTTTTCAGCCTTTTCCGTTCCGCTGGATAATTCTTTCTTACTCATTTATTGCCTCCTAAATTGCGAAAACGTGTTTGCCGATAGTGGTAACCGTTTTTCTGCTGAAAATCCACGAGCTTGTAGCCACCGCGGGGTTATAATAATAAAGACAGCCGTAAGTGGGGTCCCAGCCGTTCATAGCGTCCTGAGCTGCGTTCATTGCCGTCTGGTCGGGGGAAAGATTGATTTGTCCGTCCGATACGGCGGTAAACGCGTGTCTTTGGTAAATAACGCCAGAAATTGTGTTGGGAAAACTTGAAGATTTTACTCTGTTCAGAACTACCGCGCCTACGGCAACCTGACCTGTGTAGCTTTCTCCGCGCGCCTCGGCGTAAATACATTTAGCCAAAAGGTACAAATCCGAGCTTGTGTAATTTGAATTTCCGTTCGGCTTTTTGCCTTCGTTTTCCAAGACTTTGACGCTGTCGTTCATACCGAGTGCGGCAAAAGTGGATTTCCCCGCAATGCCGTCGGCTTTAAGTCCGTTTTTGCGCTGGAAGTATTTTACCGCTTCAACCGTTTTCGGTCCGTAAACGCCGTCTACCGAGCCCGAGTAATAACCCCATTGCTTTAAACGTCTTTGCAATTCTTTAACTTCGCCGCCCGTCGCACCTTGTTTCAGAACAGCCGTCTGAACGTAGGGGGACACGGCAAAGTCTGTTTCGTTCGTGTGTCCTAAATTGAATATCGCGCCGCACGTTGCAACTGCCGCCAACGCCACGGATGCCGCGCCTATTCTAAGTGCTTTTTTCATTTTTCCTCCTTAGCTGCGCCATGCGGCGAGCGATAATATGTGTAAATGCAAGGCGTATTCCGCCTTTGCAAATATTATGAATAATATAAAAAAAGTTATTCCGCGCCGGTTGAAAAATTTTTAAATCGATGTTATATTGAAATCGGCAAATAAACCGTTTAAGGAGAAAAAAATTGAATAAAAAATTTCTCTGCATTATTTTTGCTTTGATTTCATCGTGCTTTCTTGCCGCGGGTTTGTCGGCATGCACTGTATCGAATCCCAGCTTCGTATTTTCCGACGGAGTTCTCAGATATTACGCAGACGATACGCAATGCACCGTTATCGGCTGGGAAAACGTGCCTGAAAATTTTGAAATTCCCGCTATAAGCAACGGACATTATATAATGGCGATATCGCAAGATGCGTTCTACGGCTGCGATACCGTCAAAAGCATCACGGTGCCTAAAACGGTTAAAAAAATAGGAGAGGGCGCGTTTGCAGGCTGCCCCGAATTGTTCAGCCTTACCGTTTCAAGCGAAAATCCCGTTTACCACAGCAACGGAAACTGCATTATAGAAACTGATACCAAAACGATAATCGCGGGTTGCAACGGAAGTAAAATCGAGGAAGAAGAAAACCCCGCGGCAATAGGAAGCAGGGCTTTTTACGAATGTACGAAACTTGCGGAAATTACAATCCCAGCCTCGCTCGTTTATATAGGCGCAAACGCTTTTGACAAATGTCAGTCGCTTGAAAAATTTACGGTAAGCGCTTCAAATCCAGAATTCTCCGCCTTTGACGGAATTTTATACAATAAAGAACGAACGGAAATTTTAACAGTCCCGCTCGGAATAAAGGGGGAAGTAACCTTCCCCGAAAGCCTTGCGGAAATTAAAGAAGACGCGTTTTTCGGCTGTGCCTCGCTCAAAAGCGCCGTTGTTCCGCAAAGTGTAAAAAGAATAGGGCTCGGCGCGTTCGGCGGCTGTTCGTCGCTGGAAAGCATTACGGTTCCATTTGTGGGCGAAAGCCTTTCGGTTATTCCGTCTTATAAAACCCTTTTCGGTTATATTTTCGGAACCGCGGAGTTCGAGGGCGGTATGGCGGTAAGGCAATCGTACCGCATTACAAATTATATAGACAGGTTTTGGGAAACGTATTACGTTCCGACATCATTGAAAAACGTTACGGTTAACGGCGGAATTGTTTTTGAATGCGCGTTTGTGGAATGCCGTAAAATAGAAAGCATAACTGCGGGCCCGGGCGTGGAAAAGGTGCAGGATTACGCTTTTTATAAGTGCGGCGCGCTTAAATGTGTAGATATCGATACGGATAACACGGGTATATTTTTGTTTGACGAGTGCCCCTCTTTAGAAACGGTTGTTATGTCTGCGGAAGGTTTTGCAAAGATAAACAACACAACAAGACCGTTATTGAAAAACATTACGATAAAACGCGGAAAAACCCTTAGCGACGATTATTTTCACAACTGTGTTAATGCGGAATATATTTCTTTGCCGACGGAGCTGGAAAATCTGGGTAAAAACGCTTTGTCTGCCGCAAAATTGCGGTTCAACGAATACGGGGGCGGACTTTATGCCGGCAATGAGGAAAATCCGTATATGGTTTTGGTTAAAACCGCGGATAAACTTTTAACGGCTTTTAAGGTACACCCTCAAACCCGCATAATACATTCTTCCGCTTTTGAGGAATGTAAAAATATGGCTGAATGTACGCTCGGCGAAAAAGTCGTTTCAATAGGGCACTACGCATTCAAAAACTGTTATGGGCTTTCCCGTTTGTCTTTGTCGGGCAGTATTAAAAACGTGGAAAGTACTGCGTTCTGGAATTGCAGCAGTTTAAGCTTCAACCGTTACGGCAACGCCGATTATCTCGGCAATGAGGAAAATCCTTACGTTTTGCTTTATAAAGCTTCGGGCGGGGTCTGCACGGTTCATTCCGATACGCGGATAATTTTTTCGGATGCGTTTTACGGTTACAGATTGGGCGACGTAACTATTCCCGACGGGGTTAAGTTTTTAAGCGACGAAGCTTTTTACAGTTCAGGCATTACAAGCGTTGTTATTCCTCCAAGCGTTATAAGCATAGGGAAAGCGGCGTTCTGGGGGTGCGACAATCTTACTTCCGTTACGGTATCGGAAGGGGTAACGGAAATAAAGAGCCTTGCTTTTGGAAACTGCAAAGCGCTTAAAAAAATTCATATTCCGTCAAGCGTAAAATTTTTGGGCGCAGGACTGTTTGCCTACAACAGTGCACTTGAAGTTCTTACCGTTTCAAAACAAAATCCCGTTTACCACAGCGACGGAAACTGCATTATAGAGACAAATTTGGACAAACTTGTTGCGGGGTGTAAATCAAGCGTTATACCCGATTACGTAAAAGAAATCGGTGTCAGAGCTTTTTATGGTAATTCTTCTGAATTTGTAACCGTTCCGGACAGCGTAAATAAAATCGGGGAATCCGCTTTTTATTCCGCCGAACAGCTCGAATACATTATAATCGGTTCGGGCGTCACGCTTGTGGACCGCAAAGCGTTTTTCGACTGTGAAAATCTCAAGACGGTATTTTATAACGGAACGGAAGAAGATTTTGAAAAAACGCTCTGTTTTTTCGATAAATATCTCACCGAAGAAAAGCTTTGTTTTTATTCTGAAAATCCGCCGACGGAGGCGGGCAGTTATTGGAGGTACGTTAACGGCAAGCCCGCCGTTTGGGAATAATAAATTTGTTTATAAGTAATAAGTCAAAAAAGCCTAATGGGGCTGTTTTCCGCCCCATTAGGCTTTTTAACGTTATTTGAACCGTTTGGTTTTTGTAGTAATTATTTGCCGAAAAACTTATTTATGATATCGTAAATTGCAGAACGGTATTCCACGTTTGAAGTGGCGGAAGTAAAGCAAAGCGGAGGATAAATAACGCACCACCAGTTGTCGCCCGTGCCGGAGCCGAGCTCGATTATCAAAGCGTCGTAAACGCCTTGTTCCAAAGTAAGTTCGCCGTAAACGCGGGTGGGGAAAATTTCTTCGCGTATCTGCGCTTTTGACGCGTATGCAAAGCCGTGATTTTGCAAGGTTTTATCACAAACTTCTTCAATCTGCGGCAAAATTCCGCCGATAATCTGCATAGCCGCGGGTTTATCGACACACTCCGCAACATAAGGGGTTATGAATTTTACGACTTCGTCTTTTACTATGTATTTTATATTTTGGTCGATCTGTTCGTTGGAATTTGCGCGGACGTGTATGCGCAGGTAATCGTTTTCCGCCTCCACCGTTCCGCTTTGATAGTTTACGAAAATTACCGTGCCGATTATTAAAATTAACGCGAAAGCCGCCGCCATAAACTTTTTCATAAAATCACCTCGTTTTAATTACGGATTTTTTATTGACGCGGATTATTTAATTTATACTCTCATTTCCGTATTTTTTTAAAATATTATTTTGCCGACACCAAACGGTCACAAAGGCGGAGTAATATTGGCGGTGTGTTTGGAGATAACAAATGAAAAAGTTAAATATTATTTTTGCGGGGGTATTTTCTGCGTCGGGCTTATTTTTAACCGCTTGTTCGGCGGAAGCGGGTTTACCGCCGGATGACGGTTTGACGGTTGTTGAAAAAATTTCCGATATGCGGAAAATCGAAGAAATGTTGGAAACCGAGCTTGTTGTGTTCGAGGAAGCAGACGGGTTTGGCGAAAATGAAAATCAGGAAACGGGAAGTATTTATTATTCGGGTGATAATTCCGTAAATAAAACGGAACTTGTTTACCGTTATTATTTCAAGGGATATAAAAACAGTATTATCGAGGGTGAAATTTATAAAAGCGCACACGACACCGAAGAAAGCATTGCACGTCTAAAACAGGATATTTACGACGACGTTGAAAGCGGAGCCGCGCTTATCGGGTTCGGCGACCCGTTCGGATATACGGAGGGGGATATTTACAGGGGAAGTTTTAATATAGGGGATTCTTATATACCGGTGAAAAATTCAACGACGATAAGAAATACGGATGCGGTTTTTAATAATGAATTGCTTGGAAAGATAACCGATTATGAAACGGTTTATATCCTTAACAATCCTTCAAACAAAGAAAAGCTATGGATGTTGATTACTCACGAAACATATTTGAAACCTACTCAAACGAACAACCGTAATTTTAAAGGCGTTGGGGTAGAGTTTAAACTGGACTTAAAAGAAGGATTTATGGTGAGAGATTACGCCCCCAAAGCACAGGGACCGAGCAAAACCGTAAGTTATTCTTCCGGATTTAATCTTTCGGGCGGAATAGGCGGTGGCGGCGGTTCTGTAAGTGCGGGAACTAATTTCGGTTTCAGTTATACAAAAAATGTTGAATCTCCAAGAGTGTATGATGCAAGCCAAATTCCGGAAAGCGTTGATATCCGTTTTGAATATGTTGACCCGGGTTCATGGTACGGTGATTTCTGTGCATATAATTCAGGGACGACGTTTCAATGTTCCCTTGCTGTTTTGGAAGCAAGAAAAACGGATACGTTTATTCAATACACATCGGAAATTAAAGGAAGATTTCAAAAATATCAGAATTGGACTGTCCCCTGGGTAGACGAATATTATTCCATATTCGTTGACGATACTTATAAAATAAGCGATTTGCTTAAACTTATGGAACAGGTAAACGCATAAATATCAAGCTCCACCGTATTTTTACGGAGGAACTGTTTTTTGCGTATCAAAAAAAGTTTGCGGCACATACAATATATTGTGTGCGGTTGCGCGCACAAAAACTATGTCGCAAAAAATTTATTTAATTTTATTATTTTTTCAAAAAAACGCTTGATTTTTATTTCTTTATTTGTTATATTAATTAAGCGTTTGGGAGCTTAGCTCAGTTGGGAGAGCAACTGCCCTACAAGCAGTGGGTCACAGGTTCGAGCCCTGTAGCTCCCACCAACGGAAATAGTGCGGCAGATATGCGGGAGTGGCTCAGTGGTAGAGCGTCACCTTGCCAAGGTGAATGTCGCGGGTTCGAATCTCGTCTCCCGCTCCACATGTCCGCACTATTTTTTTATAAGGCGTCATAGCCAAGCGGTAAGGCAAGGGTCTGCAAAACCCTGATTCCCCAGTTCAAATCTGGGTGGCGCCTCCATAAATGCCTTGGCACAGCCAAGGCATTTTTTAATTATATAATTGCGCCGCTATGGCGGAATAGGCAGACGCAAGGGACTTAAAATTTTTGGCAGAAAATAATTAACAAAAAATTCACATAAAAACTGAAAACTTAACAAAAAACCATGCCCGAGTGGTGGAATAGGCAGACGCAAGGGACTTAAAATCCTATTACATATAAAAAATTGAATATTTATGCAAAAAACACGCCGCTGTGGTGGAATAGGCAGACGCAAAGGACTTAAAATCCTTCGGAGTAACATCCGTGCCGGTTCAAGTCCGGCCAGCGGCACCAAGAATTTGAGAGAAATTGTTATGATTTCTCTCATTTTTTTACGCTAAAAACGGCATTTGGGTAATAATGGGTAATGATTTTGCCGTTTTTTGCATAAAATTGGCTGTTTTTTGCATAATTTTTAGATAGCCTTAAAGTTCAATATTTTTTTGGGAAACGCAATATGCAAATTAAAGGGACAAATCGCAATGTTCGGTCTGTCCCTTTTTGCATTTTAATATTTAGAGTTCGTAATTGATTTTTTCGATTTCTCTGAAATAATAATCGTCCGAATAAGTTGTATAGCCCCTATCGACGGCTGTGGTTACTACTTCTTTATCGAATTTGTGTCCGTCCCAAAGCATTACAAGTTCCAAGTTGCAACCGCATTCTTTTGCCCTTGTAATGAACGTATAACGTAATTCGTGGGTATGTCTGCCTTGAATAATCTTTTGAAAGCGTCTATTGATATAATCACGCTTTACCGTTTTGGCTGCTTCAAAGTCAATGTACGGCATAACTTTTTTCAGCATAGGCGAAATAGGTATTTTTCTAATTTCTTGTGCTTTGCCTTTGCGAATTTTTTCCGTTTCGCAATCAATATACTTTTCGTGAAGAATAGCCGAGTAAAGTTCGCCAACACGCATACCAGAATAAAGAAGTATTAGAATTGCACTGCAAACAGGTTCGTCTTTATGTAAAATACAATAATCAACGACAATTTTTTCTTCGACTAAAGAAAGTGAAGTGCCTTTCTTGGCATCGTGCTTGGTTACTTCAACTTTTGTCATAGGTGATTTAAAGTTGTAATCTGCAACTGCAACGTCAAATATGGCTTTAAGCTGTATCTTGAGCTTTTCAGCGGTGCGATATTTTTCTTCTTTTACCAAAGCGGATAAGTAGTTTTGAATATCAGCACGTGTTATTTCGCTTAAATGTTTATCACCAAACGCTGGATTTATATGTGCGTTTATTAAAGCGATATAGCCGTTATATGTAGTTTCTTTTACAGTTGTCTTCTTAATGGCAAGCCATTCTGTTAAATAGTCTTTTAAAAGCGGTGTGCTGGGTTTCTTATGCGGGACGGCTTGTTCAATGGCAGCTAAAAATCTAATTTTTAGTGTAGTGAGGTCTTGAGCACAAAGTTCTATATTGTAGCCATCTCTGCGAAAACGTACTTGAAATGAATTTTTCAAGGAACGGTATTTTACCGCATGGCCGCTATAAATAAGTAATATTTTTACCAGTTCTGACATAGCGTCAATCTCCTTATTAGTAAATTTAAAAATGTTTTGTTGCCGTTGAGCTTTCTGCGTCGATTTTTTTGCAATCGAGTTTAGCCCCATTTTAAGTACAATGGCGGTTAAATCGTCGCATTCGTCCGAAGGATGCTCTTGTATAAAATTGAGTAATTTGTAAACTTCTTTTGGAATAAAATTTCCTTTTGGTGTGTTTTGCTCTGACACTTGATTTTGCTATCGTGGATAAGCTATTAAGTTGTGATTGCAAATTCAGTATAATCTATAAATTAACCACATAATAGGACATATACCCTATCAAAACCGCACATTAGCAAGCATAAACCACACAAAAACCCACATTTTCGGGCAATGTTGATAACCCACTACGGGGGAATGAACGTGTAAAACATAAAACCGCCACACTCCTTTTGTTTTTGTCAAAAGACAAAACCTAAAAAACAGGGGCGATTTTATTGTCGTGAAATTCTTGGGAAAGTATTGCCTTGTCAACGCCGTGAATGCCTGCACCGAAACGGAGTTGACAAGGTAAAATTGGCTCTGTTAAACTCTCGAAAACTTCCCTAATGATGCGTTATTTTCCATACACAACATTCAAAGACAAAAATCTTAAAATGTTTGGCAAACTTGACAGCAGTTGTCAAGATAGTTGTTATATAATAGTTTTGTAAGCAAAAATACATTTGCTGGTCTTTGCTGTTTCGTAGTCAACAAAATTTTGTAGGAGTTTTAAAAATGTAGCTTGTTTTCCTTGACTTTATCCGTAGGGAAAACTATAATAATTTATGCAAACATTTGTTTAGATTTTTATGCTTGTCCTTGAAGAAATTTAGAGAAAGACGAAAGCGAAACAAGTTAAGGATTTAGGTAATAAGCGAGTAGATCCCCCGTTGCTACTCTTTGTTATTTAATTTGAGGTGAGGAGATGAGTATAAATGCCAGATTATATCGAACAAATAGAAATCTACTGTCCGAACTGCGGACAGCGTAATTACGGGTTCAAAAATGGAAAAGGAAGCGTTATTTTGCAATGCCGTAAATGCAGACGCTGTATTACAAGCAAGAGAATGAAAGAAAAAGCAAAAGCAGTAATAACGATTAGCCAACACAACTAAATATTCCGCTTTATGTGCAAGTTACGGTTTCGTAGAACCGAGTAATATCTCCCGTGCCGCTACACATAAAGTAAGTGTTTGTAAGACGTACTAAAAGTACGTGAAAGCAAGACTAAAAGCCTTGACGAACAGTTGCCTGATTTAATTCGGGTGTTGTTTGTCAAGGCTTTTTTTCGTTATAAAAATTTAAAAATTATTTAATGCCTGATTTGCAATAAGGGCAAAGGATACATAAAAGTTTTCCTATTATATGGAAAGCGACGGTGTACCCTTTTTTAGCTCTGCCCTTATTGCGTGGTATGACTGAAAAAGGTGGGCTTTGCACCTATATCTACTCCTTTGTCCGAATTAGCAAACGGCGAAGGAGTTTTTTTATGCAGGAAAGCAAGACATTCTATTTGTATGTCAAAGGGCAAAAGGTTGAAGTTAGCGAAGAAGTTTATCGTGCTTACGTTCAACCGGAACGAAAACAGCGTAAGCGTGATTATCGTGCGAAAGATAAAGTTAGCGTAACGTCTATCGAAGTCTTATCCGAAAAAGGCTTTGAGCTGGAAGATGAAACGCAAGATTTTGAAAGCGCCTTAATCGAGAATGAAGACCATGCGGAAGAATTATCAAAACTTCACGCAGCTATTGAGCAGTTGTCGGAACGTGATAGACAGATTGTTAAGCTGTACTTTTTTGAAAGAAAAACGCAACAAGAGATTGCCGATATTTTTGGAATTACCCGTCAAGCAGTACAAAAACAGTTAGGCAAGATATTGGTACGCCTAAAAAATTTTTTCTAACTTTTTTTTGAGAAGTGGTTGCTATTTGCAAATTTCTGTCCTGAAAGAAGTGTAAGGGTTGCGCCTTACGGTGATTGCAAAAAAATATCAAGGAGAAAGTTGTGGTAAGCGAGCAGGTCAAGGACGAATTACGGGAAGTTAGGTATTACTTCTCACGCAAGGCGAATATGGATGCACTCTCTAAAAACGCCGGAGTTTCTATCTCAAAGGTGTTAGCGGACAAATATGTAAACGCCATAAAGACTGCACCGGCAAGGCTCTACGATTTGTTTGGGTGTTTGTACATACAAAACAAAACGCAGGAAACAGTTGCATCGGAAATGTGCTATTCAGAAGAACATATAAGACGTTTGATTAGAGAACTTATCAATTATTTCGCAAACAAAATCAATTAAGAAAAAAGGAGATTAAAGATGATAGGTAAAATGTTCAAACAGTTTCAAAAAGACTGCGATATCGACTTGAGCGACGTTGACTTTTTAGATAATGCAACCAATGTTTACCGTACCGAAGAATTTATCGTGAACCAGCACCTTACTTACGTTGCCGAGGCTTTGGGTATTACTCGTATTTTAAGCGAAGATACCTATTTCCGCCGTACGAAGTTAAGAGATATGCTTTACGAACAGCTCTTTGAGAACGACGGCAAGCGCATTCACGGTTCCATGTTCGTCCGCACCTATATCGAATAACAGCTTCCCTTCCTGATATTTGCAATCAGAAGCCTTTAATTCTCGGCGAAAACTTTAAGTGGATTAAATAAAGCGGGCCCCTTTATTTTTCAACCGGAACGTGGTGTTCCATATCTGTACGGGAATTAAAGCAACGTACAATTCAATACGCAGTTACTGTCTGAAAAGCAGACAAGAAATACTGCAAAATCAAATTTTTAAGGAGAATTTATCAATGGCAAGAAATAATGCTAACAGAACTACGGCAGCACCTGCCGCCGCTGAACCTGCGGAACAGCCCAGAATAAGAAAGTGGCTTCGTCCCAGCAAAAGGGCAAAAGGTTATGCCGAAGAGCGTAAGGAAAATCGTCATAAACGTGGCGATAAGAAAGGCGAAGAGCTTGACGCATACAATCAGGGTTTGCGTTCCGGCTATCTTCTTTGTCAGTCCGACCACGCCGGCTCGTATATCTACGATAAGGTGTT
Source organism: uncultured Christensenella sp. (assembly GCA_910577375.1). GTDB lineage: Bacteria > Bacillota > Clostridia > Christensenellales > Borkfalkiaceae > Coproplasma. The sequence goes on from CAJTLT010000004.1 coordinate 143,927, forward strand.
AGCGGAAACGAAGGACAAAGACAAGGCGGCTGCCGCTTCCCAGAGTATCGGTCAGCACAGAAAAAACGGAGGTAATCAGTAATGGCGAACGTTATTAAAGTCGAAAGAGAACTTTTCGAGAAAAACGGTAAGAGTTACTACGCTTACTACATTAACGGCACGGTAAGAAACACCGACGTCAAGGTTCAGGTTGTTCCCCCCGATTTGGGCGGTTACAAGGTTCTTGAAATCGTGTACAACGGTGCGTTGGAAGCGGAACTCGTTATCGTACCCTTCAAGTTTGCGGCAGACGACGGACATGTTATCGAGGGTAATACCTTTAAGGTAATTTCCACCGACGAAAACGGTGAAATCTACGAATGCCCCGTTAAGCCCGCCCGCAAATCGGACAAGAGTTTGCTGGATATGCTTATCAAGGCGAACGCATAAACAAACGAACGGCGGCTTAATTGCGATATATTAAGCCGCTAAATTTTTAAAAAGGAGAATTTTTATGTCAAAGAACACAATCAAAAATATTGTTATGGTCGTTGCTATTATTCTCTGTATTGCTCTTGGCGGCGGTTGGATTGCACAGACCGTTATCAGGAACAACGAAGAAAAGGCAAATGCCGCCGCAGTCTTTACGGTAACGCCACAAAAGAAGTCTTCTAAATTGAAACTTTCGGCACGGGTGCTTTCCGACGACGAAGACGTTTCAACTTTTACCAACGCATATACCATTACCGCTACAACAAGTTTTTATGGTGGTGATATAAAGTGGTCTATGGGTTGGACGGGTGAAACGGTATATTGGAATACTGCTGAAAAAACAACTGTGGTTAGGGATTGCGTTAGGCTTACACCTATTAACGACCGATCCGTTCGTGTTGAATGTTTACAACCGTTCGGACAGCAAATAGAGATAATTGCTTCGCTTGCTAAAAAACCTGCGGTTACTGCTAAATGTGTTTGCGATTATAAGCAAACCTATTCAATGGATGAGTTGACAATAGGCTTTAATACATTTAAGCGGAACGGTTCTCTGGGGCGTGGGCTAATCAATGAGTTAGGTATTCCGCCTGCATCAGTTGAGCTTAATGGTAATCAGTCATTAAGTTACGGGTGTAGTCTTACCTATTCTTCTTATACACAAGAAGCACCGGAAATAACGTCTATGCCTGAATTGTCATTCTCTCTTGCCCCTAATATGGAAGTTGTTGAAGCCTGTGGTTTGGACGACTATTCGTTTATGACTTATACGGTTGATTTTAATGCTTTCCTTTCTGGAACTATTGACGGTTTCTTTGATAGGTCGTGGGGTGAATATGCCGTAGCAAATACAAACCACACATTAGTCGATTTCGGCTATGACTTGTGCAATGCGGAAGGGCAAAAGGGTTTCGCTATAGATAGTGTGTATTTATATAACCTAACTATTAACGGACTTCCTGAAGGTAGCGGTAGCGTTAGTTACGGCTATCGGATAGACATATATCACTTACTTCAGGTGGTAGATGATTTGGCAACACTCGACCTTGACAAGTCTAATATCACCTTTGGTGGAAATTAAGGAGGAATTATAAATGACGAAAAACATTAAGACAATTTTAATCATTATTGCGGCTGCACTTATTTTCGTTATTATGGGTGGTTTAATTATTCACTTTGTTAGAACGGATAAGGGCGGTGAAACGAATAACGGCGATACGCAGAATTACGAAATAAGCGGAAAAGTTTATGACGATAGTGGCAATGAAATGTTGTCAAATATGGTTTACTCAATGCCATGTTCTATGACTATTTCCGACTTGCAGGACGAAACAGTTTCTCGCATAACCATATCGGCAACAGTTTCGCCGGAGAACGCAACAGACGGTACGGTTGATTGGTCTATCAAGTTTGATGACGATACCGATACGGACGGGTATTTATCGTTAGAACCAGCATATAATGGGGCTAATACTGTTGTTGTTACCTGTTATCAGCCTTTTGATTATACGGCAATTATAACCGCAACATCGAATTACGACGCTACTAAAACCGCTACTTGCTATGTGGATTATCTTTATGAATTTAATCCTGTGGACTTGAGTACAAGCTGGAATAACATAGTTTTTAATCAAGAAAATGGCATTGAGATTGACTACGATTTCTACGGTTACGGTACGGTCGAAGGCGACTTTGAATATGGTGATTTATACCTTGAATTGGACGGCAATGTTGTTTATGAAATTAGTCAAAGGTTAGGTAGAGAATTTACTCCCACGCCTAAAATTTTAAGCAACGGTTTCAGTCCGGACGGTATAACTTTCTACGTGCCTTCGCCCTTTGCTTGCTTCGCTGCCGGAAGCGGTATTAGCGAACAGACTTTCAATGAAGCATTTACAAGAGCTATATATTTCGGATGCGGTGAGGACTGCGATTATCACGCAATAATTCACTTTACGGCGAAGTACAGCTATAAGGGCGACGTGGTTGCGGTTGAAGATATTTGGCACGACGGCTACGAAAGGCTTTCCGTTGATTTTTCACTTGAAGGCTTGGTAATTCCCGTAGAGGACGTAACGATAAACAATGGCGATATAATTTTCGGGGCAGGAATGAGCGAACCTGTAACTTGCACTTTTGACGGAACGGAAGCGGTTATTTCTTCAGACGGTCGAATTAAGGTAACGGGTAAACAGTCCACTTGTACTGCAACTACCGTAACCGCTATCGGTAAGTCTTTCATAAAGTATTTGAAAATGGAAAGCAATACACAAGTATTGTTTAATACCGCTACGGATACTACGCTTAAGATTTACGTTGATACAGCTGGTAAAAAAATAAAGGTTGATGGGGTGAACTATACAAGCGAAACAACGGAAGCTGGCGATAACGTAATAACCGTAACGCTTAACGCAGGTTCTCATACTATTACAAAGAGCGACGTGCTGGGGCTGTTTGCTTTACAGCTTAACGTCGTTTAAAGTGAGGTGTCGTATGAAAACATTAGCAAAGATTTTAGGTTATGGTTTGGTTTTGCTCTTTGTTGTTGCCGCTCTGGGTTTTGCTTATAAGTACACGAATGGCTTTAACGAAGATTTAAAGACTTTTTATATCGAGTACGACGGTGTTCAGATTTTGACGACGGAAAGCAAAATGACTTTTGATAAAGAAGTTGTTCACCATTTTGACGTCAAGTACACTTTCGATAAAGAAGACTCCGAGCCCAAAGGCTATAAGGTGAAAATCGTTTCTAATATGACAAGGGATTTTGACTATACCGTTGATGGCGAAAAGTATTTGTTTTCAAAGGTTGGAGAATTGACTTCGGCTTTTGAGCCTATACTGCACGACACTTTTTTTGAATTGTATTTTCCCGAAAGTTTGAGCTTCAGCGAAGTATTAAAGAAAGTACATAGCGGCAAAAGCATAAGCGTTCCGAAAGACGCTCTGGAAAATAATCCATATCCGTTCAAACTCTTAATTTCTTCATATAACGATAAGGTAACTTACAATATAGAATTTACGTTTGGGGATAATGGCGTGGAACAGTCTGGTGGTTTGACGGGGAATACAACACAACCGAGTATTCCAGATACGTCGCCTGTAGTGCGGAAATTCAATATCGGCTATCTTACGGGTGGAGATGGTACAAACCTTACTAATTTTAGTATAGATGGCCCGACACGTGCAGAAGCTGGCGAAACGGTAATTTTTCACATAAATATTTATGATAGCGACTATATCATTTCGGGTTTTTATATTTATGCCTTCGGTGTAAGTGAAAAGCCTGAAGTTACAGAAGTGAACGGGGCTTTTCAGTTCGTTATGCCTACTTGCAACGTTGATGTTCGTATAGATTTGAAATATACGGCGGTAACGCCTGAACCTACTTACCGTTTGGAATGCGATAGTCTTGGTTGGGCTGGTATGAGCGTTGTAGATTTGAACTGTCCGGACAGGGCTGCCGCTAACGAAACTGTAACGTTTGTTGCAAACATAAAACCGGGGTATGTATCTGAATACAAAATTTCAAGTATTACCGTTCAGTTAGGTTCGGGGGAAGCATACATTGAAGATTTGCAACCTGTAAACGGCGTCTATACGTTTACTATGCCTGATGCTGCAACTATGGATGAAGAAGTGAACGAAGGCTATATTACGCTTATGTTCTACATTATTCCGATAGATATGTGAGGTGGCGTATGAAAGCAATAACAAAACGGTTTTTGTACGTACTACTTATTACTGTTTTGTGCATTGTAACGGTATTATGCGGGCAGGGAAACCTATCCGCATCTGCCGACAGCACGGACAGCGTACAGTCGGTTTATGAAAGTACTAATGTTCTTAACAACCTTAAAGGCTCTACTATCGGCGGCAAGGAATTTGATTTAGCCGATTATCCGCATAATTCAAAAGGTAAGCCACAGGTAATATCCTTTATAGAGTTTTGCTATTCCTACTATGCTGAAAAGCAGGCGGATTATGCGTTGTACGTCTATGTGTATAATCCGCAGGACGTAGCGTTTGATATGTCAACAGACCGTAACAAAATACAGTTTACATACGGCTCAAAACCAAGCTATTCAAAGTATGTTTTAGAGTTTATAAACTACTCCACCGAAGCCGGCTATGAAGGACGTTTTTGGAAATTTAAGGTTAGGTTATCGGACGAGCAGCGAACAGCGATTTTACGGGAAGTTGACGAGGCTAACCGTATTTACAAAATAAGCGGCATTGAATTATCAGTAAAGAATAAAGTTACTGAATATCCTTGCGGACAAACCTATTCTTATAAAGGTTATGCACTCGGCTATGGTTCAGAGCTGGCACAGTCCGATACTCTTTCGTGTAATGTTGACGGCTTTGACAAATACCTTTCGCTGGACGTTCGTTCAACTTATTACCGTCCGAAAGGAAGCAACGGTTCGGCGAATAAGCAAGATACTCTACATTCTGTTTACTTTTCCGTACCAAACACAATTATAGATGAATACGGTGAAATGACTGCCGTACACGCCACTTGGCTTAATGCCTATACTGCACCCATTTTTGTTTCGGGTAACAAAGGTTACTACGACGAATTTATGAAGGTTGTCGGTAAAGGTGTTTCGGGCGATTATGCTTTCCATACAAACGGAGAAGGCAGATATTGGGGCGGCTTCTATTTCGTTAAGTATTCTCACGGCTATAACTATTCGGGAACGGAAAATGATTTGTCTAAACTCAAATATGCTTTTTATGCCGAAAACGGGGATGCGGATACTTACACGTTGCCTGCGGAACTTTTAATAGGTGATAGCAAGAGCGGCAAAAAAGGTTGGTTTGAAACGTACACAGCAAATTTCGGTGGGGCAAAAATCAATAACCGTTATAGTGCCGAATTGTTTGATAAGGTCGATAGCGATTTTACGGATATAACCATAACTGACAAAGATACTTTTAAGCTGACAAGCGTCATTTCTTCGCAAAACCTTTGGCAAAAAATTTGGGGAACGTCAACGTCGTACACTAACACGTACAACATGAGCGCAATCCAAAAAGTAACTATGGACGATATAGATAACGCTATGAGTACTACGGCGTTTTGCGACGATTTCTTTATAGCGGAAACCGATTATAGCGATTTTCGTGATTATGTAAAGACAGCGAAGAATAAGAAAGAAACAGTTTATTTGTTCAGGTATTATCAGTCCGAATATTTTGCTGTTGAATTGGTTGAAGGCAAATATAAAACGGGTTTGCATATGGAAACTATCGGCGATTTGACACGTCCCGTTTACGGAACATATTTTACCGATACCGATACTAACGCTTACCTTTGTCAAATGTGGGTTCAGTTAGACTTCGATATTATTGACCTTACCTTTACAAAGAATGGCGTTGAAACGGTGATTCCCGTGATAATGTCGCCTATGGATATAGCCGCAGACGGGACACCACCGTTAGTTACAACAAAGGACAAGCCTAATATCTTGGCAATTATTCTCGGTATTTTGATTGCAATAATTATTATCTGGCTTTTACTCAAGTTCTGTCCTTCTATAATTTTTGTCGCCGGAAAGATTATTGTACTTCCGTTCAAAGCGATTGGTATGCTTTTCAAAAGTATAGGCAATTCGATTAAGCGACGAAAAGAAAAGCGTGAATTAAAAAAGCGTGAACAAATCGAGAAAGAAGTCAAAGTTGAAAAGAAACGAAGGCGGCGAAGCGAAGAACGTAAGCGCAAGCGAAACAAAGAACCGTCTGACGGAGTATGGACGGATAATTTGTATGAAGAACCGAAGCGTAAGCATAAATCGCCGAAGCCGCCGGAACTCAAAGGCAACGTAAAGCCCGAAGACGTTGATGCTTATTTAGACAGCATTGATTGGGATAGCGTTGAATGGGAAAAGTTAGACGGTAGAAACGGCTAACGGGCAAACGGATGCCGAGAGAATTTCTTTCGGCATCTTATTTTTTAATACATTTTTAAGGAGATTATAATGAAAATTTTTAAAAGAATATTTGCAGTTATGACGCTTATTGTAATTGCGTTGATAATCAGTTATTTGGTTTATACGGGGGTACACCTGAATGCGTAGAAGAGTGATAAACATTGTAACTACTGTACTGTTTTCGTGTGTCCTTGTACTTATGGGGGCGTTCGTGTTCAGAACGTCGTACATAAGACTTATTGAAGCGTTTAAAGATTTCGGGCTTTCTGTCGCTTACTACTTTTGCGAGATTTTCGGAATATCGCATAACATTACGCCCAGCGTTATAGATATGTCGCAAACTTCCGCACCGTCTATTAACATTCCTACGGACTTTGACGGATTTAAAGAAAGTTCGGCAAATTACTTCTTACAGCTTATCAATAAAGACAATTTTAACGGTTGGTTAGGGCATATATCGGGGGAAATTGCGAATTTAGGCAAGTATTTAGTCATAGCTGCCCCTTGTATAATTGCCGTGATACTTATAATCAAAGCACTTTACGGACGAGAAAACAATAAGTACGGCAAAGACACCGTACCTTTAAGGGTTTTCAAGTTTATTTCAAGGTGGACTTATCAGCCTACAAAGTGGTTCGTGCAGGAATATGTTGCGTTTATGCAGGAACACGGCTGGATTTGGAAGCTCTGGTTGGCGGTTTTAGGCTTACATTTTAATCTTGGAACTATCGTCGTTGAGTTCTTTGCTTACTACTTCTATTTTGCGACTGTATTCGATTTCAGTACGATTTACGGACAGTTCGTAAAGCTATTCAAAGATTTGAAGACACCGTTTATCTACTTCCCGTATTGGGTTCTCATTCCACTTGCGTTTATGCTCTTTAACCGCTTCCGTATAAGAATAGCACTCGGCAGGTTGCGCCATTATGAAGCCCGTAATTGTGGCTTTATAAATGAACTTCCTATTGTGTCAATGAGTTGCGGTTCTATGGGTAAAAAGAAGACTACGCTTATAACGGATATGACAATATCGCAGGAAGTAATGTTCCGGCAGAAGGCGTTAGACATTCTGCAAAAATGCGATATGAAGTTCCCGTACTTTTCGTGGATTTGCTTTGAGAAAGAGTTACAGGCAAGAATTGATGACGGCACTATTTACAACCTTGCGACCATTAAAGATTGGATGCAGGATTTTAAAGAGCGTTTTGAAGAACATTACGACAGGGCGATTATTTATAACTACGATTATTGGCGGTATGGGCTGTCGTGCGATAACGGACTTTATACGGAAGATATTTTTGACGTGTTGACGACCTATGCACAAGCCTATTTCATTTACATAATTGAATGCAGTCTTATTGTGGCGAACTACTCTATAAGAACGGATAACCGCCTTATTGATAGCGGTAATTTCCCCTTATGGTTGACTGACTTCTTCCCCAGAGCGTTTAGGCGTGAAAGCCGTCATTCTAAAATTTTGGACTACGACATTTTAAGGCTTGGGAAAAAGGTCCTTGAGAACAACCCCAACGTCGGCAGCTTTGAGTTCGGCGTTATTGCTATAACTGAAATCGGTAAGGAACGTGGCAATAACCTTGAGCTTAAAGAGAAGAAAAAAGCTGATGGTGAAACTAATCAGAAAAACGACCTTTTCAATAGCTGGCTTAAAATGTGCCGACATTCCGCAACCGTTGACAACTTCCCGTTTATCAAAGTGTTTACGGACGAGCAAAGACCGGAAAGCTGGGGTGCTGACGCAAGAGATTTGTGTGATATTGTAAAGATTATTTCAAGCACTAATCAGAAGCTGGCGTTGCCCTTCTACACGCTTGAAGAAATGCTTACGGAATGGGCGTTCAACAAGTTCATAAACCTTTATTACGACTTCCGTTTCCGTAGGGGCGACAACACGTTGCTTGTTCACGTTCTCAAAAGTATTACAGTGTGGTTATGGAAAAGAAACATTTCGATTTATAACCGCTATGCGTATGGCGTTCTTAAGATAGAAAAGGAACGTGGCACTATGGACGGAAAAGTTGATAAATGCAAGTACTATTTAATGAACGCTAAAATCTACCGTCGCCGTTTTGCAACGGACTGCTTCTCCGATTATTTCAATGACATGGCGAAGCAAACCCACGTCGGTCTTGCCAATTATCTTGAATATGCAACCGAGCGAGCAACCGTTGAAGAACTGAAGCTGCAAAATAGTTATTTCATTAACGGTCTATACGGTTCAGGGGGTGAAAGTTGATGCAACAAAATTGTGTTTACAACTCGGACTGTCTGAACGGTATTAGGGAAATGATAAATCAAGGTCTTACCGTTGATTGTGTCATAACCGATCCGCCGTATCTAAACGGATATAGAAGTCGCCGAAGAACGAACAAAAACGATAAGTTTTGCAAGGCCGTTCAAGGCGACGATAATCCGCAGCTTATAGTAGAACTTATGCCATTGCTTTATTCCGTTATGAAAGACAATACGCCGCTGTATATGTTTTGTGGTTCGGAAAAGGTTGACTTCTTCAAGCAAGAAGCCGAGAAGTTTTTCAATGTGAAAAATATTATAGTTTGGGATAAAGGTAATCATACTGCCGGCGATTTAGAAGCACAATACGGTAAGCGTTACGAATTTATTATCTATGCTAATAAAGGACGTGCAAAGTTCAATGCCGACAAGCCCCGTTATGATGATATTTGGTGTTTCCCGAGAGTGTCTGGGGAAAAGCAAATACACCAAAATCAAAAGCCTGTCGATTTAATTTCTCGTATCATAGTTCAACATACCAAAGCAAACGATTTGATATTAGATGCTTTTATGGGAAGCTGCACTACGGCTGTTGCGGCGTATCGACTTGGACGGAAGTTTATAGGCTTTGAAACGGACAATGACTATTATAAAAGCGGTATGGAACGGCTTGAGGCGGAAATGCGACAAATGTCAATTTTTGATTTGGGGGGCTGTTCAAATGGAAGCTGACGAAAAGTTTGACGAATGGTATCCCGAAGCGAAAGTTTACTTCGACGGCAGTCATTATATAGCTATTCCGCATACTACTAATCCTGCCCGTAGGCGAAAGCATAAGCAAGAAGTTATAACCATTTCCGAGCAAGCCGGAAAGCTAAAATTAGAGAAAGTACCGCCCGTTTTAATACCGGACGACGACGGCGGATTTGAGCCACCAGAGCCTGAACAAGTTACACTTGAAGAAGTTATCAAGAAGGCGAAGGAAAGCGAAAATAAGCCCGTTTTAGAGCCTGAAAAAGCGCCTACGGTAAAGAGGAAAACTACTCGTAAAGAAATCTTTGAAGAACTCTATAAAAAGTATCTGAATTATAACCGTAAGGCACGAGAAAAGGCGATTTATGACGATATGCTTCCACTTTTCAAAACGCCCGACGCTTGTAAAAGTTATGTTGAGAGCAACGCCGAACGGAAGCGGAAAAATCTTATTCGCCGAAGGATGCGGTTCGTTCGTAAGGCATTAAACCAAGAGTTTAACTATTTCGTTACGTTGACTTACGACGATAAAAAGCATACGGAAGACAGTTTCCGAAAGGCGGTAACGAAACAGTTGCAAAACTTTGCGACAAGAAAAAGTTGGCGGTATATGGGTGTATGGGAACGTGGTAAGAAAACTAATCGCTTACACTATCACGGACTGTTTTATATTCCAGAAGGAACGCTATCCGGTGAATTTGTCGTAACAAAGGATTATAACTTTAAGAAGCATACCTTACGGACAGTACAACAAAGCAGTTTCTTTCTTGATCGCTTCGGGCGTAACGAAATGGAAGCTCTTGACGGTGGGCCGCTGTTCGGACATGCGCTTGCTTATATACTGAAATACTTGGAAAAAACAGGTGAACGAATAACGTGTTCAAGGGGCTTATTTATGTACTTTTATTCCGATATACAGGGCGACGACGTTGTATGCAAATTGAGCAAAGACGAACACGATAACAAACTTATACTGTCGGATAAGTTTACGTGCTGGGACGAGGGCTGCAAGGTTGGAACGGTGTCGCCCCAGACAATAGCCGAACTACGCAAGGCGAATTGACAAAGCAACATAAAACAAACAAAATTGAGCAAGGCGGCAGCAGCGGGGAATTGCAAGCGGTTTAGCGGCAAACCCCGCTCGCCGCTCTTTGTTTTTTATTTGTTTGTCAATCGAAGTACGGTCGCTTGTCTCGGCGGCGGCGTCAGCCGCCGCTTGTATCAAGACAAGCGACCGTAAAACACTCATTTGTTATTTAATAACAAAATAACATTTGTAAATTTGAATTTATGTTTAAACTTTTTATATAATGGCATTGAAAAATTAAGTCATTTGTGCTATAATAGATAAGATAGTTACCATTAGGAGAAGAAAAATTATGGAAAAATCGTTGCAGGCTTCCAAATTGGATTTGATTACGGAAATTGATAGACGTGTTGAAGATAAAATTTTGGAAAAAAGCAATGCCGATTTGCTTAAAAAACTTATTATCAATGCGGAGACTTTAACAGAAGCTATTTCTATTGCTGAACTTGGGACTACCTATAAGCGAACAGGCTTGCATTTTGATAAAAGATTAGAAAGATTTGGGAATGCTATTAAATATTTTCAGAAAAATGAGCCGTTGAGTTTTGTTACTGATAGTGATAAACCTACTCATAAATTGATTATTGGGGATAACTATGACGCTCTTTTAAATCTCCTTGTTGAATATAAGGGAAAAATTGATGTCATTTATATTGATCCCCCGTATGGTAAAGATAGTATGGGCGAATTTGCTCAAATGAATTATGAAAATTCTTTGACGAGAGATAATTTATTGTCAATGTTATATCCCCGACTTGTTTTAGCTCGTCAACTACTTTCAAAGGATAACGGCGTTGTTTTTTGTAGTATTGATGACCGTAATCAAGCATACATTAAGTGCCTTTTTGATGAAGTTTTTGGTGAAACAGGGTTCCTTTTTTGTGCCGCAAGAATAACAAAGAAAGGCGGCAAGTCAACTCAAACTATCGCTAAAAATAGCGATTATATTTTGGCATATACTTTGTCTAATGATATTATTTTTAGCCAAGAAGAAAAAACCATAGATAAATATAAATTTGAAGATGAGTTCGTTGCAACACGTGGAAAATATGCGTTATCGCAAACATTGGACTATAACTCTTTGCAGTATAGCAAAACAATGGACTATGAAATCGAGATAGATGGTCGTAAGTTTTATCCCGGTGGCGACAAGAAAGCACAAGAACAAAGATGGGCAGGAAACCACGGCAAAACGGATTGGGTTTGGAGATGGTCTAAAAGTGCTGTTGAATGGGGCATAAAAGAAAAAATGTTTGTCATTAAAAATGACAGAATATATACTAAATCGTATTTGAATTGCCGTAAAAAGAATGGCAAAAATGAAATTGAATGGATAGAACCTACGAAGGCTTATACTACGCTGTCTTTTATTGAAAATCCTTATTCTAATGATAATGGTAAAAAAGAATTAGATACGATTTTTGATAATGGCAATACACTTTTCAAAAATCCTAAACCGACTGCATTGATTTCAACTTTGATTAAAATGGTTTGCGGAAATACAGATGCTATTATTCTTGACTTCTTTGCTGGTAGCGGAACAACAGGTCAAGCCGTTTTAGATTTGAATAAAGCTGATGGCGGCAACCGACAATTTATTCTTTGTACCAACAACGAGATTACTGAAACAAATCCTAATGGCATTGCTTTGGACGTAACAAGTAAGAGATTAAGACGTGTTATGGTCGGTAAATGTTATGATAGTTCTATTGACTTTGAATTGGCAAGGAAGAAATTTACTCCTTATGGGGAAAATTTAGAGGTTTACGATATTGCGTCAGTTGCTAATTTTGAAAAAACAATGGGGAAAACTCCTTTTGACGTTATAGATGAAACTTTATATGGCAGACAAAAATTTGCCACCATTCGTGAAAAAATAGAATGGGTTTGTGGTAATTTTGAAGGAACTCAAAAAATCATTGAGAATGATGTGGAATGGCTAAAACGTTTGGAGGAAAACAACTAATGTTGCAAGAAGCGATAGACCTTCAAAAGCGTGCGGTCGAAGAACTATTATCGCAGGCGGCATATAAACACGAAATCACTTTTAAGGCCCCTACAGGAAGCGGAAAAACGTATATGATGGCTGACTTTATGAATAGAGTTTTAAGTCAGCAATCGAACGTTATATTTTTAGTTTCTACATTATCAAAAGGCGATTTGGCTGCACAAAACTACGACAAGTTTTGTGATTATGCCGAGTGTGGCTACTTCCCTAATTTGAAACCGTATTTAATTACAAGTGAAATATCCGGTGAAGAAAGGTTATTTATTCCTACCGATTACAATGTTTACCTATTGCCTCGTGATTTGTATAAGAAAGGTGGAAAACTTATGCAAGGCGCAATGGAAAACTTTTTACAAACATTTACATTAAACACATTCTTTGGCGGGCTTGATAAAAAAATATACTTAATAAAAGACGAATGTCATATTGCAACAAATAATCTCGATAGCTTGTCAGAGAAAAATTTTGAGAAAATATTTAATTTTTCTGCTACTCCGAATTTACGTAGAGGTCAAAATCCTGACGTTGAAATTAAAGATGATGATGCCGTCAAAGCACGTTTGATAAAGCATATAGAATTTGGTGAAGAAACCGACACTGTTGCTGATGCTATTCGTAAATTTGAAGAAATTAAAGTTAATTATAGAAATTTATTAGGTGTAAATCCGTGTTTGATTATTCAAATATCTAATAAAGATAAAGCGGATTACGAACTTAATAATGTAATTTTTCCCGAACTTAATAAAGCCGAGCATCAAGATTTGAAATGGATGCTTATTGTTGATGACGATAAGGCGTGCAATACCAATGATAGTTTTAAAGCAAAGAAATTACCTGTTTCAAGATGGAAAGATTACGCAAAACAAAATACCGCTACTATTGATATAATTATATTTAAGATGGTTATATCAGAGGGTTGGGATATTCCAAGAGCCTGTATGCTTTATCAAGTTCGAGATACAAAAAGTTTGCAACTTGATGAGCAGGTTATGGGTAGAGTTCGGCGCAATCCCCGTCTTTTAGATTTTGAAACTATTTCAGAACCAGCAAAGCGTTTGGCTACTACTGCGTGGATATGGGGGATTGTTCCAGAAGAAAAGAAAAAGGTTTTCAGCGTAAAATTATTTGATGAACCCGAAGATATTACAAATGAATTAAAAGTTAAGACCACGAAATTGAAACCTTTGACAGAGCAAGAAGGGTTTAATTTGCAAAACTTCCTTAACTCCCAATCTGCTTTGCCAACCTATTCTGATATCTTTACGTTATACCGCAAGCTGGATAAGGCGGACGGTATTGTTAAAGATATGTGCTATTCCTATTCTGACACGATAGAAAAATGGTGGAAGTTTGCAGAGCATATAGATAGTATTTCAAGAGAAAGCAGTAAGTATATTTGTGATTACTCGCAAAGTATGGAAGTGTGCAAAGATGATATGGGTACTCCTATATTATCGTCATTCCCCACAGCTTCTCTTTATGTTGATAACGGTAATTATGTTAATATAAGTGATTGGGTATGGCGTCGTAGAGATGGCAAAGACAAGTTTTCATTTGATAGTGATGCCGAAAGAGAATGGGCTGATATTTTAAAATACTTATCTTTTAGAAATACTGCTGACGGTAAAGCACAAGCCATTAAAAGCGTTATAACGGGCAAGAATAATCCTATTGCTGGAAGAATTAACATTTTTAATGAAGTTGAGCCGGAAAAGGTTAATCCCACAAATAAATATTTATGGGGCAAAAATTTTCTTTATAATTCTGAAATAAGATTTGAGTATTACTTGGATGGTGTTCATTCGTCTTATCCTGATTTTATAATGAAAGACCATAATGGACGCATTCATATTTTTGAAGTAAAAAGCGTGAACATAAGTAATACTATTGCGGGTGGCTTTGATAGTGAAAAGTATAAAGTTAAAGTTGAAGAATTAAAAAAATGCTATAAGCAAGCGTCAATTTTAACAAGTCATATTTTCTATCTGCCTGTATTAAAAGACGATATATGGTTTATTACGCAGTTTATAAACGGTAATGAACGAACTATTACAAAAGAACAATTCTTTGATTTTGTCATTGCATAATAATTTGGAGGCAATAACAGATATGTTAAGCATTGGTAATTGTACTATTATAGATTTTAAAGATGTTGTGCAATCTACGAAAAATGAAGTTAATAATATTGCAGTTCATACTGTTAATACTTGGCAATATGGAAGAAGTGATGCAGAAAAATTAGCTGACACAAAAATAGGCAAGTTTGCGGAAGACGTTGTTATTACTATTCTTGATAAACTTAACATTGATGGGTATTATTCATATGATAGTTTTCGCACAGATAATTTTAAGTCGCACGCACCATTTGACGGCATTCTTTCTAAAAATTTAAGCCAGCAACTTGTTGATTTAATAAACGATAGTGTTAAAAATGAAGGAAGCCGCTTGAGTATTGATACAAGAGAAGCAATACGTAAATCTAATGCTCATACGGTTGAAATCAAATCAACAAGGTTAGCTGTTAAATATAAGGCCCGTGCAGGATTTACTTCTTATAACGATGAGAAGTCTATTCAAAATCTAATCAATCACTTAATGGGATTAGACTTCCTTAATTATCCTTATTATACTCGTTATGGGGATATGTCTTATGAAAAATACTGTGTGTTTGTGGAACAGCGTATTAAATCGGGATTAGGTTTAGATGCTCTTAAAGTAAAAGTTCGTGAATTAGAGCTTTTACATTCAACGGACATTTTTATAAGGGTATTTATGGATGAAGACAATCAAAAAGCAATCGTAATGGGTTGGATAGACCGCAATAGATTTTTTACTCCACCTGAAACACATAAGTTAATTTTACCGGGCAAGTCAGAAGTTCCTTTATATTTTGTAAAGGCTTTGCGGTTTGGCTATCCGTTGAGTAAGTTAAAAGAACTTTTATAGCATAAAAGAGGAGTTGGTTTTATGTTTTATAGTCCATTTAAGGGCATAAAAAATATATCTGATATAAGTAAGTTACAATACTCCGATTTGGAAATTTTGAAATCGCAAGACGAGTGTTATTGTATTGAATATAAGGTAAAATATGATAAGGACTTTAAAGAAAAGAAACTTCCGAAAGCTGTTTGTGCTTTCTCAAACCGAAACGGAGGCTGGCTTTTTGTTGGTGTCAATGATAAGGGTATCGTTGAGGATATTGACTTATCAAATATTACAACAGAAGCATTATATTCACTAATAGCAAGTCGAGTTCACCCGTTGCCCTATGTAAGTATTGCTATATTAGAAAATCCAAACAATGTTGGATTTGGTGTTATCGCATTTTATGTCAAAGAAGGTAAAAATACTCCTTTTATAGCAAATGGAATAGTTTATGTAAGAAATGGTAACACTTCCGATCCAGCTGACCGTTCTGCTCTTGATTTGCTGATAAAGCAAGGGCTTGATTATTCCGACCTTTCCTTAAAATGTCTTGACGCAAACGAAAATGAGTTCGCTTTTTCGGAAAAGCCTTACGGGGATAATGTCATTGTTGATGCAACTCATTTGGCTTTTAATGGATGCGTTTACGGGTGTCATAGAATTGCTTTATATCTGCAAAATGACGGCAAACATTTTGACGAAAATATCGAATTAACTATCAAAATGCCTCGACAATGCTATTTCGACATATTATCAAGGCTGAAACGTAATCCTAATAGTGAATACGAAAAATTATTTGATGAGTTTACGTCTTTGCCTGCAACGCATGGGATTGTTGAATATTTATCTCCAAGACTAATAAATAGTGCCCCTTCTTCGCCTTTCCTTACGACTTCATATAGAAATCCACAATATGAGTGGGAATATATGAAGTATTTATTTGAGTATGCATATAATGATTTTCAAATAATTCAAGAAGGCGATGATATATTTATGAAAATAATCTTTAGGGAAATAAATCCCCAACAAAAAATGTTTTTACCGGCAATGTTATTGTGTACAAGTTCACTTGATTGTATAGAGTACACAATAACAAGCAAGTATTCAATGACGCTAATAACGGGAACATTAAATAAAAATAAACATAATTAAGTAATTTTTATATGCACGAGAAAACGCCGAGAATCCGTAAGGAATCTCGGCGTTTTATGTTTAGATAATGTTTTTTATTTCTTCAAAGTTTAGTACTTTGGGTTTCATTGCCGCCATGCAGGTTGTGTTTGTGCCGAAAAATTGCTTGCTATGCAAATCAATAATAATAACGGGGAAATTATAATTATCATTTGTTAAGCGTTGAGCGTTACAAAAGCCGAGTTGTTCAAGTTGCTTAAAGTTTTCGTTGACATTGTTTAGCCTGACTACAAGTTGTGTATTGTTCATAAAATACCTTCTCAAAATTTATTCCATAAATAAGCATTGAAAAAGCCCATCGTTACGACGGGCTTATTTTTTATATTATCCCATCGTTCTGCCGTTAGCACCTTGCTAAATGTAGGTTGCTGTGTGTTCATTGGGGCAGTCCCTTGCACACTCTTTATGGTAAATGAAGTTTATAATAAAATCTTTATTTTGTCAAGCAATAATTCAGACAGCCGAGAATCCGTTAAGGAATCTCGGCTCTTTTATTTTTGTGTTAAGGGGTTTCTTAATTAGAATAATGTTATGTACCACTCCCAAAATTCTTTATAATAATTCCATGTATCTTCCCCTTTTACTGCATATATAATACAAAATTCAATTAGTAATATACCAACATATATAGAAACGGCGATTAGTACATATTTTAAGACTTTTAATATAGTTTTTTTCATTTGCTTCCCTTGCGTATCCTTTTTTCTTTGACATAATGAATAATCAGAATTGTTACTAATACAACAAGAACGCAACCGGCTATGCCTGCAATTACAAACAATGCGATACGCCACGGTTCTATTTTTGTGTTATCTCCGTATATGCTCGTTGGCTTTTTAGACGAACTGAAAACAAAGTAGAAATCGCCGTTCACGTTCTGGGCGGTATAGGTGTAGTCATTTTCTTTTTTAATCTCTGCGCTGCTTTCTATAACAAATGGCAAGCTGCTGTTAAGTTCAATAGTATAATCAATGCTATAATTACCCGTTGCGGTAACTTCGGTCATATAAATTGCAGGGGTAAAGCTGGTGTTCTTTTGCACGTCAACGGGCATTGAATATTCGATAGTGCAGGACGGTTGAACTTCGATTTTATAGGCAATTAACCGCAGTTGAGTGTAGCTATCTAAAAAGTAATTGAAGAACTCGTAGTTTTTATTTGTTGCTAATGCTTGTTTTGTGATAGCGTATAAAAAGTCGGGTGAAGCCGTTCCAAGCGGTTCAAAATAGTCATTAAGTTCTTCAAAGTAACGGGCGATAAATTCTTTAATAGTAACAGTTTCTTTCGTAAATTCGGCACTACTGCTAAATTCGGAACAGTCGCCGTTGATAATAAATATTTCGTAGGGAATATCAGGTTGAGCATCATTGACTGTATATTTGTGATGCCTGTCGCCCCTGCTTTCAGAACGGTTGGTCGTTAGCCTGTAAATATAGTTTTGATTTTCAAGCATTGTGAAGTCTATTGTAAAACTTTCGGTGCTTGATTTTAGTGTGTAAATTGTACCCGTCATTTCACCGATTTCAGTCGTATAAAAATCGTAGGTTAGCCTATCGGTGAAAATGCTGTAAGGCTCGCCGTAGCAAATCTCGCCTTCCACGTCAATATCTATCTGGGGAATGGTGAAAGCGTTGGCAATGAACGGTATATACAAAGTTACATTTTCGCTTTCGGAGTTTATAGAATATTTAGAAAGTTGTTCGGCTTTCCCGTCGGCATCAATAACATATTTTACGTTACCGCTTATTTCTACGTTTTGGTTATCGCAGTACAGGCTAAAAGCCGGTATAGGATTTTCAAAAGTCATTGCGTTCGCAGTAGTAACCGAAAGCGGTATCGAAAGTGTAAGAAGCAATGTAAAAAATATAGTTGATAATTTTATTTTATTTCGCATAGGTTTATTTACTTGTTGTCTATTTCTATAGTTTCACTCAATTCAATATAATCTTCTTCTTGGGAATTTTTACAACAGCGTCTTAAATAATCAAGACCACCGTCAACACTACAACTTTCACAAGAACAAGTTACAAAGTCATGACGGTGTGTTGATACGATTATATCGCCACAGTGTTTACATTGAATTGCATTCTTTATTATCTTTCTCAAAGTAGTACTCCTTTTATTTTTTAGTGTTTAATTTTACTGAATTTATTTTCAGTGAAAAAATTTTCAGTAAAAATTTAGCTGATTTTTTGTAGGTCAATTAACTCGATAATTTTATTTTTGCTTTTGGCGTATTTTATCGTGTACCACGTTCCGCCTTTTTCTTCGCCGTTGAAGGCGGCAATAACAATGTTGCTTTTATCTACCATATAGCGGTTGCGTTTTAACATACATTCGGGAGTGTAACGTTCTGAAATAAGGTTCACGCTATCGGCACGAGCCAATAAACTGTTGTATCTTAATTTGTCTGCTTCCGACCATTTAAGCGTTTGGTTCTGGCAAGGTATGGCGCACTCCAAAGAAAATGGGTAATGTTCTGCATCACGCAGGTATAACACGGTTTCGGCAAAATCTAAATCTACGCCTACTGCCATTCCTGAAATAAAACGGGTTGCGCCGTATTCACGGTAGGCAAGGATAATATTTTGTTTTAACTGTTCTAAAAAGGCTTTGTGTTTAGGTTCGTCAATTCCGTATTTAAATGGAAAGCCTTTCGGTCTGTGTCCTGTACAACAACAAGTTTGATAATTCATTTAATCCCCCTAATTAGAACTGTTTTATTGTGTTTTTATTTTTTTGTGTCAACTCTCAATGGTATAAATTGAGTATATATGGGAATTATAACATATAAATGCTGAATTACAATCAATTTTTACCATAAATAGTAGGCACTTGCTTAAAATCACTAACTTACAATGGTTGTAGCGGAGGAATTTATGAATAAAAGCGTTACACCAGAAAGAAAGTTTTTGATTGATAGGTTAGGTATGCTGCGAGCAAGGGCCGGTTTGTCGGCAAGAGAATTGTCGGGGCAAATCGGAAAATCTAAAGCGTATATAGCCAAGTTTGATAACGGCGATTTAGCTATGCCATCAGAAGTCCTGCTTGATGCAATACAAGCCTGTGGTTCAACTCCAGAAGAATTTTTCTTTGAAGATATTGATAATTACAAAGAAGCAAAAGAATTGTTTGACATATACAAGGCTTTAAGCCCTGAAAATAAAGCAAGAGTTATAGATTTGATGAAGAATTTGAAGTAGCATAAAAAAGCCCAGAATCCGTAAGGAATCCGGGCTTTTCGTTTTATTATGTTAAAATCAGTTCTTTATAGAATATCTTCTGCCCCTGACTTCTATAGTGTTGTCTTTTATTATCGGCTCACCTTTATCGCAGGCACGCACGATAAAATTAACTTGTTCCGGCGGTGCTTTGGGTATGTTTCCAAAGTCGAAGCGTCCTTCTGCTCTGGCCTTTATAATCTTAATTCCCTTGTCGATAAGGCAAGAGGAAAAGTCATACAGTTCTTTAAACCTACCGTAAGCGTCCATAATGAAGCAAACGTCTTCTTTAGGGTAATATGCAGTAATTCTGAAATAGTTGTTCATATATTTTAACTCCTTTTATATCTTTTAAAAGCAAATTTAGTTTCAAGCCCCTGTATGGGGTAAGTTCTATTTTCGTCGAAGGGGGCAATGATTTCGCCTACAGTGTAGGGTGCAAAATCGTCTGTGAGAACGGCAACGCACTTATAACTTTCTACTTCGATTACGATAAAATCTTCTTCGTCAACAGCGCCGTAAAAGCCTTTTAAGTATTCTTTTGCGAACTCGGCTTTTTCGGCAAGTTTAGGGCAGTCATATTTGAATTGGTTAAGGCTAATAATTTCATCAATATAGTTTTTCATTTTTACTCCTTTTAAGCGGCTTTTCTCCGCATAATTCTGTTTGTTGTTGCGTTGGCGTATGGCAGCCATATATCGTTTACAAAATGCTTAACGTTGTCGGCAGGTGGAATATCGTTATAGCCGTAGCATTGCAAGACTTTTTGTTTCTTGGGTGAGTATTCCACGGTAACGAAAGGCTTATCAGGTTCGGCTATCTCTCGCACAAAGAAGATAAGGCTTTCGGCTTTGCTCATTCGTAAACGGTAATTTTCACCGCCCACGCAATGTTTTAACTGTTGTCCTTCGATTATCAGTTCAGCCGGCGATTTGGCAATAAATATTACATAGTCGTTCTGTTCACAGTTTTGAAGTCTTGCAAACCGTTTCACAACTTTAAGGAATTTTGTTTCAAGCTCGCTTAACTCTTTTTGGCGTTTGAGTTCGGCAGCCTTTTGTTCTCGTTCACGTTTAGCTTGACGTTTCTTTTCTTCGATAAGCCATTTTCTATGGTTCTCTGCTCGAAGAATACGTTCTTGTTCAAGGCGTTCGTCGTGCCAGCGTTTGAAATCGTGAGGAATAAGGTTCTTTTCTTCCGTAAGGTCGATTTGAAGGTAATTGCAAGCGTGAATATAATCGGCATAGGTGTAAACGCCTATGTCTTTTGCCTGTAAATAAGAAACAAGTCGTTCAACTGCTTTATCGCCCTTGAACAACTTGCCTATTGGTTTCAATCTATAATCTCTTGTTAAACTGTTTTTAAAGTTTAAGTATTGTTGTGTTTCAATAATATCGGCATTTTTTGTGTAAGCTCTGATAAGGGTGTTGGCGTGTATTTCAAGTCTGCAAGAAGTAATCTCTTTGCTGTGCTTAATAAGCCATCTGCCAAAGCTCTTATCTTTGCTCGTTTTATTTAGAATGGATTTACGTATCACATAATCTTGAAGCCCGAATTTCATTAGAAGTTCTATTTGCGGATATTCTTCGTAAAGCCTTAAATATTGTAACGGGTTTCTATCGTGATAGTTTTCTATTTGGCTATACTTATATTTGGGAAATTTCTTGATATAATCGGCATTGACAACGGGGGCGTCCAGATGGAAGTAATTACCGTAATAATCACCCCATGAGCCGTCTTCCCAATATTTTTCTTTTGCTATTCCTTCTTCGTGCCAACCTGTTATATAGCCGGCAAGGTAATGGAAAGCAATGTCTTTTATAAAGCAAAGAGTAGAACGTAATCCGTGAACGACGACCTGTTTATAATAGCGTTGCTTATTGTGTTCTTTAACGGCAACAGAAACGCATACAAGTTCACCGTCGTTTTTTGTGAAATATGAATAGTATCTCGTTGTGCCTGCATTTCCCTTATATGTCGATTTATCTGCCTTTGCGATCAGCTTCAGTATATATTTGGGAATAGGCTTTATTTTTTCGATTTTCATTTTCAACTCCTTATGCTAATGTGATTTCGTCGTCAAACAAATCGGCAATTATGCAAAGAGCTTCTTTGTCGAACGCCTGTAAACTTTCGTTGTCAAGTAAGTCTTCATAGGTTTCGTCTTCGTCGTCTTCAGGTTCTTCTGTATTGCCGAGTATTTTTGAAATAGTAGGTAATTCTTCGTCGTCATTGTCAACGTAGGTATCGAACTGCCGCATTTCTTCTTCTGACAGTTCTTCAATTTCTTCGGGTTCTTCGTAGGCGTCGATATTTTTAAATTCCACTGCGTTGTCTAAATCTTCGGCGAGAATAACTTTGTATCCACGTTCTATAAGTTTGTTGACGTAGCAGTCAACGGCGTGGTAAGGAATACCAACCATAGGCACACGTTCGTCAAGCCCGCAATCTCTACCCGTAAGCGTAAGGTCTAATTCGCTTGCAAGAGTAGTGGCGTGGTCTTTAAACGCTTCATAGAAATCACCCAGCCGTAAAAGAATTAAAAAGCCTTTGTATCTCTCTATTAACTTCAAATAGGTCTGATAGAATGCGGAAGGCTGTTTTTGCGGTTTGTCGGCACATATTACGGAGGTAATCTGTTTTTCTTGTGATTTTGCCGTATTTTCCGTTATTTGCGTTTGGGGCGGCAATATGCTTGAGTTATCGTCATTTTCCGTATTTTTGGCTACCATCATATCAAAGATTGATATTTGCGGTTTAGGTTCGGGTTTTGCAACGGTTTTCGGAATGCTGATAGCGGCAGGAACAGGTGTGGGTTCTTTATATTCGCTGCCGTCTTCATTGTAGAGTTTGCCGATAATATCGTCTTCTTCGTAGTAGTGAATTAACAAGCCGAATACTTCGTCGTCGTCATAGAAAGCACCTATTTCGCCTTTCTCGGCTTTCTTCTGTGCTTGCTCGGTAGTGTACTTAATAAAGTCGGCAAGGGTTTTCTTGTTTAACAGTCGTTTGCCGTTTTTTTCGATACAAACGCCGTTATTGATTTTGTCTGCAAGAGCTTCGCTTGCGTTCTGTTCTAAAAATGTTTTTAAGCGTTTTTGTGCAACGCTTTTAGCTTCAAGATTTATAGTAATCAAATAATCAACTCCTTTTTATTTTTTTGTTTGTAAATTAAAAAAGCCGCTCACGTCAGAACGGGACTTCACGCCAAATACCTTTTTCAACTTCCTTGCGATTGATAGGTATTATGTACCATTTAGGGTTGTTAAGTTTGTGGTTGTCAATTCGTGAACGAGGCGGATACAGTATATAAAATTTTTTCAAATCCGCCGCTTGCCGATATGTGTAAGTAATGAAATAGCGTATAAGGTCTTTTGAGTTGTTTTCTCGGTAACAGACCTTATAGCCAAAGGGATTATTTTGATTTTTCATATTTCACCTTTAAGCAAGCTGTTTTATAACGATATGTTTACGTTGTAAGCCGTTGTCTTTTCTGAATTTACTAATGGCTTCTTTTACTGTATAAAACAAGTAGTGTTGCGTTATATGGTTTCCAAAGTCATCGTGGTATTTGATAATAAGTACGCCGTTTGAGTGGTGGTAAAATAAATATCTCATTTCGCACCTGCCTTTCTTAAACAATGTTGTCGCCATTCGTTTGCGTATTGATTATCGGTAGGGGAAAGCAGTTTGATTATTCCCACGGGGCAATCGAAGTAGTAAGGCATCATATCTTCGCTCATATCCTTATAACCGAACTCACCGTCAGCCATATCGGTTAATACAACTAATCCCCAGACTTCGCCCGTTTTTGTGCTTTTCATAGCGGCGTAATATGTAGTTCCGATTATGGCATCTTTGACTATCGTCGCCCAGCTCGGTTTATTGCCGAACTCCCTGCGGCAAAGTTCAATTCTGTTTGCTCTGTCGTGATTATAAAAGTAAGTCCAGCCCATCAGTTTAATCTCCCGTATTTATCGTCTGCGTAAAAGCTAAAGGTGTAGCAGTTGAATATTGCTGTGCATTTAACGCCTTTGTATTCAACGATATAGATTTTTTGATTGTTTTTCATATCTTCACCTAATACCGAAATTTCGTCCATAGCACCGTTTAAACTATGGATATGTGCTTGTTCCTTGTAGGGTTTTTCGTAAGTAATCATTTCTTGTAATTCTCCTTATATTTTTTATAATTTGTTTCGCCGTCAAGTAGTTCGTTTATTTCGGGCATTATGGTATCTTTGCTTTTGCCTATTGTTTGTAAGCCTATCATTCTGAAGTTAATATCCGTGCAACGTGTAAAAGCGTATTCACATAAAGTTGTAATATCTTTGTCGTTGCTGCCCGTTAAGTTGATGCAGTAAATAGCGGTAAGTATTGCTTGCATTTCTTTCGTGTTTTTCATATTTCGTCTATCTCCTTAATTCGTAAATATATTTCGTCGTAGAATTTATCGTTATATAAGTTCCAGATGCACCACCAAAGGTCGTGTTCTTCGTTTTCGGGGTGGTTGGGGCTACAGTTCATTTCGTAACCTTCGTTAAGCTCTCCGTTTTCGTCAAACACACCGTCGCCAACCCAGCTTATATCTGCATTGCTTTCGTTTTCGATAATACTTTCAAAATGTTCTTTGGCTTTCTCGTAAGTAGAGAAGATATGTGTGCCAAGTCCGTTTTCGTCTTCGGTTGACCAATTAAAAATTACTTCGTAAACTTTCATTTAAGCAACTCTCCTTAATCCGCCGAAAGCACTCTCTATTACGACGTCGCCAAACTCGCTGCACCAATCGCAACTTTTATTCCAAACATAAGCAGAAGCGTAGTATTCGTGATGACCTGCGTCCTGAAGGGCATAATCCCATTCTTCTGGATAGTTGCTTACGATTAAAAAGTTATAAATTTCGTCGTCGTAAAGAAATTCGTGCGTAATGGCATAAACGAGGCAGTTATATTTCTGCTCGATTTCTTTACGCTTTGCTTCAAGTTCTTTGTTTTGAAAGTCCCAAAAGCCTGCAAATCGCTCGAAGAAGCATACGAGGTTGTCATTCTTAAAACCGTCTATGTACGGCTTATAAATGTCTAACTTCTTCATTAGTTCCAATGCTTTGTCTTTTTTAGTTACCTGTTCCATAATTTTTACTCCTTTTATGGTTATTTATTTGCTCGGATAATTCCGTTAGCATCTCTTGAATTGCATCTGCGTCGTCTATAAGCGTTCTAATTGATTGCGGTACGCCCCTGACGGTGTGCATATTTTGAACCCACATTTCAGCGTGTTCGTCGGCGTCAAAGCCTTCTGCATATTCTTTTACTGATTGTGCAAAGTTCTTTTTGTTCGCTGTAAAAGAAAAATCTTCCCCCGCAGGAGAAGATTGTGCTAACTCAACGTCATTTTTATATACGGTTACGTTCCAACCTAACCGCTCGCATATTCGTCTTTGTCTTCTGTTCATCTTATTTCTATAACTCCTTTTGTAGTTTCGTGAAAACCGTCGTAGGACAAATCCCTTGCAAAACCGCTATAATCTATGTAGCTTTCAAGGTAGTCTGGTATTTCGTAAATTTCGTGCATTAAGTTGTATGCAACGTCGTCCATATCCTGATTGCGGTATAGAATTATGTCGTCGTCCCAATGGCTGCCACGTGAGCTTACGAGATTTTCCCAATCGTCAAAATTGTTTACTTCAAGATAGGCTTCAAAGAGTTCGTATAAATTGTCGTCGTCCAGAATACCTGCTTCTAACAGTGTTTCAAACAACCGATGAGGATTAACGTAATCCCAATTACAGCTATTACCGGGTATTCCTTCAATGTCCTGTATAAACAGTTCTTCGTCAATGCCGTCTAATATGAAGCCTTCCTTTTTAAGTTCTTCTTCAATTTCTTCCCAATCCGAATAGTCGGAGAGGTCAAGCCATTTGCTTCCTAATGCTCGTTCGTTACATTCGTTGTAACTTCCCCAAGAGCCGATAACAATACTGATGTTTCCCATTATACAATTACTCCGTGTTTCCTTAATTTTCTTACGAGCCTTGCAGCTTCTTCAATGACGATAATCATAATATCGGCGTTATCGTCGTAGCCTTTCGCATCTAAAAATTCAACGCTTTCTTCAATCCTTGAAGCTATCGGTTGAATAAGGTGTTGCAAGTTTGCCTTGAATATGTCAGCACCTTGCTTTTCAATTACGTTGGTTAAGTCTTCAAATTTCATAGTTATTTAATCTCCTTAAAGTCTTCTAAATAAATCTTTTCGGGTATGGGGCGTCCGTACTCGAAGTAGGTGCAGCCATCTAAATCTTTGAGTTCAAAGATATCAATGGTGTGATGCCCCGTATTGTTGATATTCACGGTAATTTTCCCTACGCTTCTATCAAGTTCGATTATGTTAAACGTAACGTAACCGTCATTGATAAATACTTTGTTTTCATACAAGTGATATTCACGTTTCATTTTCTTATACTCCTTAAATTATCTTGAACCAGATGAAGTAGGTAACACAGATTTCACGTGTTTCAATTCCTACCTTGTCTGTTTTTGATGCGTTCATTACTTCAAACTCAACTGTCTGAAATTCGTAATGCGTTGTTGAGTATTGACCTTCGGTTATCGGACGTTTAATGCAATCTTCAAAAACCCTTATGTATGCATTACCTTTTTTGCTGATGCTCGGTATATATAAGTTTTTATCGTCTATATACCCAATCCCCGACACTTTACTTTGACTTCTTCCAGCCTTTGACACCGAAAAAACCACTTTGTTCATTTGTTAATCTCCTTTTGTTTTTTTATTTTTTTGTCTTTCGACAGGGGCCCCTAAAACGGAAATCCATTGTCATAATTTTCATAATATAAAAATGCTCTGTTGCAAGGGCTACGCAAGTAGTGCATTTTACCCTTGAAACAGAGTGGGTTTTCGTTTAGGGTTTCAGCCCCCGAAAGATAAAAAAATGTTGTCGCAATATAACAAATGCCCCCAACCGATCAAAGGCAGGAAGAACCATTTGAACTGTTGGGGGTGGGTATATAGATGAAGAATTTATTTTATATCGAGCATTGATTTGATATTTTTTGCTGTTAAGATATATTATTTTTAATAAAAATAAGTAAATTTTTAGTTTATGAAGCCGCATATCGTTAAAAATATACATTTTAAATTTGGGTATGAGTGGGAAACGGTCAAAATACCACAATATATTGTGTATTCACTATTAAAAATGCACTATATGTTGCGGGTTTATTTTCTCGATAGGACTTAAAATCCCTCGAAGGAAACTTCGTGCCGGTTCAAGTCCGGCCAGCGGCACCAAAATTTTGAGAGAAATTATAACGATTTCTCTCATTTTTTATGTTTTGGGTAACTTTGGGAAACGATTTTGACTGTTTTTGCATAAAATCGGGGTGTTTTGTATAATTATTATACGGTCATAAAATTTAATAAAAATTTTGGGTAACGCGGCGGACTTTAATTAAAAAGGGACAAATGTTGTCCATTTTTTGCGTTTTAAATATTAAAGCTCGTAGTTTATTTTCTCAATTTCCTTAAAGTAATACCCGTCCGAATAAGTTGTATAGTCCCTGTCAACGGCGCTGGATTTTACTTCTTTATCGAATTTATAACTGTCCTAAAACATAACAATCTCCAAATTGCAGCCCGCTTCCTTTGTTCTTGTAATGAACATATACCGCAGTTCGTGAGTATGCCTACCGTTTAAAATCTTTTGAGCTCCTATGGATGTAATCGCGCTTAACTGTTTTTGCCGCTTCAAAGTCAATATACTGCAAAATTTTAAGCATAGGTGAAATAGGTATTTTTCTGCGTTCTTTGGCTTTGCTTTTGCGTATTTTCTCTGTTTCACATTCGATATAATTATCGTAAAGAATAGCGGAAGCAAGTTCTCCGACTCGCATACCTGTATAAAGCAGAATCAGGATTGCACTGCAAACGGGTTTGTCTTTATGTAAAATATAATAATCTACGACAGTCTTTTCTTATGAAAGCGATAATGCGTTTCTCTTTTTTACTTCGTATTTAGCAACTTCTACTTTTGTCATAGGTGATTTAAAATTATAATGTGAACGGCAATGTCAAAGATAGCTTTAAGTTGTAATTTAAGTTTTTTGGCTGTACGATATTTTTCTTCGTCTACCAAATCAGATAAGTAATTTTGAATTTCCGCACGGGTAATTTCGTCCAAATGCTTATCGCCGAACGCCGGAATTATATGTGCGTTTATTAAATCGGTATAGCTTTTTAAGGTACTTTCTTTAACCGTTGTCTTTTTATTTGAAATTCGTATAGGCGGGGATATGCGCCGTTATAGAACAAATAAACTGCAAGTCATAGGCGGCTTAAATGTATTTTTAGGAGCAGGATTATAAAATTTGCCAATTTGAGCCAACAAATGAATGGAACAAACTGCGGCTTGACAAGCGGGCAAAGCGTGTTATAATAAATAAAAAAAACGATTTACGCGGGAATTCCCGCGTTCTCGCGTTCTCGCGTTGCACGCGAGAACGAAAACGTTTATTAGTTTTGGTGCGCGTATGGAAACTGAAAGAATTAAGGTAATTATAGTCGAAGACGAAAAAGACGCCGCCGACCTTTTGCAACAGTATCTTTTACGGTACGGTGAAGCGAAAAGCGTGGAATTCGACGTGCGCCGTTATAGCGACGCAACGTCTTTTTTGTCTAACTATAACAATAGCGCGGACCTTATTTTTATGGATATAGAGTTGCCCGACGGCGACGGAATGACCGCGGTTGCAAAAATCCGCGAACGCGATAACGAGGTTACCGTAATTTTCGTTACCAATATGTCTCAATACGCTGTAAAGGGTTACGAGGTGCGCGCGTTTGATTTTATCGTTAAGCCGGTTTCTTACAGCAATTTTTCCATAAAACTTGCGGGGGCTGTTTCGGTAATACGCCAGCGCACGGGCAAGGATTTGTGGATTTCCAACAAAGAAGGCAAAACTTGTATACGCTCGTCACGCGTAAAGTATATCGAGGTAAATCAACACGTTCTGGTGTTCCATACTCTTGACGGAGATTACACCCAAAGCGGCACTTTAAGCAATATTCAGGATGAATTGGCGGGCGAGCCGTTTTCGCTTTGTAACCGCTGTTATCTTGTAAATTTGCGTTACATTACCGCGGTAAAGCAGTTCGACGTATATCTCGGCACGCAGAAACTGCAAATTTCCCGTCCCAAGCGCACAGGTTTTCTGCGCGATTTGAACAATTATTTAGCCAAGGGGTGTTAACGCCTTGCCCGTTTCCAATCTTACACTTTACAAATTGCTATTCGTCGCCGAAATAATAACGGCGGAATTTTTATTTACGTTCAGATTAAAAAAGCGTAAATACTTTGTTTTGCGCGCTCTCGGCTGTATAGCCGTTTTGTTCGTTATAGCGGCGTTTTTCCCCGAAATCTCCGCCGACGCATTTTATTCGTCATTTATGTTTTTAACACTATTCGCTCTGACCGTTCCAGCGTTGTGGCTGTGTTACGACGAGCGTTGGCAGAACATGGTTTTCTGCGCTCTCGCGGCGTATACCTTGCAGCATTTCGCATACGAGCTGGCGAATCTGGCGCTTTCTCTTATAGTATGGGGAAAAAGTCCCATACTCGGAATGTACGATAAAGAGCAGATGGATTTCTGGGCGTTCGACAAGCAGTCGTTTTTGCTTATTTTCGTATATTTGTTGTGCTATTTCGCATCGTATTGTCTCGTTTATCTGTTTTTCGGCAGAAAGATTAAAAAAGGCAGCGAAATGCAGATAAAAAGTTTGTCGTTGCTCTTTCTGATAGGCGCGGGGCTGTTGGTAAACATCGTGATTAACTCTGTGTTGATATATTCGGAGATGAGCTTCGTCAATTCGGTAGTAAATTATATTACAAATCTTTTGTGTTGCGTTCTTTTGCTTTACGGGCAGTTCGGGTTGCTTTTGACCAAGGAATTGAAGGGCGAATTGCAGGTTGTGCAACAGCTCTGGAACCAGGACAGGGAACAATACGCCGCGTTGAAAGAAAATATCGATTTGATAAATATGAAATGCCACGATATGCGGCACCAGATACGGGAAATAGGTAAAAGCAAGAGCCTGAATTCCGAAACGATAGCCGAAATAGAAAAGTCTATTTCTCTTTATGACAGTATGGTAAAAACGGGTAACGACGTTCTCGATACTATTCTTACCGAAAAAAGTCTTTTGTGTTACCGCAAGGGTATAGTGCTTACGTGCGTGGCGGACGGCGGTCTGCTTGATTTTATGAGCGCGCCCGACCTGTATTCGCTTTTCGGTAACGCTCTTGACAACGCGATAGAAGCTGTAACCAAAATAGAAGACAGAGAAAAGCGAATAATAGGGCTGAGAATACACGCCGTCGGCGAGCTTATCACCGTAAATTTGAAAAATGCGTTTCAGGGACTTGTAGAGTTTGACGAAAACGGATTTCCAAAGACTACAAAAGAGGATAAAAATTATCACGGATACGGTATAAAAAGCATTCGTTACGTGGTGGAAAAATACGACGGCAGCGTTGCGGTGCAGGTTGAAGACGGTATTTTCAATCTCAATATTTTAGTGCCTGCTCCGGACGCTAAAAGTTAAAAAATTACAGAATAAGAAAATAAAACACACAATTAAGCGGCAGGCGTTGAAATCCCGCCGCTTTTTTCTATAATTGCGGAAAGAACAGCCCTTATATCAAGGGACGGTTTTAAGGAGGAAAAGGATGAACGAGGTTAAAAAAACGTTTGCCCGCGGCGCAAAAAAATTTATTGCCGCGGCAATAGCGCTGGGGATTATGTGCGCGGGCGTTTTTTCGGCTTGCGGCGACGGACACGAGCATTCGCTTGAAAAAGTGTCGGAAATACCGTCCACCTGTATACAGGAAGGGCGCGCCGCATATTGGAAGTGCAAAGATTGCGGCGCCGCTTTTTCGGACGCAGATGGGGAAAATCCCGTTGGCGACGGACAGCTTACGCTCGCCCTTGCACCGCACGGATATAAATTGCGCGCCGCCGTTGCGGAAGGCAGTTATTACGTCGGCGAGTACGTTACGGAAGATATGCTGACATATTCGCTGCGTTGCGTAAATTGCGATGAAGAAGAACCTCTCGAAGAGGACGTAACGGTTGATTTGAATAAACCGCTTACGCAAGGCGCCAATAATTTCGTGGTTAGCTACGGCGATTACAATACGGTGTTCACCGTTAGGGCTAAGCCAGAAAGCGAAAAGGTCGCCACGCTGACGGTCACGACGGATAAAATATTCCACGCCGGACAGACGGTCGTTCCCGTCGATTTTACGGCGACTTATCAGGTTGACGACAGACCTGCGGAGACGGCGACGGATTTCACCGTAAAAAACCCGAAAATTACGGCGGACACCCAAGAGATAGAAATAAGTTATAAGGGAAAAACCGCAAAAACTCCCGTAACGGTGCACACGGTCACGCATGAGCCGCAGGTTGATTCAACCGCGGAAACGGAGGGCACGATAGAGCATTATTACTGCGAAACGTGCGAAAAGAATTTCGACGCCGGCTTTAACGAGATAGATAACGTAAAAATGCCGCGTATGCAGACCTTTGCGGTAACCGACAATAAAATCGTAATTACCAAGGCGGACGGCTCAAAGGCGGCTTTAAAAACAGAATCGGGTCACACGTTTTTGGGCGGAGACAACAACGGCTGGGGCAGACTGTTTATGAAGTATAACGTTTCTGTAGACAGCGACACCGATATAAAATTTTATTTAAGCACGTGTATGCGCACGGGAGAAATAAAGATAAGCGACGTATATTCGATAAAAATCAACGGCATTGAAATGGATTGCGGCGAAAATCTTTTACCGCGCGGCGCTGAGAACAACTGGTTTTCAAAGGATTATTCCTTTGCGGGCGAGGGACGCCTTCTCGCGGGGCAAAACAATCTTGTGGAAGTAACCCGCCTGAATTTGATAGACAAGGAGCGCGGCGGCGAAAAAGCCTTTAATTTCTTCGGCATAGGAATATCCGCCATGACGGAAACGGCGATTACTTTAAACGAGCCTTGTTCGCACGTATGCCCTCATTGCGGAAAATGTACCGAAAGCATTACAACAAGTTCGGCTTGTCTTGAAAAATGCACCGGACACGACGGCGAGCATTTCTGCGGTCACATCTGCAATATATGCGGAGAGTGTAAAGACAGCGCCTGCACGGATGCGGTTTGCTCGGCAAAATGCGGCTGTAAAGAATTCACCGTAATGCATAACAGCGTAACCGCCGTAGATAAGAACGGAGCGACGGTAAATAAAAATACCGCGTCTAACGAACAGAACATCAGCGCGAACGACAGCAACGCGAAAAAGGGTCTTATAAAAATAACTTATAATATCCGTTCGGATGCGGAATGCACTGTAAAGCTTTATATAAAAACTTCGTCGCAGACTATTGAAAATACTCTTGCCGAAAGTTTTTCGTTTAAGGTCGGCGGTCAGCCTGTTACAGTGGACGGCAATGTTAAAATGCCTTGGAACGAGGCGAACAAGTGGAAAGATTTACGCTATACCTGCGTGGGAGAAATAAAACTTGCCGCGGGCGAAAACGTAATAGAAATAATCCGTCACGATATGACAGACCGCGAGCTCAACGATTATACGGGTTACAACTTCTTCGGTATAGCGCTTTCGGGCAATTTATCGCTCGATTGGGCGCAGGCATAAAAAGGAGGTAAAAGATGGAAAACAATAATAAAGCTATGCGCGGTTTACTTTCTAAACTGCCTTACGGAATAATCTGCGGCGCGAGCGCAATGTTCGTGTTTTTCGCAACGGCGGGGCTTATCGTGTCGTACGTTGTTTTTTCGGGAATAGCTGCTCAGACCAGCGATACGGTATCTTTTCTCGAATATAGCTGGCAGACCGTGCTGTTCGTTTTCGATATAATCTTTGCGATTATAACCGTAACGACATTGGTCGCTTATATACTTAAAAAACGCAATATATTTTTCGTGACGAAGGAACGCAAGGGGGAACAAAATGAAGATATTTAAAAAATCCGTATGGGTGATGCTCTCCATATTCTTTACGATATTGTTTATAGTTACCGTAATCGGTTCTGGAATTATGAACGACAACCAGGCGGGCATCAACGGCATGTTGGGTATAAATCCCTCCGAAAAGGTGGACCTCGGCGAAGATGAAAACGAGGATAAAGAATATTATAAATCCGCGTTTACAAAAGCAAACGGCGCTTACGACGACGAGGCGATGCGCGCCAATTCCGAAAAAATCGCGTTGCAGACCGCCGTTGAGGGAAGCGTGCTTTTATGGAACAATAAAGAAACCCTGCCCCTGAAACCGCAGTCTAAGGTAAATCTTTTCGGTATTTCTACTTTGGTTGACAATTGGGCGGCGTCTCCCCGTCATTTCCTTATACAGGGAGAAGGCTCGGGTATGATGTACGACCAGGAAGCCGGCATTATACGCCGCAATAATCTGGTAAACGAGCTTAAAGAAAAGGGGCTTAACGTCAACGAAACGCTTGCGGCAAAGTATAACGACTTAGGTAACGGAAACGGACATAAGTACCGCAAACTGCTTCAAAGAAACGCAGATTTAAGTTATAAATTCACCCTTGACGAAGCACCGTGGTCTGAAATAGAAAGCACGGTCAATTCGTCGGTGGACGGCGGCGCGGCGGTAATGATAATTTCGCGCAACGGCGGCGAATACAAGGATATCCGCGTCGGCGCGCCGTATGTTACGGATACATTCCTCGACGATTATAATTATCTCGATTTGTCAAAGGAAGAGGCAGGCGTTCTCGAAAATCTGAACAATCTTAAAAAGAGCGGTAAAATTTCGGGGATAGTGCTTTTGATAAACGCCGCCAACCCCGTGCAGTTTAAAAACCTTACCGACGAAAAGTACGGTATAGACGCTTGCGCGTTCATAGGAATGGGCGGAACGGAGTCATTCGTGCAGATTGCCGAGGTTTTAACCGCGCAAAGCGAAGATATCGCGCTTTCCGGTCATCTTATGGACACCTTTGTTTACAGTGCAAAGTCCGCGCCCGCGTTCGAGAACTACGGCGACTTCACCTGGACGGATTATTCCGATAAGCTGCCCGATTTGGACAGCGAAAACAAGGCGGAAAACAATACGCACAACACAAAATACATGGTGTATCAGGAAGGCATTTATGTAGGTTATAAATATTACGAAACGCGTTACGAAGATTACGTTTTAGGCGAAGGCAAGGCAAATTCCGCGGCAGGCGCAACGAACGGCGCAAATTGGAATTACGGCAGTGAGGTCGCGTTTCCTTTCGGTTACGGGCTTTCATATACGCAGTTCGAACGCAGCGCGCCCCGCTTCGAAGAAAAAGAGGACGGTTCGGGCTGGGATATTTCTATCGATATCAAAAATATCGGCGACAAATATTCCGGTAAGGATGTTTTGCAGGTATATCTTCAAAAGCCTTATACCGATTACGATAAAGACCCCGAACATTATGTTGAAAAGTCCGCCGTCGAGCTTGTAGGCTTTGCAAAAACGGACTTGCTCACCGTCGGCGGCGACAAGCAGACGCTTAAAGTTACGGTTGATAAAGAGGCGTTGCGCTCTTACGACGCGTACGGCGAAAGAACCTATATACTCGAAAAGGGCGAATATTATCTTGCCGTCGGAACGGACGCGCACGACGCGCTCAATAATATCCTTGCCGCGAAAGGCAAAACTCCTGAAAATACCGACGGAAGAATGGACGCGGAGGGCGATAAAAACTGCGTATATTCTATTTCTGTCGAAGAAAACGATTTTGAAATTTTTTCAAAAACGGCTGACGGAGATGAAATTACAAACCGTTTCGACAACGCGGATTTAAATTTATACGAGGGTACGCAGGACCAGCACGTTACTTATCTTTCAAGGCGCGACTGGGAGGGAACGTATCCCGCCGCAGGCGGCTTTAAGCTTAAATGCTTAAACGAAACCATGGTAGCCGATATGCAGTACGGCACCAGATACGAAGCCGACCCCGACGCGAAAATTCCGACATACGGCAAGAATAACGGATTGACCCTCATTATGCTCAAAGATAAAGCGTACGACGACCCCATGTGGGACGAACTTATGGACCAGACCACGCTTGCAGAACAACAGTGGCTGTGCTCGTACGGGCTTAAATTTATGGCGGCGGTTTCCAGCGTTGTCGCTCCCGGCGCGGTGGCGCACGACGGACCCGTCGGATTAAAGACGAAAAACCCCACGCTTAATTCGCAAATGTGCTTTCCCAGCCCCGTAAACATGGCTTGCACGTGGGATACGGAGCTTATCAAAAAGCTGGGCGACGCATTCGGTTCGGAGATGTTGCACGCGGGATATGCCGTAATTTACGCCCCTGGTGCAAATATTCACCGCACGGCTTACGGCGGGCGCAACTGGGAATATTACAGCGAAGACGGCTTTTTGTCGGGCAAGATGCTTTCCGCCGAAGTGCAGGGCTTGCAATCGCGCGGGGCAATTGTTATAACAAAGCACTTCGCGTTAAACGATCAGGAAACGAACAGATACGGCGTGTCAACCTGGGCTAATGAACAGGCGATAAGAGAAACGTATATATCCGCGTTCGAAATAGCTATACGCGAAGGCAAAATGAACGGAGTTATGTCGTCTTTCAACCGTTTGGGCTGTACATGGGCGGGCGCACACAAAGGGCTTTTGACGGACGTGTTGCGCACAGAATGGAATTTCACCGGTATAGTTGAATCTGACGCGTGCGCGGGCGGCGTATCGCATATGACAAGTGACGCGGCAAAGGCTGCGGGTCTTGTTGCTGGTAACAACCTATGGATGGATTCGGGCAACGAAAAATATTTCGAAAGCTATAAAAAAGATGCAACCGTTATGAGTGCTTTACGCGAGGCGAGCAAGCGCATTTTATACGGGCAGCTGAACAGCAACGCCATGAACGGCGTAGGCAATAACACGATAATAATAATACATCAGGCGTGGTGGCAAAAGCTTTTGGTTGCCGCGCAGGCGGTAGTCGGAACGACTATGGGCATAATGCTTGTTATGGCTGTTTTGAGCTTCGTATTCGACACCGGAAAATTCCGAGAATGGCACGGTGAAAGGCTTGCCGTAGCCGCAACCGCAAAGGCGGAGAGGATATCGGCAATTGCCGCCGCGGGTCAGGCAGCGGGCGCCGGATATTACGTCGGGCGCGGTACGGTGCAGAACGTTCCGGAAGGCTATTACGTCAACGGCGAAAAGCAACGCGTTTCTACGGGTAAAAAAGATTTGGTAATTCTCGTTTGTTCGGTTGCTGCGGCTGTTTTGATTACTATTTGCTCAACCCTGCCGTTCTTGTTGGAGGGTACGTCGGGTTTAGTCGGATGCGTACAGACTTGCCCCGTTTGCGGCGGATGTCTCGATTCGGGCTGTGACGTATGCGAAACGATATGCGGCGAGGGCAAAGAGGAATACGAGTTCGAGGCGGTTAACGCCGACAAAATAACGGGCGAAAGAGCTCCTCAGGATTTGGTCAGCCAAAAAGGCACGGCATATGTAGGAGGATTTGAAGAAAATCTCGGCGCAGGGCTTAAATTCAATATTTTCGCCCAACAGGATACGACGGTAACGCTTGCGGTTTCCGTAAACAGGCTTACCGTGGATACGGTATTTACCGACCTTATACAGGTTAAGGTTAACGGCGAAAAAATCAAAAGCTCCGCAACGGTAAAAGCTGCGGCAAGCAACGCCGATTATAAAATCAACTTTATAGACGTGATTTTGGGTTGCGTAAATCTGCGCGCGGGGAATAACGTTATCGAGTTTAATACCGTAAACGCATTGAGTTACAACTTTAACTTAATTAAACTGCGCGGCAACGAACAATTGCGCGAAACTTATTCGTCGTTCTTATTCAAGGCAAGCGAGTTCGCAATGCCTGGCGTGGGTACGGGCGGCATGCCTAAAAAAGAAAATACGGGATTTGTCGGCAACCTCAGCGGCAACAAAAACGCCACGCTTACGTTTAAAATAGTGGCGGAAGAA
This sequence comes from uncultured Christensenella sp., assembly GCA_910577375.1. Lineage (GTDB taxonomy): Bacteria > Bacillota > Clostridia > Christensenellales > Borkfalkiaceae > Coproplasma. Next base: position 180,823 of record CAJTLT010000004.1, read on the forward strand.
AATTGCACGGCAGTGCTTTCCGCGGCGGTGACCGGGCGCAGACAGGGCGCGCGCAAATTCACCGCGGGATTCGTGCCCAGCGTTGAAGGAAAAGAGATAGAATCCGACGTAATCGTGCCGCAGGGCGAACAAAGCACTGAGTGGACCGTTTCTTACAGGGTAACTATAGGCGAAATAGAGCTTACCAAAGGCGAAAATACGCTTATATTCACTGTTCCAGAAAACGTCGGAAATACAGACGCTTCGAATTTCGATTATATCGTAATTACCTCTATGTATGGCGTAAGTTGCATTTCCTCTTGGGAATAAAACAATAATTTAAAAAATCCGCCGCGCGTTTTTAACGCGTGGCGGATTTTTGTTTTATGCGATAAAATTTTAAATATAAATGCTGCTTTGTGTAATGAGCACATGTTTTTTTTATTATTTTAATTAATAATTTTTTATTTCATTCTTTTTTGTCATAATTAAACGTTTACAAAGGAAATAAAATGAACAACAAAAAATTACAGCAAATTTTAAACGAAACAAATGCAAAGCTTATATCGCCTCAAATAACCTTGCCAGAAACGCAAGTAACCGGCGACGAAAATTATATAACTATTACAGCAAATAAGTCGGATAATGAAGGTAATTATGTTTTAACCACGATGGATTGGATAGAAATCAAATTTGATTATTTTAAAATGCTTAAAGACAGAAATATACCGCTTGATTCGGTTAAATCATGCTTTATAAATTTTATGCCGTTATATAAAATCGCTATTAATTCTATTGATATTTATACTTTGGAAAACGAATTTATTTATTCATATAATATGAATTACGGATATGCGTTTGATGTTAATAAAATTTATAGTTTATGCGGAAGTGCAAATTTTAAAATAGTTTCAAAAAATATACCATTAAGTGGTGAGATGCAAAAATTACAGTTTATGGATATTTCCATTCAAACGAATACTTACGATAAAGCTAATCTTAAACAATGGCGGCTTTTAAAAAATGTAGACGTATTCGTTGGTTTGAACAATAAAGACGTTTATTTTGATATGGAGTTATTCAATACGAACGCTGTTCCGATGAGTTTATCTTGCGTTTATCGTACGATTGACAGCGAAAAGCAATGCGGATTACGCTTGAATTTGGACGGCTTGCTTACCGCGGAAACAAATGGCGAAGGTGCAGATTTAACATATATTTACACCGATGAAGCGGGATATGAACATAAATTTGAAGAAAAGTATTACATATTGAAAGAGGGCGTAAAAAAGTTTATTCCTAAAAATTTTGTTGCAGCGGATATGGACGGCGCGCTTTATTACCAAGGTGACCGTGTTTATAAAAGCATAATTTGCGGTGAATATTCTTTAATTCCGGAAATAAACGGCATACAAAATTCCGAATTTATCGAACAGCGCCAAGAAAAACAAATACAGCTCGAAGAATATATAAATTCGTGCGAAATAACTATTAAAAATTACGTCAGGGCAAATGCGGAAAGCGGTCAAATAGTTTCACGCCTTAACGGTTTAACTGTTGCCGATTGCAACGATTTTTTTGCGGATATTGACGAAAATTCTTCAGAAGTCATTCTCACGGAAAGCGAGGCTCTGCAAATCCAAGCTTTGAATTTTAATAAAAGATTAGTCGAGCATCAAAACCTGCAAAATAATTTACAAAGTCAAGAATGCGATTTGCAAAATCAACAAACTACGTTAAATATCTGGCAAAACAATACAAATCTTGATAATTATTCGGCAATTGCCGCAATGTATTCTCAATTCGGATTTTCAAATGACGGAAAAACGAAAAACAGAGAAGAGATAGAAAACGAACACGCTCAAAAAAGCGGGGCTTTGATAAGCGGCGCAAGCTTTCCTAATTTCGGGCAGTATATTGATTATTCTAAGATAACCGCATGGCAAAAAGAATTGATAAACAAACGCAAGAATCTGGTCAATTCATATCCGAATCAACTGCCGGAAATTTCCGGTCAAATAGAATTTATTATAAGGCAAGCCCGTAAAAATCTTACGCAGATAAAAAAAGCTTTTAAAAATTATTTTGCGAAAAAAGCGCAGCTCGACTATCTTTTGCGTAATACGCCAAAAAATTATTTAAAAGACGGAAGCGGCTTAATAAAAGGGTTCAACGCAGAGGGGCGCGTCGTTTGTTTAATAAATTCATACGGCGAATATTTTGCGGTTGACCGTGACAGGGAAGGATATATTAAAAGTATTTATAATCAGAAAGGTAAAATTTTAAGCTTCGATAACGAGCAGAGCTATATTACGAAAATAACAGACGTTAGCGGTAAAACGGTTAAATTCGATTTTAAAAATTTACTTTTAGAGAAGATACATTTTCCCGATGGCAAAACGGTTTCGTTTAGAACTTTTAGTTTACAGACAGGAAATATTGATATTTCCAACGGCGTTTATAATGTAAAAATAACCAAAAATTTTGATAAATCGGAAATAAAATTTGAGCATATCATTTCATCCAAAGAGGTTGTTGCGCAAAAGATTTTAACTTATGGCGAAAATTCAACTTTGATAATAAACGAGGACGGAAGCGGCGAAATTTACACGTTTTTGCCTACGAAAAGAATAGAATCGAAAACAGAAATTACGCCTGCTCAGCAACAGATACGCACCGAATATAATTATCTTTACAGCGCGGACGGCAGTTTAAAGCTTGTTCAAACGCAAAGCGACAACGTCAGCGATAACCGTACTGTTATAACCTATAATTACGACGCGTTTGAAAACATTTCGTCAAAAGAGGAAGTTGCTTTTGTTTCAGACCTGATAATGTCCAAAACATTGACGTCTTATTTTTACGACTGTGAAAACCGCCCCGTTGAAACAAAAGTTACAAAATATTTTAATCAAGGCGAAACATTCGTCGAAAAATCGAAAATAACTTTGTACCGATATGACGTGAACGGCAATCTCGACATAATCGAAAGCTATACCGAGGGGGAAGAACTCACCGAAGGAAAAACCGTGGAAAAGCGTATTTACGATAAATACGGCAACCATATAAAATCGGTAACGTGGAACACGCTCGATTCTTCCGATAAGTTTTATTCCGAGCATGTCGTTAACGAAGAGAGGATTGTGCTAGCGGAAAAAGACGAAACGGGCGAAATATGCGCCGAATACGAGTACAACGGCGCGGCGGATTCGATAAGCTGTATAAATTTTGCTGACGGCGCAAAACTCGCTTTTGGTACGGATTCTTCGGGTATGCAAATAACTTCCGTTTCTCAAAGCGATGCGGACGGCGAGGCAAACGTGAACGATATCGTTTATGAAAACGGTTTGCCCGTGAAATTCAAAAGCGGCGCAACCACGGTCGAATACGAATACGACCATAAAGACAGAATAAAATCGGTAAAAGTAAACGGCAGTATCCAAAGCGAAACGCAGTACGGCGAATTCAGCAAAAAAGATGAAAGTTTGTGCTTCGGCTCCCGCACGGATACCCTATATACCGGCGGCGAAACAGTGGTAATAAAAACCGTTAAAGAGGGAACTCTCGCAGAGAATGAAACGGTTTACGGCGCAACGGAAAAAACAAGCGTAAACGACGTGCAGATTTGCGAAAAACAGTTTAATCCCAAAGGCGAATTGATAAAAATCATAAGCGACGGCGAAGAACGCATTTTTACTTACGGCGCTTACGGTAATCTTTTGCAGGCGCAAATTTTCAAAGACGGCGAGGAAACGCAAACTGAAAATTATACCTATAACGGTCTTGGCGAACTCATTCGGAAATCTGTCGCGTCGGATGCGGTAAATCAAACATATTCCTATACTTACAGCGAAAATTACTCAAGAGATTTGGCTGTTTCGGGCTTTGGAGATTTTGTTTTTAAGCCTTTAAAAGACGCGTGCGGCAGAAATATCGGCAAAGAGATATTTAACGGCGAAAATAAGATTGCGGGTGAAAATATAATATATCGCAAGGTCGGAGACCACGGCACGCATATGCCTTTGGCGGTAAAGTTTACCGACGGAACCGATATCCGCTATTTGTACGATAGACGCGGCAATATATCGCAGATAACAGAAAACGGCGAAGTCTCCGCGCGTTTCGTATACGACGAATTAAACCGTTTGTCGAAAGAAGAAAATAAAGTTTTCGGTATGACGTGTAAATACGCATACGACAATAACGGTAATATCTTATATAAACTTACCGAAACAAAAGACGGGCAGGAAAAAGACGTTTACGAATACGTAGGAGATAAGCTCGTTTCTTATAACGGCGAAACATGCGTATACGATAACCTCGGCAACCCCGTGGAATACAGAAACAAAACGTTGGTATGGGAATACGGCAAGCGGCTTGTAAATTATGGCGGCGTAACTTTCACATACAACGCGTTCGGCAAAAGAACGTCCAAAAACGGTATAAATTTCGTCTACGATAACGAAGGAAATCTTATTGCCCAAAGCGACGGTTTGCAATTTATTTACGACCGTACAGGCGTTGTCGGGGTTATATATGGCGGGGAAACGTATCTCTGCCGCAAAGATATACAAGGCAATATCACCGCCCTTATTGACAATAAAGGGGAAGCTGTAGTAAAATACAAATACGATGGGTGGGGTAATCACGCAAAACAAAGCTCGCCCGGATACGAAGAACTCGCTGTAAAAAACCCGTTCAGATACAGGGGATATTATTATGACGAAGAAACGGGGCTGTACTATTTGCAAACCAGATACTACGACCCTGAAACGGGAAGATTTATCTCTCAGGACGGCGTGCAATATGCAAATCCAGAACAAATAAACGGATTTAACCTTTACGCATACTGCGCAAACAATCCCGTAATGAATATCGACCCGAACGGAACGGCGATATCAATATTTTTAATTTCTTTGTTAATTGGCGTTGGATTAGGAATGATAACCGGAGGAACTTTATCGGGTATAGCCGCTTATCAGGAAGGTAGGCAGGGTTTGGAAATGTTTGCAAGTATAGCCGGCGGCGCTATTATGGGCGGCGCAATGAGCGCAGTAATGGTCATAGGCGGTGCGGCAGGTTTTGTAGCGGCAACAAAATTAGCGGTTGCACAATTTGGATTAACTATTGGCGGTGCTTTGACGGCTTCATTGGGTATAGGCGCTGCGGCAAATACAATATCGTATTTGTTGGTTAACGGAATTCATAGTGATAAACAAATCTCTGTTGGTGGTTTTATAAGTTCTTTTATTAGTGGAACAGTACAAGGTTTTATATCTTTTTTTGCTGGGTATATTGGTGGAAAGAACGGGTTGTTTAACAAGTTTGGGAATTTTAGAACCATAGATGCATTTTATGTTAATATGGTGGCAAATGTTGGAAAAATAAGACCTATTGCAGCATTATTTTATGCAACGTCTATGTTGTTTGGAGACACTATTACAAGACTGCTTTATTTATCTTCATTGGCGGGAGGTGCCAGAATGCTGGTTAGATATTTGTTTGATTTAATTCCTGATTAACGAGGTTGTATTTCAGTGATAAGATTTTGCGGTAAGATAAAAAATCAAATTCAAATTAAAATATTAAATTTATATTCCAAACAAGCAACGATAATGTTTGTTGTGCTGGGTGTAATTTTAGAAACACTAGGTATTAGCGTTGCTATAGGATTTAATGAAAAAAATATGTTGTTAGAGTTTTTTATTTTTGGCTTAATAATAATTGTTTTTATAGTTATTTTTATTTTAACAAACCGTAAAACAAAAATAAAAATTGAATGGGATTTTGATATAATAATAGAAAACGAAATGATAACAATAAATTGCAGACATCAAATAAACGGAGTAATAGCGACAAAACCTATTAAAAAAATTAAAAAAGTTGTTGATTTCGGGGAGTACTATTATTTGTATGTATGCCGATGGGATGCAAGCAACGGAATTATATGCCAAAAAGACTTATTGATAGAAGGCAGTTTGGAAGAGTTTGAAAAACTGTTCGAAGGAAAAATACAACGTAAAGAAATAACCAAATAACGCACAATATAACGTAACAATCAAAAACGGCGGAGCATTAAGCTCCGCCGTTTATTTTTCATTATTGACAGCAACGGTGAAATTGTAGTAAAATACAAACATAAGTTTCATACAACTTTGCGAAAACTAACGGAATAAACAAAGCCGAGTTTACAGGAGCAGGAACTGCAGTAATAACGGTTGGAAAAATTTTTGCTGTAGGCGCTGTTCTTGGATTGTCTGTTTGGCTGGCAAGAAATCCAAATAATAATTTCCCCATTTACGGTATACCTAATAGTGAGGCGGGTATAGGTGATTCTATTGGCATATATGACGGTAATGGACATTTAATTTATAGAAAAGACTATTCTTCGCACGGAGGGATTAATCCCCATAC
>CAJTLT010000004.1:187224-194758 GCA_910577375.1 uncultured Christensenella sp.
AATCAAAAACGGCGGAGCATTAAGCTCCGCCGTTTATTTTTCATTATTGACAGCAATAAAGAAACTATATTTATAAATTTTACGCCCAAAACGTTACGGCGTAAAAGAACTGACGGTTAATTATACTGCACTATGGCATTTTTGCAAAAACTTTTCCAGATATACGTTAAATTCTTGCGGTGCGTCCATATTTACGCAATGTCCTGCGCCTTTGAAAATTATTTTATCGCAATTTTCGTATTCCGCCCATTCGTTAACTATTTCAATTTCCGTTGGTATGTCGTGTTCTCCGCAACCGACCAGTAATTCGTATTTCCGTTGTTTTGCGGGGTATTTGTTTACAAGCTTTTGCAACCCCGCCATATATTTAAACGAACTTTTCTTAAATTGAATATTAAGATTATAAAACTCTGTTTGCGCCTCGTTTGTGTAGGCGGAAATTTTTTTGTTCGCTTTTGCAAACCATTTAACGGAAAACAATGCTTTTAACATCATTTTCATTTGGGCTTTGGAATTGGCTTTTTGCTTTGTCGTGTCAAAATTATTGATATCATAACCGCCGAAGCATGCAAGCGACAATACTTTGTTTTCATATTTGTTTGCAAAGTCCTGTATGAAAACCGAACCTAACGACACCCCCACAAAATGAGCGGCGGAGATATCGTGCTTTAAAAAAATCCGGTTAATCCAATCAGACGTTTTTTCAACGGTATCGCATTTTTTTGCACGGGTTGAATTGCCGTGCCCTAAAATATCGATAGCCAGCAGATTATATTTCCCCGAAAAATAATCGAATTGCTTTTCAAACATTCTGTGGTCGACAAATGCGGCGTGAATAAAAACAAGCCACTCCTTGTTTGCGGTTTTGTCAATGTAATAGGCGACAGGCGAATTTTCAAGATATAAATTTTTCATTTTAATTGCTCCCTGATGTTTTTTAACAAGCGATTGTACCATTCTATATTGAATTGCATTAAATCGCGCCCGTATGTCGCCGTTTGCAGTTGAAAATAAAATATATCGTTATTTTGATTCTCGCTTGACAAAGTTGCTCCTTCGTTACATATTTTCTCTAAATCCAAACGCGTTTTTTCCAAATCGGCTATATGGTTTTCAATTAATTTTATGCGGGTTTCTTTTTCGGCAAAGCCTAAAAAATATATTTTTGAAAGCTCGGGATTTTTAGCGGCGCCGTTGTCGACGGGGCTGTTCAGCCAAGCGTTAAAATAGGTTTTACCGCTGTCCGTTATGCTGTAAAGTTTTTTCAGCTTGCCCTTTTCCGTTATTTCGCTTACGGTAATATGCCCGTTTCGCAACAATTTTTTAATAGCGGCTTGTATACTGCCCGTACTGCAGCTGTACATTAAATTTAATCCGTCGTTTATGCGCTTGCGCAATTGATAAATTGTTCGGGATTGCAACAACAATAACCCTAAAATTATGTTTTCCATTTTTATATCCTTATATTACTAATAGTAACGTTTTTAAATTGCGCTGTCAACTTAAACATACGGTAACCGTTGAATTGGGAAAAATTAAAAATTTTATAATTGTACGCTTGATTATTTTTGCGGGGGTGTGATAAAATTTTTGCGGAGAATAAATATGGAAGAAAGCACCCTCGAAACAGAAAATGAAATAAAAAACGAAGCAATTCCCGAAAAGGAAACAAATTCGCAAACAGTTTCGGCAGAAAAAAAGCCTACAAAAAAGCAACAGTTTTTGCAGTTTTTAAAATTCACCGCGTTTTCCGCGTCGGCAGGCGTAATACAGCTGTTAACCACAACAACGCTCCACCAATGGACGGGCTGGCTGTTGGATTATTATTACATAGCTTACGTAATCGGGCTTACGTTGTCTGTAATCTGGAACTTCACGTTTAACCGAAAGTTCACGTTTAACGCGGCAAACAACGTTCCGCTCGCAATGGCGCTCGTGGTAATTTATAACTGTATAATCGTAGTGCCGCTCGCCGTCGGGGGAGATAAACTCGTTGAACTCTGGGGCGACGATTTGGGCATTGTGGTAACAATAATTTCGCTTTTGATTAATTTCATAACGGAATTTTTCTGGGATAAGTTTATCGTGTTCAACCAAAAGGTAACCGATAAAATTCTCAGCTGGTTTAAAAAGAATAAAAAAGCGGAAGAACCGCAAAAACCCGCAAATCAAGAAAATATAAAAGTTGAAGAATAAAATTAAAAGCCGCCGCCCGCAAAAATGCGGGCGGCGGCTTGTTTTATCAACTATTTATTAAAAAAATCAACCTACAATGTTTTATAACTCTAATCGGTAAGTTTTTAATATAAACCTAACCGACAAATTTTTAATTTAAAACAACTTATAACCCTGACCGATAAATGATAAAATATGAAATAAGCGAAAAGGTTTTTATATAAAATCAATTCGTAAGGTTTTAATATGCAAAACCGATAAGATTTTTATACGACTAACGGGTAGTTTTTAATTTTCTCTTCCCAAAACAAAATCTATTCTACAATCAAAGTGTTTTGCAATTTTTATGATGCTGTCGATTGTTGGAACGGTAGTGCCGTTTTTCCATTCAAAAAATGTGCTTTCAGATATTTTTACGGTATGATAAAACGCATAATATGTTAGTTTAAAATATTTTGTCAAATACACCAGCTGTTGCGAAAACGGCGGACAAGGTTTAAATGTTAAATTTGAATTTTCTTCTTCTAATCCCAACAAATAATCTATTGAACAATTAAAATAATCTGCCAATAAAATAAGATTTTCCACAGACGGCGTTCTTTCTGACTTTAAATATCTTGTAATTGTTGGTGCAGCAATCCCCAAAGCGTTGGCTAAAGATTTGCCGTTAATATTGTTATGTTCAAACATAAGTGCGCTAAGTATTTCTGCAAAATTTGACAAATTAATCATAAATTAGACCTTTTAATACAAATTATTATCTCTGCCTTTGGTATTTTTTTCTTGCTAAATACCAACGGCGGAGTGTATAATATAATCACAGTCCAAAGCGCGCGGAACTGAAATTAAAAGGAGATTATAAATGGCAAACCAAAAACCGCATATTTTTTCAAACCAAACCGACGGCGCAAAATACGAGCTCGATTATAAAATCGATAGTTTCGGTATTTTGCTCGATTTAAAGTTTTTACTCGCAGAATATTACGCCGCAACCTTTTCGCAAAACGGAAACGCCCTTTGTCTGGGCTTTACAAACGGTCAAAAATTTCAGATTTCTGTAACGGAGATTTAAAAAACGCAAAATATGACAGCATTTTCCTATGCTGTCATATTTTTATGGCCTTGCGGCGCAGGCTCATCTTGACATCGGCTTGTATTTTATACTATAATATAAAATAGAGTTAGTATCCCCATTTGTGGTATATTAAAAAATCCCTTTAAATTTCCGCATTTTTTTGCGTTTACGGCACACTTTCGGAGGCAAAATGTTAGCAAACGAACGGCTCATCATCAAAATGTCGCTTGGGCAAAAGGTAAGGCTTATCACAAGCCCCAACCTTTATAAAAGCTCGCCCGCGGAAAATTACGAATTCCCCGTGTTCACGCTTTCGTCCCGCCCGTCGGATAATTCCGACGGTTGTTTTGCCACGCAGTTTCCCTGCGAAAAAACTCTTGCAAACTGCTGGAATATGCCGCTCGTTTCGGAGGTCTACTTAAACGCGGGCGCGGAATCACGCTCGGCGGACAGATACGCCGCTTTCAAAGTTACCGACGCGGTCAATGCCGAAAACCTCACGCAGGACTGTTTTTATCACGGCACGCTTGCGGCGGCAAAAGTCAACGGGCTTAAAAACTGCGGGCAATACGTCGCGTTTGATAGCTTCCCCGCGGAAGAAGGGTTTTTGCAAAGCGCAACGTTCGTAAAGGATATAATTTTAACCGAAAGCGCGCCCGATTTCGCCGTTTTTCGTTCTGCGGAAGATTGCGCCGACTGTGCAAAACAATATAAATACTCGAATCTTTTATTCGGCGTCGCCGAAAATTGCGAACAAGCCGCGGGCTTTATTTTCAGCGGTTGCTCGCTTGTTTATCTTGCGGAAGACTTCACCGAACAGCTTATACCCTATTTAACGGGGCTTACAATAAATTACCGCGCGGCTTATGCTGATTACAAAGACGGGAAAATTTCTCTTTGCGAATTCGACCGCCGCTGCCGCAACCTTGAAATTTTAGACGAGGCGCTGATAGACGCCGCGTGCGATAAAATAATTTCTTTGCTTTTGCAAATGAAAGAAAGGGGAGAGCCTGCCGCGGAAGCGGAAGGCGGGGCTTTCAGTAAAACCGCCCACGCGAAAACCGCGCGCAGCGCGGCAAGACAGTCTGCCGTACTCTTAAAAAATCAAAACGTTCTGCCCCTTTCTCCCGCCGTAAAAACCGCAGTGATAGGCGGGTACGCAAAAGAAGAAAGTTATCAAACGGATTTCTTTAATTATCGCCCCGCAGAAATCAGCGTTCCTTTTGAAGAAATAAACAATTATGATATTTCCGCCGTCGGATACACCGAAGGCTACGCAAAAAACCAAAGCGGTCGGGCGGATTTGATTGCAACCGCATGCGGGCTTTGCTCCGCCGCGGAGGTCGCTCTCGTTTATCTTTGCGCGGATAAAAACGCAACGGAATTGCCAATCGGGCAAACCGAACTTATAAACGCGCTGTTCGATAAGGGCGTAAAAATAACCGCAATAGTCGCGGGCGAAAACTGCCTCGATTTCTCCTTTGCGGATAAATGCGCCGCCGTTTTGTTCACTGGCAGAGGCGGACAGGAGACAACACGCGCCACGCTCGATTTAATCTGCGGCAAAGCAAATCCTTCGGGCAAGCTCGCTGTTTCTTCGGGTCGTTATCCCTTCGGTTTCGGGCTTTCATATACTAAGTTCGAATACCGCAATTTCACAATAAACGAACAAGGCGCAAGCTGTACCGTGGTCAACACGGGCGATTGCGACGGTTACGCCGTAGTTCAGCTTTACATAAAAAAAGACGGCTCGCAAAGCATGTTTAAAGAAAAGGTTTTGCGCGGCTTTGTAAAGGTTTACGTCAAAAAGGGAGACGCTGTGCGCGCCGAATTTCCGTTCGGCGAAAACACGTTTAAAATTTACGACGCAAAGAAAAAGGTTTACCGCGTGGAAGGCGGTAACTACGCCATATATGCGGGGGAAAACTCTGCCGACGAAAGGCTTGGCGGCACAATAACGCTTTCTTCCCACGTTTTCAGGGATAATCCCGCTCCGCAGACGGAAAGCGAAAAAGGGGATACGGAGTTTTCTCCTTTGCAGGAACCGGAAGAGGTGTCAAAAGCAAAAAAACAGCTTTCTTTCGGGCTTAAACTCGCGCTTGCGCTCATACTTGCTCTTTATTATAACGGTATGCTCGCGGTGTTCGCGTTTACAAATATAGTGCCCTATAAAGATGTTCTTTTTTACTGCGTAATCGGCGGGCTTGCCGTCGTTGCGGACGTGTTGATTATAACATATATTGCGGTTAACGCAAAAAAACGTAGCAAACAAAATTATCTCGCCGTTAACGAAGTGCTTACCGATATGGTGGGTCAGGTTTCCGAATTCGACGAAATAGCAAAAACAACATATATAGAACCCGTCAGAGAAACGGAAGAACCCGAAGAAAAAGAAATCACGGTAACCGAACCCGAGGTCAGGGAAAAGGACTACGACCTGAGCTTTGCGGAAGAGGAAGAGATTGCCGTTCCCGCGGAAAAACTTTCATTGGAAGAGCTTTGCTCTGATTTCCGCGATTATTGCAAAAACAACGGAGTCGCGGCAGAACAGTCTACCGTCCGCGCGGTTATTTCGGCTTTCGCCTCAAATAAAATAATTGCGGTAAGCTCCAAAAATAAGGAAGCTCTTCCCGCGTTCGCGTCTGCGCTCAACGGTTATTTCGGCGCTTTCCCCATAACCGCTGTCGGAGAAGACTGCTCTTCCGAAAACGACGTTATGTGGCGGCAGATGGAAGATAAATTTGTGGTGTCTGACTTTGCAAACGCGGTATATTCCGCAACCAAATCGCCCGAAAGACTTTTCGCGGCTGTTATAAGCGTTGAAAATTTCAAAAATATCGGCGGCTGGTTCGGCGGATTTATTGATTATGCAAACCGCCCCGCGGAAGAAAAATTAATTTCCCTCGGGGAAGAACTTTCGTTCCCCGTTCCGCAAAATATCCGCTTTATACTTGTTGCGCAGGAAATCCCCGAAAGGCTCTCCAAAGATATTGTTAACGCGTGTATGTTTATCGACGCGGTCATAAGCGCGGCGGAAATTCCCGAAGAAAAAGAAGATACGGAAATAAAACCGGTTTCGTATATGCTTTTCGAAGAAACGGTTGCAAACTCGCGCGAACATAACTTCCTCAACGAAAAAATCTGGAAAAAGCTTGATTCCCTCGCGGAAGCGGTGAACTCTTCGGAAAGATTTGCTTTCGGCAATAAAAACACGTTGCAGCTTGAAAAGCTCACTTCCGTAATTCTTGAATGCGGCGGCGACGAGGCGGAAGCCCTTTCTGCGGCTTTCCTATGCAAAATAGTTCCGTTGTTAAAAACCGTCGGGCTCTATAAAAAAGAGGGCGGCGGCAAAACGCTGTTCGGCTTTATAGAAAAGCTTTTCCCCGACGACGAGCTTACTAAAATACAAAAAGCGCTCTCGGAGCAAGGGGGTACGCGTTGAATAATTATATCGCGGCGACCTCCGCGGATTTTGCACAAAAAGTCTGGTCGGCGCTCACAAGCAGTACGGCGCTTATAATATACGCGGCAATAATTCTTATTCTGATACTCGTGCTCGCGGTGAAATTAATTGTCGGCGAACAAAAACGCGTTTCGGAAATAAAACAGCGGGAAGAAGACAGCAAAAACGTTGACGACAGTGCGCTTGCGGGCGTCAAAACCGCAATCGAACAGCTTGAAAACAAAGTGAACTGCGTTTCCGCGGCGGCAATTCCCGTTGCCACAACCACCTCTGCCCCCATAATAACTTCGGCATTAAACAAAAATAAAGAAGAAAAAGAAGAGGGAAGCGGTTCAAGATTTTACATGCTGACGGAAATAGATAAAGAATACGAAAGCTATAAAAGACCAGAATACGACGAAGAAATAACATTGAAAGAACTGTGCGAAGAATTCAGGAATTACTCCGCAGGAGAACTTAAGTTATACTACGATATAGAAGATATAAGAAGATTCATAGGAGCTTTGGCAGTAACAAAACTTATAATACTGCAAGGTATGTCGGGAACAGGAAAAACGTCACTGGCGTACGCATTCGGAGAATTTCTGGATAATAAAACTGTGGTAGTGCCGATACAACCGATGTGGAAAGAAAGAACAGATTTGGTAGGATACTATAACGAATTCACAAAAAAGTTCAACGAAACGACGTTGCTGTATAAAATGTACGAAGCAAACAATAATGAAGAAATATATATAACGGTGCTTGACGAAATGAATATCGCAAGGGTTGAATACTACTTTGCTGAATTTCTGTCGCTGCTGGAAATACCGAATCCTGAC
>CAJTLT010000005.1 GCA_910577375.1 uncultured Christensenella sp.
ATAAAATGCTCCTTGATTTTCCCACCCATACCCACCCAAATGGTACAACAAGGCAAAAAGGGTATTTTGTCATTTTTTATTGAATAATAGCCGATTTTACATTAAATGCCTTAAGTTATGTTACACGTTACGGGGTGGCGTGGTAATACTATACGCCACAGTGCGGGCGGCTGTTGCCGCCCACACTCATTGCCGTTTATGTTCCTTGCGACGCAGTGCCAATAAGGTAATAGTATCTTATCGGCACTGCGTCGTGATTTTTCGGCAAAAGTGTGACAGTGTGACATAGTGGCGTATAAAGTAATACTAATAAAACAAAAGAGTTTCCCCCGTTGATAGGAAACTCAAAGTTTAGGTTACTCTTCTATACGAAAAGCTTTATATCCGTAATCTTTAGCGTAAATTCGCTTACCAGATTTGGTAGTTATGTAAGCAACATATCTGTATTTTCTTGCTTTCATAAGCTTCACCTCCTTTAAGATAAGTGAAACCTCTTGACAAACTCAACTTCAAATGCTAAAATTAAATTATCTACATAGCTCAACGGAGTTATCCATTGAGTAAGCGGGTATTGCAGTACCCGTTTTTCAAGAGGTCAGCTAAAAATTTTAGCTGGCTTTTTTGTTAGTCTGATTCAGTTTTATTTTCTGATTCTGACAATGTTGTTTTAAGATTTTTAATAAATAAGGGTAGCATACAATTTACTGACTGCTCGAAAAAATCAAGGTCAATAATTTTTATATTATCGGGTAAATATATTTCCGCTGTTGCGCCTGAAAGCATAGGGATTTGAAAGTGATAACCAGTATTTGCTATATTTGGCTGTCTGCTGTTTTGAACAGCTTGTTGTGTATCAGTTTTATTATTGGTAATCTCTTCCAAAATACCTTCTTCAGTTTCATCTATCTCTTCGGAAGGTTGGTCGACGGTTGCAACGTTTTCAAAAGTCAAAATACCATTTTGTAAAGCACCAACATATTCGGCATTCTTTACAAAACATTCAGCGGCATTATCCTTTGCGGTAACAGTTATACTATAAAACGGTTTAATTAACTCATTGGAAAGTTTTTCGGTAACAGGTAATGCTTTTCCTAAAAAGTTTTGAATTAACTTTGCGTAAAGAGGTGGACTTTGAAAACATTCTAACAAAACATTGCGCTCAACAACTGTAGATGTGGGATAAATTAAAGACCTGCCGCGCTCTGCAAGTTGTATAACGCTTTTAATATTATCAATAAAACCGTATTGCTTTGCGGACGAGATTTTTGCCTTAAAAGATTTCGTTGTTATGCTAACACCCATTTTTGTGGCTATAGCTTGAGCTGAACAAGATTTTCCGCCTAAAGCCTTGATTGCATTAAGAACATCAAAACACTCTTCTAACGTCGCTGCTGGATATGCCAAACTTCTTTTATTATCCATAATTGCGTCTTCTGCCATAATGTCACTTTCTCCTTTCGTTTTTTATATAATAACACACAAAATTAATGATGTCAATACTTTTGCTATAAATTTTATTGCTTCGTGCTATAAATTTTATAGCACACTTTTATCGTTGCATAAATTGTGTAATTTGTGGGCAACGATACTTATTGTATGTAGACTTATTGTCAACAAAACAGTAAAATAATATTTGGAGATTTAATTATGGATATAATAAAGGTTTTTGGTCAAAACGTAAAAAAGTTTAGGTTGGAAAAACACCTTTCGCAAGAAGAACTTGCCGAAAAAAGTAACTTACATCGTACCTATATTAGTGCTATAGAATGTTTTCGTCGTAGTATCGCATTGGAAAATGTTCAAAGAATAGCAGACGCCTTAAATGTAGAAACTTATAAATTATTTATAGAGGAGAATTAGTATGAGTTCTGTAAAAGAAAAATTAAGAGATATTTTATTGCTGCATAAAGGTAAGCATAATAAAATAACCTCTGCCCAAATTGCGGATTATTTAGGTATAGATGAGGACGATACACACGCTCAAACAAGAGCTTTAATTTTGAGCGTTGCAGAAGAGTATAATATACCTTTAGCCGCTGATACGCGCGGATATTATATTATTACAACCGATAAAGAGTATCAAGATTATATGACTAATCTTGATAGTAGAATTCAAGGCATAAATAAACGAAAATATATTATTACTAAAAATTATAAAGGGGAAAACAAATGAATTTTACAATCAAAAACGAAGAATTAGAATCAATCAATGGTATTGCTACACCAAATTTTCCTAAATACACTTCACAACTGATAAATTGGGCAAATCAAAATGCGCAAGGCACAAGACCTAAAGTGGTTGGACAACTCTCGGAATTGTTCCCAGAATATGAGGATTCTGCAGATAATGTAACCGTGCAAGATTGGACGCAATGGTATCTTAAACGTTATCCAAACGCAATAGAAAATGCAACAAATAAAATTTATGAGCAAGTTGAAAACTTGAAAAAAGCCATTCAGCTTATTGATAAAGATTTAATTAGAAGCTGGGTAGAAGACTTGGTTATTTCAAAAACATATAATGGTCTATATGTTCAAAAGGCAATTTTAGAAAAACTTGCCAAGATAAAAAATACTACATATAGATTGGCTTGCCCAGAAGAAGAATCAAAAGGTATTGACGGTTTTGTTGGAACTACACCTTATTCAATCAAAGCTGAAACATATAAAGTAATGAATAGACTTTCTGAAATCATAGAAGTTAAAATGATTTATTATATAAAAACAAAAACTGGTTTAAAAATAGAGGTTGAAGAATAAAAAATGGGGCAGAAAAATCTGCCCCATTTTTTTATGCCGGTAACGATTTTAAGAACTTTTCCTTACAAGAATAATCTAATTCCATATCTACAGCAACATAGCCCGTTCTAACTAAATGATTATTGATAAAAGTTTTATTATCTAAATAGACATAACATAATAAATTATTATTAATATCATATTTTAAGCTATCGTATTTTAAATATATTTTTCGTTTCTTAAATTTTCCTTTTAAAAATTCTATTGCCAAATTTCTTGTTTCTGCTTTTTCTTTTATGCCGAGCAGTTTTACGACAACTCCATTATTTAATAAAAGTTGTTCTGGAGAAAGAACTTCTTTAACAATAAAGTATTCCTCTCTTTTGCTCTCATTTGTATCAATTCTTGAACCAAATTGCATTTTTTTAATGTCAATTTTTTTATCCATTTTAAGCGGGTCTTTGAATTGATACGGCAATGAAGAATAGTTATATGTGCTATTATCTTCTATAAATTCAATATTACTTTCTAACCCATATGAATTGTTGAATAGTTTTTCCCGCATAACGGGTAAAAAATTCTTATTTATTTCATAGCCTATTGAATTGCGTCCTAACTTTAATGCAGCCAATGAAGTTGTGCCGCTACCAGCAAAAGGGTCTAAAACTGTTTCACCAGTAAAAGAAAACATTTTAATTAGTCTTTTAGGTAATTCTTCTGGAAACATTGCAATATGCTCTAATTGCTTTACTCCATTAAAATACCAATGGCTTGAAAAGTACTCGTTCCATTCATCTTTGGATATTTCAGATGCTTTTTTCTGTTCTGCGGTAGGAATAGGTGCTTTACCTAATTTTTTGAAAATAAGAATAAATTCATAATCCATTTTTAAAATGCCATTTCGGGGATAAGGAAAACTACCCATTATGGCACCACCGCCAGAAGTATTCATAGTGGTGGTTTTTTGCCAAATAATAGCCCCCATATAGTCCATTCCAAGAGTTTCACAAAACCTTATTATTTCTGTCCTAATAGGAATGACTTTGTATCTACCATAATAGACCGAACGAGCAAATTGGTCACCAATATTAACACACAGTCTACAACCGTCAGCAAGTACACGATAGCATTCTTTCCAAACTAAATTTAGATTATTGATATATTCTTCATAACTATCATTAAAACCTATTTGATTATCATCGCCATAGTCCTTTAATTGCCAATATGGAGGTGAAGTGATAATTAATTGAACAGATTTATCTTTAATTTTATTAAGGGAACGGCTATCCCCAAGTACAATTTTATGATTAGTCATATCTCATTCCAAATTTTATGTTTAAAATCATTATAACACATATCACAAATAATTTCAAGCGCAATGACAATATAAAGCATAGCTGATTTAAATTGTTCAATTACATATTTAATTAGTATTTATTCGACAAATAAGATAAAAAATAAGTGTTCTAAATCTGATAAAATCAACGTGAGATATTATTTCATTTTTGGTAAGTATCAAATAGTTTTTGTATTCGCTTGTGCTTACCGTCTGGGGACGGAATACGCCGCCTTGACAAATTGTAAAGGGCGACGATTTATCTCCCGTAAGGCATAAAACCGTCGTCGCCTACGGCGCAAACCCTTGACAATTTATTTGCGGCGGCATTTTTTGCCGGTTAAGACGGTAAGCACCAAAGCGAACACAAAATTTTTAAGCCGCAGTCCGCACGGACGGCGCAAGGGAGCAACACACAATGAAAAACGCAGTTATTTACGCCCGTTTCAGTTCACACGCACAGAACGAGCAAAGCATTGAGGGGCAACTTGCCGAGTGCTATAATTTTGCTCAGCGCAACGATTTACGCATTACGCACGAATACATAGACCGCGCCCTAACGGGAACGACGGACAAGCGCCCCGAATTTCTGCAAATGATTGAGGACAGTAAGCGCAAAGGCTTTCAATATGTGCTTGTCTATCAGTTAGACCGTTTCGCCCGTAACCGCTACGATAGCGCGACCTATAAGGCAAAGCTGAAAAAGAACGGGGTGCGCGTACTCTCGGCAAAAGAGAATATCACGGACGACGCGAGCGGAATACTCATTGAGGGCGTACTTGAAAGTATGGCGGAATACTATTCCGCCGAGTTAAGCCAAAAGGTTAAGCGCGGTATTGCAATGTCGGCGGCAAAGTGCAAGTATTTCGGCGGCGTTATTCCGCTCGGCTACAAAGTAAACAGCGAGAAAAGTTTTGTGCTTGACGAGGAGCTTGCGCCTATTGTCAAAACTGTTTATGAAATGTTTGTCGCGGGGAGCAACTATGCCGAACTTATTCGCTATCTGAACGGGCGGGGCGTAAAGACGACCAAAGGCGGCGAGTTCAATAAAAACAGCTTTCAACGCATTTTGAGTAACCGCCGATATTTGGGCAAGTACATTTATCAAGGCAACGAAATTGACGGCGGTATGCCGCGCATTATTGACGACGACTTATTCGAGCAAGCACAGCAAAAACTTGCCTTATATGCCGCCGCTCCCGCAAGGGGCAAGGCAAAGGTCGAGTACATATTGAGCGAAAAATTGATATGCGGAAAATGCGGCAATAAAATGACGGGTGTTAGCGCAATGAGCAAAAACAAAACGCTACACAACTATTACAAGTGTGTAGGCGTTACAAAGCATACTTGCGACAAGCGCACAATACGCAAGCAATATTTAGAGGACGAGGTTATAACCGCCATCACGGGCGACGGCACAGAGCGGAACAAGTACGGCGTTTTAACCGACGAATTTATAGATATGGTCGCCGCCGAAACCTACACGCTTATTCAAGCGGCACGGAACGACAGCGAAATAAAGCGGCTTGAAAACATAATCGAGGACAACAAAAAAGCCATTGACAACCTTATGCAAGCGTTAATGCGCGGCAAGGCAACCGACATTATACTGTCACAAGTGGAGCGGTTAGAGAACGAAAACAAGGAGCTTGCGGACACCGTTGCAATGGAAAAGGCAATGCATATGAAATACAGCTATTCTGATATTCGCAAATGGCTGTTACATTTCCGCACACTCGATTATTCCAAGACACAGCACCGCAAGGAGCTAATCAATATCTTTATTTACCGCATTGTGCTTTACGACGATAAAATGAAAGTGCTATTCCACCTAAAAGGCGGGCAGAAAGAGGAGCTTTTATTGAACTTGATTTTCCCCGATTATCCCGACGGCAACGGCGAAAATGAGAGCGACGACGATAAAAGCGCAAAAGAAAAAGAAACCGAAAATTCGGTTTCTCTTTCGGGGTGTTCTTATACCCCGCGTCTGGTGACCCGTACGGGAATCGAACCCATGTTACCACCGTGAAAGGGTGATGTCTTAACCGCTTGACCAACGGGCCGGTTAATATTTTCCGCAAAAAATTAATTTCCTGCGGCAGTTGCGTAAGCAACCGATATATAAATTACGCAAAAAGCGGAATTATCTTTGGTAGCGACGGGTGGATTCGAACCGCCGACCTGCCGGGTATGAACCGGCCGCTATAGACCAACTAAGCTACGTCGCCATGTTGAAATGCATATAATATCGCAACTTCAAACTCCGCAATTTTGTCAGTCCCGCACGTATAGGCGCGTTCTTAAAAATCCGTTTACGCTTGTTTTGCTCGCATTTCTGCACTTCGTAAAAATTCTGGTTGCGGGGGCGGGATTCGAACCTCGCGACCTCCGGGTTATGAGCCCGACGAGCTACCTGGCTGCTCTACCCCGCGATATCTGCCTTACAAAAGGCTTTATCATTTTATTAGATAATTAACGATTTGTCAACTGTTTTTGCGCGTTTAAAAAATTTTATTTTAATTATTCTCCGTTGTTGCAAGCAAAAAATTATTGTGCTATAATCAACACTATGAAACCCGAACTCTCCGGATACAAAAACAAGAAAATCTGCGTCGCCGTGTCCGGCGGTCGGGACTCAATGGCTCTGTTGCACTATCTTTGCAACTACGCAAATGAATTAAACCTCACCGTTTGCGCGCTCAATTGCGACCATCAGATAAGGGGAGAACACTCCGCCGCAGACACCGCTTTTGTAAAAGAATGGTGCGGGCAAAACGGAGTTCCCCTTTTAACTTATAAATGCGATTGCGTTGCTCTGGCGCAACAACTTTGTGTCGGGTTGGAAGAAGCTGCCCGCAACTTCCGCCGCAATTGCTATTTTCTTGCGGCAGAGGAATTCAAAGCCGACTGCATAGCTACGGCGCACCACTTGAACGACAATGCGGAAACAGTATTGTTCAACATCGCCCGCGGCGCGGCACTCGGCGGCGTAAAAGGAATTTACGATACCGAAATAAATAATAACGGGAAACGATTGAAATTAATCCGTCCGCTCGTTGCCTGTTCAAGGGCGGAAATAAACGAATATATAACGTCAAACAAAGTTCCTTATGTCGACGACGAAAGCAACTTTTCAGCGGATTACACCCGCAACTATATAAGACTTAACGTGCTTCCCGCGCTTGAAAAAGCCGTGCCCGAAGCTTCAAAAGCCATTTATAGATTTTCCCGCCTCGCCGCGGAAGACGAAGCCTTTATCAGAGAAGAAATGCAGAAAAGAAAACTTCTCTGTTTCGACGGCGGCGCGGCAATTATAAAAAAGTGCGAAACCCGCGCTTTGTTCTCTCGTGCCGCGGTAGACGCCGTAAAAATTTATTTCGGCAAAAAAGATTACACCTCCGAACAGATAGAAACTTTGTACAATCTGCAATTCGCGGAAAGCGGAAAATCTTTCAATTTTCTCGGTCTTACGGCACAAAAAGAACAAGACGCAATTTCTATAATTGCAGAAAGCAAAAACGTAACCGAAGTTGTGCCTTTTGCCGAGTATTTGTGCGGAAACCGCGATATATTCGCGGGTCAACCGCTTAAAATTGTTTCAGATTATAAACAGCCGGCAATAACAGAACCGCAAATAAAAATATTGAAATTCGACCTTTGCGCCGTTCCGAAAGATGCAATAGTGCGTACTTTGCGCGGCGGCGATAAATTCGTTAAATTCGGCGGCGGAACAAAAAAACTGTGCGATTATTTTACAGATAAAAAAATCCCGCAAAGACTTCGCGCAAAAATCCCGCTTATTGCGTCGGGCGCGGATATATTGGCTGTTTGCGGGGTCGAAATAAGCGATAAAATCAAAGTTACAGATAAAACAAAAACAATCTCTTACATTGTTTGCAAAGATTACGCAAATTCGGTTGACAATACCCTAGCGGTGGAGAAAAATGATTGAGTTTTTATTTTCAGACGGAGAAGAAATCTGTTTGTATTCGGAGGGTTGCGTTAAAAAGCAACGCAGTAAATTTATAGAAAAATACAAGCAGAGCATACTCGATACCGAAAGAGCCAAAAGCTGGAAGCACAGCGGCGAGGGCGCTCAGTTCCGCGGCGACGTACACTGCGGAGAAAACGGCGTTAATTTCGCAAGTTCCATAAACGGAATATATCCGTTGGAAGATAATTCCGTTGCATATTCATTTACAATCAACAGCACTTCGGGTATTTACAAAGCCGTACTCGGTGACGAAAAGGCGCCGGAAATACATATTATCAACTCTGTGGATTATAATTTTTCGGGCGGTTGCGCCAACGTCGGCTCAAATACTCTTTTCTGTTCTCTCAACCGTAATATGTTTAATTCCGATATCGCCGTTTTCGATTTGAATACGGGAGATTATAAAACGGTGACGGAAGGGGACACTCTCGACTGCGACCCTTCGGTTTCTCCCGAAAACGGAAATATAATTTATTTTACTTCGCGCGGCGCGGGGCGCGACGAACAAGGCAACTTTATAAAATATTCCGCCGCGGCAATTTGCAGGTTAAATCTTTCTGAACTGACGGTTGAAGAAATTGCCGTTTCCGATAAGCTGAATTATATGAAGCCTATAGAGTTCGGCGGCAGGCTTTACGCAATAACTGCGCCCGTAAAAGAAAAAAGACCCAACCCTATAATAGAAATACTGTTAATCCCTTTCCGTATAGTTCAGGCGATAGTAAATTTCATAAACGTTTTCGTAACGGCGTTTACCGGCAAAAGCCTTGCCTCGGGCGGCGATAATCCCGCAAAGGGGCGTGAATACGACAGCCGCAAAGAATACGTAAAGGGCAATCTTATAAATTACGAAAAAGAACTCAAAAAGAACAAAAGCAAAAAAGATAAAGATTACGGGTTTATCCCGCAAAGCTGGAAGCTTGTAGAGGTTGCAAGCGGCGACGTTATAAAAAGCGGGGTGGCGGATTTCGATATCCTGCAAGACGGCACTTTCATAGTTACAAACGGCAGAAGGATTTTTGCCGTGAAAGACGGAAAAACAACAAAGCTCTGCAACACGGAAAAATGCCTTACGGTGGCTTGCGTTCACCGTTCGCAAACTAAAACCGATTTATTTGATTTTTAAAGGTTAAACGCCCGCAAAGGGCTTTGATATTCTTAATTTCAACAAAAGAAAAGGAGAGAATTATGACAATGCACCCCGACTGCGAAAGAATTATGTTAACGGAGGAACAGCTCAGAGCGCGCGTAAAAGAAATCGCGCTTGAAGTGGATAAAGAGTATGCGGGCAAACGTCCGCTCGTACTTGGAATATTGAAAGGCAGCATAATTTTTTACGCCGATTTTATCCGTTTTTTATCTATGCCCGTGGAGCTCGACTTTATGGCGGTTTCCAGCTACGGTTCGGGCGCGGTATCTTCCGGAAAACTGAGAATTAAAAAAGATTTGGACAGAAGCGTTGAAGGCCGCGACGTTATAATAGTTGAAGACATTATAGACAGCGGTTTCACTCTCGCCAATTTAAAGGCGCTTCTTTCGGAAAGAGGGGCTTCGTCCGTTAAAATCGTAACGCTTTTGAATAAAGCGGAAAGAAGAGAATACGACGTTGCGCCCGATTACAATTGTTTCGATATAGAAAACGAGTTCGTCGTAGGTTACGGTCTGGATTATAACGAACAATACCGCCACTTGCCTTATATAGGTATATTAAAACGCGACGTTTACGAATAATGTGTTTGCAAATTTGTTGATATTATTTTGAATTTGCTATATACTATTTTAAAATAAGCTTTTACTTTCGGAGGAAAAATGCAGGAAGAAGCAAACGGTATCTCTTTAAGGGATATTTTCAAAACGATATTCACGCAAAAATGGCTTGCGCTTATAATTGCCGTGGTCATAACGGTCGGCGGCGTCCTTGCAATACAACTCGGTTATAATAACGGTCAAAAGTATTACACTTCGCAATTCAGCCTTGTTTTACCCGAAGACGACAACGAAGGAACAAGATACACCTATCCCGACGGCGTACCTTTCCAGTACGCGGATATGATTGCGTATAAATCGCTTAACGCGGTGAAAAAGTCCGACGAAAGATTTGCGGATATCGATATCGACTCGATAGCAAAAAAAGGCGCGATTTCCATTTCGCGCGAAGTAAACGAAGAAAAAGAAACAACATACACGCTTACGGTAAAAGCCTCGTATTTCCCGAACAGCGGAATCGCAAGGGATTTCATTGTGGCGCTTGCAAACGTTCCCGTAAAATATCTTTCGACGATGGACGCGGATTACGACGTTTACCTTGCGCTTTATGAAGACGCGGAAGATTACGAAAGCGAAATTTCTCTTCTTAATTCCCAGCTCGATTATGTTGTCGGACAATTCAAAGAGCTTATCGATAGCTACGGCGGCAACTTCGTCGCAAACGGCAAAACGCTTTCGGCGCACTATAACGAGGTGAAAGCCTACTCCGATAAAAACAAGCTCGACGTTCTTTTCGCACAGGTGCGCGAAGAAGGAATTTTGAAAAGCGAAGATTCCAAAGACAGATACGCCGCACAGAAAGTCGAAATAGACAACAGGCTTGAAATAGCGCAGGCAACTCTCGACGTTCTTCTAAAAGGCACCGAAAACAGTCAGGGCAATATTATTTACTCCGATGCGGAAGTGCTGAAGAAACAGTCCGATTTGGTTCAGGAGCTTATACAGCAGAAAAGAGCTCTTGAAAAATACAGCGCAAGCACAAATATAAATCCCAATTTCGAAAGTTCGGCTATACAGCCCGAATACGAAAAGGTAAAAGGATTTACCGATACTTTGACAACTGTTGTCGGAGTGGTCTACGAAAAGGCTGCGTCCGTTGCGTTCACAAGCGTAAACGCCGTAACGCTGAGCGGAGGAATGGGTATGCTCACAAGCGTGCTTTTAAGCCTTATCGCAGGTTTGATTATAGCGTGCCTTGTCGCTTACGTGGTCGGCGTTAAAAAGCAAAAAGCCGCCGCGCCCGCGCAAAAAGAGGAAATCACGCCCGATAACAATAACGGAGAAACAAACGAAGCGAACGAGTAATATTTTTCACCCCTTTAAATAAAAAGGGGTGATTTTATATAAATTTATGAAACAAAACAAAAAACTGATTGCGGCAGATATAGCCGAATGCGCTGTTTTCGCAGCTTTGATGGTTGCGGGCGCTTACATAACAATTCCTTTCCCCTTGGTGCCGCTCACGTTTCAAACGGTTATAAGCGTGCTTGCGGGGCTGTTGCTCGGCTGGAAAAAGGGTATGATAAGCATGGCGGTATATTGCTTTGCCGGACTTATCGGTATCCCCGTTTTCACCGCGGGCGGCGGTATCTTCTATGTGTTGAAGCCCTCTTTCGGATACATAATCGGGTTTATTTTCAGCGCATATATTGCGGGGATAACGGCGGGCAGAAAGGGTTTGCCTTATTGGCGCTATATAGTTGGCGGGCTTGCGGCTTTCCTCGCCGATTATCTTATAGGAATACCTTATTGCTTAATTGCGGCGCACCTTCTCAATGTAGAAAATCTTGCGGGGTTGCTTGTTACGGGCAACCTGATTTATATGCCAAAAGACGCCGTTTTAAGCGTGCTTGCGGGAATTCTTGCCTGGCGCGTTCTGCCTTACATTGACAGAAGACCTCAGCCCGTGATAAAATAAAATATACATTTTTTGCGGCGCGGCATATAATGTAGGTATGCAAAAAACGCTCTCTGTAATAAATCTGCGCGCCGTAAGAAACAATGCGTTAAATATAATAAACGGGCTCGGCGGCAGAAAATTTTTCGCAGTCGTCAAAGCCGACGCATACGGACACGGCGCGGAAGAAGTCGCGCGGTATATAGAAGATTTGGCGGATTGCTTTTGCGTGGCCATAATAGAAGAGGGCGTCGCCCTGCGCGTTGCAGGCTTGCAAAAACCCATACTCGTATTTACGCCGCCGCTCGATATGGCTGACGTTGAAAAAGCCCGTTTTTATAATCTTTGGGTAACGGTCAATTCCGTCGGAACGGCAAAACTTATCGGCGGGCTTGACTGCCATATAAAAATAAACACCGGAATGAACCGCGCGGGCTGTAATCCCGACGAACTGCCCGCCGTTTTAAACTCTTTGAATGCGGCGCAAATCAAAGGCGTATATTCGCATATGTACGCCCCCGAAAACGTTGCGGCAAGCGCAAAACAGCTCGCTGTTTTTTCAATGGCGGAAGAGCTTGCAAAAGAGAAAAACCCCGATATATGCGCGCACTTATCCGCAAGCGGCGGTTTTTTGCGCGGCGGCAATTTCTTAAAGGACGGCGTTCGTTGCGGTATACTTTTATACGGTTACGCTCCCGCCGGTTTTTCTTCAAAAGGCTATCAGCCCGCGCTCAGCGTCTACGCGCGGCGCACCCAACGAACACGTTTTATCGGCGGAGGGGTTGGCTATAACCGCGCGGACAAAAATTACAAAAATCTATGCGTTTACCGCCTCGGTTATGCCGACGGCTTTTCCCGCACGGTTCCGCTTGGGGAAAAAACACTGTGTATGGACGCGTTTATAAAAGAGGGCGGAAGAGAAACGGAGTGCGTTTTGAACAACGCGGAAGAATATGCACGGCGCTGCAACACAATTTCTTACGAAGTGTTAACCTCCGTTACCCGCCGTTCGGAAAGAATATATGAAAGATAAACTGCGCAAACAGCTTAAAAAAGAAAGAGAAAATTTTTGCGGCGTACAAAGGATATGCGCCGACAGCGCAATCGCTCAAAACTTTCTCTCGGCATACGGCGGATATGAAAGTTATTTCGTCTATAATTCTTTCGGCGGCGAAGCAGACACCTCGCGCATCATAAAAGAACTTTTAAAAGCGGGCAAACGCGTTTATCTTCCACGCGTAGAGGGCGAAAATATGGTTGCCGTTCCGTATACCGATAAAACGCCTTTAACCGAAGGCGCGTTCGGGATAAAAGAACCGCAAGGACAAGCCTTCCGCGGAAAAATAGACGTAATAATAATTCCGTTGCTTGCCGTAAATTCAAACGGCTATCGCATAGGTTACGGAAAGGGCTTTTACGACAGATTTTTAAAACACACAAATAGTTTGAAAGCGGGTATCGGATATTCCTTCCAGCAAAGAGAATTTATAAACGACTGTTGGGACGAGCCTTTGAACGCTTTCGTTTCGGAAAAGGGGATAATAACTTTTGAAAAATAATTTAACTCAACAAGAAAACCGCAAAGCCCTTGCGCTTGAAGCAAAAGATATGCTTGCGGGCGCGGCTTTTCCGTTTATGCTTACATTGATTTTAAGCGCAACGGTTATGAGCTTTATCGCTTACGGCGGCGGCAACGATTTGGGTATACAAATTTTGATACTTGTCGCGGGAGAAGCTCTTTTAATTGCCGCAACCGTAATTTTCGGTAAGCAGAACGGCGTCGCCGCTTATAAAAAAACCGTGCAGAACGCGCAAAAACGCGAGGCGGCTTCAACCGATATCCGCGCAACCGCACACGTCGGCGAATATGCGGTTTACAAATCCGTCGTAATCGCGGCTATAGCCTGCGTGCCGTTTGTTATCGTAGAGATTGTCTATGCGGCGTTTCCCAACGACGTTTGCCGTTTTATACTTATGTATGTTTTCGGCTGGGCTTATTATCCGTTCGCTTTGCCAAAACTTTCGCCGTGGTTAAATCTGATTCTGGTAATTCCTTTTATTGCCGTTCATACGACAGCTTATATTTGGGGCGGAAAAACCGAAAAGAAAAGGCAGTCCGCGCTTGAAAAACAAGAAATGCAAAGGGCTGAAAAACATAAAAAATGAGAATAATCAGCGGTAAGCACAGGGGAATGAAGCTCGCGAAATTTGAGGGAGCGGAAATAAGACCCACTGCGGACAGAGTAAAAGAAAGTCTTTTCAACATTTTATATCCGTATATTTCGGGCGCGCGTGCGCTTGATTTGTTTTGCGGGAGCGGCAATCTGGGCGTAGAATGTCTTTCCCGCGGGGCGCAGTCCGTGCATTTTAACGATATTTCAGCAGAAAGCGTCGCCGTACTCAAAAAAAATCTGTCGCGCCTGAAAGAAGAAAATTTCACGGTTACAAACCTTGATTTTTCAGTATGCCTTTCAAGGGTAAAGGGGTTCGATTTGATTTTTATAGACCCGCCTTATAAGTCGGACGCGGGCATCCGCGCGCTTGAACTTATCGCGCAAAACGCTGTTTTAAACAGCGGCGGCATAGCCGTTTATGAAAGGGATATCCCTTTTGCGGGCGAAGTCGCGGGGCTTAAAAAATTCGACGAACGCAAATACGGTAAAACTTATTTAACTTTCTTCGAGGCGGAAAAATGAAAAAATGCGTGTTTTCGGGCGTGTTCGACCCGCCCACAAAAGGTCATGAAAAAACAATTGAAAAATGCCTTAAAATTTTCGACGAAGTAACCGTAGCCGTAATGGTCAATCCCGAAAAACAACCGCTTTTGACTGCGGAACAAAGAAAATCTTTGCTTGAAAAGCTGTTCAAGGGAGAAAGTCGCGTAAAGGTAAGAACTTTCAGCGGGCTTGCCGCGGATTTGTTAAAAGAGGAAAACACCCCCTTTTACGTGCGCGGAGTGCGCAATACGGTGGATTTCGAATACGAAAATTCCAACAACTTCGCAAGTCAGAAACTGAATAAAGATATCATAACGGTTTATATCCCCGCCGAACAGCAGGATTTGCATATCAGCTCGTCGGCAGTGCGCATATTACAGAATTTCGGCAAAGACTATTCCGGTTACGTTCCGGAAAAAATTCTTCCCGACCTGCAAAAACTTTTGAAATAAACCGAGCGCATAAATTCAAAGGAGTTCACAATGTTTGAAAAACAGATAAAAATACCGCCGCACGGCGAAATACTTGAAAAAATGCCTTTGCCCGAAAATCTCAAAAGCATAAAGGCGGAAAGGGATAAACTCGTTTCCGACGTTATATCGGGCAAAAGCGATAAGCTTTTGATTATCGTCGGGCCTTGTTCCGCACATGAGGCAAAACCCGTTCTGGAATATGTCGAACGGCTGGGCAAACTCAATGAAAGGGTAAAAGAAAAGCTCGTGCTCGTTCCAAGGCTCTATACAAACAAACCCCGCACTCGCGGTGTAGGATATAAAGGAATGTTCTCACAGCCCGACCCCGCCAAGTCGGAAGATATTTTAAAGGGCATCTATGCAATCCGCAGTCTCAATATAAACGCAATCGGCGCAAGCGGACTTACCGCCGCGGACGAAATGCTTTATCCCGAAAACATTCATTATGTGGAAGATTTGCTCTCGTATATAGCCGTCGGCGCGCGTTCGAGCGAAAACCAGATGCACCGCCTTGTGGCAAGCGGTATAGAAGTCCCCGTCGGGGTCAAAAATCCGATGAGCGGTTCGGTGCTCGTTTTGATGAATTCCATTTACGCCGCGCAAAGCGGTCAGGTTTTCAAGCTCAACGGCTGGCAGGTTAAAACAAACGGAAACCCTCTGGCTCACGCTATATTGCGCGGAGCGGTGGATGGAAACGGAAACGATATCCCCAATTTCCACTATGAAACGGTTATGCAGGTCGCCGAAAGCTACGCAAAATCGGGAGTCGGAAACCCCGCGATTATTATTGATTCCAACCACTCCAACAGCAACAAAAAGTTCAAACAGCAGATAAGAATATGCGAAGAAGTAATGCAAAACCGCAACTACGATAAAGATTTTAAAAATATCGTAAAGGGCTTTATGATTGAAAGCTTTCTCGAGGAAGGCAACCAGACGGAAGATAAGGTTTACGGCAAATCGATAACCGACCCTTGTCTCGGCTGGGCGGATACGGAACGGCTTATTCTGGATATCGCGGAGAAAGTGTAAAATGGAAAAGGTCGCCTATCTCGGACCCGAGGGCAGCTATTCCCAGCTCGCCGCGCAGAAAATGCGCCCGCTCGCAAACCATATCGCAAAGCCCTCGTTTTATAAGGTAATAGAAGCGCTTGTAAACTGCGAATGCGATTGCGCCGTTCTGCCTATTGAAAACTCCCTTAACGGCGCCGTGCTTGCAAATATAGATTTGTTGCAAAACACAAAAAATATCGCCGCCACGGAAGAGTATACTCTCGAACTCGACCACCGCCTTGCAACTTTGAACGGCGCGGATTTGGGCGGTATTTCGTGCATATATTCGCACGAACAGCCTCTCGCGCAGTGCTCGGAATATCTTTTGAAAAATTTCCCCTCTGCAAAACTTATTGCAATGCCTTCAACGGCGGCAAGCCTTGAAATGGTCAAATCCGATACGGAGGCGGCAATAGTCGGTGCGCACGTAAAAAAGGAGGGAATAACGCTTTCCCCCCGCAATATATCGGACTTTCAGCAAAACCGCACCCATTTTCTTTTAATAAAAAGAGGAGAAGCGGATAAAAACATAAAGACCGGGAAGATATTTTTTTCTGTCACTTGCCGCCACTCTTCGGGCGCGCTTCTGGATATTCTCGAACCGATGCGCGCGGGCGGATTGAATATGACTAAAATACAGTCGCGCCCTATCAAAAACAGCGAAGGCGAATACAGATTTTTTATCGAAGTAGAGGGGGATTATTCTTCGGAAAAAGTGAGAAAAATTCTCGGCGGCGTAAAAGACAGTTCAATGTCTTTTTGCTTGCTCGGCGCATATTAAGGCGCAAAGCAAAATGTTTTTTGTGCGGCTCAGGTTTAATTGCTCCGTATATATTACGCAATTAACAGCAAAATACCGAAGCATAACAACGCTTGTGCAAATTTTACGGCAATAAATTTCAGCGGTTTTATTCCCGCTTTGGTCAGATAACAAAGCTGTTGCAAAAGTATGGAAAATCCGCCGAACGTTATCAAAAAACCGGCAAGCGCAACGGCAAGTTTTCCTCCCGTCAAAGACAGCGCACGGCAGCCCGTGGTCGCCTCTATAATCCCGAGGCATACGGCGGAGGAGGTTTGTCCGTCCAGCATAAGTCCCAAAAATTTTTCAACGGGATACAGCAGTGAAAAGTCTGCGCAAAACGTTGCTACAACATAAAAAAACGCAATAAACCCTCCCGCAACCGCAACTGCCGTTACCGCGCCGTAAAACGTGTTGTATAAAACGTTTCCGTTCGCGGGCACGCGCTTTGTATTGTCGGTTTGCGCGCCTTTCGAAAACAAAGAAATTATAAGCGATATAACGGTTACGGAAAATATATGTGCAAGCAGAATTTTTAATCCCGCCGTCGTATCCGCAAACATTTTAAAGCCTACGCTGCCTATTATAAACAACGGTCCCGAAGTGGAACAAAGATACGCGGCTTTCGCGCAATCCTTTTTGCGGATAACGCCGCTTTCGTAAAATTCGCTTACGATTTTACTGCCCGCAGGATAGCCGGAGCATATGCTGAGTATAAAACAGGACGCGGCGGCGGGCGGCATTTTGACAAGTTTCGTTACTTTTCTGAGCGGCAGAGCGGCTCTTTCTGCAATTCCCGATTTAACGGCGATAAGTGTTATCACCATAAACGGGAAAAGCGAGGGCAAAACGCATTCCGCCCACATTGCAAATCCCTGAAAACAACAGTTTACATATCTTTCCGGGTGGATGATTATCGCCGCTCCGAAAGCAACCAACGCAATACATAAACAAACATAACCGATTTTGCGTTTCATATTTTAATTTATTTATCGGCGCGCGTAAAAATCACACTTTTTGCGCGGGGAGGTGTTTTATGAGTAAAACTTTGGGTATTGCCCTCGGCAGCGGCGGCGCACGCGGCGTTTGCCACGCGGGGTTTTTGCTCGCGCTCGAAGAAGAGGGCGTAAAACCCGACTATATTTCGGGCTGTTCTATGGGCGCGGTTATAGGCGGCTGCTATGCGGGCGGTATGACGGCGGCGGAAATCAAAAAAGAAATTTTGGATATAAAAATGCGCGACATAGTGGATCTAACCCCCGCGGTAATAACCAAAATGTCTCTGTTGCGTAGCAAAAAAATCCGCGATTTGCTCGTAAATTACGTAGGGCACGTCAATCTTGAGGATATGAAAATTCCTTTCAGATGCGTTGCAACAGAGCTGTATTCGGGTAAAATCCATGTGTTTAAAACGGGCAACGCGGCAAAAGCCATACAAGCTTCCAGCACAATTCCTACTGTGTTCCGTCCCGTAAAAATAGACGATATGATGTTTGTGGACGGCGGCTGTCTTTGCCGCGTTCCCGTAAAAGTGGTAAAAGAAATGGGCGCAGACGTTGTCGTCGCGGTAGACGCGCTTAAAAACGCAGCCCAGCCCGTGGATAAGGTGCACAATATCATAACAATGGTTTTGCGCGTTTTCGATATAATGGACGCGCACCAGACCGAACAAATGCGCGAAATAGAAAACGGACTTTGCGACCTTTTAATAGAACCGGAAATGAAGGATATGAGCCAATACGTAATCAAAGATTTGGATAAAGCCTTTGAAGAAGGTTACGCGGCGGGCAAAGAAAACATAAGCAAAATAAAGGAATTACTCAAATAATGTCTTTCGACCTCTTTGATTTAAACGAAAACGAGAATACGGCAAAGCCCCTCGCGGAACGTATGCGCGCAAATAAC
Organism: uncultured Christensenella sp.; assembly: GCA_910577375.1. GTDB lineage: Bacteria > Bacillota > Clostridia > Christensenellales > Borkfalkiaceae > Coproplasma. Next base: position 18,681 of record CAJTLT010000005.1, read on the forward strand.
CTAAACGATTTTATAGGTCAGTCGCATATCGTTGCGGAAGGCTCGCTTCTGCGCCGCGCCATCTCTTTGGACAGGCTCGGCAGCTGTATATTCTGGGGTCCGCCCGGTACGGGTAAAACGACCCTTGCGAACATAATAGCCCAGACAACGCACGGCGAATTTATAAAATTGAACGCCGTTCAGGCGGGCGTTGCAGACGTAAAAAAGGCGGTGGAACAAGCCCGTAACAATTTAAAAATGTACGGCAGAAGAACGTATCTTATGCTGGACGAGTGCCACCGCTTTAACAAAACGCAGTCCGACAGCCTGCTCCCCGCAATAGAACAGGGCACGATAATTTTTATAGGTTCAACCACGGAAAACCCGTTTGCTTCGATGACGCCCGCAATTGTTTCGCGGTGCAGGGTTTTCGAGTTTAAACGTCTTTCGTTTGAGGATATAAAGGGGGCAATCGAAAAAGCGTTAAAGGATAAGCGCCGCGGTTTGGGTACTTATAACGTTCAAATCGAGCCTGAGGCAACCGACCATATAGCGAGAGTTGCGGGCGGAGATTTGCGCACGGCTTACAACGCTCTGGAGCTTGCGGTTCTCACAACCCCGCCACAGTCGGACGGCAGTATTAAAGTCGCTTTGTCGGACGCCGAACAGTCCATACAGAAAAAAGCCCTCGCTTATAACGAAGACGCTTTTTACGATTATCTTTCCGCTTTTTGCAAATCCCTTCGCGGCAGCGACGCGAATGCGGCTCTCTATTATGCAATGCGCTTAATCGAGGGCGGGTGCGACCCTATGACCGTTGCCCGCCGCCTTGTTATACATTCTTCCGAAGACGTGGGAATGGCAGACCCAAACGCTTTAGTTGTGGCTACTTCTGCAATGTATGCCCTTGAAAAAACAGGTTATCCCGAAGGAATAATACCTCTTTCCAACGCGATAATTTATGTTTGCGAAGCGCCCAAGAGCAACACCGTTATTCAGGCTTTTGACGCGGCAAAGCGCGACGCAACCGAAGTGCGCGACGACGACGGCGTTCCTCCGTATCTCAAAGACAATACTTTCGGCGATAAACAGACAAAGGCGCAAAGCGGAAAATACAAATATCCCCACGATTATGCGGGCGGATATGTGGAACAGCAATATCTGCCGGATAAACTTAAAGATAAAATATATTATACGCCAAGCGATTACGGTTTCGAAAAAACGGTAAAGGAAATCCGCAGGCAGAAAGGTAAATTAAAATAAATTCAAAAAATTAAAGGAGAGCTTTACGGCTCTCCTTTTTTTATGCGTTTTTTTAATTTTTACAATGTAAACAGTGCGCCTAAAGCTATTCCTGCAACAATCGGCGCGGCTATGGCAACCGCCTGTTTCCAGCCGATTTTAACGGTTCGCTTATAAATTACCGTAATTGCGGTGGAAATCAAAATGGTCATTACAACGGCAACAACGTTCAACGCCGTTGACCCGCTTATGCACAAAGATAAACAACAAACCGTGTAAATAGGTATCATTGTTTTATATCCGAATAAACTGTCGGAAATCTGTCCTGCATTTTCGGCTTTGGTATGCTTTTCAAGCAAAAACAATCCCGCCGTTGCGCCGATTGAAAGCAATGCGTTAAGGGTTAACCCCGCAATTATATTTGCCGTTACCACAGCCTGATTTGCAGGAGTAAATTCATACCACCAGATTTTGTCGAACGAATTTGAAATAAGCCCGCCGAAATATTCCGTCACAAACGATAACGGATAAGTCGGCGAATATGCCTGCGCGTTTATAACGCAGTTTAACAAATAATTCGGCTGAACTCCGTATACGTAAAATATTCTGTCGATTACCTCTAAAACAACAGGAATAACCGCAAACCAGAAAACTATAAATAATATGCCGTCTGTTTTTTTGTATGCCCGCGTAAACGCGAAAGCCGATACCGAATAAAGTATATAAAGAGGAATAAGCGACGCAAAATACAACGGGATATAGTATACGGCGTTTAATTCGGGCGTTTTTATCGCGGACGCCGCCATACCGATAAAAAATGCAACCGTATACGACGCATATAATACGGCAAGCCCCGTCAAAAATTTAACCGTTAATATTTTTCTGTGGGATAAGGGGAGGGAATAATATAAATCCACGCTCCGCTTTTTGGTTCTGTACGTGAAAATTTTTATGGGAGACAAAACCGCAACGGCTCCGGCAAAAAACATCAGAGGAACAAGGTTGTAAAAAATGTCTTCCAGCCTTGTAATCGAAAACAATAATATCAGAATAAGATACCACGCCGTCATTGAAAGCGTTAGATATCCCGCCGCGGGAAGGGATTTTTTAATTTCGTATAAAAAATACTTTTTCATTTCAGATACCCCCTTTCGGTAACTTCTTCAATGAACATATCCTCGAAGTCCATAGGGATTTCTTCCATAATAAGCGGTTTCAGCGCCGCAATCGTTTCTTTTATCCGCTCTTTGTCGCCGCGCACAACAACAGTTATAACGCGCCCGTTCTTTTCCGCGCTCACATATTTGAACGGCAGGTCAGAAGGCTCCAGATTTTCCTCGAACGCAAGCTGTAATTTGAAAATATTGTCAAGCGCGTTTTCTATTTTTCCGCAAACCTTAACCGTGTTGTTGTCTATCAGAACAAAGCTGTCGCAAATATCCTCTAATTCGCGCAAAGCGTGGGAGGCTATTAAAATCGTTGTGCCTGTTTCCTGCAACTTGATAAGTCCGCGCTTGAATTCCAGCCTTGCAAGCGGGTCAAGCCCGTCGAACGCTTCGTCCAGCAAAAGATATTCCGGTTTGCACGCCAGCGCAGCCGCAACAAACGTCTGCCGTTTCATTCCCTTTGAAAAATTGCGCAAAGGTTTGCTCAAATCCAAACAGAATTTGCCGATGTAGTAATTGAAAATTGCGTCGTCGAACGTGTAAAAGGTTTTATAAAGGTTTCTCAGTTTTGCGCCGGTCACGCCCGAATCGTAATAAGGGTCGTCGGGCAAAAGAAATATCTTTTTTTTCACGTTTTCGTTTTCATAAACGCGTTCGCCGTCTACTAAAACTTCTCCGCCGTCGGGTTGCAGTATGCCGCTTATAATCCTCATAAGCGTGCTTTTCCCCGCGCCGTTTATCCCGACAAGCCCGCAGATACTGCCCTTTTCAACGTAAATATCGGCATTTTTGAAAACCGTTTTCGTGCCGAAACGTTTAGTCATGTTGCTTATTTCAATCATCATATTCTCCGTATATTTCGTTTATTATCCCGATAAGTTTTTTGCGCGGTATTCCCGCGTCTTTCAGCTCGTTCAGTTTCTCCCTTGCAATGTGTTCGGATTTGTCCGCGCCGCTTAAAGCCGAAACGTATACGCCCTTTTTCGGAACCGTATAAATATAGCCTTGTTCTTCCAGAACGGCGTAAGCTCTTTGCACGGTGTTGGGGTTAATTCCCATTTTAATGGCGTATTCTCTGCAAGAAGGTAACTTTTCGTCCGCGCACAAAAGCCCCAATTCAATTTTTCTCTGTATACCGCTTACAATCTGCAGGTATACGCTTTGTTTTACTGTTCCCATAAATATCTGTATTAACTGTATTAATTTATTATACTATAACATCGGATTTTGCTTTTGTCAATAGCGTAACGTAATTTTTTTCTTGCCGTATCATAATCGGCGGATTGCCATAATAAATTAAAATAAGCCGTATAAAAGTGAAAAAACTTTTCGGCAAAACAACAAGTTATCCGACAAAACTTGTGTAAAAGCGCAGGGATTTTTCGGATATTATCGGAGAAGAGCTTGATACATACAGTAAAATTCAAAACGATTATCGTTGGCTTTGCCGCGGCGGTTATGTTCGCCGTTCTGAGCGTTTCCGTCTATTTCACCGGTGCATATGCCGTGTTCTACGGCAACACGCCCCGTCTTGTTCCGATTTACTGCGTGGAAAGGGAAGAAAAGGTCTGTTCCATAACTTTCGATTGCGCTTGGGGCACGGAATACACGGATAAAATTTTAAAGGCTCTGGAAGTATCCGACGTGCGGGCAACCTTTTTCATGGTTGAATTCTGGGCGGAAAAATATGAGGATTTCGTTGCTAAAATCCATAACGCGGGGCACACGATAGGCACGCACTCTTCAACGCATTCCTATATGTCAAAGCTCAACGCGGAAGAAATAAAAACCGAACTTACAACCTCGTCCGAGGCTATAGAAAAGGTAACGGGCGGAAAGGTAGAGCTGTTCCGCGCGCCCTACGGCGATTACGACGACGAGCTTATAAAAACCGCTTCGGAACTCGGTTATTACACCATACAGTGGGACGTAGACAGTCTTGACTGGAAAGATTTGAGCGCTTCTGATATCGCTATGCGCGTTGTGAATAACGTAAAAAACGGCTCTATCATATTGCTTCATAATAACGGACTGCACACGGCAGAAGCCGTTCCCGTGATATTGGAAACACTGAAAAACAGAGGCTTTACTTTCTTGCCTGTAGACGAGCTGATTTATAAAGAAAATTACGTCGTAGACGGCACGGGTATGCAAAAACAAGCCAAATAACAAATGCTCCGCGCGTTAAAACAAAATAAAGCGCAGCCGCATAATGTCAATGCTTTTGCGAACTTTGGAAATACTTTTTGGAGGCTTAAAATAAAATGAATTACAACACGGAAAAAAACAATAAGGTTTACATTTACGGTGAAATCGTTTCGGAAGCGCAGTTTTCCCACGAGGTTTACGGAGAGGGCTTTTACGAGTTTATGGTCAGGGTTATGCGTCTTTCAGGTCAGGCGGATATTCTGCCCGTAACCGTTTCGGAGCGCATTATGACGGAGGATATGCACGTAGGGGGCTATATATGCGCCCTCGGACAGTTCCGCTCGTATAACAAGCTCGAAGACGGAAAATCGCGTTTAATGCTCACAGTTTTCGTCCGCGAGCTTTTGGATACCCAACCGGGGAAAAACCCCAATTCCATAGTTCTTTCGGGATATATCTGCAAACCTCCCGTTTACCGCACAACCCCTTTCAACCGCGAAATAGCGGATTTGCTTATAGCCGTTAACCGCAGCTATAACAAGTCCGATTATATCCCCGCAATCGCGTGGGGAAGAAACGCAAGGTTTGTTCGCAATCTGGCGGTGGGGGATAAGGTCGCGCTGTCGGGCAGAATACAAAGCCGCGAATATCAGAAAAAACAACCCGACGAAAGCTTTGTAACGATGACTGCTTACGAGGTTTCCGTTTCCAAGCTCGCCGCATTCGACGACGACAGCGAATTCGATATAGACGAAGAATTCGACCTTTATTCCGTTCCTCACGCATACGAACGTCAGGACTGATTAAAGATAATAAATATAAAAAACAGCGGCTCTTACAGTGGTTTCCTTAGGGAATTATGGGCAAGCCGCAGACGAACAAGCGCGGCGTGAAACCGCGCTTGTTTTTTTGTGCGGTCAAAACGCTCCGCGCGGGCAAATATAATTTGTGCGGCGAAGAAAAATCCGTGTGGGCTTATCAACCGCTTGTTTTTCCGCTTTCGATATGCTATAATGCTTTACGTTAAGCTGTAATTTAACGCAGTAAATAATTAAAATAAAGTTACTGAGGCATTTTGTAAGAAATGCCGTTATGGAGTTGAAGTATTGTAATGCGAAAAAGTCAAAGACTGCACGCTTTCAGCTGGTTAGGAGTGATTTTATCTGTTATAGTGCTTGCTGTATTCGGTTTTATTGGTGCTAAATCTACTTTAGATTATAATTATTGTAAAGAACTTCAAACAGCAATAGATAAAGGTATAATAGTTGAAGCTGAAATTGTTGCTTTAGTGCATACTTCTGGTGGAAAGAACAGCGGTTCTATCTATAATATTATGTACCGATATACAGATCAAGACGGTATAGTATATGAAAGTTATTGCGGGCGCGGCAATTATGAGACAGAAGCAGAAGATCGTAAACGCATAGGTGAAAAGGTTAATGTTTACATTGGCGGGTTGAGCGCGACTGGGCGACCTTTAAGCAGAGCAGTGTGCTATGGTACGGAAGTTGATGTTAGCCTATACATTATCGTGATGAGTGTTTTTTACTCAGCTATTGTACTTTACATTTTTGCCGTTATTTTATATTGCTTGTTCTTTTATAATAAGTTGCCTTTTCAAAAAAAGAAATCTGATAATACGGAAAAGGCGTAAAACCGCCTGCGATATTTTTTAAGAAATATCGGTAAAAAAGCAAACATTTTAATTTAAATTTAACGAATAAGGCGCACCTTTGCAATGGGTGACTAATGCGTTAACTTATGTATAGCAAAAGGCTCTCGGTAATTTGCCGAGAGCCTTTAACATAATGTTAATTCTCTATGGAACGCACACGTTTTTCCCGCCGCCGCTTTTAAAATCTGTAAATACTGAGTGAAACGGTATTTAACGGTAAAAATATCCGCATTTGACTTTAAATAAAAATTTTAAATATTGCTTTCGCCGCGTTTTTATTTTTGACTTTGAAATTTTGCGGGATTATAATATTAGCCGAAATGAAGAAGAGTAAAACGGTAAATTTAACAAGCGGCAATCTCTGGAAAACTTTGCTCTTATATTCTCTGCCCCTTTTCGGCAGCGCGCTCGTTCAGCAAATGTATTCTTTGGTGGATTTGCTTGTCGTGGGCAATTTTGCAAAAGAAGGAGCGCTCGCGGTGGACGCAATAGGGAACGCCACCGTAATCATAAATATTCTGCTTGCTTTCGCGCTCGGCGCAAACGGCGGCTGTGCGGTAATAGTTGCCCGCTACTTCGGAGAGGGCGATAACAAAAGAGTAAGGGAAACGGTGAACACCGCGTTCGTTTCCTATACGGTTTTATGCGCCGCGATAATGGTATTCGGCTTTTCGCTTGCAAACGTGGCGTTGGGCGCTCTCGGCGTTCACGGCGCGTATTATTCCGATTGCTTGGACTATTTATACATATATATCGGCTCTCTGCCGTTCGTGTTTTTGTATAATCTCGGATGCGGAATCTGCTCGGCTTTGGGCGACAGTAAATCGCCTTTTATTTTCCTTGTGATATCTTCTGTTTTAAACGTAGGGCTGGATATATGCTTTGTTTACGCGCTTAATATGGACGTTGCGGGCGCGGCGTGGGCAACGTTTATTTCTCAGGCGGCGGCTTGTATTTTAACCGTTTTCGTTCTGGTCGGAAAGCTCCGTTCAATCAAAACCGAAGATAAACCCAAAGTTTTCGACAAGCGGCTTTTAAAAGAACTGACTATCACTTCCGTGCCCATAATATTGCAGCAAAGCTTTGTTTCGGTCGGCAATTTTTTCGTAAACCGCTGTATAAACGGAATAGACGAAAACGGCGACGCAATTACGGGCTTTACAACTGCGTTCAAGGTTATAATTATGTGTACGATGAGTACGGTTGCGATGACGAACGGGTTTTCCAACTTTGCCTCTCAAAACCGTGCGGCGGGGCAATACGGCAGAATAAAAAAAGGCTTTTGGATAATGCTTTTATATATGCTTGTCGTTTGCGCGGTGTTTATGGCGGTATTCATATCGTGCCCCGAATTTTTAACAAAGGTGTTCATTCAGGAAGAAAAGCTTACGGAAGAGGCTATGTCTTATTCGGTAATGTTCCTTACGATAGTTTCTTGTTTTCTTCCCACGGTCGGCGTTAAAATTATGGCGGACGGAGCCGTACGCGGCTGCGGCGGGAATATAGGCTTTACTATAAGCACGTTCGCGGATTTGATAATAAGGGTTGTGCTGGTTTACGTTCTCACAGGAGCGGGCTGGGGATTTTCCGGAGTTTGCTGGGCGTGGGCGATAGGCTGGGGTATAGGTATGGTTATCGCCGCGCTGTTCTGGTTTTTGCAAGTGCGCAAAATGCCGCGTACGGATGCGGAACAAGGCGGTCAGCCGCTTAAAGAAGATATCGTTTGACACGCGCATAAATAAAGAGTATAATAATTTTTAATTAAAACCAAAAGGATAAAAAAATGCATCCCCAACCTTTATTTGAAATTTTCGGGCAAGGGGTTTACGCTTACGGCATATGTATGGCCGTCGGCATAATCGCCTGCTTCGGTTTTTTGCTTTTTGCAATGTGGTATAAAAATTTCAACGAAGAAGCCACGGATAAAGTGCTTTTAATCGGGCTTTTCGGAACGGGCTTCGGCATATTCGCCGCAATGCTCTTTCAGTCTGTATACGACGTTATTGCAAATCCTTCGGCGGGCTTCAAGCTCGGCGGTATGACTTTTATCGGCGGACTTATCGGCGGTGTCGGAAGCTTTTTGGCGGTATGGAACATTTACGTATACGTAATTGCTCCGCGCACAAAAATCAAGCTTTTGAAAAACAATATGAACGCCGGACTTACCGACGCTCTGCCGTTCATACCCATAGGTATAGCCATAGCGCACGCTTTCGGCAGATTCGGCTGTTTCTGGGGCGGATGCTGTTACGGTCAGCCCGCTGAATGGGGCTTGCCTTGTTCCCAGTATGACAATATTCCGAGAATTCCCACACAGCTTTTCGAGATGTCGTTCCTCTTTTTGCTGGCGGGGGTAATGGCGCTTTTATATTTCAAATTCAAATTTAATTATAACTTCGGGCTTTATTCGATTGCATACGGAATATGGCGCTTTATTCTTGAATTTTTCCGTGACGACTACCGCGGCGGAATAGAAGGCGCGGCTCTTTCGCCCTCCCAGATACAGAGCATTATAATGGTGATTTTGGGCGTAGGGTATTTCTTCCTGCAATACTATCTGCTTTCCAAAATGATGAAACACCCCGAATTGCAGCCGAGGATAAAAACGGAAAAGAAAGCGGTTGCTTTGGCGGCGGATGGAAGCTCTGTTGCAAGCGGAACAACGGCTGAAACAAATAACGAAAACGTTGTTAACGAAGTTGCACAAAACAACGGAAATGCCGAAAGCGAAAAAACGACCGCACAAAACAATGATAAAGAAGAAAATTAAGTTTTTATAATAAAGCTTTAAAAGCGGCGGAACTTACTGTTCCGCCGCTTTTTATTTTAAAAGTTTTTTATATAAATCGTGTTTTTGCGAATTAATCTTATTGATTACTTTTTTACAGATTTTACAGACACACCGCGAAAAAAACTTCCGTTGCCGTAGTTAGACATTTTATGACCGTAGTCTATTTTTTTTATTCGCTTCAACCGAATTTTTAGCTTCAATTACTTTGCTATGAGTTTTACGCCAAACATAAGCAGTAACTTTATATTTTCTCATTTTGCACCATCATTTTATAAAAAATATTACAAACCCCATATTCGGGATTGCAACAAGTATAAAACTTCACGGGGTTTATATTTAATAAAAAAATATGTGTTCTTTTATTGAAAATTTACAATTTTTATGATATAATCTGCGGTAGTAAAAACTGAGAGAAAAATTATGAAAAGTCAAAGCGTTGTAACAGAATTAAGAAGAAAAATTTTTACCGAAGTCGCGCGCGTTGCGTACGAATCGGATAATCCCGCAAACGATTTGGAAGAAATTCCTTATTTAATCACTCCCGACGAAGTTCCCAAATACCGCGAAAGTATTTACCGCGAAAGGCAGATTGCATCGGAAAGAGTTCGCCTTGCGATGGGGCTTTCGTTGCGCCCCGCAAACAAACCCGTACATATCACCGCAGGCGTTGATAAAAGCACTATTGCAGATAAATATTACGAGCCGCCTTTGATGCAGGTAATTCCTTCGGCTTGCGACGCTTGCCCCGATAACGAGTACGTTGTTTCAGACCAGTGCCGCAACTGCGTTTCGCATGCGTGCATTAAAAGCTGCCCCAAAGGCGCTGTTTCCATCGTAAACGGAAAGGCGTTTATAGATCAGTCGAAATGTATCAAGTGCGGCAGATGTAAAGCCGCCTGCCCTTACGACGCAATCGCGCACCATATCCGCCCTTGTGCCTCGGCTTGCGGGGTGAAGGCTATTTCTTCCGACGAGTACGGAAGAGCGCATATCGATAACGATATCTGCGTTGCTTGCGGGCAGTGTATGTCGGCGTGCCCTTTCGGCGCAATCGCGGATAAATCGCAGATATATCAGCTTATTCAGGCTATCAAACAAGGCGACGAGGTTGTCGCCGCCGTTGCGCCCGCGATAATCGGGCAGTTCGGCGCAAAAGTAACCGCGGGGAAAGTAAAATCCGCTTTGCTTGCGCTCGGTTTCAAAGACGTTTACGAAGTAGCTGTGGGTGCGGACGTCGGCTGTATTGCGGAGGCGCACCATTATGTAAAAGAAGTCGCGTCGGGAAAACTTCCGTTCCTTTTCACAAGCTGTTGCCCCGCGTGGGCGGTGCTTGTCAAAAAGCAGTTCCCCGACCTTGCGAGCGAGGTTTCGCAGGAGCTTACGCCTATGGTGGCGACGGCGCGTTCCATTAAGGTGAACCGCCCCGATGCAAGGGTTGTGTTTATAGGACCGTGCGCGGCTAAAAAGCTTGAAGCTTCCCGTCGCACGATACGCAGCTTCGTTGACTTTGTTATCACGTTCGAAGAGCTTGCGGGAATGTTTGACGCGAAAGGGTTGAAGCTGGAAGAGCTTGAAGAACTCCCCGTAAGTTTTCAGGCTACTGGCGCGGGGCGCGGCTACGCTTGTTCGGGCGGGGTTGCAAGCGCCATAGAAAAATGTATTAACGAATATTATCCCGAGACGGAAGTTAAAATCCAGCACGCGGAGGGGCTTTCCGACTGTAAAAAGGTTTTAACGCTGGCAAAGGCGGGCAAACTCAACGGATATATGATTGAGGGTATGGGCTGCCCCGGCGGCTGCGTTGCGGGAGTTGGAACGATAATTCCTCCCGAACGCGCGAAATTCGCCGTTGAACAGCTTGTAAAACAGAGCGAAGAGCCTATTCCTCCCAAAGAAATGGAAGATTTGGCGGAAAAACTCAATAAAATGAATTGAAATAAGCCCCGATAACGGGGCTTAAAAAATATTTAACGGAAATAATTTAATTATGTTGTATGATATCGCAATAATAGGCGGCGGCCCCGCGGGCGTTTCCGCGGCAATCAACGCGAAAATATTAAACAAAAATTTTATATGGTTTTCAAGCCACAGCGTTTCCCGAAAGGTTGCACGGGCGGAGCTTATAAAAAATTATGCGGGTTTGCCGAACGTTACGGGCGCAGAGCTTGGCTGGACGTTGAACAACCATATTGAAAGTATGGGGATAGAAAGGGTTGAAGAAGTTATAACCGGCGTTTATGAAACGGGCGGCAAGTTCACTTTGCTTGCGGGCAACAAGGATTACGAGGCGAAAACCGTTATTTTATGTCTCGGGGTTCAGGCGCAGAAACCCGTAAACGGCGAAGAGGAATTTCTTGGACGCGGGGTGAGCTATTGCGCAACTTGCGACGGAAATCTTTATAAAGGCAAAACTATTGCCGTGGTTTGCACGGATAAAAATTTCGAGCATGAAGCAGAGTATTTATGCTCGCTTGCGAAAAAAGCGTACGTTATGCCGTTTTATAAAGATTACCGCATATCGGCGGAAAACGCGGAAATAATTCTGAAAGCTCCCGTTGAATTTGCCGGCGGGTTAAAGGTTAACGAGGTTGTTTTCAAAGACGGTAAAATTGCGGTTGACGGAGTGTTCGTTTTGAAATCCTCAATTTCGCCCGCAACGCTTGTTCACGGTTTAAAAACAGAGGACGGGCATATTTGCGTTAACAGAAGGCTTGAAACCAACATTGCGGGGGTGTTTGCCGCGGGGGATTGCACGGGCAGACCTTATCAATATATGAAAGCGGCGGGGGAGGGCAACGTTGCCGTTCATTCTGTGGTTGAGTATTTAAGCGCGGTTAAACAGTAAAATTTTCACCAAATTATCACCTGTTTTTGCACATAAAACGCTCTGAAATTGCAACTTTTCACAATTAACCGATATGTGATTTTGGAAAATAAAAGCGCCGCGGGCATCGCCCGCGGCGCTTTTTAATTTGTCGGTTTGTTCAGATTTTTTATAAGTTCGTTTCTTTCTTTAAGTTCGTTTATAACGGCTTTTATGCTTTCGGTTATCTTTTGTAAATTATCCTCTTTTTTATTTTTGCGCTGTTCCCATAAAATGCAGTTTTCCGATTTGCAGTTTTTTGTGCAATGCCCGCCGAAGAAATTTATTCCGTTTTCGTCTTCAATAAAAAATCTGAGATAAAATTTACAGCTTTCGCAATTATTACAATATTTCACTTGTATAACCTTTGTAGCATATTGCTACATTTTTGCTTAATAATAAAACAAATTGAAATAATTGTCAAGAGGAAAGTGTTCTGATGAAAATTTTTCAACAGCGGATTATCGAACAGCGAAAACTGTACGGATATACAATTGAACAAATGAGCGAAAAGCTGGGTATAAAGCACCCTTCTTATATAAGATATGAAAACGGTACTGCCGAACCGACGCAGGAAAATCTTGTAAAGATAGCGGATATTTTCGACGTGTCGGTGGATTATCTGTTGGGAAGAAAAGAGTTATAGAAAACAAACCCTCCGTGAGAAGTTCCGCGGCGGGTTATTTTTATTTGAGCAAAATATTACTTTGAGGTTAATTATTTGTAATGTTTGTTTTCAGTGAAAGATTATTGAATTTGCGTAAAACGTACGGTTATACTCAAAGATATATGGCTAAACAACTTAATGTTGCCCAGCCGTCTTATATAAGGTATGAGCAAGGCACTGCCGAACCGACGCAGGAAAACCTTGTGAAGATAGCGGATATTTTCGACGTGTCGGTAGATTATCTGTTGGGAAGAAAAGAGTTATAGAAAACAAACCCTCCGTGAGAAGTTCCGCGGCGGGTTATTTTTATTAAGCAAAATATTACTTTAAGAGTGTGTATTTACAATGTTTGTTTTCGGTAAGAAAAGAACTTAAACAAAAGCCGCCGCGGGCGTTGCCCGCGGCGGCTTTATAATTGCTTGCAAACGCCGCGTTTTAATGATAAAATCAAATTATGAAATTTACCGAACTTACTATTCATACGACAACCGAGGGAAGCGAGCTTATCGCCGATATTCTTTGGGGTTACACAAATTACGGCGTTGCCATATCCGACGTTAAAGACGTTATCGCCTTACAGCAAAACAAGGCGTTGTATTGGGATTATATGGACGAAAGCCTTTTGGAAAACAGGCGCGACGTTCTTGTTAAAGCGTTTATCCCGAAAGAGGAAACGGCGCATACGTTGCCATTGATTCGCGCGGACTTGGAGGAGCTTTCAAAAAACTGCAAGGGGATAACTGTGCTCGGCACGCTTGAAACTTCGCAAAGAGAAGTGGAGGGCGACGACTGGATAGGAATATGGAAAGCGCATTTCCGTCCTCTGCACATAGGCGGCAGAATTGTTGTATGCCCCGAATGGATTGCATATGAAAAGCAACCCGACGAGGAGGTTGTAAAGCTTGACAGCAATATGGCTTTCGGCACGGGCGAACACGAAACAACCTCTATGTGTTTAAAGCTGTTGCAGGAATATCTTACGCCCGAAAGCGTTTGCATAGACGTAGGCTGCGGAAGCGGAATTCTGGGGATTTCCGCAATAAAGCTTGGCGCGGATTACGCTTATCTTACCGATATAGATTACGTTGCCGTTGAGAGCGCAAAGCACAATGCGGAGATAAACGGCGTTGCCGGAAAAGTTACCGTGGCGCACGCAAATCTTTTGGATAACGCCGAAATAAAGGGCGACATTATGCTTGCGAACATAACCGCGGAAATTCTTTGCGGGCTCGCTCCGTCTATACCCAAAAATCTTAAAAAGGGCGGGATTCTTATTCTGAGCGGCATTATAGAAAGCCGCCTCGAAATGGTTAAAGCCGCGTTTACGGCGCAAGGGCTTAAACCCGAAAAAACAGTGAGGGACGGCGAGTGGTTTGCGCTGTCGTTTAAATTATGAGCGCGCCTAAAAGATTTTTTGTCGATAAATTAAATTACCCCGCCGAAACCGTTGTGAGGATTGAGGGGGAGGAATTCGTTCACGCCAAAACCGTTCTGCGCATTGAAGAGGGCGCGGAAATTATTTTGCTTGACGGCAGCGGAAAGGAATATTCCGCAATAGTCGCAAAAATAGAAAAACACGCGTTGTCGGCGCATATTACGGGGGTAAAGGCCGGAGATAAAGAGCCGAAGACCCCGATATATCTTTTGTGCGGGGCTTTAAAGGGAGATAAAACCGAATTTGTGGTTCAGAAATCCGCAGAGCTGGGCGTGAGTAAAATAGGGGTGTTTTCCTCAGAATACTGTTCGGCTTATATGAATGAGAACAAGCTCGAGCGGCTCAGAAAAGTTGCGCGCGAGGCGGCGAAACAGTGTTTGCGTTCGTGCGCGCCTGAAATAGAATATTTCGACAGCCTTGAAAAAGCGCTGAAATCCGCGGAAGGTTTCGAGAACAAGCTTTTTGCGTGTGAGTTTTTGCACGGTTCTTCCGCCGATATTTCGAAAATCAGCGGTTCTGCGGCGGTTGTCGTGGGGAGCGAGGGAGGATTTTCCGAAAAGGAATTTTCAATGGCGCAGAGCGAGGGCTTTGCGGGCATATCGCTCGGCAAGCGCATTTTACGCGCGGAAACCGCGGCAATAACGGTGGTTGCTTTGGCGGCGTTCGCGCTGGGTGAGCTTAAATGAAAGCGGCGGTTTTTACCTTAGGCTGTAAGGTCAACGAAGTTGAGAGCGCGAGCATAATTGCTTCGCTTGAAAATATGGGGTTTGAAACTTCCGATAAGCTTTGCCCCGCGGATATATACGTTTTAAACACGTGCGCGGTGACGCGAGAGGCGGAAAAAAAGAGCCGCCAGCTTGTTGCGAGGGCGCGTAAATTCAACCCCGAAGCGGAAATTTTCGTCTGCGGCTGCGCGTCGGAAAAGGACAGGGCGGCTTACGAAGAAAAGGGAGTTGCCTTTGTTTGCGGGGCGCGAAAAAAAGAAGAAATTATTTCCGCCGTGGCGCAAAAGTTCGGCTTTGCGGACTGCGGGCTTTTATTCCCCAAGCAGACCAAAACGCGGGCGTTTATAAAGATACAGGACGGCTGCAACAACTTTTGTTCCTATTGCATAATTCCCTATTTGCGCGGTAGAGAGGCTTCGCGTAAAATCGGAGATATATGCGGGGAAACGGAAAAAACGGACAGCCCCGAAATAGTTTTGAACGGCATAAACATTTCTTCTTACGGTTATGACGGATTGTGTTTGACAGACCTTATAAAGGCGCTTAAAAACGTTAAAAAGCGGGTGCGCCTCGGTTCTTTGGAATGCAATATAATTACGGAAGAATTTTTATCGGCTTTAAAGGAGCTGCCCGACTTTGCGGAGCAATTTCATTTATCGTTGCAAAGCGGTTCTTCCGCCGTTTTAAAGGCGATGAACAGACATTATACGCGGGAAGAATATCTTGAAAAGTGCGCGCTGATTTATAAATATTTCCCCGACGCGGCAATCACGACGGATATTATAGCGGGATTTTGCGCGGAGACTGAAAAGGACTTTGAAGAAAGCCTTTCCATAATAAAAGAGGCGGGGTTTGCCCGCGTGCATGCGTTTGCGTTTTCCCCGCGCGAGGGTACGGCGGCGTTCAGAATGAAGGATATTCCGCCCGCGGTAAAATCTGAAAGACTTCACGCGCTTTTAAAGGCGGGGGAAGAGGCTTCGGCGCGGTATATACGCGGGTTTATTGGGAAAACCCTTGAATTTATAGCGGAAGAAAAAGAGGGCGCGTACTGGACGGGCTACACGGGAAATTATATAAAAATCTATCTGCCCGACGGCGTTGCCGCGGGCGGGAAATATAAAATCGTGCTTTTGGAAAGCTACGGGGACGGTGCGCTTGCAAGGCTTGTTTAAACAAAATTTAAAATACGTTTTCAAGGAAATGCTGCGGCCGAGAACGGTTGCGGATTATAAAGAATTTTTTACGCGGGGCGCGGGCAAAAAAGACGAGCAAACGGCGGCGAGCGTTCCGTGGTTATGGCTGCGCGCGCTTGCGGTCGGGTTTGTTTTGTTTGCCGCGGCGATGCTCAGTTTCCGCCTTTCGCGCGGGGCTGTGGATTATGTGACGGCGATAGTTGCGGGCGGGCTGTGCGTAAATATTCCCGTGCTTGTGTTTTTTTACGAGCTTTATCCCAAACGCGACGTAAGCGTGTTTTTGCTTTTGTTTATCGTGCTTGCGGGCGGGATTTTATCTGTTTCAGTGACAACTTTGGGGTATGAATATATTTACAGCGACCCTTTTAACAGAACCCCTTGGGTTTCCACTTTGTGGACGGGATTCTGGGAAGAGCTTTGCAAAGGCGCGGTTGCTTTGGCGGCTATCGCTTTGCTGAAAAAGAAAAATCCGTTCGTGTGCTTTTTAATCGGTTTTGCCGTTGGTACGGGGTATTCGTTATTCGAGGATTTGGGCTACATTTACGCTTATTCCGGCTGGCAGAAATATTATTGGGTTGTTCTGATGTCGCTCGGGCGGGGGCTTTCTTGCGCGTTTTCCCACGCGCCGTGGACGGGCGTAATTTGCTGGGCTTTTGCGAAGTTCAAAAAGCCTTTTATAAACTTCCGTTTTTACCTTGTTGTTTTTGCAAGCATGGTTTTGCACTATCTTGCGGACGTTACGTTTTTTGTGGAAGAGCTGAACGTTTTGTCCGGCATAACGTGGGGCTGGGCGATAGACGCGGTTGTGGTCGTTTCCATAGTGTTGTTGCAGTTTTTTGTTCTGCGCGGAGAGCGGAGGGCGGTTGTTTGCGCCATATGTGCGGGGGAAAGCGGAGAACGTTCCGTAATTGCGGAAACCGTTAACGCGAATGCGAGAGCGGAAAGACTTTCCCACGCGGGTAATCTTACCGCGGTTTTATGCGCCGTTGCCGTAAGCGCTTTGAGCCTTGCGGGCTGTGCGCTTTATAATTTCAGCACCCCCGTTTATAAATATTTCGAGGACGACCAAAGCTTTATAAATTATGCGCAGAACGGTTTGCCGCTGTTTGCCGATTTGGAGCGCGGATACGACCCCGAGGCGGGAAATTATTCTTATCTTACCGAGAACGGCGAAATTATATACGCCGTTCAGAAGCAGACGGAAAACGAATACGATTATTTTTATATTTACGCGTTTTCGGAAGAGGGTGCAAAGCTTGAAAGCGTTGCCGTGAGGGTATATGGGGCCATATGCTATTGCTCGCAAATGATTGTTTACGAGCACGGATATACCGTTACGACGTGCTATCCCGAAAAATTTGTTCCGGTTTCGGGTGCTGAAAACGAGGGCGGAACCGACGGTGAGGACGGAGAAAATGCGGGCGCGGAAAACAATGAAGAGGAATTTCCGCAAGAGGAAGAGCCGTTAAAGGTTGTGACATATTTTGAAATAAACGGCAAGAACAAAAGCTATGATTATGAAAGACGGAGTTTGTGCGTTTTGGAGGGATATTCGGAAACGGACAATACGGCGGCGTATATAGCTTTGGGGGCGGTTGCGGGCGCGGTTGCTTTGGGCGGCGCGGCGGCTTATATAACTTTGAAAATCAAATCGAGGAGAATAAAAAATGACTGATAAAAATTGCGTTTTCTGCAAGATAGTTGCGGGGGAAATACCCTCTCAAAAGGTTTACGAGGATGACAAAATGCTTGTTTTCCGCGACATAGAGCCGAAAGCTAAGGTGCATTTGCTTGCTGTGGCGAAAGACCATTTTAAACTTCTTTCCGAAATGGACGGAGAGCGGGCGGAGCTTTTGAAATATATGCTTTGCAAAATCCCAGAAATAGCCGCTGAAAACGGCTGCGGAAACGGATACCGCCTTGTTATAAATCAGGGCGAGGACGCGGGGCAGACGGTTTTTCATTTGCATATTCATATTTTGGGCGGCGAAATTCTGCCCTGGTAAATTGTTTTTATCGCGGTAATTTCAAATCCCCCGCCGCGGGCGAAAATTTTCGCCCGCGGCGGGGGATTTTTGATTTGTTGGGTTTTTTGTTCTGTTTTCGGGGTGGAAAGTAAATTTTAATCGGGTTAAGGCGGGGGCGGTTATATTTCTTCCGCTATTTTTTTTGCGGCGGCTTTTACCCTTTGTTTGAGCCCGGGCGGGGATACGACCTTTACCGCGCCGCCGTAGCTTAAAATTTTGTTGACGAGGCTGTTGTCGTCGGGGAGAAAAACTCTTGCGACGAGCGCGCCGCCGCAGGGTTCGATATTGTCCACGCCAATCCATTCTTCGGCATCGGCGAGGGAGGATTTTTCTATTTCAAGCGTTACTTCTGTAAGTTCTTCGGCGTTCCGGCTGAAATTCAAATCTATGTCGCGACGGGTGAAATCCTTTTTTGTGAATTCCGCGCCAGTGAATTTTGCGGAGCGTATGCGCCCGATTTTGAACGTGCGGAAGCTTTGTTTTGTGTGGCAGTAAGCCCAGACGTACCACACGTTTTGTTTGAATATTAAAACGTAGGGGTCTATGACGCGTTTCGAGTGTTCGCCGCCGCGGGAAATATAGTCTATCGAAAGTCGTTTGCATTCGTTTACGGCTTGTTCGCAGACCTTCATTTTATCGGAAAATCTGTTTCCGCCCGTCCATGCGCCGCCGTCTATTATTATGTTTCCGCAGACGGAAGCTTCCTTTTCTGCGGATTTTTGTTTGCTTTCGAGTTTTTCTCTTGCGGAAACGAGGTTTTCGTCTGAAATCTGGGAGGACATAGCTTCGAGCGCGTTGATTGTGGCGGAAAATTCTTCCCGCGTGAAGAAGCCTGTGGGCAGGCGGTACGTATCTGCGATTGTAAGCCCGCCGTAGCGCCCGCGTTCCACGTCTATGGGAACGCCGCAGATTATAAGTTCGTCGACATAGCGGTAAATGCTGCGCACAGAAACTTCGTAGCGGCGGGCGAGTTCTGCCGCAGTGATTTTGCGTTTTTGCAAGAGCAGCATAAGAATTTTGAACATTATGTTGTATTTCATGTAATATCCTTTGCTTTTACGGCATAGGCTAAACCGTAAGTTTTTTGAAAAAGTTTTAAAAATTTTATCATACGTGACTTTATTTGTCAAGTATAACATATAAAATATAAACCGTAAACAGCGGAAACGGCGGCGTGCGTTTTGAGGTTATGACCGCGCGCCGTGCGTGAAAGGAGAGAAAAAAATGAATTTTACAGCGTATATCGAGAGGCAGAAAGCGCTTATAAGAAACCGCCACGAGGGCGAAACGTTTTTGTTGCAGAGGGGTGAGGTTATAACCGTTTCCGATAACGAGCCGCTTTTTGCGGAGCTTTCCAAATCAAAGGGACTGAACACGCGGGAAAGACTTTTTGCAAGGCGTGCGGTGAAAGCCGTATAAAAATTGCCGCAGACCGTTTATAAATTCGGCTGCGGTTTTGTGAAAAAGTTATGTTAAAAAAGAAATCCCCCGCGGGCTTTTGCGTGCCCGCGGGGGATTGTATTTATTTTGTTACCTTTTTTTCTATCAGCGCGATGATTCCGTACATTCCGCCCGCAAGCAGGCAGAGGATAAAGGTTGCCGTCATTACAAGGTCGAGCTTGAAAACCTGACCGCCGTAAACAATGAGATATCCGAGCCCCGCTTTGGAGACGATGTATTCGCCCATAATCGAGCCAATCCAGGCAAGCCCTACGGCTACTTTCAAAGTATTCATAAGCGCGGGGAGAGAGGCGGGTATTATGAGTTTGCGCAGAGTTGTGATTTTGCCCGCGCCCATAGACTTCATTAAAACGAGCTTTGTTTTATCTACCGAGCAGAAGCCTGATAGCGTGTTCATAATGCAGACGATTATGGAGACGAGCACGGTCATAAAGATAATCGCGTCGTAACCCGTACCTATCCATATTATGATTAGCGGGCCGAGGGCGATTTTGGGCAAAGAGTTCAAAACCACTATGTAAGGTTCGAGAATTTTCTTTGCCGTGTCGCTTGCCCACAGTGCCATAGCGATTGCGTAGCCGACGATTACGGCAAGCAGAAAGCCCGCTATCGTTTCCATAAGGGTTATGCCTATATGGTAAAAGAGGGTTCCGTCCGCATAGAGGCTACCTATCGTTTTTATTACGCGCGACGGGGAGCTTGTTACAAACGGGTCTACAACCCTGCACTGCGCGCATATTTCCCATATTCCCAGAATTGCGATAAGAAGAAACGCGCGGGAAAGGATTACGATAATTTTTTTGTTTCTTTGTTTTTTCAGATACGCGAGATGTTCGCGCGAGTAAGAGTTTTTGTTTTTCATACGTTTACCTTTTGTAAGCGGATAATGGGGATAATATATTATATGCCGAGTTCTTTGCGCAGGATTTCGAACGCGGCGGAGAATTCGCCGCACTCCCGCCTCGATTTGGGGCTGTTGCCGCCGAAATCTATTTTATGCTCGGCGACGACCGTTGCGGGGCGCGCCGAAAGAACGACGACTTTATCCGAAAGCGCAATCGCTTCCGAAATATCGTGCGTGACTAAAAGAGCGGTCTTTTTTTCGCTTTTTATAATGTGCTGCACGTCGTCGCAGACTTCGAGCCTTGTCTGGTAGTCCAAAGCCGAAAACGGTTCGTCGAGCAAAAGAATTTCGGGTTCTGCGGCGAGCGTTCGTATCAAAGCGACCCTTTGACGCATTCCGCCCGAAAGCTGGGAGGGCGTCTTTTTCAAAAAGTCTTTAAGCCCGTACTTTTCGGCAAGCTCGAGGGCGCGGGCGCGCTTTTCGGTGGTGTTGCGTTTTTTTACTTCCAAAGGGAGAAAGATATTGCCTTCCACCGTGCGCCACGGAAAAAGCGCGTCGCGCTGCAGCATATATCCGAATTCTCCGTCGCCGCGGACGACCTCGCCCGACGACGGGGAGAGAAGCCCCGCCGCAAGCGATAAAATCGTGCTTTTTCCGCAGCCCGACGGACCTATCACGGA
The DNA here is from genome assembly GCA_910577375.1 of uncultured Christensenella sp. GTDB lineage: Bacteria > Bacillota > Clostridia > Christensenellales > Borkfalkiaceae > Coproplasma. The sequence continues at coordinate 39,577 of CAJTLT010000005.1, forward strand.
AACGAACTGGCCGTTTTCGACCGTGAAGCTGAGGTTGGATACGGCGGTGGTTTCTCCTTCTTTGGTGTGGTAGGTGTAAGATATATTTTTAAATTCGAGCATGATTATTTTGCGTAAACTTCGTTATAGATTTTTTGTGCGGTTTCGGTTAAAACGATATCGCTGAATTTAACGCGTTTGTCGAGTTCGCCCGCGAGTTCGATAACGTCCTGCAATCTTGTGAAAGAGCTTTCTTTCATTGCCATGTTATCAACCCACGCGTCGATATCTTTGTAGCTTTTAAGCGATTTTTCGATGCTTTCTGCCGAGGTGTTTGCAAAATATCCCTTTAATTTTTCGGCAACGACGGAAATTTCGTTTTCGTTAAGATATTTTGTGGCTTTGGTAACCGCGCGCAAAAGACCTTCTATAACTTTTCCGTTTTTCCGGATATAGCTCGATTTAGCCATAAAGCAGGTGTAAGGGATTTCGCCCGCCTGAGCGCCGACAGAACCGACGATATAGCCCTTGCCCGCCGCCTGATATTCCGACGCGGTGGGTTCGAACATCGTGCAGTAGTCGCCGATATTTCCCTCGAAAGCCGCGGTCATTGAATCAAAGCTGACTTCGGTTATAAAGTTTGCGCTGACGTCGAGTTCGTTCATTACGTATCCGAAAGTCATAAAGGGAACGCCACCCGGTCTGCCGGCGAGTATGTTTTTACCCTCCAATGACTTCCAGTCGAAATTGTCTTCTTTGTTTCTGCCGACAAGGAAGCTGCCGTCGCGTTTGGTGAGCTGGCCGAAAACTTTGGGTTGGTCGTCGCTTCCGCCGAGGAATGTATAGATTACCGCTTCGGGTCCGCAGAAGCCTATATCCGCGCCGCCCGAAAGCACCGCCGCCATGGTTTTATCGGCGCCGCCGCCGTTGATGAGCTCAACTTCGAAGCCTTCTTCTTCAAAATATCCGAGAGAATCGGCAAGGTAAAGGGGCGCATAAAAAACCGAATGGGTTACTTCGTTGATTTTGATAACGTTTTTGCCGCCGTTGCAGCCTGCAACCGCAAAGGGAATAGCAAGCGCAAAGCAAGCCGCAAGTATGCAGCATATGAATTTCTTTTTCAATGTAAGTATTTTAAACTCCTTAAAAATTTAATAATACATTTTATGCCGTGCGCGATACCGTTTGACAACAGACCGCCTTTTGTTTTATACTGAATAAGTATATATTTGTAAAGGTTGACAGTTATGGAAAAGGTTTATAACCCCAGAGAATTCGAGGACAGGCTTTATAAGGAGTGGGAAGAAAACGGTTGTTTCAAAGCCGTGAGGGACGACGACAAAGTTCCTTTCACCGTTATGATGCCCCCGCCCAACATTACGGGTCAGCTCCATATGGGGCACGCTATGGACGAAACGCTGCAGGATACCATCGTCCGTTTTAAGCGTATGCAGGGATATTGCGCCCTTTGGCTGCCCGGAACCGACCACGCGTCTATCGCTACCGAGGTTAAGGTTGTGGAGCAGATTAAAGCCGAGGGGGAAAGCAAGGAAAGCCTTGGAAGAGAAAAGTTTTTGGAGCGCGTATGGGCGTGGAAGGATAAGTATTGCGCGAGGATTGTGCAGCAGCTCAAAAAGCTCGGTTCTTCCTGCGACTGGTCCCGCCTTACCTTTACTATGGATGAAAAATGTTCCAAAGCGGTAAGGGAGGTTTTTGTAAACCTTTACAATAAAAAACTTATTTACAGAGGAAGCCGTATAATAAACTGGTGCCCTTGCTGCAAGACGGCGCTTTCTGACGCGGAAGTTGAGTATTCAGAGGAGAACGGCAATTTCTGGCACATAAATTATGCGGTTGAGGGCGAGGGTTTGTCGCTGGAAGTAGCTACGACAAGACCCGAAACTATGTTCGGCGACACTGCGGTTGCGGTAAACCCCGCAGACAAACGTTATAAGCATTTAATCGGCAAAAACGTTATTCTTCCCGTGGTTAACAAGTTAATACCCATAGTCGGCGACGAACACGCGGATATGGAATTCGGCACGGGCGTTGTTAAAATAACTCCTGCGCACGACCCCAACGACTTCGAGGTGGGGTTGAGGCATAATCTGCCCGTGGTGCGCGTTATGAACGACGACGGCACTATGAACGATAAAGCCGGAAAGTACGTCGGGCTTGACCGTTACGAGTGCAGAAAACGGCTTGTTGAGGATTTGAAATCTTCGGGCGCGCTTGTTAAAATCCAGCCGCACGCGCACAACGTAGGGCATTGCTACCGTTGCGGCGCGGTTGTGGAACCGATAGTTTCGAAACAGTGGTTTGTGAAGATGGAAGGGCTTGCCCGCCCTGCTATAGACGCGGTTACGGACAAGAAAATTTCTTTTGTGCCCGAACGGTTTGCGAAAATTTATTACAACTGGATGGAGAACGTAAAGGACTGGTGTATTTCGCGCCAGCTTTGGTGGGGACACCGCATACCCGTATGGTATTGCGCGGACTGCGGAAAAGAGATTTGCGCAAAGACAGACCCCCATATATGCCCGAATTGCGGGGGTAAAAATCTTTCCCAGGACGAGGACGTTCTGGATACGTGGTTTTCTTCCGCGCTGTGGCCTTTTTCCACGCTGGGCTTCCCCGACGATACTTCCGATTTGGAATATTTTTACCCCGGCGATGTGCTTGTCACGGGCTATGACATAATATTTTTCTGGGTTGCGAGAATGATATTTTCGGGGCTGGAACATATGCGCAAGGTGCCTTTCCGCGACGTGCTTATTCACGGACTTGTGCGCGACGAGAAGGGCAGAAAGATGTCGAAATCCCTCGGCAACGGCGTAGACCCGTTGGAGGTTATCGAGAAATACGGCGCGGACAGTCTGAGGTTTTCTCTGTTGCAGGGCGTAGCTCCCGGAAACGACACGAGATATTCCGACGCGAAAGTTGAGGCGTGCCGCAACTTTATGAACAAGATATGGAACGCGAGCCGTTTTGTTATAATGAGCGCGGAGGGCTTAAAGGTTAAGCCTTTGGAGGAGGTAAAGCTTTCGCTTGCGGATAAGTGGATAATATCCCGCCTGCAATCGGCGATACGCGACGTGACGCTTGCGCTCAACAAGTTCGAGTTCGGCATTGCGTGCCAGATTATGTACGACTTTATGTGGTCTGACTTCTGCGACTGGTATATCGAGCTTGTTAAGCCCGCGCTTAAATCTGACGACGCACAAAAGAGAGACGGGGCGCTTTCCGTTCTTACGTTTGTTCTTGAAAACGCGTTAAAGCTGCTGCATCCTTTTATTCCTTTTATCACCGACGAGATTTACCGCAGTTTGCCGAATACCGACGGAACGATAATGACTAAGGAATTCCCGCGGTACAATTCCCGCCGCGCATACAAAAAGGACGCGCAGAGTTTTGGCGGGGTTATGGATATAATCAAGGCGGTGCGCGCGGCGAAAACCGAGCTTGACTGCCCGCCTTCCCGCAAGGTAAGCCTTTATATCGTTACGGAAAGCAAGAGGCTTATTTCTTTAAATCAGGACAGCATACTCAAGCTTGCGGGCGCAAAGGAAATACACTTTGTTTCTTCCCCCGAAGAGGCAGGAGAAAAGACCGTTACAAAAGTTCTTTCCGTGGGCACGGTGTTTATACCTATGGGCGAGCTTGTGGATTTGGAAAAGGAAAAGGCGAGACTCGAGGGCGAGCTTGAAAAAGTTACTTCCGAAATAGCGCGCGCGGACGGAAAACTTAACAATCAGGGATTTTTGAGCAAGGCGCCTAAAAAGCTTATTGACGACGAGCGCGCGAAGCTCGATAAGTTTATCGAAATGCGCGAAAAGATTATAAACCAGTTAAAGAGTTTTTAAGGTAGAATATGTCTAAAAAACGCAATGCGGAAAAGGCTTACAGAGCGGCGAAAAAGCACCCCAAAGTTACGGCTGCGGTTGCGGTTATACTTGTTGTGCTGATAGCGGCTGTAATAATATTTTTTATCTTGCGCCCCGATATCTTCAAATCTTTGTTTTTCGGCAACCCCGCGGACGGAGCGGAGGCGGGCACCGTTACGGAGATTTCGGAGGGAGAGCTTTCCATACATTTTTTGGAGCTCGGCAACAAGTACACGGGCGACTGTACATTGATTAAGTGCGGCGATACGGAAGTGCTTATCGACGCGGGTTCGCGTACGGGCAGCGCGGAGACTATTAAAAATTACGTTGACAAATACTGTACCGACGGCGTTCTGGAATACGTTATCGCAACGCACGCGCATCAGGACCATATCGCGGGCTTTGTGGGAAACAAGGACGGAAATACGAGAACGGGCATTTTGTATCAGTACAAGGTTGGTACGCTTATACAGTTTTCTGGAATTACCAAAAAACTGAGCGACGAACATACGCAGATTTACGATAATTACCTTGCAGCGGTGGAATACGCAAAGGGCAACGGCACGGAAGTTTTTACCGCAAAAGAATGCTGGTACGGAACGAAGGACGGCGCGAAAAAACAGTATTTGCTTGACGGGGCGGGGAATATTTCTTTGAATATTCTTTACCAGAAGTATTACGACGAAATAACGACGGACGAGAACGATTTTTCCGTTTGCACGATGGTTACCCAGAAGGCGGGAGAGAATACTTATAATTATCTGTTTACCGGCGATTTGGAAGAAAAGGGCGAAAGTAGCCTTGTCGATGAAAACGATTTGCCCGAGGTAGAGCTTTTCAAGGGCGGACACCACGGAAGTTATACGGCTTCCACGGAGAAGCTTTTAAGCAAAATCAAGCCCAAAAACATTGCGGTTTGCTGTTGTTGCGGAACGACGGAATATACAAGCAACGTTGAAAATACTTTTCCGGCACAGGCGTTTATAGACCGCGCGTCGAAATACACGCAGTACATATATTGCACCACGCTGATAAAGGATTACGGCGCGGGCGAATATACCTCGATGAACGGCAACATAGTGTTTTACACAAAGGACGGAAAGCTGAAGCTTTATTGTTCTAACAACAGCACGGTATTGAAGGATACGGAGTGGTTTAAAGCAAACCGCAAGTGGAACGGAATTTAGCGGTTGCCCCGCACATATGTTATGAATAACGCAAAAAACCGGTACGGAAACGCAATATTCCGCGCCGGTTTTGTTTATGCGGCGGTAATTTGTGCGGCGGCGATATAAATCGTTTGAGGAAAACCGCTTAAATGTATTGCAACGGCGAAAGATATGTTTTATAATGTAGCTATGAAATTTTATAAGATGCACGGTATAGGAAACGATTATATCTATTTCGACTGTATGAAATCGGAAATAAAAAACCCCGAAGAGCTTGCGGTAAAGCTTTCCGACAGGCATTTTTCGATAGGGGGCGACGGAGTGATACTTTTATGCCGTTCCGAGGTTGCGGATTGCAGAATGCGTATGTTCAACGCGGACGGTTCGGAGGGGAAAATGTGCGGCAACGGCGTGCGGTGCGTGGGTAAGCTTGCGCACGATTTGGGATACGTTGACCGCAACATATGCACCGTTGAAACGCTTTCCGGCATAAAGACGCTTGAATTTACTTTTGATAAGCTCGGCAAGGTGCAGAGCGCGAAGGTTGATATGGGCGCGGCGGTTCTGGACGGGGAGAAGATACCTTCTTCGTTTAAGGGCGAAAGCGTTGTTAACGCACCGCTTGACGTGGACGGGAAGAAATACGGCATTACGCTTGTTTCTATGGGAAACCCGCATTGCGTTGTGTTCGAAGACCCCGACGGCATAGATATTTTCAACATAGGGAAAAAGTTTGAAAACCACCCCGCGTTCCCCGAAAGGATAAACACGGAGTTCGTTAAGGTTATTAACCGCAGAGAGCTTAAAATGCGAGTATGGGAGCGCGGGAGCGGAGAAACGCTTGCGTGCGGAACGGGCGCGTGCGCTACCGTGGTTGCGGCGTGCTTAAACGGATTTTGCGACAAGGGCGAAGAGATTACCGTTCATTTGCTGGGCGGGGATTTGAAAATTACTTATACGGATAAAACCGTTTATATGGAGGGGGGCGCGACGCTCGCTTTCGTAGGGGAAACGGAAATTTAAAATTTAAGTTTTTTAGTGCGGCTAACCCTTGATTTTGGTTTGCCGCCGTGTTACAATATATAGGATTGATTTACATTTGAGAGGAATTATGACAAAGTATATTTTCGTTACGGGCGGAGTTGTTTCGGGACTTGGAAAGGGCATTACGGCGGCGTCGCTCGGCAGGCTTTTGAAGTGCAGAGGCTATAAGGTGGCTTCGCAGAAGCTCGACCCTTATATCAATATCGACCCCGGTACAATGAGCCCCTTTCAGCACGGCGAAGTTTTTGTTACCGACGACGGCGCGGAAACCGACCTCGATTTGGGGCATTATGAAAGGTTCATAGACGAAAATTTAAACAAATATTCCAACCTTACCACGGGTAAGGTTTATTGGAACGTTTTGCATAAGGAGCGCAACGGAGAATACCTCGGGCAGACCGTTCAGGTAATTCCGCATGTTACCAACGAAATCAAGACGTTTATTTACAACGTGGGGAAAACTTCGAACGCCGACGTTGTAATCACCGAGATAGGCGGAACTATCGGCGATATCGAGAGCCAGCCTTTTATAGAGGCGATAAGGCAGGTCGCGCGCGAGGTGGGCAGGGACAACTGCTGTTTTATCCACGTTACTTTGGTTCCTTATATTTCCGGTTCTGAAGAATTCAAATCCAAACCCACGCAGCATTCCGTTAAGGAATTGCAGGGTATGGGTATCAACCCCGACATAATAATCACCCGCGTGGACGCGCCTATGCCCGCCGACGTGAGGGCGAAAATCGCTATGTTCTGCAACGTGGAGCCCGAGTGCTGCATTGAAAATATGACAATGCCCGTGCTTTACGAATGCCCGATAATGCTTGAAGAGAGCCGCTTTTCGGAAATAGTTTGCAAGAGGCTGAAGCTTGACCCCCGCGTAATAGATTTGACGGAGTGGAACAAGATGCTTTGCCGTATATCGGCGCGCGACAAGACGGTTAAAATCGCGCTTTGCGGAAAATACGTTCAGCTGCACGACGCGTATCTTTCCGTTGCGGAGGCTTTGGCGCACGCGGGCTATGAAAACGCGGCGAAGGTGGAAATCAAATGGGTTGACACCGAAGAAATAAATAAATCCACGCTGAAGAAATTTTTCGGCGACGTTGACGGAATACTTGTTCCCGGAGGCTTCGGCAACCGCGGAATAGAGGGAAAAATCCTTGCGGCGAAATATGCAAGGGAAAACAATATTCCTTACCTAGGCATTTGCCTCGGTATGCAGACGGCGGTTATCGAATATGCGCGCAACGTTCTGGGTTATAAAGACGCTAATTCCGCGGAGTTCGACCCCGCGTCGAAACATTGCGTGATAGACCTTATGCCCGACCAGCACGGCGTGAAGATGGGCGGAACTATGAGGCTTGGCGCGTATCCTTGCAAGGTTTTGGGTGCGAAGATGAAAGAGGCTTACGGCGAGGAGGAAATTTCCGAGCGCCACCGCCACAGATATGAGTTCAATAACGATTTCCGCGAAGAAATCGAAAATGCAGGTATGGTAATTGCGGGAACTTCTCCCGACGGAAAGCTTGTGGAGGCGGTTGAAATACCCGCCAACGATTTTTATATCGGCGTGCAGTTCCACCCCGAATTCAAATCGCGCCCGCAGTCGGCGCACCCCGTGTTCCGTGAGTTTATAAAACACGCGGTGCTTTACAGAAATAAAAAGTAATTTTAGAGTTTAAATACTGTGCGTGCGGGTAACCGAGCGTGCTTTAAACGGTATGTTTTATTGTGCTTCAAAAGTTTGTGCGGTAAATTTGCGTGTTTAAACGATTGCACGGTTAATTGCGTGATACGAGTTGTGCGTCCAAATGTTGCACTGTTAATAATGGGCTGTTTTAATTTTCGCGCGGTTATGGTTTTGCGCGGCGAAAGGTTTTTTGTTTAATACCGAAAGTAGGTTTTTATGAATTTTAATCTTAATTTCAACAATATTGCGGAAAGCTATCTTTTTGCGGAAGTTGCGGACAGGGTGGCTAAATATACCAAAGCAAATCCCGACAAAAAAGTTTTAAAGCTGGGTATAGGCGACGTTACTTTGCCGCTTGTGCCCGAAGTTATAAAGGCTCTTCATTCCGCGGTTGACGATATGGGCAAAGCGGAAACTTTCAAGGGGTACGGACCTTACGAGGGGTATTCGTTTTTGCGCGATTCAATCCGCGGTTATTATAAAAAAATCGGGGTGGCGCTTGAGGATAATGAAATTTTCGTTTCCGACGGAGCCAAATCCGATTTGGGGAATATACTCGATATATTTTCTGAAAACAATACGGTACTTGTTCCCGACCCCGTTTATCCCGTTTACGTGGATACAAACCTTATGGCGGGGCGCAAGGTAATTTTTGCGGATGCAAACGAGGGGAACGGCTTTTTGCCTATGCCCGATTACAGCGTGAACGCGGATATCATTTACATATGTTCGCCCAACAACCCCACGGGCGCGGCTTATACGAAAGAGCAGCTAAAAGAGTGGGTTGATTACGCAAACAAGAAAAACGCGGTGATTTTATACGACGCGGCTTACGAGTGTTTTATAACGGATAAAACGCTTGCGCGTTCGATTTTTGAAATAGACGGCGCAAAGACATGCGCGGTTGAGTTTTGTTCCTTTTCCAAAATAGCGGGCTTTACGGGAACGCGCTGCGGCTATACCGTTATACCGAACGAATTGAAAAAAGACGGAAATTCCGCAAACAAAATGTGGCTGCGCAGACAGTCCACAAAATTCAACGGCGTGCCTTATATAGTTCAGAAGGGCGCGGCGGCGGTGTTCTCCGACGAGGGAATGAAACAAATTCAGCAAAATCTTGCGTATTACAAACGCAATGCAAAGCTGATTGCCGACTGTATGGATGAATTGGGCATTTGGTATACGGGCGGAAAAAATTCGCCTTATATCTGGCTTAAATGCCCCGACGGTATGAAGAGCTGGGAATTCTTCGATTATCTTTTGCACAACGCGCAGGTTGTGGGAACTCCGGGGGCGGGGTTCGGCAAAAACGGAGAAGGTTATTTCCGCTTGACTGCGTTCGGAAGCGAAGAGGTTACGAAAGAGGCGGTTTCACGCATAAAAGCGTTATTAAGAAAATAATTTACGGTAGGTTTGCCTGCGTTGTTTTTAGAAAGCTTTTAAAAAAGTTTTTTGCGAAGCGGCGCGGCAGACGGAAAGAGGGTTCGATATGGAAAATTTATTGCCCCGCGGCGCGGGTATTCTGTGCCACATATCTTCGTTGCCGAACAAGTACGGCATAGGTTCGCTCGGCAAAGAGGCTTACGAATTTGCGGATTATCTTAAAAGTTCGCATATAAAATACTGGCAGATTTTGCCGCTTGCGCAGACAGGATACGGCGACAGCCCTTATTCTTCCGTTTGCTGTAATTCGGGCAATCCTTATTTTATTGACCTTGTTTCGCTGCGCGACGAGGGGCTTTTGGACGACGAGGAGCTTGCGGGATGCGAAATGCCTGCGGGACCCGTGGATTACGGCGCGCTTTATGAAAAGAGATATGAAACGCTGCGCCTTGCGTATGCGCGTTTCAATATTAAAGACGAAGAGTTTGTGAGTTTTATTGAAAGCGGGGAATTCGAGGATTATGCGGTATTTATGTCGCTTAAATCGAGATATTCTGGAACTTTCGATACTTTCCCCGAGGCGTTCAAGTATACCGAAAACCTTGCGATACAGGATTTTAAACAGACCGTATACAAGAGCGAATATTGTTTTTGGCAGTTTTTACAGTTCGTATTCAAAAAGCAGTGGCTCAAATTAAAAGAATACGTTAATTCTCTGGGAATAATGATTGTAGGGGATTTGCCGCTTTACGTTGCTTATGATTCTGCGGACGTTTGGGCGCACCCCGAGCTTTTCAAGCTTGACGAGGAGCTGCACCCGACCGAGGTTGCGGGAGTTCCGCCCGATTATTTTTCGGCTACCGGTCAGCTTTGGGGAAACCCCATTTACAACTGGGAGCTTATGGAGGCGGACGGTTACGACTGGTGGGTTAACCGCATAAGAAAGGCGCACGAGCTTTACGACGTTATCAGAATAGACCATTTCCGCGGATTTGACAGATATTATTCGATTCCTGCGGGAGAGACGACGGCGGAAAAAGGCGAGTGGAAACAAGGCCCCGCTTTGAAGCTTTTTGTGCAGCTTAAACACAGACTGGGCGATGTGCCCGTTATTGCGGAGGATTTGGGCGTTATGGATTACGGGGTTGAAAAGCTCCGCCAGCGCACGGGCTTCCCCGGAATGAAGATTATACTTTTTGCTTTCGACGGCAAACAGACAAACCCTTATCTGCCCAGAAACATACAGGAAAATGCGGTTGCTTACACGGGAACGCACGATAATGCAACGGCTTTGGGGCTTTTGAACAAAATGACGGACGCGCAGTTCCGCGTGTTTAAAACGAGATTGCGTGCGGCGCTCAAAGACGAGGGCGTTGTTTATCCGTTTGTTACGAGAAAGCAGGCGGCGCTCGCGCTTTGTGTGTGTGTGCTTGCCTCCAACGCGAACGTTGCGATTTTGCCCATACAGGATTTGCTTATTTTGGACGGTTTTGCGAGAATGAATTTACCTTCTACCGCGGAGGGGAATTGGCGGTTCAGACTTTTGGAACAGCCTTCCCGCAAGAGTGCGGCGATTTTGCGCAAGACGTTGAAAGAGTTTAACAGATAATTTTAATTTGTTGGAAATAACTTAAAATACATAAATCCGCCCCGCGAATTTTCGCGGGGCGGATTTTTAAATTTCATTTTATTTTTTATGTTAACTAATTTTAAATATATCAGAACGGTTTACGATTATTTTCAAAGTTTTTTATAATTCTCTGCCGAGGACATAATCAACCGAGCAGTTGAAAAACTTTGCTATTTTAATGATATTGTTGATTGAAGGCTCGTGATTGTTGTTTATCCAGTCGTAATAGCGAGGCTCGCTGAGTTTGCATTCTTTGCAAAAACGGTAACCAGTGAAGCCTTGTTGTTCTGTTAACTGTTTAATTCTTTCCCCAACGGGCGGACAAGGATTAAACGAAGTTGCGGAACTTTCGGTTTCAAGCCCCAACAAAAAGTCTGCGGTGATATTAAAGTAATCTGCAATTTTTACGACCGTTTTTAAGGACGGCGCACGTTCGCATTTTAACAGCCGAGTAATTGTTGACGGCGGAACGTCGATTGCTTTTGCAAAAGTATTGGGTTTGAAATTGTGGTCGAACAGAAGTGCGTCGAGAGTTTCGGCAAATTTTGACATATTCATACTATTTATGCCAAAATTATCCCTCCACAATGGCAATATTGTACTTGATTTTGCCAAAATGTAAGTATATAATTAATATATAAATAAATTTCAGGAGATACTGTTATTATGGAGAATGATAAGAATAAGAAAACCCCGCAGCAGAGGCTTGAGCTTATTTACGCCACGTGCGAGGGAAAAACGGACGCGGAACAAGTTTTGAAAGAAATTCTTCCGCTTATAGAGGATTATTTTGTTTGCAATGCGGAAATCGAAAATTCCGAGATAAAAGTGCAATTTTACAACGGGCAGAAATTCCGTATTTGCGTTAAGGAAGATTAATTTTCAAATATGCGCGTGCACAATACTGTCATATCGTCGGTTACGGTATGCCCGGTTTTATCGAGCGCGCCCGCAAGAATTTTATCCGCAAGGTTTTGCGGGTTGAGCGGTTTGAATTCCTGCAAAAATTCGTACAAGTCGGTTGAAGAGGGAAACGCGGAGGTTATTCCGTCGCTCATAAACACGACGATATCGCCGCTTTTTAGCACTTCGCCGGAAACCGTGGGGCGCAGATTTTCAAGTATGCCGAGGGGGAGAGAAGAGCTTTCGAGAATTTTTATTTCTCCTTCGCGCAGAATTATACCAGCGGGCGAGCCTATTTTTACGAAATCCGCTCTGCCGCTATCGAGATTGACGGCGGCAATGTCTATGCAGGTGAACCTTTCGTCGCGGTTGAACGAAAGCAGTTTGTTGATTGTGTTTAAAATTGCGTCGGCGGGCATTTCCGCGCGGTAAAACGCTTCTATAAGAGAGATTGCCGCTTCTGAAACCTTGCGGGCATATTCGCCGCTGCCCATTCCGTCGGAAAGCGCCATAAGGAAAGAGCGTTCGTTTATTCTTATGACGGAGTGGGTGTCGCCCGAAACCTTTTCTCCGCTTTTTACGGCGTAGGCGACGCCGAAAGCCGCGTCGTAGCGCGGGGGCGCGGTGAATACGAGGCAGCTTTTTTCTCCGTCGTAAATGATTTTATCTTTTAAAACGTAGCGGCGTTTGAGCGTATCGGAAATTACCGCGGACATTGCTTTTAAATTTACTTTGCCGAGGGTTACGGCGCACAGTTCGCCGCCGCTTTCGCCGTCGAGATAGACTTCGGGACAGCAAATCCCTTGCGAGGAGAGCGCGCGTTTAACGCTTTCGGCGGCGCCTTCGAATGACTGAACGCGGCTTAAATCCACGGCGCAGCTTTTCATAACTTCGGCTACGCCTCTTGCTTGTTCCGCGAGCATTTTTCTGCCCGAACGCGCGTTTTCGGTTTCGGTCATATATCTGCGGTATTCGGAAAGCACCGCGTTGAGTTTGTTTAAAACTTCGGTGGGGCGGGAGCAGTTTACCGTCATTTCGGAGGGTAAATCGATTAGGTTTACTTTCCCTTTGACGCAGCCAGCGTCGATTAAGCGTTTGAAGCCCGAATATACGGAGCTTTTGGCGCAGCGTTCGGCGCGGTCGCAGCTTTTACAGCATTTTTCTTTCAGCTCGTAAAGCATACGCTCGCGGGCGGCTTCGTCGTTTATGTTTTCGTCAAGCGCGACGAAAGCGCATTCAATTTCCCTGAACACTTCGGATATGCGGTAAAGCCTTTCCCCCGTGCGGCGGCGGGAACGGATTACGGCGGTTTCAGGCAGAACGTTTGTGACGAGCAGGCGTTTTTTTAGTTCGGAGAGTTTTTCGTCTTTGGGGAGCGAGGGGAGCAGGCACGCGAGAAATAAAAGCAGGGCGTAGACGACTATCAGAGGGATTGCGCATTCGAAGCATTTTGCGAGATACATATAGCCGGCGGCGAGTGCGGCAACGGCTATACCGCTTGAAAATCTGCCCGCGCCCGAAAAGACGAGCGCGACCGTTGCGATTATTATGTAAGCGGTCAATGGGGTAAGGCTTAGTTCTGCGGCGGAGAGAGGAAGAGCGGCGGCGAGCGATATTATGAGCACGGAGGGGGAACGGAAAAGCCGCGCGGCAAAGATTATTATGAAAGCTGAAAAGCAGATATAGAACGGAGCGCTGATAAGGGTGACCATACCCGCCCCGCAGACTGCGGAAACTACGCCGAGGCAGACGAGCTCGTCTTCTTTAAGGCGGCAACGCTGTAAGCGGAAAAGCAGGGCGTAAATCGTTTTAAAGCAGAAAAACGAGAAAACCATTACCACCCCCGCGGCAATCGAGCGCAGGGCATAGGGGTTTTGTATGTAGAAATCTCCGCCGAGCCACGGCGCGAAAACCGCATAGGGGGCAAGGGAAATCAAAAGGAAAGCCACGGCTTCGAAACGGATTTTTCTGCCCGTACGTCTGTAAAGGAAAACGATTACCCCCAAAAACAGCCCCGAAAACAAGGCGGTAAGGCTAAGAATTAAGTTTAAGCTTACTATCGAGGCGAGTACGAAAAGCACGGGCGTTGCGATTATGTTCATACCGCAAAGCAGCATTGCAAAGAAAAGCCCCAAAGACATCGGCACGCCCTTTACGGCGCAGTTTAAAAATATCATTGCCGCGGTAAAGGCGGCGTATAAAATTACGGTTTTAAAATTGATTTTTAACGGCATGCACCCATTATATAATAATGAAATGCGAAAAATTTGCGGGATAAAGTCGGTTTTTAGCGTTTTTGTTACAAAATAAAAGGCGGTTTTTAAAGCCGCCTTTTTATTATTTGTTCATTGCGAGATATACCATTAAAACGGTGATATCCGCGGGGTTAACTCCCGAAATTCGCCCCGCCTGACCCAAAGTTACCGGACGGACGTGTTCCAGCTTTTCCCTTGCTTCGAGCCTGAGCCCCTGAATTTGTGAATAATTTATGTTTTCGGGGAGTTTCTTTTCTTCGAGTTTTTTTGCGCGTTCTATCTGCGCGCGGCTTTTGGAGAGGTAGCCTTCGTATTTTACCGTTGTTTCGGCGGTTTTGATTACGTCCTGCGGTTCGTTTGAAAGTATGCCGAAATGTTCTTTGATATCTTTGCACGAGGCGCCGCGGCGGATTAAATCCGCATAAGTCACGCCGTGCATATTCCCGGTTATATTGTGCTTTTCGGCAAAGCTTTCCGCACTTTTGAAATCTGCGCGGGAATTGAGTATTTCAAGTATATGTGCGTAGCAATTTTGTCTTTCTTTGAATTTTTCGGCGCGTTCGGCAGTGAAAAGCGAGGTGTTTTCGATTTTGGGCGTCAAGCGGAAATCAGCCGTATCCTGCCTTAAAGCGATTGCGTATTCCGCGCGGGATGTCATCATACGGTAAGGCTCTTCGGTGCCTTTTGTAACAAGGTCGTCTATAAGAACGCCGATATAAGCTTCGTCGCGCCCCAAAATAAATGGAGGCTTGTTGAGGATTTTAAAAGCCGCGTTTACGCCAGCCATAAGACCTTGGGCGGCGGCTTCTTCATAGCCCGAAGTGCCGTTAATCTGCCCCGCGGTATAAAGCCCTTTGACTTTTTTGAATTCGAGAGTGGGGAGAATGTCGAGGGTGTCTATGCAGTCGTATTCGATTGCGTATGCGTAACGCACGAATTCGCAGTTTTCAAGACCTTCCACCGAGCGGTACATTTCTTTTTGCACGTCGTGCGGCATTGACGACGACATGCCTTGAACATAGATTTCGTTTGTGTCCGCGCCCTCGGGTTCGAGAAAAATCTGATGCCGTTCTTTATCCGAAAAACGGACTACTTTTGTTTCTATGGAGGGGCAGTATCTCGGACCTGCGGAGGTTATGTTTCCGTTGTAGAGGGGGGAGCGGTCGAGATTGTTTAAAATGATTTCGTGCGTTTGTTTGTTTGTGTAGGTTATAAAACATTCGCGCGCGTTTTCGGGTTGGTTTTTATGCAGAAAGGAAAAGGGGGGAACTCCGTTTTCGCCGTTCTGTTTTGCGCATTTTGAAAAGTTTACCGTTCTTCCGTCGAGTCTTGCGGGGGTGCCCGTTTTGAAGCGGCGGACGGAAAAGCCGAGGCTTATAAGATTTTTTGTAAGCTTGTTTGCGGGCGCAAAACCGCTCGGGCCGCTCTTTTGGCGGTGTTCGCCCGTGACCGTTTCTGCGTTGAGATAAACGCCCGTTGCAAGGATTACCGCCTTTGCGCGGAGTACGCCGCCGTAGGTTGTTTCAACCCCGCACACGACACCGTTTTTTGTGAGGATTTTTGAACATTCCCCCTGCAATATGCGGAGGTTTTGCGTGTTTTCGAGAGTTTTTTTCATCTCCCGATGATAGGCGTTTTTATCGCATTGGCACCGCAGGGACTGTACGGCTTCTCCCTTGCCCTCGTTAAGCATTCTTATCTGCAAGGCTGTTTTATCCGCGTTTACAGCCATTTCTCCGCCGAGCGCGTCGATTTCCCTTACGAGGTGGCCTTTTGCCGTTCCTCCGATTGACGGATTGCACGCCATAAAGGCTATGCTGTCCGGATTGAGAGTGAGCATAGCCGTTTTAAGTCCTAACCGTGCCGAAACGAGAGCGGCTTCACAGCCCGCGTGCCCCGCGCCGACGACGATTGTATCGAATTGTCCTTCAACGAATTTTTTCATTGTGCGGTTAAGTTGCCGTAACTTTGTCGGATAAATATTTGTTTTTTGCGACGGCGCCGTTTTGTTTTTGCTTTAAGTCCGATTTTCGGTTATATTGTTTTGCGGCGCAAGCGCGTTTTATTTTTGTGCAAGCGCGTTGTTACGGAGTTATTTTTTCAATATTATGTTTTTGATGTCGTCAACGTCTTTTGCGATTTTATCGTTTACGCGGCACATTTCGTCCACCTTGTCGCGCGAGTACAGTATCGTTGTGTGGTCGCGCCCGCCGAGTTCTTTGCCGATTGATACGAGGGGAAGGCTGAGAAGCTCGCACATTAAATAACAGCAAATCTGGCGGGGGATAACTATTTCTTTCTTCTTGCTTTTTCCGAGCAGGTCGTTTTTTGTTATGCGGTAGTAGCCCGTGAGAGCCGTTATAATGCTTTGGGGGGTGATTTCTTCTTTTCCGCTTTCCGAAACCGCCTCTGAAAGGGCGCTTCTTGCAAGCGAAATCGAGATAGGTTCTTCGTGCAGTTTCGACGCGAAGATTACTTTTGTAAGCCTGCCTTCAAGCGTTCTTACGTCGTCGCCCGAATCCTGTGCAAGGAAGGTGAGGACGTCGTCGGGGACGAGGCATTTCTTTTCCATTGCCTTGCGTTTCAGAATGGCAATTTTCGTTTCGTAGTTGGGGGGGAGGATATCGAAAAGAAGTCCGCCCGAAAATCTTGTTCTGAGCCTTTCTTCGAGAAGGGTTAACTCTTTGGGGGGATGGTCGGAAGAAATTACTATTTGTTTGCCCTTTGCGACAAGCTCGTTAAAGGTGTGGAAAAATTCTTCCTGAACAGCCTTTTTCTTTTCGATAAACTGGATATCGTCGATAATGAGGACGTCGGCACTGCGGTAATACTGGCGGAGCTTGTTGCCCTTGTCGCGCGCGTCGGGCCCGCGGTTTGTGAACATATTGTCTATTATGTCGTTTGTGAACTGTTCGCTCGTGACGTAAACGACTTTGAGTTCAGGCTTTTCGGAAACGATTTTGTTTGCGATAGCCTGCATTAAGTGGGTTTTGCCGAGACCCGTGCCGCCGTAGATGAATAAGGGGTTATAAGTGCCCGCGGGGTCTTCCGCGACGGAGAGAGCGGCGGCGTAAACGAATTCGTTGTTTTTGCCGACGACGAAGCTTTCAAAGGTGTATTTTTTATCTAAATTGGTCGGCGCGGAAAAATATTCTTCGGTGGGGGCGTTGTAGGCGAAGCCGTCGCTGCCTTCTACTTTGAGGCGGAAATCGGAAATGCCGACGTCGGCTTTTATAATCGCGTCGCGCATCTTTTCCGCAAGGGTGCCCGAAATGTATTTGGCGAAGCTTTCCGTGGGGGTTTCGAGCACAATAAAGCGGCCGTCTATATCCACGGGAATGAGCTTTTCGATATACGTTGTGAAGTTGATGTACGAGATTGTTTCGCGCATCTTTTCTTTTATGGGGTTATAAATGAAATCGAAGTTCCCTTTTTCTGCCATTTCGAGTGTTTAATCCTTTGAGTTTTTCCGAAAATTTTGTTATAATAATATTGAAATCAATTATACAATAAAATCCCGTTAAAATAAAGTAATTTGACTTAAAATGCGCATAAAAAATTTGAATTTGAAAAATTTCAGAAATTACGCCGAAGAGAGCATTGAATTTTCGGATGGGCTGAACGTTGTGTTCGGCAGAAACGCACAGGGCAAAACCAACTGCGCCGAGGCGGTGTTTTACCTTTGTACGGGGGTTTCTCCGCGCAGTAAAAGGGATAAGCAGTTAATC
This sequence comes from uncultured Christensenella sp., assembly GCA_910577375.1. Lineage (GTDB taxonomy): Bacteria > Bacillota > Clostridia > Christensenellales > Borkfalkiaceae > Coproplasma. The sequence goes on from CAJTLT010000005.1 coordinate 57,242, forward strand.
CGTTCGGGCGAGGCTTGCGCGGAAATTTCGGCTGCCGCGGAGGGCAGATACGGAAAGATGGAAATTTCCGCTAAAATAACCGAAAGCGGAAGGGAATTCAGACTGAACGGAAACAGGATAACCAAAAACGCGGATATTATGGGCAATTTGTTTTCCGTGTTCTTTTCCCCGCAGGAGCTGAGGCTTATTCAGGACGGACCTGACGAAAGGCGGAGGTTTTTAAACGTTTCAATTTCCCAGCTTTCCCGCCCTTATTATACCGCGCTTTCCCGATATAATAAAATTCTGGAACAGCGCAACAATCTTTTGAAGAGCAGGGATTTGGATACCGTTTACGACAGTTTGCCCGTATGGGACGAACAGCTTTGCAAGTACGCCGCGACGGTTGCGCGAAAAAGGGCGGAATATGTGGAGATGCTTGCCCCGCTTGCCGCGGAAGCCCATTCGCATTTGACGGACGGCGCGGAAGAGCTGAAAATTTCCCCCGAAAAGAAATACAGGGGAAGCGAGGCGGAGCTTGAAAAAAGGCTGTTTGACGAGCTTTCCAACAACTATGACAGAGATATACGGCTCGGGTTTACCGCGTCGGGCCCGCACCGCGACGATATAGACATACTGATAAACGGAAACGACGCGAAAACGTTTGCTTCCCAGGGGCAGACGAGGACGGCGGCGCTTTCGATAAAGCTTGCGGAGGTGGAGATTTTTAAAAATCTTTCGGGCGAGTACCCCGTTCTTATCCTTGACGACGTTATGAGCGAGCTGGATTTGCCGCGCAGAAAAAAGCTTGTGGAGAGGACTTCGGGATTGCAGACTATTTTAACCTGCACGCACGCGGAGAGGGTGCTTTACGGCAAAGAGGCGAACAAAATAAAGATAGAAGCGGGAACGGTGAAAAGGTGACGGCGGATTGTTTGCGCGCGGATTTGCATACTCATACCGTTTATTCCGACGGAAAGCTGACGCCCGATAAAATAGTTGATTTTGCTTGCGGCGCGGGCGTGCGGCTTATCGCCGTTACCGACCACGACTGTATGCGGGCTTGTTCCGAGCTTAAAACGCTTGCGGAGAACAGAGGGCTGTTCGCGGTGAACGGCATCGAGGTTTCCGCTTATGACGGGGATATAAAATTCCACACCCTCGGTTACAATATAGACGAAAAACGTTTTGCGCCCTTTTTGAAAAGATTGTTAGACAGCTCTTTTGAAAGGGCGGAAGAGATTGTTTTTAAACTGAACGGGCTTGGAATTAAAATAACTGCGGACGACGTTGACAGACAAAGATATTCCCTTGAAACGCCCGTACACAGTATGCACATTGTTTGCGCTGCGGCGGAAAAGGGGTATGCTGAAAATATTCGGGAGTTTTACAAAGATTATCTTGAATGCGGAAAGCCCGCGTTCAGCCGTATAGGGAGACCTTCTCCCGCGGAGGCGGTTGAAGCGATAAAGGCGGCGGGAGGAGTTGCGGTTTTGGCGCACCCCGCAAGGATAGGAACGACTGCCTTAAAGCTTGAAGAAAAAATCAAAAGTCTGAAAGCTTCGGGGCTTGACGGTATAGAAGTTTATTATACTACCCATACTGAAAGCGAGAAGGCATACTATTCTGAGCTTTGCGGCGGGCTGGGTCTTTTAAAGACCGGCGGTTCGGATACCCACACAGAGGGCGGCGGGAGGAAAATCGGACAACCGGCGTTTTATGCGGAACCGCGGCTTTTGGAGAAATTGGGAATTGTTTAAAAATATTTCACGGTTGAAAATTTTAATAATCACGGTAATGCCCGCTCTTTTTGCGGGCTTTATTTTTTTATTGTGCGGTTTTTGTTTTACCGTGCCGAAAAACGTTACCGTCGGCAGCGCGGACGTTGGCGGGCTGACGATATACGAGGCTGCCGCCAAAGCGCGGGAAAACATTGAAAGGGAGCTTGAAACAAAAACGCTTACGGTGCGCGGGGATAAGAGCGTTTATACGTTCGGTTACCCCGAAATTTATTACAAGGACAATATATTTTCTTTGTTGAAGCACGCGAAAAAGGGGGATAAGCTGACGCCTTCGGTGATCTACTGTCTGCACGGATTTGACGAAATCGTGCAGGGAATATGCCAAAGCGAACGTGTTGCGGCGGTTGAGCCTTCGGCTAAATTCAATATTTCCGGCGAGCCGTTTACCTATGACGGCGGGCGCGACGGGAAAGAGGTTGTAAAATCAAAGCTTGCCGACGATTTACGTGCTTCGCTTGCGGGCGGGTTTGAGACGGTAAACGTGGCATATAAGGGGGTTAACCGCGAAAAAACGCCGGAAGAAGTGAAAAAATCAACCGAATATCTGGCGGGTTTTACGACTTATTACGATAGTTCGAACGTGTGCCGTTCAAGCAATATAAGGCTTGCCGCAAACAAGCTCAACGGAAAAATTCTGGAAAGCGGAAAAACGCTTTCGTTCAATGATATTGTGGGGGAAAGGACCAAAGCTCGTGGGTTTTTATCCGCAAAAATAATTGAAAACGGCGAGTTTGTGGAGGGCGTAGGCGGAGGCGTTTGCCAGGTGAGTACGACGCTTTATAACTGCGCTTTGCTGGCGGGGATGGATATTGCGGAATATCACCCACATTCTCTGGCGGTGGGGTATGTTCCGCCCTCCCGCGACGCGATGGTTAGCGGGACTTCGTGCGATTTGAAAATAACGAATAATTCGGATTGCCCCGTATATATACGCGGACGAACGGGGAACGGATACGTAACGTTCGAGATTTACGGCAAAAAAGGCGGGGCGGTTTATTCGCTTTCTTCAAAAGTTACGGAAACGCTTCCCGCGCCCGAAGAAATTACGGACGACCCCGCCAAGGCGAAAACCGGAAAAGACGGGCTTGCGAGCGAGGGATATCTGACCGTTGTTCGCGGAGGATATTCAAAAACGGTGAGATTGCGCAAAGATAAATATTTGCCGGTAAAGCACGTGAAATACGTCGGGGAAGAAGAGGGCGTGGATGAAAATCCGGAGGAAAGCGCGGAGAAAACCGAGGGGTAGTTCTTTACAAAATTATATAGTTTAATTTATTTGTGTTTTCCGCCGCTTTGTGTTATAATTTTCCATATGGTTTTCCATAAGTATTTCAAAACGGCTGAGGAGGTCGCATGATAAAAATTTTAGTTGACGCGATGGGGGGCGACAACGCGCCCGCGGCGACCGTTGAGGGGTGCGTTATCGCACTCGGAAAAGACAAAGATTTGAGCCTTGTTCTTACGGGCAGAAAACAGGAAATAGAGAAAGAGCTTTCAAAATACAAATACGACGCGGCGAGGCTTGAGATAGTGGATTGCCCCGACGTGATAGATATGAACGATATACCGACCGAGGCGGTGAAACGCAGACAGTCTTCGCTGGTGGTTGCGTATCATTTGCTTAAACAGAACGAGGATATCTGCGGCTTGGTTACAGCCGGTTCGACCGGCGCGGCAATTGTGGGCGGACAGCTTATTCTGGGAAGAATACGCGGAATAAAGCGCCCCGCGCTCTGCCCCGCGATACCCAATTCCCGCGGTGGGATGACGCTTTTATGCGACTGCGGCGCGAACGCTGAATGCAAGCCCGTTATGCTTTGCCAGTTTGCGTTGCTTGCGGCGGCTTATGCGGAAGTGGGGTTCGGGATAAAAAATCCTAAAGTAGGGCTTTTATCCAACGGCACCGAAGAACATAAGGGCGACCCTTTGCATCAGGAAACTTACAAATATCTTTCCCAGATGCAGGGCATCGATTTTATAGGCAATATCGAAGGCAGAGATATAATGTGCGGCGGGTGCGACGTTGCCGTTGCCGACGGATTTTCCGGCAATATAGCTTTGAAATCCATGGAAGGCTGCGGCAAGCTTGTTCTCGGTGTTATGAAAAAGGAGTTTTCCGCGACGCTTTCTTCCAAAATAGGGTATCTGTTTATGCGCAAGGCTATTAAGAGAATGCGCGGGCAGCTCGATTTCGACAAGTACGGCGGCGCGCTTTTGCTGGGGCTTAAAAAGGTGGTTGTAAAGAGCCACGGCTCTTCCAAACCCCAGACGATAGCCGCGTCTGTTGCTAATGCGGCGGCAATTTACCGCGGCGGACTTGTGCCCGCGGTTGAAAAGAAGTTGGAGGGCGTTGATTTTTCTTCGCTTATTCCGGAGCAGTAAATGGATTTTTCCGAAATTGAAAAAAAGTTAAATTACGTTTTTAAAGATAAAGAGCTTTTAAGGCGGGCTTTGACCCTTTCTTCGGCGGATAATAATTTCAACAATCAGTCGCTCGAATTTCTCGGCGACGCGGTTTTGGAGTTTATCGTTTCCGAGCGTATTTTCGGTTTCGGGGCGGACGAGGGCGCTTTGACGAAGAAGCGTGCCAACGCGGTTTGCGACAATTCGCTTGAAATAGTTTCTAAAAATCTGGGGCTTGACAGAGCGCTTATAAAGGGCTGCGGAGATACGAACAATAAAAAAGCCGTTCCGTCGGCTTACGAGGCGGTTGTGGCGGCGGTTTATCTCGACGGCGGTATGGGCGCGGCGGCAAAGCTTGTTAATTCCACGATAGATTACGGATACGAACAGCGCAATTATATAGGCGATTTGCAGGAGTTTTTGCAGGGACGGGGACTGTCTTGCCCCGTTTATGACGTTAAGGACGTGGGAACGGAGCAAAGCCATTCTTTCAAGGCGAGCGTTACGGTGGACGGAAAGACGTTTACCGGTGTTGCAGAGGATAAACGCGAAGCCAAGCAGATTGCGGCGAAAAACGCGTTGGAAAATATCGGATAAATCAAAACAACTTACAACGCGCGTTAAAGCGCGTTAATTATACTCCGCGGTTTTGCGGGGAGACGCAAGGTTTTTTATGATTACTTTTAAACAGATACAATTAATCGGGTTTAAGTCTTTTGCGGACAAGACTACGGTAAGCCTCGGCGAGGGGGTTACGTGTATAGTCGGACCTAACGGATGCGGCAAATCGAACGTTGCCGACGCTATACGCTGGGTTTTGGGCGAGCAGTCGGCAAAGATGATGCGCGGTTCGCAGATGCTTGACGTTATTTTCAGCGGAACGCAGTCGCGCAGACAGATGTCGATGTGCGAGGTTACGCTTACTTTCGACAATACGAACCGTATATTCGATATAGATTGCGACGAGGTTGAAATGACCCGCCGCCTTTACCGTGATGGCGAAAGTGAATATCTTTTGAACAAACAGCCTTCCCGTATGAAGGTGCTGACGGGGCTTTTACACGGCGCAGGCGCGGCGAAAGAGGGCTATTCGATTATCGGTCAGGGACGTATCGAGCAGATTATGAACGCGAAGCCCGAGGACAGACGTTCGATTTTCGAAGAGGCGACGGGTATAGTTGTTTTCAAGGACAGAAAAGCCGACGCGGAAAGAAAACTAAACGGCGCGAGGGACAACCTTTTTGTACACGCACAGCGTATGCAGGAAGTTGAAAGGCAGTTGAATCCCCTTAAAAAAGCCGCGGAGAACGCGATTAAATACCGCGAGCTTTACGCCGAACAGAAAAAGCACGAGACCAACCTTTACATATACCGCCACGACGGAGCCGAGGGCGAAAAGGACAAAATCAAAGAGAAGAAAAAGAAAATCGACGAGCGCATAGAATTTTTGGCTGTGCGCATGGACGAGCTTCTGAAAGAATATCACGATTGCCGCCAAGAGCTTGACGAGGCGGACGTTAAGTTGCAGGATTTGAACGACAGAATCCGCCGTTACGAGGTCGGGATAGAACATAAGAGCGGGGAATCGAAATTATACACGGAGCGCGCGAAATCGGTAAAGGTCAAACTTGCAGCCGCGCAGGAGGATATAGCGTTTTCCACAAAGCGTATAGAAGAGCTTGAACTCGAAATACGCAGAACGCAGGCTTTAAAGGGAAAGAACGAAGAGAGAATTACAAGAATGAACGCGCAGTCCGAGGCGTTGCAAAAGACCGCGGACGAGCTTTCGAAAAAGATTTCCGATTACGAGTACCAGACGGGCGAACACAGAAAGAAGGTTATGGACACGTTCAAAGACCTTTCTGAAATGCGCAAGAATATGGGTTCGCTCGAAGCGCAGAAGCAATTGCTTGACGAGCGTCTGGGCGAAATAGAAGCGGAAATGACGAAAATCCGCGAAAGACGGGACAGGGCGCGTGCGTCTTATGAAAAAAGCATAGAAAGGGGCAATTCGCTTGCCAACTTTTTGGGCAACGAGGACGCGCTTTTATCCGAGGCGGAACAAAGCCTCAGCCAGAGCGAGGATAAATTACAGCTTTTGATAAAACAGGAATACGATACGAGGGCGCAGATAGGAAGTCTTAACGAAAGTTTGCAGACGTACCGCGGATTGCGCGACCGTTTCGACGGATATATCTATTCCGTGAAAAGGCTTTTGAGCGACGCGAAATCGAACGCGAAGCTTTCAGAAAAGATAAAGGGACTTATCGCCGATGTGGTCAGCTGTGAAAGGGATTACGAAGTTGCAATCGAAACGGCTTTCGGCGGAGCGATGCAGAACGTTATAACGGGCACGCGCGACGACGCGAGGGAGCTTATAGAATATCTGAAAGCAAACCGCGCGGGTCAGGTGACGTTTTTGCCGATAGACGCACTTAAACCCAGATATGAAAACGATATGATTAAAGCCGCCGTGCGGGATAAAGGCGCGGTGGGCTATGCGATAAACCTTGTAAAATACGATAAGCAGTTTGAAAACGTTATACATAACCTTTTGGGAAACACGCTTATTGTCGATAATATACAAAACGCAACACAGATAGCGAGAAGGTATCCCCGCGCTTTCAAGATTGTTACGCTTGACGGCGATTTGATTGCGACGAGCGGTTCGATGACGGGCGGTTCGAGAAAAGACGCCGCCGGAAACCTTTTGGCGAACGAAAGGCGAATTAAAGAGCTTGAAGAGAGCGTTGCGACAAAGAAAGAATTTTTGCTCCGCGCCGAAAGCAAAAAAGCCGAGCTTGGAAAAATCAAGGCGGAGGCGGCGGGGCAGCTTTCCGAACTGCGTACGAGATTGCAGAACGCAAGGCTGGAGCTTGCTTCCGTTACGGAAAAACAGTCCGCGCTGATGAACAGCGTTACGGACGCGGAAAGCGAATATGCGGCTTACAACCAGTCGCTTGCCGCTTTGAAACAGAGGCTTGCGGGGCTTGACAGCGAATATTCGGGCGTAACCCAAGGCGCAAACAGTTTGACGCAACAGTCCGACCAGGCTTCTAACGCGATGGACGATATGAGCGCGGAATATGACAAGCTCCGCGAAGAGCGCGCGCAAAAGCAGGAAAGTCTGAACAGCCTGCGCGTTGAGATAGCTTCGCTTAATTCCGCGTTGCAGTCTGCAAACGAAAACGTTGCGCGTTTTGAAAGAGAGAAAGACGAGCATTATAAAAAGATAGAGAGAATCAACGCGAGCATACCTGCCATTCAGCAGGAAATAGAGGCGTTGAACGCGCAAGCGGAAAAGACGGCTCTTACCGAAGAGGAGCAGAAGGTAGTCAACGATTTGCGCAGACAGATTTCCGAAGTTACGCAATCCAAAAACACGCTGAACGAGCGTATCAAGCAGACCGACGTGGAAAGACTTGACAGCATTACGGAGCGCGAGGATTTGGTAACGAAGTCGCACAACCTCGATATGTCTTTGACGAAGATTGACAGCGATTTGGAGTATTTGCGCCAGCGCATAGAGGAAGAATACGGGCTCGATTATGCGGGCTGCCTTGAATTCAAGGAAGAGGATTACGATATTTCGACAGCTAACGCGCAGATTGCGAACTGCAAACGTCAGCTTACAATGCTGGGCGCGATTAACCACAACGCCGTTGAGGAATATGACGAGCTTTCCGTACATTATGAAAAGATGGTTTCCGACCGCGACGATATGGAAAAGGCTATTTCCGATTTGACGACGGCGCTTGACGACATACGCGCGGAAATGCTCAAGATTTTCGACGAGGGCTTTAACACAATCAACGAAAACTTCAAGCGCACTTTCAAGGAGCTTTTCGGAGGCGGCAAGGCGGAGTTGCAGCTCGATTACACCGATTGCGACGACCCTTTGAACGCAGGCGTGGAAATTATCGCCTGCCCGCCCGGTAAAAAGCTTTCTAAAATTTCGTTGCTGTCGGGCGGCGAGCGCGCGTTGACGGCGATTGCGATTTTGTTCGCCATTATCGGTATGCGCCCCATGCCGTTCTGCGTGCTTGACGAAATCGAGGCGGCGCTTGACGAAGCGAACGTTGCGCGCTATGCGAAGTATCTTAAAAAGTTTGCTTCCGACACGCAGTTTATAGTTATTACCCACCGTAAGCCCACTATGGAGAGCGCGGATATTCTGTTCGGCGTAACTATGGAAGAAAAGGGCGTTTCGAAGGTTGTTTCAGTTAAGCTTTCCGAGGTTGCGGAAAAGCTTGGCGGCGACAGTATTATGTAAATTCAAGGATAATTTATGGGATTGTTTTCAAAGCTTAAAAACGCACTGAAAAAGACGAGGGAGGGGCTTTCTTCCGCGCTTTCGGGGTTGTTTTCGAAAAATAAAATAGGCGACGAGTTTTACGACGGGCTTGAAGAAATTTTAATCGGGGCGGATATATCCGTTACTACCGCGGAGGACGTTGTTGAAGAAATACGCGCCGAAGCGAAACACGATAAAATCAAAGACAAGGAATTTGTGACCGACCTTTTGAAGGACGTGTTGGAGGAAAAGCTTACCGAGGCGGATATTCCCGAAATAAAGTATCCGGCGGTTATAATGCTTGTTGGCGTGAACGGCGTGGGAAAGACCACAACGGTAGGCAAGCTTGCGAATTACTTTTTGTCTCAGGGAAAAACCGTTACGGTAGCGGCGGCGGATACGTTCCGCGCGGCGGCCGCGGACCAGCTTACCGTTTGGGCAGAGCGTGCGAAAGTGCGCATAGTGAAACACGAGGAGGGGAGCGACCCTTCGGCCGTGGTATTTGACGCGCTTACTTCCGCTAAGGCTAAGGGAACGGACGTTGTTATTATAGATACGGCGGGCAGGCTTCACGTTAAGGCGCACCTTATGGAAGAGCTTAAAAAGATGTCTCGCGTGGTAACAAGGGAATATCCCGCCGCCAATTTTTATAAATTGTTGATTTTAGACGCGACCACGGGCAACAACGCGATAAGCCAGGCGGCTATTTTTAACGATGCCGTGGAGCTTGACGGAATAGTTCTGACAAAGCTGGACAGCTCTGCCAAAGGCGGATTTGTTATATCGCTTTGCAGTGAATTGCAGATACCCGTAATCTTTTCTGGAGTGGGCGAAAAAATCGAAGATTTGGAGCTTTTCGACCCCGAGGAATTTATAGACGCGATTTTATAAAACGCGTTATTTAAAGCATATATGCGGGGCAATTTTAAATTAAACGATAAAAGAACGCGGAACGAATAATCGTTCCGCGCCTTTTTTACAGGTCGTCCGCGTCCTGAACGGGCTGACCGCCGTCTACGGGAGAGCCTGTATAGCTGCCGTTAGGGTCAAAGCTGTCTTTAAACTTACTTATCGGCTTTCGTGTTTTTGCCACAACCCTTACCGCCGCAGTTCTTTACGTTTTTGCTTTCGCTTTTGTTGGAACAGTTCTTTACAGAATTGGTCTGTTTGTTTTCGTTGGTCTTTCTCATATTTTCTCCTTTTCAAACGGGACGTGCAACTCGACGTAGCCTTGGCTTGACTGACAAAGCGGGCATACGCTCCACGCCTTTGTTGAAGTATGCATATATCCGCACTCGCTGCAAACATAGAGGATGGGGGCTTCGTTGCTGAACAAAACGCCTTTTGTGAACGCTTCGTGCAGGTATTTGAATATCATTTCGTGCCTTACTTCCACCTGTGCGACGAGTTTGAAAAGGTTGGCAATATCTTTAAAACCTTCTTCTTCGGCATCCTTCTGAAAAGCGGGATAGATTATTTCGTGTTCGTGTCTTTCGTCGTCTGCGGCAAGCTTTAAGTTTTCGCCGAGGTCTCCGCTGTGAAAGGGATAACCCGCGTCGAGAACGATATTATCGAGGTATTCGCCGCGCTTGGAAAGCTCTTCGAAAAATCTTCTTGCGTGTTCCGTTTCGTTGTGGGCAAGAGCTTTGATGGTTTCGGCTAAGGTGTAGTAACCCTGCGCCTTTGCCTGTTTTGCGATGAGCTGGTATCTCATACCCGCCTGACTTTCGCCGGCAAAGCTTCTTGCAAGATTGTGATAAGTTTTGGTTTTGTCAAATTGCATAACTTTCCTCCGTCTGATAGTATTTTGTGCGGAGGGCGGGCGATTATTCCGCTGTTTTTATGCCATATTTTGTTATTTGAATATTGACAGCGGCGTAAACTTAATGTAAAATTTGTTTCAAAGGAGCTATGATATGGCAGGGATAATAGTTATTTCAAGGCAGTTTGGCAGCGCGGGCAGAACCATAGGAAAGGAGACCGCGAAAAGGCTAGGCATACCTTGTTATGATAGAGAGATTATAGAACAGGTGGCGGAAAACAGCGGTTTTGCGAAAGAATATATTGAAAACCAAGGCGAATACGCTTCGCATAAAACGTGGCTGGGCAGAGCGCTTGAAAGCGCTAACCGTTTCGACGGAATGAGCAATCAGGATAAAATTTGGGTGGAACAGCGCAAAATCATTTTGGGATTTGCGAGCAGTCCTTGCGTTATAGTGGGCAGATGCGCGGATTATATTCTTGACGGTATGGACGGCGTTTTGAAAGTGTTTATACATGCGGACGATAAATTCCGTGCGGAGCGCATTGTTCGGGAATACGGCGAACAGACGGATAAACCTGAAAAGCGTTTAAAAGACAAGGATAAACGCAGGGCGGCGTATTATAAAAAATACACCGAAACCGAGTGGGGCGTTGCTGCGAATTATCATATCGCGCTGGACAGCGGGAAGCTCGGGATTGAAAAATGCGTGGATATTCTGACGGATATTTACAAATCGGGGTTGTGAAAAGAAATATAAAAAACGGACGCGGTATACCGCGTCCGTTTTTTAGGTTAATTGTCTGGAATTTTAAGCGGAATATGTTGGCGGAAATGCGCAAAATTAAATAAAACAGGCAGATAGAAACATTCACGGAGTGCTGAAAAATTTTTATATTTTCATTGCTTTTATTATTATAATGTGGTATAATAAATCCGTTTTAGAAACAGAAGGAAAATTTACGGAGATTGAACGTTGTATAAGCATTTTTTTAAGCGGTTAATTGATTTGACACTCTCGTTTTTTGGAATTATATTTTTGGCGTTTCCCATGCTTATAATAGCTATAGCGATAAAGTGCGACAGTAAAGGCCCGGTATTTTTTAAGCAGAACCGTATCGGAAAGAAAAAGAAAATTTTTAGAATTTTGAAATTCCGTACGATGCGTATCGATACTCCGCACGACGCTCCTACGCATGAATTGAGCGACCCGAAAAAATGGATAACGAAGGTCGGCGGATTTTTGCGTAAAACCTCTTTGGACGAGCTACCGCAGATTTTTAATATTTTTGCAGGGCAGATGGCGATTATAGGTCCCCGTCCGGCGCTTTGGAATCAGGACGACTTGATTGAGGAAAGAGATAAATACGGAGCCAACGATATTAAACCCGGTCTTACCGGCTGGGCGCAGATTAACGGCAGGGACGAGCTTGAAATTCCCGTAAAGGCTGCTTTGGACGGCGAATATGTAAAACGAATGGGATTTTTCTTTGATATCCGTTGTTTTTTCGGTACGTTTTTTTGTGTGCTTAGGCGCGACGGCGTAGTGGAAGGCGGAACCGGAGAAATACATAAGCAAGAAGAAATCAATAAAGAAATTGAAAAAGAAGAGATTGTTTCAGAGAAAGAAGAGGAGGAAATTGTCGATTGAAAAAAGTTCTTATAACAGGGGCAAACAGTTATATCGGCACTTCCGTTGAAAAATATATTACAGAACATTATCCCGAAGAATGTAGTTTCGATACCGTGGATTTGCATGACGCGTCATGGAAGGATAAAGATTTTTCGGGTTATGACGTTGTTTTTCACGTAGCGGGAATCGCTCATTCCGACGTCGGCAAAATAAGTGAAGAAAGGGCAAAGTTATATTATTCGGTCAACACTGATTTAGCTTTTGAAACGGCAAAAAAAGCAAAGTCGGACGGCGTGAAGCAATTTGTTTTTATGAGTTCTGCCAGCGTTTACGGAAACAGCGGAAAAATCGGCAAAAGAAAAATGATTTCAACCGATACTTCGTTAATGCCCGTTAATGCTTATGGGAACAGTAAAGTGCAGGCGGAAAAAAGAATTGTTCCTCTTTCGGATAATGATTTTAAAGTTTGTGTATTGCGTCCGCCGATGATTTACGGAAAAGGCTGCAAGGGCAATTACTTGACTCTCCGTAAGTTTGCGTTGAAATTAAAATTTTTCCCTTTTGTAAAAAACGAACGCTCGATGCTGTATGTCGGGAATTTATGTGAATTTGTCCGTTTAATGATTGTTAACGGGGAGTCGGGGATTTTTCTTCCGCAGAACGCCGAATATACAAACACTTCGGAAATGGTAAAAATGATAGCTGCAGCTAACGGGAGAAAAGTGCGTTTGGTATACGGCTTTGGTTGGGCGATTAAATTTTTAGGCTTGTTTACAGGATTGGTGAACAAAGCGTTTGGTAATTTGACATATAGCAAAGACGTTAGCGAATACGGCAACGATTATCAAAAGTATTCGTTGTTAACTTCGATAGAGGAAACGGAAAGTGAATAGTGGAGCGGATATTCAGAACAAAAAGATTTTGTTAATATGCGGCAATTCGCAATCGGTAGTTAATTTTCGGTATGGATTAATAAAAGCTTGTTGCGATAAAAAAGCAACCGTATCCGTTATTGCATTGGATGATGATTATAAAACGGATATCGAAGGTATGGGCGTGACGTTCTATTCGGTTTATTCACAGAATCGAAGCCTTAATCCTTTTGGTATGAAAAAACTACAAAATAAATACTTTTCGATTATCAATAAGATAAAACCCGACATCGTATTCACGTTTATGTTGAAACCGAATATATTCGGCGTAAGAGCAGCGAAGAAAGCCGGCGTGAAAAAAATTTTTTCTATGGTTGAAGGATTGGGTGATGTTTTTATAAATAACGGAATGAAGTGGAAAATTATTCGTTCGGTCGTTTGTAAATTATATCGCAAATCTTTTAAGAGTTCAAATAAGGTTTTCTTTTTGAACAATGATGACAGAGATGAGTTTATTTCGCGTAATTTGGTTAAAAAAGAGAAATGTGTGATAATTCCCGGCATAGGCGTTGACCTTGAATATTTTGCTTATAAGCCTGTTAAAAATCATCATACATTTTTGATGGTTGCACGCATGCTGAAAACAAAAGGGGTTTTAGAATACTGTCAAGCGGCAAGATACGTTAAGCAAAAATATCAGGACGCTGTTTTTAATTATTTAGGCGCTGAAGGCAGCGTTACGGTTTCCGATATACAAGAATACATTGATGACGGAACTGTTAATTATTTGGGCGTAACGAAAGACGTCCGTCCGTTTTTGGAAGATTGTTCTGTGTTTGTTCTTCCTTCTTACCGTGAAGGAATGCCTGTAAGCATAATGGAAGCGGAAGCGGCAGGCAGGGCGGTTATCGCAACGAATGTTGTAGGATGCAGATACACTGTTATTGATGAAAATAACGGATTTTTGATTGAATCCCGTAATTTTAAAGCGTTGGCAGAAAAAATGATTCGGCTTCTTGAAAATAAATCTGTGATAGAGAAGATGGGTTTTAACAGCAGGAAATTGGCGGAAGAAAAATTTGATTCAATAAAAATAAATGAATATATTATCGGGGTGATTTCGGCGTAATGCTTTTTTCGATTATTGTTCCTGTTTATAATGCTAAAAATTATCTGAATAAATGTATTGACAGTATTTTAAATCAAACTAATACCGATTTCGAACTTATTTTGGTTGATGACGGTTCGACCGACGGCAGTGATTTGATTTGCGACGAGTATGCGAAAACAGGAGCTAAAGTTAAAGTAATTCACAAACAGAATGGCGGAGCGACATCGGCCCGCGGAGCGGGTTTAAAATTATCGTGCGGAGAATACGTATTATTTGTCGATTGCGACGATTATATAGAAAGCTGTTTATTGAGCCGTATAAAAGAAATTACAGAAAAGTTCAGTTGCGATTTGGTTTGTTTCGGATATGACATTTTTACAAACGATTCCGTAAAACCGTGTGATATCGGTTATGAAGAGAAATTGTATAACCAAGAGCAGATTGCGGAAGAGATTTTTCCTTCTTTGATTACGGATGTTTCCGGAAAACGGTTTTCGCCGACGATTTGGGGTAAAGCTTTTAAAAAAGATTTGCTTGTGCCCATTCATAATGATTTGCCAGAAAACATTGTTTTGGGCGAAGATTCCTGTGTTGCATATGTAGCCGTTTATAAGTCAAAAAGTTTATTTGTGCTTTCGGACGCGCTGTATCATTATCGGGTAAATAACAGTTCGCTGACGCGTTGTAAAAAAGCGTTTGATTGGGAAGAACCGTTGATGCGTGCTGATTTTTATTTAAAGCATATGCCGAAAGAGATTTTTGAAGAGCAGGTCGCGAGGATAACGGCACATTCATTTTTTAATGTTGCCATATCCGTTTTGAAATCAACAGACTATAAAAATGCAAAGAAAGAAATAAAAAAGCATTTGTCTGAATTTAAAGTGCGGCAAGTTATTCAAAAAGCGAATTTTAAAAACAATTTAAAAGAAAAGCTGGCTTTGTATTGTTTGCGTAAAAAGAAAGTTTTTTTGATGAGGATTATTTCAAAATTCATATAAAATCTGAATTTTGCATTGGTGTTTAAATGAAGTTTATTACATGTGCAAGTTATTACGGAACGGGTTCAAGCGCCGTTACCGATTTGATAAATGAATGCGATAATGTGCATGATATGGGGGACTATGAATTCAGGTTTATTCAGGACCCTGACGGCATACGCGATTTGGAATATAATCTGGTTGAAAATAATCATAGGCATAACAGCGGTTACGCGTTGCGCCGTTATTTGCAGAATGTGAAATTTTTGAACGGTTCAAGAGCAATAAAAAAATATAACCGTTATTTCGGTAAACAATGGAAAATATTATCAGGGTTATACGTTAAGAATTTGACCGCCGTGGAATATAAGGGAACATGGCATCAGGAATTGAGAGATAAGGGCAGGGTTGCTTATTTTATCGAAAGAACAATTAATAAAATCGCCCACGTCGTTTTCAGGGTGAACCGTGATAAGAACATTCAGTTATATTTAAAAAACAACATTGAGTTGGCAAGTTTTCCGCAAGACGATTTTTATACAATAACCAAAAAATATATAGAAGATTTGTTCGCTTATGCGAATACGGACAATAAAGAATTTATTATGGCGGACCAGCTTGTCCCTGCCTCGAATACAATGCAATACGTAAAATATTTTAACGATATTAAAGTGATATGCGTTGACAGAGACCCGCGAGATTTATATATACTTGAAAAAGCGGTTTGGCATGGAACTATTGTCCCTAAAAACGTAAAGGATTTTTGTTTGTGGTATAAAGCTACGAGGGCGCACAAGAAGTTTGAACAAGACGATTTAAACAGGGTTATGAGGATTAATTTTGAAGATATGATTTATAATTACGAAGTTATGTCTGAAAAAATTTTGGATTTTTGTAACATTGCCAGGGAAAATCATATTAAACCGAAAACTCTTTTCAATCCTGAAAAATCAATTAAAAATACTCAGGTATTTAAAAAGTTTACTAAGTATGCCGATGACGTTAAGTATATCGAAGAAGAGCTGAAAGATTATCTGTATGATTTTAAGGAAGTAGAGCGGCAATGAAATTTTCGGTGGTTGTTCCCGTATATAACGGTGAAAAATATATAGAGAGTTCGATTAATTCCGTTTTAAATCAGACGTATGGGGATATCGAACTTATAATAATAAACGACGGTTCAAGCGATAATACCGAGGAAGTTGTTAAATCCGTTATCGAAAAAAATCTTTCGAAACAAATTATTTATAAAAAAATCGAAAATAAAGGACCTTCCGGTGCGCGTAACGCCGGAATAGAGTTGGCAAACGGAGATTATATTTGTTTTTTGGATTCCGACGACAGATATGAAGCAGAATTGTTTACGGAATTATCAAAAACCTTAAACGGGGAAGATATTTGCTTTTTCGGTTGGGAGGAGCGCGACGAAACGACAGGACAAGTCTTATCCGTATATGAAGACAGATTTAAATATCTCAGTAAAAAATCAAGCGGAAAAGAAGCGGCGTTATTAAAGTTCAGGCATGAGTTGTGGCTTTGCAACTGCAATGAAGTTTATTCGCTTAAGTTAATCAGAGAGAATAATATTCTTTATAAAGAAGGGGTTTATTCCGGAGAAGATTCCAATTTTATATATAAATGTTTGATTAACGCCGGAGAAGTTATATCTTTAAAAGGTAATTATTTTATAAATATTATTCGAAAAGATTCTTTAATGCATTCGACGTTTTCGACCCGCTGTCTTACCGAGTTTGACGCTTGTAAAGATTTATATGAGTATGCGGTTATAAATAAATTTGACGAAGAATTGTGCGACGCCTTTTTTACGTTGTATTATTGCAGTAAATTATATATATCCAAAAGGATTGCGCGTTCGTTGAAATGGTATCAGTTTTTTAAATTTAAGAGATTGTGCAAAAAATATATACCAAAGATTAAAGAAGAAAGAAGATTGGTTTTATTGCCTAAAGAAGCGCGTGAGTTTAAGTTGTATAAATTTAAATTGTTATTCTTTTGGGTTTACAAGTATTATGTTTTCAGTAAAAGGAAAGTGAAATGATGAATCAAACATCAAAAAAATTTGTTTATGATGTATGGTTATACTTGATACTTATTTTATTTTTTGTACCGTTTTTAGGTGATTTGGGTAAAACGGTTTTTATGCCTTTGGGCAAATTTTATTATTCGATTATTTTTATCTTTTGTTTTGTTAATTTTGTTTGCAGGTATTTTTTTAACGAAAAACTTATCAACGGTATTTTTTATGCGCCAAAAAGCAAAAAATCTTTATATTATTTAGTTTTTTTTGCCGTTATTTTAAGTTTTATTTTATGTGTGTTGGTTAACAGAGCTATAGATAATTTTCTGTATTTTGTAATATTAGTAGGATTTTTTGTTTTTTTTATAACCTATAAATATACTTCCAAAAACCTGGTCGTTATCAGTTTATTAGGAAGTATATTGTTGTTGTTGGTTTTTGTTTTTTCATCGTTTAAAAAATTTGAGTATTTTAACCCGAACTCTTATGCGGAGATAGCCACGGTATTGTTTTTGCTTACAAACGTAAACCATAAGAGAACGGCAGAATCAAGAATATTGTTTTTTATCAATTTAATCGTTGCCGTTTATACCGCTGAATTTATTTATGGTTCGGAAACGCAGTTGTTGGCGATTGTATTTTTTGTTTTTTTAGTGGCAATGCGGAGATTTATTCTTAAAACTCCGAAAAGATGTAAAGTTGTGGTTTTATTTGTCTGGGCGTTTGTTGTGGCTTTACCTTTTATTTCATATATACTTATAAGCAAAAACGTGCTGGATTTGGATATTTTTACAAATAGGGGAGAAAGGTGGTTCGATTCGATAAATTCAATCAGGGAATTCGGGATTTTTTCTTCCGGAATGACTGTTCCCGGCTCGCATAACGGCTTTTTGGATTTATGTGTAAAATATACCTTTTTCGGCGCAATTATATATGTCGTGATAATGATTGCGGTTATTTGGCGTAACAGTCGGTATATAGTAAAAAATGATTCTGTTACGGTTATACTTTGTGCGGTTTTGTCAATTGTGTTAATGAATAGCGTGGAATCGTTATTCGTTGGCTTAACCGACAGTTATTTTTTGCTGATTTTTATGGGAATGTTGGTTTCATTAAGTTTAAACGAGAAACATAAAGAAGGAGAAATGCAGATTTATTGTGACGAAATCACTTGCGAAAAATGCTATATTTAAATCGGTTCTTAATATATGCAACATTATTATTCCGATAATTGTCGGACCGTATGTGTTGCGCGTACTAAACCGGGAATATTACGATTTGTATAATTC
The DNA here is from genome assembly GCA_910577375.1 of uncultured Christensenella sp. Classification (GTDB taxonomy): domain Bacteria; phylum Bacillota; class Clostridia; order Christensenellales; family Borkfalkiaceae; genus Coproplasma. Next base: position 75,402 of record CAJTLT010000005.1, read on the forward strand.
GGTAAACAGCATATTCCAGTTTTTTTTGATTTTCGGCGCCTTGGGGATTTATAATTACGGCGTAAGAGAGATTAGCAAAATTTCATCGGAAAAAGACGAATGTAACAGATTTTATACGGAATTGTTTTTTATAGGAGTTGTTTCTAATATTATCGGATTAGGCGTTTATCTTACGTTCGGTTTTTTAACGGAAAAAGATACGTTGACAAGAATATTGTGCTGTATTCTTTCCGCTCAGTTTTTTGGGAATATTTTTAATTTCGAATGGGTAAACGAGGCGCATGAAAATTATGTGTTTATAGCCGTTAAAAGCATAATAGTAAAGATAGTATATTTCGTATGTATATTTATTTTTGTTCGGGAATGTAATGATATTTTAGCATATATAGGGCTGCTTACCGGTTCTATGATACTTAATACGCTTATAAGTTTTATTTTTATAAAACGACGTTATAAATTTGTTTTTAAAGGTTTAAAGTTCAAACGGCATTTTTTGCCTATATTAAATACGTTTATAATAGTTAATATAATGTTGTTTTATGCGCAGTTCGATAAGCTGATGCTTAATTATTTTGTGGACGAAAGCAGCGTTTCAGCCTATCAAATTTCGCAGTATATATCGTCTTTATGTTATTCTGTTGTAATAGCTGTTGTTACTGTGACGATACCGAGAATAGCAAATCTCATAGCGCAGGAAAAAACGGAGGAAGCTCACGGCATACACCAGTCTTCGGCAAACGTTTTTTTAATGTTTATGTTGCCGATAACTTTAGGCATAGTGTTGTTGGCAAAAGAAATTATATGGATTTACGGCGGCGACCAATATGATGATTGCGTACAGCCGTTAATGGTATATGCCGTATTGCAGTTGGTAAGCTCTGTCCATTATATACTTGGCGATGCCTATTTTTATATAACCGGACGGGAAAAACTATTGTTGTTGATTAACAGTTGCGGGGCAGTAGTAAATATCGGTTTGAATTTTTTACTTATTGCGTTAAAAATGTTTTCTGCCACAACGGCGGCGATAACTTTGTTAAGCGCTTATGCGTTGATAGGAATAATTGATTATATTGTATTAAGAAAGAAATACGGTTATAAATTTTTATTGTTTAATAAACATACCTTGTTGTATTTAGTGTGTTCTCTTGTTTTTATACCTGTTATTATGTTAATGAGGTTGGCAGGGCTTAATATATTTTTGCATACAGGTATTTGTTTTGTTTTGTGCGTGGTCGTATATGCGTTTCTATTGTTTATCTTTAAAGACAGTTATTTCAGGAACACGGCGGATAAATTCGGCAGAAAAATTAAGTCGATGTTTATGAGGAATAAGAAGTGAAAGAAAACATATTTTGTTTGATAATCGACGCGCTGTCGTTCCCTTATATGAACGACAAATATAATGCAATGCCGTTTTTGAAGTCGCTTCAAAATAGCGGTCATAATTGTCTCAATATGTATTCACAAGGACCGTATACGGAAGCGGCTTTGACGCCGTTTTATACCGGCAGAGACAATATGGATTTCGGCGGTAATTTTTTCAGAGGACAACAAACGCCACTGACAACGTTTGAGGCTTTTAGAAACGATGGCTTCAACGTTATCAATTATACTCAACCGTTGATTTATCCTAAACCTATGAGCCGCGGTATTAATCAGGAACGTTATGGCGTTTGTTATTTTTTTGCCGCAGTCTGGGATTACAGATTATCATATTTTGCGGAATTAAATAAATCGGGAAAACTGACCGAGAAAGATTATGATGAAATATATGAGTTAGTTGAAACGAATTTTGAATTTTGGCTGATATATTTCAATAAATGCAAAAATTCCGCCGATGAAGCAGACTTTATAAATTTGTATTCGGATAGAAATTTTGATTTTGATAAATGTATAAAAGAAGTATCTTATCAGTTTTCAAAATATTCGGAAAACAAACAAAAATATATAGACAATATTTTTAAACTCGGGAAGAAGCATGAGATTTTTTCCATAGAAAATTATTTTATGAATTCAAAAGCGGAAAACCCGGGATTATATAAAGAGATAGCAGACAAATATAGTGCTCTGTTCAAGAAGATTAGCAACTTCAACAGAAAACATAACAAATCCAAAGATTATTCTGTTTTAAGTTTATTGAAAATATGTTCAAAGCTGATAGCCGGAAAAAAATCGGACGCTTTAAACTGTGCGAAAAAATACCATTATTATAAAAAGATTTACTCCACCAAAAGCGAGCTGAAGAAGCTTTTTGAATTAAAGTCAAATTATAAACCTGAACCGTCTATATTAAATTATTTCGGGCATTTTTGTAATTGGTACAATAAAAGGAAAGGCAAGGATAAATCTTTTTATTGTACGATGCACGTATCCGATTTGCATACGCCTGAGATATTCTTTTCAATAGATGCGGAAAATATAAGTCAAGTTAAAAACGAGCTTGACATTGCCGAAAGCTTTTTGGATTCGCTGCCGTCGGATTTCAGCGGAAACGTAATTTATTATTTGTCAATGCGTTATGTCGATTATTGTATTGAAAAAATGTTTTGCACATTGAAAAATATGGGGTTGACGGATAATACGTTATTTGTTATTACGGCCGACCACGGCAGTTCCTTTGGCTTTCGTCCTGTCAGAACCAGTTTGGTAAATAATGAGCATGATGAAAATTATCACATTCCCTGTGTAATTTACGGTAAAAATGTTTTACATAATGATGACGAGCGTTTTTACACCACAAAAGATATTGTTAAAACGATTTTAGAATATTCGAATATTAATAATCCGGTTTTTACGGGTAAAAACATTTTAGATTTAAGCCATAAAAACGAATATGCTATAACCGAATATTTAGGCGCGGGGTGCCCCGATATTTCACGCAGACCGTTGTTTTTTGTGATAAGGGACGTTAATTATTGTATAGGAATGAAACAATATGTAACAGAAGAATTTTCTGTTGATAATATTTTTTGTGTATATGACAGAAAAAACGACGTGAACGAAAATGTCAATATTAAAAATTCTGTAGATATAATCCAATTGGATTTTTTAATTAATAAATTGCAATTGAGATTTAACGAAATACAAGGAGATTATTATGCAAATAAAACGTAACATACTTTTGAACCCGGGACCGTCTACAACAACGGACTCTGTTAAAATGGCACAGCTTGTGCCCGATATTTGTCCGCGCGAAAAAGAGTTTGCGGGTATGATGAAGGGTATACGGGAAGATTTGGTTAAAATCGTTCACGGAGATTTAAACGAATATACTTCCGTATTGTTTTGCGGTTCGGGTACTATTAATATCGACGTTTGTTTGAATTCTTTATTGCCCGCTAATAAAAAGATTTTGATTGTTAATAACGGCGCTTACAGTACCAGAGCGGTTGAGGTGTGCGAATATTATAATTTGCCGCATATAGACTTAAAATTCCCTATCGATGAGCTTCCCGATTTGAAAAAAGTCGAGCAAGTATTGACGCAGGATAATGATATTGCCGTCGTTTATACAACTCATAATGAAACTGGCACTGGAATTCTTAATCCTATAAAAGATATAGGGGCTCTTGCGCATAAATATAACGCTATATTTGTTGTCGACACGACTTCTTCATATGCGATGCGCCCCATAAACGTTTATGAAGACAATATAGATTTTTGTATGGCGTCTGCCCAAAAGGGAATAATGGCGATGACGGGATTGTCGTTTGTCATCGGCAAACGTTCGGTTATTGAAAAAAGTAAAGAGTATCCCAAACGTTCTTATTATTGTAATTTATATCTTCAGTATGAATTTTTCGAGAAAACCGGCGAGATGCATTTTACTCCTCCGGTACAGACCATATATGCGGCAAGACAAGCGTTAAACGAATATTTTGCCGAGGGTGAAAAGGCAAAATGGGAACGGCATACGCGTGTTTTCGAAGCAATACATGCGGGGCTTGCCGAACTTGGTTTTAAAAATGTTATAAAACGCGAATGGCAAACGGGACTGGTTGTTTCTGCGGTTTATCCCGATGATAAAAATTGGGATTTTGAAAAAGTTCATGATTACTGTTATTCGCGGGGATTTACGATATATCCCGGAAAAATTTCAACAACGAATACTTTTCGTTTGTGTGCGTTGGGCGCAATAGACGAAAACGATATAAAAAATTTCTTTGTTGTATTCAAAGAAGCTTTGTTAAATACCGGAGTGACGGTGCCTGTAATCTACAATAAATAATAAGGAGCAATTAAATGAAAAAGGTATATACTTGTTTTTGTACGGACGTAATCCATGAAGGACATCTCAATATAATTAAAGAAGCTAAAAAGCTTGGGGACGTATACGTCGGAGTTCTTTCAGACGCCGCAATGATAAAATTCAACAGATTTCCCACTATCGGTTTTGAGGAAAGAGTAGCTTTGGTTAAGAACGTTGACGGAGTTAAAGAAGTATTGATTCAGGATGAAGTTATGTACGATAAAATTGTGGACAAGCTGCACCCGGATTATATAATTCACGGAGACAACTGGAAAGTCGGACCGATGAAGGCGGTAAGAGATAATGCAGAGCGTTTGATTAATGCATACGGCGGAAAAATAGTTGACGTTCCGTATACTTATAATGAAAACGTTAAACGTGTTGACGCGCAACTTAAAGAAAAGCTTTCAATGCCCGAATACCGCAGAAAAAGACTTAAACAGTTGTTGGCTATTTCTCCTATCGTGAAAACTATAGAGGTGCATAGCGGGTTAACGGGCTTAATAGCCGAAAAAACAATCGTTGAACATAACGGCGAATTGAACCAGTTTGACGCTATGTGGGTAAGTTCGTTATGCGATTCAACCGCAAAAGGTAAGCCCGATATCGAGTTGGTGGATATGACTTCCCGTTTCAGAACAATTGACGACGTTATGGAAGTCACGACCAAACCTATTATTTTCGACGGCGACACCGGCGGGTTAACGGAACATTTTGTTTATACGGTCCGGTCGCTTGAAAGAATGGGGGTTTCGGCGATTATCATAGAAGATAAAACGGGATTAAAGAAAAATTCGTTATTCGGTACCGAAGTTGAACAGACGCAAGATAGTATCGAGCATTTTTGTGAAAAAATCTCTGCGGGTAAAAAGGTTCAGCTTACCGACGACTTTATGATTATTGCCCGTATTGAAAGCCTTATATTGGAAAGAGGTATGGATGACGCGTTGACACGTGCGCATGCGTATGTTGAGGCCGGCGCGGACGGAATTATGATTCATAGCAGAAAGAAAGAACCGACAGAAATACTTGAATTTTGTGATAAATTCAGAAAAAACAATAAAAAGACCCCTATTGTTGTTGTTCCTTCGTCGTTCAACTGTATTACGGAAGCGGAATTGTCGGAGCATGGCGTAAATATTGTTATTTATGCCAACCAATTGACAAGAAGCGCTTTTCCTGCAATGGAGAAGACGGCAAAAGATATACTTAAATTTCACAGAGCGAAAGAAGTTGATTCAAGATTAATGCCTATTAAGGATATTATTTCTTTAATTGAAGAGTTGTAAGAGAATTTATTATGGCTAATGCAATTATTATGGCTTCTGGTTTGGGGACGAGGATGCAACCCCTTACTAAATCAACGCCTAAACCATTGATAAAAGTTTTGGGTAAACCGATGATAGAAAGCGTTATAGACGCGCTTGAAAAGCGTGGCGTTGATTCGATTTTTGTTGTTGTAGGGTACTTAAAGGAACAATTTGATTACTTATGCAAAAAGTACGATAATGTTTTTTTAATTGAAAATCCGGATTTCAGAACCGTTAACAATATTTCTTCGATTTATTATGCTTGTGGTAAATTGGGCAAGGATGACGTGTTTATTTGTGAGGCTGATTTATTTGTTGCAAATAAAGACTTGTTTTGTCGTGAATTGACCCGGTCGTGCTATTTCGGAAAATATGTAAAAGGATACTCTGATGATTGGGTATTTGAAACCGATAATGTGGGTTATATAACGCGTGTCGGGAAATGCGGAAAAGATAATTACAATATGGTAGGAGTTTCTTATTTTAAAGCTGAAGACACCAGAATATTGGCTGAAAAAATTCGGCTTGTTTATGGAAGCAAAGGGTTTGAAACTCTGTTTTGGGATGATGTTGTTAATGACAATCTTGATGTTTTAAAATTGCGTGTGCATGAAGTTGACGTCAACGATATATATGAAATCGATACGGTCGAAGAATTAAAAATAATAAACGGAGAAAATAATTGATATGAATGTTGAAAATTTTGTTAAGACGATAGGTTCGGATTTTTGGTGCGGAGTGCCGGATTCCCAATTAAAGCCTTTATGTGATTATTTAATGAACAGTTATGGTATAGACCTTAAACATCATATCATTGCAGCTAATGAGGGGAATTGTGCCGCTATTGCCGTCGGTTACCATTTGGCCACAGGTAAAACTCCTGTAGTTTATATGCAGAATAGCGGCGAGGGGAATATCATTAATCCTGTTGCTTCATTATTGAACGATAAAGTTTACGCGATACCCTGCATATTTGTAATAGGTTGGCGTGGAGAACCTGGCGTGCATGACGAGCCTCAACATATTTATCAGGGTGAAGTAACATTAAAGCTTTTGGATGATATGAACATCAGGGCTTTTGTAGTGGATAAAAATACTTCCGATAAAGAATTTGACGAAATGATGAAAACGGGATATGCAGATTTGACATCGGGGAAACAAGTTGCGTTTGTTATAAAAAAAGGTGCGTTGACGTTTGATAATAAAATTAAGTATGAAAATAAAAATTCTTTGATTCGTGAAGAGGTTGTTGAACATATAGTTGATGCGACGGGAAATGATGCTATAGTTTCCACTACAGGGAAAGTGTCGCGTGAGCTGTTTGAAATCAGAGAGAAAAAAAATCAAGGTCACGGGTTTGATTTTTTGACGGTTGGTTCAATGGGGCATAGCTCGTCTATAGCTTTAGGTATTGCTGCGGCGAAACCCAATAAAAAAATATGGTGTATAGACGGTGACGGCGCGGTTTTAATGCATATGGGGGCAATGGCTTTAATCGGTGCAAACGCTCCTAAGAATTTGGTGCATATAGTAATTAATAACGGTGCGCATGAAACGGTGGGCGGTATGCCGACTGTTACCGAAAAAATAGATTTGGCTGCGATTGCAAAAGCGTGCGGTTATGTATATACTGTAAAAGTTGATTCTTTAAGGCAATTGGATATAGAATTGAAAAAAGCAAAATCAGGTAACGAATTGACTTTTATAGAGGTAATGTGTTCTATAGGTTCCCGTGCGGATTTAGGACGACCTACTACGACGCCTATTCAAAATAAAAATGAGTTTATGAAAAATATATAATCTTATAGTATTGCTGTTTCGACAAAAAAGTTATAAAAAAGCGTAAAAACTATTGAAATCCGCATATATCGACAAAATTCCGAATAGATTTATAGTACCTGAATTTTCGGAGAAACGATATGTGGGATTATATAACCGAAAGAGTAATAAAAGAGGCGCATTATATAATTGAGACGAACGACACTGTTCGCGCCGCCGCCGTTCATTTTAATATTTCAAAATCAACCGTACATAAAGACGTAACGGAGCGGCTTAAAAGTATAGACACGGAGCTTTTCGAGATGGTGCGCAAAGTGTTGGACACAAACCTTTTGGAAAGGCATATCCGCGGAGGAATGGCAACAAAAAAGAAGTATCAGCGCGGGTCGCGCCTGTAAATTTCGCGTGAATTTCATAAGATTTTAACAAAAATTGTATGCGTTATAAATTGAATTGTTTCATAATTTTATGTTATAATTTCTTTGAATAACTATTTGCGGATAATTTACGGGAAACACATTGAAACTTTTAGGAATAGACGTCGGCTCCACAACCGTAAAAGCGGCGGTTGTCGACGGAAATAACAACGTTTTATATTCGTCCTACGTCAGGCATTTTGCCAAGGTAAAGGAAACGGTTCTTTCCGAACTTTCTGTGATAAAGGAAAAGTTCGGCGGGGATTTTTGTACGTCCATTACAGGCAGCGCGGGGCTGGGGCTTTCTCAACGCAGCGGGATTAACTTTGTTCAGGAGGTTCAGGCTGCGTTTATTGCTATACGCAAAATTCATCCTGAAACGGACGTCGCAATCGAGCTGGGCGGAGAGGACGCCAAGATTATTTTTGTGACGGGCGGAACGGAACAGCGTATGAACGGTTCCTGCGCGGGCGGAACGGGCGCGTTTATCGACCAGATGGCAACGCTTTTGAACATATCCGTTGAGGAAATGGACGAGATTGCTTTGTCTGCGGAAAAGATTTATCCTATTGCTTCGCGTTGCGGGGTTTTTGCAAAATCCGATATTCAGCCTCTTTTAAACCAGGGCGCGAAAAAGTCAGATATTGCGGCTTCGATTTTTCAAGCCGTTGTTGACCAAACGGTTTCAGGGCTTGCGCAAGGCAGAAGAATAAAGGGCAACGTTCTGTTTTTAGGCGGACCTTTGTATTTTTTAAAGGGCTTGCGCAAGGCTTTTGTTAACACTCTTAAACTTGATGAAACAAGCGCGTTGTTCCCAGAAAACGCACCTTGTTTTATGGCAATCGGCGCGGCGTTGCATTCCGTGGGAGTCGTTCCCGAAAGTATCGACGGATTAATAGAAAAAATCCGCAACGTAAAAGACAGTAACGAAATAGTTACCGGCAAACGGCTTTTTGAAAATAAAGAGCAATACTCCGAATTTGTAAGACGTCACCGCGCCACCGATATGAAGTTTGCGGATATAGCAAATTATAAAGGCGACTGTTATATCGGAATAGACAGCGGTTCTACAACCACCAAATTAATGGCAATCACACCCGATTGCAAAATACTTTGGTCGCACTATCAGTCTAACAACGGTCAGCCGCTGGATATCGTGGTTTCAAAGCTGAAAGAATTTTATTCGCTTGTGTGCGGGCGCGTAAAAGTCAGGGGCAGCGCGGTAACGGGTTACGGCGAGGATTTAATCAAAAGCGCGGTTAAAGCGGATTTCGGAATTGTTGAAACGGTTGCGCATTACAAAGCCGCTTTGCACTTCAACCCGAAAGTCGATTTCATAATAGATATCGGCGGGCAGGATATAAAGTGCTTTAAAATCAAAAACGGTTCCATTGACAGCATCATGCTGAACGAGGCGTGCTCTTCGGGCTGCGGTTCGTTTATACAGACGTTTGCGCGCGCAATGGGTATGGAAATAAACAAGTTCTCGGAAAAGGGCTTATATGCTCAAAATCCCGTTGAGCTCGGTTCGCGTTGCACCGTGTTTATGAACAGCGCGGTGAAACAGGCGCAGAAAGAGGGCGCGACGGTGGAGGATATTTCCGCGGGGCTTTCTTCTTCCATAGTAAAAAACGCGATTTATAAAGTAATAAGAGCGGCGAGCGCGGACGAACTCGGCGAAAACATAGTTGTGCAGGGCGGAACTTTTCTCAACGACGCGGTTTTGCGTTCGTTTGAAATGGAAACGGGGAAAAACGTTATCCGTCCCGATATCGCGGGGCTTATGGGCGCGTTCGGCGCGGCTTTGTTTGCAAAGGAAAATATCGCGGGCGAAAGCTCGACCGCGGGCGCGGAAGAACTTGAAGACTTTTCTTATAAGTCGCAGTCTGCAAATTGCAGAGGCTGCACTTCAAACTGCAATATAAACGTAATACGTTTCAGCGACGGAAGGCGGTTTATATCGGGGAACAAATGCGAGCGCGGCGCGGGGCTTAAACCCGTTTGCGCGGATTTGGACATATACGCATATAAGCAGGCAAGGCTTCCGGAATGTGTTGAGGGCGTGCGCCAAACGCATATCCGCGGGAAAGTCGGTTTGCCGTTACAGCTCGGTATGTATGAACAGCTTCCCATCTGGGCGGGATTTTTTGAAAAACTCGGCTTCGAGGTTGTTCTTTCCGACAAATCTTCGCGCGAGCTTTATTTCAGAGGTCAGCACACCGTGGCGAGCGATACGGCTTGTTATCCCGCAAAGCTCATACACGGACATATAGAAAGCCTTTTGGACGCGGGCGTGGATTTCATTTTTATGCCTTGCGAAAGCTATAATTTAAACGAGCATTGTTCCACAAACCATTATAATTGCCCCGTTGTTGCGTATTATCCCGAACTTTTAAAAGCAAACAACGAAAGGCTGACGGACGAAAATTTCATAACCCCTTACATAGATTTGAATATGAAAAAACCCACCGTAAAGAAGCTTACGGAGGCGCTTTGGAAGTATTCTTTTAAAAAGGGAGAAATCGAGGGCGCGCTTGACGAGGGATTTGCAAGGCTTGCAAAATATCATGCGGACGTTAAATCAAAAGCCGATGAAATTTTATTCAAAGCCGAGCTTGAAAACAGACAGATAATAGTGCTTGCGGGCAGACCTTATCACCTTGACAATGAAATAAACCACGGAATAAACAAACTGCTTACGTCTTTAAATCTTGCGGTTTTGTCTGAGGACAGCATATTTGAAAAGGGCGACAATGTGAAAGTGGACGTTTTGAACCAGTGGACTTACCATGCAAGGCTTTACCGTGCGGCGGATTTCGTATCCAAACGCAAAAACGTAAACCTTGTTCAGCTTGTTTCTTTCGGGTGCGGGCTTGACGCAATCACAACCGACGAAGTGCGCGCTATTCTGGAAAAGAGCGGCAAGCTTTACACTCAGATAAAAATCGACGAAATAAACAATCTCGGCGTCGTTAAAATACGGCTCAGAAGTATGCTTGCGGCGATAGAAGAGGCGGCGAAAAATGAGCGATAAGATAAAAGATTATACAACCGTATATCCTAAATGGGATAAATCGATGAAAGCCACGCACAAAATTCTTGTGCCCGATATGCTGCCCTGGCATTTCCTTATCATTGAAAAGGTTCTCCGTTTCGAGGGCTATGATTTGGAAGTGCTTAAAAACGAAAACCGCGCGGTTATCGACGAGGGGTTAAAGCACGTGCATAACGATACGTGTTATCCTTGTCTTTGCGTTGTCGGGCAATATATAAACGCGCTTAAAAGCGGCAATTACGATTTGGAGCATACCGCGCTGATGATGACCCAGACGGGCGGCGGGTGCAGAGCTTCTAATTATATGCCGCTTATAAGAAAGGCCCTTGCTGCGGAATTCCCACAAATTCCCGTAATTTCTATTAACTTTTCGGGATTGGAAAAGGATAACGCCTTTAAAATAGGTGTAAAGCTCTTTTTAAAGCTTGCATACGCAATATTTTACGGCGACAGCATTATGTGGTGTTACAACCAGACAAAGCCTTATGAATCGAACGCGGGCGACGCCGACAAGGCAAGAGGACAAGCCGTTGATTATGTTGTCGGGCTTTATGAAAAGGGCGGTTATAACAAATATAAAAAGGTAAACAAAAAGATAATAGAAATTTTCGCCGCCGTGCCCAGAACCAAAGAAAAAAAGGTTAAAGTGGGCATAGTCGGGGAAATTTACGTAAAGTATTCGCGCCTTGGCAACAACAATCTGGAAAGCTTTTTACTTTCTGAAAACTGCGAACCCGTTGTTCCCGCGCTTATAGACTTCGTTTTGTATTGCATAGTAAACGTTATCAACGATTATAAATTTTACGGGCACAACAAAGGAACGGCTTTTATATATGATAAAGTGTACAAGCTTGTTCACCATATGCAGAAAAATATTATAAGACTTTTCGAAGAGGACGGAAATTTCACGCCCGTACACGATTTCGAGCATTTGCGCAAGTGTGCGGACAAGGTTTTGAACCAAGGGGTGAAAATGGGCGAGGGCTGGCTGATTCCCGCGGAAATGGCGGCGCTTGCAGAAACGGGAGTTCCGAATATAGTCTGCGCGCAGCCGTTCGGATGTTTGCCCAACCATATTGCGGGGAAAGGCGCTATACGCACGCTGAAAAATCTTTACCCCGACGAAAATATCGTTGCCGTGGATTACGACCCTTCGGCAACTAAGGTAAATCAGGAAAACCGCATAAAGCTTATGCTTGCCACCGCAAGGGAAAATCTGGGTTAAAAGGATTTTGCGGCTTCTATGCCGAGCATTAAACCTATGCGGAAACCTTCGGCATAGTGGCAGAAAACGCTTTCCGCGTATTCTTTGCTCTGTGCTTCGTATACGTTATCGAACAATTCTATAAGTTCGGGATTGTTTTCAAGCTGTTTTACGAATTTCCGTTCAAGCTCGTCGGATTGTCTCATAAGCTGGAAATAGGTATCGGAACATTTGACAGTGTCGCTTAAACCTATTTGTCCGTTGAAAAGCTTTCTTATAGTTTGGTATTTATCCATATTATATAACTCCTTGAAATTTTTAAATTTGAATAATTTTCAGCCGTAATTAAAATATTTTTTCAACCGCGCTAACGGTAAACGTATTTTATCAGTATAAAAGTGATTTGTATCAAAATATTTCAAAAGAAATTATATAATTTCTTTTGAAATATTTTGATATTATGAATGTTCGCGGTTTGATAGATTTTTAAAAAACAATATAAAAACTTTTAGCGCGGGCAATTGTTGTGTTTGTAAAGTATTTTGCAGATTATAGATTTTTTGTTTGGAAATTATAATTTAATGATGATATTTAAAATATGAGTACAATATTGCGATTGTCATATATCAAGCAATTTTGTTGCGGTTGTGATAAATTGTTTTTATGAAGGTTTTTGCTGAAAGATTAAGAGAACTTAGAGTTGAAAGATATTTGACGCAGGCTCAGCTTGCAAAAGAAATAGGCGTTGTTCAAAGTTCGATAGTTTTTTGGGAAAACGATATAAAAACTCCCAGTGCGGAGGCAGTGGGAGCACTTGCAAAATATTTTGGAGTAACTTCTGACTTTTTGCTCGGTTTGGATAATTGAAATTTACTTAATGGGTTAACTGCTGTTTATGGAAAAGTTTGTTGAAAGATTGAAAGAATTAAGATTAGAGAGAGGATTATCAAAAGAACAAGTTTCCAAAGATACCGGATTAAGCAGAAGCGCTATAAGTTTATGGGAGGCGGGAAAGCGTGTTCCCAACGCGGAGGCGGTGGTAGTGCTTGCTAAGTATTTTGAGGTAACTACCGATTTTTTATTGGGAGTTGACAATTGAATTTTAAAAGCCCCGACAGTTAAACCGTCGGGGCTTTTGTTTTATTTAATTATTTATCTTTTTTTACGTGCTGAATGGAAAGCTTTGCCTTTTCCGCAACGTTTTCTTTTGTAAAGCCGAAATGGTTAAACAATACGTTTGCGGGCGCGGAAGTTCCGAAAGACTTCATTGCGATAACTTCGCCGTAATCGCGGGAATATTTGTACCATGCGAAGTGCGACGCCGCTTCTACGCATACGCGGGCTTTGCACGCTTTGGGTAAAACGTATTCCTGATATTCGGGGGTTTGCTTTTCAAACTCTTCCATACAAGGCATAGAAACTACGCGCGCGTTAATCTTTTCCTTTTTCAAAAGTTCTTTTGCGCCCGTGCAGAGGTCTACTTCAGAACCCGTTCCGATTAAAATTACGTCGGGCTTGCCTTTGCAGTCGTCAAGAATATAACCGCCCGTAAGCGCCTTTATGCCCGAACCCGCGTTCTGGTTGAGGTTTTGCCTTGAAAGAACCAAAACGGTGGGGGAATCCTGCGTGAACGCGGAAATATACGCCGCAACGGTTTCTCTTCCGTCGCAGGGGCGGAAAACCTTTATATCGGGTATCGAGCGGAGAGCTATGAGCTGCTCCATAGGCTGATGGGTGGGGCCGTCTTCGCCGACGCCGATACTGTCGTGCGTCATAACGTAGATTACGGGAACGTTTAAAAGCGCGCTTATTCTTATGCCGCCTTTCATATAATCCGAGAATGCAAAGAACGTTGAGCAAAGTATTTTAAGCCCGCCGTGGAGCTGGATACCGTTGCAGATTGCCGCCATTGCGTGTTCGCGTATGCCGAAACGGATATTGCGCCCCGTTCTGTTTTCGGGTGAGAAATAATCCGAGCATTTAAGCTCCGTCATAGTGGAGGGGGCGAGGTCGGCAGAACCCGATAAAAGATTGGGAACGGATTTTGCGAGTTCGTTGAGGATTTTTCCGCTTGAAGCTCTTGTTGCTTCGGGCGCGGAGAAATCGAATTTGTTCATAAGTTCGGTATAGTCGGGAGCGTAGCCCTCCATATACTGTTTATATTTTGCGGCAAGCTCGGGATAAGCTCTTTCATAATTTGCGAAAAGCTCGTTCCATTTCTGTTCGGCTTCAAGCTTTTTATCCGCAAGCTTACGGCAGTAGTCTTTTACGTCTTCGGGGACTTCGAAGGGTTCTTCCGTCCAGCCGAGGGTCTGTTTTGCCGCGGCAAGATTTGCCTCTCCCAAAGGCGCGCCGTGTGATTTTTCGCTGTTTTCAAGGGGCGAGCCGTGACCTATCTTCGTGTTGCAGATAACAAGGGAAGGGCGGGTCAAATCGGATTTTGCCTTTTCGATTGCGCTTTTTAAAATTACGAGGTCGGTTGCGTCGGGAACGCGTATAACCTGCCAGCCCTGCGCGAGGAAACGGGTTACGATATCTTCGTTGAAGCTCGTTTTGATGTCGCCCTCTATGGTGATATTGTTTTTATCGTAAAGGAGAATGAGTTTTCCGAGTTTTTGCGTGCCTGCGAAAGAACAAGCTTCGTAGCCCAAACCTTCTTCGAGGCAGCCTTCTCCGCAAAGCGCGTAGGTGTAGTGGTCAACGACGTTGTAATCGGGTCTGTTGAAAACAGCCGCGAGGTGGGCTTCCGCAAGGGCGAACCCTACGGCGTTGCCTATGCCCTGACCCAAAGGACCCGTGGAGGTTTCAACTCCGTCCGTTTTGCCGTATTCGGGGTGGCCGGGGGTGCGCGAACCGAGCTGGCGGAAGTTCATTAAATCTTCTTTGGTGACGTCGAACCCGAAAAGATGCAAAAGGGAGTAAAGCAACATTGAGCCGTGACCCGCCGAAAGAACGAATCTGTCTCTGTTGTCCCATTTGGGGTTTTTATAGCTGACGTTAAGAAAATCGGCAAACAGCTCGAACCCTATGGGAGCGGCGCCCATGCAGATACCGGGGTGACCCGATTTCGCTTTTTGTATGGCTTCCGCGGAAAGGATTCTTACGGCGTCTACGCATTTCGATTTTACGGACATTGGATTTTTCTCCTTACAAAGTGAAATTTTCTAATTTGGTGATATCTAAAAAGGGGTAAGCCCTCAATATTTGCAATAATCTTTGTGCAAGCAGTTTGTTTCCGCCTTTGACTTCCGTTTCGAAGTTGATAGGGATAACAGGGTCGTGAACGCTCATTCTTACGAGTATCCAGCCGTTTAAAAGATTTATTCTCACGCCCTCGTAATTATCGGGAGCGAGCTTCATATCCTTGTCTTTTCTGGCAAGCTTTTTCAAATCTTCGATAACCTGCGCGCCCTCTTTTTTGAAGTCCGCGCTGTTGCTGTTGAACGTAATCCGCACTTCGTCTGCTTCAACGGGGCGTTTCAAAGAAGAAATAAGAGAGGTTAAGCTCTTGTTTTCTTTTGCTTGCTGTGCAAGGCAGATGAGAATTTTGGTTATAAGATACGCGCCGTCGTCAAGATAATAATTTTCTTTAAAAGCCGCGTGTCCGCTTGTTTCTATGGCGAGGGGGGAATAGACGCCTGCCGCGTTCAGCTCTTTGCACTTGTCTATTACGTTTTTATAGCCGCGTTTGTATCTTAAATGTTCGCCGCCAAGATTTTTTATAAATTCGGCAAGCCCGTCGCTTGTTACGCTGTCTGTTACGATAACGCCTTTTTTATCTTTTAAAAGTATTGCGGAGCAAAGCGCGATTAAAGCGTTGCGGTTTATTTCTCCGCCGTTTTCGTCCACGCACGCGGCGCGGTCTACGTCGGTATCGAATATTATGCCCAAATCCGCTTTTTCCCGTATTACGGCTTTTGAAATGCTTTCAATCGCCTGCTTGTCCTCTGGGTTGGGTATGTGGTTGGGGAAGTATCCGTCCGGCTCTA
The DNA here is from genome assembly GCA_910577375.1 of uncultured Christensenella sp. Classification (GTDB taxonomy): domain Bacteria; phylum Bacillota; class Clostridia; order Christensenellales; family Borkfalkiaceae; genus Coproplasma. The sequence goes on from CAJTLT010000005.1 coordinate 91,407, forward strand.
AAAACTGGCTGCCGCTTACGTCGGCGCCGAGAGGGATAAGAACTTTTTCGGTAAAAAATCCGCCCGCGCCGTTGCCCGCGTCTACGATTATTTTCTTCCCTTTTAAAGGAAGTATACCGCAGGCGTCTTCAACGGTTTTTACAAGTATGCGGGAATATTCGTCCATAAACGGTTTTTCTTCGTAATTTCCGTTTCCGCAAACAAATCCGCCTTTTGTGGCGATATCGAGAATTTCGTCGATATCTTTACCGTCGAGCCCGCCTTCGGGAGTGAAAAATTTCAAACCGTTTCTGTCGAAAGGAAGGTGCGAGGCGGTGACCATAACGGACGCGTCGCAACCGAAATCCGATTTTTTGAGAAGAATAAACATCGAGGGCGTTGAAGAAAGCCCCGTATAAACCACGTCGCAGCCGCATGATAAAAACGCGGTTTTAGCGCAGTTTACAATGCGTTCCGCGGAAATACGGCTGTCGTTACCTATTGCGATTTTAAAGCGCGTTTTGCCCGTCTTTAAAGTCAGCCATTTAACAAAAGCTTTGCAAATGCGGTCAACCGCCTCGTTTGTGAGTGTTATTTCCGAGGCTGCGTTTACGGCGATTCCGCGAACGTCGGTTCCGCTTTTGAGTTTTTTAAAATCCTGCGCTTGCATACGAATTTATTATACTATAAGAGAGGGGTTATTTCAAGTGTTTGCGCGGCAATAAAAATAAAAAATTTTATATCGCTTTTAAAACGTTTTGCCTTTGCAACGGCGTGTGTTATAATATGCGTGAAATAGAAATAAGAGGACTGTTTATGGCAAAAGAAAACAAACAGAATTTCGTAGAACAGATTGCTGATATAGAAAAGGACTTTCCGCAGTGGTATACCGACGTGGTTTTAAAAACAAAGCTCGTTGATTACGGCCCCGTAAAGGGCACAATGGTTATCCGCCCCTACGGTTACGCCATATGGGAAAACATTCAGCGTGAATTGGATAACCGTTTCAAGGCGACGGGGCACGAAAACGCTTATTTTCCGTTGCTTATTCCTATGAGCTATTTCACAAAGGAGGCGGAACACGTTGAAGGGTTTGCGCCCGAAGTAGCCGTTGTTACGCACGCGGGCGGGGAAGAACTTTCCGAGCCGTTGGCAATCCGCCCTACGTCGGAAACGATTTTCGGCAATATGTATTCAAAGTGGTTACAGTCTTACCGTGATTTGCCCATAAAAATAAACCAGTGGGCGAACGTTATGCGCTGGGAAAAGACTACGCGCCCCTTTTTGCGCACTTCCGAATTCTTATGGCAGGAGGGGCATACCGCCCATTCTTCCGAAGAAGAGGCAATGGAAGAAACTATGAATATGCTCGGCGTATATAAAGAATTTGCCGAAAATTGCCTTGCTATCCCCGTTATTACAGGAAGAAAAACTGAAAAGGAAAAGTTTGCGGGCGCGGTTGCCACTTTCGGTATGGAAGCTATGATGAAAGACGGCAAAAGCCTGCAAGCGGGAACTACGCATTATTTAGGGCAGAATTTTGCGAAAGCGTTCGATATAAAATACCTTGATAAAGACGGAGCGCAAAAGCTTGCCTATACGACAAGCTGGGGTGTTTCCACAAGGCTTATCGGCGCGCTGATTATGGCGCACGGAGACCAGAGAGGATTGGTTTTGCCCCCCAAAGTTGCGCCCGTACAGGCTGTAATCGTTCCGATTGCCGCAAAAAAAGGCAACGTTTTGGAAGTTTGCGCGGATATCAGACAAAAGCTTGAAAGCCGCGGGGTAAGGGTAAAGCTTGACGACAGCGACCAAAGCCCCGGCTGGAAGTTTAACGAGTGGGAAATGAAAGGCGTGCCTTTGCGCATAGAGCTCGGACCCCGCGATATAGAAGAGGGCAAGGCTCTTATCTTCCGCCGCGACACTTTGGAAAAACAAGCGGTTGCTTTGGACTGCATCGAAAGCGAAGTTGAAAAATTGCTTGAAACCGTTCAAAAAGATATGCTGGAAGCGGCGCGCGTACGCCGCGACGGTAAAATAATTTATGCCGAAGATTTGGCGGGTATATCGGATGGAGTGGAAAACGGCAATTTTGTAAAAGCCGGCTGGTGCGGATGCCGCGGGTGCGAAGATAAAATCAAAGCCGAAACTGCGGCAACGGCGAGAGTATTTGCCGAGGGCGAAACAAGCGAAACGTGCGCGGTTTGCGGAAAGAAAGCAAAGCATACCGTGATATTTGCAAGAGCGTATTAATTTTTGCATAACACGGTTGGATTTAAAAAAAATAAAAGACGGCTTAAATCAAGCCGTCTTTTTGTTTGGGGTGTTTATTTTAAATATTTTTTCAAATCGTTTGCCTTTGTAAGACGTTCCCATGAAAGCCCCTCTTTGCCGAAATGTCCGTATGCCGCTGTTTGCAGGAACACGGGTTTTCTCAGGTCAAGCGTTTCGATTATAGAATAGGGGCGGAGGTCGAATTCTTTTACTATTATATCCGCGATTTCACTGTCGGGAAGTTTGCCGGTGCCGAACGTGTCGACAAATACCGATACGGGCTGCGCTACTCCTATTGCGTAAGCGACTTGCAATTCTGCCTCGTCGCAAAGCCCTGCCGCAACAAGATTTTTGCAGATATACCGCGACATATATGCCGCCGAACGGTCTACCTTGGTTGCGTCTTTCCCAGAAAAGGCGCCGCCGCCGTGCGCGCATCTTCCGCCGTATGTATCTACGATTATCTTTCTTCCCGTAAGTCCGCTGTCGCCCTCGGGACCGCCTATTTCAAAACGGCCTGTGGGGTTTATAAAATATTTTGTTTCGTTATCCAGAAGTTCTGCGGGAATAATGGAAACCACGTGTTTTAAAATATCTTCTTTCAACTGTTCTTGCGAAACTTTTGAATTATGCTGTGCGGAAACGACAACCGTTTCTATTCTTTTAGGGGTTTTTCCGTCGTATTCAACGGTGACCTGAGTTTTGCCGTCGGGGCGCAGATAGGGCAATATGCCGCACTTTCGCACTTCCGTAAGCTTTTTTGCAAGCTTGTGTGCAAGAGCGACGGGGAGAGGCATAAGCTCTTCCGTTTCGCGGCAAGCATAACCGAACATCATTCCCTGGTCGCCCGCGCCGAAACTGTCTTTTACGTCGGCGCTTTCCTTTCTGTCAACGCCCATTGCGATATCGGGGCTTTGACGGTGGACGGCAACGTCTATGCGGCATTTGTCATATGCGAAAGAGCCGTGGATATAACCTGTGTCGAAAATTGTTTTTCTTGCGACTTGTTCATAATCTATTTCTGCGTTTGTGGTGACTTCGCCCATTATAAGTAGCCTGTCGTAAGCCGCGCAACATTCTATTGCGCAGCGTGCCAAAGGGTCGGATTTAAGTATTTCGTCAACGCACGCGTCTGAAATTCTGTCGCAAAGTTTATCGGGGTGACCTTCCGTCACGCTTTCGCTTGTGAAAAATTTTCTCATATATTAACCTCTTTTGTTGGTTTTTTTATAAAGTGAAAGATATTGCGCGTCTGCATATCCCAAAGATTTATAAAGCTTTATAGCCCGCGCGTTGTCATGCTCCGCTTCAAGCCTTATAAAATTGTATTCGTCGGTGTCTTCAAGAAAACGGAAAAATTCTTTGCCTATTCCGCACCCGCGGTATTCGGGTTTAACATACAGTTCGTCAAGCCATAAAATCCTTCCGCACGCTTCCTGCGACGCGGAAAGACAGCAAACGGAGTAACCAGCCGTTTCGCCGCCGAAAAGTAAAAAATAGCCTTTTACGATTTCGCCGAGCATAATTTCTTTCCAGAATTTTTCTCTGCCGTTATCGTCGATTGTCGAGTTGGTTACGCCAGAAGCGTAAAAATCGCGCGACATTTCAAAATATTCCCGCTTGTCGTCTTCTGTTATGGGTCTGAAAGAAATGCTTTTGTTTGCGTCCATAAAAAACTCCTTACCGTAACCGATAAGGAGTTAAAGAACGTATTATCCCATCGGTACGGCGTTAGCACCTTGCAAAGCAGGTTGCTGTGTGGTCAAAGGGCCGTTCCCTCGCACACTCTTGATGTATATGAATATTATATCACCGCGGTTTTTTGCTGTCAATAAAAAATTTGCCTTTTCTCGGCTTTTATTTTATAATGTGGCTATGCAGTGTTTTCAGTGCCCCGTAAAGTGCGGGGCTGACAGAACGGTAAATTCGGGCGCGTGCGGCGTTAAAGGGATAAAGATAGCCAAATATTATTTGCACCCTTTCGAAGAACCGCCCGTATCTTTTATAAACGGCAGCGGATGTATATTTTTTTGCGGCTGTTCTTTAAAGTGTTCGTTCTGTCAGAATTTCGAGCTTTCGCGCAATAAGAGAGGCAAAGAAATTTCCGTAAAACAGCTTGCAGACATATTTAAAGAGCTTGAAGAAATGGGGGCGGAAAATATAAATCTGGTCAATCCGACCCATTATCTCAATGATATTATGGGGGCAATTGAGCTTTACCGCCCGAAAATACCTATTGTTTACAACACGCACGGATATGAAACGCAAGAGGCTTTGCGCCTTGCCGGAAGCTTTGTTGATATATGGCTGACGGATTTGAAATTCACCGATAACGCGCTTGCGAAAAGATATACGGCGCGCGGCGATTATGCGGATTACGCTTTGCCCGCGGTTAAATTTATGGCGCAAAAGCCGTTAAAAATGCTGGAAGACGGTAAAATGCTTTCGGGCTGTATAGTGCGGCATTTGATTTTGCCGCTTGCTGCATACGACAGCATAAACGTTGTGAATTTTGTTGCGGGTTTGCCGAAATCGGTTTATTTCAGTTTGATGAGCCAATATACTCCGTACGGCGATATTGCGGATTTTAAGGAGCTGAACCGTAAAATAACAAAAAGAGAATATGAAAGGGTTGTTTCCGCTTTGCAAAGCGCAGGGCTTGAAAATGTGTTTTTGCAGGAATATTCGAGTGCGAACGAAAAATATATTCCTGAGTGGGATTATTGAAATATGCTGGTAACATTTGATAAAACGTCGTTTTCCTACGGCGACAATTTAATATTTTCAGACGTTTCTTTTGCCGTGAATGAGGGCGAACGCATAGGGCTTGTGGGCGCGAACGGAGAGGGAAAAACCACGCTTATAAAGCTTATGCTCGGCGAATTTGAGGCTGAAAGCGGGCAGATTATAAAAAAGAACGGCGCGCGGATTGGTTATCTTGAGCAAAACGGCGGTTATTCCAGCGGAAATACCGTTTATGAGGAAATGCTCGAAGTATTCAAATCCGAGCTTTCCGCTGTTGAAAAGCTTGAAAATCTTTCCCGCAGGCTTGCGGATATTAAAGAATACACCCCAGAATATGCCGCGCTTTCGGCGCAAATAGAAAAATTGAACGGTTATATTTCCGCAAACGATTGCTATAATGCGGAGATAAAGATTAAAACGGTTTTGAACGGAATGGGGTTTCTCGGTAGATACGAACAGCGCATAGACACTATGAGCGGAGGCGAGAAAACAAGGCTTAAGCTTGCCCGCCTTTTGCTGGAAGAACCCGATTTTCTTATTTTGGACGAACCTACCAACCACCTCGATATTTCAACTCTTTTCTGGCTGGAAGAATATCTGGCGGCTTTCAAGGGCGCTGTTTTGGTAGTTTCGCACGACAGATATTTTCTGGATAAGGTAACGCAGAGGATAATAGAAATCGAAAACAAGAAAGTTGTTTCGTTTTCCGGCAATTATTCAAAATATAAAATTTTAAAAGCGGAGAGAAATGCAAGGCTTTTAAAGGAATATGAAGCCCAACAGGAAGAGCGGGCGAAATTGCAGGATTACGTAGACAGAAATATCGTGCGTGCAACTACGGCGAAGTCTGCCCAAAGCAGAGTAAAACAGCTTGAAAAAATGGAAATTCTGGAAAAGCCCTATACTCCGCCGAAAGCCCCGAAATATAAATTCTCATATGAGTTTACGCCATATGAAAACGTGCTTGAAATTAAAGGCTTGAACCTTGAAATCGGCGGTAAACGCCTGATATCCGCGGGGCAATTGGAAATAAAACGCGGTGAAAAGGTTGCGCTTGTCGGCGAAAACGGCACGGGCAAATCCACTCTTTTAAAAGCGGTTATGGGCGGAGGCAATCGGGCGATAGAGGTCGGTCGGTTGGTAAAGCTTGCGTTTTACGACCAGGAGGGCGCTAACCTTGACGGCGACAATACCGTAATTGCAGAGTTGTGGGAGCGGCACGTGGGTCTTACACAAACGGAAATACGTTCTGCTTTGGCGCGTTGCGGACTTTTTGAAGAAGATATGCAAAAGCCTGTTAAGGCTCTTTCCGGCGGAGAGCGGGCAAAGCTTGCGCTCTGCATATTAGAGTGCGAACACGGCAATACGCTTTTGCTTGACGAGCCGACCAACCATTTGGATTTGCCCGCGCGCGAAAGCCTTGAAGCTGCGTTGAAGGAGTTTGACGGAACTCTTTTGTTCGTTTCCCACGACAGATATTTTTTAAACGCACTCGCACAGAAAACGGTTGAAATAGAAAACGGAAAGCTGAACGTGTTCGACGGCGGATATGCCGCGTTTAACGAATGGAAACGCGGGCTCAACGAGCAAAAAATCCGCAGAGAGCAAGAAGAAAAGTTTGCGCGTGAAAGGGGCGAAAAGGAAAGTTCTTTCCGCTCTAAAAAGGAGCGTGCAGAAGACGCTAAGAAAAAGGCGAGAATAAAAGAAATAGAACGGAGCATAAGCGCGCTCGAAGAGGAAGAAAATTCGCTTAATGCAAAGCTTGCCGACCCCGAAATTACGGCGGACTATAAAAAGCTGAATGAAATAACGTTACGTTTGCAAGCCATAAAATTACAGCTTGACGCGCTTTACAGCGAGTACGAAACCGTGTTAGAATAAGAATAAGGTAAATTATTATGGAAAAGGAACAGGACGAAAAACGCGAAGAAGTGGTGAACGTGCGCCACACGATATCCGCGGAAGAAACGTTTACGCTTGCGAAAGACGTTTTCGATTTGCGGTGTTTTATAAAAAACGTTTATTCAAACCGTGCGGTAATTGCGCGCAGACTGAATATTTTAACGTTAACCGTAAGCACCGTTTTCATGCTTTTATATACGGCTTACGTGCTGTTTATAGGGTTTTCCCGCAAGCTTAATTTTCAGACCGAGATAGTATTTTATTCTATGGCGGGCGTTTACGCCGCCTTGTTTATCGCGCTTATAATATTGACGCTTTGCGCGTCGCGGGCGAAAACTAAGAGTTTGGTAAAGTATAAACGCGTTCTTGCTGTTTTTAAACTTTTGGTGCGTTTGCTTTCGATTGCTATTTCGATTGCGGCGATAGTTCTTTCGCGTACGGGCGGGGATTTCGAGGCGGCTAACGTTGCCGTCGATATTCTGATAATCATATTTTCCGTAATAACTATGATTGTGCAGATTATTCCGCTTGCTTTCGGCGGAACGGGCAAGCTTGTGCGTTGGTTATTGTCGCCCGTAAAGGTAAAACACCGTTTTGCGAAAGTCGTTCTGGAATGGTATGAACTGGCTGTTTCGGGAAACGTGCGCGAAGGCGCGGTGAAAAAGGTATCGAGTAAATATTTTGACGAAATAGGCGCTTTAATAGATAATCTACTTGTGCCGGTTATAGGTAAAAAATATATCAACGCCATTAAGCCGACAACGCTTTTAAACCTTGTGGATAAAGCGGAAGAAAGCGATAAACCAGTTTTGGAAGGATTGTTGAAAAGCGTTTTCGAGTACGCGACGGAATGCGGATACGTTTCTTTCAATCCGTGCAAGGATTTGAATTTCGAAGGCTCTGTTGAGGAGGAAGAAAAGCCGCCCAAGCCTACTATAAAAGGAAGACTTTTGAAAATGGGTTCTAAAATAGGCAAGTCTATGCTTGATAAATATATTCTCAATTCTTCCGACGAAGATAAAAAATAACCGTATCGAATAGCACCCCGCCCGCGCTTTAAAAGCGCGGGCGGGGTTTTATTTGCCGTTGATTAATCTGCGATAGATATTTGAATGTTAATTGTGTTAAAAATCCGCACCGATTGCAAAAGAGTTTCTTTTTCTTTGTTGCCCGCCCGTCCATAAGCGGAAACAAGGATTTTTTCCTCTTCGGTCAAATCGCTTTTTACGTTAACGTTTCCGAAATCGTCTTCGCGCCCTAAAATAAAGTCCGCGGTAACGCCGAAGCAGTCCGCAAGCGCGATTATAAAGTGTGCTTTCGGTTCGCTGGTGCCTTTTTCCCAATAATCTATAATCTTTTGGCTTGAGCCTATCTTTTCTGCCAAGGCATTCCGGCTGAGGTTGTTTTCAAGCCTTAATGATTTTAATCTGTTCTGTAATCTGTTCATTAAAGACGGTATAGAAAAATATTTCTTAAAAAATACAGAGGATAAAATATGACTGAGTTTGAACGCGATGAAATTGAAAAATTGCCTTATAAATACAGACCGATGAGTGCGTGGGGATACTTCGGGTATTCGTTATTGTTTTTAATTCCTGTTGTGGGCTTTATATTTTTATTGGTTTTTTCTTTCAGTGACGTAAATATCAACAGAAGATGTTTTGCGCGCAGTTATTTTTGCGCGGTTATCGTTTTATGCGTAGCGCTTGCAATATTTATCGGGTTCGGTATTTTGCTGGCAGTTTGCCAATAAAATCAGTTTGCGGATAAAAATAAAACCATATAAAATAATACCGCCCGCGGCAACGGTTGTTGCCGCGGGCGGTTTTTTAATTCTTTATATTCAAAAATCAAATTGTTAAAATTCAAGGCTTTTTTCGATATAGGCGGAAAGTTCGTCAATTTTCAAACGGATTTGCTCCATGCTGTCGCGGTCGCGTACGGTTACGGTATTATCGTTTAAAGTGTCGAAGTCAACAGTTATGCAGAAAGGAGTGCCTATTTCGTCCTGACGGCGGTAACGCTTGCCTATCGAGCCTGTTACGTCGTAGGTTACGGAAAACTTCTTTGCGAGATTTCTGTAAACTTCGTCCGCCTTTTCGGAAAGTCCTTTTTGTAAGGGGAGAACGGCCGCCTTATAGGGAGCAAGGAAGGGATGTAAACGCAGAACGGTTCTTACGTCGTTCTTTTCGGCGTCTAAAATTTCTTCGTCGTAAGCGTCGGTGAGGAGCGCAAGCACGCATCTTTCAACGCCAAGCGACGGCTCTATAACGTAAGGAATATACTTTTCGTTTGTGACGGGGTCGGCGTATTCCATATTTTCGCCGCTTTCCGCCTGGTGCTGTTTTAAGTCGTAATCCGTTCTGTCGGCAATGCCCCAAAGCTCGCCCCAGCCGAAAGCAAAATTATATTCAAAGTCGGTTGTAGCTTTTGAATAGAAGCATAATTCTTCAGGCGAGTGGTCGCGGAGTTTAAGATTTTCTTCTTTCATTCCCAATGACAAAAGGAAGTTTTTGCAATATTCCTTCCAATAGCCGAACCATTCCAAATCCGTTCCGGGCTTGCAGAAAAATTCAAGTTCCATCTGTTCGAATTCGCGCACGCGGAAAATAAAGTTTCCGGGGGTGATTTCGTTACGGAACGATTTACCTACCTGGCCTATACCGAAAGGAACGCGCATACGCGAGGAACGTTGAACGTTTTTGAAGTTTACGAATATGCCCTGTGCGGTTTCGGGGCGGAGATAAACGGTGTTTACGCTGTCTTCGGTAACGCCCTGAAAAGTTTTGAACATAAGGTTGAACTTTCTTATAGGCGTAAAATCGCTTTTGCCGCAAACGGGGCATGCGATTTTTTTGTTGCTTATAAAGCTTTCGAGTTCGTCGTTATCCATACTTTCGACTTTTAAGTTAAGCTTATGTTTTTTGCAGTAATCTTCAACAAGATTGTCCGCACGGTGTCTGGCTTTACAGCTGCGGCAGTCCATCAAAGGGTCGGAGAATCCGCCTAAATGTCCGCTTGCTTTCCAGGTGCGCGTATTCATTAAAATCGCGCAGTCAAGACCTGTGTTGTAGGGGCTTTCCTGTACGAATTTTTTCCACCATGCTTTTTTTACGTTGTTTTTGAATTCAACGCCTAAAGGACCGAAATCCCACGTGTTGGCAAGTCCGCCGTAAATTTCGCTTCCGGGGAAAATAAAACCTCTGTTTTTGCAAAGGGCAACAAGCTTTTCCTGCGTAACCGCGCGTTTCTTTTCTGACATAATCAAATCTCCGAAGTCTTAAAATGTATAAAGTAATTTTAATAAAATACGTGCATATAGTCAAGTGAATTTGCGGAAAAAGCCCGCTTAGCGAATTTCTTTTAAAGCGCGGGCGCAAATAATTTAAAATTTATAAACCAAAACTTTGATTTTAAGATTTTTGCGGTAAAGTTTTATTATCTTGATTTCGTTTGTTTACAACATTAATTTTTTTGCAAAATAATTAAATTTCGGTTTCAAACAATATGCTTTTCGGCGTTTGTATGATATAATATTGAAAGAAAATTATAATTCGGGGTAACGTATGCTCTCAGATATCGAAATAGCTGAAAACTGCAAACCGCAGGATATAAGAAAAATCGCAAAAAAATTAGGAATCAAAGAAAAAGATTTGGAGCTTTACGGAAGTGATAAAGCGAAAATCAATCTTGAAAAGGTTAATCCCAAATCGAAGCTTATACTTGTTACGGCGATAAATCCCACGGCGAGCGGAGAGGGAAAGACGACTGTTTCCATAGGGCTTGCGGACGGTATGTCGAAGCTCGGCAAAAAGGTGTGCCTTGCTTTGAGAGAGCCTTCTTTAGGCCCCGTATTCGGTATCAAAGGCGGCGCGGCGGGCGGCGGATACGCTCAGGTTGTGCCGATGGCAGATATAAATTTACATTTTACCGGCGATTTGCATGCAATAACCGCGGCAAATAACCTACTTTGCGCAATGATAGACAATCATATTCTGCGCGGCAACGTATTAGGAATAAAAGAAGTTTATTTCCGCCGCTGTATGGATATGAACGACCGCGCTTTGCGCGATATAACTTTGCATAATCCTGCGGGGAATATGAAAGGCTGCGTAAGCTACGACAGGACGGAGGGCTTTGAAATTACCGCCGCAAGCGAAGTTATGGCGGTTTTATGTCTTGCAACCGATTTAAAAGATTTGAAAAAACGTTTGGGCGATATAGTAGTGGGCTTAAACGGAAACGGAGATTTCGTGCGTGCGCGCGAACTTAAAGCCGACGGCGCAATGGCTACTCTTTTGAAAGACGCCATAAAACCCAACCTTGTGCAGACTTTGGAGGGGACGCCCGCTCTTGTTCACGGCGGACCTTTTGCGAACATAGCGCACGGCTGTAATTCGATACGCGCAACTTATACTGCAATGAGCCTTGCCGATTACACGGTTACGGAGGCGGGCTTCGGAGCTGACCTCGGTGCGGAAAAATTCCTTGACACAAAGTGCAGAATTGCGGGGATAGAGCCCGATTGCGTAGTTGTCGTGGCAACGGTAAAAGCGTTGAAACTTCACGGCGGCGCGGACAAATCCACCTTGACGGAAGAAAATTTAACCGCGTTGAATGCGGGGCTTCCTAATCTTTTGAAACACGTTGAAAATATCAAAAACGTTTATAAAAAGCCTTGCATTGTTGCAATGAACAGATTTTTCACCGATACGCAGGCGGAAATAGACGCGGTTTTACAGGCTTGCAAAGACGCGGGCGCAACGGCAGTGTTTACCGACGTTTTTCTGAAAGGCGGAGAAGGCGGCAAAGAGCTTGCAAAAACCGTTTTGGAAGAATGCGAAAAACAGTCAAAGCTTGAATTTGCATATGATTTGAACGACGGAATATGCAAAAAAGTTGAAGATATTGTCAAAAACGTATACGGCGGCGACGGCGCGGAGTTCACCGAAGAGGCGCTTGCAAAAATCGGCAATATGGAAAGCAAGGGCATAAAAGGTTTGCCCGTGATTATTGCAAAAACGCAGTATTCCCTTTCCGACGACGCGAAAAAACTTTCAAGACCGAACGGCTTTAAAATCAAAGTCAGGGATATAATTTATAAGGGCGGCGCGGGCTTTTTAGTCGCCGTTGCCGGCGAAATAATGCTTATGCCGGGGCTTTCAAAAACTCCGTCTGCCGAGCATATAGACATAGACGGAAACGGAAATATCACGGGCTTATCTTAATAGATTTGAACGCTGATTTGAAAGAAACGCTGCGCCTTGCAAAACGCGGTAACGACGTAGCGCAGTACTATGTCGGAAACGCTTATTATAGCGGTAATGTGGTAAAGCAAAATTATAAAAAAGCAGTAAAACGGCGGCAAAAATCCGTGCGGAATTAGTAGAAACTTTATTGAGGATGTTAAATTTATGAAACTTCCCGAAGCAACCAACTTTATAGAACAGATAATCAACGAAGAACTCGAAGCGGGAAAATTCGAGGGTACAGGCAACGAAATTCACGTTCGTTTTCCGCCCGAACCTAACGGATATCTGCACATAGGGCATATAAAGGCTATGTGCATAAATTTCGGCGTTAAGGATAAATACCGCGGCACGCTTAATTTGCGTATGGACGACACCAATCCCGCCAAAGAAGATTACGAATATGTAAACTCCATTGTGGAGGCGGTAAAATGGCTTGGGTTCGAATACGATAAGCTTGTTTTTGCTTCCGACTATTATGACAAGCTTTATGAAATTGCGGAAAAGTATATCCTTGACGGCAACGCGTATGTGTGCGATTTGTCAGCCGAGGAAATTACCGCAACGCGCGGAACTTTGACGGAGGCGGGCACGGAATCCCCTTACCGCAACCGCAGTATAGAAGAAAATTTAAAGCTTTTCCGCGAAATGAAAGCGGGCAAATATCCCGACGGGGCAAAGGTTTTAAGGGCTAAAATCGATATGTCTTCGCCTAACGTAAATATGCGCGACCCTATAATTTACCGTATAGCCCACATTCACCATTACAGAACGGGAGATAAGTGGTGCATTTATCCTATGTATGATTTTGCGCACCCCGTTTCCGACGCTATCGAAGGGATTACACATTCTCTGTGTTCTTTGGAATTTGAAAATCACCGCCCGCTTTATAACTGGTTTGTGGAAAGGTCGGGCTTGCCTGCGCCTTTGCCCAGACAGATAGAATTTGCGCGGCTCAACATAACGAATATGCTTATGTCCAAGCGGTATCTTAAAAAGCTTGTTGACGAAAAGTTTGTCCGCGGATGGGACGACCCGCGTATGCCTACGGTAATGGGTTTGAAAAACCGCGGAGTTCCCCCCGAGGCGTTGAAAAAATTCTGTGCCGACGTCGGCGTGGCCAAAGCTTATTCGGTTGTTAATCAGGCACAGCTTGACAGCTGTATCCGCGATAACCTCAACCTTAACGTCGAGCGCGCTATGGCGGTTATCAATCCTTTAAAGCTTACCGTAACTAATTACAGCGGTGAGGAGGAGCTTGATTTCGAAAAGAACCCCACCAACCCCGAAAGCGGAGTTCGTTCCGTAAAATTTAGTGGAAGCGTATATATCGACAGAGAGGATTTTTCTTTAAATCCTCCGCCCAAGTATAAAAGATTGCAAAAAGGCGGCACAGTGCGTTTGAAAGGCGCTTATATAGTGCGCTGCGACGACGTTATACTTGATAAAGACGGCAATGCGGAAGAGCTTTTGTGCACATATTTCCCCGAATCCAGAAGCGGAAGCGCGCTTCCGTGCGAAGTAAAGGCAAAAGGCGTTGTGCAGTGGGTTGACTGCAAATACGGCGTCGACGCGGAGTTCAGGCAGTATCAGCCCCTTTTAAAGGATGAAGAATATCCCGACCAGGATTATGCGGAAAGACTGAATTCCGACAGCGAAAAACGTTATTTCGGCAAAGCCGAACCCTATCTTGCCGAGTGCGCAAATGCTATTCCTTTCCAGCTTATGAGGACGGGCTATTACAAAAAGTGCGAAGAAAACGGCGGTTTGGTGCTTTCTGAAATAGTTTCTCTTAAAGACAGTTTCAACAAATAACGAGGTAAAAAATGAACATATTCGGAGCGATAATTCTCGGCGCTATAATTACGTTTACCGTTCTCGGTTTGAAATCGGGTTATGCAAGGGATTTGCAAACGTAAAGTCGTGGGGCGTTGAATTTTTGATTACCGCTTTGCTTTCTTCTTTAATAGGCGGATTGCTTGCGAAAGAGGCGACCGTTGCAAAGGGAATAATTACGCTTGTTATAGCGATAGGCGTTTTATTGCTTTTGGCGCTTATTTCTTCATTTATCCGTAAAGGATTTCAGGTTTCCAAACGCAAGAAAATAGCGCGCGGTAAAAAGACGCGCGGGCCGAGCGGGTTTTTCGATTGCGTTTTCGGCGGAGTTACGCTTGCCGTTAAAGGTTTTGTTATTTCTGCCGTTATAAGCTGTTTTGTGCTTGTTGCGCTCGATTTGTCGCAGTTTGCGTTTGTAACCGAGTATATGACCGATATTTATACTAACCAAAGCTGGGTTGTTTTTAAACCGATGATGATGGATTTCTTTTACGTCGGGTTGATTGCCCTTGCGATAAAGTGCGGATTTTCGGGCGGTATTTCGCACACGGTTTGGAGCGTTCTGGTTTTTGGAATGGTCGTTTTTGCGGCTATCGCCTCTTATCACCTTGCGTTTAACGTCGCTTCTTTTCAAGGAGCGGTCGACGGGCTTGCAGGCATGTTCGCGGGCGAGGGTGAAATTACGGAAATGAATATTGTTGTCGCAAGATACGCGCTTACCGCGGGCTTGTTCCTTTTAATGCTCGTGGTGGTGGTTTTAGTCGGCATATTCGGTTCCAAAATGCTTGGAGCGGCGGGCCACAGCAAGATTTTTTATGTGGTCGACGGTATATTCGGCGCATTGTTCGCAACCGTTACGGTTTTGGGTATTTTGCTTGTTCTGGGCAATATTGTTCAGCCGCTTGCGTCGGATTTGGAAGCGTTCCCTTTTATGGCGCAGTTTTCTTCCTATTTCGAAAAGAGCGGGGTTGCCACATATTTCTATAATAACGATTTGCTTACGCTTATGGGCGTACAGCCGCTGTTGCCTCTTGCAGAGTGGCTTTCATAAAATCAACGCCCCGTGGCAATCTCCGCGGGGCGTTTTAAGGTTTATTATTTAAACTTTTTCAGAATAACTTTCGCAGCAAGTGCAATCGCGCTGTCCGCAGGTGCAGCCTACTTTGATGTGTTCGAGCGTGCAGTTGCAGCCGGCATGGTTATACTTGCATGAAGCAACGTCGCAAGAAATGTCGTTGTTTACATTTTCCATAATAATACCCTCCGATTGTATTTTGGGCAGAGCGCTGTAAAATATGCGCCGCTCTTGACAAACGGCGCGTATAAGGTTAAAATATTATAAAAGGAGCGCTTATGAAAATTATATTATTGAACGACGTAAAGGGACAAGGTAAAAAGGGAGAAGTAATCGACGTTAACGAAGGTTACGCACGCAATTTTCTTGTTAAAAAAGGTCTTGCGGAAATTGCCACAACGGCAAAACTCAACGATTTATCTATGAAAAAATCCGCCGCGGATTTCCATAAAGCGGAAGAAATAAAAGCCACGCAGGCAATGGCTAAGCAAATAAACGGCAAAACGTTTACCGTAAAGATAAAAGCGGGGCAGGCGGGTAAAGTGTTCGGTTCGGTCACGGGCGCGAACGTTGCCGACGCGTTGCAGTCTGCCGGATATAACGTTGATAAAAAGAAAGTGGTTCTTGCCTCGCCTATCAAAACCTTGGGCGTTTACGACGTGGATTTAAAGCTTATGGAAGGAATTTCCGCAAAAATCAAGGTTACGGTAGAAGCCGAATAAATAAAAATATTTCAATAACAAAAAATCCGCTCCGAACGAATTCGTTCGGAGCGGATTTTTTTATCTTTATAATTTGTTTTAATCAGCGCCCGCGCGAACCGCCGCCGCCATGTCCGCCGCCGACGTGACCGCCGCCGAAGCCGCCGTGTCCGCTGCTGCCCGAAGACGAGGGGCGCGAGTTCATATTCTGCGACATACTGTTCAATGAATTGCTTATCATGCGGTTGATGATATGGAACGAAATTATATCGCCCGCCATAGAAGAAGTGGTCCATTGAGGAGGCTCGATTGTAATGTTTGCAAACTTTTCTTCCCATTTATCCGATACGCCGAGAACCTGCGCATAAGGTAAAATGTGATAGTAGAACTGGGGATTATCTTCTATCATTTTCTCAAGCCTGTCTTTTTCCGCAATAAGAATAAAGTTGCGGAAGCCTACAATGTCGTTGAGCTTTTCAGTATATTCTTTTGTTCTGCAAGGTATAAACACTGCCGAAAATACGATTACGCTGCTTGTAAGCATCAACAGAATTTTCTGAACGAGCCCGAAAATAAACGACGGCGTTAATATCATATAGAAAATTAATGCAAACAGAAAGGCAACTAAAATAGTAGCAAAGCAAATAACCTTTCTTTTTTTATCGGCTTTGAGAATATTCGTCCGCAAAATATGAGCCGACGCATAAACAAACAGCAACGGCACCATTGCAATAAACGGAGTAAGCAAGAAAAACGAAGATGAAATCTGCGTTATTCCGAGCAGGAACGGAGCAACGCCCGCGACAAGTCCGCCTAAAATCATAAACAATACGGAAACAATAACGCTCGGTTTGGAATAAACGCCTTTTACCTGCGCATTGACCATAACGGAAACTTTGTCTATTGTTTTATAAAAACGATATTTGAGCGAGCTGGGCTGAACGACATCTTTTCCGCGGAACATTTCGTTGAACAATGTCACCTCGTAGGCGGGCGTTCCTTGCGGCAAAGACTGGACGATGCGGATTAACGCAGGGTCTTTCTGGTTTGTAAGGTCTATTTTTAGATAACCTTTGTCCGCCCAGTAGAAAATCATAGAGGTTATGTCTTCCGGATTTACTGTGTAGTCGATAAGTTTGCCCATCATAAGAGGGTTCATTTTTTCGGGCGCTTCGAAATTTACGACGGGAACAATTCCGTTTTTGTTGAACGCCAGAAATTTTACCGCGAACAGGAGTATAAGGAGTACAACTCCCGCGATTATAAACCAGTAAGGAGCAAAATTGGTATAAAGGGAAAGAGCACCGTCTGCGAACGTCAAATCGAAAGTTATACCTTGATTATATTTCAAAGAAATATCTGTCAATGCGATAATCGTTCTGCCGTTTATTTGTTCTGCGTGGGCAGGCTGACTGTCCGCATAATCAAGGCGCCCGATAACGTAAGTTCCGCTTTGATAACCTTCGGGTAATTTAAGTGTTACATTTGCGCTTTCAACGCGGCGGCTCTGAACGCCTATAACATTGAGCGCAAGCTTGTTTGCCCCTTCCTGTGCTTTTGTAAGGCAATATGTATACCGCAGTATATAGGTATGGCTTGTTTTGCGTTTCTGCGTATAATCGCCTATATCGACCGTAATGAAACTGGTCATAACTTCCGATTCTTCCGCATAAACGCTGTAATCAACGTTTTCTTCTTTTCCTTTTATCAGTTCGGTAACGGAAACGTTTTTAACCTGTTCGCCGCCGTTAACGGGAATATCTCTCATAAATCCCGTGTTTGAAGTTCCGTTATAGTAAACGGTGAGTTCTTCGCGGACGCTTATTTCACGGTTGCTTGCGATGTCGTATTCCACGTCGAATTTTTCGTAATAAAACGCGTGTTCGCCTCTGTCGGATTGGTCGTAAATACTTTCCGGGTCATAAAAATTGTCCGCGTTTGCCGTAGCCGAACCGAAAAAGCCGAAAAACGCACAAATTGCCGCAACGATAATCAATAAAGCTGCGCCTATAAAGCGCTGTCTGGATTTTTTCATATTTCCTCTTTAATACGGCGGCGCAATTCTGCGCCGCCGTTCGCTGTTTTATTTAATCAGAATTGAACTTTAACGTTCTGTCTTTCCTCTTCGTTGTCAATTACAAACATGGTGCGCTTTTTAGCCTTCATGATTTTTGCGATTATAAGGGAAGGGAACGTCTGGATTTTAACATTATAAACCCTTACGGTTGCGTTATAATACTTTCTCGATTGCGCAAGCTCGCTTTCAATTGCTTTAAGCTGACCCTGTAAATCCATAAAGTTTACGTTTGCTTTAAGCTCGGGATAGTTTTCAACAACCATATTGAAGTTTCTTATAGCCTGTGAAAACTGTTTGTCGGCCTCGATTTTTTCTTCGGGAGTGGTAGCTCCTGCAAGTTTTGAACGGGCTTCGGTTACGGCTTTGAAAGTTTCGCTTTCATGTTTTGCATAGCCTTTTACGGTTTCCACAAGGTTGGGGATTAAATCGTATCTCTTTTTGAGATAGATATCGATAGTGGAAAAACCGTCGTCGCACTGGGTGCGGAGAGATACGATTTTGTTGAAAGTTGCAATTGCCCATATAATGATTATGAGTACAAGCGCGGCTATTACGCCGATTGCAATCCAACCGCCGAGAGATACAAGCAGGTTCATAAATTTTTTCCTCTTTATTTAAAATTTTTAATCTCCGTCAGAGCGTTCTTTAAAAACGCTTCCGCCGTAGAATAATCGTGTTTAACGGCTTTTTCCGCTTCTTCGAAAGTAAACCATTTTACTTCTTCTATTTCTTTTTCGTCGATAACGGGTTCGCCGTCTTCCGCCATAACCAGATAACCGAGCATAAGAACGTTTCTCGGCTCATGATAGCGGGAAGCCATATATTTGTATTTTACAACGTTGAGTTTTGTTTCCTCTTTAAATTCGCGGGTAACCGCCTTTTCCGCGGTTTCGCCCTTTTTGACATATCCCGCAAAAAGTATATAATCCTCGTGCCCTTTGTGTCTGGCAAGCAGTATTTTATCTTTGGTTCTGTTTGTAACAACCATACTGACTGCAGTTGAAAACTGTGCAAAACGGTATTCGCCGCAGTTTTTGCAATACGGTACAAGCCCTTCGCCGTTTGCGAACATTAAAGTGAGTTTTTCTCCGCATTCCGTACAAAACATATCTTTTCCTCCTTAACATTTTACCTATTTATTATATAACATTATTTTATGGTTTTCAATCCCTTTAATGCAATTTTAACAAATATATTGACAACTTTTCACACATACTCTATAATTAAACAGAATATTTTACGTTTTTCGGCGTATTTTTAAGGTTAATTTATGGATTACGAAAGAACTAAACAAGATTTGGAGCTGCGCGGACAGGCGCATCTTCTGGAATATTACGGCGAGCTTTCCGAAGAGGAAAGACAGCAGCTTTTTGCTGATATCGGTTGCACGAACTTTGCCGCCGTCAAAAACCTTGACGCGGGTAGCAAAAAGCTTGGCAAAATTACCCCTGTGAACGCGGTTTCTTCGGAGGATATTAAAAGAAGGTATTCCCAGTTTGAAAGCGTAGGGCTGGATTTTCTTGCGCAGGGTAAGGTTGCCGCCGTTTTGCTTGCGGGCGGTCAGGGCTCGCGCCTTGGATTTAAAGGTCCGAAAGGAATGTTTGATATCGGCGTTACGCGCAAACTCTCTATTTTCGAACAGCAAATGAACAATATATCAGACGTAACGGCAAAAACCGGAAGATATTTTCATTTGTTTATAATGACGAGCCGCACGAACAACGACGAAACGGTTAAGTTTTTTGAAGATAATAATTATTTCGGTTATCCGTCCGATATGGTACATTTTTATATTCAGGACGTGGCGCCGACCTGCGACTATAACGGAAAAGTGTTTCTCGACCAAAAACACCGCGTTTCTCTCGCGCCCAACGGAAACGGCGGCTGGTATTCGTCGCTTGTTAACAGCGGGCTTGCGAGGGTGCTTGAACGCGACAATATAGAGTGGCTCAACGTTTATTCGGTTGACAACGTTTTGCAGAGAATCTGCGACCCCGTGTTTATAGGAGCAACCGTTATAAAGGGGGCGCACAGCGGGGCAAAAGTTGTAAAAAAGGTTTGTGCGGAAGAAAAGGTCGGCGTTTTGTGCAATGAAGACGGGAAACCCACGATTGTGGAATATTTCGAAATGCCCGAAGATTTGAAAAACAAAACCAAAAAGGGCGAGCTTGTTTACCGTTACGGCGTTATTTTAAATTATCTTTTCAACGTTCACGATTTGAATTTAACGCTTTCTGGCAAGCTGCCTTACCACCTTGCGAACAAAGCTATTCCGCATATGGAAAACGGGGTAAGGGTAACGCCATCCGAGCCTTGCGGTTATAAGCCCGAAACGCTGGTTGTGGATATGGTGAAGATGATGGGCAGCTGTCTTGCTTACGAAGTGGAAAGGGAAAAGGAATTTGCCCCCGTAAAAAACGCCGTCGGTTGCGACAGCGTTGAAACGGCCCGCGAGCTTTTAAGAAAAAACGGCGTTGTTTTGTGAAAATTTTTAAACATTATTAAAATTCTTGTGAACTTATTGAAGTTTATAAAACGATACTTGACTTGTTACGCGTAAATTTTTTATAATTTATGCGTAATATATTTTAAGGGAAAAATTATGAAAAAATTATTGACGTTGTGCATTGCGTTTCTTGTTTCGGCTTCCGTACTTTTCTGCGGCTGCGTATCTTTGTCAGGAGCGGACGGCAGGGACGGAAAAGACGGACAAAACGCTTCCGTGTACGATTATTACGAGCTTGCAAAATCCCAGAATCCCGATTTGACGATTGACGAGTTTTTGCGCGAATACCTTAATTATACCGACGAGGATATAAAAAACAGTACTTCTTTGCAGGCTTCTGTTAACCGTTCTTTATTTTCCGCGGTTTCGGTTGCGGCTGGATTCCCCAAACGCAGTTCCTGGGAGGAAAAGCCTTGGTTTTTCGGTTCCGGCGTAATTGTGGAAGACGGATTCGATAAGGAAAACGGCAACGCGTATGTTGTGACGAATTGTCACGTTATTTATTACGATTTGTATGAAAATACATCAAACGGACCTGTTTCCCAAGAGGTATATCTGTTTTTATACGGTCAGGACGCCGATTATGATATAGAAAAATGCGGAATCGAAGCAACGGTTGTCGCCGCGTCGCAGTCTTATGATATTGCTGTTTTAAAAGTTGAAAACAGCGATATTTTAAAAGCGAGCAATGCAATGCCTGCAAGCTTTTCGGAAAAGGACGATGTTTACGTCGGCGAAACGGTTTATGCGATAGGCAATTCGGAAGGCTACGGAATAGCCGCAACACAGGGAATAGTAAGCAAGGACAGCGAAATTATTTCAATAGATTTGTCTTCTTCAAAATATGAGGAAAATATAAAAGAATACCGTGTTATGCGTACCGACGCGGCGATAAACAGCGGAAATTCGGGCGGCGGGCTCTTTTATATCGACGGCAGTCTTGCCGGTATCGTAAACGCGAAAGCGGCGAGCGACGATATCGACAATATGGGCTTTGTTCTGCCCGCGGGCAATGTAAGAAGGCTTTTGAAAGTTATGACTGAAAATATGCACGGCGATGCAATAAACGTTGCCGGAATCAGTCATATAGTTCTTAAAGCAGAGTATGCTTCATATTCTTGCGCTTCGAAATATAACAATGAAACCGGAAAGGCGGAAATATATGAAAACGTTTACGTTACGGATGCGGGCGACGGACTTGAGGTTGACGATTCCATACGGCATATAAAAATAACGGACGCATCGGGTACGGTTATTGAGGATAAAGCCGTAACAAGACTTTATCACGTTGACGATACTTTGCTTTCCGCAAGAGTTGGGTATACGGTTTCTCTTACCGTTTCCCGCGGAGGCGAAGACGTTATGGTTGATATACTTTTAAAAAACGTGCATAACGTGAATTTCGATTAATTAAAAATTTAAAGCCCTTGCATACGGCGCAAATACCCGCCGTCAGCAAGGGCTTTTTGTTTTATGGATTATATTTCGTTTATGTCGTAAGGCGTAACCTGATATACGTAATAGTTAAGCCAGTTTATGTAAAAGAGGTTGGATGTGGAAGACCAGTTCATTTTTACCTCTTGCATTTCTCTGTCGGCAAAATAGTTTGCGGGAGGTTTGATATCAAGCCCCGCCGCCAAATCGCGCTCGTATTCGTTTTTCAAAGTGTTGCGGTCGTATTCCATATGCCCGGTAACAAAAACCTGTCTGTTGTCTGTGCTTTTAATAATCGACGCGCCCGCCCGTTTGGAATATGCAAGTATTTTCAACTCCTTAACGTGCAGAATATCTTTGGCGTATATTATCGTGTGGCGGGAGTGCGGCATATGGAACTCGTCGGATATACCCCTCATAAGCGGTTCGGCGACGCCGTCGCGTATGCGCTGATGTGCAAATATGCCGAAGCATTTTTCCTTTAAAGGGTGTTTTTTTATGCCGTAAAAATAATGTAAAGCCGCTTGCGCGCCCCAACATATAAATAAGGTGGAAGTAACGTTCGTTTTTGTCCAGCTTAAAATTTCTTCAAGTTCTTTCCAATACGCAACTTTTTCAAACGGCATATTTTCAACGGGTGCGCCAGTGATAATCATACCGTCGAACCTTAATTCTTTAACTTCCTCGAACGTCTTGTAAAATCTGTCAAGATGCGATTTTGCGGTGTGCGTCGCGTTGTAAGTAGAAGTTTTTATAAGCGTAACGTTCACCTGCAAAGGGGAGTTGGATAAAAGTCGCATAAACTGTGTTTCCGTAGTTTCCTTCGTGGGCATAAGGTTTAAAATTGCAATTTCAATCGGGCGGATTTCCTGCGAAACCGCTCTTTCCTTATCCATTACGAATATTTTTTCTTCGGTTAAAATTTTAAATGCGGGGATATCCTTATCAATAACAATGGGCATCTATTACTCCAAAAAACGCGTATGCTTTAGTCTGTTTATACTTTTTCCAACGCCTGCGCCAAATCCGCTATAATATCGTCGGCGTTTTCTATTCCGACAGAAAGACGGATAAGGTTGTGCGGAACGCCCGCCGCCTTTAAATCCTCTTCTGAAAGCTGTCTGTGTGTGGTTGAGGCGGGATGGAGAACGCAGCTTCTCACGTCGGCAACGTGAGTTTCCTGCGTAATGAGCTGCAATGCTTCCATAAACTCTGCGCATTTTTCAACATTGCCTTTAATGCCGAAGCTCATCATTCCGCCCTGACCGTCGGGCATATATTTCATAGCCAGCGTATGATACTTGTTGTCGGGTAGAGAGGGGTGGTTTATCCACTCGATTTTGGGGTGTTTTTTAAGATAAGCGGCAATTTTTTTTGCGTTTTCGCTGTGCCTTTCCATACGGAGCGCAAGCGTGTCGCTGCCGATAAAAGAGATAAAACCGTTCTGGGGGCTCATAATCGCGCCGAAGTCGCGCATCATCTGCGCACGGCATTTGGTTCCGAACGCAACGGGCAAATCTGCATAGACAAGTCCGTGATAGC
Organism: uncultured Christensenella sp.; assembly: GCA_910577375.1. GTDB lineage: Bacteria > Bacillota > Clostridia > Christensenellales > Borkfalkiaceae > Coproplasma. The sequence continues at coordinate 114,727 of CAJTLT010000005.1, forward strand.
TTTCGTCGGGAACATTGAAAGAAAGATAACGCGAGTTTCCTTTATAGTCGAAATTGCCCAAATCAACTATTACGCCGCCCAAAGCCGCCGCGTGTCCGTCGAGGTATTTGGAAGAAGAGTGAATAACGATATTTGCGCCCCACTCTTTCGGACGGCATAAAACGGGGGTGGCAAGAGTGTTGTCCACGGCAAATAAAACTTTGTGTTTTTTTGCGATTTGCGCAATTTTATCAAAATCGAGCACCACGATTGCGGGGTTTGCAACCGTTTCCGTAAAAATCATTTTAGTGTTTTTATCAATCAGCTTTTCGATTTCTGAAGCGGGGGCGTCGGGGTTGAAAAATCTGCATTCTATACCGAGCTTTGGCAGTGTGGTTGAAAACAGATTGTAAGTTCCGCCGTAAACAGCCGAAGACGATAAAATGTTATCGCCGGCGCCGGCAACCGTGAAAATCGCAAGAGAGGTCGCAGACATTCCAGAAGCACAGCCTATAGCGCAAACGCCGCCTTCCAAAGCGGCAACCTTGCCTTCGAACGCGGCAACCGTGGGGTTGGCAAGGCGGCTGTAAAAATAGCCGTCGCTTTTAAGGTCGAAAAGGTCTGCCATTTCCTGCGTTTTGGGGTAGAAAAAAGTTGTTGACTGCGCAATAGGCGGTATTCTCGCCTCGCCCGATTTCGGGGAATATCCCCCCTGAACGCAAACGGTATCGATTTTGTAATCTTTCATATTTTTATCCTTAAAATTATTTGTAATTTTTTATTTCTCTGTCAAGCGCGCGTTTCTGGTCTTTTTCCGCAATAGTGCGCTTTTTATCGTAGTTCTGCTTTCCCTTGCAAAGCGCGACTTCCACTTTTATCAGACTTCCCGAAAAATAGAGGGAAAGGGGAACAAGGGTAAAACCTTTTTCGTTGATTTTGCCGGCAAGCTTGTCAAGTTCTTTGCGGTGCATTAAAAGCTTTCTGTCGCGTCTGGAATCTTTTGATGAAAACGCGCCCGCCTTATCGTAAAGGGGAATGTGCATATTTTTGAGGGTAAGTTCGCCGTTTTTCAAAAGGCAGAAACTGTCTTTTATATTGACGTTGCCCGCCCTGAGCTGCTTTACTTCCGCGCCCTCTAAAACTATTCCCGCCTCGTATTTTTCCAGAACGAAATATTCGTATAAGGCGTATTTGTTGTAGGTAATCTGTTTCATTTTTTCCAAAATATTATACCGCTTTGCGCGCAGTTAGTAAACTGTTTTATTATAAAAGTTTAAACAATACTCTAAGTCTTCCCAGGTCGCAGTTAACGACTTTTATTTTAACCTTTTGCCCCAGCCTGTAACTGTGTTTCGCGCCCTTTAATAAAAATTTTTCTTCAAAATATTCGTATTGGTCTGCGGGCAAATCCTCAATCGGAACAAGCCCTTCGATTGTGTTTTCAAGTTCGCAGAAAATGCCGAAACCCGTAACGCCCGATATTACCGCGTCGAATTCTTCGCCCAAACGTTCGGACATATATGCGAGTTTATACAAATCGTCCACCTTGCGCTCGCACTCGTCCGCAACCCTTTCGCGTGCGGAACAGTCAATGCCCGCGTCGTGAACGGTTTTTCCGTAAAGTTTTTTTGCGCCCGCTCCGTTGCCATTTAAAACTTGCGTTAAAACTCTGTGTACGAAAAGGTCGGGATAGCGGCGGATAGGGGAGGTAAAATGGCAGTAACATTCGGAAGCCAACCCGAAGTGCCCGCGGTTTTCTTCGCAATATCTTGCTTTTTGCATAGAACGCAGCATAACTTTATTAATCACGGAATAAAAAGGCTTGTCTTCCGTGGATTTCAAAACCGACTGAAAATCCATCGGCAGTAAACAGTCGGGGTTGCCGTGCGCCTTAACTCCCAAATCGCGCAGGAAAGAAAAGAACGTTCCCGCTTTTTCTAATGACGGCTGTTCGTGTATGCGGTAAAGACAAGGCGTTCCGCTTTTTTGTAAAAACTCTGCAACCGCCTCGTTTGCGGCAATCATAAACTGCTCTATTATGCGCTGGGATATAGTGCGTTCGGCTGAAGGGATAATTATTTTTCCGCTTTCGTCAACGTATATATGAGCCTCTTTTACGTCAAGATTTATACTGCCGAGCCGTTCCCGTTTTTGTTCGAGGATAAGGCACAATTTTTCCATTGCCCCGCACATATCGTTGATTTCCGTATATTTTTTACGGGTTTCTTCATCGCCGTTGCAAATTGCGGTAACGTCGGTATAGGTCATTCTGTATGCGCTGCGTATAACCGATTTTTTGATATCATAGCTCAGACGTTCGCCGTCGGGCGCGAACGTCATAAAGCAGGATATGGCATATCTGTCTTCGCCTTCGTTTAAAGAACACGCGCCGTTTGAAAGCTCTCTCGGAAGCATTGGCAGAACGCAGTCGGGGAAATAAACGCTCGTGCCGCGTGCATAAGCGTTGTTGTCGAGCGCGGAACAAAATTTAACGTAATGGCTTACGTCTGCGATATGCACGCCTAAAACAAAATTTTCACCGGACATTTCAAGCGAAACGCCGTCGTCTATATCGCGAGTATCTTCGCCGTCGATAGTGATTATAAGTTTATCGGTTAAATCCTCTCTGCCGTCTTTTTTTACCGTTTCGGCGGCAACCTTGCGGGCTTCGTCTAAAACGTTCTGCGGAAATTCTTCTTCGAGATTGTAAGAGCGGATAATCGAAATTTCTTCCGTTGCCAAATCGCCCTCTTCGCCGAGAACTTCAATAATTTTTCCGCCGGGGGCTTTGCCCTTAGGGTAAGAAGTTATTTCGCATACGACCTTATCGCCGTTCTGTGCGGTTAGGGAAGAAGAGAGGGGGATAAACACTATCGGCTGTTTTATGTTGTCGGGGTAAACATAAAACGCGCGTCTGTCGCGTTGTAACGTTCCGACAATGCGTGGATTTGCCCGTTCGATAATCTTTATAATATAAGCTTTGTCTTTGGTTCCGTGAACGTGCGCGGCAAGAACTTTGTCCCCGTGATACGCACCGTTAACCGACTTTTTGGGAACGAAAAAATCCTGCCCCGCGTCGGTATCTGGAATGATAAACGCAAACCCGCGGTCGCTCCCCTGTACTGTGCCTGTAAAGGTTTTATCCTTTGAATTTTTTGAGTTTCTGTGTTTGGAATATTTCATATTTTTCAAATGTTTCAAAAAAATAAGGCGGCTCTGAATAGCCGCCTTTGTTTAATTTATTTACGGAGCAACGATAACCTGCACAATGTAAAAAACGACTGAAAGCACTCCAATTACGCCGAGCACTATCCACGACCATTTTTTAAGCTTGCTTTCTATCGAACGCCCTCTGTTTTTGCCGAAGAACGTTTCGCTAGAAGCGGTAATACCCTGAATACCGTCGGAATTGCTCTTTTGGAAAAGCACGAGGATAATGCCGAAAAGCGCTGCAAGAAATATCACTACAAGACAAATTATAACGGCTACCCAATAAAAGGTGTATAATGCGTCGCCCATCACCGCCGCCATCATTTTACCAATCATATTAAACCTCATTAATCTAATTTACCTAAAAAGTATAACACAGCGCAAACCAATTTACAATCAAAAATCGGGTATTTTTATAAATTAACCAGAATTTTCTTGATTTTCTTGTTCTTGCCCTTCTGCCGGCTTTAAGATTTTGCGCTTTTCTCCGAATTTATTAATTACGAATATCCCCGCGCACACCAAAACAATAGCCAGAAGAGTAAACCAGCTTAAAAGCTGTTCGCTTTCGCCGAGTATAATTGCCGAAAACACCGCGCCGAACAGCGGGTTTGTGGATTTGAAAACGGCAACCTTGGAAACGGGGTTGTATTTTAACAAAAAGCCCTGCAATGTAAACGCGCAAGCCGATAAAAACGCAAGATAAACAAGCATAAACGCCGCGCCTGCGTCTATATGCGGAATTTGCCCGCCGAAGCTTGCGCCGATAATTATAAGGAAAATCCCGCCTATAAAAAACTGATATCCGCATAACGCGGTTGTGTCTTCGTGTTTTGAAAATATCTTTACAAGCCCCGCCGCCATGGCTGCGGAAAGCCCCGAAAAGATTACAAATCCTTCGCCGAGTAAAGAAAAGTCGAAAGAAAAATCTCCGCCGAGGTTGATGAGTATAACTCCGCCGAAGCCTAAAATACAGCCGCACAGTTTAACAAGGTTGAATTTTTCGGTGCGGTAAATAAAGCATGCGGCGATAATGGTGAAAAACACGCCCAGACCGTTAAGAACGGAAGCCTTAACGCCTGCGGTATTTGCAAGCCCGATATAGAAAAATGTATATTGCAAAGCCGTTTGAAAAAGGCTTAAAAGTAAAATTCGCCAAATGTTTTTGGGTTTAGGCAAAAGAAATTTTCTTTTCGTTGCCGAACCGAACGCTATTACGAAAATCCCCGCCAAGGTGAAGCGCGCGCCGGCAAACAACATAAGGGAGGGCACGGAAGAGCGGTCTATTTCAAAAAGAGAATAGCCTATTTTTACGCAAGGGAAAGCGCTGCCCCATAAAAGGCAGCAAAAAATTGCGCATATACAGACTATATAAGGTTTTGAAAAAAACTTTTCCGCATCTTTAATAATCATCTTTATTATTATATTGCAAATTAAAATTTTACGCAAACAAAAAAGCTTATTGCGTGTTCTTTGTCGTTTTTATAAAGCGTTTGCCGCATATTTATATTGTTAAAAAAGTAAAGATAGAAAGAAATTTCAGAAAAATAAAACAAAAAAAGAGTTGCGCGTTTATTGCGCAACTCTTTTTTGATGTCAATTATTTAATAAGGCTTTTTCCTGTCATTTCAGGCGGAACGGGTAAGCCCATAACGGTTAAAAGGGTGGGGGCAATGTCTGCCAGCACTCCGTCGCCGCGTAATTCCGCGTTCTTGTGCTTTTCGGAAATAAGCACTACGGGCACGGGGTTTGTGGTATGTGCTGTGAACGGAGAACCGTCTTCGCTCAAAAGCTTATCCGCGTTGCCGTGGTCTGCGGTAAGAAGCGCCGCGCCGCCCATTTCCAGAATTTTATCGGTAACCTTTTTAACGCATTCGTCAACCGTGCCTACGGCTTTGACCGCGGCGGGAATAATTCCCGTGTGTCCTACCATATCGCAGTTTGCAAAGTTCAGAATCATTACGTCGAACTTTCCGCTTTCAAGCTCTTCAATAACTTTGTCGGTTACAAGATAAGCGCTCATTTCGGGCTGTAAATCGTAAGTCGCAACTTTGGGGGAAGGGACTAAATCGCGCTGTTCGCCTTCGTTAGGGGTTTCAACTCCGCCGTTGAAAAAGAACGTTACGTGCGCGTATTTTTCGGTTTCCGCAATTCTCAATTGCTTTTTGCCGAGCTTTGCAAGATATTCGCCCAAAGTGTTATCCAAAGACGTTTTGGGGAATGCGACGTCAACTCCGCCGAACGCCGCGTCATATACGGTAAAACAAACATATACGGGGGTTAAATAACCGGTTTTACGCTCGAAAGCAGTGCCTTTTGGTACTGTAAATTCCTGTTGGGAAACCGCGCGGGTAATCTCTCTTGCGCGGTCCGGACGGAAATTGAAGCATATAACGCTGTCGCCTTTTTCCAGAAGTCCGACGGGTTTCCCGTTTTCATAAACGTTGGTCGGAACGATAAATTCGTCGGTTACGCCCGCTGCATAACTTTCTTCCACGGCTTTTGCGGGGTTTGTGCATTGTACTCCGTTGCCGAGGGTGAGCATATCGTAAGCCTTTTCAACTCTGTCCCAGTTGTTGTCTCTGTCCATTGCGTAATATCTTCCGCAAACGGAGGCAACTTTGCCTACTCCGAGTTTTTTCATTTCGGCTTGCAATGCGCGGATAAAGCCTGCGCCCGATGTGGGGGAAACGTCTCTGCCGTCCATAAAGCAGTGAACGTAAACTTCCGACAATCCGCGTTTTTCAGCCATTACCAAAAGCGCGTAAACGTGGGTAATGTGGCTGTGTACGCCGCCGTCGGATAAAAGCCCGTAAAGATGAAGTTTTTTGCCGTTGTTTTTTGCGTTGTCAATGGCTTTTATAAGCGCGGGGTTTTCAAAAAAATCTCCGTCCTGAATAGACTTTGTGATTTTTGTTAAATCCTGATAAACTATTCTGCCCGCGCCCATATTGAGGTGCCCGACCTCGCTATTGCCCATTTGCCCGTCGGGAAGTCCAACGCTCATTCCGCTTGCGCCAAGAGTTGAGGAAGGGTAGTTTTTGATAAGTTCTTTTATGTTTTTACTGCCGTTGAGGTAAATGGCGTTACCCTCGCCGTCGGGGGCAAGACCGTAACCGTCCATAATTATTATAGCGTAAGGTGTCTTTTTTGACATTTTAACTCCTTATTTATCGTAATTTACAATAGTTGCAAAGTCGGTTTTAAGGGAAGCTCCGCCAATAAGTCCGCCGTCGATATCGGGCTGAGCCATAAGCCCTTTGCAGTTGTTTGCGTTCATGCTGCCGCCGTATTGTATTCTTACTTTATTTGCGTTTCTTACGCCGAAGAGCTTGCCGAGCTTTTTACGGATGTAAGCGATAGTTTCCTGCGCCTGTCCGTCGGTAGCGGTTTTTCCCGTGCCGATAGCCCAAACGGGTTCGTAAGCAATAACGACTTTGGTTATATCTTCTATGCCGTTTAAACCTGTTTCAAGCTGGCGGGCAAGAACCTTTTCGGTTTTGTTGCCTTCGCGCTCTTCAAGCGTTTCGCCGACGCATACTATGGGGGTAAGCTCGTTTTCGAGCGCTGCAAGCGTACGCTTGTTTACGGTTTCGTCGGTTTCGCCGAAGTATTGTCTTCTTTCGCTGTGGCCGATAATAACGTATTTAACGCCGTATTCTTTGAGCATATCCGCGGAAATTTCTCCCGTGTATGCGCCAGACTTTGCAAAGTGCACGTTCTGTGCGCCGATTTTTATTTTTGAACCTTTTGCCGCCTTAACCATAGCGGGGATTAAAATAGCGGGCACGCATAAAGCGATTTCGCATTTTGCGCCCTTAACAAGGGGTTTGAGTTCAGTAATAAGCTGTTTGCCGCTTTCTGCGGTCATGTTCATTTTCCAGTTTCCTGCGATAAAAGCCTTTCTTGCCATTTTTATATTCTCCTTAACCTTAATTAAGGGGCGGTTGCCCGCCCCCGAAGTTTGTTTATTATTTGTCGTTGAGGCACGCGATGCCGGGGAGAACTTTTCCTTCGAAAAGCTCCAAAGAAGCGCCGCCGCCGGTGGAAATGTGGGTTACTTTATCGGCAAATCCGAGTTGCTGAACAGCCGCCGCGCTGTCGCCGCCGCCGATAATGGTGGTGCATTTGCCGTATACGTCCGCAAGAGCCTGCGCTACTGCAACGGTGCCTTTTGCAAGTGTGGGATTTTCAAAAACGCCCATAGGTCCGTTCCAGATAACGGCTTTCGCGCCCGCAATTTTTTCGGCGAAAAGCTTTCTTGTCTGCTCGCCTATATCCATACCCATTTTGTCTGCGGGGATTTTATCCGCGGGAACGGTTTCCACTTTAAGGGTTTCGTCAATGGGGTCGGGGAAGTGGTCGCATATAACGGCGTCAACGGGAAGAAGAAGTTCTTTGCCCGCCTTTTCCGCCTTAGCCATCATTTCTTTGCAGTAGTCGATTTTTTCTTCGTCGAGAAGAGAAGTGCCGACTTCGTATCCCTTTGCTTTAAGGAAAGTATAAGCCATTCCGCCGCCGATAATGAGCGTATCGCACTTTTCAAGGAGATTTGAAATAACGTTGAGTTTATCCGCAACTTTTGCGCCGCCGAGAATTGCAACAAAGGGGCGCTGGGGATTTTCAAGCGTGTCAGCCATTACTTCGAGTTCCTTTTCGATTAAGAAACCGCAAACGGCGTTTTTAACGATGCCGTATTCAACGATTGCCGCCGTGGAAGCGTGGGAGCGGTGAGCCGTTCCGAACGCGTCGTTAACATAGATATCCGCGTTATAAGCAAGTTCTTTGCAGAAATTTTCGTCCTTTTTCTCTTCTTCCCAATGGAAACGGAGGTTTTCAAGAAGAACGGCTTCGCCGTTTTTGAGATTGTCGCGTTTTGCTTTTGCGTCTGCGCCGATAACGTCGGAAGCGAATACTACCTTGCCGCCCAAAAGTTCGTTAAGTCTTTTTGCAACGGGCGCAAGGGTAAGTTTTTTAGGCTCGTCCTTTTTCGCCTTTTCAACGATTGCCTCTTTCGAGGTTTCGCCAGCGTCAACCTTCTTCTGGTCTTTTTTGTTGAGTTTTACTTCGGCGGAGAAAATGGAGTGGGGTTTGCCCATATGCGAACAAAGCGTAACTTTCGCGCCCTTTTCAAGTAAGTACTTGATTGTAGGCAGCGCGCCGATAATTCTGTTTTCGTCGGTGATAACGCCATCTTTCATGGGTACGTTGAAGTCGCAGCGTACAAGCACGTTTTTGCCTTTAAGGCATCTCAAATCCTTAACGGACTTCTTGTTCATGTTTTTAAGCTCCTTAAAAATTAAATATTTTTTTACTTAAATATTATAAAATAACGTTCATAAAAAGTCAATGAAATTAACGTTTTTTTCAAATCGGCGGAGTAAATGTTTTTGGCTGTAAAACGTTGAATTAACGTTTGATTTGTGTTATAATTTTACAGATGGATAAACGTAAAAACAAAAATCTGAAAATATGCGTTGCGGGTCTGGGGATAATCGGCGGGTCGATATGCCTTGCTCTGAAACGCGCGGGATATGCCGTGCACGGTTGGAACAGGTCGCAATTGCCCAGCGAATATGCCGTAAATAACGGTATTATAGACGGCGTTGCGGCGGATTTCAAAAGTTATGATATGGTGTTCGTTGCTTTGCCGCCCGAAGCAACTGTTGCTTTTATTCTTAATAACGAATTTAAAAAGGGCGCGGTTGTTTCAGATATCTGCGGCGTTAAAAAACCGATAGAGGCGGCAATATGCGCGGAGCAACGCGGTTTCAGATACGTTGGAACGCACCCTATGGCGGGTAAAGAAATTTCCGGTATAGAAGCCGCCTGCACCGACCTTTTCGATAATGCAAGTATGGTAATTACAAAAAACGCGGGTACGGACGAAGAAGCGCTTGAAACAGTGCGTGCGCTTACAAAAAGTATGGGGTTTAAATGTATAGTGGAATGTTCTGCGGAAGTGCACGATAAAAAAATCGCTTATACTTCCCAGCTTGCGCACATAGTTTCAAACGCTTATGTCAAAGACGCGGATTTGGAATGCTGCCTTGGTTTTACCGGCGGAAGTTTTCAGGATATGACAAGAATAGCGGGAGTTGACGAAAATATGTGGGCTTCTTTATATCTTGAAAACGCTGAAAACGTTTCGGAGAAAATTTCTTCGCTTATAAATTCTTTGCGGGAAATTCAGGCGGCGGTTGACGCTAAAGACAGAGAAAATCTTGCAAAAGTGCTCGGCGAGGGCAGAAAATTATTTGAAACAAGCAAAAAAATAGTCGGAAGCGCAGATATTTCGGTTATAAAATTGAAGTAATTTTTCTGCGGTTGTGTTATAATAAGGAAAACGTCGCCGTTACGCGGGAATATCGGGGAAGTCAGATGAAGTGTAAAATTACTTTGGATAACGGAAAAACAGGCGTGTTTACCGCAAAGGGAGATTTGAGTTTCGGCGCGGAAGGCTTTGCGCTTTTTTATGAGCTTGACGGGGATAGATGTCTTCTTTCTTATAAAAACGGCACTATCGTTCAGGAGCGCCGCGGAAACGTTACAATGAAAATGGTGTTTTCTCAGGGCAAACAAACGGAATGTACTCTCGGAGAGGGCGGACTTTCCGGCGGGTTTCCTGTGTTCACGAATAAAATACAAATCGAAAACGACAGCAAGTCTGTCGATATAAAGCTTTTTTACAACTGTGCGGGGGAAAGCGTTGCTTTGCACGTTTTCGCAACCGCTTACTGATTTAAATTACAAATATTAACGCCGCGGACGCACGCGTTCAAATTCCAACGGCGTTATTTCACGAGAGGAAAATGATTATCGAATATCTCGGACATTCATGCTTTAAACTTACGGAGAGTACGGGAACATCCGTAGTGTGCGACCCTTATTCGCAGGAAGTAGGTTATGAAATGCCCGAAGTAGACGCGGACGCCGTTACCGTTTCGCACCGGCATTTTGACCACGACTGTCTGAAAAAAGTTAAAGGCGCCCCGCTTGTTATAGACAAAGAAAGCAGTTGCGACCTTACCGGAGTGGAAATAAGTTCGGTTAAGTCTTTTCACGACGAATGCCGCGGGAAAAAGCGCGGAGAAAACGTTATTTTTAAATTCCGTATGGACGGAATAGACGTTTGCCATCTCGGCGATTTGGGTGAGGCTTGTTCTTCTGATTTAATCGAAACGGTTTTGCCCGTAAACGTTCTTTTAATACCCGTAGGCGGAAATTATACAATCGATGCGGAAATGGCAAAAGAATATGTGGACAGAATAATGCCCGATATCGTAATCCCTATGCATTACCGTACAAAGGATTGCAAAATCGATATAGATAAAGTGGACGAATTTTTAAAGCTTTTCGACGAAGAATGCGTGGAAGAGCTTGACGAAAACAGAATAGAACTTTCCCGCAGCGATTTGAGCGGGGAAACAAAGATAATCGTACTCAGGAGAGCTTAATGCATATGGATAAACGGCTTTCGGAAATAACCGAACGCCTTGAAAATTTAACGATTCACGAGGTGCGGCAGCTTGCGCGCGCTTTGAACGTGCATTTTGAAAGTTCGCGAAAACCCGAAATAATCGAAGCGGTGCTTTCGTTTGCAAAAGGTTTAAGCGAGCCTAAACTTAAAGTAAAAGGCGCGCCTCCTAAATCGGACAAGCACGACGAGCAGCTTGCCGCAGAGATAGTCGCATACAGAGAAAATCTTCTTTCAGTGGATTTTGAAGAAAACGAACAAAACGGAATGACCGTTGCCGACAGCGGATACCGCGAACAAACAACGCAACAGGCTGTCGGGATTTTGTATAGTACCGACTGTGGTTATTTTTTGCGGACGGAAAACGGAACGGTCGGCGTTGCAAACTCGTTTTTTACCAGATACAATTTGAAAGCGGGCGACGAAATAAGCGGGACTGCGATTTGGCGGGAAGAATGCGGCAGGCAACTTTTGATAATTTCGGAAGTGAACGGAAACCCGCCTGAAAGTCTTTTTAACCGCAGAGATTTTTCGGAACTAACCAGAAAATATCCTGCGGAAATAATAAGGCTTACGCTGAACAATACGGCGGCGTGTAAATTGATTGATATGTTTGCTCCGCTTGCTTTGGGGCAGAGGGCGGTTATAACTTCGCCGTCGAAGGGCGGAAAAACTTCTGTTTTAAAAGAAATTGCTCTCGCGGTCAACGGATATTCGAATCTGGAAACAGTTTTATTGTTTATAGGCGGCAAGCCGGAAGAAATTTCCGATTTCAAAAATATTTTTACAAACAATAAAATATTTTGCACTTCTTTCGATAAATCTTGCGAAGAACATCGGGAAACGGCAAATACTGCTTTTGAATATGCTAAACGCAAAGTCGAAAGCGGAAAAAACATTGTCCTTATAGCCGACGGGCTTTATGCTGTCGGCGTGGAAGAACTGAAAAAGCTTACTTGCTGCGCGTGCAATGCGGAAGAGGGCGGTTCGCTTACCGTTGTTTATTCTTTGACGCAAAACTTTTGCGGGTTCGATGAAATGATTGACAGCGCAAACGCTGTAATTACGCTTTCCGCAGACCTTGCGCAATCAAGAATTTACCCCGCTATAGACGCAAAAAAATGTTATTCGGGCGTAGAAGATAAGTTAACTTGCGGCGAACGCAATGCGGCGAACGCAATGCGCGCAAAATTATCCGCGGAACAAATAATTTCTTTGTTCAAATCGGCAAACTATAACGATATAATAGATAATTATAAAAATGGCTGACAGAAATTTGTTTACCGACAAGGTAAAAATAACAATTAAATCGGGCGACGGCGGCGACGGAATGAATTCGTTCAAGTCTTTTAAAGGCAAGCCCGCATGCGGACCGGACGGCGGAGACGGCGGTAACGGAGGCAACGTTTTTATCGTTGCGGATGAAAACGTTAACGATTTGCTTTCTTTCCGTTATATAAGCAAATATTTTGCGGGCGACGGTGAACGCGGCGGGTCTAATAAATGTTTCGGCAAAAGCGGCGACGACGTAATAATAAAAGTTCCGCTCGGCACGGTTGTAAAGGATTTCGAAACGGATACCGTAATCGCGGATATGTTCGAACACGGCGAAAAGAAGCTTATAGCCGAGGGCGGACGCGGCGGAAAGGGAAACGTGCGGTTTACTACTTCAAGAAGACACGCGCCTAACTTTGCCCAAAAAGGCGAAAAAACCCAGCCCCATATTCTCGCTTTGGAATTAAAGGTTATTGCAGACGTCGGGATTATAGGCTTCCCCAACGTCGGCAAATCTACGTTGCTTTCGAAAATTTCGGCGGCAAAGCCCAAAATTGCCGATTATCATTTTACAACGCTTTCACCAAACCTCGGTGTTGTCAGGTATTACGATAATTCTTTCGTCGCGGCGGATATCCCCGGACTTATCGAGGGCGCGGCGGGCGGTGCTGGGCTTGGACACGATTTTTTGCGCCATATAGAAAGAACGAGAATGCTTGTGCACGTTGTTGATATTTCGGGCACGGAAGGGCGTGACCCCGTTGAAGATTTTAAAAAGATAAACGGCGAACTGAAAGGATATTCGGAAAAGCTTGCCGCTCTGCCGCAGATTATCGCTTTGAACAAGTGCGACGTTTACGGAGCGGAAGAAAATCTGAAGCTGTTTAAAAAGAAATATTCCCGCAAATATAAAATTTTCCCTATAACCGCCGTTAACGGAGAGGGAACCGAACGACTTATCGAGGGCGTTTTTAATTTGTTGAAAGAGTTGCCGCCCGTATCGAGGGTTGAAAGCGACGAATATTTCACTTACCGTAAGAGCGGTAATCTCGGTTTTGAAATTTTTATGGACGGAGACGTTTACGTTGTAGTGGGCGACCTTGTGGATATGCTCTGCCGTAACGTTGCTTTGAACGACCCCGATTCCATGGCTTATTTCCAAAAGATTTTAAGGGAAAAGGGCGTAATTTCAAAACTTAAAGAAATGGGCATAAAAGAAAACGATACCGTATCTATCGGAGAAGTGGAATTCGATTTCATACCGTAAATTTTAATTTTTCATTTTCAAAATAATAGGATAATTACCGAAAGGATAAAATATGTTAACGTCAAAACAACGCAGTAAATTAAAAGCCCTTGCCGCAAACATAACCCCGATAGGGCAGGTGGGCAAGGACGGAATAGGTGAAAATATGCTTGCAAGCTTTTCTGATTGCCTTGAAAAGCGCGAGCTTATCAAAATAAATATTTTGGAAAATGCAGACGGTGAACCGCAGATTTTAGGGCGGGAGCTTGCCGAAAAGCTTAACGCCGAATGTGTTATTGTTATAGGCAGAAAAGCCGTTTTATACCGTAAATCCAAAAGAAAAGATATAGACCATATTTCTCTTTAAAATCGATATGCTCAGTTGAAAACCAGCGCAACGGCAGATAAAATCAACATAATTCCCCCGCTGACAATATAATAAATCGGGAAAAACGTGAAATAAGATAATCCTAAAAGCGCAAGCCCCGACCAGAAAAGAGGGGCGCAGAGCTTTCTTGAAAAACGTGATTTTATCCGTTTGAAAAATCCCGTTTTTGCCGCTTCTTCATAAACGTATTTTTCGGGGAGAAGATTATTTTTCTTCAATAACGCAAATACTTCGTCTATGCCGTTTATGCGTATGCCGAAATGCGCGGCGAGCGCGGCGGCGGAAGCGTCGGCGGTGTTGCAGTAAATTATTTTTTCTCCGTCTGTTTTCAGTTTGATAATACGGGCTATATCGTCTTCGGATATAGGTTGCATTTTAAAATTGAAAAAATATGATTGCTCCCCGCATATCACGCGTTTACCGCGTATTTTTGCTTCGTCGCCAAGCCCTTTTTTAAACAAGCCGAGTATATATTCGTCGGAAGAAAGCGAAAGGTGCAGGGAAAGAAGTTTTTTGTTTTTTTCGTCGCGGGACAGCAATAGGCTTTTGTTCTGTTTGTTGCTTATGTATAAAAAACCGAGCGCGCCGAACAAAAGGGCGGCGCATATGCCGAAGATAAGCCCCAAAACGGCGCTTTTCGTGTAAAAGCGTATGGCGGTAAAAAACAGGAAAAAGGCGCAGGCGGCGGCAAAAAACGTATCTAAAATAAGGGGTAAATTCAATCTTTTCATAAGTTTGTTATTGACTTTATTTAATATAAAAATACCATGAAAATAGCGTTATACGGCGGGGCGTTCAATCCCGTACACAACGAACATATAAACCTCGTACGCGCCGCGGCGGAAGAGTTGGGGTTGGATAAGGTAATAATAATTCCGACGGCAATTTCCCCGCATAAGCGCACGTCTATGACGGCAAGCGGGCGCGACAGATTGCAGATGTGCCGTCTTGCGTTTGCCGATTTGCAGAATACGGAAGTTTCTGATTATGAAATAAAGCGCGGCGGAATAAGTTATTCGTACGTTACCTGCCGCCATTTTAAAAAGCTTTATAAAGACGACGAACTTTATTTCATTATCGGCGCCGACATGTTGCATATTTTTGAATTCTGGAAAGAGCCGGAAGAAATTTTAAAGTGCGTCACTCTTGCCGTTTGCGCAAGGGAAGATAAAAATGCGTTGGGCGCGGATATAAAAAATTTTACGAAGACTTTTAAAAAAGAGATAGTAACTTTTTCATATGTGGGCAAAGCCGTGAGTTCTTCAAGAATAAGAGCGGTTGCCGCGCTCGGCGAAGACACGCGGGAATATGTCCCCGAAGCCGTTCGCAAATATATCAAAAACAGAAATTTATATTCTTTGCCCGAAGTCCGCGGGGTTAAAAAATATCTCACGCAGAGCAGATGGGAACATACCGTAAGGGTTGCCGAGGCGGCGGCTGAACAATCGCGGGCGGCGGGGGTATTCGAAATAGACGCAATAATCGCGGCAGCGTTGCATGATTGCGCCAAATATCTTTCAGAAAATGCGGAAGAATTGAAAGGATTTTCTCCGCCCAAAGGCGTTCCGTCGTCGGTAATGCACCAGTTTGGCGGAGCTTTTATGGCTGAAAAGGTTTTCGGGATTAAAGACGAAAATATTCTGAACGCAATCCGTTATCACTCTACGGGGCGGGAAAATATGTCCAGACTTGAAAAACTCATATTTCTTGCCGACCTTTTGGAAGACGGAAGAAGTTTTAATGGCGTTGAGAATTTGAGAAAAATATTCAGGCGCGATATTAATGAATGTCTGTTCGCCGCGCTTGAACATCAGATTGAATATCTGAACTCCACAGGGGAAGAAATTTGTCCGCTCACGCAAAGAGCGTATAATTATTTAAAGGAAAATTATGGAAAATAATATTGAAGTTAATTTGAATTCGCTTGAAAAAGTACAGTTAATATGCAAATACCTCTCGTCTAAAAAGGCGAAAGGTATAGTTTACATTGCAGTAGAGCATAAAACAAGTCTTTGCGATTATTTTGTTGTTGCGGGAGGTTTTTCCAAAACGCAGGTAAAATCGCTTGGAGAAAATCTTGAAGAACTGCTTGAAAAGCAACACGGCTTAATTCCGCGCCGCCGCGAAGGAATAAGAGAAGGCAGATGGGCTGTTCTGGACTACAGCGACGTAATCGTTCATATATTCGGCGACGAAGAACGCGATTTTTACAACCTTGAACGGCTTTGGGAAGACGGCGAAAATTTAGTCCGTTATGAAGATTAATCTGTGGTTACGGTCAACAAGCCAATCATAAAGTTTTTTACTAAATGCAAAAATCTTATTTTTTGAACTGAAATTCTTTCGGTTCGGAATAGTTTGCTTTTTTTGCGCGCTTTTTTTCAACTATATAGTATACCGGCTCCGTTTTAGGGGTCGGTTTTTTTTCTTCTTCGGGTTGTTTTTTCATTGATTTTATGCCTATGTACGCAAGTTTTACAAGACATACAAGAATAAAACAGAAAATAAAAGTCAAAAACAAATACAAAATACCAAGGAACATAGTTAAATTGTAATTGTTTCGGATTAAAGTATTTTGTAAAATTTTCGAATAAAAGGTAGTTTTTTATGGATACGGATAAAACAGAGCAGACTGCGCAGAACGCTTTTTCACAAAACGAAAAACTTTTATACTCGCAATTCCGCCGCAAAATAAACGCAGAGGCAGCAAGGGCACAAATAAAAAAACTCGAATATGACCTTGCGGACGTAAAAGCGGGTTTAAGTTTTCTTAAAACAGCCTGCGGCGATGCAAATTCCCTTGAACTCGGAGCGGTATGCGTTTTGCCGTGTTTCGTAAGGCAGTGCGCGGCATATTTCGGTATGCAAAGGAACAGCAGCCTTGTAGCGCGCATAAGCTTTCCTCACGGCGGCGACGCAACTGAAATAAAGGTGAAAGCGGTAAAACGCGCTATAAAAGACGGCGCGGACGAAGCGGAAGTAACCGCTCCTATAGCTCATATAAGAGAGGGTAATTTTGCTTACGTTAAAAAGGAGTTTAAAAAATTGCGTTCCGCGGCAAAGCATAAATCTTTGCGTATTGATTTGGAATGTACGCTTTTGACCAAGGAAGAAATTGTCCGCGCAAGCATAACGGCCGCAGATTGCGGTGTAAATTCGTTGCGCCTTTCGGGGAATAACGCGGTAGAAAAAATTTCGGATATAAAATCCGCGGTTAAAGACAGATGCACTATTAAGTCGGATGGGGTTGCAACGGTTTTGGAAATGTCGGGCGCAATCGATTTGGGCGCAAGTATTATAGGCAGTAAAAATGCCGCCGACGTAGCCCGCGCAATAATTACCGCCGCCGAAACTGATTTTTGAACATATTTTTGAAACGGCTTCAAGTTGAAAATTTTTCGAATAATTTCAACGGAAGTTACAAACCGTAATAATATTTGCATTTTTCAGTTGGTAAATAAAAATCGCCCGAACGCAAACTGCGTTCGGGCGATTTGTTTGAATTAATCATTTTTATTGTTTTCCAACATTTGTTCTTCAACGGATTTCGGTTTTGGTTCAGAAGTTTTGTTTTCAGGTGAAAATTTTCCTTTTTTAAGTATAAAGAAAGGTAAAATTATCAAGGTTCCAACTAAAAGTCCTAAAACAAAAGCAACGTTATGACAAACGGTTGAATATCCGAACGAGACTATGTAGGTTACGCTTATGCCGTAAACGGCGGAAACAATCAAAGTGGGTTTGCCGATTTTTTTAATGCTTTTAATGTCGAAAAATATAGCAGCGAGCGAAGCTCCCATGAGCCCGAAAATTCCGCCCGACGCCCCGCAGCTTGGAGTTGAATTGAATAATTCGACTTGTTCGGGCGTTGATATTGCGATATATATTGAATCGGTAATATATGTTTCGCAAAATCCTACTATAAAATATATTATGTATGCTAACCACCAACCGAAACGTTTTTCGGCATAGTTGCCTATAAAATATAAACCAACAAGATTGGCTATAAGGTGGAGCAAGCCGCCGTGCATAAACATCTGGGTGATACGTCTGTAAATTTGTGTGCCGCTCGGGTCTAAAATTACTCCGTGGCCAAGATAGTTGGTAAGTAATCCTCCGCAATTGCCGAATATATACCTCATTGCAGGCGGCATATCGTCTGATAACGGAGTATATCCCGTGTAACCTTCCGGCAACGGAAGGTAACAATCCAAAAGATAGAAAATTACCAGTATTATCATAAGAATATTGGTTGCAGTTAAAAGTCTTTTGATTTCAAATTTTTTCTTTGTTTCCATAATTTTAAAATTTTACCTTACTAAAATCAGCCGTTTTTTCGCGCGTGTTATGGCGGTATACAGCCATCGGTTTTTGTCCTCTTTAAAAGCGTAACTCTCGTCAAAAACTATAACGTTATCGAATTCGCTGCCTTGCGCTTTGTGGCAGGAAATACAATAGCCGTATTCGAAACGGTTTAAAGTGTAAGCGCCGACAACCTCTCCGTTTTCGTCGAACTTTTCAAAGTAATCGCCCCGTTTATAGCGATAAAATCCCTCTGTAAAAATTCCGGTATCCAAAGGCAACGCTTCCGGGCAGATTTCGTCCAAAAAATCAGGCTTGAACTGTATATAACCGATGTCGCGGTATTCGTCGTAAAAAGGGTCGAGCACGGTTCCGATAATTCCGTTTACCATATTAAACCGCATTTCGCCGTCGATAAAAGTTTCCCAGTTGTTTTGCGTGCAAATGAGCTTTTCGCCGTGTTTCGGAAGACCTTCAAAGCCCGATAAGGCGCGGATTTCTTCGTTAATCTGCAAACGCGTTTTGTTAAGTCCGCAAATAATCTGGTCGGCTTTCAAAAGATAATTTTTCCGCCGTTCGTTTGTGAAATTTCTTTTTGATATAACGGCTACGCTGTCTCCGTATCTGCCGAAAGGGATATATTTGCCCTCACGCGCAAGTTGCGATAGCTTTATTATAGGATTTTCAAGATTTTGCCGCACAATTGTTCTGAGCGTAAAATCAGGATTTGCCAAAAAACCGTTGGCGCCTTCAATGGGCGGCAGTTGGGCATTGTCCCCGCAAATGAGCAGTTTTACGCCGTAATCAGTTAAATCGTTTAAAACTTCGTCGGAAACCATAGAAGCTTCGTCAAGTACGATTAATTTTATGCTTTTGTCTATTTTTTCTCGCCGCTTGAAACTTAGCTTTTCAACCGTAATCTTTTTACCGTTCAAATCGATTTCTACTTCTTCGACCATAGATTGGTAAATAAGCCGATGAAGGGTGGTGGCGTGCAAACCGGAGCGGATTAATACCGTTGCCGCTTTGCCCGTGGGCGTAACGAAAGCCGCGCTCTCTTCGGGAACAAGATTTAATGTTTTTGTTACCGTATGTTTCAAAAGCGCGGTTTTTCCCGTACCCGCGTAACCCGCCAGAATAAAAATCTGCTTTGCGGAATTACAGAACCATTCTTTTATTAAATTATCTGCCGCGGCTTGGTCGGCGGTGAGTTCTGTAAGCATGAATTCATTATAGTATTAAAACGTATGTTTTGTAAAGCCGTTTGTTTAAATTTTAATAAAATTTTTGCGTTTTGTTGACTAAACAAAGTCTGTAATGTTATAATTCTGTTTGTAAAAAATAATGAAAAATCTTTTCGGAGGATTAAGATGGCTTATAAAACCAAAGAATGGCGCAACGAAATGCGCGTCACTGTAGACTATAATTACATGACGGCAAATTCGCTCGGAGATAAAGGCATAACCGACGCGGAGCTGCGCGCAGTAAAAGGTAAAGCGGAAGAGGCGTTCAATTACGTTGCGGCAAACCGCGGTAAAGACGAGCTTTTTATGGGCTGGACGGAGCTTCCTTACAATCAGGACGAAATCGTAGCCGATATTCTCGCCACAGCCAAGCAGGTAAGAAAAAAGTTCAAATATTTTGTTGTTTTGGGTATCGGTGGCAGTGCGCTCGGCCCTATAATGGCGTTCAATGCGCTCAAACATTTGCACTTTAACGAGCTTCCTCCAAAAAAACGCGGCGGCGCTCCCAAATTCTATGTTGAAGATAACGTAGACCCCGTAAGAATGCAAGCGCTTCTCGACGTAATTGTTCCCGAAGAAACCTGCTTTAACGTAATTTCGAAATCGGGCGCTACAAGCGAAACAATGACGCAGTTTTTGATTATCGCCGATATTCTTGAAAAGAAAGGGCTTTCTTTGCCCGAGCATATGATATTCACTACCGATGCAAGCCGTGGAAATCTTATTAAAATCGATGAAAAATATGGCGGAAAGTTCAAAAAGTATGTTCTTCCCGACGGCGTCGGCGGAAGATTTTCGGAGCTGTGCC
Source organism: uncultured Christensenella sp. (assembly GCA_910577375.1). Lineage (GTDB taxonomy): Bacteria > Bacillota > Clostridia > Christensenellales > Borkfalkiaceae > Coproplasma. The sequence continues at coordinate 134,653 of CAJTLT010000005.1, forward strand.
CCGTCGGGCTTCTTCCCGCGGCGGTTCTCGGCATAGATATTAAGGGTATGCTTGCTGGCGCAGCTTATATGGACGGGCTTTGCTCCAAACCCAACATTGCAAGAAACCCCGCTCTCGCATGCGCGGTTTTGCAGTATATATCAATGCAGCAAGGCAAAAACATAAACGTTCTTATGCCCTATTCGGATAACTTAAAACTTATCGCCGACTGGTATTGCCAGCTTTGGGCTGAAAGTTTGGGTAAAGCCGTGGATTATGCGGGCAACACCGTTAACGTTGGAACAACGCCGGTTAAATCTTTGGGCGTTACCGACCAGCATTCACAGGTTCAGTTATATATCGAAGGACCTTATGATAAGGTAATAACGTTTATATCCGTTGAAAAATACGGTTGTGAAATGCCCATTGCGCACGGCTGCGACGATATTCCCGACGTGGGTTTCCTCGGCGGACATACTATGCAGGAGCTTATTCAGGCGGAAAATAAAGCTACGGCTTACGCTCTTATGTGCGCGGGCAGAATGAATTACACCATAAATATGCCCGAAGTAAACGCGTTTACACTCGGTCAGCTTATGTTTATGCTTGAATTGCAAACCGCTTATACCGGCGCGCTTCTTAATATCAATACGTTCAATCAGCCCGGTGTTGAAAACGGCAAAAAAGCTACGTTTGCATTGCTCGGTAAAAAGGGTTACGAGGCGCAGAAAAAAGAAATGGACAACGCGCCCTCTTTTGACAGCAAGTATATAGTTTAATAAGGGATTAAGGGCGGGCGGAAGTCCGCCCTTTTGTTTAATTATGGATACGGCTACTTTAATTACTGTAATTGTTTTATCCGCAGTCGGCGCGTTTTTATGCTTTACATTTGCGCTTGCTTTTTTGTGCGATAAAATAGCTTTCGGCATACGTTATGATAAAAATCCGCTTTTGAAATATTTAACCGCGGAAGATTTTGATTTGGCGGCGGAAGAGGTATCTGTAAATCAAGGTGATTTTTCGCTTAACGGCTATATATACCGCAATGAAAGTATTCCTGTAAAGAATAAAACGGTGGTTTTCGTTCACGGAATGGGCGCAGGACATCTTGCCTATACAACTGAAATTGCATATTTTGCGAACCTTGGCTATCCCGTACTTGCGCTTGATAGTAAAGGGTGCAATCTTTCGGGCGGTAAAAATATTAAAGGTATGTACGAGGGCGTTAATACGGCTATTGCCGCGGTAGACTATGCTAAGAAAGTTTTGCCCGAAAACGGTATTTATCTTGTGGGGCACAGCTGGGGCGGCTATTCCGTTTTGTGCGCGTCCGCTAAAAGAAAGGTGGAAAAGGTTGTTGCAATCAGTGCGCCGAACAGTCCTTTAACAACTGTGAAAAATGCGGCAGCCCCCGTAATATCCACTGTTTTAGCGTATTTGATATTGCCGTGGCTGAGTATTTTCAATAGCGTTAAATTCGGCGGAGAAGGAAATATGTCCGCCGCAGAATTTGTTGCAAAAAGTGATGTTCCTATGTTGCTTGTTCACGGGAATAAAGATAATATAGTAAAAAATGAAAACGCCGCCTTTTATTGTATTAACGGTAAAAATATAAAAAAACTGCTTTGCGACGACAAAGCGCACAATCCTTATAATACTGTAAATGCAGAAAAACAGCTTGCCGATATTTCCAGCTCTTTGAAAAAAGCAAGAAAGATGAACGAAGCGGAAAAACTTGATTATTTTGAAAGGTTCGATATCAAATCCGCAACGGAAGAAGATGAAAAGGTTATGGAACAGATTGCGGAATTTTTATTTTCCGAATAAAAATATTAAAATTTTCCGGTAAATAAATTTTAAAAAATTATTATTAAATTTATTTGACAATTATTTAACGATATATTATACTCAAAACATCGTATGGCTTTCAAAGTCCATGCAAATATTTAGCGGGTTATCCGCATTATTGATTGAGTTAAAAGCTCAAATTTTATAAGTTGATTACTTTATAATCAAAGCCTTTAAGGGCGTCACTTGTGAAACGGTCAATAAGAGTAGTAAAAGTATTTGCTATATAGACTCTGAAAGATTAATTCGGAATACAACTATAAATATGCGTATTTGCGCATATATGAGTTTTTTGGACGACCTTATTTGAGGTCGTTTTTATTTTTGTTTTTTAAGGAGATACAAATGGAAAAAAGCGGAAATATCATTGAACTTATCGACGTCAGAAAAACTTTCGACGATGAAACAATAGCTGTGGATTGTTTTAATCTCGAAGTAAAAAAAGGCGAATTCGTAACTTTTCTCGGCCCTTCGGGTTGCGGAAAAACCACAACGCTGAGAATGATTGCGGGGTTCGAACTTCCTACTTCGGGTAAAATTTTGCTGAACGGCGAAGATATAAGCCGTCTTCCGCCAAACAAACGGCCTGTAAATACGGTATTCCAGAAATACGCGCTTTTTCCGCATCTAAACGTTTATGAAAATATCGCTTTCGGTCTGCGCCTTAAAAAAACCGAAAATACATACGCGGATAACAACGGCAAAACTATTGTCAAAAAGCAAAAACTGACAAAAGCCGAAATAGATAAAAAAGTAAAAACAGCCCTTGAAATCGTTGATTTGGAGGGTTTTGAAAAGCGCGGCGTTTCCACTCTTTCCGGCGGACAGCAACAGCGTATCGCCATAGCCCGCGCAATTGTAAACGAACCCGAAATTCTTCTTTTGGACGAGCCTTTGGGTGCGCTTGATTTAAAAATGCGCAAGGAAATGCAAATCGAGCTTAAAAAGATGCACAAAAAGCTCGGTATTACTTTTATTTACGTCACGCACGACCAGGAAGAAGCGCTTTCCATGTCCGATAAAATCGTGGTAATAAACGACGGCGAAATACAGCAAATCGGTACGCCTACGGAAATATATAACGAACCTGTCAATACTTTCGTTGCCGACTTTATCGGCGAAAGCAACATATTTAACGGCGCTATCGTCGGGAAATTGAAAGTTAAATTTTGCGGCGCGACTTTCGATTGTCTTGACGATTACGAAATTAACCAGCTTGTAGACGTTGTTGTCCGTCCCGAAGATATCAAAATATGTTCCCCTGCGGAGGGGCAGCTCAAAGGTAAAGTTATTTCTTCGGTGTTCAAGGGCGTTCATTATGAAATTACCGTTGCAATCGGCAAATTTGAAATCGTTATTCAAAGCACGTATACGGCGGCGGTCGGTAGTGTTATCGGGCTGAGAATCGAGCCCGACGGCATACACCTTATGGAAAAGGTTTACACCGTAAACAAATACGACGGCATAATTACAAAAAACAATACGGTTGAATTCGGCGACGGCGAATTCGAATGTGATATTACGCAGCTTTATGCGGGTTCGCACATCGACGAAGAGGGTTATCTGATTACCGCACAGGGAGAAAAACTCGACTTAACGGGAACTGAAGTTGATGTCGAAGTGGATACTCACGATATTCAGATGACCGATGACGAAGAAGCGGGCGGCGCAAAAGGCAATATTATTTCAATGATTTACAAGGGCGACCATTACCGTTATATAGTAAGAACGGAAGAAAACGAAGAGGATTACGTTTTTTCGTGCCCCGACTTATGGAATACGGGCGATTTGGTCGGTATAATTATCCCTAAAGATAAAATAAAGCTCGCGCTGAAAGTTAAGCCCGAAGAGGAAAAGGTGTGAGCAAATGAAAAAACTTCGTTTTAACAGAAGCCAGTTATGTATTCCGTACGCGGTGTTTCTTGTTTTATTTGTAATCGCGCCGCTTATTGTAATCGTTTATTATGCGTTTACTAACGGAGAGGGCAATTTCACTTTTTCAAACTTTGTCGGATTTTTTTCAAGCACAAATACGCTCGGCACGCTTTTATACAGCTTTTTACTTTCAATAGTAACAACTTTGGTCTGTCTTGTAATCGCGTATCCCACAGCTTATATTCTGGCAAGAAGCAACTTTAAAAAGAAATATGTTTTGTTGCTGTTGTTCATATTGCCTATGTGGATTAATTTTACGCTGAGAATTACCGCGCTGAAAGAAATTTTATCCGTATTGGAGGGCAACCTTGCGGCGTATCCTTTTTTGAATTCCGTAATAGGTATGACTTTCGACTTTTTGCCTTTTATGATTTTGCCGTTGTATACTTCTCTTTTGAAGCTCGATAACAGCCTTTTGGAAGCGGCAGCGGATTTGGGCGGAAATAAATTTACGGTATTTTTGCGCGTGACTTTGCCTCTTTCCGTTCCCGGGATTGTTTCCGGCGTAACTATGGTTTTGTTACCGTCTATGACAAACTACGTGGTTCTGGATATGCTTTATAACAGCACTTATATAATGGGCAGCCTTATCGGCAGTTATTTCAGCGCGTACGATTGGAACAACGGTTCTATGATTTCGCTTGTGCTTTTGGTTATAATTTTTCTTGTTACGCTTGTCACCAACCGTTTCAGCGATAAAGATTCCAACAACAGGGGGGCGGTGTTGTGAAAAAGTTTCTCCGTATAGGCTGGCTTGTTCTTGTGCTTGCCTTTATATATGTTCCTATTCTTGTGCTTGCCGTTTATTCTTTTACGGATGCGAGCATGGTTGGCGGAGGCATAAGCTCGTTTTCGTTTGAAAATTATATAAATCTTTTCAAAAACGAAGAATTGAGAAATATGATTTTCGGTACTTTGCTGCTTGCTTTGGTATGCGCCGCTATTTCAACTGTTCTTGCAACGTTGGGGGCGATAGGTACGTTTTATTCGAAAAGATTGCCCAAAGCCCTTATAAATACGGCAAATCAGGTTCCCGTAGTCAATGCGGATATCGTAACGGGATTTTCAATCTGTATATTGTTGATTGTTATACTGCGCGTTGATAAAGATACTTTTATACCTATCGGTATCGGGCATATCGTTCTCACCGCGCCTTTCGCGTATCTTTCCATTTTGCCAAAATTGAAGCAAATGGACAACAGCTTGTATGAGGCCGCGCTTGATTTGGGCGCAACTCCCGCGCAGGCTCTTTTCAAAGTGGTTATCCCTCAGCTTATTCCCGGAATTTTGTCGGGTTTTATGCTTGCGGTTACGCTTTCCCTTGACGATTATTTTATTACCACATACACAAAACCTTCTACTTTCGATACTATAAGCACTTATGTTGTTAACGCAACGAAAGGCAGTCAAACGGAAATCAAAACGGCGCTCTGGGCGCTTTCAACTCTCATTTTTGTAATCGTTATAGCAATCGTTATCGGTATGAATTTGCTTTCTGGTAAAAAGAAGGGGGCTAAAAATGATAAAATTTAAAAGATTTTCGGCGATTGCCGCCGCGTGCTGTTTGCTTGGCTCGTCGGCAATCGTTTTTGGCGGGTGCAGTGATGTGCGTGAAACTGTAACTTTGCGCGTATGCAATTGGGAAGAGTATATCGACCTCGGCGGCTGGGAAGAGGATGAGAGTATAGAAGTAGCAAATCCGTTTACGGAAGAAGAAAATATTTTCGGGGAAAATTCGTTAACGGAAGATTTCGAAGAATGGTTTGCGGAAAATTACGGTTATAACGTAAAGGTTGAATATTCTACGTTCGGCACAAACGAAGATTTATACAACAGATTAAGTCTTGGCGACGTTTATGATTTGGTTTGTCCCTCAGATTATATGATGATGAAACTACTTGCCGAAGACGCGGTTGAAAAGTATTCCGAAAATTTCTTCAACGGAGAAAACAATTATTATTCGCAATTCGTTTCAGATTATATAGACGGCATATTTTCGCAATACGGCTGGAACGAGTACGCCGCTTGTTATATGTGGGGTACGACGGGGCTTGTTTATAATCCCGAAAAAATAGACGCCGAAGATATTTCTACAATCAAAGTGCTATTGAACGAAGATTATAAAAGGCAGGTTACAATAAAGGATAACGTAAGGGATTCATATTTTGCCGCTTTGGGGATTGTAAACGAGGCGGAGCTTACAAAGCCCGAATTGACTGCCGAAACGCGCAGTTTGCTGTTGAACGATATAAGCGAAAACACTATTGCAAACGCCGAAGATGTTTTAAAGCAAATTAAGGAAAACGTTTACTCTTTTGAAACGGACAGCGGCAAGTCCGATATGGTTTCCGGTAAAGTAGTTGCCAATTATCAATGGTCGGGCGACGCCGTGTATATAATGGACGAGGCGGATGCGGAAGACACGGAGCTTTGGTATTCCGTTCCTGCGGAATGTTCAAATCTTTGGTTCGACGGCTGGGTTATGCTCAAAAACGGCATAAACGGTAACGAACAAAAGCGTGAAGCGGCGGAAGCGTTTGTAAACTTCCTTTCCCGTCCCGATAATGCGGTGAGGAATATGTATTATATCGGATATTCTTCTGCAATCGCGGGCGATACTGTATTTGAATATATGGAATACAATTACGCGGCTGAAGAGGATGCGGAACAAATATGCGAATACGACGTAAGCTATTTCTTCGGCGAAAACAGTGTAATTATGACCGATGCGGAATGTTTTGACATTGAAGAAAACGGTGATATCAACCGCGGCAGACAGCTTTTTGCCCAATATCCTCCCGCAAACGTAACTGCGCGCAGTGTTGTTATGCTCGATTTTGGCGATAAGCTCGGGCAAATCAATCAAATGTGGATTAACGTTAGGTGCCTTGATTTGCTTGATATTTCACCCGTAACCGTAGGGATAATTATAGCTGTAATCGGTATGGCGGCAGTTGCGATAACGCTGTATGCTTTAAGATATAAACTTTTTATAAGGAACAAGCCGCATAAAGGCTATACCAAGGTGGAAAAGTAATGCAATGTGAAATCCGCAGCTGGCAATTAAGCGACGCAAAAAAACTTGCGCAAATGCTCAACAATAAAAATATTTTAGATAATCTGCGTGACGGATTGCCTTATCCTTATACGGAATCGGATGGTAAAGAATATATTACTGCAATGCTTAATGCGGATAAAAACGAAGTTTTTGCTGTTGCCGTAACTTACGGCGGGGAACTTGCGGGAAGTTTGGGGATTTTCCGCCAAAGCAATATCCACAATAAAACCGCTGAACTCGGTTATTATATTGCGGAAGAATTCTGGAACAAAGGTATTGCAACGCAAGCGGTAAAATCAGCGTGCGCAAAAGTGTTTGAAAGTTCGGATATTTTAAGAATTTACGCAGAACCGTTTGCAAGGAACAAAGCTTCTTGCAAAGTGCTTGAAAAAGCGGGTTTTGTATGTGAGGGCACGCTCCGTGCAAACGCAGTAAAAAACGGCGTTGTGGAAGATATGAAAATGTACGCTTTGTTAAAAAAATAATAAAAGGTTAAAAGCCCCGCGGCAATGCACACTTTTCATAGGGATTAAATACTAAATTTTTAAGTGTTTTACTTTCAAGCGAGGACAAAAGCTCTCGAACGATATGTTCGAGAGCTTTTTACTGCAAACTATTTATAAAGACAAATTGAAATTTAATTCAAGTTTGATTAGCGCAACTAAAAGTATAAATATAACTATTAAAACAGATATTCATTTTATATTTTTTAAATTGCGATTTCTTTTTTATCTTAAAGCCGTTATTTGCAAGCAATCTATTCGATGCGCAACTTCCGCAGTTATCTCAATGCCACCATTGTTGCGTATCAAAGTAACAATTAAAGCCAATAGTTCAGAACCAAATCTTTTTCC
>CAJTLT010000006.1 GCA_910577375.1 uncultured Christensenella sp.
GTTTGGAGGTGATATCGTAAACTATACGGTTTATGTGTTTTACCTCGTTAACAATCCGGAAATTATTATTCCCATTCGATTGTTGCGGGGGGTTTGGAGGTGATATCGTAAACTATACGGTTTATGTGTTTTACCTCGTTAACAATGCGGTTTGAAATTTTTTCAAGCACGTCGTAAGGAATACGCGAGAAATCCGCCGTCATAAAGTCGGTTGTGGAAACCCCGCGCAAAGCGAGAGTATAATCGTAAGTTCTGCCGTCGCCCATTACTCCGACCGAGCGCATATTTGTAAGCACCGCAAAATATTGGTTTATATCGCGGTCAAGCTTAGCCGCGGCAATTTCTTCACGGAATATTGCGTCGGCTTCCTGCAAAATCGCAACCTTTTCGGGTGTGATATCACCGATTATTCTTATGGCAAGACCCGGACCGGGGAAGGGCTGGCGCCAGACAAGCTTTTCGTCAAGCCCGAGCGCTATTCCGAGAGCACGCACTTCGTCTTTAAACAACATTCTGAGCGGTTCGATTATTTCTTTGAAATCAACGTAATCGGGCAGTCCGCCGACATTATGATGTGATTTGATAACAGCCGCGTCACCCAGTCCGCTTTCTATTACGTCGGGATATATGGTGCCCTGAACAAGAAAATCGACCTTGCCTATTTTCTTTGCTTCCTCTTCGAAAACGCGGATAAATTCTTCACCGATTATTTTGCGTTTTGCTTCGGGTTCGGTAACGTTTTTAAGCTTACCGAGGAAGCGCTCGCCCGCGTTTACCCGAACAAAATTTACTCCGCTGTCCGCAAACGCCGCTTCCACTTCGTCGCCTTCGTTCTTGCGCATAAGTCCGTGGTCAACGAAAATGCAGGTGAGCTGACTGCCTATTGCGTTTGCAAGGAGTTTGCAGGCAACGGAGCTGTCAACCCCGCCCGAAAGAGCGAGCAACGCTTTGCCGCAGCCAACCTTTTCGCGTATGGCGCGGATAGCCGTCTGGGCGTATTCTTCCATAGTCCAGTCGCCGCTACAACCGCATACGTTGCGGAGAAAGTTACCGAGCATATCGAAGCCTTGTTCCGTATGGTTAACTTCGGGGTGGAACTGCGTGCCGTAAAACTTCTTTTCCGCGTTTTCAATTGCGCCGTAAGGGCATTTTTCGCTATGTCCGACAGAGCGGAAACCTTCCGGAAGTTTTTTAATATAGTCGTTGTGGCTCATCCAAACTACGGATTTTTTCTTTAAGCCTTTGAAAAGACTGCTTTTCGTATCGAACGCGCAATCCGTTCTACCGAATTCCGCCGCGGCTTCTTCGCTTGCCGCGCCTATTTCTCCGCCAAGCCCGTAAACAAGAAACTGCGCGCCGTAGCAAATACCGAGAATAGGAACGCCGAGCTCGAAAATTTCTTTATCCATTCTGGGAGAATCGTCGAGATATACCGATTTGGGTCCGCCCGTAAATATAATGCCTTTGGGCTGCATAGCGCGGATTTCGTCTATAGGCGTTTTATAGGATTTTACCTCGCAGTAAACGTTATGTTCTCTTACGCGCCTTGCGATAAGCTGGTTATACTGTCCGCCGAAATCGAGCACTAAAACTTTTTCGTGTATCATAAAAAGAATTTTCCTTTATATTTTGCTTTAAAAGTAAGCAAAACCGCAGAAAAGCAAGCAAAGCGTTAAGACAAAATTTTACGGAAATTTACTTACGGTAAACAACCCGATAAAATTTAAAGCCTTAGACATTGCGCCGCTTATTTGCGGTTTTGATATTAACCCTTAGGTGAATAGTTGGGCGCTTCTTTCGTTATAGAAATATCGTGGGGGTGGCTTTCCGCAAGCGAAGCGGAAGTCATTTTAACGAATTTAGCGTTCTTTCTGAGTTCTTCTATAGTGCCGCAGCCGGTGTAGCCCATACCTGCGCGCAAACCGCCCAAAAGCTGGAAGATAATTTCCGCCAGAGCGCCGCGGTAGGGAACGCGCCCTTCCACGCCCTCTGGAACGAACTTTTTAGCGTCGGACTGGAAGTATCTGTCCTTACTGCCTTTTGCCATTGCGGGAAGAGAGCCCATTCCGCGGTAGGTTTTGAAGCTTCTGCCCTGATAAATTTCAAGCTCGCCGGGGGATTCCGCAGTGCCCGCGAAAAGCGAACCAATCATAACTGCGCTGCCGCCCGCGGCAATTGCCTTGACGATATCGCCGGAATACTTTATGCCGCCGTCGGCTATAATGCGCTTGCCGAGTTTATCCGCCATTTCGGCACAGTCCATAACAGCGGTGAGCTGGGGCATACCTATACCCGCAACGATACGCGTTGTGCAGATAGAGCCGGGACCGATACCTACCTTTACCACGTCCGCACCCGCGTTCATCAAATCGCGCGTTGCCTCCGCAGTTACGACGTTGCCCGCAACGAGGGGCAAATCGGGATAAGCGTTTTTAACCTTTTCAACAGCCTTTACGATGCCGCTCGAATGTCCGTGCGCGGAATCGAGCACAACGATATCAACCTTTGCTTTTACAAGCTCGGCAACCCTTTCCAGAACGTCGGGAGAAGCGCCTATTGCCGCTCCGGAAAGAAGCCTGCCCTTTTTATCCCTTGCGCTGTTGGGGTACTGTATGGATTTTTCTATATCTTTTATTGTGATAAGCCCCTTTAAGTAGCCCTGCTTGTCCACTATGGGGAGTTTTTCTATTCTGTGTTTGCCGAGGATTTTCTGCGCTTCGGAAAGAGAAGTTCCCTCCGGCGCGGTTACAAGATTATCCTTTGTCATCACGTTTGCGATGGGCTGTTCGAAATTGGTTTCAAACCTTAAATCGCGGTTTGTGAGAATGCCGACAAGCTTTCCGCCGCGGGTTATGGGAACGCCGCTTATTTTATATTTTGCCATAAGGTCGCACGCCGCGGAAACGGGCTGCTCGGGCGTGAGATGGAACGGGTCCGTTATAACGCCGTGCTCGCTTCTTTTAACCTTATCTACCTGAGCCGCCTGCTCTTCGATAGACATATTTTTATGGATTATGCCTATACCGCCTTCCCTTGCCATTGCGATAGCGAGCTTACTTTCCGTAACCGTGTCCATAGCGGCGCTCATAAAAGGGATGTTGAGTTCGATTCCCTTGCAAAGCGTGGTGCGCAAATCTACCGTTGCGGGCAAAACGTCGCTCGCCGCGGGGATTAAAAGCACGTCGTCGAAAGTTAACGCTTCTTTAACGATTTTACTCATATGTGTTCTCCTCTCCGTATTAAAAAGGCTTTCAGCCGTTTATGACTTTTTCTATTGCCGTTATTACTTCTTTTGAATATCCGGTATCTCCGCCGCATTCTTCCACGGCGGTTTTAAGGGTTTGCGCGCATTCTTTGTCTTTTGCTTTGGAAACTTCTACCGCAAGCTGAACGAGCGCGTTGTTTTTTGAAAATTCACCGCTTTTTGAAACGGCGTCTTTTGCAAGAGATACAGCCCCGTCTTTATCGCCGAGGCGGTATTTTGAGCAAGCGATTTTCCCGCAGATATACTGTCTGTAATCCAAACCGAGCCGTTCGGTTTCGCTTTCGCAAAGTCCGTCGAACTGTTCGTGCCCCAAAAGCTTATCCCCAGTTTTCGAAACGGAATTGTCGTCTTCGGCAAGTATGCAGTCCTGAACACAGCGCGCGAGGTCGCCGACGTCGCCCGAATAAGTATATTGCAAAGACATATATCCTTTTGCGAAAGAATAGTTGCCCTGCTTTTCAAAAAATTCCGCCATTGCCTTAGGAAACCCAAGACTTGCGACTGCAAACGCAATTATGAGCGCGATTACAAGCGCAAACAGCACTTTTAAAGCGGTTTTTGTTATTATTTTGAACATTATCTCTTTTGAAAACCGCCTTTTATGTGGAAAGCGGCAGTATAAAAAATGATTTTTATAATTTTATCACACGCTTATGCAAATTGCAAGTGTTTGAAATTATAAAATTTATACATAAATACCAAAGCGGGCGCAGTATAATTTAATATGAAAAAATCGTTTGCCGCGGCTTTTTGTTTATGCGCCGCAATTTGTTCCGTTTGCGCGGTTTTCGCGGGGGCGGGCTGTTCAAAAAAGACAGATTACACCGACTATATCTCCGAGAAACGTTCGGACATATTCGTTTATGAGGACGATACCGTCAACGTTACCGTTTATTGCACGGAAAAGGAACAGCCTTACGCCGCAGACGGAATAAAGAGCGAAATGAATTCAATGGCGGAAATATTCGTTTCCCTCCCCAAAAATCCGCAGGAGCTTTGCGTGAGCGTTGAGGGGTTCGAGGGCGAAATGAATTATCAATCGGTGGAAAACAGATATTATTTAAGTTTTTCCGCGCCCGCATTTGAAAAAAAGTCGCTTGAAATTACGCTCACCGCAGACGGGGAAAGCAACGTTTATAACGCGCTCACCGTTAAATATGCGGGAGTTATGAGCTGTGAAGACGCCGTTTTATGCGCGGTTGAACACGACGGCGCATTGTTTGAAAATCTTACCGTAAACGGCATTTTCGACGGGGAAATTTACGTGCGTCTTTTATACGACGAGGGCTGTTATTATTACGTGGGCGTATGCGACAAACAAAAGCATATAACGGCTTATCTTATAGACGGCGAACACGGAAAAGTTATAGCAACAAAACAACTGGACGGCTGATATGCTTGTGTTTATCAAAAAAGAGGCGGAAAATTCCGCCTCTTTTTATATCTTTTTTTCAAACGCGATACGCGGAGTTAAATCGCGCACAAGGTAAATCACCCCGCACTGCGTAAACCCGCGCCCGAGCAAAAGCCCGCGCATAGGTGCGTTCTTTTCATGCGTGTCCATTCTCAAGCTGGTACGCCCGCGCTTTTTTGCGATATCGGGAGCGGCTTTGTCAACGATATACTTCGCCGCGCCTTTGCCGCGGAATTTATCCGCAACAGCCACGCGGTGAACGGCAAGATAATTGCCCTTGGTGAGCCACGCGCCTTCTATATTATCGTAATCGCCGTCGTAATTCATAGCCGAAAATACCGCGGCAAGTTCTCCGCCGTATTCCACGCAATAAAGAATACCGCCCAGAATCCCGCCTTTCACGTCCGTTTTATCGGGGAAACCCTGCGGCCATTGCGGGTTGCCAATTTGCTGCATAAACTTTTGCGCGGCAACGTAGATTTTCATTATTTCTTCAAGTTCGGATATTTCCGCCTGCCTGTAAGAGAAATCCATTTAATTCAAAAATCCTATTATAATACTGTTCTGCACGAACATAAATTCTTCTTTTATTTTATAAAAACCTTCAAAAACTTCGGCATATTCCCGCGCCTTTTGAATTTGTTCGGAGTATTTTTCCAAAAAGTTTACGCCGAAAAGTTTTTGGAATTCGCTTAAATCCAGCCCGCGTTCGGTACGCAGAGCAAGCATTATAAACTCTTCCTCCTGCCCCGCTTCGTCGATTTTTTCACTGCTTACCACCGCGAAATTATCGGAAAGAATACATTTGAAATATTCGTCCAAATCGAAAGTGTTGGTAAAACGCACGTTATTTATACATGACGAGGCGGCTACGCCGAAGCCTATATATTCGCCGCGGCGCCAATAATTAAGATTATGGCGGCTTTCAAACCCGCTTTTCGCAAAGTTGGAAACCTCGTAACGGTTAAATCCGAGTTCTTTCAGTTTATTCGCGCCCGCGGCGTAAAGTTCCGCCACTTCGTCGCCGTCGGGGAGCTCGCCGTTCAAATAATCGGTATAAATCGGCGTGCCGTCCTCGGGGGAAAGCGCATACATCGAAATATGTTTAGCCCCTGAATATGCCGCGGTTTCGATAGTTTTTATAACGTCTGCCGCGGTTTGGTTTTTAAGCCCGAGCATTACGTCTGCGCTGAAATTGCGCCCCTTTAAAAGCTTTGCGCACAGCAAAAATTCTTTTAAGGTGTGTATTCTTCCTATTTCTCTTAGCTGGCTGTCGACAGCGGTTTGCAAGCCGACGGAAAAGCGGTTTATGCCGCACTTTAAATATGTTTCCGTCTTTTTAGCCGAAACCGTGCCCGGGTTCATTTCAATCGTTATTTCAGATTTTTCCGCAAGGTTGAAATTTTTACGCGCCGCAGCAACGAGCATTGCGATATAATTTTCGTCGATAACCGACGGAGTTCCCCCGCCGATATATAATGTGTCGAATTTATAATTTTTAAGTTCTTCCTTTCTCTTTGCCATTTCGCGGTAAACGCAAGCCATATAGCTTTCCGCATAGCAAAGCTTATCGGGAAAAGACGCAAAGTCGCAATAGGTACATTTGGATTTGCAAAAAGGGATATGAACGTAAATACCAGCCACCTTGTCACCTCACGAAAAGCGCGTTTTTATCTGCCGCATAAATTATTTCAATTCAAAACCGTAACGATATTTTTTAAGGTCGATTTTAAAATCTTCCGATACTTTCACACCCTCGCTTTCAAGCATGGCTTTCTGAACCTCTTTGCCGCCGAAAGCAAAGCCCGTGCATACGCTGCCGTTTGAAAAAATTACCCTGTGGCACGGAATAACGCCGAATTCGGGATTGCAGTGCAAAGCCCAGCCGACCTGCCGAGAAGCGCGGGGCGAACCGACTGCGCGGGCAATATCTCCGTAAGTTGAAACCTTGCCCTCGGGTATTTGTTTTACGACTTTGTAAACCTCTTCAAAAAATCCCATAATTATATTTTCAGTGTATTATACAAACACCGCCGAATGCGCAAAAAAGCACAGTCCGAAAGGGTATCGGAATATTTTTACGCGTTTTTTAATCTTTGTTTGTTTTGAGTATCTGCATAAATACTTCGCTCGGCACTTCCACGTTGCCGATTTGGCGCATACGCTTTTTACCCTCTTTCTGCTTTTCCAAAAGCTTTTTCTTTCTTGTAATGTCGCCGCCGTAGCATTTTGCGAGAACGTCTTTACGCACGGCTTTAACCGTTTCCCGCGCGATGATTTTTCCGCCGATAGCCGCCTGGACGGGCACCTCGAAAAGCTGGCGGGGGATAGCTTCTTTCAGATTTTCGCAAAGCATTCTGCCGCGGGTATATGCGCTGTCTTCATGCACAATCATAGAGAGCGCGTCGCAAACGTCGCCGTTGAGCATTATATCGAGCTTTACGAGCTTGCTCCTCTCATATCCGATTAATTCGTAATCGAAGCTTGCATAACCGCGGGTGCGCGATTTCATTGCGTCGAAAAAGTCGAATATAATTTCGTTAAGCGGGAGATTGTATTCGAGGCGAACGCGGCTTTTATCAAGATAAGTCATCTGCAAAAACACGCCGCGCTTTTCTCGGCACAAATCCATTATCTGCCCGAGATAATCAGGCGGGGAATAAATGTCCGCCTTAACTATCGGTTCTTCCATATGTTCGATTTCAGACAAAGGCGGCAGGTGCGAAGGGTTATCTATAAAAATTTCTTCCCCGTCCGTTTTTATGACCTTATAGCTTACGGAAGGCGCGGTTGTAATTATTTCCAGCCCGAACTCGCGTTCTATACGCTCCTGTATTATTTCCATATGCAACAGCCCGAGAAAGCCGCAACGGAAACCGAAACCGAGCGCGACCGAACTGTCCGGCTCGAAGATAAGCGAGGCGTCGTTTAACTGCAATTTTAAAATGGCGTCTTTCAAATCGTTGAATTTGCTGCCGTCAAGGGGGTAAATTCCGCAGAACACCACAGACTGAACAACTTTATAGCCTTCGAGCGGTTCGGCGGCGGGCTTGTCCGCGTTGATAACTGTATCGCCGACAGCCACGTCCTGAATGGATTTAATCGACGCGGCGATATAACCGACGTCGCCCGCGGAAAGTCCGTTTTTGGGCGAAAGATTGGGCGCGAAAACTCCCGTTTCCACTACCTCGTAAACCTTGTCCGAGCGGAATGTTTTTATTCTGTCCCCCGCTTTGACTGCACCGTCTTTTATGCGGACGAATAAAATTACGCCTTTATAGTTATCGTAATAGCTGTCGAAAATCAGCGCTTTGAGCGGGGCGCTTTCGTTACATTCGGGCGCGGGGAAATATTTGACGATAGCTTCGAGAACGTCGTCAATGCCTACGCCCTCTTTTGCGGAAATCAAAGGGGCTTCGGACGCATCCAAACCGATTACTTCTTCAATTTCTTTTTTGACCTCATCGGGACGGGCGGAAGGTAAATCTATTTTGTTGATTACCGGCAGAATTTCAAGATTGTTTTCAAGCGCAAGATAAACGTTTGCAAGAGTTTGCGCTTCCACTCCCTGCGACGCGTCTACGATTAAAATTGCGCCCTCGCACGCGGCAAGGGAACGGGAAACTTCGTAAGTGAAGTCAACGTGCCCCGGCGTATCTATAAGATTGAATTCGTATTCCTCTCCGTTTTTAGCCTTATAAAACATTCTCACGGGTGTGAGCTTGATCGTGATGCCACGCTCTCTTTCTATATCCATAGAGTCAAGAAGCTGCGCTTCCATATCGCGTTCGGAAACCTGCCCCGTGCGTTCCATAAGTCTGTCTGCAAGGGTGGATTTGCCGTGGTCTATATGCGCTATTATGCAAAAGTTGCGGATATTGCTTTTTTTGTTCATACCGTTTTATTATATATCAAAAATTTAATCTACGCAAAGAATATAAGCAGGGTCTACGTCAAGTATTTTGCAAAGATTGGCGAACGTATCCAAAGACGGCATTTTTGTACCTCTTACGTAATGCGACACGCACGATTGAGAAACCTGTAATTTTTCCGCAAGTTCTTTCTGCGTTAAAGAACTTTGTTTAATCGCCTCAATTAATCTGTTCCGTATCTGAATTAAAGAAATCATAGTTTGCTCCATTATTTTCAAAAATAACACCCTTTGGATGTAAGTGGCTTAACTATCATATTTATTTCATATTCAAAAATTATTCTACACAGAGAATATAAGCTGGGTCTAATTCAAGAACCTTGCAAAGATTTGCAAAAGTATCAAGCGCGGGCATTTTTTTGCCCAAAACATAGCACGAAATTTGCTGTTGTTTTATGCCGAGCTTTTTTGCAAGCTCGCTTTGCGTTAACCCGCTTTGTTTTATCGCCTCTATTATTCTTTCTTGTATATTGCTCAACGTTATCATAATTTTCTCCGTTATTTTCTATAAAATAACATCTTTTGGGTGTAAATTACTTGACTAACACCCGTTGGATGTAATATATTTTAAAAAAAGGAGATATATTAGAAACATATGAGGACTGCGATTTACAATTTATTATTCAACAAGCACGGAAATATAGATACAATAAATTATTCCGAAGAATATTACGCGGTACAAAAACAATACGACGAATGTTATGAAAGGCTTGAAGCAACCTTAAACGCCGAGCAAAAACCGATTTTGAGCGATTTGTTTTTGTTCGGCGGGGGATTACAGTCCGAGGCGGAAACAACATATTATGAAGAGGGTTTTAAAATGGCGGTCAAGCTTTTAACCGACGGCTTGAAATAAAAATTCCGCGCCCGACGGCAAGCAAGCCGTCGGGCGCGGGCATATAACGCATATTAAGCCATATTAAAACAAAACTTTAAATAACTTTAAGAAGTTGCAAAGTTTTCCAACAGACTGTCGTTTGAAATAATCGCCCCGCCGCCTATCACGGAACAGAGCTGGGGCTCTTCGGAAACGTTTACCTGAATTTTAAGTTTGCTTTGGATATATTCCGCAAGCCCGTCCATTTTCAAAAGTCCGCCCGAAAGATAAACGCCGCCGCGCATTACGCCCGAAGCTACCTCCGCGGGAAGTTTTTGCATTACGAAAACAATGTATTCAATTATTTTATCCACATAGGTTGTGATAACGCCGTAAATCTGACCGGAACTGACGGCTATCGAAGCGGGCGCGCCGCCCGATACTTCCCTTCCCTCTATAACGGTGATTTTGTTATCGTCTTCAAGCAGACTGCCCACCGTATTTTTGAGTTTTTCCGCAGTGAGCGCGCCTATTTTAAGATTGAAATTTTCCGCAAGCTCGTCGATTATATGCACGTCGATATTTCCGCCGCCTAAGTTGACGCTTAAACCCGAAATAATTCCGTCCTGCGAAATTGCCGCAATATTTGTGAGAGAATGCCCGATATCAACCGTGAACATAGGGGTGCTTTCGCTTACGCCGACATTGTGCCCCAAAACGGATGCGAACGGCGTTTGCGTAAAGTAAACCGCGCCGATATTGCAATCTTCCGCAATGCGGAGATATTTTTGTTTTATTTCTTCCTTTACGCCGCAAGGCAGAATAAACACCGCCTCCGTACGCTTTGCTTTTTTAGGGGTGATTTCTATTTTTTCAAGAAAGTGAGCCAACAAAGCCGCGGCTAAATTTTCGTGAATTATATCGCCTTCGAAAACGGGGTTTACAATGCGCGTGTTTACCGCCGCTCTGCCGGAAAGCGCGCGGGCTTTATCCCCGTAAGCTTTTACGGAAAGAACGTTTTCCCCGCGTTCTTCAAACCGTTCCACGGCGACGCAGGTCGCCTCCATAAGCACGACCCCGCAGCCCGACATATATATTTTTGTTATTCCCGAACCCAAATCTATCGCTATTCTTTTCATTAGTGTTTTCCCGCTGCTTCAAGTAATTTCCGAGTAAGTCCTATGGGCAGACCGACAACGTTGGAATAACTGCCCTTATAATCGCAAACCACTCCTTTATCCTGTATACCGTAGCTGCCCGCTTTATCCATAGGCGAGCCGCCTTCCACGTAGTTTTTTATAAATTCATCTGACAATATGTTGAACTTTACAAAGGTTTTTTCAAAACCGACAACCTTTTTAAAGGGGCTTTGAACGCACACGCCCGTGATTACTTCGTGAACGTTGCCCGAAAGCATTTTAAGCGTTTGGAACGCGTCGTTTTTGTTTGCCGGTTTGCCGAGAACACGCCCGTTGTAAACAACTATCGTATCGGCGGCAATAACCGTTTTATCTTTATTGTTCGCAAACACCGCGGAACATTTCGCCTCCGCCAAACCGCACGCAAGCTGTTCGCTTACGGAAATATGAATACCGCTTTCGTCCACATCGGATACGATTATTTCAAAATTTGGTAAAAGCTGTTTTAACAGTTCTTTTCTTCTGGGCGAGGCGCTTGCCAAAACGTATTGCATATGTATGATTAAAGCCGCTTGAAACGCGGCTTTTCCGTTAAAGGATTTCTAAATTTTTGTGGAAGAATTTTCTGAATTCGGCCGACGCCGCGGTTGCGTTTTTGATTTCAAGCACCGCGTCGCCCTCCACTTCGGTTTTCATTATAACCGAATCGCCGAGGATATCGCAGTTTATACTCTTTATCGAACCGCATTTCGACCTGTCAAGACTTTCCGCAATTCTGAGCATAACGCCGAGTTTTTTGACAACGTCCAAATCCTCGTCGGAAACTATATCGCGATATCTTGCCCAGTCGTAAGCGTTGATATCTTCTTTTTTGTGGCAGCACGCGGTAAATGCGGCAAGCACTATATCGCGGTGGCTGACGCCGTAAAGCGTGGCGTTAAGAATCATATACCAGCTATGGCGCTGGTGATTGTAATATTTTATCCTCATTCCGCAATCGTGCAACATAGCCGCGACTTTGAGAATTTTGAGATACTGGCGGGGAAACTTGTGCAGAACGCGGAGCTGTTTGAAAAGCTGGATACTTAAATTTACAACGTGTTCTACGTGTTTTTCTTCACAGTCATAATATTTTACAAGAGTTGTAAGCGAATAATTGAGAACGTCGGCAATAGGTTTTTCAATCGTCATAGGCAAAGCCTGATTGAACATTATGCCTTCTCTTAATCCAGCACCCGAGAACGTGAACTGTTCCACGTTCATATATTTTATAAACGATTTTATTACTGCGAGCGCCGCGGGGAGAATATCCGCCCTTTCGGTTGAAAGACCTTTGATTTTCTTCTTTTTGTCAAGGTCCAAAACCTTTATCATATCGTAAATCGGGCTGAAATCCTCAACGGGCATTTTGTAGTTATGCACGGTATCCAAAGGATATTTATGCACCATTCTCGTAATTTTGAAAAGATTTCTGAACGAACCGCCCACGCCTATCATCTGCGCGTCGGGGTCTACTTCTTTGAGCCATTCCACCTTTTCAAGCTGTGCGGTGAAAAATTCTTCTATTTTCTGCGCCTGCTCTTCGGGCTTTAAACCGTCGTTTGCAAACATTCCCGTAAGAGTTACCGCGCCGAAAGGCAAGGTGACGTAATTGAGCATATTTCTGCGGTTGTAATAAACGATTTTTGTAGAGCCGCCGCCGATTTCGAGAACGATGCCTTTGGGGATATCCATTGTGTTTATTACGCCGCGGTAAACGAGAACCGCCTCTTCCTCTGCGGAAAGCACGCGGATTTTTATGCCGCACGTAGCCTGAATTTCATCAAGAAAGCTCCTTTGGTTTTTTGCACGGCGCACCGCTTCGGTTGCGACGGCAATTACGCGGGTTACGCCGCTGGAATCGCAGAGCTTTCTGAACATTTTCAAAGTTTTTATCGTTTCGGCAACGCGCGCGGGTTTCAAAAAACCGTCGCGCTCCATATCCTGACCTAAGCGGACGCTTTCTTTAAGTTCGTCCACCACCATAAAATAGCCTTCGGTGAAAAGGTTAACTATAACAAGCCTTGCCGAATTAGAGCCCAAATCAATAATGCCAATCTTTTCCAAAATACATCTCCTCCGCGCCGTTTGCGTGTGGAATAAATAGTTTTTCTGCTAACAGATTATAGCACACCATTTATTAATTGTATATATTTTTTAAAAATTTTTGTGCAGATTGACCAAAAAATTTTTACGAATTATGTCATAATCCGAAAGAATGAAAAATATTATCAAAAACTGTTAATTTTTTTGAAAGTGAGCGGGCAGACAAACTCGGGCGCTATTTCTTTAAGCGGAACCAATACAAAATCCCTTTCGGCATACTCGGGGTGGGGAACGGAAAGCGTATCTTCGCGAATAATTTTTTGCCCGTAAAAAATTATGTCTATATCCAAAGTTCTGTCGCCCCAGCGGACAAGCCGTTCTCTGCCGCATTCCGCCTCTATGCGGTGAATTTCTTCAAGAAGTTTCAATGGCGGAAGATATGTTGAAATTTCCGCGGCGCAATTTAAAAACTTGTTTTCCGCAACGCCGCCGTAAGGTTCGGTTTCGATATATGAAGACACCTTTTTAACCGTTATTCCCTGCGTCTCGCCCAAAAGCTTAACCGCCTTATCGAGGTATCCCTTTTTATCGCCGACAGACGAACCGATTGAAAGAAAAGCCCTTTCGCGCTCCACCGCCACGGTTACGCCAACGTTTGAAAATTTTATTTTCATAGGGGCTTCGGGCTTGTACACAGTGAGGCTTAAAGAAGTTAAAGGAAAACCGTCCATAAGCGCGTTAACGCAGGCATATGCAAGGGTTTCGATAAGATTAAAAGTGTTTTCCGTTACGGTTTTTATAAGCGCGTTGCATACTTCCGAGTAATTCACGGTTGCGCTTAAATCGTCGTTTTTAGCCGCGGAATAAAAATCGGTATACAAATCCGCGTCTATCACAAAAAGCTGGGGGGAAGATTTTTCAAAGCCGTAAACGCCGTGCCTTGCATTTATTTCCAGCCCGCGAATTTTAACCGCGTTCATATTCTCTCCTTATGGCTTCCGCGTTTTCCTTTACGTCGTGAACGCGTACGAAAAGAACGCCCTTTTTCACTGCAAGGCGGGTACTTTCAAGCGTTTGGGGGAGTCTGTCCTCAACGTTTCCGCCGAACATAGATTTGCGGCTTGTGCCCAAAAGCAAAGGATATCCCAAGGGCAACAGCTTTTCATAGCCGTTTAAAAGCTCGTGATTCTGCTCTTTGTTTTTGGCAAAGCCTATGCCGCCGTCAAGGATTATTTTGTTTTTATCTATTCCCGCGTTCAGCGCGGTTTCAACGCCGTTTTTCAAAAAGTCCGCAACAGGCTTCCATATATCGCCAGAAAGCGGAGTTTTACAGTTGTGCATTATGCAAACGGAAGCGTTATATTTTGCGATAATTTCAGTCATTTCTTTTTCGCGGCTCAATCCCCAGATGTCGTTGATTAAGTCCGCGCCCGCGGCAAGCGCCGCCTTTGCCGTTTTCGCAAAATAAGTATCCACGGATAAAGGAACGTCAAACCGTTCTTTTACGAGCATGAGCGGGCGTTCGAGCCTTGAAATCTCTTCTTCCGCGCTCACCTCGGTATAGTTCGGGCGGGTGGACTGCGCGCCCAAATCTATGACTTCCGCGCCGTCGTTCAAAGCCTTTTCAACAGCAAAAAGCACGTCGTCCGCCGTACGGCGGCTTTCGTGCCAGAAACTGTCGGGTGTTAAGTTGATAATCGCCATGACGTGCGTGCCGCCGTCGAAAACTTTACTTCCTATTTTCATCGTTTTATAAGTGAAAGCACCTCGTTCTTTTTATCCTGCCCGAATTCGCCGAGCGTACTGTAAGTATAAGTTAAACTGCCCGCCTTTTTTACGCCGCGGCAGGTCATACACGTATGCTCCGCCTCACAGCAAACGAAAACGCCCTTGGGCTTTAAAACGCGCATAATCTCTTCCGCAATCTGCCTTGTAAGCCGTTCTTGTATTTGCAGTCTTTTTGAAAATACGTCTACGGTGCGCGCAAGTTTCGAAAGCCCGACAACCTTTCCGTCCGGTATATAGGCTATTGTTATTTTTCCGAAAAAAGGCATCAGGTGATGTTCGCAGGTGGAAGAAAAATTTATACCGCTTTCAACAACCATATCGCCGCATTTTGTATCGAACGTGCGGGAAAGATGCTCTTCCGCATTTTGACCGGCCCCCGACAAAAGTTCGGCGTAAGCGTCGGCGACACGGCGCGGAGTATCTTTCAGCCCCTCTCTTTCTTTATCTTCGCCGAGAGCGTCGAGCAAATCGCCGATTGCTTTTATAACCTTTTCTCTATCCAATTTTTTGCCTCCTTCAAAAGAGTGAACGAACCGCATACCGCCACGGTTTTGCCCGAAGCCTTTTCCAAAGCGTTTGAAACGCTTGCCGCCGCCGACGCATTGCCGAAATACGTTTTGCACGCCTTGAAAATATTGCCCAACTTCATTGCCCGCGGGCTTTCGCATTCAACCGCTATTATTTCTTTTGCAAGCCCCGCAAGAGAGCGCACGTTTGCGTTTATATCCTTATCGCTCAGACAGCCGAAAATTATCGACGTTTCTTCAGCCTTGGCGTATTCCGAAAGATAATTTACCAGCGGATTAAAGCTTTGCGGATTGTGCGCGCCGTCAAGGATATACGTTTTGCCGTCAGCCTCAACCGTTTCCATTCTGCCGTCGGGTTTTGTGTTTTTAATCCCCTCATATATTGCGGTTTCTTCTATACCGAGCCGCTTTGCCGCCTCCGCCGCAAGCCCCGCGTTATAAGTTTGTTCCTCTCCGAACACGGGTACAAATTCGCACTTGCCCGCAACCGTTGCGCCGAGGTTTTCAAAATATTCAATCGTTTCCCGCGTGTTGCAGCCGCTTATCAAAGCTTCGCAGCCGTCTTTGATTATGCCCGCTTTATGCGCGCGTATGCTATCCAGCGTTTTGCCGAGAACGGACGTATGCTCCAACGATATCGAGGTTATAAGCGCAAGCTTTTTGCGCAAAACCGCGTTGGTTGCGTCATATGTGCCCCCCAATCCGCATTCCACAACCGCATATTCGCAGCCCGCAAGATAAAAAGCGTAAAGCGCGGTTGCCGTTTCCGCCTCAAACCGAGTAGCGTCGCCCGCAATTTTCAAAACGGCTTCCGCCGCGTCGCAAAACAAATTCAGATTTATTTTTTTTCCGTCTATACGGAACTGCCCGAAATAATCGTAAACCTCAGGCGAAGTAAACGTCCCCGTGCGCTTGCCCGCGGCAACAAGTATCTGCGTTAAATATTCCGCAACGGAGCCCTTTCCGTTAGTGCCCGCGACGTGTATTATTCTCATTCTTCCGTCGGGCTTGCCGAGCGCGTCAAGCATTGCGCGCGTGCGTTCCACCCCGAAATCCATACCGCGGAAAGAGAGATTTTCAAGCGCGGCCAAAACCTTTTCGTACCTCATAAAATTCATACGGATTATAGCACAAGTGTGCAGATAAAGCAAGAATATTGTAAATTATTTTGAGAATACTGTTTGTATGGCTCTTATTTTCATTCGCACCACGATTATATTCGTGGTACTGCTTTTAATAATGAGGCTTATGGGCAAAAGCCAGATAGGCGAAATGCAGCCCTTTGAATTTGTTATAAGCCTTGTGATTGCCGAGCTTGCCTGCATACCGATGGCGGACAGTTCCATACCCATTTTATACGGTATTATCGCCATAGTGACGATATTTATTCTGCATGAGATAGTGTGGCTTTTCGAGCTTTGGTTCAAACCCGTAAAGAATATTGTAAGCGGAAAGCCGTCGGTTGTGATAAACAAAAACGGCATAGACGAATTCCAGTTAAAAAAGAACAATCTTGACGTAAGCGATTTGATAGAGAGCATGCGCGTTGCGGGATATTTCAATTTAGACGACGTATATTACGGCATCTATGAGGCGAACGGCTCGTTTTCCGCGCTTGAAAAGGAAGAAAAGGCTTCTTTATCTCTCCCCCTTATGCTTATAGACCGCGGAAAGGCAGACACGCAAAATCTCGCCCGCTGCGGGTTTGACAGGGACGAGCTGAAAAAGTTTTTACAAAAGCAGAACTGCAAAGAAAAAGACGTTGTGGCTATGACCGTGAACGGCGAAGGCAGGGTTTATTTCCAGAAGCGCGGCGAACATTATAAAATTTTGCAATACGAGGTGAAAGGTCAATGGTAAAGGCTATCTCTTACACGATTGTTGCAATAGCTCTTTGCATAGGGCTTTTCATATTCACGCAATGGTACGTAAACGCCCAGTTCAAAGAGTTTAACGAGGCGCTCGAAGCGCTTTACACAAAAGTAGAAACGCAAACCGCAAGCGCCGAGGACGGATACGCCGTGCGCGCGCTGTGGGACGATAAAAAATCCAAGCTGCACATATTCGTACCGCACAACGATATTTCTTATATAGATTACTGGCTCAGCGAAGCGTGCGGGCTTTTATACAACGGAGAATACGAGCTTGCTTTGGGCAAAGTCGAAGTTTTAAAGGAAATTTCAAAAAACCTGCCCGACGCTTACAACGTTAAGTTCGAAAATATTTTCTGACGGATTTACTCGTATTCGTCGTAACTGCGCCTTCCTCCGTGCGGCGGATACTGCGGGGGATAATTCGGCGGAGGGCATTCGGGCGGGAACGGGCGGCAGTTATCCGTCGGGCAATCTGGCTTAGGCGGTTTCGGCGGGGGCGGCGGTTCTTTGCCGTATTTGACAAGAACGGCGTCCTCCCCGATTTTAACAATGCAGTTTATAGGCAAAAAAATCTCCTGCTTGGAAAAGCGAAACCCCTTACAGCCCGTAACGGTAAAGCCGAGAACGTTGTTTTCGGGGAAAGAGAACGAGATATCGCACACCTTGCCGAGATGCTTGCCGTCTGTTAAATTTATAACGTCTTTTTGTTTTAAGGCGGAAAACGTAACTTCCATAATATAAAAATATGCGCAAGGCAATCCGAAATTGCCTTGCGCATTCAATTTTATTTAACCTGTAATCCCTTGCCAGTCCGGATTTATTCTGTCGAACAGCGCGTCCAGACGGAACAAACTGCCCGTTAAGCTGTCATAAAGCTCAGTTGCCGTCGTACCGCCGACCCAGCCTATTATTTTAAGAACCAAAAGAGCGATTAAAGCGAACATCAACGCAAAGAATATCGCGCCGAAAGCTCTGTCCAGCGTGCGTATTACTATATTTTTGCTCCTTGAAATGCCCTTTATAATCCCAACGATTATAATCCTCAAAATCTGGACTACGATAAACAGAACTATATAGTAGACCACGACTTCCATATGAATTTTGCCGAGGAAATCGTAGAACCAGCCCTCTTTTTCCGTCCAGAGAGAAGAAAATTTACGCATCAAATCGCCGATAAAGCCCACTTCGAGAAAAACCGTTCCCACAAGCGCGCAAACAACGATTGCTATTATAAAGCCGAAAATACCCTTTGTGAAAAATTTCAGTCCCGAGCCGAAACCGACAAGCGCGCCCAAAAGCAACCCGCCTGCAACTATGCCTACGGCTATCCAGTCAGCCAATACCATATTTTAACCCTGTTTACTTTTTATATTATTATATCAAAAAATATAAACAAAGTAAACGGTTTTTAAACGGTATCGGCTAATGGTTATATTTCACAGTAAACGATTCCCGCCGCGTCCGTGCCGATATGAGTGCCTATTACGGGGCAAATATTGCTCTTTTCTGAACATTCGATTTTGAGTTTTTCCAAAAGCGAGCACGCGTTTTTATCGTTGGCGGTGTATATGAGATAAACGGGCTTTGAAAAATCTATTTTATTTTTATCCACCAAAGAAGCAATATGGCTAAGCCCTTTGCTCATACCGAACTGCTTGGAAAGCATTTCAACCTTTCCGTCAAGCCCGAAAGTAATTACGGGCTTTATTTTAAGCACCGAACCGATTATTGCGGATATGTTCGAAAGCCTTCCGCCCTTTCTCAGATTTTCAAGCGTATCGAGGCAAGCGTATATTTTGAGTTTGGGGCGGAGCGCGTCCACCATAGCCATAATTTCAGCCGCGCTTTTATCCGCCATTTTCAAAGCTTCCGTAACACAGAGTTTGAGCATAACGGTTGTGCATTTTGTATCGCAAACGTAAACGTTTTCATATTTTTGCGCAACGGCTTTGCAACGCTCGTAAGAACCGCTTAAAACCGATGCAAGCGGCATAAGCAAAACCTCGTCCGCCTCTTTAAGCGCTGAAATCACCGCCGTTTCTATCTGGTCTTCGGTAAGCTGTGAAGTATGGGGGAATTCCTTATCCGTTGCAAGCTTTTCATAAAACTCTTCGCAGTTTATATCCAAGCCGTCGCGGAACTCCTCCGTTCCGAAATTTATTGTAAGGGGCATAACGGTCACGCCCAAAGCCTTTGCTTCTTCCTGCGTGATGTTGCTTGAGGAATCCGTAATTATTTTAACCATTGTTTTTCTCCTTTTCAATCGTTTCAACAAATTTTTTAAAAAGCGCGGCGGTAAGTTCGAGTTCTTTTTCGCCGAGCGATTCGGAAAGCATATTAAAAATATAATTTCCGTAAGAGTTGTCTTTATGATAATAACCCGTGAATTTATCCGTTACTTCAAGGCGGAAAGTGCGCTTATCGTCGGTGGGGACTTTATTCACATATCCTTTTTCCACAAGCTGGCGGACTTTATACGCCGCATGGGAAGAAGTAATCGAAAGGCAATCGGCAAATTCGCTTACGGTAGGGTTGCCCATAAGCCCTATTGTTTCAACCGCGAAAAATTCGGTAACCGTTAAAGAACCTTCCCTTTCTCCGAGCACCTCGAAAATATGTCTGTAAAGGTGCAGCCTGAAATCACGGTAAATTTTTTCAAAATTATTTTCCAAATCTTCTTTGACGCCCATCAAATGACTCCGTTTATTTTAGCTAAATTTTTTGAGATAAGTATATCATACCCGTTACAACGTGTCAATTATTTTTTACATATGTCATATTTTTGCGGCGCATACTTACCGCAACCCGCCCGAAATTAAAAAAACAATATAAAAAGCCGCCCCGCGCATATGCGCGGGGCGTATTTTAATTTACTGTAATTAAATTGTAACTTCGGTTATAGTAACAGTATATTCGCAATCCGCTTCCATTATGGCGGTAAATTTAAACGTTAAAATATCACCGCTTGTCAAAGTAAATTCATGCGAGGTTTTATAAGGAGCGTCCCAATCGGTAGGATGCCAGCCGAGAATAAACTCCGAACCGCAATAAGCAGTACAAAATTTATCATACTCTTCTGCAACGTCTTCTGTAACGGTTATAACGTAAGTCTTGCCTTTCTTTCCGTTAAAAGATATTTCTTTGCCGCCTGCCGCAATGTCGGCTTCCTTTAAAGTTATCTTGGTTTCGCCAGTTGTAAGCATTTTGGTGATTGTGTAGGTTTCGCCGTCACCGTTGCCGTATCCGGTAACCTTAAATTTTTGACCCGCTTCAAGATAAACCTTATAATGATTGTAGCCGCCCAACATTTCCCAGCTTGAGCAGCCCATTTCTCCGTCAAGACAAGGTTCGTCAAAACCGTCGGCCCAGCTTGTTTTAAACTCATACCAACCCGATTCCGATACAACATGTTCAACAGCACTCGATTGAGTTGACGACAAATTATATACGCCTTCGATACTTGTTCCTGTCGCAGGTTCTTCGGTTTCCGTAACTTTTATCGTAGCGCCTACGGGAGTTACCTCAACTAATTCGAAATCATTTAAGCCAGCATTCCACTTTTTGCCCATACCGTCTTCGAGAACAACGGTCAAAACATCGTCTTTTGCAAGCTGAACAACCTCTTTGATAGGCTTGCTTAGCGATAATTCTCCGGTTTTATCTGTTCCTACCGTGTAATTTACGCCGGTCGTTCCGTAAAGTTCAAACATATACCAACCGTCTTGGGGAGCGGTAAACGTATAAGTATATTTTCCGTCTTCCCCGATATCGGCAGCTTTACATTCCGTAACGAATCCTGTGACGCCTTTTGAAAGCTGCAAAATATGATTGTCAAGTTTTACGGGCGCTACGCCGAATTTAGCCATAACGGTAAATTTTTCTTCGTTAAGCAGCTTTAACGTAAAACTTATTGATTTATCCGCATTAAAATGTTCTTCTTTTACTTCAAAAGAAACTTCGAATTCAACAGATTCTTCGGAAGCGGGGTCCGCGCCGGTGAATTCGCCCACCTTTTCATCGCCGACATACAACTCGAAGTTGCTGTAATAAACCGAACCGTAAAAATCATAAGTATTGCCGGCTTCGATATACCATTCTTCTTCGGTTTTCTGCGCGTTGGAAACAACGAATTCATATTCGCCGTTATAATAATCTTTTATTTCGGGATTTCTTGCACTTGACAACGCCATCATAGAGTTGTATGCAAAAGTTTCTATGGTTTTGGGCTGAAGAATATACAAGCCGAATTCCGTAGCTGCGGTGTTGGCTGCCGCGGCAGTAATCCTGATTGAGAACGTTGAAACTTCACGCTGGAAGAGATATTCTTTATCCCTTTGCATATCCACGGTGAATTCTTTATCCGTTTTATTTACGGTATGTTTTTCGCCGCAAACCTCAACGGTATATTCGTCGTCGTTTGTAATGTTGAAAATAAACCTGTGGCTGCCGTACTTAGAAGTGCTGAACGAATTTATTACGGAGCCTGATACGGTTAAATTATTGTCGCCTACGGACAAACGTTTGGAAACCTCTTCAACTTTGAAAGAAAGTGTATCCGCCGCGCCGCCTTCGGAATAATCGCCGGCCGGAATTACTTTAAACAAAACTCCGGAAACCTTTTTTAAATCAGTGCCGTCGCCGAAAGCCGAAGACGTGTTGGGTTTGTATATAGTAACTTCTTCGCCGAGGCAATCAAAATCGAAGCTTTTATGTTCGGAATCCACAACGACTTCCTGCGAACCGAATTTAAACGTATAGCTTCTGCCGGCGGGCAAATTCAACATTGTAAGTTTAAACGTGCCTAAGCCGCCGATAAACGCCGCTTTTGTTTCGCCTTTTACGTTAAGTTCTATCAAAGCGCCGGGGGAGAACTCCTGCGCGGCAAGCTTATCGCCGCATTCGCAAACGCCTTTATCATATTCATGGTTTGATTTTTCGGAGATTGCGTCGTCTTCCGCACACTTTTTCCAGTGCTGCAAATCATCGTTACGCCATTCGGTATAACTGTGAACGTGAGGAGGGTCTGTCTCGTTGTTATCTTCCGGTTCGGGGTTGCACGCAGCGGCAAACCCCATTGTTGCAGTTAAACTCAGAACTGAGCAGACCGCAAGAGTTTTCTTTAAAAACTTCTTCATTCTATACCTCCAAAAAATCAGTTTTTAATATTTTATTTTTAAAGGGCGTTCAGGGTTACGCTGAAACCGTGCGTAAACGCCGCCCAAAGATTCTCGATATGGTTTATTACAATGGATTTTATCACATAAATTTTAACAATGCAACTGATTTTTGAATAAAATTTTATAAAAATTCAATTTTTTTTCATTTTTGCAATAAAATAATGAAAAAATGTATAAATATTTACAATATGGCATATAATGGAAAATAATAGCTCCCCGCAGTAAAATACTGCGGGGAGCCGTGTTTATACAGTTAATTTAAAGAACGTAATACCCGCAAGCGAAAAGCCATTGGTCTTCTTCGGCGGATTTCAGCCTCCTTGACGAGGTTTCTGCCCAGCCGTTGCCGTCCATAAACAGCCTTGCGTTTGTAGCGTATCCCTGCAAAAATCTTTGCAGTTCTTTGTTTACGGGGTAAACGCCGTCTGAGTTGCACATTTCGGCATAGCCCAGCGTTCCCGCATAAGCCGAATACTGTTCTGAAATTCCGGGGAACGATGCCTCGTGCGAGGCGATACCCTCGTATCCTTCTATGAACACTTTATAATTAAGATAATGCGGTTCTTTATCGCTGCCGTATTTAGGCGGAGTTTTTTTATAGAACTTATCGTAATTATCGTCTATGGTCAACGCCTTGTTTCCGTGGTATTCGATACCGTTAAAGGGGTCGTCGATAATACCGCAGGACTGTGATATTTTTGCCCAGATAACGGGACCGTAAGTCTGGGCTTCTTTATCGTAAAGGTGATAATAACCCGTATCCTCGTTAAACTTTACTTTATCGCCGTCAAGCAACGTATCTTCATGGAACATAATCTGCTTGCGTCTGTTTTCCGTTCCGCGCATAAACGCGTCCTGTTTTTGCTTAAAACTGTTTATGCTTTCAGCGTTGTTTGAAACGCCTTCGAATTCAGTGGGAACAACCACGTTGGACATTATATCCTGCCTTACGTAATCGCCCGTGCGCTTTATAAGGATATCCAGCGTGAGGGGGAATTCCATAGTGCGGGTTTCCGCCATAACGCCGAAAAGCAGAATGCCGCCCATTTCGTCGTAGTTATAACCCGTTTGATAATCGAAATTCACGGTATAAGTGTTTGAAGCGCCGCCGCCGTCAAGCACGGCGCCCTCGTACCTTGCGCCGTAGCGCGTGCCCGAGCATATGCGGTATTTGGGATTTATCGCGTTTTCTGTAATATCGACAAGCGACCGAACGCAATACATACCCGCGTCGAGAGGTTCATACAAACAATAATAAGTTTCTAATGCGGATTTAAGCGTTATTCTGTAAGCTGCGCCGATATCGGGGTTTGCTATTTTAAGCTCTTCCGCGCCGAAAAGCACGCTGCCAGCGGCGGGAGCTTTGAATTCCGGAAGAACAATCGCGCGGTAAATATCGAGAGTTATCTTTCTCTGATAGTTTGTTGCAACGGTGTTGTTGGGGTCGAAAGTGAATTCCGACGGCAAACCGTTAACCCTTACGGTATAATCGCCGTCAAGCCCCGATATCCTTGCAACACCGTCAGCACCGAAAGGCGCGCTTACGGGGCGGCTCATACCGTCGTCCCAAGTAGCGGTTACGCCGCTCTGCGGAACATATACAGAACCGTCAAGCATCAGCGTAACCGTAAAATCTCCGCTGTTCTGTTCTTCTCCCGGTCCGGGCGGGAACGGCGGGCGCACGATGCCGTTGCCGTTGTCGCAGCCCGCAAAAAGACAAGCCGCCATAAAAAGCGCTATGAAAACGCTTATTATTTTCTTTTTCATCAACGCCTCCTATTTGCTTTTATTTACCTTTATGAACAAGCTTTTTATATCGTTCCATTTGAGTTTACGGATTATTATATCAACCACGAACAGCGCCGCCGAAACGGAAAGCAAAATTACCGTGAGCGAATATTCGTAAGTGCCTACTTCCCTTATGTCGTTTTCTATTTTAAGGTTTCCGTCCTCGCTTACGGTTCCGTTTCCGCCGACCGTTTTATAAAGCTCCGAAGCGTCGAAATTCGCAAACATATCGTACTCGGCACAATATGAAACGTTCAAAGCCGCAAGGCTGTTGTATTGAACGCCGTCGGAAAGATATTTTATGTTTATACTATATTTGCCAACGTCCGACGCGTCGAAATCCGCATAATAACCCGTGCCGTCGGGAACGCATTCATAAGATGCGACGGTGCCGTCGGGCGCGGTGACTTCTATTTCCGCCTTTGTTTCGGCATAAAGATTTATAGGGGTAAGGCTGACCCTGCCGAACTTGCCCTCCGAAGATACCTCCGTAAGATAGGGTTTATCCGTTTTGCTTGCGGGCACGCTTGTTTCAAATACGTTTTTAAAAAAAGTTTCTTTATTGTTCCAGCCGTCGGTCCAGCCGTTTGAAATATCGCTTGTAAAGCTTGAAACCTTTCCGTTTCCGTAAGTCCAGTAAGAATAAAGCGGAACCTGAACATTGCTCTGCGTTGCCGCTTTAAAATATTCAGCTTTCAACGGAGTTATTGCACTGCCCTTTGCGCTGTTGTTTATAAGCCCGCTTATTTCCCCCGCGTCCTCTTCAAAGCCCTCCAAAGAAGGGTCTGTACGTCTGTTTCTTATAACCGTTGCCTTGGCATTGATAACGGGTTCGGTTATATTGTCCGCGATGTCGGAAATGAAAATTTCCGCAAGGCTTTCGGGGGAAATGGTGTAAAAATAATCGCCTTTGCAAACAGCGGCGTTTAAGCCTGCTATGTCTTTGAGCATTCTTACCGCGTTTTTCGCCGCGTCGGAGGTATCGTAATCGCCACCGCGCCCGACGTCTATAACGGATACTTTTATATTTTCCGCGCGCATACTGTTCGCAACGGAAACAGGGTCGTCGCCCTCGCCGGTGGAATAGGTAAGCCCGTCCGTAATAAGCATAACCTGCTTTTCTTTATACATCGTAAGCGAGGATATCTGTTTATAAGCCTCTTCAAGCCCTTTATAAATAATGGTGCCCTGCAACGCGCCGAGGTTATCTATCGCCTTGTTTATCGTATCTGTTTTGCCCGCCTCTACGGGATTGAGCGCAACCCTTACGTCGCCGTTGAATTCCACAAGGCAATACATATCGTTTTCGCCCAACAAATTCGCAATACGGCGCGCCGCCTCTTTTGCCATTATAAGGCGGTTGTTCGTTTCCATACTGCGCGAGGTATCTATTACAACCGTATACAGTTTGGGGTCGTCTTGGTTATACCCGAAACGCACAGGCAACATATCGTCGAGCTGTTGCAAGCCCGAATCCTGCGTATTCTGTATGGAAAGGTCGCCAGCCGTAACAAGATTTTTACCGAAAACCGAAACCACCTTATCGAGGCTGTCTATAAATATTCTGTAACTTTCCAGCTTTTTCAAATCCACGTCGGCAAGCACTATTTCGTCGTAAACGCAAAGTTCTTCCACGGTTACGGGGATAACGCTGCCTTTGGTTACGACGCGCGCGTCTATTTCAGACTGTTCGCCGTAAATACTTCTGACATAAGCTTCGTTCGCCGCGTTTTCTGTTATAAGCAACACGCTTACCGCATCCGAAACGGTTTGGGTGAACGAAATTTTATTGTTGAATGAACAATAATCGTCGCCGCTCTGAAGTCCGTCAACGCGGATTTCATAATCGAATTCCCCCTTTATTCCCGAGGGAAGAACAAAAGAAACGGGCGTATACCCTATCGGCAGATTTACGATTTTGCTTTCTATCAACAAATCGTCGGAATACAGAGAAACCGTCATATTCAAAGCGTTGTAACTGCTTTGTATAAATGCGGTAACAGAGTTGTTTTCTCCGTTTAAAAAGGCCGTTTTGGTAAATTCAACGTTTGAAACCTGAATTTCGTTTGTGCTTTCGCCGATGTTGTCGTCAAGATAAATCGCGTCAACCCGAATGCCCGCAAGCGCAAGATTATCCACCGTACGCTTTAAAGTATTTTCCGTTGAGCGCAAATCGGACTGTCTGCCGTCGGTTATAAGAACAATGCGTTTTATAACGTTTTCGCCGAAGAGCTTGCCCGTGTATTCCAGTGCGTCGGCGATATTCGTTTCCGTATCGTCAACCTCCGCCTGTTTTACGCTTTTCACTTCTTCGCCGAGCTTTGTAAGAACGGTGTAATCTTTTGCGAAACAAACTATCCCGAGCTTTGAATTGCGGGGAAGATTGTTTTGAAGATTTTCGATATATCCGTCCACGGTATCGAGATTTCTGTTCGCCGAATAAGAAACGTCAGCCACGACGAAAACATCGGTTTCCGTAATTACCGTTACAACGGTAGTTCCCGCGGCAGCAAAAGATATTATTACCGCCATAACTATATGGAGCACGAATGAAGCGATATTGTGTCCGTTTCTGTTATCGGAACGGACAGCGAACACAAAAGGCACCGTGATTACCGCTACAGCCGGAATAATCAACAATAAAAGCCAGGGGTTAACGAAGCTGATACTGTTCATAGCAATACACCCCCCAGTCCGCGGCGGCAAGCACCGCCAATAATATAAACCAAGCCAACAAATCCTCGTAAGTTCCGCTCTTTCCCGCCTCGCTCGGTTCTCCGCGCACGGAGAAAGCTTCCTCCGCCACAACGGGAATCCTTTCGTTTTCGGGCAGTTCGGCAAAAATATAAAATTTTCTCTCGCTGCCGCCCGCAAGCATAGTAACCGTGTAAAGCCCCGCCTCGGAAAGGTAAAGCTCGCACTCGTCGCCGCCCGTTCCAAGATAAGAAACGTTTTCCATAGGGCTGTCTACCCTTATGCTGTTGCATTTTGCAGGAACGTTGAGCCGCACGGTTTCCCCGCATACGTAAGAAGTTTTTTCAAACGCGTTGGGGAAAGTATAAGAAAACATATTGCCTATAAGCGTGGTATAATCTGCCGTTACAGGCAGGTTGGATTTGTGCAAATCGAAAGCTACTACAAGCTCGCGGCTGCCGTATGAATTAGTCCCCGCAAAAAGCAAGGGGTTGCCGTCGTGCGTGAGCAAAGTAGAAAACTTGCGGTAAAGCCCGCATTTGGTATATTCCTTTACGTATATATCGTTTTTAAGCAGATTGCGCCTGAGCAAATCCAACGCGGAAGCGCTGGAAGAACTGTAAGTAAGCTTTTGCCCTTCGGCAAGAGAAACGTTGCCCTGAAATGTAAATCCGCTCCCCGAAACGCTGTCCTTCGGGTCGATAAACCATACCGCGCCGTCGCGGGGCATAACCGCCCCCGTCACTCCGTCGAAAATATACAAATCGTATCCGCTAACGGAAGATTTATAATCTTTAAGCGAAACCACGGTTGTTTCCGTGTTGTTTTTGGTTGCGAGCGCAGACTGCAAAAAGTAAGGCGCATCGCTCACTATAAGCGCTTTATACTGCGTTTCCGCCTCGGGGCTGTAAATTATAACCTCGTTATCCAGCGCAAGCGCGTCGCGGTTTGTTATGGCAACTTTTATGTTTGAAAACTCGGTGTAATCCGCGTTTATTTCAAAAGGGGTTTTCTGGTATACGGGAACGACCACCCTTGCCGTCGCCGCCGCGCGGCTGTCGCCGTCGATATAAAGTCCCACAGTAACGGCCGCCTCGTTTTCATAAGACATAAGGTTGCCGGTTACTTTAATCTTTGCGTCCGTCAGAGCATATTCCACGTCGGATATGGCATAGTTATCAACGTGCGAGCCGACGTTTTTCACTTCAACGTTTTCATAAGAACGCACTACCTTATCGGTTATAAGATAGGTTTTTACCCAGGGCGATTCGTTGAAAAAATTCTGCGCTATGCTAAGCGCGTCCGTATACTCGCCCGTGAGATAAGCAGGCTCGATATCCTTTAAAAGTTTGAGCGCCTGCTCTTTGTTTTCCATTTTGTAATACACCGTTTCGGTGGTAGTTCCGACATATATGAGGGTGTAAGAGCATCCGTTGAGCGAACCGTTGATTATAGAAGCAATTTCGCCCTTGCCCTTTTCAAGCCTTGTCTGCAAGCCTTCGTTAACGTTCATACTGCCCGAACCGTCAAGCACAAAGCAGTATTCGTTGGCGGCGTTCGGAACGGCGAACACGGGATGCGCGACCGCAACCGAAACAAAAAGCACAACAAGAATCTGAAGAATAAGACTGATAATCCCCACAAGCTTGTTTATGGGCGTACGCTGTTTCAAAAACTTTTCGCTTAAAGTCCATATATATGTGGAGGAAATTACCTGCTCGGTATATTTGTTTTTGAGAATATATATTAAAATCAATACGGGAATACCGATTAAACCGAGTAATCCCAAAGGATATAAAAGGTTCATTTCAATACCCCCATATTCGTAAGCCTTTCGAAAAATATTTTATATACCGACTCTTCCGACGGAATAAGCATATATTCCGCCCCGCGGGAGGCACAGTAACCGCTTATTCTCTGCGTAACGTATTCGAGCGCGAGTTTATAGGCGTTAACTATATCTTTGGTTATGTTTTTTCTGTAAGATTTCGAAGCCTTCTCGCTGTCGAAAAAGTGCATTTTGCCGCGCACCTGCGGGTGAAGCTCTTCCTTTGAAAGAATTTGCATGCACAGTATGTCTCGTTTTTTCGCCGTGAGATAATCTATTGCGTCCTCGAAATTATTATCCGTTAAAAAGTCGGAAATTATCACCGACATACCGTCGCCGTAACCAACCGTTGTGGGCAGAATACTTTCCGAAATATAACTGTCGCCGTCGAAAACAACGTCGTTAAGCTTTGCTATCGAAGAAACGAAAGAGTCTTTGCCCAAAAGATTTGTAACTATTTCTTCGCACTTTTTATCCCGTATCGCATAAATGGAAACCTTATCCATAGCGTTAATGGAAAGATAAGCCAAAGCGGCGGCAAGCCTTAGAGCCTGAACGTGCTTAGCCCCTTTGCCGTAAGCCATAGAACGGCTTGCGTCGATATAAATCCTCGTGTGCATCTGCCTTTCGTCGGCGTAAAGTTTTAAATAAAGCTTATCAAAGCGCGCGTAGGCGTTCCAGTCGATTTTAGTTATATCGTCGCCCGCCATATAATCGCGGTAATCGGAAAATTCGCACGAAGAACCGTAGGACTTTGTCTGGTGGTTTCCGCCGAACAAGCCCGCTACGTTGTTTTTTATTAACGTTTGCAGCGTTTCAATCTGCTGCAAAAATTCTTCGTCTATCGCAAAATTCGCCAAGTTTTTATCCTACTTTAATTTTTTGTTTTCGGCAAGGAGCTTGTTAATAACGTCGTCGACGGAAAGCTTATCGTTTACCGCGTTGTAATTAATCTTTATTCTGTGCCTTAAAACGGGGCACGCGAGCGCGTCTATATCCGCATAGGAAACGTTATAATTTCCGTGCATAAGCGCGCGGACTTTCGCGCACGTAACTATTGCTTGAGCCGCACGGGGAGAAGCGCCGT
This sequence comes from uncultured Christensenella sp., assembly GCA_910577375.1. Lineage (GTDB taxonomy): Bacteria > Bacillota > Clostridia > Christensenellales > Borkfalkiaceae > Coproplasma. Next base: position 29,415 of record CAJTLT010000006.1, read on the forward strand.
TTTTAATATATTTTTTAGCCGTTTCAGAAGTATGCTCAAGCTCGGGGTGCGTATTCGAAATCAGGTTAACGGTGTACTTCATTACGTCGTTTATTACGGGAACCTGTTTTGCCAGCTCGCGCATTTCAAGAATTGTTTTTCCGTCTACCACAGCTTCCGCGCTTTCTTCAAGCGTTATCTGCGTCATATTTACGATATCCACAAGCTCTTCCGTGCTGGGGAACTGCATCAAAAGCTTGAACATAAAACGGTCCATCTGCGCTTCGGGCAAAGGATAAGTTCCGTCCTGTTCTATGGGGTTTTCGGTTGCAAGCACAAAGAACGGCTCCTGCATTTTATAGCTGTCGTTCAAAACCGTAACTTTATGCTCCTGCATTACTTCGAGCATCGCCGCCTGCGTTTTGGGCGTTGCGCGGTTAATTTCGTCCGCAAGCACAAGGTTTGCAAAAATAGGACCTTTACGGAAAACCGTTTTCATTCTTCCGCCGTCGTCCTTTTCGATTACGTTCGTTCCGGTAACGTCGGAAGGCATCAAATCGGGCGTAAACTGTATACGCGAGAACGGCAGGCTCAAAACTCTGCCCAGCGAACGGACAAGCCTTGTTTTGCCGACTCCGGGCACGCCCTCCAACAGAACGTTGCCGCCCGCGATTATCGCCGTGATAACGTTATCTACGATATCTTCTTGACCGACCACGTCTTTGCGGATTTCTTCTTTGATTTTTGCAACCGCTTTACTGAAGGTTTTTACCTTTTCCGCGTTAGCGTTCTGAGTTGCGGAATTTGCTTCCGCCGTTCCGATGTTTTCCATTGAAGTCTCCTTGAATTTATTCCTCTTTATTTTCTCCGTCCGGTTCTTCAGTACCGCTGTAAAGAATACTGAAATACTGTTTTATAGCTTCTTTTAAATTTTCGGGAAGCTCACCGTTCAAAAGCTGTTCAGTCATGCTTGCGTAATATATGTTTATATATTTGCCGTAAGGCACAAGCTCGCCCGTGTCGGGGTCGTAAACGTATTCGCTGCTGCCGAAAACCGAATCCCCCTTTCCGCTTCCGCCGTTTTCCGTTCCGTCGGGATTTTCTGGGTCGTCGCTCTTTTCGTCAAGCTCCTGCACGCCGCTGTTCTGTCTGGGCAGCTCGCTTGCGTTTATATTGAATATCTGCGCCGTTCTGCGGCGGACGAATTCGTCCGCTATGCATCTGTAAGACTGGGGAACAAGCGCGGGTACAAGTTCGTTTTTATAAGCAGTAATATTTTGCTTTATCGCGGTTTGAACGGTTTCGTCGTCATAAGTCGAAAAATGTTCGGCAATTCCGTTCATAGCCGCATAAAATTTTTCAACGCTTATGCGCAGCCCGTCGGTTTCCGCGGCGACTTTATCATTGGAAACCACCGCCATCAAACCGTTTATTTCTTTTAATATATCTTCAAGCCCCTCGGAAACGGATATTTCGTATTGCTGTACGAAAACGTCCATTGCCGCGTCAACCTTTTCGCCGACCGAATTGTCAAGCCCCGCCTCCATAGCTTCAACCTGTTCAAGCGTGGTTACGGTAACGGAAGAAGCTTTGTAAAAAAGCACGCCCTCCGTAATCGCGGCGGAAAGGAATTCCGTTTTTTCGTCGCCGCCGATAGCGAACGCAACGTTATCGAAGCTGTTGGAGGTATACAAAATAACGTCGATAAGCGCAACCGCGGAAATTACCGCCGCCTTCATTTCGCGTTCCGTTTTTATTTTTTCAAGATTTCCCGACATTGTTCGGAGCAACGCCGTAACCGAGCTTTTGTCCGTATCGGAAAGCGAAGTTTTGTCAACGTCCTCTATAAGCTGTTCAACAGCCGCCTTATGCCTTTCCGTATACTCGAAAGGTATATCGGGCGGAATATCGGGCTTTTTCTGAGGAATAACCGCAGCCGTTATAAACACCGCAAGCGCAAGCACGGGGATTAAAATATATTGCCACAGTTTTTTTATGTCGAACTTACTCTTAGGCAAAGCGGAAAGCTTTTCAGAAGCGTCCTGCCTTTGAAGTTCGAGCATTTCGCCTTCACTTCCGCTGAACGCAACCATCGTCTGAATTTTTTCGTTCAGTCCGTTTTCACGGTCAAGCTTTTTTGCGATTTTCGTATCCGAAGGGCGCAGAATAAAAAACAAAACCCCGCCGACTGCGGCGGCAACCCCGAGCCCGATTAAAACATAAAAGCCCGCGTTTATATCCGCTTCGGCAAGTTTCAGCCCAAGCCAGACAGCGCCCGCCGCAAACAATCCCGCGGATACACCTATTATTACGCTTTTGATTATCGCATCAATCAAAAACTTTTTTTTGAGTTTCTTAAATTCCGTTCCCATTTTACTTTATTTCCCGCCGCCATAGCGGACAAGACTGAATTTTTATACAATTATTAATTTAAGTGTAGTATTTTGTGACTTTTTATACATTTTATCATACTTTTTTTGTAAAAACAAGCGTTTAACAATCCGTTTTACTTATATATGAAAAAATTTACGGTGATATTTCCGTCCGCCGCAAGATTTTCGATAAATAAAACGGCGGACACGAAACCGTCCGCCGTTTTGATTTTTTATTATATTATTATGAAATACAAGCCTTTATTTGTTTTAAAGCCGTTTTTTCAAGGCGCGAAACCTGAGCCTGAGAAATGCCTACTTCGCGGGAAATTTCCGTTTGGGTTTTACCCTCGAAGTATCTTAAAAACAGAATTTTCTTTTCTCTGCCCTCAAGCCTTGCGATAGCTTCGTACAAAGCCGCCTTTTCCGTCCATACCTCGTCGTTGTTCTTTTCGTCGAATATCTGGTCCATCAATAAAAGCGTGTCGCCCGCCTTGTTGAACACGGGCTCGTAAAGCGAAACGGGGTCTGAAATCGCGTCAAGCGCGTACGCCACTTCGGAAACGGCTATATTCATTTCCCTTGCTATTTTATCGTAAGTTACGTCCTCGTCGTCCGCCTCTAATTTTTCCCTTACCTTCAAAATCTGATATGCCGTATCTCTTATCGAGCGGGAAACGCGCAAACTGTTCCCGTCACGCAAATACCTTTTTATTTCTCCCAATATCATAGGCACGGCATAAGTTGAAAACTTAACCCCTACGGATAAATCGAAGTTGTCTATCGCTTTAATAAGCCCCACGCACCCCGCCTGAAACACGTCGTCCGCGTTGGCTTTTTTAGCCCAGAAACGCCTCACAAGAGAAAGCACCAAACGCATATTGCCCACTATAAATCTTTCGCGCGCGTCCTCGTCGCCCGCTTTGAGCTTTATCATAAGTTCTTCCTGTTCCTTTGCGGATAAAAGCGGCAAACCCGAAGTATCAACGCCGCAAATCACAACCTTTTGCAACATAATAATTTTCCTCCTTTATTATGTAAACAAAACGGAAAATCGTTGCAAAACGGCTTATATGTTTATATCTATTGCATTTTTCTCGAAATTTCTTTCCTTAGCTTAAGTATTATTTTCTTTTCCAGACGCGATATATAGCTTTGCGAAATACCAAGGGTATCGGCGACGTCTTTCTGCGTCATTCCGTCCCCCGCGCCGTCCAGCCCGAACCGCATTTTCATAATCTTCTGTTCCCTTTGCGATAATTTCGAAAGGGAAGACTTCAAAAGCTCGCGCTCAACTCCGCCCTCTATATCCGAATAAACGCTGTCTGCGTCCGTACCCATAACGTCGGATAAAAGAAGCTCGTTGCCCTCCCAGTCGGTGTTTAACGGCTCGTCAAAGCTCACTTCCTGCCTTAACCGCGACATTCTCCTAAGATACATTAAAATCTCGTTTTCGATACACCTCGAAGCATATGTGGCAAGCTTTATATTTTTATCCGATTTAAAGGAATTTATAGCCTTTATAAGCCCTATTGTTCCAACAGAAACAAGGTCGTCGCCGTCCGCGCCCGAGCCTTCGAACTTTTTGGCTATGTAAACAACGAGCCGCAGATTATGCTCCACAAGCTCCGCTTTGGCGCGTTCGTCGCCGTTTTCCAGAAGAGTTATTTTATCGCTTTCCTCTTCTTGCGAAAGGGGCAGAGGAAGCGCCTCCGTTCCGCATATGTAATCCAGAGTGTTCCCGCCGAAAATCAGCGATAAAATGTGCTTTATTTTTTCAAACATAAAATCTCCTTTCAATAATCAACGGCGCACATACGCCCGATTTACCGGAAAATAATCCCTCTTAACAAGGCGGTTACCCCTCCAACAAATCGCAGTGCAGTACGGCGCGGTTTATTTTATTAGGGCTTACGCCTATTTTAACCCCAGTATATGCCGTGGTTTTGCCGCCTTCGGCAATCTCCATTCTGTCCGCAGTGAACACTTTTATAGTTCTGCTCCCCGCAACAGTATGTATTTTTACGCCGTCTTTTATGCGGCTTAAATCCATAAGTTTTTCCGCCGCCTCAAACGGAATCACGCTAACGGGCTGTCCTTTTATATAAACTTTGTTTCCGCTGTCGAAAAATCCGTTTATGCTCACATGCGATTGCCCCGCATATATGCGGCATACAACCGCGTTTTTACTGCTTTTGGAAAGCCTTGCCGCAAGCTTCCGCGCGCCTATAATCAAAATCAACGCGCCGAAAAGCGGTATGCCTATCGGCACGGAAGAAAGTATAAACCCCGCGCCCGCGGAATAATCCAGCCCCGCAAGCGAAAATATTCCGATAATCGCCCCGCCCAAAAGCGCGGTGAATATAAAGAACGCGCCCGAAAACTTTATATAACTTTTTAAGCTTTTCAGCTTGCACGATATAAGGCAGATTAAAAGCCCCGATAAAATTTTTAATATTACCGCCCACGCCGCGCCAAGACCGAAAAGAGGAAAAACCACCGCAAAGCACGCCCCTATAACCGAACCGAACGCAATCCGCCATACGGGCGCGGCGTTTTTGGAAACAATTTTGGCGCAATACAGCAGGGTGAAGTCCATGCAAAAGTTTTCAAGGACGGCAAGTTCAACGTAGACCTGCATTGTAAAAAGTATTATATATTTGCAAACAAGTCGGAAAATAAAAAAAACCGACGTTATTTGTCGGTTTTTGTCGTATGGTTTTATTAAAATTCCAAGCCATTTAAAATATTTTCCACCTCTTCGCAGGTTGCGGCTTTGAAAAGTTTTTCCTTGTAAAAAGAAGCGTTCGGCGCGCCTTTAAGATAAAACGCTATCATTTTGCGCATAAACACGCACGCGAACCTTTCGCCGTAAATTTCTTTGGTTTTTTGCAATTGCCCCAGCACTATGCTCTTTTTATCGTAATTTTCAAGCCCCGTGATTTCCGCAAAAATCCACGGCTTATACATCGCCCCGCGCGCAACGGCAACCCCGTCCGCGCCCGTTTCTTCAATCAACTTTTCCGCATCCTCTTTGCAAAAAATCCCGCCGTTTGCCAACACGGGGATTTTCACGGCTTTTTTCGCGGCGGCGATTTCTTTGAAGTTTACTTCCCCCGCATAAATTTTATCCCGCGTCCGCCCGTGCACGGTTATCATATCCGCGCCAGCGTCCTCGCACATTTTTGCAAAGCCGGCGGATATTATGCGGCTTTCGTCAAGCCCTATGCGGAATTTAACCGAAACATATTTGCCGCTTTTTTTACATTCGGAAATAATTTTCGCGGCAAGCGGCAAATCGTTCATAAGCGCGCTACCCTCACCGTTTTTATAAATTTTAGGTACGGGGCAGCCCATATTTATATCTACTAATCCAAACGGCGCAAGAGCCTCGCTTTCACACGCCTTGCGCATATAATAAGGGTCGTTCCCGAAAATCTGAACAGCCTTTATCCCGCCGTAATCCGCACCCACATGCAAAAGCTGTTCCGTCTTTTCACTGCCGTAGCAAAGCCCTTTTGCGCTCACCATCTCGGTGAAACCCAATCCAGCGCCCAACTCCCAACACATACTGCGGAAAACGCTGTTCGTATACCCCGCAAGCGGCGCCAGAACAACGTTATTTTTAGTATGTAACTTACCTATGTCAATGCTTTTTAACTTCATTTTTTGCAAGCGCCCAATAGTAATCCATACGCGAAGGGTCCATTTCCTCTATCTTTTCGCCGTTCTGCACGGCAAGCCTTTCAAACTCGCCAAATCTTGCAATAAATTTATCGATAGCCGAATGTAACGCGTGTTCGCAGTCTACGCCGGCAAGCCGGCAAGTGTTTACGGCTGAAAAAAGCACGTCGCCCGCCTCGTCGAAAACAGCCTCTTTATCCTCCGCGGCAAGCGCTTCTATAAGCTCCTTTACCTCTTCGAACAGCTTTTCGGAAGCCGATAACGAAGAAAGAAAATCCATTCCGCATTTTGCCGAACGTTTGCCCACCTTTTGCGCGCGCATACATGCGGGCATATTCTTAGGAACGGCAACAACGCTTTCGGAATAGGTGGACTGCCCTTTTTCTTTTTTCTTGTTCTTTTCCCAAACGCCCAAAGCCTCGGTATCGTCCGCCGCTTTGTCTTTGCCGAATATGTGCGAATGGCGGAAAATAAGTTTTTTAACAACGCGCGTAAGCGCGTCCGAACCTTTGAAATCCCCTTTATCCTCAGCCAGCACAGAATGAAAAGCCGCCTGCAACATCACGTCGCCCGTTTCCTCTTCCATTCCGTCAACGTCGCCGCGCTCAATCGCGTCCACAAGCTCGTAAGCCTCTTCTATCATATTGCCTTTAATGCTTTCGGAGGTCTGCGCTCTGTCCCAAGGGCAGCCGCCGGGTGCGCGGAGTATGCGGAGCATAGTTTCCAAATCGGCGTAATCGTAGCGGTCTTTTTTCAGAAATTCCCGCTCTTCAACCGCAACGGCGCAAGAGCCGTCATAATTTTTTTGTCTGTCAATTTCGTAAATTTTGATTTTTTTAACTTCGTTTCCGCGAATAAAAACACAATCAGTTTCTTCCCCGAAAACGTCGGAAAGCCGCTCTTTGACTTCGCTTGCGGCAAAATCGCAGTCGATATCGTAAACGCATACGGCACGGCAACTCTTCAAATGCTTAACTCCGTAAGCCGAAACGCACGTCGCTTCCCCACACGCAAGCTTTGCCGTATTATAAGCGTGCTGCGCCTTTGAAACGCTGTCGAAAACCTCGCAATCCTTATGTGCGGATAAGATTATTTTACAAGCCTCGTCCTCGCAGACGGCTCCGTCAACGCAATAACATACGTCTGACTTCTTCGCCTCGTTCAACACCGCGGCGGCAAGATTTCTGTTGAGCGTATCGAAATTTCTGCTCTTTTCGTAAATATAATCGAGCGTTTGCACTTCGTATCCCTTCAAGCTGCCAAAACTTTCGCATTGTTCCGTGCGCGCGATTATTTTTTGCGCATTGTCAAGCGCCGCCTTTGCTCTCAGCGTTAAGTCGCCTTCCGAAACCCCCAATCCTATCAGAGTGATTTTCATTTGCGTTGCCTCTCTTTCCGTTCTTTCCGACCCTTACAATATACCAAAAATTCATAAGCATTGCAACCAAATACGCGCAGTTTGCAGACCACGCCGCGCCGCTTATGGAAAGAGTGGTAAACGCTATCAGTGCCGCGGTCAGCCCCACCCGAAGTATCGCGGAAGTCCACTGAGTAACCGTGCTTCTCACGGGCGACCCCAAAGCCGTGAGGCACGCCGACGACGTCTGAACAAGCGATTCCGTAACCGAAGAAACCGCCATTATTCTTATAAGGTCGATTAAAAGCTGTTTTTCCGCGCCTTCGAGAGAACCGAATATAAGCCTTGTTGCAAGCGGCGCAAGAAAGAACAGCCCCACCGCCGCAGGCAAAGAAACCAAAAGAGTTATTAAAAGCGATTTGAACGCCTTTTTCTTTGCGCCCGCAAAGTTGCCGCTTTCCGCAAGCGGAGAAATCTGCGGCACGGAAGAAGCCGCAAGCCCGTAGGTAACCGAAACGGGCAGATTTATTATAGTTACCGCACAGCCGGAAAATATGCCGTAAAGCGCAGTCGCGTTTTCGTCTATCGCGCGCAAAAGCCTTACGGCGACTATACTTTCAACAAGCTGGGAAACGGGCAGCGCGATTGCCGTAAGCGTAAGCGGCACGGTAAAGCGCAAAATGCTTTTAACGGGCGCGGACGGAACGGCGTAAAGGGGCTGTCTGGTTCTTTTAGTAAAATACCATACCGCGGCAATCGCCGTAGAAATTATTTCGCTAACGGTAACCGCAAGCAAAGTCATTGCAACCGCCATTGCAAGGTTATCGCGGAACGCATAAGAGAGCGCAACCCCGCATCCCACCTTTATAACCTGTTCCAGAACCTCGGTTGTCGCCGTTGGGAACATATTCCCTTTGCCCTGAAAATACCCGCGCACCACCGAAAGCATTGAAACAAAGAAAACGGACGGGCACAAAAGCTTGCAGCAAAGAGCTATAGCAGGCTCCCCCTGAACGGCGGCAAGCGGGGCGGATAGAAGATACATAACCAGCGCGCCTATTATCCCTATCACGCCGTAAAGACGGAAAGCCTGCCTTTCCGCTCCTGCGCCCTTTCCCGAAGAAATAAGGCGCGATATTCCGGTAGGTATTCCAGAGGCCGAAACGGTCAAAAGAATACAATAAAGAGGATAAACCATCTGGTATATCCCCATTCCCTCGCCGCCGAGTATGTTCGTTAAAGGTATACGGTAAACCGCGCCGAGAATTTTGGATATAAACCCGCCGAGCGAAATTATAACCGCGCCCGCAAGAAACGACTGCCCCGTTTTATTTGTTTTTTTTACTTTCATAGTGCTTCCGAATTATTTATCGCGCGCATAAACCGCAAAGAGAGCGGTTTTACTCGAATTGTCCCGCAAGTATGTTTGCGGATAACTGCGCAAGTTTGCAAGCGGCGGGTTCTATCTTAGCGCCCTTTTCGCAGGAAATAAGCGCAACCGCGCCCAAGCAATCGCCGTTGCAGACTATGGGAACGATAATCTGCGCCGTAACCTCGGTTTGCTGCCCGTCGTAAATGGGAACGACGTCGCCGCCCTCAGCAGTGTTAGCGATATAACTCTTTCTGTCGCGTAAAATCTTTTCCATATTGTCGGAAAGGTTTTTTCCGTCGAATTCTCTTTGACCTCTGCCCGAAGCGTGCAAAACGCCGTCCGTGTCGCATATCACGGCAACGTGGCCCGATAAATCGGAAAGAGATTTCGCCGTTCCCTCCGAAAACTTTTCAAGCGAAGCTATGGGCGAATACTTTTTGAGCATAAGCTCGTCCCTGTCCGTGAATATTTCCAGAGGGTCGCCCGATTTTAACCTTAAAGTGCTTCTTATTTCTTTGGGAATAACCACTCTTCCCAACTCGTCGATTCTTCTTACAATACCTGTAGCTTTCATAATTCTCCTAATACAGGCAAAATATGCCGTACAAAAAGTATGTGAAAGTAAAATTTTGTTATACGCAAAAAAGAAAATCCCGAGTGCGGCTGTCCGCCGCACTCGGGAAATCCTGAAATTCAAAAATCAGTTGCCTGCTTTCAGGCACTTTTTCTGTTTTTTAAACGTATCGTTCGCATCGTCTATAAGAGTTTTGTTAGCGGGCTTAGGCTCGTAATACCCGCGCGAATTCATCTGGGAGAATATAAGAAACTGGTTCTCCGCCACGCCCAAAAGGTTTGTGGAAAAATTTTTGCGCATCGATTTTGTGCTGCCCTCGTAAAGCGCCGTTGTGTAAATAGCCATAAGCTGTTTTTCACTTTCCAGCATATCCTGCAAAGCGTCTCTTTCGTTCAGCGTGCAATCGCTCTTTGTAAGTTTCATTTTCAGCCTCCTATAATGTTTAAAAGCGCGTTGTAACGCTGTTCGTGTTCATCCGCGATTTTGGTCATGCATTGCGCCAAATCCATATCGGTGAGCGTTTTGGAATACGCCCTTGCCTTTTTGCAGATAAGACCTTCCGCCGTAAGCACGTCGGAAATGAGTTCGAGTTCTTTTGAAGTTATGTCCTGCATAAAAAATACCTCCGCTCTTTTTATTGACAGAGCGGAGGCTTTTTATACAAAACTGTTTAACCTTGCGGATGAATGATTTTAAAATAAGGGTCGTTTGAAAAATCGCGTTCTTTGGAATATTCCCCGCCAAGCGCCTCTATTGCGAATTTAAGCTCCTGATACTCAACGAAAGTTATCCCCTCCTCGTCGATTTTATCAAGAAGATATGGCAACGCGCGTTCGTCTCCGTACGCCGCAAGATAGCTTGCGTGCATAGGGATATTATCTGCGTCTCCTCGGAAAGCTTTTATAAGAACGTCGAATATTTCGTCTGATTTTTTAACCGTTCTCGACATTATTTCAAGCATATATTCGGGGCAAATGTTTTTTCTGTAATTTTCAAGAGCCTCTCCCGAAACCAAATCCGCGTTTTCTTTTATGTAATCCGCGCAGGTGTTTTTTATATCCGCGTCGTCGCAGGATATAAGCATTTCCATATATTTGCTTAAAGCTCTCTCGTCCGCGCCGATAAGATTGAGCGCATATTCGCGCTCTCCCTGCGTGCCGTCCAAAAGCGGCAGCAAAAGCTCTGTCGGGCGGCGCGCCTCTATTTCCGCGCACAAAAAATCAGAAACGGGCGCCTCTTGCTTAATATGCGCCCTGAGGCATTTTACAATCTCCGCGTCGGTCATTTCCGCATAAAATTCACGCGGGGTCTTGCCCAGCGATTTAACAACGGTATCCCCGAACTTTTGATAAAGCTTAGGGATTATATCCTCCCACTCGTTTTCCTTGTATTTGCCCGCATTTTTTGAAATGTATTCCGAAAGCTTTTCGTCAAACATTCCGTCGAAATCATAAAGCTTCATATCAGTCCCCTATCAAAGAGTTTACCTGCTCTTTCGTAACCTCGAAAAATTCGTAAATTCCGTCGCCCGATATCTCCGCCGCGCGAACCTTTGAAACAAGATAAACCGCCGCGGTAAGAATTTCAACGTTCTTTACACAATCCAGCCGCCCCTCGCCCGCAAGCTTAACATAAATCTCTTCGGCAGCCGCGGCAAATTCCTCGCCGAAACCGTCGTCTAAAATAGCGAAGTGCGCCAAAAGTCTCGCATATGCGCGTACGAAATATTTTTTCTTCGCTCTGTCAACGGTTAAAGGGCGCATCGTCACCCTTCTGTAAACGTTGCAGATAACCACGCCGAAACAATCGAAAGCGTTGCGTTCCGCAAGCGAAGTAAGCATATCAAGCTTTATTCTGTCGTCTAAAAAAGCGTCCAAAAGCAAACCGCGCACGGTTTCGTCCATTTCCGCTTTTACGGCAACCTGACACGCAAGCAGCTGCAATTCTCCGCCCTTGCCTTCGTGCTCGTCAAAGCACCATTGCACGCACAAAGACAAATCCACTTCTCTTGCGAATTTCCTTGCCGACGCAGAACTCAGCCGCATATATGCGGCAAGCACCTTTAAAGAAGATTCCCTTACTTCCGCGGGCAAGCGGTAAAAGTAGCTTAACTCCGTCATATCCCCGCTCTTTTCGACTTTGCGGGCTAAATTATAATAGTATTTAGCCGTCACCGCGTCGGGGTAAATCGTCACAAGTCTGTCAAACGCTTCAAAGCTTTCTTCAATCATTCCCGCGTTAAAAGCGGAAACGGCTTTAAAATATAAAACGTTTAAATCGTATTCGAATCCGTCGCCAAGCCCGCAAAACAACGAATAGGCGTCTTCGTGCATTTTGTTCTCGCAGCAAACGGTAGCTATTTTATAAACTTCGTCCGGTTCTTTAACCCCGAGGGATAAAAGCCTTTTCGCAAGCTCGCGCGCCTCTTCGGTTTTTCCCTCTTCCGTTTTGACCGCCGCAAGCGTCGTAAGCGCCTGAACGTCGTCGGGGCGGAATTTCAAAAGATTCAAACACTCCTGTTCCGCCTCTTCGGTTTTGTCCGCTATTATCTTGCACATCGCAACGTAGTTGCGCGCAGAAGAATATTTTGGATTGCCCTCGGCAACCTTGTCGAAATCCTCCACCGCAAGGTCGTATTCTCCCGCCTTCATATGCTCGATGCCGCTTGAAATAAACTCCGAACAATCCGCAAGCGCGGGGGGATAAACAAATTTCAAAGGGTTTTCCTGCGCTGATAAAAAATCTTTTATAATTTCTTCCCGCTCCGCGCCGTCTATTTCGTCGGTCTCCATTAAAAGCTTGTTATAATAAAAAGCCGAAAAATGCTCGTTTCCGAGGTTCATAAACCCGATTGCAAGCCCCTCGTAACAATCCGCAAGTTCGCCCGCGTCCGCGGTATCGAGATATCTGAACCAGCCGTTAACGCTCTTTTCGTAAAGCCCCATATCGTCGAAAATTTCGGCGTAAAGCATCAGCGCGTCCTCGTCGCTGCCGTGCAGACCCGCGTTTTTGTTGAGCATTTTCAACGCGCTTATATAGTTGTGGCTGTCAACCATATCCGCCGCGATAGAAATTAATCTGTCGTCGGAAAGGTCGATTGAAAACGTTTTCGCCATGTTAATTTTTAAAAAGCTCCCCGATATCCTCTGCGGTGAAACGGTAATCCGTGTTGCAGTAGTGGCAATGCACCTCAACCTTACCGTCCTCTTCTATAATCTTTAAAAGCTCGCTTTTGCCGAGCGGCGTTATAACGCCCTCTATTTTCTTACGCGAACAGTTGCATTTATATTCGGGGAAATAAAGATATTCTCCCCCTTTGCTATCTTGCGCAAAAAACCTTTTCATAATTCCGTCCGCGCCGTATTCTTTGAGCGCGGCTGTAACGCCCACGAAATTCTGCATAACGTTTTCGGCTTTATCCATATTGTATTCGGCTGTGCTGGGCAAACATTGCATAACAACGCCGCCCGCAACGGAACACACCCCGCCTTCAACGTCAACCCCTATCGCAACCGCCGTAGGGATTTGCTCGCTTATATGAAAATACTGCATAAGATTTTCTGATATATCGTCACATTTAAGCGCGCACATGCCCGTAAACGGGCGGAAAAACCCGTCCTCTTTTATAACGGTCATCGTGCCGCCTTTGAGCCCGTTTTCCGCGCCCTCGACATATCCTCGGATATGTCCGTTCACGTCGCCGGAAACGCTCGCGGTCGCGCTGCCGTCGCCAGACTTAACAGTTATGGAAACAGCCCCGCGCTCGCTCTTTAAACAGCCCGCCATATACGCGCACGCAGTCAAAAGCCCGCCGAGCATACGCGCGGATATATCGTCGAGTTTATGTATTTTTATAGCGTCGTTAACCATTTGGGTTGTATCGAGAACGGAAAGAGAAATCTGTTCGTCGTAAACGAGCTTTTTATATAATTTATTCATAATTTCACCGCATAAAAACAAATTCTTTCTTCTTTGCCTCCGCCGAGATGCCCCTCGCTTTCCGCTCGGAACCCCGCACCTTGCAAAGCGCTTAATATGTCCGTTTCCCTATGGATATACTGCGTTTGCCGTTCGTCCTTTCTTTCAAAAAGTCCGTCCTTTCTCCTCGCAAAAAGCGTTATATCCATATCCACGCACCCGCCGTTCAACGTATTGAACCACATATATGCAACGTCGCCCCTGTCCTCTGCAAAAAGATTGTTGCCGAGGATATTTTTCAGCTTGTTTTCGGAACTGACGTCGAATATAAAAACGCCGCCCTTGCCCAGATTTTTATAGACGCGCGCAAACGTTTTTTCAAGCTTTTCGGGCGGAATATAATTTATGCAGTCGTTAACCGCGGTTATAAAACCCGCCTTGAAATTAAGCGCCGTTTTGGAGATATCGCCCGAAAGAAATTCAATGCAATCCCCCTCTTTGCGGGATTGCTCAACCGCGGCGGAAAGCATTTCGGGGGAAATATCAAATCCCTTCACCGCGTATCCCGCTTTATAAAACGCGCGCGTAAAATATCCGTTTCCGCAACCGAAATCAGCCCCGCAAGCGCCTGCGCCCACGCCGTAAGCGCGCAGTTTTTCAATTAAATACTGCGACCATTGTTCATAGCCGCAGTCGTCGTTAAGGTATTCGAAAACCCCGCCAATAGCGGAATAAGGTTTCTTTACGTTCATCTCAAAAGGTTGTCCGAGCTGATTTTCTTTTTCTTGCCCTTCTTGCCGGTCTCCGTCTGCAAAGCCTTTTCGCGCTCTGCAAAAAGCTTGTTATACTCTGCGTAAACGGCATCGTTTTCGTGCTCTTTTTCATAAGCGGAAACGTCGGCATAAAGCTTTTCCCTGCTTGCGTTCACGGTTTTAACGTCCTTTCTCGTGAACGTTTTTCCAAGGCTGGGAACTGCGGACTGCTCTGCAAGCGGCATTATCGGACGGGCGATAAGCTCGCTTTTCCCCGCCGCCAAAAGCTCTCGCGCGTGCTGTTTTTCAGCCTGTTCCTTTTCAACGGCAAGCTCTTTTTCGCTCTTTTGCGACTGTTCTTTTTCTTTCTGCGCTTTCAGGTTGGGATTAACGTAAATATCGAAAGCCCACTGCGTAAAGCCCGTCCAGCATATAATAACGTATGAAAATCCGATAAGGATAAAGAATATATATCCGAGGTAAGAAATCAACGGCGCCGCCAGCCCTATCATAACAAGCCACACGGGCATAAGAGAAAAGCCAGCCATAAAAACCGTTTGCAAGGGCGTTCCTATCATCATAACGAACGCGTTTTTGAAAAGCGCGGTAAGTTTTACGCGGTAACCCGTGCCGACTGCAAACACCCACGCCATATAAATGCTTACAAGCACGGTTGCGATAATTATGAAAACATAAGCCGTTATCGCCGCCGCGGCGTTTCCGCCGGTCGCAATCACAACGTGCATCCAGTCGCCCGTCAAAAGAGTAGAAAACATAAATATCATAACAACGGTAACGGGCATAACCGTGCTGAGATAGCAGACCTTTATTCCGTGGAAATACGATTTGATAGTAAATTCGCCGTGCGTATTCAAAAGCTTTCTTATCGAATACGCGGAACCGGCAATTCCTATCGAAGCGAAGAATCCCGCAACTATAAGCGCGGCATAAAACAACAAATCGGCAGAAAGGGTAAGCCTTTCCGCAAGCCCCTCCACGTCGGGATAAAAAGGATACAAAAGCGAGGGGTTAAACGGATAAACCGTTCCGAGCCCACCTATATAGCCCGAACGGAAAATAACAACCACGATTCCGGGCACAAAAGTGATAAGGGTGAAAATATTTATGAGAACGAGTTTTAAAAACGAACTTTTAAACACGCTCCACGTGTCGCCCCATCTGCCTTTGGGCACGTAATTTCTTGTATAATCGTCGGCAATTTCGTTGCCTTCGAGATTTTTAACGTTCAAAGCCATAGTGTTTTCCTTAAATTTATACTCTTATGTATGATAACACAGCCGCGTGAAATTTTCAACTGTTTTTTATTCCATATTATAAATATAATACGCGCGGCAAATCCGTAGCATTAAAACCCGGCTCATAGTAAACTGCAGAATAAGAAAATCCGCCCGCGCCCAAGAGAGCGCGGGCGGATTTATAAAAACCAAAATTTTATTCTATCCCGGCCGCAAGCGATATCGCGTTTATCACAAGTCCGGCGATAACCGCAAGAACGTATAACGATATAACTATAAGAACGTTGCGTTTCAGCTTTTTGGTATTTTTAAAAAGCACCACAAGCCCAAGCCCCGCATTTGAACAAAGCCCGCACACAAGGCTGCCGAACAAAATCGCGCCGTTCGTGTACGCGCCCGTAAGAATAACGCTTGATGCGCAGTTGGGTATAAGCCCTATCAGCGCGGTTATCAGCGGCTGTACGTACGCGCCGCCCGTAATGGTATTCGCGGCAATGTTTTCTGCGCCGCCCGCCAAATCTATCAGATATCCGAAAACAAGATTGACTATAAGAAGATACGCCGCTATTTTAAGCGAATGCAAAAGCGGAGAAAGAAAATAAGTTTTAAACTCGGAATGTTCCCCGAGCATCCCGCCGCCCTCGTGTTCCGAACAGCAGAAATGCGCGTCCACCTCTTGCGGAACGTTCGCCTCGCTCAGCTTTTCGCCGGAAAGTATAAAATTCGCAAGATATCCCGCCCCCGCCGAATACAAAAGCTTTATAAACACAAGCGGCATAACCACGTGCGCCGCAGATAAATCTGATAAAAGCAGAATTATCGCCTCGTCGCTCGTAGCTATAAACACGGCAAGTATCGTGCCCGTGCGGATAAATCCTTTATCGTAAAGCTTTGCCGCCATCACGGAAAATCCGCACTGCGGAATAAGCCCCGTTGCCGAGCCTATCAAAGGGGCGAATCCCCCCTGCAATATTTTTTTGTTCTGATTGAGCCGCGTGCGGTGTTCCAGAATCTCTATAAGAACGTAAATCAAAAATAGAAACGGAAAAACCTTCAGCGTATCCCAAAGCGCGTCTAAAATTATATCCATAAAATATGCAAATTAAAATATATCGTCCGCGCGCGCCGTTTTGTTTGAAACGCATTGCCGCGGCGGTTAAGTTATAGGCAACTTTTACGCTTTTTAAACTTAAACCCCCGTTTTATCGGGGGTTTTGCATTTATTTTTTCTTCTGCTGTTTTTTGGGTTTGGAATTTTCCTTTATACTTTGTTCCTCGTCGTAAGGCAAAGGTCTGAAATCCGCGTCGCGCAAACCCGTCTGCGTATATCCTTCGTCCCTTTCCAAAAGGGTCAGGCAAGTAACCGCGTCAAATATATAAAGCCTTGAAACGTCAACAAAAACGTTAACTTCTTTACCCTTTTCAACGTCGTTTGCAGTGCTTACGTTAAGGCATATATCGGGGTTAACGTCACATTCCGCATACTTTTCCTCTTCGCCGGAAACAGCGGAAACTTTTCCTTTCAACTGCCCTTCCTGTGAAATTTCCGCATCCTCGGGGCGAATACCCAAAGTCACGTACTTGTCCTTATCGGCATAATCCGCAATATTCTTAAAGCGGCTTACGATATTTTCGGGAAGTCTGAATTCCCCTCCGTTGAACGTCGCGCAATATCCGCCGTCCGCGGAAATTATTTTAACCTTTTTTATAAAGTTAACCGTAGGCGCGCCTATCGCAAACGCAACGTAAGTGTTTGCGGGATAATCGTATAAATTGGCAGGAGTATCAATCTGCTGTACAAAACCGTCTTTCAAAACAACCACGCGAGTTCCTATCGTAAGAGCTTCCGATAAATTCTTCGTAGCGTATACGAACGTTCCGCCAAGCCTCGCCTGCAAATTTATAATAACGTTAAGCATATCGAGGCGCAGCTTTTCGTCAAGACCGGAAAGAGGCTCGTCGAAAAGATAAAGCTTAGGCTCGCGCACAATCGCCCTGCCTATCGCAACGCGCTGTTTCGCCGCCGCGGTAAGAACCTTCGGCTTGCGGTATAACGAATCGTTTAACCCAAGAATTTCCGCCGCCACTTTAACGCGCTCGCGCACCAGCGCTTCGGGAGCTTTTCTCAGTCTTAACCCGAAAGCCATATTGTCGAAAACGTTCAGCGCGGGATAAAGAGTGTTGTTTTTAAACACCATAGCTATATCCCTGTTCTTCGGCTCTACATCGGTCATATCTTTTCCGTTTATTTCAACAGTGCCCGACGAAGCGTCGTCAAGCCCCGCCACAATACGCAAAAGCGTGGATTTGCCGCTGTTGTCCCCGCCGAGGAACACAAGAAACTCCTTGTCCGCGGCCTCGAGATTAACGTCGTAAAGCGCGGTTTCCCCCGAAGGAAACACCTTGTTCAATCCGTTTATTTTCAAACTTGCCATACAGTTCTCCGAAAATTATATGTTAAGATTTTACCATAATATGTAAAAAAGGTCAATCAAAAGATTGCCGGCTTTAAATTGCAATTTATAAATTGTTGTGTTAAAATGCGGTTATGCAAAGGCGCAATTTCGACAACTTAATGCAAGAACAAATAAAACAAGCGCAAGGCAAATCGCTTTTGTTGCACTGCTGCTGCGCGCCGTGTTCCTCCTCGTGCCTCGAAAGGCTTAAAGATTATTTTAAAATAACCGTGCTTTTTTATAATCCGAACATAGAAGACGGAGAATACGAAAGGCGCAAAAACGAGCTTATCCGCTTTATTTCGGAAACGGGCTGGGCGGATTTTATAGACTGCGACCACAACACGCGGGAATTTTATTCCGCCGCAAAAGGGCTTGAATTTGAAAAAGAAGGCGGAGCCAGATGCGTAAAATGTTTTGAACTGCGCCTGTCCAAAACAGCAGAACTTGCAAACAAACACGGTTACGATTATTTTGCCACAACCCTCACCGTCAGCCCGCTTAAAAACGCAACCGTTATAAACGAAATCGGTGAAAGGCTTGGCGGCGGCAAATGGCTTTATTCCGACTTCAAAAAGAAAAACGGCTTTTTAAGAAGCACGGAGCTTTCAGAAAAGCACAAACTTTACCGCCAGAATTACTGCGGATGCGAATTTTCAAAGCGCGGAGAACACAAAACCGACTAAAAAGAAAAAAACGGTTGAAATATAACCCGCAGCGTGTTATAATCTACCGAGAGGTTAAAAATGGATATTAACAGATACTCCCCCTCCTACGGGGTAAGCCGCAAACATATGATTGACATCGCGGGTTTTTCCACGGAAGAGATTTTCGAAATTTTATACGCAACAAAAGCGGTAAAAGCCAAATTCGCCGCGCACGAAGACACCCGTATTCTCAAGGGCGTTACCGTTGCGCTTTTGTTCGGAGACACCTCCCTCAGAACGCGTTCCGCGCTTGAAATAGGTATACGCCAGCTCGGCGGGGTTTGCGTAAACCTGCCTTACAGCGAAAACGATATGCGCGCGGGCGAAAACGTAAAAGACATAGTCAACGTAATTTCCCGCTACGGCGTCGGCGCGCTCGTAACCCGCGGAATAGAGCAAAAAGAACTCGAAGAATTTTGCGCCGTTTCCGAAATTTCCATAATCAACTCAACAAACGAGCAAGGCATACCTCTGCAAACGCTCTGCGACCTTTTCACCGTATGGGAAAAACGCGGAAAGCTTGAAGGTCTGAAAATCGCTTACGTCGGCAAAGGCACAAACAACGCCGCCTCGCTTGTAACGGGCGCAATAAAATGCGGAATGGAAGTTTGCGTCGCAACCCCCGCGGAATTTGCAATAAGCAAAAGCCTTCTAGACAACGCAAGACAATACGGCAGCGTAACCGTAACCGAAAATCCCGCGGAAGCGGTACGCGGAGCGGATATAGTTTATACGGACAGCTACAATTACCACTCCTCCGTTTCCGAAGCGGAAAAGAAAATACTGCTCCCTTATCAGGTCAACAACTCCCTTATGTCTTACGCGGCGCACAACGCATTGTTTATGCACTCCCTGCCCGCCAAACGCGGAGTAGAAGTAACCGAGGACGTTATCGACGGAAAAAACAGCCTCGTGCTCGAACAAGGGGAAAACAAACTCCACACAATAAAATCCGTACTTGCACTTTTAATAAAATAAAGCAAAACAAAAACCGCCGCGGGAGCAATTTGCTCCCGCGGCTTTTATAATTCAAAATTATTCAACGTTTACAACAACAATTTCGGGGCGGTTGAAAAGCCGCAAAGGACACTGCGAATTCCCCAGCCCGCGGGAAATAACCGTTTTGGTTTTACCTCTTGTATGCACTCCGGAAGTAAGTTTCGGAAACATTCCCTGCCCGGGCGAATAAAACCCTTTCGCCGTAAAAGGCAAGCGCCACTGTCCTCCGTGCGCGTGACCGCATAAAACCAAATCATAACCCGCCGCCGAATACTTATCTATAAAATGCGGCATATGCGCAAGCAGAATTTTCGGGACGCAATCGGGGGTTATCTTTTCTATCGTGTCGTTTTTCAGCGACGCGCAATTCAGCCCCACCACCGTTATCCCGCATATATCGGCGGTGCAATTGTCCAAAACAACGGCGCCCGCCTCCATCAAATCCCTGCGAAAAAACCTATAGCCCTTATTTCTCATTTCGTGGTTTCCCGAAACATATAAAACGGGCGCTACGGCGCAAAGCGCGCTCACAAGCTCTAACGAAACCCTCTTGTCTCTGTCTCGGTAAAGATGAATAATATCGCCCGTCACCGCAATAAAGTCGGGCTTTTCTTTTTGGATTTCAGCTATAAGCCGCGCGTTCTTATGCCCGAAACTCTTTCCGTGCAAATCGGAAAGATGCACTATTTTAACGCCCTTTCCCAATCCTATATCAACGTTGTACCGCGTTGTTACAAGCCAGGAATTATTAAGCCAAACAAACAGCCACCCGAGCAATACGCCCGCAACTATGCCCGAAACAACATAAACCCAAATCAACCTTTCACCTCGGCGACGGCACGGAAAATAGGCTTGCCCATCTCTTTGAACTTTTTCTCATGCTCGGTTTCAACGTCGCCGTATTCGGGCTTATCATAATTTTCACAAACACTCAAAACGCCGAACCCCGCCCCGCGGAAGCTTTCCAACGAAAACATAAAAAAGTCCTTATCGTCCGTTTTCTGAATAATCTTCCCGCCGTTTTTCAAAATGCGCCTGTAAATTTCCAAAAATCTCGGGTGCGTAAGCCTCTGTTTCTTGTATCCTTCTTTGGGCAAAGGATTTGAAAAGTTGAGATAAATAAGTTCAACCGAGCTTTCGCGGAAATACTTTTCAAGCACTTCCGCCGCGCAGTTCAAAAAATAAAGGTTTTTTATATTCTCGCTTTTCGCCCGTTCGAGCGCCTCAATCAAAACGTTTGAAATCTTTTCCACCGCCACAAAATTTATATCGGGATTTGCTTTAGCCGTTTCGCATATAAACTTTCCCTTTCCGCATCCAATCTCAAGGCGGACGGGATTATTATTGCCGAAAATCTCGTTAAACGGCAGATATTCGGGGGTCAAAGCCGCCCTTTTCATATTTTTATCAGTCAAATCCGCAACGGTCACTATGCCGCCGCATTCCTCTATCCGCTCTTCGAGGCGGCTTTTTTTATGCATTCTCATACACCGATTTTACCACATCGCCTCCCCGTTTGCAAACCGTGCGATAAGGTTACACAAATATTTTGTCTTTATTTCTTAATTTTTCGTTTAAGCCAAGCCGCGCGGGTTATTTAAAATCCGTCGGGTAAAAAAATTTAAAGCTCCGCGGCGCGTCGGGAGCGGGGCAAAGGAGAAAAATTTGACAATTATCGGAATTATAGACACTTTCACATTTTACGGCGCAGACGTGATACTGCTTGCCGCATTAACCGCGGTTACGGTGCAGATTTGCAAAGCCACGTTTTTGAAAAGGGTAAAAAGAAAACTTCTCACCTTTCTGCCGTTCATATTCGGCACGGTATTTTACGCCGCTTACGCCGCCACAAAAAATCTAAGCCTTTACTACCTTCTCGAAGAATACGTTTACGTTTTAGAACACGGAATTTCCGTCGGGGCAGTCGCAACCCTATTATACGTTTTATACGAACAATTTGTGCGCGACAAAAAAACGCCAAACGCGGCGGAGGGAGTAATTTCAACGTTAATCGAGGGATATGTGCCGTCCAACCGCGTGGAGGAGGTCACAAAGCTAATTGCCGACGCCATTGAAAAAGACGTCACCGGCAACGGTGCGGAACGCGCGGCAAAAATTCTCGCGGAAAACGCAGAAGGCGAAATAACGGAACACGATATAAGGCTTTTATCAGGGCTGATTATAGAAACGCTTGCAAAAATCAACGTAAAATAAAGCCGTAAACCAAACAGCGCGGACTTCCGTCCGCGCCGTTTGTGTTTTTTAATCAGTTTACGCTCTGTATATTTATTTCATATTTTATTTCCATTCTGCTCAAAATATCGTCTTTGAACGCGTCGTAATATTTTGTATTGAATTTATACAAATCTTCCCTTATCCCAAGCACGTCGCAATTGCTTTCCGCCAATTGCGATAAAAGTCCGTCAAACCGTTTTTTCATTTCCTCGTTCGCCGCCTGTAAAATGCTGTCTTTCACAAAATCGTCTTTCGAAGTTTCGCTCGGGTCTACAACCACTCTCGCGCCCTGAATCTGGGCTTTTCCCTCGAATCCCACAGTCAGCACGGGCGTGCCGTTTTCAACTTTAAGCCCCACTCCGCAAAATATATTTTTTATGCCCAAAGTATAATGAATTCCGTCCGCATTGCAAGGTAAAACCGCAAGGCGGATTTCGTCCTCTATCACGGCAAGAGCAAACGAGTTTTGCTCGTCGAGTATCCCTTTGAATTTTCCGTTTGAAAATATCGCCGTTTTGCGCGCGGTAAATTCCATTTGCTGACCGGAACCGTTTTGCTGAGCCGCGCCGCTTTGCGCCGAACCGCCCTCCGAAGAGCCTCCCCCTTCAGAAGGTCCCTGTCCCCCCGACTGCTGTCCGGAATTTTGCTGCCCCTGTTGTCCGTCGGAGCCGGAATTGCCTCCCTCTCCTCCGACGTTGTCGCCGTTGCCGCCGCTCTCGGAAGTTCCGGGGATATTCGCCTCCACATACGGCATATAACACGCATAGCTTCTGGAATATTCGCTCATCGCAATATCCTTTAAGTTTACCG
Organism: uncultured Christensenella sp.; assembly: GCA_910577375.1. Lineage (GTDB taxonomy): Bacteria > Bacillota > Clostridia > Christensenellales > Borkfalkiaceae > Coproplasma. Next base: position 51,886 of record CAJTLT010000006.1, read on the forward strand.
AAGTCGCGTTGGCGGATTTTTCTATCTCTTCGGAAAGCGCTTTTCTTATCGCCTCCGAAGTCATATCCGATACGGGAGACTGCAAAGAAAGCATATCCGAAGCTTTCCCCTGACACATAGCCACAAGCGCCGTCAGCTCAGAATAGTTCTTTCTGTAAAAACAGCCCAACACGCGGAACAGCTCTCGTTCCTTAATGCTTTCGCCCACAAGTATAAGCTTGCAAAACTGTAACTGCGGATAAAATCCCGTCTTTGAATTAACCTCGTTCAACGCGTCGGCTATAGTCAGCCCGCTGCCCTGAATCTGCGTATATTTAATGTTGTCGCCGCTTTGTGAGGGCTGAGGAACGGCTATCTCGCACGTTACCTGCACTTCGTCGTCCTGTACGTCTATCCCCACAGCGGTGATTATCGCCGTCTTGTGCAAATCCACAAGCCCGAAATCGTTCGTAAAAAACAGTGCGAGCATTGCAAGCACAAACAGCCAGTATAAAACAACCGAAACTTTGCTCGCGTTAAATTTATTTTTCATCCGCGTTTCTCCTCTTCAACAGCCACGAAAGCGCGGGAACCAACACCGCGAATACAACCGTCACTATCCACAGCCATCTGTAAAAAACAATCTGTATCGCGTGGAAATAATGCGCACAGAATACAACAACGAGCAAAAGCGCGCCGTTCACCGCAAGAGAAAGTACCTTTCTGTTGCCGTAACCGGTGCAGCGCATAAGAGCGTGTACCGCAAACTGAATGTTTATCGCAAGAGCAAACAGCATCACCACTTCCAGCACGTAAAGCATAATAAGGTCTATTCTGCCTATCGTTTCTATCGCGGGGAAGAAAATCGAAATCCTTGAAACGGCAAACGTACGGGAAGCGGAAATTTCGCCGTAAATACCGTAAAACATTGCAAGGAATAGCAAAACAATCGCCGCGCCCGCCGCATAGGAAAGGGTAATTTTCGCCGCGTCCCCATTTCGGTATTTGAAATGTCCCATAAACATCAGCATCCAGCAAGGCTGCATAAAACGGAAAGCCGTACTCGACGCACCGCGCAGTACCGAGGTAGCGGGCGTTTGCAATATCGGCATAAGATTATCCCATTGCGCCTCGCCGAACGCCATTAAAAACAAAAACGCCGTCACCGCCAGAAAAACGGGCAAACAGATATCCGCGCACCTGCCTATGTTTTCAAATTTTTTACTCGCCGCATAAACGGTGAAAATAAACACGGGCAAAAATACCAGAATGGTAGGAACGGTATCATAAAAAATGGTATGCACGTACTGCTTTTGCTCGAAAAGCGGAATAATGGCGGAAAGCATAAAAAACGCCGCCATAAACCCGTAAACTATACGCGCGCCGATATTCCCCAAAGTGCCCTCGATAAGCTCGAAAAACGTTTTATCCGTGCGCGAGCATAAAAAGCTAACCGCCCATATTAGCAGCCCCTCTATTAAAAAGTTTATAAGCGCGGGGAAGAGCAAATCCCGCCCGCACAGCTCGGCAAGAGCCGTCGGATAAATCAAAAGCTTTGTAACCGCCGTATAGGCTATCATTATAAAACAAATCTGTCTTACTTTAATTTTCATCTTTTTTCAGCCTCACTTTATTTCGGGGTTTAAACGTTTCGGGGCGGGTGTTCAGCGTATACATATTCGCTTTTACCATGCTGTCGTACAAATCACCCTTTATAAGGGGAGAGAACGGCGCAACCAGCGGCACCCCGTAATTTTGTTCGGTAACAAGATAACAAATCAGATACGCGGTAAAAAGAACTATGCCGAACGGCCCCACGCTGCCCGCGATTATCAGAAACAGCCAGCGCAAAGTCGTAGTCGTTTCAACGTTGTTCGGCACGGTGTAAAGGCATATAGCCGAAAACGCGATTATAATTATCGCCGGCGTGGAGATAATTCCCGCCTTAACCGCCGTATCGCCCAAAACAAGCGCCCCCACTACAGAAAGAGCCAGCCCGACGTATTTCGGCATTCGTATCGAAGCCTCGTTCAGAACCTCCAAAACAAACAGCGTCAAAAACATTTCAACGCTCGGGGAAAGCGCAAGCCCCGCCACGGAACTTGAAATTTTCAAAAGCAACTGAAAGGGAATTATCTGTATCTTGAAAAGCTGCGCCGCAATATAAATCGCGGGCAGAAAAATCCCTATCATTATGGAAACAAGTCTTAAAACGCGCAAAGTCGTCGCGCGGTAAGAAGTAATATAATAATCTTCCGCCGTCTGAAAATCTTCCACAAGCATATAAGGCGCGGTAAGACAAATGGGCGAACCGTCAACAACGATGCCCACGCGCCCTTCGCTGATTTTCGCACAGAAAATATCGGGCTTTTCCGCCGTTCCGCACCGTTTGAAAAGCGAACGCGGCTTTTTCGTTATAAATTGCGCCACGTAAGAAGAATCGGGAACGATATCTATTTTGTTCTGCAAAATTTCCCTTTCTATCTTTTCGGGCAAACCTTTCGGGCAAACTCCGTCTATATAAACAATAGAAACCGCCGTTTCCGACTGCTTACCCACCGTTATGGTTTTCACCTGCAATTTATCGCTCTTTATTCTCTTCCTTATAAGCCCGAGGTTTATCTTTATGTCTTCGATAAACCCCTCTCTCGGCCCGTGAACGGCAACCTGAGTGGGCGGCTCGGCAACCGCGCGCATAGGCGGCATTTTTACGCCGATTATCAAAAAGTCTTTTTCCCCGTCTATAAAAAGAACCGCGTTGCCCGCCGATATTTCCTTTATCGCGTCTTTGATTTTGTTTCCGTCTTTCAGCTCGGGCGAAGCAAGAAGTTTTTTCACGTCCTCAACCGAAGCTTGCTCGGCGGCGGAATGCAAAGGCTTTACAACAAGCTCGCCGAGCATATTTTTATCAATAAGCCCGTCCGCGTAAATTACCGCAAACTTCTTTTTGCTCCCGCTCTCGAACTCGAAAACAAGCACGTCCTCGCTCGTCAGAACGCTTTTGACCGATTTAATATTTTTTTCCAACGTAACCATATTCTTATATTTTGTAAAAATAATAAATTAATACCCGCGCGCCGCTTTAAACCGTTTGCGTCTCGCCCCCACCAAAACGGCTTGAAAAAATTTTAAAAAATTTAACAAAAACACTTGACAACACATACTATGCAATGTATAGTATTAGACAAAGCGAGGTATAAGACGTGGACGTTCAGTTGAAAAAAGGAATATTAGACGTATGCGTACTCTCCGCGCTAAGCAAGGGAGAAAGCTACGGATATAAAATAATAAGCGACCTCGAAGGCGTTATGGAAATTTCCGAAAGCACGCTCTATCCCATCTTAAAGCGGCTTGAAACGGGCGGTTTCGTAACCACCAGAACCGCGGAATACAGCGGCAGGCTTCGCAGATATTACAAAATAACAAACCTCGGTCTGAAAAAACTCGTTTCGGGCAGAGGCGACTTGCAGGAAATCAACGTTATTTACAAAAAGATTTTCGGAGGAAGGATATGAAAAGCTTTTTCTTTCACGGAGGTGTAAAATGACCTACAACGAATGGCGCGACGAACTTAAAAGCAACCTTTTAAGCGTTTCCGAAGCGGAAAGGCGGCGCGTTCTCGATTATTACGCCGAAGCGTATGCAGACAGACGCGACGCGGGCTACAACGAACGCGAAATAATAGAAGATTTCGGCGCTCCCTACGACGCGGCGCAAAGAATTCTGGCGGAAAACCAATATCAGGACTACGACGACTCCCGCCGCCCGCGCGAAGAACGCAGAAAAAAGGAACGCAAACGCGAAGAATATATCTCCAAAGACGAATATTACGACGAGCCCCGCCGTAAACGCGGACGCGGAGACGTCTATGAAGACGATTATTACAACGAACCTCCGCGCCGCGGAGAAGAACCGCACAGAGAAATCAAAACGGAAACAGACGGCGGCAATCATACCTGGGTTTTCGTATTGCTCTGTATAATTTTCTGCATTCCTCTGCTCGGGGTTATATTCGCATTAATCTCCGCCACAATCGGCTTATGCGTAGCCCCCTTCGCTTTGCTTATAGGCGGAGTAGCCACAATGGGCGCGGGCATAGGAGCAATGTTCGTAGACCTTGCAAACGGCGCGTGTACGTTCGGCATAGGAATGATTATTTTCGGCGCAAGCCTTATAATCATGCCTTTGATGTTCAAACTCGTTAAACTGTTGTGGAAGCTGTTTACCGCCGTAATGGGCGCGATAAAGAACGTGTTCAGCGGAAAGGAGAAAGCATAATGAAAGGATTTGTAAAAACCATTATCGCCGGCGCCGTTATCATCGGATTAGGCGTTGCAATTCTCTTAATCACCCTCGGAATAAACGGCTGGAATATAAACGTAGCGCTCGGCAACTCGAATTTTGAAATGAAAACATACAACGCAGTAAACAGTGTGGAAACGCTGAAAGTAGATTTTTACGCAGGCTCGCTCGAAATAGAATTTTACGACGGCGACGAAGTTAAAATCGAATATCCCGAAAACAAAAAATACTCGGCTGAAATCAATGAAGAAAACGGCGTGCTTTCGATGAGCACGGGCTCGCGCCATTGGTACGACTGGTTTTTAAACTGGAGCATAATCAACCTCCCCGCAACCAAAATCAGTCTGCCGGCGGACAGCAAAGTCAATCTTGATTTGGAACTCAACGCAGGCTCGGTCGACGTTGCCGGCGGCGAATACGGAGATACCAAAATCCACATCAACGCAGGCTCTATCGAAGCGGGCGCAATCGATTGCGGAAATCTCTCAATCGAACTCAACGCAGGGTCGCTTGATATGGAAAAAGCGGCTTGCTCCGATTTGAAAATAAAAATGAACGCGGGCACGGCGGATATCAACAGAATATACTGCGACAATATCCACGCAAAAATAAACGCCGGCGCTATGAATCTCGAAGTCGTCGGCTCGGAAAAAGAATACGGAATTTCAATCAAAAAGAACGCGGGCTCGTGCAACAAATCAGACCACCACGGCACCCACCCCGATAAAAAAATCACGGGCGAAATCAACGCGGGCTCGCTTGACATCTCCTTCGTCGATTGACAACGATTTGCAAAAATGATAAAATACAGCCGTTAACCGCGGCTGTATTTTTTTACGCCCGCCCCCCCTCCGCCATTTTACGCAACAAGCGCGGACAAAGCGTTTCCGCAAAAAAGGAGCATACAAATGAAATTCGATTACAACTCTGAATATTTCAATCCCGAACACGTTCTGGAATGCGGGCAAATATTCCGTTTCCGCAAATTCGGCGAGGGATATATCGTACTTTCGGCAGATAAAGCGTGTTACGTTTACGTCGACGGCGCAAAAACAATCGTGGAATGCGAAGACCCCGATTACTTTTACGGATATTTCGACCTCGCGCGCGACTATTCCGCAATCGTAAACCGCGCTAAGTCCCACAATATCCCCCTTTTAACGCGTAGCGCAGACAAATTCAAAGGGCTCAGACTTCTCAACCAGAACAAAGAAGAAATGCTCTATTCCTTTATAATCTCGCAAAACAACAATATCCCGCGCATAAAGGGCATTATTTCGCGCATATGCGAGGGTTTAGGCGAAAAACGCGCGTTTATGGGGGAAACATATTTCACGTTCCCGTCAAGCGAAAAACTCGCGGGCGCAGGCAAAGAATTTTTCAAAACCGCGGGCTGCGGATATCGCGATTCTTTCCTTGCGGAAACTTCCGCCCGCGTTCTCAAAGAGGGCGTTTCCCACCTTGAAAGCCTACCCGCGGAAGAACTCAAAAAACAGCTTTTAACCTATAAAGGCGTAGGCGCGAAAGTCGCCGACTGCGTCGCTCTTTTCGGCTTCGGCAAGCGCGGCAGCTTCCCCGTTGATACATGGATAGAAAAAATTTACAAAGAAGATTTCAACGGAACTTTAACCGACAGGGCTAAAATGACGGAATATTTCCAACAAACGTTCGGCGAAGATTCAGGTTATATCCAGCAGTATTTATTTTACGGAAAACGGGAAAACTTATAATATGCCCGATTATTTTTCCCATTTTATCTGCGCCGAAAAGATTTTAGAAAAGCTCGGCGATAAAAAACAAAAAATAAAATCCCCCGCGCTGTACCTTTTGGGCGCGCAGGGCGGGGATATTTTCTTTGCATATAATATCAAATTTTCAAAAAACAATCTCGGGCGGGCGATACACAATATGCCCGCGGAAGAAGTTTTCAAAGCCCTCGCGCAAGGCGACCCGTCCTTTGCCGCGGGTTTTGCCACGCATTACGCGCTTGACTGCACTCTGCATCCCGCCGTCTACGCGTACGAAAGCAACCACTCCTCCCCGTTCGCCCACCAAAGGCTCGAAGCCGATTTGGGGCTTTTCATCAGCAGATTTTACGGTGTCCGCCGCCGTATTCTTCCGCGGGAAACGGTGTTGGAATGCACTTCCGCCGTCTACGATACAATCAGCCGCTTAGAGCCACGGATTACAATCACGGGCGTCGAAAGATGCCTTAAAAGGCATTTCGGCTACACCCGCTATCTTTTCAAAACCAAACGTCAAAGCTACAAATGCGACTTCGATTTCGAATCCCTTGCGGGCGCCGTTCAGGACGCAGTCAATTTAGGCGCGGAAGCAGTAAACTGCGTTTTATCGCAAAACATTGAAAAAGAAGTTTTCTCAAAAGCTTTTTTGCAGCGTTAACCTTTATAAATTCTGTCGTAAAGATTGCTTTCAAGCAGCCTTTCGTAAAGCTCGTCCTCGGTGATTTCATCGAGGAATTTTTCCGCGTAAATCTGCAAAACGAGATAACGGCTTCCGTCCACAAATCTCAGCGCGTCGCGGAAGGTCGCGCTTTCGTCCAAAATAACGTAACGCATTTCCCGCCCTCTTTTCTTTTTCTTCGCGGCAAAATTTATTTTCTGCGCCGGCGGGCTTTTTGTCAATGCGGAACAAAACAGCAGCGCCGCAACCGTCAAAAGGGAAATGTTTCTGTAAGCGAAAACATAAATAAGAACAATTCCGATAACAAGCAGAATATTTATAATGCGCAGAGTAAAAAAACAGGCTTTCGCGCTCATAAACTTCCCCAAAAGGCAGCGCGCAATCCTCCCGCCGTCCAAAGGATAAGCGGGCAAAAGATTTAAAACAAGCATGCCCCCGCTGGCATAAAAAACAAGGTCGGTATAAGCGTACGTATCTGGATAAAACCACCAAAGCCCCGCAATCCCCACGCACAGTAAAACATTAACAAGCGGTCCCGCCAGCGCAAGCTTTATTTCGTCCGCAGGGGAAATGCCGTCGATATCGCAAACCGCCGCCGCGCCGAAAGGCATAAGGCTTATCCGCGTACACTCGAATCCCAAACGCGCCGCGCAAAAAATATGACCGCACTCGTGCAGGAGTGCGGTCAGAACGCATATAACAAATACCGGCAGTCCGCCGAACAGAGCGGAGGCAAGCCCGACCGCCAAAAATAACGGGTGTATCTTTATTTTCACGAATTCCAGACGGGAACCTCGCCCGAAAGCGTATAGCAGTTCAAAAGCGTTTCGCCGTCATACATAGAAACGCGCACCTCGTGTTCTCCGTCGGAATACGCAAACGGAACGTTAGCCTGAACCTTCGTTCCCGCCGCCGAATAAACGCTCGTAAGCCCCGTAATCACGCTTGAAAACGTAGAAGTATGCGCAATCTGAACGGTGTAAAGTCCGTCGTTCTGCGTAACTGAAGAAACGGTTCCCGCGCACACGGGATAAACGCTGCTCTTTGCGGTAAAGGTCAAAACGCCGCTGTCCGTAACGTTAACTTCGGCGTCGGCAAGCTCGCTCACAACGGGAGAAAGCTTTATCTCGCTGTAAGTCGGTTCAACCTTTTCGGTCTGTCTGTCGGTGAGCGTGCCTATAAAAGTGTTAATCGCGCTCGTCGGCATAAATAAATTAGTAAGGAATATGGCAAACGCAATAACGCAAACCGCCACAAGCTCCGTGATTATTATTTTGCTGCCCTTATCGGAAGAAAACAAACTTTTCGTCTTTTTTTCGGGCTTGGGAGCTTCCGACAAATCCTCCGCATAGACGTAAGCGCCCACGCGCTCGTTAACGCTGTCCACAACAAGGTCTTTCAGCTCCTCCTGCGAAATTTCGGGCGTTTGCTCCTTTTTTGTTCTGTGCTTGAAAAAGCTCTTCTTTTTAACCACGTTAACCGTGCTCACGGGAATTTCGAGCATTTCGGCATAATCGAGTTCTTGGTTCATAATTTCCTCCGCAAATTTAAGTCTACCGTATCTTATGCGGATTAATTTCGCGTTAGAACAATTTTTTTCGATTACGCATATAATAAACTCCTCTTCCCCCGCCGTCCGTTAAAACCGGTCCGCCCCCATACAAAAAGTCTTAATAATAAAGCGGTTTAAACCGTAATAAATTAAAAAAGTTTAATGTATCACTTCGGCAAAAACGGCAACGCTCAAACTATTAAAAACGCATACCAAACAACACAAAAAAAACCAACAAATAAAATCACCCGCAAAACAAAAACCGAACAGCAAAACGGCATTCGGTCTGTCGGCGTAACGCGGAAATAAAATCAACCGCCGCCGCTTGAATTTTCGGCGGAAATCCGATAAAATTCGCCGAACCCACGGCAATAATCAAAACAGCCGGTATTAACGCTAATGTTATAAGGAGATATACAATTATGAAAATTCATTGCGAATGCGGCAACTCCCCTTACGCTGAAACAACGGATAATTTTTGGATTTTATGGTGTATATATCACCGAAAAATTGTATACCGCACGTCGGGCTGTACAAGAGAAGATAATTAATAAATATTATAAAAGCATTATCAAACAATAACAAAATCAAAGCCGCAATACGCAAAACAGTAAAATTTGCGCTTTTTAAAACCCCCGCTACGAACGGCAAACAAGCCGTCCGTAGCGGGGGTTTATCGCTTAAAATTATTTTATTGCTTCGCCTATTTTATCGGAAAGCAAAGCAAACTGTTGCGGAGAAAGAGTTTCCCCCCTCGCCTTTAAATCTATATCACAGCTTTCCAGAATATTCCGCGTCCGTTCCCGCGTAAGCTTAAACACGTTAACAATATTGTTTTCCAATGTTTTGCGCCGTGCCGCAAAAGCCGCATGCACCGTCTTTTTATATAAAGCCTCGTCCTTTACCGCTATGCTCCCCCTTTCAACTGTAAGTTTAACAACCGCGCTGTCAACGTTGGGGCGGGGCGTAAACATTGTTCTGGGCACTTTTTTTATAATTTCCGCGCGTGCAGTCAACGCGATAACCGCGGTAATCGCGCCATATTCGGGGGTGTTTTCCTTTGCGCAAAATCTTTGAGCAACCTCTTCCTGAACCATTACGGTAAGGCTTCTGCACTTTTCCCCCTCTTCCAAAAGCTTTGTGACAAGCGGGGTAGTAACATAATACGGAAGGTTTGCAATAACCGAATATTCCCCAATCTCCCTTTCAAGCTCCTTTAAATTTACTTTTAAAAAGTCCTTGAAAACAATTTCCGCATTTTCGACGCCCGCAAGCGTTCTTCCCAGAACGGGTTTTAAAGAGGTATCCACCTCGAACGCAATCACACGCCCCGCCTTTTCGGCAATGGCGCGCGTAAGCGTACCCGCCCCGCAGCCTATTTCGACAACAGTTTCCCCGCTCTGAACGCCGGACTGCGCCACAATAGACGCAAGAAGATTTTTATCCGTTATAAAATTCTGACCGAATTTCTTTTTAAATCCGAACCCGCACCCCGCAAGAACGCTCTTTAAATCATTTTCCATATTTTAGCTTAACCTTTAAAGTATAAAGTTATTATAACAATACAAACTAAGATTGTAAACGGATTTGCTCCGTTTGCAAAACCAATGATAAAGAAGCCCTTGCGGGGAAAACCGCAAGGGCTTTGACTTTATAATAAACTTTTAAAATTTAACACGCGCAATAACTCATTAAGTTTTCGCAATTTGAAAACCTCGCGTCTCTTAATACAACATCTAAAAACACAAGCATATAATCGCGGCAATTCACATATACAAGCCGCATACATTTACCGATTTGGGCGCTAAACCAATCTACGCATTCCCTAATTTTTTAAACAGTCTGTGAGCGTTCTCCCAGATTTGTTCCGCGGTAAATTCAACGCTTACCCCCTTGATATCCGCGATATTAGCCGTTATTTCGGGTATACTCGCGGGAGTATTAGGGAATTGCCCCGTTATCGAACGCGGCGGCAAATAAGGGCTGTCCGTTTCGGAAAGTATCCTCTCAAAGCTTATCGCCGCAATGCTTTTCCTTGCGCGTTTACTGCCCGAGTAAGTGCTTGTGCCTCCGAAAGAAAAGTAAATCCCCAGCTTTTCAAGCTCTTTCGCAATTTCGGGCGAATGGGAATAACAGTGTAACAGCGCGCCGTTTTTCAAACAAGCGGAATATTCACTTAAAACGCTTACCATATCTTCCGCGCAATCGCGGGAATGTATCTGCACAGGCAATCCAAGTTTATCAGCCAAAAGCAATTGCTCCGCGAATATGCGCCGTTGAAGGCGTTTATCGGTGTCTGGATAATGATAATCCAGCCCGATTTCGCCTATGGCAACGCATTTTTCGCCGCGTGCAAGCTCCTTGATTTTTTCAAGGTCGCCGTCGCGGTAATTTTTGAGTTCCGTAGGGTGAAAACCCGCCGTAAAGTAACACATATTATGCCGTCCGGCAAGATTTTCGCAAAATTCCGAAGAGTTCAAATCGAACCCGACGGCAATTACTTTTTCAACTCCGGCCGCCTTTATTTTTGTTAAAAGCGCGGACAAATCGCCGTAATGTCCGCCGTCCAAATGGCAATGGACGTCTATGAATTTCACGCCAGAACGCTCCCGTCGGGAACGTCCTTTTCGGGCGAAACTATACTCAGCGTTCCGTCGGGCGCTTCGGCGCAAACAATCATCCCCTCGCTCAAAAGCCCTTTCATTTCACGCGGGGGCAAATTGCAAACAACTATAACGCGCTTGCCGACCATTTCTTCCGCCGTGTAATGCTTTGCTATTCCCGAAAGCACGGAAATTGTTCTGTTCCCAAGGCTCACGGTTTCGTGCAGAAGCTTGCTCTTTTTAACCGCCTCGCACGCAATAACCGTGCCCACGCGCATTTCTATTTTTCCGAAATCGTCTATCGTTATCTGCTCTTTCTTTTCTTCGTTCACGGGCGCCACCTCCATTCTCTGTTTCTCCTCTATTTTTTCGATTAAGGGCTTAATATCCCCGAATTTAACCCTCTCGAACAGCGTCGCGGGCGTTGCAGTAACTTTATATTCCTCAAGGCATTTACCGTCGCCGATATCTCCGCTAAGCCCGCCGATTTCTTTCAAAATCTTTTCCGCGGTTTCGGGCATAAAGGGTTTTAAAATATTCGCGCCGATGTCCAAAGATATCAGAAGATTATACAAAACTTCAGAAAGCCTCTCCCTCTTCGCCTCTTCCTTTGCAAGCAGCCAGGGTGTGGTTTCGTCTATATACTTATTCGCACGGCGGAACAAAGTCCAAAGGCAGTCCAAAGCGTCCGCAACCTTGTATTCCTCCATTTTCGCCGCAACCTTTTCATAAGTTGCGCGGATAACGCTTTCAAAATCGTCGTCCGTCTCGCCTTTTACTCCCGTCTTTACGGCTGTCCCGCCCAAATACTGGTTAGTCATAGAAACGGTGCGCTTGACAAGATTACCCAAAACGTTGGCAAGGTCGGAATTGATTCTCTCGCACATAAGCTCCCAGGTTATAATGCCGTCGTCGGCGTAAGGCATTTCGTGCAAAACAAAATATCTCACCGCGTCCACGCCGAAAATCCCCGCCAAATCGTCGGCGTACATAACGTTGCCTTTCGATTTGGACATCTTGTCCCCGCCCTGCAACAGCCAAGGGTGGCCGAGAATACATTTCGGCAGCGGCTCTCCCAAAGCCATCAAAAACACCGGCCAATAAACGGTATGGAACCGTATAATGTCCTTGCCGATAATATGCACGTCTGCGGGCCAGTTCTTTTTATACATATCGGAAGAACCGTCCGTGTCATACCCTACGCCCGTAATATAATTCGTCAGCGCGTCAAGCCAAACATAAACGACGTGGCGGCTGTCGAATTCCACGGGAACGCCCCATTTGAACGTGGAGCGGGAAACGCACAAATCCTGCAATTTGGTTTTAAGCGTTCCGTTTTCGCACGCGGATAAAATCTCTCCGTCGCTCTTGCCGATAAACTCGTCGTCGAGCAAAAAGTTATTCATCATTTCGTTTTTGCGCGATACGGGTTTAATGAATTCGGGGTGGCTGACGATATGCTTCACAAGCCTTTCCGCATACTTGCCCATTTTGAAAAAGTACGCCTCTTCCTTCGCGGGCTTGACTTCCCGCCCACAATCGGGGCATTTTCCGTCAACAAGCTGGCTCGCCGTCCAGAAGCTTTCGCAAGGCGTGCAATACAAGCCCTCGTAAGAGCCCTTATAAATATCGCCCTGATTATAAAGCTTTGTAAATATTTTCTGAACGGTGCGCTCGTGATAACTGTCGGTCGTGCGGATAAACTTATCGTAAGATACGTTCATCAAATCCCATATCCGCTTTACCTCAGCGGCGCAGCCGTCCACAAACTGCTTGCACGTAACGCCCTTTTCCGCCGCTTTCTGCTCCACCTTAAGCCCGTGCTCGTCCGTGCCCGTCATAAAGAACACGTCGTAACCCTGCATACGCCTGAACCGCGCCACCGCGTCGGAAAATATGCTCTCGTAAGTGTTGCCGATATGCGGCTTGCCCGAAGTATAAGTTATAGCCGTGGTAAGATAAAATTTCTCTTTCAAAACAATTTCTCCCGTAATTTTCCGTTAAATTATAGCACACCCGCCCGCAAAATGTAAACTGATTTAATAAACAACCGCGCCGCGCACTTTTCTGCGCGCGGCGCGGCAACAAACAAAAAGCAAAACCGTTACCCCGCGCCGTGCGGCAAGGCGCATAATCTTAAACACTCTATAATAAATTTAATATATGAACGTCATTTTTTCGGTAATCTTTATCGCCTCGCTCGCAGTTATGGCAATTATCGCGCCGGACAAGCTCCTCTCTTCCCTCCTCGGCGGCGCGGAGCGTTCGGCAAAAATGGCGCTCACTCTCTTTTGCATATACGCGGTATGGATGGGCGTCTCCCGCCTTGCAGAAAAAAGCGGGCTTTCAAAACAAGCCGCACGCGCGCTAAAACCGCTCTCACGCAAACTTTTCAAAACGGAAAACGAAGCCGCGTCCGAAAACCTCGCAATGAACCTTTCCTGTAATCTTTTGGGCATAGGCGGCGCGGCTACGCCGTACGCGGTTAAAGCCATAGGCGAACTCGAAAAAGACGGAAACGAACGCGCCCAAAAACTTTTATTCGTAATAAACGCCACTTCGATACAGATTATCCCATCAACCGTAATGGCGCTGAGAACAAGCGCGGGCAGCGCCGCCGCGTTCGACACGTTTTTACCCTCTTTGATTTGCACGGTATTTTCAACGGCAGTCGCCGTATTTCTGTTTTTGTCATGGCGCGCAGCATGGCAAAAATTCAAACGCAAATCAAAGAAAAAGAAAGCGGGGCGCGCCTGATGGTTTTCATAATCCCCGCCGTTTTTATTATCGTTTTCATATTCGCGGCGGTAAAAAAAGTAAAAATATACGACGAGTTTTCCGCGGGCGTCGGGGAAGCCGTCAAATTCACGATTTCCCTTATCCCCTGTCTCGCCGCAATATTTATGATGTGCGAACTGTTCGAAGCTTCGGGGCTTGCAGACGCTCTCTGCAAATTCCTTTCCCCCGCTTTCGGCGCGCTCGGGATTCCCGCAGAGCTTACAAAACTCGTGCTTATAAAGCCCTTTTCGGGCAGCGGTTCGCTCGCATACCTCAACGAAATCATAGAAGCCTACGGAGCCGACAGCTACGTAACGCGCTGCGCATGCGTATGCTTCGGCTCTTCGGAAACCGTTTTCTATATATCGGCGGTCTATTTCGCGGGCACAAAAAACAAAAAGCTCGCCCTTCCTGTCGCCGCGGTGCTTATATCAACTCTTTTAACCACAGCCCTCGCCTGCCTTATTTGCAAAGTGATGTAACCGCCGCAAACAACATTTAACCCTCAAACACTATAAATCCGTAAAAAACAGAAACGACGCAAACCGGAGTTTGCGCCGCCTCTATATGATAAGGGGGAAAATGATGAGCGAATGTTTTATGTAAACCCTGTTTGTGTTTACACTCTAAATTATATACAAATCCGCAAAAATGTAAAACATATGAAAAACAAATTTTTAAAATAAATTTTGATAATTCGCCCTAACAAAATTTGAAAATAATTCACAATTTAACATAATCTGCGTATTTAACCCATAAAAACGCAGATTATTTTATTTGTTTCTTATCGCGGCAACGGCTCTCTTCAAAACCTCAACCGTCTTGTCAACCTCTTCAAAATTGTTATATTTACCGAACGTAAATCTCACCGCCGACTTCGCACGGCTTTCGGAAAGCCCCGCCGCCATAAGCGCGCGGGAAGGAGTAACCGCCCCCGCCGAACAAGCCGAACCCGTTGAAACGGCTATTCCGTTCAAATCGAGGTAAAACAAAATATTCTCGCCCTCGCAGCCGTCAAAAGAAATATTCGCGTGGGAAGGCAAAATGTGCCCGCCTCCGTTTATATGCGTTCCGTCTATTTCGGAAAGAACTCTTGAAACGAACTTATCCCTCAAACCTGAAAGATAAGCCGCCGCGCTTTCGCGTTCTCGGCACGCAAGCTCAAACGCTTTCGCCAATCCTATAACCGCCGCCGTATTCACGGTGCCGCCGCGCAGTCCGTGCTCTTGCCTGCCGCCGGAAATAAGCCGCGATATTTTCGAACCGCTCTTTACATAAAGCGCGCCCGCGCCTTTCGGTCCGTAAAATTTATGCGCTGAAAATCCTAGCGCGTCGCAATATTCAACAGGCAATGCGCGGGTACATGCAGACTGAACGCAATCCGCATAATAAAACACTCCGCGCGCCCTGCAAATCCCGCCTATTTCCTCAACGGGCTGTATAACGCCCGTTTCATTGTTAGCCGCCATTACCGCGCAAAACACGGTATCCTTGCGTATTGCCGCCGCCACGCTTTCGGGCGAAATTCTTCCGTTTCCGTCGGGATTTAAAAACGTCGCCTCAAAACCGTGCTTTTGCATATCCTCCGCGCTTTCCAAAAGCGCGGGGTGTTCTATGGCGGAAACAATCAAATGCCCCTTGCCGCGTTCGGCACATACGCCTTTGAGCGCGGTGTTGCCCGCTTCCGTTCCGCCCGAAACAAAATAAATCTCTTCGGACCTGCAACTCAAAAGCTCCGCTATCTTATCGCGCGCCGCCGTAACCGCGTTTGCCACCGCTCTTCCGTAAGAATGCTGCGACTGCGGGTTCCCGAAATTCTCCTTTAAAAACGGCGTCATCTCCGCAAGAACATCGTCGTCTATCCTCGTAGTCGCCGCGTTGTCAAGATATATCATACGTCTTGTTTAAAAGCTTGGGTAATTTTATTCATAACTTCATACTGCGCTTTCTTTTGCTCATACTCGCGCCCGAGCTTTGTAGAAGAATTTTTCGCGTTGAGTTTCAAAAGCCTTACGCTCGACCAAAGCGCGTGCGCGGTAAAAAGCGAGGCAAGGAAAAACGCGCCAGCAACTCCCGCAAACACAAAGCATAAAATCATATTCGTATGGTCCATCTGCGCGTGCATTACAGTGCTGAAATATATCGAAAGTATCGCAAAAACCAGCATAGGCACGGCTGTCGCCGCAAACCATATCAAAGCTTTTTTACGCTTTGCAAGGAATTTAACCTGCCTTGCCGAACGCTGTTCCTCGTTCTGAACGTTAAGCTCTTCAACCTGTTTCCCAAGCTCCTCAGCACGCACCGCGATATCGGAAGCATACTCCGCGTATTCCGCTTTCGTTACGTTATCCGTATAGGTCAAAACTGCGTCCGCCGCCGAGGAACATTCCTCCGTCCTTGAAAAATCTGAATATCCGCAAGTAAGCGCCTGCAATTTCAAAGCGGAAATGCGCCCGTCAACGCCAAGCGTTTCAGCCTCTTCCAGAACGTACAGCGCGTCCTCGAACTTGTTTTCGGAAATAAGCCTTTCCGCGTGCGCCGCATATTCCGCAAGTTTGTTTCTGCGCTTCTCCTCTTCCTGAAGCTTAGCCAGCTCCCTTGCCGCAAGCTGTTCGGGAGTCATAACAGCCGCCTCTTCGTCGTCCGAGTCGAGTTCGGGAACCTCGAATTCTATATCCTCCGCTTCTTCCTCTTCTTCGGGCGCGGAGTCAATAACAAGCTCGTCCTCGCCGTCCGCGTTTTTACGGATTTTATACTTTCTGTCTTTATCGTCGTCGATTAATCTTTCTTCCGCCATATCTTCTCCTTATATTTTCGGTACAACCGATTTTAACTGAATACACTCGAACTTGCCGCGGTATCTGCTCTTTGCATAAGCGCACATCTCCGCGCTTTCGAAAAGCGCAAAAACCCCGCTTCCCGAACCCGTCATACAAATCCCGCACGGAGCAAACTCCGCAAGCTCGTTATAAGCTTTTTCAACGTCGGGATTCAGTCTCGCCGCCGGCGCATACAAATCGTTGCGCATACAAGCGCCCAAAGCCGCGGCGTCGCCCGCAAAAAGCGCGAAAACCGCGCCATCGGAATTGAAATTGCCCCCCGCATATGCGTCGGATAAGCGGTAACAATCCGCGGTAGAAACCCCGCTCTTAGGCGCCAGCAACAAAAAATTCAGTTTCGTCTTAACGTCAAGCCGCCGAACAATCTCCCCGCGACCTTCAAGCCGAGCATACCCGCCGTTCAACAGGTATCCCGTATCGCTGCCAAGGCTGTCGGCAAGCTGTTTCAACTGCGCCGCGCCGCCCGCGCCGTAAAGGCGCGCCATTCCGTTGATTACCCCCGATATATCCGCCGACGAACCGCCGAGCCCCGCGCCTACGGGGATATTTTTAAATATCTTTATATCCGTACCGCACGTATCAAAGGTCTTTATAAAAGCTTCCGCCGCTTTAACCGCGTTATTCTTTTCATAAGGTAAAGTTTCCGTGCCGCGCCCGTGCATTTCAACAGATACAAGCTTGTCTTTTCTGCGCTTCAATTTAATTAAATCGAACATATCCACGGTACAAACAAGGCTATCCAGCATATGATATCCGTCCCGAACGCCCGTAACGGCAAGGGTGAGATTAAGTTTTGCATACGCCTTTACCCTGATTTCCATAAAAACATTATATCACAACCCAAACGCCATTACAATCTATTTTATAAAAAATGCGGGTCAAATATAAACGCGCGCCCCTTTCGTTTCCGGAAGGGGCGCGCGTTAAAAACTCTTTGCAAAAGCTCAGGTTTTAGGTCTGTAAATAAGTATTCTTTCCTTGCCGCTCAAAGGGAAAGTAAGCTCGGGGTTTGCAAGCTGAATGTTTTCGGGGCTTTCGGAAAGTCTTTTTGCCGTCTCCCAAAGTCCGTCGCCCGCAGCAGGAATATATACGCTTATCGCGCTTTGGGAAAGCCGTTTCTCTCCGTTCTCCGCCGCTTCCGTCACATATTTAACGGTTTTCATTTCTCCGTCCGCAGCGGTTATTTTCAACACCGCTTCGCCCTCGCATTCGCCCTCGGCGCGCTGGCGCAGGCTCACGCCGCATACCGCAACCGAAATTTCACCGCAGCATTGCGAAAGTCCCGCAAGCTTAACCGAAAACGGAAGATTTACTTCCGTGGAACGGATTTCCCCGCCTTGTTCATACAACAAAGTCGCAGAAACGCCGCCCTCTATACCGTCCTCCGTTCTCGAATATTCCGCGCAAGGCAAAGCCGCCGCAAGAAAGGCGCAGGTATAATCGAGCTTGGCTTTCGCCGCGCAAAGCCCGTTAACTCTTTCCGTATATACTTTCGTTTCGGTGTCGAGCAAAGTATTCTCTTCCGCACACGTCATTGAAATCTCGCAATCCCTCGAAAACGCGTCCGCAATATAAGAAATTTCCTCTTCCTCGAAAAAGTGTCCGGAAAGCCCCAAAACCGCGTTAAATTCAACGTCGCACTTGCCCTTATCCTCGTTGACCTTGCAATTAACGCTCACGGATTTTATTTCCGCACGGCAGAAAGCCCTCTGGCTGAAAAGCGCTTCGTCGCAGGATATCTCGCATTTAAACGGTATTATTCTGTCAAGGCTGACGGGCGAACCGTCGCGTATCGCAAGCAAAGAAAGATATATTTCGCCGCTCGCCTCAACAACGCCGGCGCGCACGTTGCAATCCAGAACAAGGGCTTGCGCCGCAGGGATAAGCACGTCGGAAGCCACGCAGTCGAAATCGTCGTCCACCTCGCTTTCTCCCGAAAAATTAACGGGGGAAAACAGCTTCCCGCTCTCCGTTTTGCATATTGCCCCGTCCAGAGCAGTAAGATAATTTCTCTGCGCGGCGTCATAAACGGTAATCTGGGCGTCGACCACAACCGCAACCACATAAGAAGAGCCGTCGCGTTTAAGCTGGTGTCTCACACACGTAAGATTGCACTCTCCGCGCTGTGCGGGCGCAAGATTGTCGTCGTCGATATAATGCGTAAACTCCGCGCCCTTCTGCACGCGGCAAAGCTTGCCCTCTTCCCCGATATAAACCAACGTGGCGATAAGTCTGCCGCCATAATTTACTCTGCCCGAGGAAACCTCGCACGAATTTAAAGAAATCTGCGGGTAAACCGCCACGACTTCGCCCGCGTCCTGTGCGGAAAACTTTATTTCCACCATTGACTGCGCCCTTAAAGCCGCCGATTGCCGCATATACGAACCGTTTTGATACTGTGCGTTTAAAGCCATATTTTCACCTCGCTGTTACAAGGTATAATATGCTGTCCGCCGCCAAGGTATGACTGCTTTTTTTATTTTCCGCCGGCGGCTTGCTTTTCCTGAATTTTCACTCTTCCGCAAAGTATTTCGGAATAAGAATAAGCCGTCTTCCCCAAAAAATTTTTATCGAACGGGTCAACGGTAAAAAGCGAGGGATATATTCCGTTAACCACGGCGGGGAACGTAACGTATTTGTTTCTGCCGAGGTTGAGCTTTACCGTAACGTTTTTTCCGCTGAGCGATTTCACCGCCTCTTTAATCGAGTTTATGGATAAATTTACTTTAATCATACTCTTATTTTTGCCAATATTGCCATAATTATGCAAAAACGCCCGCGCTTTAAAGCGCGGGCGCAATCAACTGCATATCAAATTTTAAAAATCGTCGTCATCGTCGTCGAAGTCATCGTCATCGTCGTCGAACTCGTCGTCTTCCAAATCGGAAAGCGAATCCACGTCCTCGCTCTCGTAAAAGTCGTCCTCTTCCTCGTATTCTTCCTCTTCTTCCTCGGCGAATTCCTCTTCGATTTCCTCCTGAAGCTCCGCGTCCACGGTCAAATCTTCCTCGTCCTCTTCAAGGTAATTCTTCCACTCCTCGTCGTTTTCCAAATCGACGTTTTCTTCTTCCGCATATTCCTGCTGCGCCTTGCACGTCTCGCAAACCTTTTCGCCTGCGCGGAGATGGTTCACTCCGCAAACGGGGCAAAGCTCCTCGTTTTCGATTTCGGCGTCGATTTCTTCAAAATCCTCTTCGTCAAGGTCGGCAAACTGCAATTTTTTGCCCTTCAGCTCCGCGATACACACGTCGCAGTATTCCTGCTTTTCCGAGTCTATATAGTTCAAATCGCATCTCGGACATTTAATATATTTGACCATATTATTCTCCAGTCGGCTGAGCGCCGATTACCACTACTATCAAGTGCTAACATTATATTAATATTTATCTTTTTTGTAAACTGTTTTTTTATTCTTTTTTTTAAAAAATAAGGCAAAAATCTTCGCATTCCGCATTTTCCTCGGCTCAGCCGATATTTTTTTACGGCACAACTCAAATTCTCCGCCGCACAATTATTTTTTCACCTCTCAGCCTTGCCTAAATCACTTTCCGCAGCCTTTCTAAAAACACCCGCCAAATCTTTCGCGCAAACTATTCACTTCCCCTATCAACAATCAAAAACTCCCTCTTCCGTACTCTTAACCGCCATTAAGTGCTTTTCAATACCGCCGTGTCCAAACTCACGCGTAAAAAATGCCCCGCGCTGTTGCGCGGGGCGTTAACGTTTTATTTTAATTAATCTGCGTAAACGTCTATATCCTTATCATCGGTGGTATCAACCTTGATTTTTCTCTTTCTCATTTCGGGGCGTTTATTCTTGTTTTTGCGCACAAGCCAGATTGTAAGAACAGCCGCGCCGCCAGCAACCAAAAGTCCTATGGCGCACATACCGATTATAAACCCTACCTTACCACC
Source organism: uncultured Christensenella sp. (assembly GCA_910577375.1). GTDB lineage: Bacteria > Bacillota > Clostridia > Christensenellales > Borkfalkiaceae > Coproplasma. The sequence continues at coordinate 72,278 of CAJTLT010000006.1, forward strand.
AACTGAAAGCCCTTCATACCAGCCGGTTTCTGCCTCTTCTGGATAAGCGACAAGTCCGGTCTTCAAGCCGTCCATATAAGCTTTCTCGTCGTCCTCGGTCATTTCGCCGAGCACCGCATAATAATAATCGCGCGTGTTCGCATAAACGTCGCTGCCGTTAACCTTCTTAGTGTCGGTATATTCGGCCCATACGTTGTCCTCAGCGGGTTTCAGGAACTTATCGTATTCCGCGAAAGTCTCCTCGGAATAAACATAGTTTTCGCCCTCTTCCAGCTTGGAATTGCAAACCTCGGCAAGCTCTTTAAGGTATTCGTAATCGCCCGCATAAAAAGCGTAATTCAGCGCGCCGGATATATTCGCGTAAGTCTCCACGGGATATTTTTCTGTATCGCCATAGGTGTTGTCTATAATATCCTTTATGCCTTCGTATTTCTCGTTGAGCGCGCGGATATCCTCGTTCGTCATAAGCGCGCGGTCTTCAAGGCTCTTATGGAAGTCGAACACCATCACATAGTTAAAAGACGTCATATTCGCGGTTTCGCTTGCAAAAAGCAGATAACCGTCTATAATTTCGGGCTTGTACCATGCGCTGTCCGCGTCCAAATCAAGGATTTTAACGGCGGTAAAGTCCGTATCCTCTGCGGGCAAAGCCTCGTAATCCTTATAAGACCCGTTATACTGGATACGGTTAATCGTGTAACCGTTTCCGCCCGAAACCGAATAATACAACAGCTCGCTTTCGGTATCCGCGAAAAGAAGAGTCGCCGTACCTTCTTTAACGATTTTAAAGTAATTATCGTTCAGCCCCATATCGGAGGAAGAATGAAGATTGCCGTTTTCGTCCGCTTTATTTATCGAAATACCCGCTTCCTCGGCCGCTATAACAGCGGAAAGCTTTCCGTCGCCGTCAAAAATATATTTATAACTTCCGGCTTTTGAACCGTCCGCAAGTATTCTCGCCTCGGGGTTGTTCTGGTCGGGGTTGTCAAGTATGGGGTTTTCAATCTCTCCATCTTTCAAAGAAAACAAATACTCGCTCGAATTCAAAGAAGTCTTTCTCGTATAAAAGAGATTTCCCTCAACGTAAGTTTTAAGCGTGTACGTATATCCCAGCTCGTTAACAACGGAACTGTCGGGCTCATAATTGAAAACCGTTTTCGAAGCCTCGTTGCTGTTGTAATCCTTTTTGCCGATTCCGTCAAGAACAAGGTCGCCGCAGTTTATATATCTGTCAACTTCGCCCTCGTCCTCGTCGTCGTTCCAGCCTTTAACCGTTTCGGAATTAAGCTTTCCCTCGAACTTGTCCTTTGTCGCGTCAGCGGTTACGGTGTAAACCTGATTGTAACCGAACGTGGAAGAAGTCGCGTAATTCTGCACGTTCATTGTGTAATAAACGCGCGCGTTCGTCTTGTCCTCGCTGTCAAAAATAACCGAGCTTACGTTATAAGCCAAAAGCGTATCCGCGCCCGTCTTTGTGTTGTAAGAGTGCAGGTTGGTCACGCCCGTACTTTCTTCATAAAGCTTTTCCTCGGTCGCAACGTACAAAAGATAAACGGTCTTATCCTCTCCCGCCTCAACAAATCTGTATTCGTATGCGGTGTTGGGGAAATTGACGTACGCGTTTTTCATAGTCTGCGAACCGTCCAGTTTCGCGCTCTTCAAATCGAGCGTGGAATTCTGAACAACGCCGTCCGCGTTTCTCGCCGTCGAGGGTGTAGCGTAATAAAGGCTGTCGCCGTAAATATAAATTCCGGAATTGTAATCCGCGGAATAAGCCACGTTCCCTACCACCTTGTCAACCGTGGAATAATTGCGGTTTTTAAGGTTGTCCTTTGAAATACGGTAAATCGCGCCTTTTACGGGCTTTCCGTAATCGTTTGCGGCTGTATTCGCCTCAACGCCGTTTATAAAATAAACGTAATTCCCCTTTTCAACGGCAAAACCTCCGTTTGAAACCGCGGGTGCGTCCGTAAATATTTCTCCGTCAAGCGGGGCGGAGCTGTAAAAACCTCCGCATCCGCCCGCAAAAGCCGCGCCCGCAACGGAAATTGCGGCAAGCCCTGCGCATATAATTTTAGTATAGTGTTTTCCCATATACAAAAAACTCCGAAAGGAATAATAGTCTAATCTCAGTTATTATATATCAAAACGAGTTTTTAAGCAATAAAAAACATATCCGTTTTTAAAAAAACGTTAAATAAAACTGCTTATCCGCAGTTTGCAGGAGGTAACTTTGGAAAAATTCGCACTCTTGAATTTACTCAAAGCGCTCGAAACGCTTTCCCCGCAAAAATCTTCCGAAAACGAACAACGCCCCGAACCCCGCCAAACCGCGCCCGCGCCCGAACCGCAATCCCCCCAACCGCAGGAAACACCCGAACGGCTCAACGTTATGGCAAACGTTCTTTCCCGCCACGAAGAAATTTCAAACAGGCTTAAAAATAAACGATAACCGCCCGTAAAGAGCGGTTAAAGATATGTTTACATATTTGAATTTGCGTTTTATTTAGCTTTCTTTTCCGTTTCGGACTGCAATCTTATGTGGCGGGGCAGTCCGTCAACCCAAAGCGGCATAATTTCCGCCTGAATAAGCGGGCGGATATAGTGCGTAAGCTCGGGCTTTACGTTCGTTCCGTCGTCCGTAATCCATTCGTCGGGCACTTTCTTTTCAACGTTGGCTATAAAATGCACGTCCGCAGGTTCGGTTATGCACATATAAGGGTCGTCCGATACCCTTTTAAGCGTGATAACCTGACCGGACAAACCCTCGAAAGCCGCCTTAACCGCCGCACCGCCCACGTTGAACGCTTCCGTAACGTCCACGCGCGCGGTAATGTGAGAAGCGCAACGCTGCAAGGAAGAAAGCTCTATGGCCCTCGTCTTCACTCCGTATTTTTCGGCAACCTTGCCCGCAAGATATCTCGCCGTTCCCGCAAGCTGTTTATGCCCGAACGCGTCAACGTAATCCACGTGGTCGGCAAGCTCGCAAACGTATCTTCCGTCCGCAACCTTCACGCCCTCGGATACCGCAACCACAACCGAACGGTTTTTCTTCAAAAGCTCGCCCATGCGCTTTACGAATTTATCCACGTCGAAAACTTTTTCGGGCAGATATATTTCGTCCACACCCTCGCAGTCCTCGCCCTTTGCAAGAGCCGTCGCCGCGGTAAGCCAGCCCGCGTTGCGCCCCATAACTTCTATTACGGAAACAACGGGATAATCATAAACAAGCCCGTCGCGGATAATTTCCTTCGTCGTCGCCGCGATATATTTCGCCGCCGAACCGTAACCGGGAGTATGGTCCGTAATAGCAAGGTCGTTGTCAATAGTCTTGGGCACGCCCATAAATCTTATCGGGCTCTTTATCTTTGCGCCGTAGTCGGAAAGCTTTTTGATTGTGTCCATAGAGTCGTTTCCGCCGATATAGAAAAAGGCGAAAATTTCATACTCTTTCAAAATCTTAAAAATCTTTTCGTAAGTTTTTTCGTTGCCTTCGATATCAGGCAGCTTATAACGGCACGAGCCGAGAAAGGACGAAGGCGTTCTTTTCAGCAAGTCCATATCGAGGTCGTTTTTTATCCTCGTGGAAATATCCACGATATCGCCGTCTAAAAGTCCCTTAATGCCGTGCACCATTCCGTAAACGGTGTCCGCGCCTCTGTCGCGCGCTGTCTTGAATACTCCCAAAAGAGAAGAGTTGATGACCGAAGTCGGTCCGCCGGATTGCCCGACGATTACGTTTTTCATAAATTTACCCCTTAAATTTTTTTATAAAAAATGTGGCGTCAGCCGAATACATTATAATACGGAAATACTCCGAAATCAATGGTAAAATAAAAAATCTCCGCGTTTTTGCGGAGATTTTTAACGTTTTTATGTAATTTTATGCGTTTTTAAAAATATCGTTCGCTCCCGCAAGGCTCGGAACAAGCAAATAACAGTTGCCGTTAACAAAACCCGATTCGGTCGCTTTCTTATATCCGTCTTCGCCCAGAACTTCTTTAATCGTATCCGCCGAAGGGAATTTTACATAACTTACCGTAATAAGTCCTTTAGAACAAACGTAAACCGCATATTTGTCAATTTCGTCCTTCGCGTCCTCTCCCAAAAGAGTTTTAAGCGCGTCGCTGTCTTTTGCGTCTATAACGGTTACGGTGTAACCCTCGTTTTCATATGCCTTCTGAATGCTGCCAGACTTGTCGCAACCCACCATAGTGAGCGCAAGGATAACCACAAGCAAAGCCGTGCTGAGTGAAATCAATACTTTTTTCATATATCCGTCCTCCGATATTTTAACAATATTCTATCACAACGAAAAATTTTTTTCAATATCTATAAAAAACTTTTTTTGTTTTTTTAATTCCCCGCAACGTCCAACCCAAGCAAAAAACCGAAACGGAACCCCTCGGAATAAAAATCGAAAGCCTCCTCGCTGTTTGCCCGCCCTTGTTGCTTTTCAAGCTTTTCATAAATCTCCGCAAGCTCAGGATATTTTTTAAGCTCGGCAAAAAACTTTTCCTGAATTTCGATAACTCCGTCCAACGCGTCCGTATATTTATCCGAATTTTTTATCTGGTCGAAACGTCCTCTTTTCCCCAGATACAATTCCTCTATGGCAGAATATTTCATATTGTCACCTCTTTATTTTTTATTTATGTTATGGTAAAAAGTTTAAACATATTGTTTTAATTTTTTTATTACGTTTAAACCTTTAATAACTTTATATCATAAATAAATTCAAATGTCTGGCAAAATCACTTTTATGGTTTAAAAATTTTTATCTCAACATTTTTAACACTTATGCTTAAAAACAAATACATTCAAAAAATGCACTTTCCATAAGAAATTAAACAGCTACATTTCAATAATTGCAATCTCAAACCATAATAAAAAGCTCTCAAACAAACTGTTTGAGAGCTTTCAACTATACATAAAATCAAAATTTATCGTTGTACTATTATGCGTTTAACAATTCGCAATTGACTGTTGTTATATCTAACTTATCCATTACAACAAATAAATATATTTGGCAAGGCATTGCAGCGTCGCCTACGCCGAATTTTCCGTCGTTCATTTTCATTTTAACCGTTAAAACGTTTTCGTCCGCTTTTACGGTTTGCAGCTTAATAGGTCTGTTATAAATAGTTGTATCAGTATGAATTACGAGCATCCGGTTTTCAAAATCAATATTCAGCTCCTGCGGTTTTTCAGTAAATATATTGTCAAATTCGCTTTGGTTTTTAACGATAAAAGTTCTGGTGCGCGGGAACGATTCGTCTTTTAACATAACATATTCCATTTCGTTTTCTTCGGAATAAATTTTATAAAATGCGCCGAAAATTTTGTTTTCTTCCAAAAAGTCGTCATTGATATACCCTTTTAGGTCGTCATACCGCGTGTAAGTCAAAACGGCGTTATATTCGTTTCCGCATCCCGCAAAAACAAACATACAGCTTATTAATAACAACAATGGTATCAACAGCTTTTTGACTTTCACAAAGAACCTCCTGTTTATAAACAAATTAAACGTTCATTTTACTCACTATTATAATGATTTGAAATTGACTTTTGTTCCGCTGAATTACTATCTATTGTAAAATCATTATACCATATCGAAAACAAAAAAACAAGTAGCTGATTAATGCAGCCACCCACACCGATTTCGTTTCGCCGCATAAGTTCTGTTCGCCTTTCAAAATTTTTCGGCATACCTACAAATTATCTGTCAGGCGAACAATCTTAAAACATAAAAACCGCATAAAAAAAAGAGAGGTTGAAAAACCTCTCTTTTGATTTTGTCTTTCTGATTATCTCTTCGAGAACTGAGGCGCACGGCGAGCCTTCTTCAAGCCGTACTTCTTTCTTTCCTTTACGCGGGGGTCGCGTGTAAGGAAACCCTCTTTCTTGAGTGCGGGGCGGCTGCCGTCTTCCGCCTGCAACAAAGCGCGTGCAACGCCCAAACGGATTGCGTTTGCCTGACCGGTATATCCGCCGCCGTAAACATTTACAACAACGTCGTACTTAGCCTCTACGCCCAAAAGCGCAAGGGGCTGTTTTACAACGTACTGTAAAACGGACTGAGGAAAATAATCCTCAAAAGCTCTGTCGTTAATAGTTATAACGCCCGTACCCGCGGGAATAAGGCGAACGCGTGCGATAGCTTTTTTTCTTCTGCCGGTGCCCCAGAATTGAAGTTTTTTCTTTAAATTAGCCTTTGCCATAAACTTTTATTCTCCCCTTTAAAATAATTTAAGCTCTTCGGGCTTCTGCGCCGCGTGGTTGTGTTCAGCGCCCTTGTATACTCTGAGCTTTTTAATCATATCCCTGCCGAGAGAATTTTTGGGCAACATACCTTTAACAGCCTCATAAACGGCAAGGTCGCTCTTTTCAGCAATCATCTTTTTGTAAGAAACTTCCTTTAATCCGCCGATGTAGCCGGTATGATATCTGTAAAATTTGTCGTCGAGTTTTTTGCCCGTCAAAACAACTTTGTCGCTGTTGAGAACGATAACGAAATCGCCCGTATCAACGTTGGGCGTAAAAGTAGGCTTATTTTTGCCGCGCAAGATTGCAGCCACTTTGGAAGCAAGTCTGCCCAAGGGAACGCCCGCCGCATCGACGACGTACCACTTTCTTTCAACTGTTTCCGCCTTAGCCATATAGGTTTTCATTGTCTGCTCCTTATATAATGTAGCTTTGAAAGCTAGTCACATCAATTCAAGATAGTAAACCTATTTTATTATTTTATAAAATTTATGTCAAGCCGTTTTGTATCGGGTTTACAAAGTTTTTTATAAATTTTGAATTATTTTTATTTTTGTCAAAACTATTAAAAAAACGGCGTATTTTAAGCTGAAATACGTCGTTTTTTGGTGATAATTTGGTGAAAATCAGGTATTTTTAAGCGAAAGATACAGCTCTGAATAAACCTTTGCGATGCCGTCCCAGCCTGAATACGCCTTCTCCGCCGCGCCCTCTCCCGCGCGTTTCGCCGTCATAGGGTTTCGTATAAGTTCAGCCGTTTTCTCCGCCCAGAAGTCCGCGTCGTTCTTCCAAACGAATCCGCTCGCGCCGTCTTCCAGGCGCTCCGCAGAACTGCAGCCTTCCATCACTGCGGCAGGCAGTCCATTCGCCGCCGCCTCCGAAACGACAAGCCCGAAAGTATCGAACGTAGACGGAAACAGCAGCAAATTGCACGCCGCGTAATATTCGGCAAGCGTCTTTTTGTCCGATATTCTTCCGACGAAAACAACGTTTTCGGTAAGATTATATTCCGAAACCAGCTTTTTAAGAGTTTTTCCGTAATCGCCGTCGCCCGCTATTATAAATTTAAAACCGTTTATCCCGCGTTCTTTCACCTTTGCCAAAACTTTAAGGCTGAACGCAACGTTCTTAACTTCCGCAAGTCTGCCCGCAAACATAAACGCAAACTTATCTTCGATTTCAAGCCGTTGCCGCAAATCCGCAACGTTAGATTTATCTGCGCCGTGCAACGGCATATCCGTGCCGTTGTAAATTACCTTTACTTCCCCGCAATTTTTATAACCGTAATCTTTAAGCGTTTCAACAGCCCCGTAAGATACGGCGGTAACGGCGGTGCAGCCGTTTATGCAGTTCATAATGTAATTCATCATAAACTTTTGCAAAGCCTTGCTTTTAAGTCTGTTTTCAAGCTCGTCGCGGAATTTCGTATGAAAGGTAAAAACAACCGGTATTCCGTATTTTTTACCCGTTTTCAACGCAAAATGCCCCAAAGTAAAAGGGCTGTGCAAATGTATAACGTCGTATCCGCCGTTTTTAACAAGCCTTTTTATTTTTCCGTCGAAAAAAGGCAAAGCCGCGCGGTAGCTTTCGTTCGACTTGGCAGACCTGCAACGGTGGATTTTTAATCCCTCTGCCTCAACTCTGTTTTTAGGGAAATCGGGAACAAGCAGTTCAACCTCGTGCCCCAGCTCTCTCAGTTTCAGGGCAAGGTTTACCATCACGCTATTAGGCCCGTCCACGGTAGGGAAAAAACTGTCCAATACCTGTAATATCTTCATTACGGTTGCGGAGAACTGCTCTCCGCCTCCTTTTTCTTTTGTCTGCGGCTTCTTACGATTTTTCTTATAAACTCGAAAACTGTTATGCCCAGACCTATTATAATATAGATATAATACACGGCGAAACGCCACGTAAACATAGACCAGAACTGCACGCTACCCGTAACGAATGCGGAAAACGCAAGCGCGCCCACGCCCTCCATCGCTCCCGTATTGCCGGGGGTGGGGATAAGCGCAACGCCCAAAATAACGTAAGTATTGAGCGCGGCAACAGCAAACATCGTTTCAATCCCTTCCGTCGTAATGCCCGAATACGCGCGCATTATAAAGTAAGGGAACGCAAAACTCAAAAATACCTCCACAAGGCACATTACAATCAACAGTATGAACAAAACGGGGCGGCGCGACATAATTGCAAACGAATTGCGGAAATCCGAAACCACTTTTCTGGCTTTGCCCAGCGTCTTTTCCTTGTCTTTTACCAATTTGATTTTTACGCCGATTCCTACTATGCCTGAAGCCAGCTTATTTGCAAGTTTGGGCACAACCACAAACAAAATTACCATCAACGGCAACAGCAAATTTATGGCAAGACCGACCCAGCCCAAGGTCAACAGCAGAACTTTATATGTGTGGTCCAGCTTATCGAGAATACCCACGTTGCACGCCATAAGCAACAAGCTCACAAGCAGCCAGCAAATCATCCATACAAAATATTTGATAAGCACAACCGCGCTCGAAACCCCGCCGGAATAGCTCTTTTTGTTCAGATAATAAATCTGCATAGGCTGACCGCCGGTGGAAAACGGCGTTACGTTATCGTAAAATTTACCCAAAAACGCAACCTTTACGCCGGCGCGCAAATTTGCCTTTCCTGTAACCGCCTTTATAATAACAACATATTCGAGCGCCACCAATACCAAAGTAACGATTAAAACGGCAAGAGAAACAAGAGCGAACCGCCAGTCTCCCGCGGCAATCAAATCGCCGAAAGACTTGTATTCCTCCGCGTCCACCATTACTATTTCGAGCATCATCCAGACGCTTAAACAAATAACGGCAAGCAAAAGCACATAGCCGACCCAGCCGTATTTACGCTTTTTGGGCTTAACAACCTCAACCTCGGGCAAATCCTGCGCTTGCTCCGTCCGCTCCTCGGAAACCTTTTTCTCGGCAGTTTCTTCCTCGGGAGCGTTTTTATTTAATTGTTCTTCAATCTCTTCGGAATTTCCTTCCGCTACGGGATTCTCGTTTTCTTCCATTCCGCCCCTTTGATTTTTCTTTATTTTACAAGCACTGCTTTAATACGCTTAACGCCCGCGGAAACGTTTTCCTGTTTTGCGATTTTGAAAGTTCCCAAAAGCCCCGTATGCTCCGCATGGGGTCCTCCGCATATTTCCTTTGAAAATTCGCCTATGGAATATGTTTTTACCATTTCGCCGTATTTGCTTTCAAAAAGTCCGGTAAAACCTTCTTTTTTAGCGTCTTCCAAAGTCATTTCTTTCATCGTCACAGGGATATCGAGCGCAATCTGTTCGTTTATCAGTCTTTCCACTTCAGCCACTTCTTCGGGGGTGAGCTTACGCGCGAAGTTAAAGTCGAAGCGCAGCCTTTCCTCCGTTATGTTGCTGCCGCGCTGTTCGATATCGGGCGAGCATACTTTTTTAAGCGCTGCATGCAAAAGGTGCGTCGCGGTATGCAGGTTTGTGGTTTGTTCTTTGTGGTCCGCAAGCCCGCAGGCGAATTTCTGTTCGCTGCCCGCGCGGGATTTAGCCTGATGTTCGGCGTAAGCCGCCTCATAGCCCTTAACGTCTACCGTCAAGCCCTTTTCACGCGCCATTTCGTTTGTAATTTCCACGGGGAAACCGTAAGTATCGTATAAGTGGAACGCCGTTACGCCGTCAATCTCTCCGCCCGCGGGAAGCGCAATCGCAACCTTTTCAAACTCTCTTATGCCTTGCTGCAAAGTTTTAGAGAATTTGTTTTCTTCCTTTTCAAGCTCTTCGAAAATACGCGCCGAGTTCTTCACAAGCTCGGGATATACGTCCGAATATTTATCTATAATAGTCTGCGCAACCGTTTTAAGCGAACCTTGGGGCAAGCCTATGTTTCTTCCGAAGCGCACCGCACGGCGGATAATTCTTCTCAAAATATACCCTTGGTCGGTATTCGAGGGAACTATTCCCTTTGTGTCGCCGAGCATAAAAGTAGCCGTGCGCACGTGGTCCAGAACAACGCGGAAAGCGCGGGTAATTTCTCCGCCCTCTTCGTATTTGCGGTTTGTAAGCCCCTCTATCTTTTCAATCGCTTTTTCGAATATGTCCGTTTCATAAACGCTCGCCTTGCCGTTAAGAATACACAGCGTGCGTTCAAGCCCCATACCCGTATCTACGTTTTTCTGCTTCAAAGGCTCGTATTTGCCGTCGGCGTTTTTATTATACTGCATAAAAACGTCGTTCCATATTTCAAGGAAAGTACCAGAGGGCGCGTTGTCGAAATCGTATTCGCCCAGCTTATCCGCTTCCGCATGATTGCGGATAATGTGCATTTCCGTATCGGGTCCGCAAGGTCCGGTAGTGCCGGCAGGCCCCCACCAGTTGCCGCTCTTAGGCAGATAATAAATGTTTTCGGGGAGAATCCCGCACTCTTTCCAAAGCTTTGCGCTCTCTTCGTCTTTGGGGCAGTCTTTATCGCCCGCAAAGCAGGTAACGGCGATATCTTCCACGGGTATTCCGAGATATTCTTTCGAAGTAAGGAACTCGAATGACCAGGGTATCATTTCCTTTTTGAAATAATCTCCCAGCGACCAGTTGCCGAGCATTTCAAAAAAAGTGCAGTGCGAGCTGTCGCCCACTTCGTCTATATCGCCAGTACGCACGCATTTCTGCACGTCGGTAAGTCTGTTGCCCGCGGGGTGCTTTTCGCCTAAAAGGTAAGGAACAAGCGGGTGCATGCCCGCGGTTGTGAACAAAACCGTTGGGTCGTTTTCGGGAATCAAAGAAGCCGAGGGTATTATTTTATGCCCCTTGCTTTCGAAAAATTTCAGATAAAGCTGTCTCAGCGTTTCAGAAGTAAGTTTTTTCATATCTTCACCTATTTTTTTATAACCGTGTAATTGTCTTTTGCGTCTTTGATTACATATCCCTTTTCGTCAAGCTCGGCGCGGAGTTTATCCGCAGAAGCCCAGTCGCGGGCGAGCTTAGCCTGCCAGCGTTTTTCGGCAAGCTCTTTGATATCTTCGGGGATATCCGCGGGGTTTTTAGCCGAAACTTCGGCAAGATATTCAGCCGCGTCCTTTTTGAAAAGCCCTAAAAGCGAATAAGTTTTTCTTATCTGCGCAACGTCGTCCGCGGCGGAGACGTCGCCCTTTGCAAGCTTTGCGGAAACCGCCTTAAAAAGCCCGAACAGCTCCGAAAGCGCAAGCGCGGTGTTGAAATCCTCGTCCATATCAGCGTTAAACTTTTCGTCTATTTCCGCCGACGGCTTTGAGCCTTTGCCGAACTTGTCCTCAACCGCCTTTATTACATTGTAAAAATCGGTTAAATGTCTTTCCGCTTCGGGGAACAGCTCGACCGTTATATTTATATCGTTGCGGTAATTATTTTGCAAAAGCGCGAATTTTATCGCCTCGTTCGTATATTTTTCCAGCAAATCTTCAAGCAAAAGACTGTTGCCGAGGCTTTTGGACATCTTTTGTCCGTTTACCTTTATAAGTCCGTTATGAGTCCAGTATTTCGCAAACTGTTTGCCCGTAAGGCTTTCCGTCTGCGCTATTTCGTTTTCGTGGTGCGGGAATATGAGGTCGCGCCCGCCTCCGTGTATATCTATCTGTTCCCCGAACGCCGCCATATTCATTGCGGAACATTCAATATGCCAGCCGGGTCTGCCCTTGCCCCATGGGGAATCCCACGATATTTCCCCCTCTTTTGCAGCTTTCCATAAAGCGAAATCCGCAGGCTCGCGCTTTTCGTCGTTGTTTTCCACGCGCACGCCGTCAAGCATATCTTCCACAGAACGGTTTGAAAGGCAGCCGTAGCGCTTAAAACTCGAAACCGAGAAATACACGTCGCCGCATTTTGCCGCGTATGCGTGCCCGCTATCTATAAGCCTTTGTATGAATTTGATTATATTTCCGATATTCTTAGTCGCTTTCAGCCAGAGCGAGGGGTCGTCTACGTCCATTTCCGCCATTACTTTGTCTATTTTTTTAATCATATCGGCGGCGTATTTGTCGGCGGGTATGCCCGTTTCTTTTGATTTTGCGATAATCTTGTCGTCAATGTCGGTATAATTGCGCGCGTACGTAACGGAATATCCCTTTTTTTCGAGATATTTACGCATTATATCGTAAATGAGCGCCTGATATCCGTGACCTATATGCGCCTCTCCCGAAACGGTTATACCGCAGGCGTACATTTTGACTTTGCCTTTTTCGAGCGGGATAAATTCTTCTTTTCTGCGCGTCAACGTGTTATATATTCGCATTCAATTCTCCTTGACGTCTTTTAAAATAATGCGCGCGGGAACTCCAACGGCGGTCGCATGCGGGGGAACGTCTTTTAAAACCACCGCGCCCGCGCCTATTTTTGCGTAGTCGCCTATATTTATATTGCCCAAAATCTTAGCGCCGGCGGAAATAACGCAGTATCTGCCTACCGTGGGGTGGCGTTTTCCGGTATCCTTCCCCGTTCCGCCCAGAGTTGCGCCGTGATACAAAACAGTTCCTTCCCCAACGGAAGCGGTTTCGCCTATCACAACCCCCGCGCCGTGGTCTATGAACACTCCCGCCGCTATTTCCGCCGCGGGGTGTATTTCTATGCCCGTTTTAAATTTTGCGTGCTGCGAAACTATGCGCGCCGCAAGTTTCAAACGCATTTTATACAGTCTGTTTGCAAGGCGGTGCCAGCTCAGCGCGTGAACGCCCGAATACGTAAGAAGTATTTCGAACTTGTTGCGCGCGGCGGGGTCGTTCGCCTTTGCGGCGGCTATATCCGCCCTGAGTCTTTTGAAAAAAGCCATAACCCTCCGTAGTCTTTACATTGTATGAAAACACCGCGGACGCCGTTACTTTTTTCTTTTTTAAAATTATATACTTTTCACGCGACAAAATCAAGTTATTACAAGTTAAATAAACTGCAAAAAACTAACATTTTTGATTATTTTTATCAAAAAGCCGTGCCGAAAGTTGACAAATTATTGTGAATATATTACAATAACCCTAATAATAGTGTAAAAATTATGTTAAAATGTTAATTTGCGCCACAAATTTTCAAATTAATGTTAATTTTACGGAGAGGGTCACATGAAAAGGGAAAGAATAGAAGACATCGCAGACATTTTGGACAAGCGCGGCAAGATGACGTTGGAACAGCTCGAAGAAGTTTTCCCCAACGTATCGCAGATGACTTTGAGGCGCGATTTGTTCCAGCTTGAAGAGGACGGGCGCATTATCCGTATACGCGGCGGCGCTATGTCCGTTAAAGAAGTGCAGAAGGTTTCCGGCGAGGCTTACACCAAAAAAACCACTATTAACACCGACGCGAAAATCGTTATCGCGCAAAAGGCGGCGGGGCTTATCGACGAGGGTATCTGCGTATTTTTAGACGGCGGCACAACGGCAATGTATCTCGCAAAAGAAATGCCCGATTTGAACTGCCACGTTTTCACAAACGGTATAGCCGTTGCAATGGAGCTTGCGCAAAAGAAAAACATAAACATAACCGTTGTCGGCGGGCAGCTTATGAAAGACAATCTTTCCACCTCTTCCCCCGCGGCGAAAGCTTATTTCGATTCCACCAATTTCGAAATCGCCATCGTTTCCGCCACGGCGTTTACGCCCGAAGAAGGATTTTCCTGCAATTCGCAGATTGAAAGCGACTTGCTTAAAGACGTATTCAAAAAGGCGCGTCAGGTTTATATGATGCTTGACAGCTCCAAAATCGGCAAAATCAACCCTTATACGTTCGCGCATATAGACGATATCAACGTGCTTATCACAGACGACCACTTCCCCAAAGAGTGCAAAGAGCTTTTCGAACTGCACAACATTGTGGTAATGTAACTTATAAACACATAAAATCAATTATAAACCCGCCCGCGGAAATTCCGCGGGCGGGTTTTTCTTTTTGTTACAGTCTGTATTACAATCAGTCGCTCCATTTGTGCTTTTCAAGCGTTCTGTCTTTTATATCGTCGTAAAATTCAAAATATTTTTCCCTTATCTGTTCGGCGGACATATTGCCGTCGAGCAAGCCCAAAAGCTCGTCAATCTCATCGGGAGAAAAATCCGAAAGGCAGAACTCGCCCTCGAATGCCTGCGCAAGCTTCATTAAATCCCAGTTTGTTGCCTTCATAAAAACCTCTCTATTTTTCTTCCGTAAAAACAGCCGACCAAAGCGCCGCACCGAACCTTTTTGCTATATGTTCACATTTGCACGTAAACGAATAAAAAATATTATATCCCTCGCCGTAAAGCGTTTCAAGATTGCCCAGCCCCTTTGATATAACTATATCGCTTGTTCCGAGAAGTTCAAGCGTTTCCGCGGAAATTTCCTTTAAATAAGTACCGGGGATATCAGCGCCGTTTGTAATTACCCTTGCATACTCCGTAAGCCCTATCTCTTCCGCGTCCTCAACGGTAACGTCGTTTATTACGGGCGCGCCGCGCACCGCCGAAGTTATTGAAACGTGCGGATATATTTCCTTTATTATGCGGATTAAAATTTTATCGAGAACTATTTCGCCGCAGTTATCGTGCAGATAAAGCAATGTTTTTGCAGTTTTGAGTTTATTTTTGAGACTTTGCATTGCGGCATTTTCCGGATTTGCCTTTTTCGCCGCAGTCAGCACGGTATCAACGGCGCTTTCGTCCAAATCGGAAAGCTTTGCAAAATCGATATAATTTGCCGCCATTGCAAGCTTCATTGCCTCGCAAATAGGTTCTGCGGAGGTTTTTATCTGCAAATATAGTTCATCTTCCATTTGCAACAATTTTGAATTAAAAAGATGCTTTTCGCACGAATAATCAATCCCGCAGCCGAAAATTTTGCGGTGCAAACGGTCGATATCCCGCATTAACAAAGGCGCGCAATATTCCGCGGGCGGATTTTGGCATAAAGCCTTTACCCCGCGTTTGAAATCTTCGAACCTTTCGCCCGCTCCCTGTTCCTTTTCAACCTTTTTAAGCTGACTGTTGTAAAGACAGCCCTTGCACTCCTCATCCAACAACATACGGATATTTTAACATAAAAATTTGTTTGTTGCAACAAGTAAAACATGCGGGCGTATAACACGCCCGCATGTTTTTATCTTTTGTAAAAATTATTATACCGCAACTATAGTAATTGACCTGATATAAATTTGTCCGTCGGCTGCACCCTGTTCGCCCGCTTCGGGTGCTTTAATCGTAATTACGATTTGACCGTTTTCGGCATCGTAACTAACCGTAGCGTTATTATCGCAAGCGCCGCCGTTAGGGTGCCAGTTTATTTGAACCGTAGTTCCCGCCGCCGCAGTAATCTTAATGGTTTCGCCGACGTTTGTTTTACATTCTGACCCATTGCCCACGATACGCGAAGAGAATTCAACGCCTGCAACAACGGGCGTAACTCCTCCGCCGAAAGCCAAACTTATTTCTTCACCTGCCTGCCAGATTTTGCTGGAATCTTTAAGCGTAACGTAAATATCCGTATTACCGTTAATCGGAGCATACGTGTATTCTGTCGTCTTATCACTCGCGTATACCTTATCAAGAATTTTACCGGGATAATTTTCAGCAGTAATAAGAGTAACTATAGCCGCCTCGTCGATTACATTTCCGTGAGCTTTTGTAATAGTACCCAAAAGCGTATCTTCAGTTTCCGTTTTTACATATATGCTTACAGTGTGTTCTACGCTCTCTTCAGGAACTGTTTCCGTATTTACCGTAATATCAACTATATATTTTTGCGAGTGCAAAATTTTAATAGTCGCCCTTCCTTCGGCATCGTATGTAATTTCCGCATCGGCATTTGTACCGTAACCGCTAAACCAACCAATAGAAACCTCGCCGGCTTTAGCGATTTTTATTACGGTATCATTGGAAACCTGAATGGAATTTCCGTTCCAACGACCTGTTCCCGTCCATTCAAGTTTACCCGCAAAATGTTCCTGAACAGTTTCACTAGAATTTTTATCAACTTCCGTAAAGTCATAAGTAAACTTTGTTTCTTCGGGTAATTCGCCCGAATCAAGCCCCGCAAGTATTCTCAGTTTGGAATATTCCGTATCGCAGTCGAATTCGGTTGTGTATCCGACTTTGCCGTTGGCAGTTCCGAACAGATTAGCCTTTGTATAATTAGCCGCCTGCCCCGCGGTAAGCACGCTTCCGCCCGCAACAGCCGTCTGCATTATAGGATTGCCTTCCGCGTCGGTAGAACCGTATTCGCAGAAATCCGCGCCCGCGGCGGTAACGGTTGTGTTCCAATCGTTCCAACGGTGAATTTTATGCGAGCCGTCGCTGCCTTCCTGCGAGTAAGCGTCGCTGAACGAACAACCGATATACGCAACCGTTGCTTTTTCTCCCCAAGGTCTGCCGAGCGACATAGAAGCGGCGTTAACCTTGCCGTCGTCAGTAAATTCGCAGTTGTTGAAAATATAACCGTAATCGGGCTTTTTAGCCGTTGAATGCTTTGCCGCGGTTACATAACCGTTCTGAGGATTATCGCTTGTTTTGGTTTCTCTGTTTACCGCAACTATTTTGCAATCGTCAAAGTAAGCAAGCGCGTTTTCTCCGCCGAAAATAAAGTCTATATTGCCGTCAATCTGCGACTGATAATAATACGACCTTCCGCTCTTCATATAAAGCGTATCCTGATTGCCGTAAAGGTGGCACTTATACAGCGTTGCACCGTCGGAATCCAACGTGAGAGCCACGCCCTGCGCCGCCTGATTGCCGCTATAATGCCCCGAATTGTTTATATAATCGAAATCGTTGTGTATTGCAAGATTATAAGCCTTGAAATTTTTACCCGTTACGTGCAATGTTGCACAGTTAAGCGCCCACAAACTGCCGCTCAAAATGTCTGCATCGCCCTCTACAAGCGAATAGGTGAGTTTTGTATCGTCGATATTTTCGCCCAAACCGACCAGAGTTACGTTATCTACGTCAAGCCAAACCTTTTCCGTATACGTGCCCGTCTGAAGCTTTACAACTTTATTAACTCCGCTTTCATAATTGCATGCTTTAAGATACTGAACGGCTTGCGTAAGGGTTTTGAACTCTCCGGTTTCGCCTACGGTTATTTCGACCTTGTTGTCAACAACGTCTTTTTTCGCCTTAACGATAACGTCGTATGAAGCGCTTACGTTTTTATTCCCTACGGTATAGGTCGAATCCACCGACACGGTAACTTTTTGCGTGCCCTCCGCGGTAAGCGCGGGCGTTGATACGCTGTACCAGCTGTCTTTCAGTTTTTGTTTGATAGTATCGCCGCCGAAACTGCAATTTGCAACTACGGAAATATTACTCTTGCTGAAAGTGCCGTCGGGCAAATATGCCTGCTGAACGGTAACCTGTTTGTTGGAGTTTAAGCCTATAGTGCTGAGTTCTATAGAATCCACCATATAAACTTTTACTTTATATGTAGCGGTAAACTCTTTTGTTTGGCTATCGAGGTTAGAGCTGAGGAAATATGTAACGCTTATTTCATATTCGCCGGAAGCTTTAGGGTTATAATGGGAAGTATCGAATTTGCAGTTTTCAAGCTTTATAGGCGTACGCACGCCGCTCGCGTCTTTTGAAACCAAAGTAACGCCCGTGCAATCTACTTTTTGCGTTACAAGATAATCGGTTGTTCCCGCGCTTGTAATTTCTATCGCCTCTATGGGGGAAGCCGTCGATTTATAATTCAGCTCGATTGCAAAAACGTCAACCGTGCCCTTTGAAGTCTGGAATTTATAAGTACCTTTTACAACTTCCAGCTCTAAATCGTTCAACACTTTATCCGCCGTATTGATTTGTACGTCTTCAACAGAGTTATCCGCTTTTGTCAGCTTGTAGCCCGCATTCCCCACCGTTGAAGAACCGCTCGCAAAAGAGATTTTGAGCGTGCCGTTTGCGGGAACGTTTATTGTTATTACGCCATTCTTTACCGAACGCGTGTATTTGTTGGACGTGTCTTTTCTGTCACGAAGCTCCGTACCGTTAGGAATTGAAACAACCCCGTTAGTCCATGCTTCGCCAAGCGTTCCCGAAGATAAGTCGGAAGCTTTAAATAAAGACTTGATATCTTTTTCTCCCGCTTCGGGACCTGCCGCTTCGCCTTTATATTCGGGCAATATCGCGTTGCTTTCCTGATTAAGTTTGGTTGCGTGGCACTTGTTGCACTCGTCGCCGGACCAAGTATGATTTTCCGCCGCTTTATCCGGAGCGTCGCAACCATCAACGCCGCAATGCTCATGGTGCGTGGTGCCGTTTCCGTCGTCTACCCAAGTGTAGTTATGCGTGTGTTCGCCGCCGTTTTCAACCGGGTCGCATGCGGCGGCAAAACCCGCAAGCGCAGTGACCGAGCCCATAACCAAAGCGGTCAGGGCTTTTAAAATTTTTTTATTTTTCATCTCTTCCTCCAATTTTGTAACAGATAATGTTTTTCAGAGGAAAAGGGCTTTTCCTCTCCCGAGTATAAAAAATACTCGGCGCATTTACCGTTACATTGTAAATTTATTATACTATGGAAAAAAAGATTGACAATAGGAAAAATGAAATTTTTGTTCTTTTTATTTCATTTATTTTCACTTTTTTTTAATTGATATTATTGCATACAAACCATAACTATATAGAAATTAGAATCGAATTATAAAAAGAAGAAAGCTAAAAACAAGGTTCCAAATCTGCTATTAAAACTATTAAAAATACAGACTTTACGAAATTGCAATCAACAAGT
>CAJTLT010000007.1 GCA_910577375.1 uncultured Christensenella sp.
AAAATGAGCGATACATACGAAGCCGAGCAAGCCACGCTGAAAGAGCGGGTTAAGACTTTGAAAGCTGAAATAGAGAAAGGCAAAGCGCAAGACGATAAAATTCTCGACTTTATGCTACTCATCTACAAGTACAGCAATTTTGAAGAACTCACGCCCGAAATTCTGCGTTCGTTCATTGACAAGGTAATCGTCCACGAGGAAACGAAAATAAACGGACATTACAGACAGACCGTTGAAATAGTCTATAATTTCGTGGGCACAATCGAGCCGTAGTTCTTCGACGATGACGAAACCTACAACTGACACAAGCAACTAAACCAAGACAAGAGAAAAGGCGTGGCTTCACGCCACGCCTAATTCTCTTTCGCCTGCGGCTTACCTAATATTCCCTATGGGAATTACGGTAATGGCGGGGGCGCTTATTGTTTTGATATTTACGTTTGTTTTTCTTTAAAGGTTTTAATAGTTTCTTTGATTACCGATTGAAGATGAGGCGGAAGTTTGCGGTAATCGTCTATAATTTTGTTTTCTTCGCGCGTGTAGCTGCGTTCTTCGCCTTGAATTACAATGTTGCCGAACTCGTCTTCGCGGTTTAATAAATAATCTACCGAAACTTTAAAAAAGTCCGCAAGCGCAATAAGCGCGGACGCGGTAGGTTCATAAATTCCGCTCTCCCAACGACTAATACTTCTTTGGCTTGTTTTTATTATTTTTGCTATTTGGTCTTGTGACAAATTATTATCTAATCTTAATTCTTTTAGTCGCATAGCCCACCTCTTACAAATATTTTAGTCAAATATGCTTGAATTTTATTGACAAAAACGTAATCGTTTAATATAATCAAATAAATAGTCAAGCGTGACTAAAAAATAAAATTAATTACAGTTAATTTGTGTATTAATATAAAATAATTGAATAATTTACTTTATTTGATTTTTAAACAACAATAATACGGACGGAAAGTTTTCTGAAAAACAAACTTAAACTTTACCGCGGACTGATTGCGGATTTGTTGAAACATACGGAAAAAATTGCGCTCGGGTTGGGTTTAATCATTTTTAAAACAAATTGCATTAAACAGACAACCCGTTGAAAATTGCAAAAAACGGAGATACGGTTGAAGAATTTAATTTCGCAATTATGCGTTAAAGAAAAAACATTCCCCCAAGAAGAGCTTTTAAACGAAATTTATCTGCTTTTAAAGGAACAGTTCGTTGCAAAAATTTATTGCGACGGTAAAAAAATACGTATGGAGTTTTTAAACGGACAATGTTTTAACCTCTCGTTAGTTGAAGCATAAATAAAAAGCGCCCCGCGGAGCAAAGGTGTGGATTTCCGCAGGGCGTTTTTTTATCGTTGCATATTGCAATTCACAAAACCGTGTGTTATCATAATAATATGTGATACCCGCCGTAAACTCTGCGGGAAAACAAATAAGGAGAAATGATGGAAAACTTGTTAATCATTATAGCGGGGGTTGCGATAATCCTTGCCATATCGTACGCGGTTTTCAACTTTTTCTGCGTTAAAAAGCTTGAAGAGGGCACGGAGAAAATGGGGGATATTGCGGGGGCAATCCGAATCGGCGCGAACGCGTTTATCAAATACGAGTATAAGCTTGTTGCGATAATAGGCGCGGTAATCGCCGTGCTGGTGCTGGTTGTTATAAGCTGGCAGGCGGCGATTGCGTTTGTTATCGGCGCGGTTATGAGCGCATCCGCGGGCTGGGTAGGAATGAAGATAGCCACCTACGCCAACGTACGCGTTACGAACACCGCACGGCAAAGCAAGGACCTTGGCAAAACGCTTAAAACGGCGTTTAAGGGCGGTTCCGTTATGGGCTTGTGCGTTGCGGGCTTTGCGTTGCTTGGAATAGTGTTTGTTTATTGCGTATTCGGGCTTGCGGGCGGACAGATTGCGGATATTGCGAACGGCGTTCACCAAAAGAATTTTATCGGGCTTGAAACCTCGTTTACGATGACCCTATCGGGATATGCGCTCGGATGTTCGATAATAGCGATGTTCAACCGCGTAGGCGGCGGTATTTATACGAAAGCCGCGGATATGGGCGCGGATTTGGTAGGCAAAACGGAGGCGCACATTCCCGAGGACGACCCGAGAAACCCCGCGACTATTGCGGATAACGTAGGCGACAACGTGGGCGACGTTGCGGGCTTGGGCAGCGACCTTTTGGAAAGTTATGTTGGCGCGATTCTTTCCGCTATAATTCTTGCGGGCGAGCTGTTTATGCATCAGATGATTCCCGATACCGCGCTTTTGCAGAGTATGCTTTTATTCCCGCTTGTGTTTGCGGGCTGCGGACTTTTGGCGTGCATAATAGGTATTTCTTACATAGTTTTAAAACCGAGGCTATCCAAAAACGTGCATATGGAGCTGAATATTGCTACGTGGATTGCGGCGGGACTGACGGTTGCGGCGGGGTGCGTTGTGAGCTATTTTATGTTCAGAAACGCAAACCCCGAACACCTTACGGCGAACGGAATAGGCTTTAAAGCGGGCGCGTTTTCCCCCTGGCTTGCCGCGGTTTGCGGCATTGCGGCGGGTATAGTTATAGGCGTTATATCCGAATATTACACGAGTTACGATTATAAGCCGACGAAAAAGATTTCTAAGGCTTCTAAGGAGGGACCCGCGCTCACGGTTACGCAAGGGCTTGCAAACGGTATGATAAGCTGTATGCTCCCCGTTGTTGTGCTTGTTGTTGCGATATACGGTTCTTATGCGCTTGCGGGTATGTACGGAATAGCGTGTGCCGCGTTCGGTATGCTTTCTTTTGTGGCGGCGACGGTTTCCGTTGATACTTACGGACCTATTTCCGACAACGCGGGAGGCATTGCGGAAATGAGCGAGCTTGACCCCGAGGTGCGCGAAATTACCGACAAGCTTGACAGCGTGGGCAATACCACGGCGGCAATCGGCAAGGGATTTGCGATAGGTTCGGCGGCGTTTGCGGCGCTTTCGCTTATGACTTCTTATCTGTTTGCGTTTTCCGATATAAATCTGATTGAAGAGCTTATACTCAATATGATGAACCCGCTTGTTTTGTGTGGAGCGCTTTGCGGCGCGGCTTTGCCGTTCTTCTTCTCCGGCCTTTTGATAGAGGCTGTTGCGAAGGCGGCTAGAAAGATGGTTGAAGAGGTTCGCCGCCAGTTCCGCGAAATTCCCGGGATTCTGGAAGGAACGGAAAAACCCGATTACAAGACATGTATATCCATTTCTTCGCAAGGGGCGCTTAAAGAAATGCGCGTGCCGTGCATATTCTGCATTTTGTTCCCGCTTGTTACGGGCTTTATATTCGGACCTTATTTTGTAGGCGGCGTGCTTATAGGCGCGACGGTTACGGCGATTATGCTTGCGCTTTTCTGCGGAAACGCGGGCGGCGCGTGGGATAACGCGAAAAAGTATATAGAGGCGGGCGGCTTGAACGAAAAGGACGAAAACGGCAACGAGATTGAAAGCGTGGGCAAGGGTTCTCCTGCGCACGACGCGGCTGTTGTCGGCGACACTGTAGGCGACCCGCTGAAAGATACGGTAGGACCTTCTTTGGATATTCTTATAAAGATTATGTCTACAATATCGCTTGTTGCGGTTGTTGTGTTCAGCCAGTGGAATTTGTTTACGGCAATAGGTATCGGCTGATTTTAATAAATTAAGGCGCGGGAAAAAACGCGCAAAGGTTAAAAAAGCCGCCCGCGGATTTTCCGCGGGCGGCTTTGTTTTTGAATTATCTTCTTATTTCGTATTCCTGATTCATTAGTTTTATGATGCTTTCTTCGTCGTCGGTGATGTTGAAGTCGCCGTGCATAGTGTGTTTTATCACGGACGAGGCGACCGCGAAATTGACTATTTCTTCCGGTGGCATATTGCGCATAATCGCATAAATCATTCCGCTTGCGAAAGCGTCGCCTCCGCCGACCCTGTCTAAAATGTTGAAACGGAAGGTGCGGCTTTCATATGTTTCGCCGTTATACCACATAAACGCTTTCAAGCTGTTTTCGCTGCCGCTGTGTACGTATCTTACGTGCCTGCCTATAGCTTTGAAATTGTAGCGTTTGTGGAGTTCTCTGAAAATTCTGTCCTGTTCTTTATAGGTAGGGTTCATTGAAAGCCCGTCTTTCAAATCTTTGCCGTCTTCTCCGCACAGGTTTATGGGTTCTATCCCGAACAGAACGTCGACATAGGGGAGGTATTCCGTTATGCAGTCCCGTGCTTCCTGCCAGCCCCATAACGCGGAACGGAAGTTGCAATCGAAGCTGACTGTCATATTCAGTTCTTTTGCGGCCTTTAAAGCGTAGGTTACGAGTTTTCGGCAGTTATCGGAAAGAGCAGGCGTTATGCCCGACATATGCAGCCAGGTGAAGCCTTGAAGCTTTTCTTTGAAGTCTACGGTTGAGAAATCGTATTTTGCGAACGCGGAATCCTTGCGGTCGTACGTTACTTTCGACGAGCGCACACCGAAGCCTTCTTCAAGAAAATATATGCCCATTCTGCCTTCGGGCGCGTAGATGCACGGCGAACAGTGTACGTCGTTGCTCCTTAAATATCTTATCGCCGCTTTGCCTATCGAGCTGTCGGGCACGACCGTTAAATAAGACGCGTCTACTCCGAGGTTGGAGAGCGCCGCGGCAACGTTTGCCTCCGCCCCGCCGTAGGTTACCTTGAACTCGTCGGTGGTGCGGATTTTTTCGTAATTGGGGGGCGAAAGCCTGAGCAAAAGCTCGCCCATAGTGATAAATCTTATGTTTTCCATAGCCGCTTATACCATATAACAGTGATTATTATCGTTTTTTATAAACAAGCAGAATAAGGCGAACGAGCATTTTTGAAAGGGCGCGTATATACTGCAACCCGAACAAAGCGCAGTTTAACGCGGTTATGCGGCGTTCAGAGAAAACGACATTGTTATTATATTACCGTTATTATATCACCGATTTTGTATTTGTACATACCCCTTTTGAAAATAATTGCAATTTCGGGAAAAATTTGTTACAATAACCGAAGTGATTTCAAAAGAAGATATTTTAAGTTATATTGAAAATCTGGACGGCGCGTTTTACGATATGCCGTTTAAGGGCGATTTTTCCACGACGGTACTCAGACGGAAAAATGCAAAAAAGAGCGGGAATTCGTGGTTCGGGGCGGTTATCGCCGCGCCCGAAAAATATTTTTTGCGTTACGGCGTGCCCGTGCCGGAGGACAGAACGGTTTTATGCCTTAAATGTCCGCCCGATTTGCAGCCTTTTTTATGCGCGGAGTATGCTGGGAGGATTATGCCCGCTTACCATATGAACAAAACGCACTGGATTTCGGTTGTGATATATTCGGACGTTCCGCGGGAAGAGATTGAAAAGCTTATAGTTTTGAGCTACGATATAACAAAGTAACGGTGGAATGCGCACAATTGATTTGCTTTGGCGGAGCGGAAAATTTGTACGGAGGATTTTATGAAAATTGCGATAAATACGAGCGCGGTGACGAACGGGGATTTGGATTTCGCGCTGTTTGAAAAACTCGGGGAGTGTAAATTCTTCGGGGAAATTACAAGAGAGGAGCTTTTTGCGCTTTGCGTCGACGTTGAAGCATTGATTGTTAACAAGGTGGAGGTGGACGCGGCTCTTTTAGACGCGTGCCCCAAAATAAAATATGTTGGAACTTTCGCCACGGGGTATAACGTTGTTGATATAGACGCTTGCCGCAAACGCGGCGTTACCGTTTGCAACGCGCCCGACTATTCCACGCACGCGGTAAGCCAGCATACTTTTGCGCTGCTGCTTGCTTTGTACGGCAAAATAAACGAATATGCCGCCTCGGTAAAGCGCGGGGATTGGATAAAGAGCAAGACTTTTACATATTTTCCTTACCCGACGGCGGAGCTTTACGGAAAAACTTTCGGGGTTTACGGCTACGGAAATATAGGCAAAGCGGTTGCGGACATTGCGCGCGCGTTCGGGGCGCAAGTTATAATATGCACTCGCACAAAACCCGAAAACTGTGCTTATG
Source organism: uncultured Christensenella sp. (assembly GCA_910577375.1). GTDB lineage: Bacteria > Bacillota > Clostridia > Christensenellales > Borkfalkiaceae > Coproplasma. The sequence continues at coordinate 6,022 of CAJTLT010000007.1, forward strand.
AAAACGTTTCTTTCGAGGAAATGCTCAAAAGGTGCGATATACTTTCTTTGCATTGTCCGCTTACGAAAAAGACGGCGAAAATGATTGACGGGAAAGCGCTTTCTTTAATGAAGAAATCCGCCGTTATAATCAACACGGCGCGCGGAGGGCTTTTGGACGAACAGGCTGTTGCCGACGCTTTGAACTGCGGCAGGCTTGCGGGCTTTGCGGCGGATACCGTTGCGGTTGAGCCTATGCGTGCGGATAATCCTTTGTACGGCGCAGAAAACTGCATTATAACGCCGCATATCGCCTGGACGGCGCACGACACGCGCGAAAGGCTTTTGGGCATTGTGGCGGAAAATTTACGCCTTTATATCGAGGGAACGCCCCGAAACGTTGTGTCTTGAAATTAAAGAAAATTTTATTGATTTGGTTTGCGGGTAAGCGCAGACCGGTCGCGGGAATAAATTAAAAAACAAAGCCCCGACGGTTAAACCGTCGGGGTTATTTCTTGTTCTTTTTTTGATTTCTTTTCGTCGAGTCTGGGTTTTATAACTTTTTGCCACAGAGCCAAAAGCCCGAGATTGCCTAAAATGAGGAAAGGGTCTACGACGTACCAGGTGAGGAACGTTCCGGGAATGAGCGGGGCGAATATGTACATTGCCTCGGTAATGTTTCCGTTTGAAAAGTCGAGAAGGAAAATTCCGTAAACCAAGAGGAAGCAATAGCCGAGAGGGAATGCGTAAAACTTTTTAAGACTGGGTATTACAAAGCCTTTCATAACCATTAAAACGGAAAGGAAAACGCTTATTCCGTGGTGAATCATGCCCGATATCGTGGGCTGGTATAAAAAGTAATGCGCCTGACCTATAAACGTGGGATAAACGGTTGCGACTATTCCGCCCCAGAACGCCGTATAAACGCAGAAGTGGAAAACGATATGGTCGCGCTTTAAAAATAACGCGCTTATTCCGAATATAAGGCTTGTCGTTCCGCAAACGGTGTTGGGGATAAGCCCCCAGACGGAATTATAAAATTCTATCAGGGTAATTCTGTTCCAGATTATGGATGCAAGAAGAACGCCGCCGGTGACTTTGATTATTATTTCTATAGTTTTTTCTTTTTTGACTTTAAGCGCAATGAAAACGAGCGCGCCGACGGTCAAAACAATGTAAACCGCAAGATAAACGAGATGCTGCCAGCCGAAAATGCTGGGAGCCTCGGGCAGAGGCGGCAATGGCTTGGGAGGCATAGTGTTTCCTTATTTATTCCAGAGTGTGCTTTCTATATTATTAATCGTGTAGTTGAGAGTGCCGAGACCGAAGCTTAATGGTACAGACAGTTTGAGCATTGTTGCGCGCCCCGAATTGTTGCGGGGATTTGCGATTGCCGCGAAGTAGTAGGTTTGCGAAACTCCGCTTTGTTCTCCGTTGAAGTTTACGGACACGGCGGTTACGAAATCTTTTTCTTTGCCCTCTCCGTCAAGGGGGGGATTGTAAAGATTGTTGTTTTCAAGCAAGGTTTTGACGGCGGGTTTTTCCGCTTCTGTCAAGGTTGCGGCCGAACCGGAAAGGGTGAAGCTTTGCAAGCCGCGTGCGGGAGTGTTTATGCTGAGCGTTTGCGCGAAGTTACCGTTGAGTTTTGTTGCCCTTGCGACGATATCGAGATAAGAAGTTTCCACGATTGTGTTTTCCGCGTATTCGAGCCCGCTGAGCATACGGGTTGTTTCTTTTCCGCCGTTTTTGATTAACGTTATCGCTTCGTTGCCGTAATAGTTGTAGTAGCTTGTATATTCGGCGTCGATTTGTTTGTAAGTCTGTTCAATCGAGTTTACCTGCAATTCCGCGGGAGTTGTGGAATTGATTTTAGTATAAGTGTAGAGGGGCTGGAGAGAATTTTCAACTGAGAGGAAATAACCTAATGTTTCCACCTTGTCGCCGTTGAACGTTTTTGTTTCTTCGCCCATTATGAACGTTACCGAAGGGATGTCGAGTTTGGTTTTGTAGCAATAGACTACGGGCGCGGTTTCGGGATATGTGTTTTTAAAATCCGCGTGGGCGTAGGTTTCTTTATCGAAAACGGTTGCGTAAAATTCCGTGGAGTATGTGCCGACGGCGTAATTTACCTGATAAGACTTATTGCTTGCATGGCTTCCGTCGAAACTGACGGTATAGGAAAGCTTTTCGGGTGAAAATTCCGCCCCGTTTCCTTCCGTGAAGGTAGGCTGTATTTTTTTATAAGCGGTGTTTGCGTACCAGTTGGATGAAAAGTCGGCGATATTTTTATTCGTACCGCCGCAGCTTGCGCAGCCGCCGCAGCCCGAAAGCAATACGGCGCAGCCGAGAGCGAGCGAGGCAACGGCAAATCCGGAACGTTTTTTCATATAAATTCCTTTTTTGAAAATTAATATGTGTAATTATATCACAGTATTTCAAAATTGTAAAAACTTTTAGGGTGAAAATATTTAAAACGCGCGCGTAATTATGCTATAATGCGGTTATGATATATTCTTTTAACTGCACGGCTTTGCCCTCTGCGCTTGAAGAACTTAAAAAAATAATTTCCCGAAACGAAACAAACGGCGTTAAAACCGTTATTTTCTGCGAGGACAGGCTTACCCTTGCCGCCGAGCGCACGGTATGCGCCGCGGTGGGAGGGACGTTTTCGACCTCGGTTTATACCCTTGCAAGGTTTCTTGCCACGGAAAAGGGCAAGCCCGACAACGTTTTGTCGGGGCAGGGCTCGGCAATGGCGGTGCGTAAGATTATCGAAGAGCATAAAGGCGAGCTGAAGCTTTTCAGAAAGCTTTCCGCCCCGCAGTCGGCGCAGTCTGTATACGACACGGTGGCGCTTTTGTATTCTTCCCGCGTTACCGCGGAGGAAGCGGCGGAGGCGGCGCAGAGGGGCGGAATTCTCGGCGGGAAGCTGCACGATATTGCGGTTATTTATTCCGCTTATGAGAAATATTTGAAAGAAAACGGCAAGCAGGACAGAAACGGATATTTGCGGCAGCTGCCCGACGTTATACAAAACAGCCCGAAAATAATCGGCGGCGACGTGGTGTTTTTGGGGTTTCAGGCTTTTACCTGTATGGCGGCGGAGTGCGTGCGTTCGGCGTGCCGCGCGGCGAAAAACGTTTACGGTATGTTTTTGGGCGGCAACGAGGATATTTACGTGAACGAGGCGGGCGCGACCTTTTCGGGCATAGCGCAGGAGTTCGGCGGGCTGAAAAACGTGCCTGCGGAAAACGTTCTGGAAAGAGAGGCGGATATTTTAAGGCGGGCGCTTTTTAACCCCGAAAGTTTTTATAAGGCGGCGCAGCCCGCGGAGAACGTGAGCATTTTCGAGGCTTCCGACGAGGAAGAGGAGTTTGAATTTATTGCGGCGAGCATAAAAAAGCACGTTATAGATTACGGCGAAAGATATGCGAAAATTTCCGTTATGCTGCCCGATTTGGAAAAAAACGAAAGGGCGCTTGCGAGGACTTTTTCGCGTTTTAAAATTCCGTATTATGCGGACAGGCAACTGAGCCTTTCCGAACACCCCTTGTGTGCGTTTGTGGTGAATTATCTTTTATGCGCTTTTGCGGGATGCAGATTTGCGGACGTGGACGCGGTTGTTTCTTCGCCCTATTTCCCCGCGGTAAACGCGGCTAAGGATATGTTCCGCAATTATATGCTGAGGCTGGCGAATTACCGCGGGGGAATTAAGCGCGAGCCTAAAAAAGAGATTGCCGAAAACCTCGGTTTCGATACGGATACTGTTGAAAACGTGAGAAAGATTTTTTTGAAGGGGCTTTCTTTTTTGACGGTGAAAGGCGGAAACTCCGCTATATGTGCGGGGGTACGCGCTCTTTTTGCCGCGTTTAACGTGCAGGAAACTCTGAAAAACACGGCGGAAAAATATAAGGACGAAAAACCTGCGGCGGCGCAGTTCGGCGCGAGAGCCTGCGAGAGCGTGCTGAACGTTCTGGGCGAGGCGGAGCTGATAGCGGGCGACGGAAAGGACGCGGGCGAATTTATAAAGATACTTAAAAGCGGGTTTGCCGCTATGAAAATTTCTCTTATTCCCCCCAAAGCGGACGCCGTTTTCGTGGGAGATTTGGGCGCGACGGCGAATACCGGTTCAAACGTGGTTTTTGCGGCGAGGCTGACCGACGGAGTGCCCGACGCGAGCTCGGATACTTCTCTTTTGACGGACAGGGAAATAACGGCTTTGGAGAGCGTTAACCTCAACATATCCCCCAAGATACGGCAGGTTAATTTAAGAAAAAGAGAGATTTGCGCGCTTAACGTGTGCGCGTTCAGGCAGAGGCTTTACCTTACTTATCCGGCAAGGCTGAACGGAGAGGAGTGCGGGGCGAGCGAAATAATTTCTTATGCGCGCGCCGCGTTCTGCCTTAAACAGGGAGTGCCGCTTGCGCCCGTAAATCTCAGAAAAATAGAAAGGTCGGGCAAAGCCGCGCCTTATTATTGCAGTGAAAAACTGCCCGCGCTCAAACGCCTTTCAAAGTATGCTAATTCGGCGGAGACCTCCACGGTTTACGACGTTTTGAAACGCAACGGATTTGAAAAAGAGGCTTTGGACGTTTTGGAAAAACCGCTGAAACGCGGCATATCCTATGGCAAACGGCTTTATTTCGGCAGGACGGCGAGCCTTTCGCCCACTGCGCTGGAAGGATATTTCGCGTGCCCTTACCTCAATTTTATGCGTCAGGGTCTTAAACTTAAAGAGCGGGAAGAGGGTGCGGTGCGCGCGGTTGACGCGGGTAATTTTATCCATTCCGTATTGCAGGATTTAGCCGGAGAGGTTAACGGCATAGACGATTGCGAAGTTTTCGGGGCGCGGGCGAAAATTGTTGCGGAGGAAAAGCTTTCAAAACCGCCTTATTCCGCGCTTGCCGACAGCAAAAGCGGGCAATACGCTTCGGGCGGGCTTATAGAAGAGGCGGTTAAAGTATCCCGCGGGATGTTCGAGCAGATAAAAAATTCTTCTTTCAAAGTGGCGCAAGCCGAATGCCCGAGCGAGATTTATCTTTCCTGCGGGGTGAAGATTTACGGAAGAATAGACCGCGTGGACGAGAGCGGGGATTTGGTGAGAATAATAGATTACAAGACGGGCGGGTTCGACAGCACCGCCGCAAAATATTATACGGGCGCGAAATTGCAGCTGCCTTTGTATCTTTTATCCGTTTCCAAGGGGAAACGCGCCGCGGGTGCGTATTATTTCCCCGCCGCGGCGGAGTATAAGGAAAAAGAGGACGGCGTTTTCCGTTTACAGGGCTTTATGGACGGAAGCGACGAGGTTATAAAAGCTTCCGACACGGCGGTTGAGCCGAAGAAAAAGAGCGGGTACGTTGAGGCTTATTATCAGGGGCGAAAGGTTGAAAGCGCGATGCCTGCGGAAGATTTCGGCGACTTTTTGCAGTATTCCCGTCTGGTTGCCGACGGTGCCGTTAAGGAAATGCTGGCAGGGAATATAACGCCCTCGCCCGCAGAGGGAGTTTGCAAATATTGCGGCGCGGGCGGAAGCTGCGGATTTTCTGCCGTGAAAGACGGCGAAGAGAGAAAGGGGAAATCGGTAAAATGTTCCCAGATTGCCGAAATCGTGAGAAAGGAGAGGGGCGATGCTGCTGACAGATGAACAGAAAGCGGCTATAGAGAGCCGCGGCAAGGTTATCGTTTCCGCGTCGGCGGGAAGCGGCAAGACCTTCGTAATGATTGAAAAGCTTGTTTCCGCGGTTGAAAACGGCGCGGATTTGGACGAAGTGCTTGCCGTGACCTTCACCAAAAAAGCGGCAGCGCAGATGAAGGAAAAGTTGCGTTCCGCGCTTGTTAAAAGAATGGAAACGGCGGGAGAGGAGAAAGCGAGGCTGAAATTGCAGCTTTCAAAAATTTCTTCCGCAAACATTTCGACTATCCATTCTTTTTGCGCAAAGATTATAAGAACTTATTTTTACGCTTTGGGGACGGACGGGGCTTTCGATATAATTTCGGCGGACGACGCGACGGCGCGCGAGCTTAAAGAAAGGGCGATGGAAAGCCTTTTCGACAGACTTTACGACGAGGACGGCGAGGAGTTCCGTTCGTTGCTTTCCTGCTTTATGAAAAAGCGCAACGACGGGCATTTCAGAAAGCTTGTTGCGGAAGCGCATACCGAGCTGAGAGCCATAGCGCATTACGAGAGGTATCTCGAAGAGGCGGAAAAGCTTTATACCGAAGAGGGGTTCGGGCGTGTATGCGCCGATTTTATAAACATACGCAAGCCCAAATATGAGAGGCTGATTGAGGCGGTGGGAAAATTTCAGGCGGAATTCCCCGCAACAAAGAAAAAACAGACTTACGACGCTATTTTTGAGGAAATGAAAGCGGTGTTGAAGTTTTCTTCCGAATGCTCGCTGTTTACGCCGCGCCCTGTGCTTACCGCTACGCGTAAGCCCGCGGACTGTGAAGAGGACAAGCCGGCGGGGGAAGCTTTTAAAAAGTTCAAGGATTCGGTAAACAAGAGATATTCCGCGCTTTGCGGGGGTTTTGCGGACGAAGAGACGGAACGCGCAAGATTTTTGCAAAGCGGGAAAACGGCGGTTGCGTTCGTCAGACTTTTATTGCAGTTCGACGCGGAATATGCCGCGGTTAAGGCGGAAGAGAACAAGCTCGATTACAACGATTTGGAGCATCTTGCCTTAAAGCTTTTTGAGGACGGGGAAATAAGAGAAGAAATCGTTTCCGGCTATAAATATGTTTTTGTGGACGAATATCAGGACGTTAACCCCGTGCAGGAAGAAATTATTTCCGCGCTGCGCGGAGAGGTGTTTTTGGTCGGCGACGTAAAACAGGCGATATACGGCTTCCGCGGGAGCAAATCGGCGTTCTTTTCAGAGAAGTTCGAGGGCTTTGAAAGAAACGGAGGGAGCGCTCTTAAGCTTTCTTCTAATTTCAGAAGCGCGGACGGGGTTCTTGATTTTGTGAATAGACTGTTCGGCGACATAATGCGCCCCGAGCTTTGCGGAATCGATTACGGGCGCACCGCGAAAATGCGGTTCGGCGGGCTATATCCCGAGGGCTGCGGTTCGGCGGAGATACATATTTTCGGAAAAGACGAGGAAGAAGAGCGCGAGCTGGGGGTTTATTCCGTTCAAGCTGACGGAAGGCTGAGCAGACATACGCGCGAGGGGCTTGCCGTGCTTTCCGTTGTTGAAAGCGAGCTGCAGAAAAAGCATTTCGATTTGAAAACTGGGGAATGGAGGGACACGCAGGCGGGGGATATCTGCATACTTACCCGCAAAAACAAGGGCGGTTCCGCCGAGGGAATAGTGCGCGCGCTTCTGGACGAGGGATATTCGGTTGCGGGGGCGCAAGAGGCGAACGTCTGCGCCTTGCCCGAGGTTAAACAGACGCTGGATATACTTTCTTTGATAGACAATGCGGAACAGGATTATCCGCTTGTAACGGCGATGCTGTCGCCTTTGGGGGGATTTTCAGAGGACGAGCTGGCGGCGGTTAGAATTTGGGCGGACGCGCGCCCCGCGGTTTATAAAAACGGAGTGAAAGAGAGGAAAACTTTCCGCAAATGCTGTGAAGAATATGCTGTTAATTCCGACGGAATATCGCGTAAACTCGGCATATTCAGGGAGCAACTTGAAAAACTGCGCTCTTTGGCGGGCATTTTGAACGCGGGCGAGCTTATAGACGAGCTGTTGGAAAATTTCGGATTCGAGAGCGCGCTTTGCGCGGGCGGGGAACAGCGCGTTAAAAACGTTTTGCGCCTTGCCGAAGAGGGCGCCGATTTGCCGCTGAACGCTTTTCTTGCAAAAATCAAATCGGGCGGGTATTCCGTTTCCGCGCCGTCGGCGGCTTCTTCAGACAGCATTAAAATAATGTCTATGCACGCTTCTAAGGGGTTGGAGTTCCCCGTGGTGATTATCGCGGATATCTGCAAGACTTTCAAGGGTGCGGACTACGGCGAAATACCGTTTGACGAGAAATACGGCTTTGCGCCGAAATTTTACGACAGAGAGAAAATGCTTGCGCATAAAACGGTTTTGCGCAGAATTTCTAAAGTGCGCGCCGAGAGCGAAGAGCTGAAGAACGAACTCAATTTGTTTTACGTTGCATGCACGCGCGCTATGTGCCGTTTGCATATACTTGCGGAGGAGGTTCCCGAATTTGACGGAACGGATTTATCAGACGCGAGACGTTATGCGGATTTGTTCGATTTGAATAAATTCAATCCTAAGGAAATTTGTCCGCATGCGGAGTTTGCCGCGGAAAACGGGAACGCCGTGTTTATTTCTGCACCAGACGCGGAGCTTGCCGAAAAAATCGACGCGCATTTTATGAAGAGTTATCCCCATTCGGGCAGCGTGGATTTGCCTGTGAAGAGTTCGGCTTCCGCTATTTTGAAATTAAGGGACGACGAGCCGTATTTCGCGCCGCACAGTCTTTTCGGCGGAGAGGGGGAGACGGGAACGGAGCGCGGCACGGCTTACCACAGATTTTTGGAGCTTTGCGATTTCGGAATAAAGACTGCAGACGGCGTACAAAAAGAGCTTTTTGAATTTGCCGCAAGCGGGAAGATTACAAAAGAACAGCTTGAGCTTTTGAGCGCGGAAGAGCTTGAAGAAATATTGAATATGCCCGCGTTTGCGGATTTGGAGGGGGCGAAGCTTTTCAGAGAGCGGGAGTTTTTGTGCAGATTGCCCGCAAACGAGATTTTGGACACCGACGCGGCGGACGGCGTTCTCGTTCAGGGGGCGATAGACCTTTTGGCGGACGGCGGAAGCGGGATGAGGATAATAGATTACAAGTATTCCCGCAAGTCGGACAAGGCGTTGGCGGAAACTTATTCGAAACAGCTTGCGCTGTATAAAAAGGCGGTTGCGCTTATAACCCAAACCCCGCCCGAAAAGATTAAAACGGTTATCGTAAATATATATTTGAAAAGGCAGATTGACCTCAACTGATTTCGACAAAAATAGTGTTTTTACGACGGTATCCGCCCCGAGAAAGGCAAAAAATTGGATATAATTAAGCTGATGTTTTCTAATTTACCGGATTATTTATATTCGTTCATGTCTGAAATACCCTTTAACACGCTTGTGATTTTTGTGTGGGGTTCTTATCTTGCGGTATTTGCGCTTGCTTTGGCGGCTACCATTTTTGCTTCGCGTGCGAGGCGCGCTTCCAAACGCCCGTTTATGTGTTTGACAAACGCTTATACGGCGGTTACGCTTGCATTGTTTTTGACGGATAAGGAGCTTGGACCTTCCGTTATGACGGCTGTGCTTTTCTGGGTTGCGGGATATATTTTATACGGTCTGTTATGTTTATGCTCAAACCGAAAAGCTGCGGCAAAGCAGATTTCCGAACAGGTTGTAATGACAGGAGCGGCGCCGATACAGCCCGCTGTTCGCACGGCGCGCGAACAACCCGCCGCCGCACAGGCTCCCGCGGCAAAAAACAACGTGAGGCTTGAACACGCGGTGGCGGTGACCGATAAGTTGCTTATGAAAAATTTATCCAAAACCGACCGCCAGGATTTGGAAAAGCTTAAAAACACGCTTGCCGTTTTGCAGATAAAGGGAACGCTTACGCCGACGGAGGCGGAAATATTGAATGAAAATTTCAACGCGCTTTTAAAGCTGATGGCAAAATACAACGTATAGAGCGGTTTTGCAAAGCTGCGGGAAACCCCGCGCGCCCGAATGCGGGGAACATTCGGGCGCGCGGGGTTTTGTTTTTTCGGATTGCCGCGGATTAAAGGGTTTTTAAGTTCGTTTGCACGTATTCGCCGTTTTCCTGAGCCTTTAAAAGTATTTCGGGCGTGACGGCGGTGCCCTTTTTTATTATTATTTTTCCGTTTTTGGTTACGTTGCTTTTAAGGCGTTTTGTGTTTTTTACTATTACGACGTCGCCGCACACAAGCCCTTCCGCAGGGTAATTTTTTTTGCCGATTTTTGCCTTTAACGGTTTGCCTTTTATAAATACGTAATCTTCCACGTCGCCGATATAAATTCCCTTTTCATCGAAAACTGCGCGGCCGAGCCTTAAAGGCTGTGCGGATTTTATTGCGCTTTCTCTGTCTTCATAGATTATTTTTTCCCCGAGACTGATTATGTTTTTTACGTCTACCGTAAACTCGTTTTCTTCCGCGTCGGCGCATAAAAGACATTCTACGCGCCCCGCGCCTCCGTTAACCGAAACGATATACCCGACCTTGCCTTGTGTGCTTACGATTTTTTTACCGAACAGTTCCGAAATATTCATAATAAATCTCCTTACGTTTTATAATATTTCGGCGCGGCGTGCGGTAACACATATAATACGCATATAAAAATATATAATTTTGTCGATTTGCCGAAAGAGCGTTCAAAAATGTTTACATATGACTTGACAGGTGTAAAGGTTTGGTGTAAACTTTTTTTAACATAATTCAAGAGGCGTAATTTGAAAAGAGAATACGACGTTGTTATAGTCGGTTCGGGGGTTGCGGGGCTTAATTGCGCCCTGCATTTGCCCGAAGATAAAAAAGTTCTTATAATCTGCAAGGGCGACCCCGAGGAGAGCGACAGTTATCTGGCGCAGGGCGGAATATGCCGTTTGCAGGGGGAAGAGGATTTCCAAAGTTATTTTGACGATACGATGCGGGCGGGGCACGGAGAAAATAACCCCGCGGCGGTTGAGTGCATGATAAAAAGTTCTCCGTCGGTTATCGACGGGCTTGTTTCCTTGGGCGTGGATTTTGCGAGGGAAGAGGACGGTTCTCTTTCCGTAACCCGCGAGGGGGGGCATTCCAGAAACCGCATTTGTTTCCATAAGGACTGCACGGGGAAAGAGATAACTTCGTGTTTAATGCGCCGTGTGCGTGCTTTGAAGAACGTTGAAATTTCGCCGCAGACGACTATGCTCGATTTGATTTGCGCAGACGGCGAATGCTTAGGAATTGTTGCCGCTGACAACGCTTCGGGAGAGGTATTCGAGATATTTGCGGCTTATACCGTTCTTGCCACGGGCGGGATTGGCGGGGTATTCGACCATTCCACGAACTTCCGTATTCTCACGGGCGACGGCGTTGCCGTTTGTATGAAGCACGGAGTGGCGGTCGACCACGTCAATTACGTTCAAATCCACCCGACCACTCTATATACGGAAAGAAAGGGGGAGAGGTGCTTTCTTATTTCGGAATCGGTGCGGGGCGAGGGCGCGCATTTGCTGGATAAAAATTTTGAAAGGTTTACAGACGAATTGCAGCCGCGCGACGTGGTTACGGCGGCTATCCATAAACAGATGAAAAAGGACGGAACGCGGCACGTGTGGCTGGATATGCGCCCTATCGAAAGGGAAGAGATAGAAAGGCATTTTCCGAGCATTGTTAAAAGGTGCGCGGAAGAGGGGTATGACGTGTTTAACGAATGTATCCCGGTAGTGCCCGCGCAGCATTATTTTATGGGCGGGGTGCGCAGCGGACTTGACGGAAAAACTACTATGCCGAGGCTTTACGCCGTAGGCGAAACTTGTTGTAACGGCGTGCACGGGGCGAACAGACTTGCTTCTAATTCGCTTTTGGAAAGCTTGTTGTTTGCGGAGCGCGCGGCTTCGGATATAGGCGGAAATTTTAAGCCTTTGTGCGGTTTGCCCCGCGGATATGGCGGAGATAACGGATTTTTACAGCGTTATGCCGACCGCGAAAAACTGTTTAAAAGCTATAAAGAAATATTGATAGAAGCGATAAAGGAGAAAAAACAATGAACGACCCCGTAACTTTGGCTCTTAACGCGGACGAGCTTATAAAAGCGGCTTTAAGAGAGGATATTTCCACAGAGGACATAAGCACCAACGCGGTAATGCGCGGATATAAAAAGGGAAAAGCAGACCTTATATGCAAGCAGGACGGCGTTATCTGCGGGCTTAAAGTTTTTGAAAGGGTTTTCAAGATTCTGGACCCGAATACGCAGATTAATTTCTTTGCAAAGGACGGCGACAAAGCGGCGAAAACGCAGCATATTGCCGAGGTAATCGGGGATATGCGCGTAATTTTGCAGGGCGAAAGGACGGCTTTGAACTTTTTGCAGAGAATGAGCGGCATAGCGACTTACACTGCGGAAGTTGCGGCGCTTCTGGAAGGAAGCAAGACAAAGCTTTTGGATACGCGCAAGACTACGCCGAATATGCGTTTGTTTGAAAAATATGCCGTTCGCTGCGGCGGCGGAAACAATCACCGTTATAACCTTTCGGACGGGGTTATGCTCAAAGACAACCATATCGGCGCGGCGGGAGGAATAACGCAGGCGGTAAGGGCGGCGAAAGAGTATTCTTCGTTTGTGAGAAAAATAGAAGTCGAGGTTGAAAGCCTTGCGCAGTGCGAGGAGGCTCTGGCGGCGGGCGCGGATATAATTATGCTTGACAATATGTCTGTGGAAGATATGAAAAAGGCGGTTAAGCTTATAGGCGGCAAGGCGCTTACCGAGTGCAGCGGCAACGTTACGCGCGAGAATATAAAGAATATTATTTCCACGGGTGTGGATTACGTTTCGAGCGGGGCGCTGACGCATTCCGCGCCGATACTCGATTTGTCGCTTAAAAATCTTAAACCTGCGGAGGAGCGATGAAAGCGGAGATACGCAGAAACGAAATTTTAAGCCTTATAGGCAATTCCGAAAACCCCGTGCCCGCCTGCGTGATTGCGGAAAGGTTTGCGGTTTCGCGGCAGGTGATAGTTCAGGATATAGCCATTCTCAGGGCGAACGGTTATGACATTACGGCGACAAACCGCGGATACGTTTTAAATTCCAAAGCGCAGTGTTCGAGGGTTTTCAAGTGCAGACATTCTTTTGAGCAGATTGTTGACGAGGGCGCGCTGGTGATAGAATCCGGCGGGAGGATAGAGGATATATCTGTAAACCACCGTATTTACGGAAAGATAGCCGCGAGGCTGGATTTGCACAACAGAATGCACGTTGAGGAGCTTTACCGTTCGCTTGTATCGGGGGCGTCCAAACCGTTGATGAGCGTGACGGACGGATATCATTACCACACCGTATCCGCCGACAGCGAAGAGGTTCTGAACGGCATAGAAGAGAAGCTCAGAAAAGCGGGATTTTTGATAGAAATCTGAATTTAAAAATAAAAACCGTGTGGTAAGCGCGGTTTTTTTATTTTTTTGAAAAAATTTTTAAATTTTACCAACAAAACGGCGTTCACGGTTGTTATATATTGTGAACGGAGCTCAAATATCCCCATCCCAAGCGGAGGAAATCGTGACGATTGACAAACAACTGAAAAAACTTTCAACGGGAGACGTTTCGGCGTTTGAAAGTATATACGAACAAACGCGCAAGACGGTGTATTTTATGGCGCTGTCTGTTTTAAAAGAGCGCTCGCTTGCCGAGGACGTTATGCAGTCGGCCTATTTAAACATAATAAAAAACGCGTCTTCTTACCGCGCGGGCACAAACGCGCTGGCATGGATTGCCGCGATTGTGAAAAACGAGGCGCTGAATTTAAAAAAGAAACGCGGGCATGAGATTTACATAGACGAAAAGGCGAATTTGGCTGTTTTCGGCACGGCGCAGACGGATGATTACGGGCTTTTGACCGACCTTGCGAGAAGGCTTTTGCCGCAGGACGAGTTTGAAATACTTATGCTTGTCGCCGCGGCGGGGTATAAACGGAGGGAGATTGCCGATATGCTCGGTATACCCGTTTCGACGGTGACGTGGAAATTCAACTGCGCCACCGAGAAAATGCGCAAAGCCTTAAAGGACAGATAAGGAGAAATACAATGGAACTTGAAGAGTTGATTGGTAAGATTCATAAAGAAAGCGAAAAAAACGTTCCCGAAGTGCGCAGTAAAATTATAACCCGCGCAAAGGCGGAAGGGCTGTTGGAGCTTACGCCTTCTTCGGAAACGGTGACATATAACAACGGTTCGGCGGCGTCGCTTGCGATGCGCAAAAAGGGCTGGATTGCGGCGGTGGTTTCTTTTCTGGTATTGGCGGTTGTGTGCCTTGCCATAGGATTTGCCGTGATTTACAGAAACGGTGAAATCGATATTCCGCCGACATTAGAGGACCCTTTATCCGACAAGGAGCTGGGCGACGATTACGCCGCGGGCGTGGTTTCCACGGCACGGCTTATGACAAATTATTTGCCCGAAAATTCGTTTGAAATCAAACTTGCGGGCGTAAGAGCGGTAAAAGCCGCGGAGATGCCGCAAGTTAATTATATAAGCAGTTTCGACGGATATTTAAACGCTTTCGGAACGTTTTTCGGCGACGAGCTTGCCTTTTCTGCCGACGTTGAGGCGTTTGACAGCGACAAATACGACAGCTGTGTTTCGGTAGGGGGTATGCTTGCGAACGGCGACCCCGTGAGCTACAATTTCTACTATTCCGAATATCTGGATTTAGCCAAATCTGTTGACGGAAACGAATATTATTATCTTGACGGCGGCATCGAATTAGGTTCCGAGCATTACAGAAAACAGTTTGTTGTGACCGGCGAGCGCGTTTATGCAGCGGGAGCTGCCACGGCAAGCAGTTTGCAGATATGTATTTATCCCGATTTTAACAACAAGAACACTTACGGCAAAATGGAGCTGGAATACGCCGACGACGTCGACGGAACTCTTAAAAAATATTCCTACGAGGTTATCAGCGGCGGCAAAACGGTTGATACGGTGAAGGCTTACAAGCCCGCGGACGGCGGCACTGCGTTCGTTATCGAAACGGACGGTAAAGACGGTGCGGAAAACGGCTTGTTCAGCGTGGGCAAGGCAACAAACGGAAGCTTTGACGTAAATTTCAGCCTTGGAAGTATGGAGGGCAATTTCAGCGTTGTTCAGACTGCCAAAAACAAGTTCAGATATAATAACGTAAAGATGGGGCAGTTTACGTTTAATCTTAACGACGATAAAACGTGCGTGCTTACCGGATATGATAAAAGAACGGTTTTACCCGCCGACCTTGTTATACCCGCCGACTGCGACGGCTACAAGGTTATTACGATAGCCGCAGGCGCTTTTGAATATTGCCAAGATATAAAGAGCGTAACAGTGCCCGACGGGGTAACTTCCATTGAAAGCAGAGCCTTCAGAAATTGTTCAAATCTTCAGGAAGTAAAGTTGCCCGAAGGGATAAAGATTATTTCCAGCTATACGTTTTACAGCTGTTCATTGCTTAAAACAATAAATTTGCCGGAAGGTATTACAACAATAGAAGACTATGCGTTTAATTATTGTGTAAAGCTTGAAAATATAGATTTCCCCGAAACCTTGGAATCTATTGACAGAGCATTCGTATATTGTTCAAGCTTAAAAGCTTTGAATATTCCCGCGAACGTAAATTATATGGACACAATGGCGTTTGCGGATTGTTACGGCATCGAAAGCATTACCGTTGCAAACGGCAACAAGGTTTTTAAAAGCATTAACAACTGCGTTATAGAAGTTGCGGAAAAATCTCTTTTCCTCGGCTGTAAAAACAGCGTAATTCCGTCGGACGGAAGCGTGACGCAAATAGGACAGTGCGCTTTTTACGGTTGCAGAGGGCTTTCTTCAATAGAGCTTCCTTACGGTATTACACGAATTAACGATTACGCATTTTTGGGGTCCGGACTGGAGAATATTAATATCCCCGACAGCGTGGTTTCTATTATGTCGGCGGCGTTCGAAGAGTGTAGTGCTCTTATAAGTGTAAAGTTATCGGAAAATCTTCAAGAGCTTTTCAACGCTTTTAAAAATTGTTCTTTGCTCAGAGAGATTGTTATCCCCGCATCGGTAACGAAAATTTACGAAAATCCTTTTGTCGGTTGTTCCGGACTTGAAAGAATGAGCGTTGCATCGGGCAACAAGTATTATTTAAGCGCGGTCGGCGGCATAGAATACAATTGTTTGATAGATAAAAACGAAAGAAAACTTATATCCGGTTGCCAAAACAGCAGAATTCCCAATGATTCATCTGTTGTTGAGCTAATAGGTCAGTATGCTTTCGATAAGATATCGAGTTTAAATTATTTGGAAATACCCGCCAATATTACCAGTATCGGAGAGTATGCTTTTGGGGAATGTTACGGGCTTGAAAGAGTTGATATAAAGGAAGGCCTTAGCTATATAGGGTTTGGAGCGTTTAGCAACTCCGGACTTGGAGAGATAAGACTTCCCGACAGCGTTCAGGGCGTTGATATGGAGGCTTTTGCTCATTGTCAGAATTTGCGCAAAGTAGAGTTATCAAGTAATCTGAGAGGAATCAGCGACCGAATGTTTTATGATTGTACAGAGCTTTTGAGCGTGTTGTTCAATAATGATACAAGCAACCTTGCATTTATCGGAGCAGGAGCTTTCGAAAACTGCCGCCGCGTGAATATCAGGATTCCTCAAAGCGTTACAGGTATAGCGCCTATGGCGTTTATGGGCAGCGGTATAACGGAGATTGTTATCCCGAACGGCGTAACCTGGGATAATCCTGACGGAAACAGAGTTATCGCGGACAGCACTTTTAAAGATTGCCAGATACTTTATACAGTTCAAATAGATAAGAATATCGAAGTAATCGAAAACCAAGCTTTCTATGGGTGCAAAAACCTTAACGATATAAGATACAACGGAACTATGGAAGAATGGAAAGAGATTAAGAAAGGCGCCGGCTGGGATTATGACACCGGAGATTACAAGGTGTATTGTTCTGACGGAACGCTTGATAAAAACGGGAACGTTGCAGTTAACCCGTAATTAATTCGACCCTTTACTATATAACCCTAAAAGAACCCCCGCGGGCAGTAATGCCCGCGGGGGTTCTGATTTGTTAATCTTCGGTTTGAGCGGCGCTTTCTTGTTCGGTATCGGCGGATTTTTCCCGCCGTTTTTGCGCGGCGTTGCGCTTTGTCCAGCTTATGAAGGTATAGCTGTCGTTTATAAGAAATATCGAAAAGCAAACGACGAGGGAAAGATAATTCAAGGACTGCACGCATGCGAGCGACCATAAAACGATAAGCACGATATCGTTGAATATAAATGCGACGGCGTAGGCGGGGAGGCGCAAAATCATAAGGTACAAGGCAATCATGCTTGTGGCTACCGAAATTGTGCTGGGGATTAAGTTTGCGGTGTTGAACGCGCGCAGAATAAAGAAAAACGAGGTTGTTACGGCTATGACGAGGGGGATTAAAATATACAGATGTTTTTTTGTGAATTTGCCGATTTTTACTTCGGAGGTCCCTTTGTCGCTCGGGTGTTTAAGCCAGCTTATCAGCGAAGATACGCAACACGGCAGCTGCATTGTAAGGTATATAATCATTTCTCCGTAATATTGGGCAAAAAATGAAACGGTTGCGTAAATTATACTGAAACATATCATAATCGCCATGCCGAAAGCGTCTCCGTGAGCCATAAAAATCAGCGCGGTGACGCCCAGAAGAGAGGTTGCAAGCGTGGCGTAGTCGGTGTTGCCCACGGCGAAAAACGACGCGGCGATTGCCGTTAAAGAAAACAGCCAGAGCGCCCATTCGAATTTGGTCAGCGTTTTGAAGGGATTGCGAAGCTTCATAAAATAAATCTCCAAAAAAAAGCGCCCGGACACGCCTTCAAAGACCTAACGGCGCGCACGAGTGCGAAGGTCGGTTACCCGGTGGCAACAGACAGTTTAAATTATAAGGGTTTATATCAAATTGTCAAGTTTTTTGAAGCCGCGCCGTTATCGGCGGCAAAAAATATATTATAAAATTTGCTTTTGCGGCACAGGCAGGCTTTTTACGCCGTAAGAGGCTGTTTTGCAAGGAAATATAAAATTAATTATAGCGATGGAATTGAAAATCCGGTCAGGCAGTGCGCCTGACCGGATTTTTTATATATTTTAATTGTTTTAATAAACTTTTGGGAACGGGGGCTGTTAATTCGTTTGTACAGTATAGTTGCCTGTGGAGGAATCCCAGTTGTAGCCTTTTTCTATAGCGTTCCATTGCCCGACAGTACCGTTGAAAATTATCTTTGTGAGATTGCTGCAATTCTGGAACGCGTATGGTTCGATAGTTGTTACACTGCCCGGTATGGTAATGCTTAAGAGAGAGGTGCAACCTTTGAACATTTCGTAGCCGATAGTTGTTATATTGTCCGGTATGGTAATGTTTATAAGAGAGGAGCAATTCTGGAATGCGGATGTGCCGATAGTTGTTACGCTGCTTGGTATGGTAATGCTTATGAGAGAGGTGCAATACCGAAAAACCGCTCCGCCGATAGTTGTTACGCTGGTTGGTATGAAAATACTTATGAGAGAGGAGCATCCCTGGAAAGAGCCTAAGCCGACAGTTGTTACGTTGTTTGGTAAAATAACGCCTTTAAGAGAAGAGCAATTCTGGAACGCGTAGTTGCTGATAGTTGTTATACTGTTTGGTAAGATAACGTTTTTAAGAGAGGTGCAATCGCTAAACCCGTAAGCAGGTATTTCAGAGCCGCTTGTGATTGTGACATCGGTTAGTGACTTCACTGCCACGGCGTCTATTGCCGAAGCAGGGATAATGGCGGTTTTTATCGGACAATTAGTAAATGCGTTTCTATTTACGCGAATTTTGCTATCAAATATGGTTACGCTTTCGAGAGAGATACAGTTGCGGAAAGCGTAGCTATCTATTTCAGGGACTCTGTTTTCTATAGTTAAACTTTTGAGGGTGACGCAATCTTCAAAAGCGGATTCGGAGATTCTATAGTAGCCTGTGATTGTGGCTTCGGTTAACAGAGCCTTCGGAATAGAATTCATTGCCGTAGCAGGGAAAGAGGCGGTAATTATAGGACAACCAAGGAAAGAGTCTTCTTCCGTGTTAGATGCCCTTTCAGGGAGGGTTATATTTGTGAGAGAGATGCAGCCATAGAACGCGCAGCTCTCGATAGTTACTAATTCTTTGCCCATATTTACGTCCGTAAGGTTGATACAGCCGTCAAAAGCGAATTCAGCGATAATTAGTATACTGTCTGGCATGGTAACGCTTTTTAGTTTGCGGCAATCTTTGAACGCCATATAACCTATCTCTATTACGGGCTGATTTTTGTATGATGCCGGTAGGGTCAGTTCGGTTATGGCTTTATCAACGACATTTGTTATTACGTAACCGCCCCCATAGGGATACGGTTCAAATTCCAGCAGGTCTTCGTTATAGCTTTTGCCGCAAATGCAGGTGCCGTTTGAAAAATCGTGCGGGGCGTAGCCGGAATTTTTAGAACATTGCTTAGAAGTGCATTTGTGCCAGTGATGCGTTGCGTCTGATGTCCAGGATTTAGACCAGGTGTGGGTGTGCGTGTCGGTTGTTCCGTCGTCGCACGCGGCTAAACCGATAGCGCAGGTAAGCGCGCATGCAAGCGACAAGAGAATTAGCAGTGCTTTTCTTTTCATTTCGTCTCCTTTGGTTTTCCGCAGCGCAACAGAAGCGCGGTTTTGCAGTGCGCGTTGTTGTGCGTTTTGCACATTTTTTCGCCTGAAAAACGCTTGAAGCTATAAGCTTCAGTTCCTAAATTATATCACGGATTTATTGAATATTCAAGTGGTAAAGTAAAATTTTTATGCGGGAGGGGATAGTAAGGCGGTTGAATATTGCGGCGCGAAAAACAATCGTGCAAGCCCGTGAGAATAGGGAAATATTTGCATAAAAAAAGACAAGCTGCTTAGCTTGTCTTTTGGCTGCCCATTAGTAAAGCTATCCGAACATTTTTATAAGCAAAAAGGGATGCAAGTTTGCATCCCTAAATGGTAAACACAGCACACAGTAAACCGTTTCGAAA
The DNA here is from genome assembly GCA_910577375.1 of uncultured Christensenella sp. Lineage (GTDB taxonomy): Bacteria > Bacillota > Clostridia > Christensenellales > Borkfalkiaceae > Coproplasma. The sequence goes on from CAJTLT010000007.1 coordinate 25,765, forward strand.
AAATGTAAGTGGTTTGTATAGCTGTTGATTTGGCTGGGGCGAAGTGATTCGAACACCCGAATGACGGAGTCAGAGGCTTAAAAACAAATTTTTTAACCACTATATATAGTGGTTAGTAAGCAAACAATACCACAATATCTGCTAATTTTGATGATTTTCAATTTTTAACTCCCATATTACTCCCAAATGATTTTATGTCGTTTGGGGGTATTTTTTACCTCGATTTTGGAAGTTCAACCGCGCAAATTTTGAATGACGGACTACAACCCACTTTTGTCCGTCATTCAATGCCAATTTGGGAGCAACTCCCAATTTTCACAACGCCTTGTTGCTGATTTTTGGAGTATAACTCCCAAATTTAGCGTAGCTCCCAAAAATATATAATTTTGTTATAAAGATTTATTATAAACCTAAAAACTTCTCGTATTTTTCTATTTCAATTTGAAGTTTAGCAATTATAGATACTTCCGTAGCATCTTTTAATTTTTCTTGCCTTTTTAAATATGCTTGAGCAGTAAAATATTCATACTTAATTGTCGGATCTATTAAATCAGTCAAAAAGTTAAGATGCTTATTAAATCCATTTTTGATAAATGCAGCAGATTTCAATTTATATATAGGTGCTATGTCTTTTAGTCTTTGGTCATATGAAATAAAAAATGGAATGATGAAGTCAGCATTTTTAGGTATTATAAATAAATTATTAAAAGTATTTTGCAAGTGGAAAATATCCCAAGCCATATTTTTTAAATTCTTTATAATATCTTTCCTGCCTTTTTGTATTTTTCCAAAAAATTTAATATTTGTGCCGTAATTAAAGAACAATTTAGCTAAATTAGTTTCTCTATCAGAAAGAATGCCTATTTGTTCGTGAAAATATTTAACAAAAGATAGTTCCTTTTGATAGAGAGGCAGATTTTTATGATTAATGTTAATATCGGTCATTACTAACAACGCTAAATAATAAAGCAAATATTGATGTCTAAACCAATTAGAAAATTCATCATTTAATATTTGATTATCTAAATCTAAAATATTTTTTGAATAAGATTCAGCTTCTATTTTATTTTTAAAAAAATAGGTTTCAAAAGCATATGTATTATCTTTAAAAATTTGAGAATTTAAGTATTCAGGATTAAACAGTGTATTTTCAAACGTGTAAGCTAATCCATCAACCATACATCTACGGCTATCAATTATTTTTTGTATTTCGGCGATATTATTCGGCATTTTATTTTTGTTGTCGATATAATTTCTATATAAATAGCTTTGGATTTGAGTATCCAGAGATACAAGAGATGCAATTTTAAGCTCATAATCTTCCCCCAACATAATTGAGGTAAAAGACCGTGAATTTAAGCAGTATAGAGTTTCACTTCCAAAGAAATAAATTACATCTAAGTCATCAAGATTCAGATTACGAAATTTTTGGACATAATTATTTCCTTCCGGATGTGGAAAAATAAAAGAATACTCTTGTACATATTCAAAATTTGCGGCATAAATTTGAAATGCTTCTTCAAGCGGAGCTTCTAATATTTGCCTGATTATATATCCTTGATAAGCTAACTTTTCTTCTTTTGTCAATTTTAATTTTGCCTCAATCTAATCAGTTTATTTTTTGTAAGTCTTTATGACTTTTAAATTTTTCAAAAAACACTTTGCTTAATGACATAATATTGAACGGTAAAGTGAATATTTTTTGACTACGTACATTTCTTAATTTTAAAGATATAATTTTGCCGTTAATGAATTAAATATATAATACATAGCAAAATTTTTAAAAATATTTATCACTCTTACACGTATTTTGATATTATGACATAACAAAACTAAATATCTACAAACTGTTCTTTCTGATGTTGTGTCTTGCTTTCATCAAACCAAATTGTTATAATTTTAAACTTTGGTACACCGCCATAGTGAATTGCAGAAACTTCAAATCCTTTTTGTGGTTCAAGCATTTCAAACGGCATTTTTTCTTCTAATATTACAATTCTTGCTTCTTTATCTATTTCTGCTGATACATTATAAACCACAGTATTCCCAGAATTCCAAATTTTAAGTCTATAATGCTTGTCGACTTTAACGATTCTTGCTTCTACGCGAGAAAAGTTTTTCTCAGCTTCAACTTTTGCAATCTTTTCCAGCTCGTAGCTTTTTAACTTTTTATCTAATTCATAAATTTTGTTTTGTAGCCACTGGGAGTGAAATGATTTTATTAAAGAAACTATAGCGACGATTAAAGATAAAGCTGCTACGATTAAAGCACCCCAATCTTTTAAAAACTGTAAAAATTGTTCCATTAGATTACTTCCATTTTTTTAATGATTTTTTTAGCTCCGCAATAAACTCATCTTTAATATTGTCAATAGTTGCCTCAATGGCTTCTGAATTTTCCTCAAATAATGCTTCCTTTGTAAAAATATTTTTACAGTCAGCACATTGTACCCTTACATTATCTGGTGCATCATAGAGTTCATCCATATCTACATCTAAAGACCCAAATTGGTCATTTCCACAAATAGGACATAAAAGCTTTAAAGTTCTATCTAAATTTTTCATGAAACCTCTTTTTATTATCAATCTTTCAATTATGAATTTAATCAATAAAATAACTTATTCCGGCTTATCCTCGTCATCGTTACGAAGGCTTTTGTAAATCTCGTCCGTAAAGATACCAAGCACTTGGCGTTTTAATTCTTCATTGTTTAATAGCAAAGAGAAGAAGTCTTGATTTTGTGATAATCCCTCAATCAATGCGTCATCTATATCGTCAAAATATGAAAACTCAAAATCTTTAATAGTATTGTTCTTTGCACTTATACGGAGCTTATCAGATTTCAATAACAAATCTCTGATTTGTAACATAGCTTTTATAGCTACGTCATTATCGTAAGATTTTCCTGTCCTGCTGTTGATTTCTGCGATAATAACCGATAGTTTTTCCTGCTTATCTTCGGGGAGGACTATCATGTCGGCAGTAGGTAATTTTACGACAGGGTTAGATGTGATTTCATCTTTAATGTGTTCTGCTTCCTTTTTCTGCACGAAATTGGAGGCTTTAATTTTGCCGTTAAGGTCAAATCCGCCGCCAGGATGTTTAATATTGATATACGCCATAAGATAGTTGACAAACAAATACTTTTTATGTAAATCGACATCCTCAAAGCAAGATACCTGAATTAAGAACTCATAGAAACGTATGAAGTGCCGCATAACCGCAACTATTTCAAGCTGTTTCATTAATTCATATTGTTCGATACGATTTTTTGCTCGTGTGAAGTAATATGTTAATTTTTGCTTTGTCTTGGCGCTTGTATCGCCATTATATAATAATTCAATGGCGCTTTCAATATCGGAAGGGTCAAGCACGGTATAACCGTCCAATCTTGCTTCCAAATCGTAAACGGCAGAAGGCGTTACAGAGTTCGCCAACAAAGTAGTTGTATAGTACGGCTTAAATGCTTTAACAATATCCTCATATTTGTTTACAAAGTCAAGAATAAAAGTTTTCTTTTCGAAGGGTGGGAATATTCTGTTTAAGCGGGAAAAAGTTTGTACAGCATTTACCCCGCGCAACTTTTTAAGTACATACATAGCGCAGAGTTTCGGCTGGTCAAAACCAGTCTGATATTTATTGGCTACAAGCAAAACTCTGTTGTCGTTCTTTTCAAATTCTTTTGTCAGCTTATCTTCCGAGAAACCGTTAATAGAACTTTCGGTATATTCTTTTTCGCTATCGGGCAGTTTTACTTTTCCGGAAAACGCAACGAGAGCGTGAATATTCTTATAACCCTTCTTTTGAATATAATCTTCAAACGCCTGTCTGTATTTCACTGCACTTGCGCGCGATTGAGTAATTACCATTGCCTTTGCCATACCGCCAAGCTCATTCATAACGGTGGTACGGAAATGTTCAATGATTACTTCAATTCTTTGTGCAATGTTTGTTTCGTGGAGTTCAACAAAACGGGCAATTTGCCTTTTTGCCTCAACCGTTTTGCAACGCGGGTCTTCTTCAATCTCTTTGTTAATCTGATAGAAGGTTTTATATTCCGTAAAGTTCTGCAACACGTCAAGAATAAAACCTTCCTCGATTGCCTGTTTCATCGAATAGATATGGAAAGCTTCCCTTTGACCTTTTGCATTTACTTTTCCAAATAGCTGCAAAGTAGTAGGTTTGGGTGTGGCGGTAAATGCAAAAATTGAAACGTTGGGCTGTTTTCCGTTACGGGAAATTTCGTCAACTATAATATCTTCGGAATCAAGCGCACCTTCCGTATCGATATCAGCTTCTCCTGCCCCAAGTGTCATTGTAATAGCGGACATATCTTTGCCCGAAGTAGAAGAATGCGCTTCGTCAATAATTACCGCAAATTTTTTCTCTTTCAGTCCCGACACGCTATCAACGATATAGGGGAACTTTTGAATTGTCGTAGCAATTATTTTAGTGTTTCCTTTCAAAGCGATTGCAAGGTCGGCAGAGGAGCATTTGTCATCCATTACGCGGATAAGCCCCGTTTTATGTTCTATACCAAGAATAGCGGACTGCAACTGTCTGTCAACAACTATTCTGTCGGTAACCACGATTATATTATCGTATATAATTTTATTATCTGAGTCGTGTAAAGAAGAAAGCCTGTGCGCAAGCCAAGCAATAGAATTGGTTTTTCCGGAACCGGCACTATGTTGAATCAGATAGTTCTGAGAAGTTTTATTAATACCAACGTCGGCAAGCAATTTGCGGATAACGTCAAGCTGATGGTAGCGTGGAAATATAAGTGTTTCTTTAATTTTCTTTTTGCCAGTAATTTCGTCTGTGAACTCTTTCGTTTCAATAAAAATAAATTTATTTATTAAGTCGAGAACGGTTTCTTTTGTGAGAATATCTTCCCACATATAAGAAACGCTGTACTTATCTTCGTATAAAGGATTTCCTTTACCTGCACTTATGCCTTCGCCGTTACTCATATTGAACGGCAAGAAAAAAGTAGCTTGTCCGTCAAGTTTTGTTGTCATATAAACTTCGTTTAAGTCCATAGCAAAATTCACAAGACAGCCATCTTTGAAAAGGAATAACCTTGTTTTAGGGTTGCGTTCTGTACGGTATTGATAGATTGCATCCTCGTACGACTGTCCGGCAAAATTACATTTTAACTCAAAGGACATAATTGCCAAGCCGTTTAAAAAGATGACAACATCAACACGTTCCTTATCGCTTGCCCAAACTTCTTCCATAACGGAAAAGATATTTTTATTATAGTTTTCAAGTAACTCTTTATTGAAAGTGGTAGCGGGCTTTATGTACATTAAATTGAGTTTGTAATTTGCAAGTTCAACGCCGTGTTTTAGAACGCTTAAAAGACTTCCGCGCGACTTCGTCATTTCGGAATTTATAAAGTTGACGATAGTTTCTTCCAGCTTGTCTTTAAAAATCTTTTTCAGCGCATCCATAGTAGAGGGTTGCGTATTGTTCAGGAACTTGAACAGCAACTCTCTGTCTATTGCAAAGTTTTTATCAAAAGCAGTTGTGGGGCGAACAATGTAGCCGTTTTCCTGCAACCGCTCTAATATGTATTTTTGATATTCTTTTTCCGAAAGTATGTTATTCATTAATTTCTCCCGCTTAATTGTATTTTGTAATTTATAATTTATTTGTATTAAAAATCAAGTTGAATGGTATTTGGAGAATCTATATTTTCTCCGATTTTAACTAAATAATAAATAGTATAATCGTGTTTAGGTTTCGGACAAAAATATTCTGATTTGACTTCATATTCATTTTGGCACTTAGGGCATTGAATACTTACATTTTTCCTAAATTGTGACCAATCGTTTTCTTCGCAAACATATTGAATGACCCCTTTACCACAAGGACAGATATGTTTCTTTTCATTTACAACTTCATAACTCATTAATAGGTACTTCCTTTCTGCCTGTAACATATTCGTAAATAAGCGATTTTTTATAATCATCAAGAGTTTCAAGTTGTGCTTTTTTATCAGATAATATATGCTCTATTTCAGCGGATTTACGGTTAAGATATTCAGCAATAGCTTTTTGTTCTTGAATAGGTGGAACAGGGATAAGAGTATTTCCAAAGTCATCAAAAGCAATATTTTTACCATCGCGCAAGCTCATAGTATATGAATTCATCACTTCTATAAAACCATTTTCTTTGAAAAGATATTTATAGTACTCTCTATCAACGTTAATGATAGGGTAAAAAACTTGATAGGCGGGAGAAACTACACCTTCATACTCAGAATATTCAAAACCGCCTTGGAAACTACGTAAACTTATACAATAATCACCTTTATGTATTGTTTTCAATAAAGCATAATTTGTTTTATCGTTTAGCTTAACCGCACTCATGCCTGTTAATTCTTCATACATATCTTGCGGAATAACGCCGTATTTTTGCGTTGGCGACAATAACTTTAAAGAAATATTGTTACCTCTTTCGTTACGTTGAGTAAAAATAAATTTCCCTTTTATTATCTCCCAATTCTGTGGTATCTTAGTAAACCATATCTCACTATCTTTCATAGTGGCGGAGGAGTTAAGTCCGTGTGTTACGACTTCTGTAATGACTGAACGCTTATATTGTTCAAGCGAATCTATCTGCGCTAGAATATCTGCTTTTAACTTGTCAATCTTTTCACATTCTCTATCCAAAAAATCCGCAATGCATTGCTGTTCTTCAAGAGGGGGGACAGGTGAAAATAATCTATTAAATTCATCCGCATTAAGAGTATATCTTAAACTCTTAGAATACTGCTTATAATAACGTTTAGAACTCACGTAATTAAACCAGTAAGCATAATAACGTTCATCCGACACTGAATTGTCTATTTTCAATATTTTATATGCGGGGGAAATCATTCCGTCATAATAGCTTAATCCAGAAAATACAGCCGAGCAATCTAAATCGAATAAACACATTACCAAATCATGTTTTCTGACAATTTGATAACCATCATAGTTTTCAGGGACCTTACCACTGGTATCATCTTCATCTTTTTCTTTTATGCCATTAGTAGTAAGAGATAAAAGCTGATAACTCTTAGTGGGCAAAACTATATCCTTTTTAATTTTAAATATATATTTATTTCTTTGAATTCCCCAATCTTGCGGTATCTCTCCAACCCAAGAAATTCCGCTATTTTTCATTTGTCGCATTGTGTTTAATGCTCCTTTGCACATTATTTTATCTTTGATATCATTTGTTTATAAACAGATTTCCGCAGTTTGTATTCTTCACTTTGAAAATACTCGCCGTTTCTCTGCACTTTCAATATAGGAGCAAAATACTCCCCGTAACTTTCAAGGTATGGCACATAATCACTTGTCCCCGCACAATAAATACTCTTACTGTGGGGGGATTTCCTGTCTCCTAATCTCAACTGTATTTCCCGTAATGATAATTTTCTAAATCCCTTTTCAAAGAAAATAAAGTTTTCGCCACCTTTAAATGCGTGTGAATCAAAGACAAGGCAATCAGGCTCTAAAGACAAAATTTCATTTATAGTATTTTTTTCTTCATCTGTAACCTGATGCCCATTATCAACTTTATCAATAATCGGCTGAATACCAGCTTTGCGCCCATCAACAATTATCAATAGTTCTCTATCCAATACTGTGGGAATAAAACTTGATGTATCATCATAAGCCCAAAATGTCAATAGATTGTTCGTTGCGCCATGCTTCTTAACTTCCGCTCTTGCGGTTTCGGGACTATCAGCCCAATACGACAATCTTTGATTGGGAAATAACTTCGAGTACCGTCCCGAACAGATTCTCAGATTTCCATTATGTAATTCGCTTGCCGTTTTATAGTACAGACCTTCATTAAACTGAACACATCTATAGAAACTAAATTCTTGTGTTTGATAAACAGGTAGGGTTTGATGTTTGTATGTTGGAATACCATAATTTTGAGCTTTAAAAACTTTGCTCCACATAGTTTTTATGTCCCCTAAAATATTTAAAAATGGATTACTTATGTTTTTTTGTAAATAATGATTTTATAAAACAGATAATAAGAATAACAAGTGATACACCAAAACTTAAACTAATTTTACCCATAATATCAGCTTTGAAAAAGGCAATTAATGTAGTACCTGACATTATTGCGACTAAAAAGCAAACTATGAATTTCAATATCTTTTTAATTTTAAAATAATTTTTATTATATAAATCACTGCCCTTAGAAGGCGAATCGACACCTTTTTTATAATTACGAGAAGTTAATTTATAAGAAATTTTTTGTATAGGTTTTTCTATAATTGTGTTTCCAACTTTATTAGCCGCCTTACCAGCAATTCCTTTTCCGCTTAAAGCACTAAACGGGTCAGGGGCATAATGGCGCATTTCTTTTTTTCTTTTTGGTTACGCCATACTCTATTTTTTCTTTCTGTGATAATCTTCTTTTCATCTGAATAACTCCTTAATTCTTTCACTTACGTTTCCTTCTAATTCCATAAATTTAACAGCAAGTTCTTCGCTGGGTTGCGGTTGCTGATATTTATAGAAATATCTTGTGAAAGGTATCTCTGCGCCAATTTTAATAATGGGCTTCTTTGCACCAATATTTTCTTCCCAGAACCATTGCGCATCGGGAACGTAGGGTAGGACCTCACGAGCCATATAGTCTTCGATATTTTCGGTATATTTTACAATTTCCTTATCGTAAGTTTCTTTGTCGTAAATTACGTTGCCCTTTTTATCTCTTTGAATTTCTGCGGTTTTATCCATTTCGGAAAGTCCGTCGGCAATTTTATCTATCAGTTTTTTATCCACTGTCAAAAGGGATGACAACAAGCTAATAAAACTTTTCGGCTCTTTATAAACCTTGTCTGAAACATTTGCTTTAAGCGTTTCTAAAATGCTATCGTATATCGGCTTATTGTCAAGCATTGCTTCATACTTGCGCTTATCTTTATCTTCGATTGATACACCAAGATTTTCGTATTCGGCAATCTTAGCTTCGTCGTAAAGCGCAGACAAAGCTCCTTTTACCAGCATCTGTTCAATACGCTCTTCGGTAATAGCATAACTTCTTTGCAGAGGTTGCATGACCGCATATTCACGATATAAAAATTCTGTGTTGTCGTAAATCTTACAATTCTCCGTGGGGACGAAGTCCGCATATAAATGAACGATAGCTTTTCTGTCGTCCTTGCTGATTTCGTTCTTTTTATTGCCCAATGCTTTACGCAATTTGTGATATATTTCGGCAGCGTTTATAAGCTGGATTTTGCCTTTACGTTCAGTACGTTTATTCTTTGATAAAATCCACACATATGTCTGTATGCCTGTGTTGTAGAACAAATCTGTAGGCAATGCTATAATTGCTTCAATTAAATCTTTTTCCAAAAGCCAGCGACGAATTTGACTTTCGCCAGAAGCGGTATCGCCGTTGAATAGTGGAGAGCCGTTTTCGATAATTGCGGCACGCCCGAAGTCATCGTCCATTTTGTCAATGGCAGACTGTAAGAATATCATTTGAGAGTCGCCGCCGCTCGGAAGACCGTGTCCCCAGCGTCCTTTTTCGCCTTTTTTGAATTCTTCACGGACTGCAATTTCCTGACCTTCTTTTGCGTCTTTCCCGCTCCAGGGAGTACCGAAAGGAGGATTCTCTATTACGAAACGCATTTTTTGATTGCTGAAACAATCTTCCTTGAAAGTATCAACGTGTCGAAAGTTTTCTGCATCCTGATTTTTAATAAGCATTTCGGCAAGACCGACAGCATAAGACTGTCCCATAAATTCTTGTCCGAAAAGGCGCACATCGGCTGTGGGATTAAAGTGTTTGATGTAGTTATATGCTGTGGAAAGCATACCGCCCGTTCCGCAGGCTTGGTCGCAGACGGTAATAACCTTTCCGTTATCGAAAATGTCGTCACAGCCTTCAGTCATAAGAATTTCTACAAGAAGCTTAATAATGTCGCGCCCAGTGTAAAACTGTCCGGCATCAACGTTCTGATAAAATCTGCCGATTAAGTTTTCAAATATGTAGCCCATTCGGATACTGTCAAATGTTTGTAAACTTAAATCAAGCTCGGAGAACGCTTTTACTACGGTATATAGACAACCGTCTTTATCCATTTTGTCAATATGCTTTTCAATTTCAAGTTCATTGAGTATGTCTTGTACATTGGCAGAGAAACCTCTAACATAAGATTTGAAGTTTTCAGCAATACTTTCGGACTCATTACAAAGTTCAGCCAAGTCATATCCGCTTGTATTATAAAACTGATATTTTGAAATGCGGCATAAAGCTTTGGGAGGATGGTTAGGATTTTCTTCATATTTCGCGCTAACCTTATCCTTTGTTGCCGCCAAAGCACACTCGAATCTTCGTATTATTGTCATAGGAATAATAACGTCGCCGTATTTATCAGGCATATAAGAACCGCGAAGTTTATTTGCAATTGACCATATAAAGTTTGTCTCTGCGGTTACGTCAACAGGGGTGTCGTCCCAGACATTGTCTATTATTTTGTTTACCATAGTAAAAGCTCCTTGCTAAAATCATTTTGATTTTAGCATACTAAATATGACATAAATAGTCATATTTGAAAAATTTTTATAAATTTTTTTTGTATTTATAAGTTATCTCTTTAACAACAGGAATCAATATTTCTAATACTTGCAAGTATTCGTTTATTCTATTTCCAAGATAGCCAATAGCATAATTTTTCTCGCTAATATAACGCCAATCGACAAACACGTTATTTAAATCTTCCAAATACTCTTCAAACTGCTTGCCCCAAGCTAATTTAGTTAAGTGAGAAGTAACTGCGTCTTTAATTTCACATTTTATTTCACTTGATAGATTGTCATACAGTTCCTTTAATTCATGCCCACGAGTTTTGGGCGGAAGCATACTTTTGAAGTATAACTCTAAAGTGAAAGCTCCGTTCACTATAGCAGGAATATTGCAAGCAGAATATTTTATTGCTCCATCAAAGTGAACTGGGTTTTTACCTTCACGACATCTTTTATATGCATCATAAAAGTCATCTGCAATTAAAAGTATATCAGTACGAAAATCATATTCCATAATAACCCTAAATCACTTATTTTCCGTATTTCCCTTCTGTTTCTAACCTTGCTCTTAAATCTGCTAGAACTTCACCGTTATATGTAAAGTATAAAGTGCCTTGTACGGGGTGGTTGGATTCCAATAATTTTTGTGCCAAAGCACTTACTGAAGTTATTGTTCCTTGATAGCTAATTGTTCTGTCGCCAGCAACGGTACAAATGATTGCAGGATTATTCTTATAAATAATTTGTTCCCCTTTCTTAATTCCGCAAGCGTAAAAAGAAAATGGTGAACGGCGTTCAATGCTTTCTTCTTTAACCTCATTCGCGGTTTCGGTATCGTTGACTTCACTTTGAGTGGGAGTGTGCAATTTCAAATTTTTCGTAAGCCCATTGATTTTTGCTATGCCCTCCAAAAGTTTGAATGCATCCTCTTTTGTCATAGCATAAAACTCGCGCACACGCTTTTTGCCCTCGAATGTTTCAATTGAACGAAGGTTAGGGTTTAAGCTATCAATTATGTTATGTATTTGAATATCGGACAGTCTATCAGCTACATCATAAGTGGCATAAACTCTGAATGCGAAAGGAACACATTCGCTACGGTTAAGCTGTTTTAACCTTCTCTGAATGTCGTCGGCATACCCAATTTTCACATATTCGGGGAAGGACGGGTTTGTTAGAATGTAGATAACGCCTTTTGTTTCCAAAATAATTTTCTCCTATATATATTGTTAAACCGTCAAGTTTGTGACAAATTCTATTCCGTTTTCTTCGCAGAACTTTTCAAAACGGTATAGGGTCAGTTTCTGGGGAAGGGCTTTGCCGTTCTCCCAGCGGTTGATTGTAGCAAAAGAAACGTCGAGCTTTCGCGCCAACATTTCCTGACTTAAATTGAGCTTTAGCCTTGTTTCAAGGCAGAATTTTGAGAATTCCATAATACACCTATCAAATTATAACATATTATGGCATACTTTATTGTCTATTGTCAATAAAACCAGAAAAACATCTTCTTTGGAAATGCGTTTGAACAGATTGCAAGAATTTAATTTTTATGGTAGAATATAAAAAAGCGCACGGATTGAATTACTATGTTAAAAACGTCAATCAGATTTTTTGAAGATATTCCAGTGAGAGCCGTTTGGGATGACGATACTTCCAAATGGTGGTTTTGTGCTATGGATATTGCCGAAGCCCTAACCAAAAGCAGTAATCCCCGTGTATATTGGGCAACTATGAAACGCCGAAATACTCAGTTGATTGCAATTTGCAAACAACTGAAATTGAAGGCAAACGACGGGAAGTCATACCTTACCGACGTCGTGGACGAAAACGGCGTTACTCTTATTACTGCGCTCATACCTGCAAAAAACAAAGAGAATTTTTCCAGATGGGTAAAAGGAATCGGAAGCACGTTAGACGAAAAGAGCAAACAAAAGGCTTACGAACTGTTTGAAAACGGTTTGATAGACGAAATCGAAGTAGGTACTACGAAAGGTTTACAACAAATTCACGGATATATTTTTGGTGGTCTGTACGATTTTGCAGGGAAAATTCGCGGCTTGAACATTGCAAAAGGCGGATTTGCGTTTGCGCCATCTATGTATTTGAAAGAAAATCTCGCTCTTATTGACAAGATGCCCGAAGATACTATTGAAACCATCGTAAAAAAGTATGTTGAAATGAACGTCGCTCATCCCTTTATGGAGGGCAACGGCAGAAGTACAAGAATTTGGCTCGACTTAATTCTGAAAAAGAATTTGCGCAAATGCGTGGATTGGAGCAAGATAGACAAGCGGGCGTATCTTACAGCAATGCAGAAAAGTCCTGTGGATTATACCGATATTCTTGCGCTTATCAGCGGTGCGCTTACGGACGAAATTGATAACCGCGAAATGTTTATGAAAGGCATAGACTATTCCTACTACTACGAAACAGAAGATTGAAAAAAATAAAATAGCAATAGCCGCCGACGGTATTCCGTCGGCGGTTTACTTATTTGAAATTCGACATATTAATTATAAAAAAGACATTATTATACAAAAAAATAATATAAACAAATGTTTGTTTTCTATTGACGTCTACGGAATTTATGATATAATAAACTTATACGATAGAGTTCGTATGATACCCTTTGAATAGGGTAGAGTTCTGCGGTGGACGTACAGGGCATTGTCCATTAAGCGCAGAAAGTTTTTTGAACGGAAAGAGCCCGTTCCTGCCTTAGCTTGCGATTTTAAACGCGAGGTGTTTTTGTTGTACGCAAAAATCGTGAGCCGTGATAGGCTTTTGTTGTTGTACAATTTTTGACGACAGCAAATTAAACGCAGCCGGAGTTATCCGAGATTTCTATGAGGATGTGAAAGTCGGATAATGTTGAGGGTTAATTTTGTTGTACAAAAAATTTCATAGAATGGTTAACCACCATAGAGCAAATGCAAATTGCTAAATATGGTTAAAGTCGGTGATTACGGTAAAAGTATCAGCGGCTTTTTTGTCCCCATTTTTTAAAGGAGGTGGTGCATATGCGCTAATTAAAAGACTTGCAAGCTGTCGTTAAACGGTTGCAAATACATAATACGGAGGAACGTTACAGTGGGCAGATTTTAAGAAAAAAAGGAAGCAGGATAAAGAGAGTGGGCAAGCTGCCACTCTCGAACTTCGGATAAGCGGGAAACCCGCTTTCCGTCTACGACAAACAGGAGGTAAAATTGAAAAGAAAAGAAGTTGAAAAATCTGTAGACAGGCACATAAGAATTTGGGATATGGAAAGCTTAAAACAGATAGACAAAATAATGGAGTACCCCGAATACAAGAGTTTCAGTAAAGTAATTAACGACGCATTGTTTATCGCATTGCCGATAATGCTCAGTCGTTTGGAAGGCAAGAAAGAGGTTGCGTTATCTAACGAACAAGCCGAACCGTATAAACCTATTCCGCAAGCCCAAATAATGAGCGACGAAGCAAGCGAAATCGTTATAAAATTATTACGTGAAACCGTGATGAACGTAGTAATAAACAAGTCGATATTATCGTCGTTATACCACGCAATCGGTAGTTTAAATAGTCAATGCGGAATAAGTAACGAGTCATACGAGCAGGGTTTAATGAGTGATACGCCGGAATATCTTGAAGATTTTGAGTTGCAGCAAATGAAAAAGCTGAAACAATAAATAATCGTATTAATATTTATAAAAGTGCTTGACTTTTTCGGTAGAACGAGTATAATCGTATTAACATTTAATATCGGAGGTTTTGGTATGATAACGGATAGGCAGTTGTTGGCGAAAGTTGAAGCGGACGAAGGCTTGACCGTGGACGAAGTAAAGCGGTATCAAAAACTTGTAAAACCGCAGAAGTACGTTTACGGCAAATGGGGAACGCTCAAGCGCAAGTATCTCGAAGATAAGGGAATAGATTGGACAATCGCTAATCTTCCCGAATATTTGCACGGCGTGGACAGGCAGGCGGAGAATATGTACAATGTTCTCTATGCCAAGCTCTCGCAAAATCCGCTGTACAAACGGACGGGCGAGTTTATGGAAGATTACCGCAGACTCACTGCGTTACAACACGCAATCGAAGAAGAAATTTTAAACGAGTTAATTTACACAGGAGAAGCCATATGAAGCAACCGAAAGCCGAAATCGACAAGAGATACGAGGACAGGCACAAAGAGGAACGCAAGGCGGCACACGCCGTGTGGGGAACCTCTATGAACCGTGAAGACTTTGAGGAACTGAACAAGTTTCTCAAAGCTAATCACATAAAAAAAGTGCAACTCATCTATGCAGGATGGGAAGCACTTAAAGAACAATATAAAAAATCATAATCTTTTCAAACAAGGAGGAGCATGCGATGGAAAGAGAACATAGTATTCAAAGCTATAAGGACGCGGAATAATTCCGAGTTGACGTCCGAATAAGGATACTTGAAACAACAAACTAACTTATTACAAACGGACAATTCCGTAGAGCAATTGCTTGAAGCATTAAAACAACAAAATGAGCTATACAAGCAGGTGTTGGCGGGATTAGGTCCGATAGCAGAAAAGAGTAAAGTTGAAAATCGCCGGGGTAAGCTGAAATTTACAAAAAAGGAGATTTCACAGATGCCGACACAATTCAAAAATATCTTTGCGGCAAACGATTTAATAGTGCACTACCGTTTAAGAAAGGACGGTGTGTACGAAGCTAGATTCCACAGACAGGGTATTCACATAGAAGTTTCGTCCAAAGATTTAACTAAACTCAAACAGAAATTTATTGATAAACTTAATCACAAAGACGAAAAGCCCGATAAAAATGACAAGACCTTTGCGGAATACGCCGACGAGTGGTTGAACATCAAAAAGGTTACGACAAAGCAATCAACTTATAATGAATACTTACGATTATTAAATCACGACATTCTTCCAACATTCGGAGAAATGAAGGCAATAGAGATAGACAGATGTATGTTGCAGAACTTCCTTTTAACCTACGTTCAAAAAGGTGTTCTGCGTACGGCGCATAAGCTATTCCTATTACTGCGTTGTATCTTCGATATGATTGCGGAGGACTACAATATCCCCACGCCGATGAAAAAGGTTGTCGTACCCAACTACCAAAGCAAGAGCGGCTGCGCATTTACCTACGAGGAAGAAAAGAAGCTTGTCAATCATTGTCTTGCACACCTTAATAGAGACACGGCTCACGCCTTTCTCGTGCTGTTATACGCAGGACTCAGGCGGAGCGAGCTTGCAAGTCTGAATGTAATTGACGGCGTTTGGCTCGAATGCGAAACAAGCAAAGAGCGTATGGGTAAAAACGTTGTAAAACGCAAAATACCTATTACGCCGATGATGAAACAAGTATTGCCGTATATCGACTTTGAAAAGGCGAAGCGCGTCAACCTGAGTACGTTGCAGACTACAATGAAAA
The DNA here is from genome assembly GCA_910577375.1 of uncultured Christensenella sp. GTDB lineage: Bacteria > Bacillota > Clostridia > Christensenellales > Borkfalkiaceae > Coproplasma. Next base: position 41,739 of record CAJTLT010000007.1, read on the forward strand.
GGTTGTTCCCGAATCACCACTCCCACGAGTTAAGACATACGTTCATCAGCAGGAGCAAAGAAAGCGGCGTTTTAAGCGAAGTCGTCAGTATTTGGGCTGGACATTCGTTAAGCGGGACGATAACTACTACCGTTTACACGCATTACTCGGAAGAGTTTCAATTGCGCGAAGCGGAAAAAGTTGACTACTTAAAATGGAATTTCGGGGAAGAATAAGGGGTTAAGTCCCCAATTAGTCCCCGCAAACTCCCAAATTTACTCCCAAATCGGGGTATTCAGCCGTTTTTGTTAAAAAATAAAACACTATATATTGTGTTCTTGGTTTCAGAACCTACAATATATAGTGTCTGTGGCTGGGGCGAAGTGATTCGAACACCCGAATGACGGAGTCAGAGTCCGTTGCCTTACCGCTTGGCGACGCCCCAATATTTAATTAACAAAAAGTATTATAGCATGGGTTACAGTAAAAAACAACCAATTTTAAGCTGTTTTGTAAAAATTGAAAAAGTTTCTGTATGCCAAAAGATAGTCGAAAAGTTGCATGTCAAATAAAAATGTATATACATTAAAATTTCTTCTTAGTTACGGTCGCATTTTATAAATTTTATTTTGCTGTATAACAGAGTGTAATAATATATTTTATATAACTAATAGAATGCTGTCGGCACAAAGAGACGGTTAAAGTATTAGACGATAATTTGGCTAGAAGTTATAACAAGTAAAGAATAGATCGAATAAAATGAAGTACGCCGCAAAATATCTTTTACAGCTTTTGCAAAAAGGTATTTAAAGTACATAGATTTTGAAGCGGTAAAGAACAATATCTTCCAAACTATTACTTTTGCAATGGGACGCATATTCCAGAAAGACATAGTAAAACCGCACCACTCGCACAAATTACAATATACTTTCATAACTCGATGTAAGGAATGCGGCATAAATCCCGAACTCATTATGTTATGGGACGGACACAAAGAAGATAATTACGTTAAATCTTCCAAAGTTGACAGGGTATATATCGATTATTCCGAAAAATATCAGTTTAAACAGGTACAGTTAGATGACTATGAATTTATATAACTAAGTAAGAAATTGTTTAGTAATATTGTTTTAGTAAGCAAAAAAATGGTTATCTACAAATAAATTGCTCTTGACAATTACTGGTAATATTTTTATAATGATGGTGAGGAGTTTATAATGTTTACGTTAGTTTCGTTTCAAATGACAGCATTTACAGATTTAAGTATGGATTCAGCAAAAGTTTTTGCAAAATCTTTTGGTGCTGAATTTAATATACAAGCTTTACCTGCTACACCATTTGTAGAGGCTCCATTATTCCGTGTTGCGGATAAAGATAGATTGCAAACATTTGACATATCGCAAAAAAGAGTTGATTGTTTTTATTCTGAGTATTCAGATGTGAATATCAAGGATTTTGTTGCTAAAATAAAGCAAATACCAAACTTGGGTAAAATTTCGCGTTTAGCTATAAACTATATAGGGTTTGTAGCTGATGAAGATGAGAAGGTTATTTCAAATTTGAATCGGAAGTTTGGATTTCAGAAATTATTTGGCGATGCTTGCGAATTTATGTTTAGAACAAACAATCGGAAGCAAATTCTTGAATATACATTTAATGAAATAATTGAGTGTCAAAACAGTATAATGCAAAATTCCTCGACGCTGGACGAGGTTAAAAGTATCTCTTTTCATTTTGATATCAATAATGTGCCTGTAGATGATATAGGGTTTGAAAAAATTGCATCACTATTCAATTCAATGAATAAAGAATTGAAAGAAAAAATTGATACTTGCTTTGGAATTGTAAATGAGTAATTATACATATGACACAGTTAACTCCAAAACTGTTGATAACAATTATATAAAACAAATAAAATTAGCTATAATTGGCGTAGCATCATTTGTTGTTCCGTTTGTATTTGGGATGGGTTCAAATTCATCAGATACTTTCCACGAGAATGCTGGTGTATATGAATATCGCTCCATATCTGTTTCAGCGGATACGGGAACAAATTTTAATGCTTTCCAATCTGAAGAAAATAGATTATATAACGCCGCTTCTACATATACTAATACAGGAGCGGAGAAATCTTTGGGGACATTTAATGACTATGATGAACGTGTCAATAGTTTAATTTTACAATTGAAAGAAGATGAAGAAAACGAAACATTCTTTGCATCTGATTATATCACTAACTTGTTCTCTCAGGATAGAGCAATAGGTATTTTAGTTTTAAATAAAGCATTTTCAATGGAATCATATAAATACGCAACTTTAGTTATTGATGCTATCCGTCTTTCTGATGTGGATTTTTTACAAAAATGGTTTAAAGCTTTACTCAATATAGGTATGAAAGAACAAGAACATAGAGAATATATGGGAGAAATTTACGAACTTTACGAAGAAGAATTAGAAGCATTATGATTTGTTATGTGCGATTAATTAAGAAAGCACGATGGGACAAGAAGGCTGATTCTTTTGAAGAGATAAGTGGTGAAACGGTTATCTTTGATTGGAATTGTATTAATGATGAGTGGTCTGTTTATGAATGCCCTAACGATGCTCTTAGTTTAAAGAAAAGTAAACAATTAAATAATATTACTTTAAAGTTGATTTGTGATAATATAAGCAAAACAAAAAGTGGCGTAGAGCTTTTAGTTCTTGATGATGAATTTTTAGATTTAGTACAATCAAAGGCTATTAGTGATGACACGGATATTCTCTATTGTCGGCATTGTAATATCAAAGGGATAAATTTAGGTAAAATAAATAAAGCTGTTAAGTATACATTTGAAAATATTGAGAGTAAGGTAATAAAATACACAGTAAAAGAGATAAAGAACTTGTTTGAAAATTATCCAGCCGATTATTTCACTGAATTTGTTAGAAGAACGAAAAAAGATAATTTGTCTACAATTGAAAAAGCATTTAACTTAAAAGAAGGCTTTTTTAAAGCGTATCAAAAATAAATTAAAACATTTGGAGAGATTCCAGATGTTTTTTTATTTTAATTATTATTTATTAATTGCCACGCCGAAATGTAGCCGAAAATTGTTTTTGATTTGCTTTTAATAAAATAAAAAATACAGCATATCTTGTGTGAGTTAAACTACTTGTGATATGCTGTTATCATAAAAATATAAAAATTACAAGCGATTTTAACACGTTTTACGATATTTTTAAAAATCGCGGAAGTTATGCGCGGGAGTGCGGAACGTCTTTTTTGTTTTTTATATCGGACGCGTTTTCGGTTTTTACAATTTTATATTCTACAGAAGCGACGGCTGCCGTATAAACGTTTGCTGCGCCTGCTGAGAGAAGAACTTTGGTTATTTCTTCCGCGGTAACTCCTGTAGTCATAACGTCGTCGGCTAAAAGCACGTTTTTTCCTTTTATTTCTTCTGGCTTTTCAACCGAAAAACACCCTGAAATATTCTTTTGGCGTTCCTGTTTGCCGAGTAATTTCTGTTGGTCGGTTTCTTTTGTCTTTTTGAGCGCGTTTTTTATAACCGGAATATTTATGCGTTTGGAAAGGCTGTAAGCAAGCAGTTCGCCTTGGTTATAGCCGCGCGCCCTTTGCGCTTTTTTGGTCATAGGCACGTAAACTATGCAATCCGCCGCGGGGAGATTTTTGATTTTTTGCGAAAGCAAGTCCGCAAAATATTCCTTTAAATATCCGTTGTTGTTTTTGAATTTTTTAACAAGAATAATTCCGCCGTTTTCATAAACGAAAGCGGAAACCGCCTTTTTGAAAAGGGGCGGTTTTTCTTTGCATTCAAGGCATATCTCGGGGCGTACGGTCTTTCTTCCGCAAACGGGGCAGCAGGTTTCGCCGATAAATTCAACGGTTTTTGCGCAGTCTGGGCAAAGGTTGGTTTTGAACGTTTCGACGCCGCATATGTCGCAGGTAAAGCTGTTTGGGAAGAATATTTGCGCTAAAAAATTTTTAAATTTCCGTGTATCCAAAGCTTTATGAAAACAATTATTTCTTTTTGTTTGTGAACGTGATAATTTTTTCGGTGTTTCCGAAAACGACCATTTTGTCGCCGTCTTCAAAAACGGTTGAAGGGGTGGGAGTAGGCATAATTTTGTTGCCTTTTTTGATGGTAAGAATATTTATTTCGTAAACGGCGCGGGGGTTTGCTTCCATAATGGTTTTGCCTATCCATTTGTTGGGCACGGCAAGCTCGAAAATGGAATACTCGGAATCGAGTTCGATATAGTCGTAAACCTTTTGCGAATTGAGTTTTACCGCAAGCTTTTCGGCAACGTCGCGGTTGGGATAAATTACTTCGTCCGCTCCTACGCGTATAAGGAACTTGCGCTGTATGTCCGTATTGGCTTTGGAAACAACGTATTTTGCGCCCAAATCCTTTAATATTGAGGTTATTTCCAAAGAACTCTGGAAGTCATCGGCAATGGTTACGACGCACACGTCGAAAGAGGGGATATCCAAAGTTTTGAGGTTGTCCGCGTTCATACAGTTTGCGATGACCGCGCCGGCATATTTTGAAGCGATGGGATTGATTATGTCTTCGTCTTTATCGACAATCATTACCTCGTCGCCCATATTAACGAGTTTTTCGCCAAGAATCTGGCCGAATTGACCCATACCTATAAGTAAAATCGATTTCATATTTTATGCTCCTTACCTAAGTGCGGATTTTCTAAGTTTTTTAACCTATCATTAAGGTGTCTACGGGTTTGCGTACTTCCGCCGTGGTGCGTTTTGCGCCCAAAGCAAGCGCAAGCGTTAAAATGCCGACCCTGCCCGCGTACATTAAAATTATCAGAATTATTCTTGACGCCGCGCTTAGGCTCGACGTTAAATCCAGACTGAGCCCCGTGGTGCTTACTGCCGAAACGCATTCGAAAATGGCGCTTTTTGCCGAAAGTTCGGGTTCTATTGCGCACATCGTGAGCGCGGAAAGCATTATAAGCATAAGGCAAGCCGCGAAAATGGCGAGAGCTTGTGAAAGCAAAGAATATTCTATGCGTTTTTTGCCGATATTTATATCTCTTCTGCCGCGGAAAACGCCTATCATTCCCATTATTATTACGGCGAGGGTGCCTACTTTCAGACCGCCCGCCGTAGAGCCGGAGCTTCCGCCCACGAACATAAGCATTATGGTGAGAAGCTGACCGCTTTCGGAAAGAGCGGAGGGGTTGGTTGCGAAAAATCCCGCGGTTCTCGGCGTTACCGCATTGAAAAACGAGGCGAGAAGTTTTTCCCCGAAGTTGAAATCTTTATAAAGCTCGTTGTTCCATTCGAAAAGCAGGAATAAAGAGGTTGAAACAAGCAAAAGCGCAGCCGTTACAATCAAAACGACTTTTGTGTTGAGCTGGAATTTTTTCGGGTTGCATTTGCTTTCCGTTACGTCTCCCCAAACACAGAAACCCAAACCGCCTATAATTATAAGGACGGAAAGGGTAAGCATAACAAGAGGGTCGCGCACATAGGCGGAAAGGGAAGCCCCGCCGACTGCGCCCATTAAATCGAAACCCGCGTTGCAGAAAGCGGAAACGGAGTGCCATACGGCAAAGTAAATTCCGTTGCCCGCGCCGTATTCGGGAATAAAGCGGATACATAAAATGCATGCGCCCAAAAACTCGAAAACCGCGGTTCCGATAAAAATGCGTTTTATCATCGTGCCGAGCCCGCTGTATTTTTCGCCGCCGCCCGCAATCATAAACGCCTTTCTTTCGTAAACGCCCATTCGCCCGCGCAAAAGACGGAATACGGTGGAAACGAACGTCATAAAGCCGAGCCCGCCCGTCTGAATCAACAGAAGTATTATTATCTGGCCGAACAGCGACCAGTGCGCGCCCGTGTCGTAAGGGGAAAGCCCCGTTACGCAGGTTGCGGAAGTCGCGGTAAAAAGCGCGTTCAGATAGGAGGTGGACCCGCCCTCTTTCGTTGCGAAAGGGAGTATGAGCATCACGCTTCCCAAAAGAATTACCGCCAGATAGCCGAGGGCAAGAAACTGCCACACGGAAATTTTCAATTTGAATTTTTTCTTCATTATTCGCCTGAGAAATCCGCTTAATTTTAGCATATGCAAAATTTAAAGTCAATAAATTGCGCGGGCTATAAAATTGCGCGGGAATTTGCGGAAAATTTATCCTTGCGGGTTCGGCGCATATGTGCCGTAAGGCAACTTTTATAAATGCGCCGTAACACATTTTTTTTCGGGGGCATATGTTTTATTACGGCTTTTTCCGCGGAAAAGAAGGGGAGAGAATTTTTTGCGTTTGAACGCACTTGTTTTTGCGCACATCTGATTTTTTATTCACCCTTTTCAAAAAGCATATGTCTTTTGGTTGCTGTTTTTGCGTATACATATGTTTTGCCCCGCGTATATGTGCCGTTTAAAGGAGGATTATGTCGAAAAAATACTTCGGAACGGACGGATTCAGGGGCGAGGCGGGCGTTGCCGTCACTGCGGAAAGGGCTTATAAAATTGGAAGAGTTTTAGGCTGGTATTTCGGGCTGAAAAACGGCGGAAAATGTCGTGCGGTTATCGGCAAGGATACGCGCCTTTCTTCTTATATGCTTGAATATTCACTTGCGTCCGGACTCACTTCTTCGGGCTGCGACGCGTACATACTGCACGTTACCACCACTCCCTCCGTTTCCTATGTGGCAAGGTGCGACGGCTTCGATTGCGGAATTATGGTTTCTGCAAGCCACAATCCTTATTATGACAACGGAATAAAGCTTTTGAACGGCGCGGGCGAAAAGATGGACGACGACGTTTTGTCGCTTGCGGAAAGCTATCTCGACGGGGATTTTACTCCGTTCGGCGGCAAGGATATTCCCTTTGCCTGCGGGCGGGCAATCGGGCGGACGGTGGACTATATATCGGGGCGAAACCGCTATATAGGGCACCTTATCTCTCTTGCCACGTGCTCGTATAAAGGGCTGCGGGTGGGGCTTGACGCGGCTAACGGCAGCGCATGGCAGATTGCGCGCAGCGTGTTCGACGCGCTCGGCGCGAAGACTTATTTAATCGGCGGCGAACCCGACGGAACAAACGTAAACGAGGGCGTCGGCTCCACTCATATCGAGGCTTTGCAAAAGCTTGTTATTGAAAACGCACTCGATATCGGGTTTGCGTTCGACGGCGACGCAGACCGCTGTATTGCCGTGGATGAAAACGGCAACGTTATTTCGGGCGACGAAGAAATGTATATCGCTGCAAATTACCTCAAAAGCCGCGGCGAGCTTAGCGGAAACAAAATAGTTTGCACTACAATGAGCAACGGCGGGCTTGTTAAAAGCCTTGCCGCCCGAGGTATTTCCTGCGAAATTTGCGGCGTAGGCGATAAAACCGTTTGCGATACAATGGCGAAGTGCGGCGCTGTTCTCGGCGGCGAGCGCAGCGGGCATATAGTCTTTTCCAAATACGAATCTACTGGAGACGGGCTTGTGACGGCGATTATGATTATGGAAGCCGTGGTTGAGCAAAAGAGCGGCATATATGCGCTGCTGAAAGGATATAAAGCGTTGCCGCAGATATCGGTGAGCGTACCCGTAACCGATAAAACGAGCGCGCTTTTCGGCATAAACGAGCTTTGTAAAAAGCTTGAAAAACAGCTTGGGCTTAGGCTTGTGGTGCGCCCTTCCGGCACGGAACCCGTAGTGAGAGTTATGGCGGAAGGCGAAAGCGAAGAAAATTGCGCGCTCGCGTGCAAAATACTTATAAACAGAATAAGCGCGAACGCTTGAAACGCGGAGGATTTTTATGTGCGGTATAATAGGTTACGCCGGAAAAAACAATGCGGCGGACGTTGTATATAAAGGGCTTAAAAGGCTGGAATACCGCGGCTACGATTCCGCGGGCGCGGCTTTTATGCTCGGCGGAAAAATAACCGTTATAAAAAAAGAAGGCAAAGTCGAAACGTTGGCGCAGTATCTGAACAATGTATCTGCGGATATCGGCATAGGGCATACGCGCTGGGCAACGCACGGAAAGCCTTCGGATATAAACGCGCACCCCCACTCGGCGGGTGCAATCACGGTTGTACATAACGGAATTATAGAAAATTATTCCGAATTGAAAGAACGGCTTATATCCGACGGCGCGGATTTTTTATCTGATACCGACAGCGAGGTTGCTGCGCACCTTATAAACGAATTTTATAAAGGCGATTTGACCGCGGCGGTTGCGCAGGCCGTTAAAATGCTCAAAGGCTCATATGCTCTTATGGCGATACGCGCAGGCGAAAGCAAAATAGTTGCGGCGCGGTATAAAAGCCCGCTTATAGTCGGCTATGGCAACGGCGAAAATTTCTGCGCCAGCGACGAGCCTGCTCTTGCCGGTATTTGCGAAAAGGTTTGCGTGCTCGAAGACGGCGACATTGCCGAAATCACCGCGGACGGCGTAAATATTTACAACGGGAATCTACAGCTTGTAATCCGTTCCGTTCTGCCCAATCTTGCCGTTTCCGAAAGCCTCGGTCTTGGCGATTGCCCCCATTATATGCTTAAAGAACTCAGGGAGGTGCCGCAATCCGTACAGTTTACGCATAAAGCGTTTTACGGCGTTGAAGAAAAGTTAAAGTCCGCTCTTTCCGGAGTTAACCGCGTTATATTTACGGGTTGCGGCACTGCATACCACGCCGCGCTTATAGGTAAAAGATATGTTGAAAGTTTTGCTCGTATTCCCGCCGAAGCGGAAACCGCGGGGGAATTCAGATATAAAAATCCCGTTTTCGGGGCGGGTGCGGCAGTGTTTGCAATCAGCCAGAGCGGAGAAACGGCGGACACGGTTGAGGCGGCGCGTTTGGCGAAAGCGGGCGGCGCAAAGGTCGTTGCGGTTACAAACTGTTTGCGGTCTGAGCTTACGCGCATTGCCGACGTTGTTGTACCCGTTGCCGCGGGCGTGGAAATTTGCGTTGCCGCGACAAAGAGTTACACGGGGCAGGTTGCCGCGCTTTATCTTTGTGCGCTTACTCTTGCCGGTGAGGATATCGGCGGCTGGCGGGGAAAACTTCTTTTGAAAATGCCCGAGCTTTGCAAAAAAGCGGTTGAAAGTATTGATGCGGGCGCACTTGCGCAGTTGTGCGCTTCTGCACGCGGCGTTTATTTTTTGGGCAGAGATATCGATTACGCCGTTGCGGTGGAGGGCAGTCTGAAACTTAAAGAGGTTTCTTATATAGCCGGCGAGGGTTACCCTGCGGGAGAGCTGAAACACGGCACTCTTGCGCTTATAGACGGCAAAACCGTTTCTATATTTATAATAACCGACGGAGGGCTGGCGGGGAAAACCGAAAACGCGGTGGAGCAGGTCGTTTCCCGCGGGGGTAAAGCCGCGGTTATAACCAACGTGGACGGCGTTGAAGAGAGGCTGAAAGACAAGGCTGATTATTTTATAAAACTGCCCGAATGCGACAAATATCTTTCTCCGCTTGTTTCTGCGGTTGCGGTGCAGCTTATCGCTTACCGCACGGCGGTGATGTTGGGGCGCGACCCCGATAAACCGCGCAATCTTGCAAAAAGCGTAACCGTGGAATAACGGACGTTAACGTGTTTGTTTCAGTGCAATAAACGTTCAGCGCCCGACGGAATTTCCGTCTGGCGCTGAGCGTTGTTTTATTCGAGATATTTTTCTTTTAAAATTTTTATTTGTTCTTCCGTAACGTTCAAAGCCTGTTTGCAGTATTCCACAACAGAGCCGTAGCGTTTTTTTATTTCTGTCATTGCCCCAGTGATATATTGGGGTTTGGCTGCCATAAGCGCGTATAGAATCTGTTTGAAGCGTAAGGGTATCGGCGCGATTACAAGCCCCGCCTTTTGCCAGAAACGCCTTCTGAACTGGAATTTATCGCTTATACAATAATCCTGGATTATCAGGTTTTCGTCTACGCCTAAAATGCTTTCCAACAGCATTGCGCATATGCCCGTTCTGTCTTTGCCGGCGTTGCAGTGCCAAAGTATACAGCCTTCGTTTTCCGTTGCCAAATCCAGAAATTCTTTGAATTTTTTTTGCGACTGTTCGCCGAACAGCAACAGCTCGTAAACGCTTTGCATATAGTTGTCGGCGTTGCCGAATTCGGTTTTTATGCGTTTGCTCTCTTTGAGCATTGTGCCCGCCATTGATTTTGTGTGGGTTATTCCGACCGTAGCCGTACAGACCAACGGCAGGTTTACAAGCTTTGCGCCTTTTATTTCGGTAGAAGGATATTCGAATTTTTCTCTTTCTATGCGCAAATCTATCACGGTTGTGATATTGTAGCTTTCCAACGCGGCGACAGTGCTTTCGGGCAGTTTATACAGCTTTCCGCTGCGGATAAGTTTTCCGTATTTTATCCGCTTTCCGTTTTCTGCGGGGAAACCGCCCAAATCACGCGTATTATTAAGTTTTTTGAGCTTTAACCTTTCTATACGCATGAGCATATTATAGCTCACGTTTAACGCCAAGTCAATATCTTTAACGCATTTTCCCGCTTGACAAAAACGTGCGGCGCGCCTATAATTACTCATATATTTTTTGCGGAAGAGGAAGGGTATGCACGAGGGGCACAGACGGCGCATGTATGAAAAACTTAAAAACGACGACGGGCTGCACGACCACGAAATTCTTGAAATTTTGCTTTTTAACGCTTTTCCGAGAAAGAATACCAACCCCGTGGCACATTCCCTTTTGCAGATGTTCGGTTCGCTTTCCGGCGTGTTTGCCGCGGATATCGAACAGCTTATGTCCGTAGACGGAGTGGGGGAAAGCGTGGCGCTTTATATCAAGTGCGTTGCGGAGTGCAACAAACGCGCTAATATAAACACTTCGGGCATTGCCGTTTTGAGAAACCATGCCGCGTTCAAAGAATTTGCGGCGTTGCGGTTGCGTGGTAAAACGGTTGAAGTGATGGAACTTTACTTTCTGGATAAAAACGGAAAGGTGAAAAGGATTTGTCCGTTTACAAGCGACGAATTGAATAAAGTGGTGGTGGCTTCTGATAAAATTTCAAAGATTTTAGCCGCCGAAAAGCCTTACGGTTTGGTTGTTGCGCACAATCATTTGAGCGGGAATTGCCTGCCTTCGATGAGCGATAACCGCTTTACTGCCGAAATGCAGTTAATTTGCAGCATACATAACGTAACTTTGTTCGACCATATTATTTATGCGACGGATAAAGAAATTTTCAGCTATTATCTGACAGGCAATCTTGAAAAGCTTAAAAACGATTTTTCGTTCGGCGCGGTTGTCAGCGAGAAAATGGATAAGTTTTACGGCGGCAAAAAGGACAGGTAGCCGACGCTAAATAAGTTGACACGCAGTTGTTAGTCTGCTAAAATTGTTTTGTTGCCGCATAAGAGTTGTTTTGTTTGCGGCGGCGGAATTCGGGCGAAAATATAGTGGCATTGTATGCGTTAATTTTTAATTGTCCGTTTTCTGAAAACCGAATATAAACGGAGAGATGGCAGAGCGGTCGAATGCGGCGGTCTTGAAAACCGTTGATGGGCAACTATCCGGGGGTTCGAATCCCTCTCTCTCCGCCAAGAGCGATAGAGTTTGAACACCGTAAAAAGTGTTCAAACTCTAACTTTATTACTCCGCCAAAATGCGGGGCGTACTTAAAGTACGCCCCGCATTTTGATAGAGGAAATGAAGACCCCTCGTGGTTTGCACGGGAATAAAGTTGCCGACTTTTACGGAAATCTTGACAAAGATATCCGCCGGTTATATAATATTACGGTATAAACTTTGCCGTATATTCGGAGGTATAAAATGGAACAGCTTTTGCTTAAAGCATGTCAGAACGGACAAAAGGGCGTTGTAATCGCATTTTTGAAAAAAGACGGAATAAACGTGGATGCGGTGGACGGCGCGGGGCTTGCTCCGTTGCATTATGCGTGCCGTAAAGGATTTAAAGATATAGTAAAGCTTCTTTTGGATAAGGGGGCGAACGTAAACGCGCTTTCCAATACTTCGGCAACGCCGTTGCATTGCGCCGCGGCGTCCGGAAATAAAGAAGTTATAAAATTAATGATTGACGGCGGCGCAGACGTGGGCGCAACGGATAAAGACGGAAAAAATTCGTTAATTTATGCGATTGAGGCAAAAAAAGGCGAAGCCGCCAAATATCTTATAGAACTGGGTGCAGATGCTTCCGCGGCTGACAATTCCGGACGTACTGCGCTTGATTATGCCAACGCTTACGGGCTGGTTCAGCTTATCGGGGCAATTTCGGCGGACGGCGCGGGTACGACCGACGCTTACGGCAATACGCCTTTGCATCAGGCTTGTTATAACGGGCAGAGCGAGGTTGTAAAAGCTATGCTTGCAAGCGGCAAGTGCGATATAAACGCGCGCAACGACGAGAAATATACTCCGCTTTGCGCGGCTGCGGAACGGGATAATCTTTTAATAGCCGAGTTGTTGCTTGATGCCGGCGCGAACGCAAATATAAGCGGCGACGAGGGAAATATGCCCTTGCATTTTGCGGCGGATAACGGCAATGAGCGGCTTGTCAGAAAGCTTATAGCTTGCGGAGCAAAACTCGACGAACGCAACGAAGACGGCGAAACCGCGCTTATTCTCGCGGCGTACGGCGGATACAATTACGTTGTGGGCGCGCTTATCGACGGCGGCGCGGACGTTGCTTTGGCAGACCGGAACGGGCGCACCGCGCTCTATTACGCGACGGAAGCGGGGTTCAACGACATTGTGGAAAAGCTGATTATCGCCGGCGCGGAAAACTGATAATTAACGGAGAGTATGAATTATGAATATCAAACAGTTAACGGAAAAGTTATCTAAATCAAGCATAAGCAATAACGGCAAATACGTGCCGTGGTGGAGCAACTGGGAAAACGACGATTATTGCCGTTATGATATTTTTTCCGCAGAGGAAATTGCCGAAACCGACGAACTGATAGCAACGGCAACGGCGGAGGAGCTCACCGCGCCTATATGCGCATATAAATACACGCTTTTTCATTTGCTAGTTTGGCATAATTTTTATCACGCGGTCAAATCGGTTATAGAACGCAATCTCGGTATAGAAGTGGACTTAACCGACGGCGGAGGCAAGGGCGTAACTCCGCTTATGCTTGCATGTTACCGCACCAATTTTGAAATGTTTAAACTTCTTGTAGAAGCAGGGGCGGATAAAACCCGCGCGGACGCCGCCGGCAGAACGTGCTGGCACTTTGCCGTCGGCGCAAGACCGGAGCTTATAGCCGGCTATTTTTGTAAAAGTTATAGCCGCGACCAGCTTTTGAAAATAGCCGATTCTCTCGAAGATAATTTCGACGCCGCGGACGCGGAGGGCAGACCTCCGCTCGCCTGTCTTGTGAAGAGCACCGATAACGAGGCTTCAAGCCGTTTGATAGACGTTCTGCTTGCCAGAGGCGTAAAAACCGATTACAAGGACGAAAAGGGCAATTCCGTACTTTTGCTCGCAATTAAAAACAATCATAATACGGCGGCGCTCCGTCTTGCGAAAGATAAAGCGCTTGTAAACGCAGCTAACGCCGCGGGGGAAACTCCGCTCAGCGTTGCTCAGGATTTCAGAAAAGAATGGGTTTGCATGGAGCTGAAAGCCAACGGCGCGAAAGGCGATTGCGAATACACGCGCCTTCCGCTTTCCGAGCTTGAACGTTTTACTTCAAACGCGTTTGCATTTTCAAATGAAAACGACCGTATCGCGCCCGCGCTGTATCTTACGCAAAAGCTTATAAACGCCGTTGACGGAGATGATGACGACGAGGTAATGTATATAGCGAATATTTTGGAGGACGCGATAGGAAAGGATAAAGACTGTTCGGTGCTTGATATGCTTAAAAAGGCGGGTATCAGCCTTACCGATAAATTTGCCCGCGGCGGCAGCGTATGGTGCCTGCGCGACAAGTGCTTTTCCTTGCACGCAGGGATAGGCGCGATAAAAAAGCTTATCTCGATGGGCGTGGATATAAACTCGGCGATAATAGACGGAAAAACGCCCGTGCGTATCGTTGCGGGAGAATCAATACCGTACTGGTACAATGACGACAAATGTACATATTTTGAAGAGGCGGCGAAGCTGTTCGACGGCGAATCGGCAACGGCGCTCGATAACGGCGGCGTTTCGGCTATGCATATGGCGGCAAGGTACGGGCATACTGATATGCTGAAAATTTTGGCTGAACGCGGAGCCGATATAAACGTTACGCAGGACGCTCCCGCAAAGGCGGGGAATACTCCTTTGCATTCGGCTTGCGAGCTTTGCCGGTTCGATTCGGTTGAAACTCTTATCGGGCTGGGCGCGGACGACGGGCTGAAAAACGTCGACGGCGAAACTGCGGCGCATATCGCGGTAAACAGAGACAGATGTTATAAGGGCGGTTCTGACGAGCGCGATCTTATGGAGAAGTACAGGTTAAAGATACTCGGAATGCTCAAAACTGTTGACGAACCGAGAAACGACGGAATGACCCCCCTTATGCTCGTGCAGTTTGAATATATTAATTTTATTTCCGCTGCGCTGCCTATACTGCTTGAAGGCGGCGCGGACGTTAACCGCAGGGATTCCCGCGGCAGAACGGCTCTGATAATAGCGGCGGACGAAAATTGTTATAAAGACGCGATAAAGCAGCTTGTTCTTGCGGGGGCGGATATCGACGCCGCGGACAAGAGCGGCAGAACGGCTCTGCATTACGCTCTGCGGTACGGTTCCCAGGACGTTGCGCGTTATCTTATAAAGAAAGGCGCGGATTACAACCGCGCAGATAACAACGGAGAAACTCCCGCGGCTATCGCGGCGGAAAAAGGTTACGAAACCGTACTCGAGCTTATGACCGACATCAAATAAAACGACAATAAAAAGAGCGCGTCCAGTGTTTTCGGACGCGCTCTTTTAATTAATTTGTCAGTAATCAAGCAGTCTGCCGTTATCGTTCCATTCGCCGTACATTACGCCATTTCTTGTGTTTTCGATAAATTTTTGCAGGCGGCTTCGGAACAGCTCCGGCTGTTTTTTCTTTATTTGTATCGTATCTATTCTTACCCGCCGGTATAAAGGCGGAAAGCTCAAAAAGTTATTCCATACTGCGGTGTCGGCTTTCAGCGCGTTCAGAATTTCACTGTCTATTACAAATCCGTCCGGCGACATATCGGGCAGAACAATTCGTCCGGCGTCGGTCATAAGCCCGAGCTTTTCCATTCTGCGGCAGCGTTCTTTGTTGAGTTCGGACCATAAAGAATGTTTTTTGCGCGGCGCTAACCGTTGTGCGGTTATGCCGTTGTCAAGCCGCTTTTCGGTGCTGTCTATCCACCCGAAACACATAGCCTCTTCAACGGCGTCAATATACCAAAAAGTATTGTCGTTTTGCGGTCTGCCGCGTTTAACTATAACCCAGCACTCGGTTTCCGTGCTGTGGTGTTCACTTAACCATATGCGCAGGTCTGTACGGTTTTTTGCGTTTAATAAATTTTTGGGCTGCATAACTGCATTATAATAAAACGCCGTGATTTTATCAACAATATTTTACGGAAAAACAACCTTTTGATTTGGTTATTTGTAGTGAAGCGTGTGTTTATGTTTTTTAATTATTTGTTGCGTCGCGGCTATAACGGTGTTATAATTATTTGTGATAATAAACGCGTTTAAAAGCGTGTTTGCGTATTGGCGCGTTCGTTGATATATTAACGGAAATTATCGGGGGGAGGAATGTGCTGTGAAATACATAAAATTAACAAGCGAAAATTTAGAAAAAGAACACATATGCTGCGCTATATCCAACAACAAAGATATACAGGTATCAAGCAAAAAGGCGTGGCTTGCCGAAAGGTTTAAAGACGGTTTGACTTTTTTGAAATCGACAGAACGCGGCAAGTGCTTTATAGAATATATCCCCGCGGAAAACGCGTGGTGCCCAATCGAGGCGAGCGGATATATGCACATAAACTGTTTGTGGGTTTCGGGCTCGTTCAAAGGGCATGGCTATTCAAACGATTTGCTGTCTGAGTGCATACAAGAAGCAAAGGATACGGGCAAGCACGGAATAACGGTTATTTCCTCTCCTAAAAAAACGCCTTTTTTGTCAGACCCGAAGTATCTTGCGCATAAGGGCTTTAAGGTTGCGGACAGCGCGGAGCCGTTTTTTACGCTTTTATATCTGCCGTTTGACAATTCCGCGCCCGTTCCAAAATTCAAGGATTGTGCAAAACGTCCGCGAATAGAAAAGCAAGGGTTTGTTGTTTATTATACGCACGGCTGTCCTTTTACTGCGAAATATGTTCCGATAGTAGAAAATTTTGCAAAAGAAAAAGGCGTGCCGTTTGAAAGCGTTTTAATCGACAGCAAGGAAAATGCGCAAAACGCGCCCGCCGTATGGACTAATTATGCGGTGTTTTATAACGGCTGTTATGTCACGAACGAAATTTTAAACGAAAAGAAATTTACGGAGCTTATCGAACGCTTGAAGTGAGTTTGCAAATGAGCGCGTGAAGTTAATTAAAAACCGATAGTTTGGAAATTAAAAAATATGGAAAACGATTGCAAAAAAAAGAAAACAGCCCTTCTTACGGGGGCTACGGGCGGTTTGGGCTATTGCATTTTAAAAGAGCTTTTAAAAGAGCCTGTTGACGAAATATGGGCGTTCGGCAGAAATTCCGCCCGCCTTGAAAAACTGAAAGAAGAATTCGGGGAAAAAATTACCGTGTTCTGCGCGGATTTGACCGATAAAGATTTTGCGGATTTTTTAAACGGCAAACTCATGGAAAGCAATCCCGATATAGTTTATCTTATAAACAACGCGGGGGCGGGGCAGTTTAAAAAAACTGCGGATTTCACTGCGGAAGAAATAAGCGATACAATAGATTTGAATTGCAAAGCTGCGCCGATAATCACGAATTGCTGTCTGCCTTATATGAATGAGGGCGGCAGAATAATCAATATTTGTTCTGCGGCGGCATTTCAGCCCGTTCCGTATATCAATTTTTACGCGGCTTGCAAGGTATTTTTCCGCAGTTATTCGAGGGCGCTTAACGCGGAACTCAAACCGAGAAAAATTTCCGTTACGGCGGTTTGCCCCGGCTGGATTGATACGGATTTCATAATAGAGGAATTAAACGGCATAAAGGTTAAATATCCCGCGCTGGTAAAGCCCGAACGCGTTGCCAAAAAGCTTATGAAGGACGCGAAAAGAGGCAAGGATATGTCGGTTTGTCTGCTTTATATGAAAATGCAGCATTTTCTGGTAAAAATGCTGCCTCAAAAGCTTGTTATGAAAATCTGGATTTCCGGTGCAAAGAAATATCTCGGAGATTAAAACATTACCAAAAGGAAGCCCGCAAGTACGCCCACGAAAAGCGAGAGCGCGGGCATTTTGCTTTTCCACATCAGAATCGATTCGGGGAGAAGTTCGCCGAATACAACATAAAGCATTGCGCCGCTTGCAAACCCGAGCGACAGCATAAGCATTATTTCGTTTATTCCGCCGAGGGCATATCCCAAAACCGCGCCCAATACCGTGGGAAGCCCGCTTAAAGCCGTAAGCAATACGGCTTTTGTTTTGCCCATTCCGCCCGAAATCAGCGGCACGGAAACCGCCATGCCCTCGGGGATATTGTGCAGACCGATAACTATCGCCATTATAAAACCGCTGCCCGAAAACAAATTAGCCGTAACGTCGGGCGTTATTGCATAAGAAGCGCCTATTACCATACCTTCGGGCAGATTGTGCAAAGCGATTGCCGTCATCATCACAAGCCCCGCAACAAACAGATTTGATTTTGCTTTTTTGTGCGTTTCAAGGTGGTTGGAGTGGATAAGCTCGTCCAAATCGTCCGCGGTGGCGGGGTGGTTTTTGTCTATGTGCGTTACTTCATGGTTTGTTTTTTTATCGATTATAAAATTCAGAATATAAATTATGGCGTAACCCGCGGCGACGGCGACTACGACGATTAAAGGCGTATAGGAGGGGAGAACGCCATCTTTCATCATTTCCACGGGTTCGCTCATTAAATCGAAGCATACAACCGCAAGCATTATGCCTGCGGCAAAAGAAAGGAGCAGGCTTACTATTTTGTTGGAATCTCTGCGCAATACCGCGCCTGCAACTCCGCCAAGCCCAGTGCCTACAACGCCCGATATGAAAGTTATTACAATAATTGCAAGATAAGCCATAAAATTTACCGTTTGCCGCGCTTTGCGCGCGTACGCATACGCCCATTATAAGCACGGAGCGCGCAAAAAGCAAGCATATACGGGGCAATATAAAAGGAGCGGGTTTCGCCGCTCCTTTTTAATAAGTTTTATAAGTTTAAACGCCCAAAAGCTTTTTAGCCGCCGTCTGCATTTTTTCAAGCGCTTCTTCCGCTTCTTGCTTGTTGCGCGATTTTACGGAAAAATAAATCTTGAGCTTGGGTTCCGTGCCCGAAGGACGGACGCAGATAAAGCTGCCGTTTTCAAGCTCGTAATATACGCAGTTGGTGAGGGGAGAGCCTATTTCGGAAACCGCGCCCGTTGCGATATCTGTTTTGACGTTTTTGGAATAATCCCTAACGGAAGAAACCTTGTAAATATCGAATTCTTTCGCGGGGTTAACTTTAAGCCCGTCTACAACGGCGTTCATTTCTTTCATTGCGTTCAGTCCCTTGAACGGTATGGAAATGTTGCAGTCGAGAACGTAACCGTATTCGCTGTAAATTTCCTGCAAACGCTGATAAACGGTTTTTCCTATGGAAGTATAGTAGCAAACCATTTCCGCGCAGAGCATAGACGCAACAACCGCGTCTTTGTCGCGCGCGTGCGTGCCGCGCAGATATCCGCAGCTTTCTTCAAAACCGAACACGTATGTGTATGATTTATCTCTTTCCCAAAGCTTTATTTTTTCGCCTATGAATTTGAAGCCTACCGGCGTTTCGAAAAGCGTAACCCCGTATTTCTGGCAAATTGGTTTAACCATTCCGGTGGTAACGAACGACTTTACAACGGCGGCGTTTTTGGGCAGAGTTCCGTCCTCTTTAAGCCTTGTGAGGATATAATCCAAAAGTAGTATGCCGACCTGATTGCCGGAAAGCGCTTCGAATTCGCCCTCTTTGTTCTTTACGGCAACGCCGAGCCTGTCGCTGTCGGGGTCGGTGCCGAAAACAACCGTCGCGCCTATTTTCTGCGCGAGATTTATACCCATTGAAAGAGTTTCTTTATATTCGGGGTTGGGCACTTCCACGGTTGAAAAGTTAGTGTCTTTTTTGGTCTGCTCCTCAACCACGGTGGCGTTGATGCCGATCTTTTTGAGTATGGTTGTTACTGGGATATAACCCGAACCGTGAACGGGGGTGTATACAAGCTTTAAATCCTTTCCGCACGTTTTGACCGCCTTTTTGGAAAGGGCGAGCTTTTTAAGCTCCTTGTAATATTTTTTGTCGACCTTTGCTGGTACGGTTTTAATATATTTGCGCACCTGTTCCAAAGTGGGGGAAGGGGAATCGAGGTAGTCGGTGATTTTCTGTATGTATTCCACTACGGCGGCGGTGTCTTCGGGGGACATCTGCGCGCCGTCTTCGCCGTATACCTTATAGCCGTTGTATTGCTTGGGATTGTGCGACGCGGTTATCATAATTCCCGCAACCGTTTTCAGTTCGCGCACAGCGAAGGAAAGCATGGGTACGGGGTGGACTTCGGAAAATTTATAAGCCGTTATTCCGTTCGCCGCAAGCACTTCTGCCGCCGCCGAAGCGAATTCGTCGCTCTTGTAACGCGTATCGTAGGAAATAGCCACGCCTCTTTGCATAGCCGTTGCGCCGAGTTTTTTTATAAATTCGGCAAGCCCCTGCGTTGCGCGCTTTACGGTGTATACGTTCATCATATTCGTGCCGTAGCCGATTATTCCGCGCATACCCGCCGTGCCGAACTCAAGCTCCGCGCCGAAGCGGTATTCGATATCTTCTTTATCGTTTTTTATATTTTCAAGCTCGCTTTTAGCCTCCGAGCAGAGACGTTTATCGGAAAGCCAGCTTTCGTACGTTTGTTTGTATCCCATTGTATCCTCCTTAACTATAAATATACCGCCGCCGCATACTATATGCCCCGAACGTATATTGCCTTATACGATTATACAGAAAAATATCCCCCTTGTAAAGGGGGAATGAAAAAATAAATTGAAAAAATTGCATATATTCCCGCTTTTTTTGCGTATATGCGGGTTTTAATCCTCTGTTCCGCGGAAAAACTCTTCCCGCGTGGGGATATGCTCTTTTTCGCTCTTTACTATGGTGTCTTTATCGAGGAAGTATTTAAGCTCTTCCCTGTCGTAATAATTTACGAATTCGAAGCTTATTAAAATCACATAGCTTGCGGGTATCGTGAGCAGCATCCCGACCCCGAGCGTAAGTATCAGAGCGGCGGAGTTGAGCGCGAATATTATAAGCACCAGCACCGCGAAGTTGGACGCTACTGTAAGAGTGCCCTTGTTTTTCTGAGAGAACGTATATTTGAGCGAGCCGAGCTGACCTTTTTTGCCGCGTATAAGGGCGGGGAGCCAGTCGCAAGTGAAAGTCATTTTAATTACTATTGAAATAACTATTACAAGCACGAAAAGGAACACGCAGATAAAGAAATACAAAACGTTGTTCAAAAGGAAGAACAAAAGGAAGAACATCGCCACGCCGACTACCAAATCATAGAGAATGGAAAGGGGTACATATATGGCGTTGTAAACAGTCGCTTCCTTTAAGTTGCGTATAAGCGTTCCAAGAAACGGCTGTTCCGCGCGCAAAGCCATTTTGTCGTTTATAAGCGAAGCCGTCGCGTAGTTACCCAAACCTTCGAACCATTTTGCCACGATATATACAAGCAGCAATAAAAGTCCGCTTAACGCAATCTGGGTTGATTTGGTTTGCAACAGCACCATAAAATCCTCATACGCCTGCTGTACTTTTTGTGAGAACTCGCCAAGCTCATGCACGTTGCCGTTTAAAAGGTTTGTGATAAACCCAGAAAGCCCGCCGAAAAGGTTGTTCAGCTGTTCCGAATTCAAAAGCTCTTTGATAAAAGGATAAATTCCTAGGGTGCATATTATGCCCGAAACAAGCAATACGACAAGCCTGTATAAAAGCTGTTTATATACCGTTTTGAAGTTGTCCACAAATACGTGGAATGTGTGTTTGAATTTCATAAGACCTCATATATGCCGCAAATAACGCTATAACCGCACGGTTTTAGCCACGGCTTTATCTCCGTTTACAACAAGATAACAATAGCTGTTTTGACTGTATCTCGATAAATTTCCGGGGTTTATAACGGTTACTCCGTCTATTATCTCCTCGCGCGCCTGATGCGTGTGCCCGTAAAGCGCAATTGAACAGTTAAGCTCTTTTGCGCGGGCGGCAAGCTTTGCGGGCGTGCTTTTTACCGAATACAAATGCCCGTGCGTTGCGAAAATTTTAACGTTTTCCATTTCTATCACGGCTTCGTCTTCGCCGAGCTTTATAAAATCGCAGTTGCCGTTTATAACCTTGGTTTTGTCTGGGAATTCCGTGCGCACCGCCGAACCGTCGGAAGAGGTGTCGCCCAGATGGATTATATAATCGCTTTCCGCAAAGATCGATTTAAGTTCGTTTAAACGGGGCATATTGCCGTGGGAATCGGAAATTATAACCGCCGTTTTCATATCTTTTTTCTTAAATCGCAAAGCGCGCGGTATCTGTGAGATACCGAATTTTTCTCTTCGTCTGTTGCAAGCCCGAAGCTCTTTTTCAAATCGTCGGAATAAAAAATGCAGTCGTAACCGAAACCGTTCGTCCCTATTTCTTCATAAAGGATTTTGCCGTGCGTTCTGCCTTCGCCGAAATACGTTTTGCCGTTCGGGAAGCACAGGCAAACCGCGCTTTCGAAATACGCGCGTCTGTCGTAAACGTTTTCAAGCCTTTTTAACAAAAGCTTTCTGTTTTCCGCGTCGCCCTCGCCCGAAAATCTTGCAGAATAAATCCCCGGTGCGCCGCGCAGACTTTCAACGCAAAGCCCCGAATCATCGGAGAGAGCGGGCAGCGAAAATTTCTTCGCTATGGTTTCCGCTTTGATTTTTGCGTTTTCCTTGAACGTTTTGCCCGTTTCTTCGATATCGCCGTCAAAGCCCAGCTCCTGCATGGAAACTATTTCCACGCCCGTAAAAATGGCTTTGATTTCCGTAATTTTTCCTTTGTTGCCGCTGGCAACGACTATTTTTTCAAGTTCCATAGCTGTATTATAATATAATCCGCATTAAATGTAAAGGGGATTGCAAAACTTTCGGGGCGGCAAAGGGCGTGAAAAAGCCCGACCGCGTAAACGCTGGCGGTTCAAAGATGCGGCGTTTCGCAACGTTGAACCGCGGTCGGGTTTGTTTCGCCAAAGCGCTGGGCAGAGGCAGGACGGAAGCCCCCTTCATCTCTTATCTAATCTGTTCCGTATACTGTGTATACGGAATACGGGATATCAAACGGCCGTTTGCCGGTTGAGTGAAGCGCGGGACGGACGGCGAGAGAGCCGTTAACGTTGCTCCAGCTGTTGCCGCCGGCAGACGTAAGATAGTTCGCATTGTTCGTATCATTATTATTGCCGGAGCGCAGCCATCGAAAAATACAAGACCTTCGCCCTTATAAAGAACGGCGCATATGCCGGGCTTTATCGGAAAATTATTAAGTTAAGCCGTTTGTGGGCTGAGTGGAGCGCGGGACGGACGGCGTAAGAGCGGTCGGTAGGGTCCCAAGAATTGCCGCCGACAGGAGAAAGAAAGTATCCGGCGTAAGTGTCGTACTCACGGCCGGAGCGCAGCCGCCTTAAAAAACAAAGACTTCCGCCCGTATAAAGACCGCAATATATGCCGGACTTTAACATAAATTATTAATCTGACCGTTTGATTAAGTGAAGCGCGGGACGGACGGCGTAAGAGGAGTAACAGCCTCCCCACAGTGGCGCGCCGGCGGGCGAAAGCTGATACAAGCAGTCCGTAGTGTCGGCTAAGCCGGAGCGCAGCCGCCGTAAAAATAAAGAGCAACCGCCCTAAAGTAAGGCATATTGCCGTACCTGCGGATTAATCCCATGAAAGATTGTGCAGATTCCCCGCACAGTTAAAGCCTTTAAAGCCGTTTTGCCGCAAACCTTCATAAACGGCTATCGCCACGGAATTCGAAAGGTTCAGACTGCGTGTTTCGCCTATCATGGGTATGCGTACGCACTCTTTTTCATGCGCCTTTAAAAGTTCTTCGGGCAAGCCCCTTGTTTCTTTGCCGAATACAAGAAACGCGCCGTCTTTTAATTCCGCGTCGCAATAATTCTTTCTCGCCTTTGTGGTGAAATAAAAAAATTGCGCGCCCGGTAATTTTTTCAGAACTTCGTCAAAGCAGTCGTAATAAAATATTTCCGCGTCTTTCCAATAATCGAGCCCCGCGCGTTTAAGATATTTATCGGTTACCTCAAAACCGAGCGGGCGGACAAGGTGCAGTTTGCAGCCCGTGGCGGCGCAAGTGCGCACTATATTGCCCGTGTTTTGCGGGATTTCGGGTTCGACCAAAACTATATTGAACATAAATTAACTCCGTGTAGTATTTTAGAACAATATGCCGAAAAATGCAAGTATAAAATTTCATTTGACAAGCAATATGCAAAATTGATAAAATATATTCGTGCGGTAATCCGCAAATACTTTTTGAGAGAAATATATGGCGGCTTCTCTTTTGGCGCTCGGCGCATCGGAAGTACTTAAAATTTTAAACAGCATGTTGCTCCTGTTCGGCGGCGTGGCGGCTTTTATCATAGGCATGAATATGATGGGCGGCAACCTTGAAACGGCGGCGGGCAAATCAATGCGCAGGTTAATGGCGAAAGCCACTAAAAACCGCTTTCTCGGCGTAGGTACGGGCGCGGCGGTAACGGCTATCGTTACAAGCTCGTCGGCAACAACGGTAATGATTGTCGGCTTTGTTAACGTCGGGCTTATGACGCTTACTCAGGCGGCTTCAATTATAATGGGCGCGAACATAGGCACCACCATAACGGCGTTTATCACCGCCGTATCCACTGCGGGAGCGGAGTTCGAGGTTACGGCGCTTTTCGCGTTTGTGGCGTTTGTCGGCGTGCTGATGTCCATGCTCGGTAAAACGGATAAAATAAAGCGTATCGGCGCCATATTGCAGGGGCTGGGACTTATCTTTATAGGTATGAACGTAATGTCCGCGACTATGGGGGATATGCTTAACGATGCGGAAATAAAGGGTGCCGTGGAAAACGCGTTTATTTCCATAGGCTACGGCAAAGACGTTTTAAGCTGGGAAATAGCCGTTCTTTTCCTTCTCGGCGCTTTGCTCACGGGGCTTGTGCAGTCGTCTGCGGCGATAACGGCAATAGTTATTTCGCTTGCGGCTTCCAATCTTATTTCTTTGCCTATGGCTATGTTTATTATCCTCGGAACGAACGTCGGAACGTGCGTAACCGCTCTGTTTTCTTCGCTCGGCACAAGCGTCAACGCAAGGCGCACGGCGGTCGTTCACCTTTTGTTCAACGTTATCGGCAGCGTGATTTTCATTATTCCGCTTGCGTTCATAAGCGGATATCTTGCGGATTTCTTCAATTCGTTTATCCCCGCGCTTTCATGGCAGATTGCGATTTTTCATATGGCTTTCAACCTTTTGACAACGGCGATTTTACTGCCTTTCGTCAACTATCTTGTAAAGCTTGCGTGCCTCATCGTTCCGGACAAAAAGGGCAAAACCCAGTCTGCGGAAGATTACGGCTTGCTCGATAAACGCCTTTTGAGAACCCCTGCGATTGCTGTCGGTCAGGTAAGAAAAGAGCTTACGCATATGGGCAACCTTGCTTTCGGCAATTACAAACGCTCCCTCGATATGCTTTTGAACGGCGACTTTTCACAGAAGTCCGAATTTGAAAAAACGGAAAAAGAAATAAACGATTATAACAGCTACATATCCTCGTTTCTCGTAAAGCTTTCTCTTTTAGAACTTGCTGAAACCGACGAAAAGAAAGTAAGCTCTTTCTATCACGTGGCTTCGGATTTGGAAAGAATAGGCGACTATGCAGAAAATATCGTTGAATACGCAGACAGAATGGCGGAAAATAAAGAACAGTTTTCCGAACACGCTAAATACGAAATTCTCGAAATGGATTTGCATCTTACCGAGCTTTTCAAAAACGTTGAAAAAGTTTTTGCAGATATCGATACAAGTTATATCGGCGAGGTGGAAAAAGAAGAGGCGGCAACAGACGAAATGTGCGAAAAAATGCAGAAATCGCATTTGCGCCGTCTTAACGAAAACAGATGCACGCCCACTGCCGGCTCGGTTTATTTGCAGCTTGCAATAAATATGGAAAGGATAGGCGACCATATGCACAACGTTGCCAATTCGGTCAAATCCTATCATTCGGTTATAAAATCCTGATGACGTCAAGAAATACAAAACAGAAAAAAATAATAATGGACGCGCTGCGCTGCGCCGACCACCCCACGGCAACCGAGCTTTATGCAACGGTAAGGGCGGAAAATCCCTCTATAAGCAGAGGTACGGTGTTCAGAGTGCTTTCACAGTTTGCGCAGAGCGGAGAGGTGCTTAAACTCAGCTTTCCCGACAGCCCCGCAAGGTTTGACGCAAGGCTTTGCGCGCACGCGCACGCGCGATGTATATATTGTGGAAAGGTTTTTGACGTTTTCGACGAAGACCTTTCGCCCGCGTTTGCAAAAAAAAGCTCGGGCGGATTTGAAATTTATTCGGCGAGCCTTGAATTTTCGGGTTGCTGCCCCGATTGCAAATCTTAAAAATATAAAAATAATTTGTAAAACGCGGAAAAACGTGTTATACTTATATTAATAAAAATAACGGAGAAATATTATGGCTAAAATAACGAAGGATACCTTAATCGCCGATTGCCTTAAATTAAATCCCGCCAGCGCGGAAATTTTGCAGGCGGTCGGAATGCACTGTCTCGGCTGCGCAATGTCGCACGGAGAAACAATCGAACAGGCGGTTTACGTGCACGGCAACGATTTGGACGCGCTTCTTGCAAAGTTGAACGAAGGCGTAGAATAATTGCGGTTTGTAAATATTAAAAAAAGAAATCCCCCGACGCTCTAAAAGAGCGTCGGGGGCGTTTTTTTATAATGCGCTTGATACGCGGTTATTCGTAAATTAAGTTTACGTTTATATCGGTGTAATCGCAATTCGTTAATTTAACCGCCAGGCACCTTTGTGTTGGGGAAGACGTTGAAGGGGGCGTTGAACCGTTCGGCGCTTTTTTTGCCGTTCGATGCAAAATTTCTATGGTTATTTCACCGTTATCGTTTGTTATTTTTTGCAATTTGCAATCGAAACCGTAGTAAATATCGGTAAAAAAATAAACAACCAGAATATCACGCTTAAAATCGGTTTCTTCCGGAAAGGATTTGAACGCTTTTGCGTATTCTTCTTCCGTTTGGATTATTTTACATATTTTATCGGGCAACGTATCCGTTGAACCCGAACAGTGCGTTTTGTTTTCTGCCAGATATTCTTCTTTCATAAAATTTTCGGCTTTATCGGCAATCGTTGCGTTATACGGCAATTCCGATATGCAGGCGGAGCAAAACAATACAAAGAGCGCCGAAAATAAAACAGAGATTAATTTTTTCATAACAGTTTCCTTTTTTTGATTATACTTTAATCGGGCGCGGATGTCAATATGCGTTTCCAATCGTTGCCGCCAATGGAAAATTTTTTGCATTGCGCCGCGCGGTAATCTTTTGTTATAATATTCGTGTAACAAAGGAGGTTACCATATGAATAAATCAAAAAAATTCGCCGCGGTTCTCGCCGCAGTGGCAGCCGCCGTTACTTTAGGCGGCTGCGTTGCCCCGAATGCGGGCGACGGAAACGATAATTTTGCGGGGGGAATTCCTCCCGAGGAAATAGAAATCCCTTCGGACAGGTTCCCGGAAGACCAACCGCCCGCGGATATAGAGATTCCTTCGGATACTCAAAAACCCGAAGACCAACCGCCCGCAGAACCCGAAATTCCCGTACCGCAGATAAAAACCGTTTCATATCTGAACGTTACTTCCGACGGAGTAAATATCCGTTCGGGCGCGGGAACGAATTATGCCGCGCGCGGCACGGCGCAAAAATCCACAATGTATGCGCTTGACGGAAAAACCGACGGCTGGTATAAAACGGGCTATAAAAATAAAGCGGCTTACATATCTTCAAAATACTGTCAGCTTGTGGAAATGGAGGCAAGCGAAGACGAAAGGATAGAAGCCGTTATCGCGGAAGGGACAAAGCTTCTGGGCACAGCCTATGTTTTTGGCGCGGTCAGGTATCACGACGGAAGCGGGAGGCTTTTGAAAAACTTTACAACCGGCGAGTTCGACTGTTCTTCGCTTATGCAATACATATTTTATAAAGGCGCGTACTTTAAATTGCAGGTTAACACAAGAACTCAGATTTATCAGGGTAAAACGGTTAAAAAATCCGAGCTTAAACGCGGGGATTTGATGTTTTTCACCAACGAGTCCCGTAAAGACAAGGTCGGCGTTGAACGCGTAGGGCACGTCGCTCTGTATCTGGGCGGCAACTGGATTTTGCACACCGCGTCTGATTTTGCCAAAATCGAACAGATTTCGGCTAAGCGCTGGTCGTACTTTATTCAGGGGCAAAGAATATTTTAAAAAGTTGAAACAAAAAACTGCGCGGGGTGCAAAACTGCACCCCGCGCTTTCTTTTTTTGTTGTGTTATAAAGTTTATTTTTCTTCGGTATTTTCGCCGCCGTCGGTTTTTGATACTTTGCCCGTGATAAAATCTCCCTCGGGCGCGAGCGGGTTTGCTTTCCGTTCTTCGCGTTCCTGTGCATTTTTGCATATGAACATAAGAGCCGCAAATCCGCACGCTCCGCCTAACGGCAGCATTCCCCACCAAGAAAAATAAATAAAAATAAATATCGTGACTGCCGCGCAGGCAACGGCTGACAAACAAAACAAAATTCTTAAAATCTTATACATATTATTATAATATAATATAAGGCGGAAAAAATCAAGAAAAATAAAAAGCGTACGCGTTAAGGGTATCTGTTATATGGATTTTCTGTGGGCAAAGAAATAGCCCGCTATTTTCCCTTGAGAAGATAGCGGGCTATATTATAC
Source organism: uncultured Christensenella sp. (assembly GCA_910577375.1). Taxonomy (GTDB): domain Bacteria; phylum Bacillota; class Clostridia; order Christensenellales; family Borkfalkiaceae; genus Coproplasma. Next base: position 69,851 of record CAJTLT010000007.1, read on the forward strand.
AACGTTTATAAAGATAAATTGAAATTTATATTATTTTTATTTGCTCAACCGCCGTAATATTTTAGATTGTCTTACAATACCGAATATACACAAGCCTAATACAACAGATGAAATCGGTATTAAAACACTGTAAATAATTATAGCTGTATTGCGATTTAACGTTTCTTTATAAACTGATAAACAGCATAAGCCGTTATCGGCAATAAGCATTTTCATCGTCTTTTCGTTAGCTATCATTTGTTTGATATATTGCTCTCGCGCACTAAGCTCTTCTTTACTTCTGCATTCAACGGTATCTAAATATTCATCTGTAAATGTGTTGCCGTTGCCGTCAACATATTCATATACTATGTGAAAACGCCCGCTCCATATTCTCATATAAGGGTCACCTGGATTTGTTAATCTATAGTCATCATAATAATCTTTAATATATGCATCAACTTCAATCCCATTCTCATACAAGTATTTTGTTGCAGTCCTTCCTTTTATTATTTGTGGCAAATCACATATCATAATAACAAATAAGATACTTGAAATAACAGCAAACACACAAGAGATGATTAAAACCACTTTTGCATACCGTTTTATTCTTTTTTGTTGTTTTAACATAATTAAATTATTCCACTGTTTAATTACTGTTTATCGTACGGTAATTATATCAAAATCAAATAAAAAAAGCAAGGACGGTAAAACCGCCCTTGCTTAATTACTATGTAATGCGCCGTTATCGTGTCCGCTTTTTTGATTATGTAATAATATTTTCGCTTTTATTTAATTTTCCGTTTGTACATTCAATCGTATAATTGCTCGTGCCGGAATTCCAATAACTTTTTTTTGTGATTGATTTCCACGTTTCGGTGCTGCCGCCGAATATAATTTTCGTTAGGGCGGTGCAATTGCCGAATGAGTTCCAGCTTAACCCTTTTATGCTGTCGGGCAAGGTTACGGAAGTAAGATTTTTTCGGTTATAAAAAACTTGCTGTGCAATTGAAATGGTCCCTTGTTTAACGGTAAAGCTTTCCGTAACTTCCTTTGCGGCAACAAGATGGTTTCCGACGTACAAAGTTCCGTTTTCCCAGTTTTCCGTATTCATATAGTAAGCGGTATTCTGAAAGGCGCTGTAGCCTATATCGGTAACGCTGTCCGATATTATGATTTCCGATAGCGCCGAACAGTTTGAAAAAGCCGAATTCTCTATTAAAGTAACTTTGTCGGGTATGACGATGCTTTGTAACGCCGTACAGTTTTTGAACGCTTAGCCTATTGTTTTAACGTTTTGCGGTATCGTAAACGTTTTAAGGAAAGTACAGCCGCTGAACGCTTTTTGTCCGATTGTGTTCATTGCGTCGGGGAAGATTACTCCTTCGAGCTTTGTGCAGTTTAAAAACATACTGTCTGTTGACCATAAGGTATCGGGTAAAGTAACCGTTCCGCTTATCAGCTTGGGGACGAGAACTGCTTTTGTCTGCTCTTTGTTATACATTATTCTGTCTTGGCTTGTGTATGTTGTGTTTTCTTCGGATACCGTTATTCTTTCAAGCGAATTGCAATCGCGGAACGCGTCTTCGCCTATGCTTGCAACGTCTTTGCCGATAGCCAGATTTTTTAAAGACGAACAGCCGTTTAATAAGTATTTTGCAATCGAGGCGATTCCGTCGGGGATGTTGATTTCCGATAAGGAAGAACAGTCCGCAAACGCGCTTTCGTCAATTGTGTTCATATGCGACGGCAGTTTTAAAAAGGTTAAACTCGTGCAGCCGCTAAAAGCTCTTTTGCCCATTGATTTTACGCTTTCGGGTATATTTATGCTTTTTAAGCCCGAGCAATTATAAAATGCGTCTGCGCCTATTTCCGTTATACTGTCTGGCATTAATATGTTTTGGATTCCGCTGCAAAACTGAAACGCTTCCGCTCCGATTGCTTTTACGGGTTTGCCGTAATATAAGGACGGTATTTTTACGTTTGTGCCGTAGCCGGTTCCTGCGCCGGTTAAACAGTATCCGGTTCTGTCGCTTGTCAGCTCGAATTGCATTCCGCTGGTATCGGGGGCGTTCGGGTCGAACGAGCCGCATACTGTGCAAACATATTTATTATAGGTATGCTCGGTTTTTTCGGTGGGTTGCTGGGCGAGAATAATTATTCCGCATTCCGAACAGTGTTTTCCCTCTGTCAGCCCCGTATGGATGCAGTCCGCCGCAACCGCTTTGTCAATTACTTCCGCATGTCCGTTTGCATCGGTAAGATTATCTTGGCGACTGTATTCGCATCTTTTGCATTCATATAATGTATAGCCTTTTTTCGTGCAGGTCGGCGGTATAACGGTATTTGTATAAACGTGACCGGCTTTTTTAAAGTCCGCTTTGTAACTATCTCCGCAACCGCATGTGTATAACGTGTATCCGTCTTCCGTACATGTCGGTTCGGTTGTTTGCGCGGTGTAGCTGTGTCTGTGTTCTTCCTCGGGCGGAGGGACAGACGTCGAAGGGTTGTCGCCGTCATTGTTATTATCGTTATCGTTGTCATTATTATTGTCTTCGGTTTCGTTGTTGTTTTCGGAATCTTCGTCCGTATCCGTATTGCTGCCTTGTTCGGTGTTTGCTCCGTTGTTATCCGCCGAACATCTTGACGGCAAAACGGTTAAGCATACCGCAACTATAACCGCAACTGCAATCAGGCCGCAAGCTATGGCTATGATTAAGACTCTTTTTCTGTTTTTGTTTCTGTCTTTTTTACTCATAAAAAGTAACTCCTTTTTGCGGGCAAAAAAATAAGGGCGGCATTAAGAGCCGCCCGCACAGGTACCCTTAATGTCGCCAAACAATCTTTTCTGTTTTTTGCGGTATTAAAAAGTTTGCACAAAACCGTACATACAGAAAAAGGATACAACTATGCCCTATAGTTGTATGCACGTTTGCGCATAAAAAAATACCGCTATATTAAGATTGTTTGGCAATACGAGTATAGCACGGCGCGGCGTAATTATCAAGTGTTTTTCGTATATTGTAAAAGCGCGCGCAAAAGGCGGGCTGTTGACAGGATTTTTCTGAAAATGTTAAAAATTCACTATACAAAAATTATTTAAAAATTCTGTAATTAAAACGTTGACTTTATTTTATGCTTATGATATTTTAGAAAAGCTGTCGGCTGAGCGGGGCTTTCCCCATAATTCGTCAGGAAAAGTCAAAAAAGTTAGTTAAAATTTTTTAAAAAACTTTTAAAAATCGCTTGACACTGTAATAATCTATGTGATATTATAGACAAGCTCACCGAAATGAGCGCCGGCTTTTTATGTCGGTTAACGCAGTTTAAAAATTGAATAGAAGGAAACGAATTATAAATTAGTTTCTGTCAATTAACTTTGAAGTACAAATAGTACCACAAAGCAAAGTCAGCATAGATAATGACTATAAATAGTCGAGATAGAGCCACGATTGAATAAATCGGTTTTATACAATTAAACTTAAGAGTTTGATTCTGGCTCAGGATGAACGCTGGCGGCGTGCTTAACACATGCAAGTCGAATGTAGCAATACATGGCGGACGGGTGAGTAACGCGTGAGCAATCTGCCCATATCTGGGGGATAACAGTTGGAAACGACTGATAATACCGCATAACATGGTTTGAAGGCATCTTCTTTCCATCAAAGATTTATCGGATATGGATGAGCTCGCGTCTGATTAGCTTGTTGGTGAGGTAACGGCTCACCAAGGCGACGATCAGTAGCCGACCTGAGAGGGTGATCGGCCACATTGGAACTGAGACACGGTCCAAACTCCTACGGGAGGCAGCAGTGGGGAATATTGGGCAATGGAGGAAACTCTGACCCAGCAACGCCGCGTGAATGATGAAGGTCTTCGGATTGTAAAGTTCTTTTCTAAGGGAAGAAGAAAGTGACGGTACCTTAGGAATAAGCCTCGGCTAACTACGTGCCAGCAGCCGCGGTAATACGTAGGAGGCAAGCGTTATCCGGAATGACTGGGCGTAAAGGGTGCGTAGGTGGTTTGACAAGTTGGTAGCGTAACTCCGGGGCTCAACCTCGGCACTACTACCAAAACTGTTGGACTTGAGTGCAGGAGGGGCAAATGGAATTCCTAGTGTAGCGGTGGAATGCGTAGATATTAGGAGGAACACCAGTGGCGAAGGCGATTTGCTGGACTGTAACTGACACTGAGGCTCGAAAGCGTGGGGAGCAAACAGGATTAGATACCCTGGTAGTCCACGCTGTAAACGATGAATACTAGGTGTAGGGGGTATCGACTCCCTCTGTGCCGTCGCAAACGCATTAAGTATTCCGCCTGGGGACTACGGCCGCAAGGTTGAAACCTAAAGAAATTGACGGGGACCCGCACAAGCAGCGGAGCATGGGGATTAATTCGACGCAACGCGAAAAACCTTACCAGAACTTGACATCGAGTGATCATCCTTGTAATGAGGACTTCCCTTCGGGGACACGAAGACAGGTGGTGCATGGTTGTCGTCAGCTCGTGTCGTGAGATGTTGGGTTAAGTCCCGCAACGAGCGCAACCCTCATATACAGTTGCCAATATTAAGTTAGGAACTCTGTATAGACTGCCGTGGTTAACACGGAGGAAGGTGGGGATGATGTCAAATCATCACGGCCCTTACGTTCTGGGCCTCACCCGTGCTACAATGGCTATTACAAAGAGTCGCAATACCGCAAGGTGGAGCTAATCTCATAAAGATAGTCTCAGTTCGGATTGTGGGCTGCAACCCGCCCACATGAAGTCGGAGTTGCTAGTAATCCCGAATCAGCATGTCGGGGTGAATGCGTTCCCGGGTCTTGTACACACCGCCCGTCAAGCCATGGGAGTTGGGAGTGCCCAAAGTCAGTGTCCTAACCGCAAGGAGGGAGCTGCCTAAGGTAATACCAATGACTGGGGTTAAGTCGTAACAAGGTAGCCGTATCGGAAGGTGCGGCTGGATCACCTCCTTTTAGGGAGAATTGATAGCAGTAGCTGAACAAGCTGTTATCCATTTTCAGTCGATACAGAAACTATGTTTCTTTCTTATTCATTTTTAATACAAATTATGCACTCTTTCAAGGGGTGCATTTTATTTGATATTACCGCTTTGCAAAAAGCGTTAATATATATCGGGGGTATAGCTCAGCTGGTAGAGCACCTGCCCTGCAAGCAGGGGGTCATCGGTTCGAACCCGATTACCTCCACCACACGGGATCATAGCTCAGCTGGTTAGAGCACACGCCTGATAAGCGTGAGGTCGGTGGTTCGAGTCCACTTGATCCCACCAGCGCGGTAAAACGCGAAGGGGGATTAAGCGGCGGAATACCGTTCGTTATCCCGCAAAACGGAACTTTCGTTCCGTATCCGAAGATTGACAACTGCATAGCAAGTAAATCATTTCGAGAAAGTAAGAGGCGGAAAAAGCGCCGAAACAAGAACGGAATGATAAGTACGTAAGGCAAAAAAAATTCGAACTTTCAACGGCTGAGAAGCCGGTGAAAGAAGAAGGTTAATACAATTTTAAGCGAATACGACGTTGAAAAGGCGTCGGACTCTTGAAAGTGAATTGACGAGTAAAAGTGATAGAATTTTTGTAGAAAAGACGAGTAGAAAAAGATCAAGCTACAAAGAGCGCACGGAGGATGCCTTGGTATATGGCGCCGAAGAAGGACGTGGCAAGCTGCGAAAAGCTACGGGGAGGAGCAAACATCCAGAGATCCGTAGATATCCGAATGAGGGAACTCAGCACGAGTAATGTCGTGTTACTGCATGATGAACACATAGTCATGCAGGGGGAACCCGGGGAACTGAAACATCTTAGTACCCGGAGGAAAAGAAAGTAAAAACGATTCCGAAAGTAGTGGCGAGCGAAATCGGAGGAGCCCAAACCGCGGGTAGAAATACCTGCGGGGTAAGGACTGCATTTAGCAT
>CAJTLT010000008.1 GCA_910577375.1 uncultured Christensenella sp.
TAGTTATATTTATACTTTTAGTTGCGCTAATCAAACTTGAATTAAATTTCAATTTATCGTTATAATCTTTAATAAAGTATAACGCCCTGTCTTCGCAAACGAAGACAGGGCGTTATTTTTTGCCCGCAAAGAAATCCATAAGTTATATGCGGTGATATTTTTTAATTTTCAGCCGATAAGTATTTTGAGAGCGAGTATGTAATGTCGCGGTTGGCGACGTTGGATATGGGCGCAAGCGGAAAGGAAATTGCGGAGTTTTGCCCTTGCGTATTTGCGGTTACCCCCTCACTATGGTCGAAATAAGCGCCTTCCGTATTGTTTTCCGCATTATCGGATTGCGACAGCCCGCCCGTAAGCCCGCGCACGGCGGTCAGCATTTGCGAGATTTCTTCCGCGCTTTTGAGCGCTTCTTTTATTTCTTCCCCGCCGAACGTTTCCAGAACGGGCTTTACCTCTGAAATAAGGTTTTGCGCGTTGCCTTTTCCTCCGTATAACAACAGTGCGAGAATAATTAGAAGTTGCATAAAAAAGTTCCCTTGCATATTTTGATAATATCATTATATGCGGAGATTATATGAAAGATTTTAAAAACTATTCCGACGAACAACCCGAAAAAAAGCCCGAAAGCAATTCCGCGGGCGCATATAACAACACAGTTGAGCTTGCAAAAGTGCTTACGAAAGCAATGAACGGCAAGAGCGAAACGCAGATTTTACATACTATTCTTACGGAAGCCGAACGCGGTAAGCGCGAAGGCACGCTGACGAACGCAGACCTTGACAACTTTTACAACGCTCTTTCTCCCCTTTTGGACGGAATGAAAAAGCGCAAGCTGAGAGAGGTTATAATGCGGCTTAAAAATATTTAAAGGCGCCGTCCGGGAAAACGGCGACTATATTTGCACCGAAATTTTCGGGGCGGCGGGCAAGTTCGGTTGCGGCTTGCAGCGCCGCCCCCGACGATATGCCCGCGAACAAACCGTCGGTATGGGCGATTTCTTCCGCTTTGCGGACGGCGGATTCGTCGGAAACGGCGATTACACCCCCTATTATGCCGCGGTTAAGCGTTTTGGGCACAAATCCCGCGCCTATCCCCTGAATTGCGTGCAGACCGCTTTTTCCTTTTGAAAGCACGGGCGAGCCTTCCGGTTCAACCGCGTAAATTTTTATTTTCGGATTCTTTTCTTTAAGATATTTGCCCGCTCCCGAAAGCGTTCCGCCCGTACCCGCTCCCGCCACGAACATATCGCAGTTACCGCGCGTATCGTTCCAGATTTCGGGGGCGGTAGTTTCGTAATGTGCGAGAGGATTGGCGGGGTTTTCAAACTGCCCCAAAATTATGCTGCCGCTTGTTTCTTTATGAATTTTAGCGGCTTTTTCAATTGCGCCAGCCATCCCTTTTTCCGGTTCGGTGAGCACCAGCTTTGCGCCGTAAAACTGCATTATTTTGCGGCGGGAAACGCTCATATTCGAGGGCATAGTTAGAATTACGCGCAAGCCCGCGGCTCTTCCGAACGCGGCGAGAGAGATGCCCGTATTCCCCGAGGTCGGTTCGATTACTGCCGAGCCGCTTTTAAGCGCGCCACTGGAAAAAGCCGCGTTCAGCATATACTTAACCGCTCTGTCTTTTGCCGAACCCGTGGGATTGAAATATTCGAGTTTGGCGAAAATTTTCGCCTTTAAATTGTTTGCTTTGCGGTAATTTTCAAGCTCGAAAAGCGGGGTGTTCCCGACGAGCTGAGCGATATTGTTACAAATCATTTTTGCGCAAGTTCCGAAACGGCTTTTATGAAAATTTCGCATTCGTTCATAGAGTTGAACGCGCTTACCGAGGCGCGGACAAGCCCATCGCTTGCGAGGGCTTCGTGCATTTTCGGGGCGCAGTGCAAACCGCCGCGAACGCAGATTGAGTACTCTTCCGAGAGGTTATAAGCCGCGACTTCGGACTGCATATTTTCCAGACCGAAGGCCACAATACCGTACGGATTGTGCTTGGAATACAGTTTTAAGCCCTTAATTTTCACCAAACTATCACACAAAAATGCACACATTTGCTCTGTTTTTTGCATGTTTTTCAACATATTCTCTTTGAGATAAAGAGCCCCTTCACCCATTGAAATTATGGCGGGATAGGAAACCGTGCCGCTTTCGAGGGCGTCGGGATAGAAGTCCGGCATATTGAGATTTTGGCTTTCGCTGCCCGTTCCGCCGAAGAGCACGGGTGCGGGGTTGAACCTTTCGGAAAACAGCAGAGCGCCGCTGCCCTGTATGCCGAGCATACCTTTATGACCCGCAACGGCGAGCGCGTCTATTCCGCTTTCTTTCATATTTATTTCAACGTGACCGCAAGCCTGCGCGCCGTCGCAGATGAGCAGACAGTTTTCGGGAATGAGCGCGCGTAGTTTGTTTATATCGGGGGCGACGCCAGTTACGTTTGAGGCGAGCGTTATTATTACCGCGCGGGTTTTATTTGTTACGAACGAGGCGAGCGCGTTTAAATCTATTTCTCCGTTTACGTCCAGAGGGGCATAGAAAGATTTTACGCCTTTGCTTTTGAGATGTTCAAGCGGGCGCAAAACGGAGTTGTGTTCAGCGACGGTTGTTACCACTTCGTCCCCAGCTTTCAAAGTTCCGAGGATTGCGATATTGAGAGCTTCCGTGCAGTTTTTTGTGAAGATTACTCTGTCGTAGCTGTAGCCGCCGAAGAAATCGCACAAAAGCTTTCTGCATGCGTAAACTCTTTCGAGGCAGGCGAGCGAAAGTTTGTGGCCGCTGCGCCCAGGGTTGGCGCAGAATTCGAGAGCGGTTTTTGTTGCGGAAATTACTCCGTCCGGCTTAAAGCCGCCCGTTGCGGCGTTATCGAAATAAATAGGCAAAATTTTGTTCTCCGTCATAATATAATAATATATTTTTATACAGGGGAAGAAAATTTTATGACAGATTTACTTGCCGTTTTCCGTTCGCGCGCGCAAGCGGCGGACTGCAATTCGCGGCTGAGAATGAACGGCGTTCCGTCTAACCTTATCAACACCCCGAAAGAGGCGAATATCGGCTGCGGGCTTTCGGTTAAAATTCCGCAGAATATGGCGGCGAGGGCGAAAGCCCTGGTGCTTGGCGGAAGGTATTCGGCTTTTTACGGATTTTACACGGTGAAAACGGTTTACGGAAAAACCTTTTTCGGCAGGGAATGAGTTGGATTTTCGTTGATTTTGCACGGGGTTTATGATAAACTTTGGATATGGAACGCGAAAACATACAAAAGATTTTAGACGGACTTGCCGAGCTTTACCCGACCGCCTCCCCCGCCCTGCACTTTAAATCGCAATACGAGCTTCTGGTTGCGGTTATACTTTCCGCGCAATGCACCGACGAGAGAGTAAACAAAGTTACGGCAGTGCTTTTTAAAAAGTACAACACGCCGGAAAAGATGCTTACCCTTACGCAGGAAGAGCTTGAAAAGTATATATTTTCCTGCGGGTTTTACCACAACAAGGCGGCGCATATTTTATCGGCTTCGCGCGATATTGTGGAAAAGTTCGGGGGCGAAGTGCCGCCGACTTTAGAAGAGCTGAGAACGCTTGCGGGCGTAGGGCAAAAGACGGCGAACGTGGTTTATGCCGTAGGTTTCGGCGGGGACGCAATTGCGGTTGACACGCACGTTTTCCGCGTTTCAAACAGACTGGGGATTGCAGAGGGCAAAACTCCCGCCAAAGTTGAAGAGGGTTTATGCGCAGCAATACCCAAAGAGCTTTGGTCTAAGGCGCACCATTACATTATTTATCATGGGCGGCAGGTTTGCCATTCCCAAAAGCCCGACTGCATAAACTGCACGTTAAAAGAAATGTGCAAATTCTATAACCGCATAAAATAAACGAAATATAAAAATATATTTTACAAAACAGCCGCCCCGCAAGATATTGCGGGGCGGCTGAATTTTAATCTGATTTTTCGGATTTTAGTAAGATTAAAATTTCTTTTATCGATTTTCGATTTCCCAAAGTAATTATTAAAATATTATGTTATATTTTATGTGAGGTTATTAAATATGAATAAATCAATAATTTTGGAACTTACTACAAGCGGAAAATGTTATTTTGACGACATTACCATGGCGGACAATGAAACTTATAACAAATGCCGTAACGAAACGAATGCGATGCTTGAACATTTTTGCAAGGATATGGGCAAAGAAGAAAGATTTGAAACTATATGCAAATTCGAGTTGGCGCAAGGCGGACTTGAGGCGGCGACTGCGGACGAGTATTTTAAGGAGGATTTCAGGTTGGGGCTTACCCTTGCCGCGCAAAACTTTTTAAAATAAGCAAAAAAAATATAATCCCTTGCGCTTTTGCGCAAGGGATTTCCTTCGAAATAAAATATTTAAAAGTTAATTAAAATTTGAAGATACGAGCAAGACGAGGTGCGCGAGGAAACCCCGAGGGAGCGTACTGACGTACGTGACCGAGCGGGTTGCCGAAGCGCAACAACGTATTGCGAAGTATATGCGAATTTTAAAATTAAAGAACTTTAACGATAGTGCCGGAACCAACCGTTCTGCCGCCTTCGCGGATAGCGAAACGGAGCTTTTCTTCAACAGCAACGGGTTTGATGAGTTCTACGGAGATTTCTACGTTATCGCCGGGCATAACCATTTCTACGCCGGCAGGAAGGTCGATAGAACCGGTAACGTCGGTAGTTCTGATGAAGAACTGAGGACGATAGTGGTTGAAGAAAGGAGTGTGACGGCCGCCTTCGTCTGCTTTAAGAACGTAAACCTGAGCGGTGAACTTGGTAGCAGTTTTAACGGAACCGGGTTTAGCAAGAACCTGACCCTTTTCGATACCCTTTCTGTCAATACCGCGGAGAAGTGCGCCTACGTTGAAGCCTGCGATAGCTTCGTCAACGCTCTTGTGGAACATTTCAAGACCGGTAATAACGGTAGCAACGGGTTTTTCGATAAGACCAACGATTTCAGCGGGGTCGCCTACGTGAGCGGTACCTCTTTCTACTCTGCCGGTTGCAACGGTACCACGACCGGAAATCGTGAATACGTCTTCTACGGGAAGGAGGAAGGGTTTAGCCGTGTCTCTTTCGGGGGTGGGGATGTAGCTATCGATAGTATCCATAAGCTTTAAGATGGGCTGAACTTCGGGGGATGCGAGAACTTCTGCATCGGGAGCGCCGGAGGAAGCCTTTTCCAAAGCTTTGAGAGCGGAACCTCTGATGATGGGGCAATCTTTGAAGCCCTGACCTTCAAGAGTATCGGAAATTTCCATTTCTACGAGTTCAAGAAGTTCGGGGTCGTCCATCTGGTCGCACTTGTTGAGGAATACGACGATATAAGGAACGCCTACCTGACGGGAAAGCAGGATGTGCTCTCTGGTCTGGGGCATGGGACCGTCGGTTGCAGCGACTACGAGGATAGCGCCGTCCATCTGAGCGGCACCCGTAATCATGTTTTTAACGTAGTCTGCGTGTCCGGGGCAGTCAACGTGAGCGTAGTGACGCTTGTCCGTCTGATATTCTACGTGCGCGGTGTTTATTGTTATACCACGAGCCTTCTCTTCGGGAGCTTTATCAATCTCGTCGTATCTCATTTTTTCCGCCTGACCTTTGCACGCCATTACCATAGTGATAGCTGCGGTCAGAGTGGTCTTGCCGTGGTCAACGTGGCCGATTGTGCCGATGTTAACGTGGGGCTTGCTGTTGTCGTACTTAGCCTTTGCCATTTTTGTTTCTCCTAAATTATATTTTTTTATAAAAATGATAACTTCCGCGCATTTTGCGCGTCGCAGCTATCTATCATTATTGCTGCAATTTTCCGTATTTTCCATACGCTGCCTTTATTATATATTAAAAATATGAAAAAGACAATTAAAAAACGAGATATTTTTCAGTTTTTTTGTCGGTTGGGAACGGAACGGAAAGCCGTTTTATACAACTTCGGTTGCGGGTTTTTGCACCCGCGGACAAAGCTGCAAATTACTGTATTTTATTATTTTTCAGCAATGAATTCTGGAAAAATCTATTGCCGAAAAATTATATTACTTTTTCGGTTACGGATTTGTAAAAAATTTATGGGCTGCCGCTGTGTGCGCGGCAGTACATTATTCCGCGTAAATTTTTTACGTTACCGAAAAACCGTATTACTTTTTGGCTCTTTCGCCGATTACCTTTTCGGCAACCGATTTGGGAACTTCGGAATAATGGTCGAACTGCATCGTGAACTGACCGCGACCCTGAGTTCTGGAACGGAGGTCGGTTGCGTAACCGAACATTTCCGAAAGGGGAACTTCCGCGTCTACTACCTTTGCGCCCGCTCTGTCGTCAGTGGAGACGATTGTTCCGCGGCGTGCGGTTACGTTACCCATTATATCGCCGAAATAGTCGTCGGGGGTGATGACTTCGACCTTCATTATAGGTTCGAGAAGGACGGCTTTTGCTTTTGCCATACCGTCTTTAAAGCCCATCGAGCCTGCAATCTGGAAAGCCATTTCGGAAGAGTCGACTTCGTGGTAGCTTCCGTCGTAGACCTGAATTTTGAAGTCTACTACTTCATAGCCCGCGAGGAAGCCGTTTCTTGCCGCGCCGCGGATACCCTTATCGATTGCGGGGATATATTCTTTGGGGATAGAACCGCCGACGGTTAAATCTTCGAACACGTAACCCGAACCGGGTTCGCCGGGAATCATATGAAGTTTGCAGTGACCGTACTGACCTTTACCGCCGGACTGACGCTTATACATACCCTCGCAGTCGACTGCCTGACGGATTGTTTCGCGGTAGGCAACCTGAGGAGCGCCGACGTTGGCTTCTACCTTGAATTCGCGGAGAAGTCTGTCTACGATAATGTCGAGGTGGAGTTCGCCCATACCTGCAATGATGGTTTGACCCGTTTCCTGATCGGTATAGGTTTTGAACGTGGGGTCTTCTTCCGCAAGCTTTATAAGAGCCATTGTCATTTTCTCTTGTCCCGCTTTGGTTTTAGGCTCGATTGAGAGCTGGATAACGGGGTCGGAGAAAGTCATTTGCTCCAAAACTATGGGGTGCTTTTCGTCGCAGAGGGTGTCGCCCGTGGTGGTGTCTTTAAGACCTACGATTGCGCAGATATCGCCCGAGTAAACCTTGGGGATTTCCGTACGGGTATTTGCGTGCATCTGGACAAGACGGCCGACGCGCTCTTTTTTGCCCTTTGACGAGTTATAGCAGTATGAACCGCTTTCCAGAACGCCCGAGTATGCTCTGAAATAAGCAAGACGGCCGACGAACGGGTCTGTTGCGATTTTGAACGCAAGACCTGCGAAGGGAGCGTTATCGGAGGTTTCTCTTTCTTCTTCCGCGCCCGTGTCGGGATTTACGCCCTTTACGTGCGCTACGTCTACGGGGGAGGGAAGGAAATCGATTACGGCGTCGAGAAGCATCTGAACGCCCTTGTTTTTATAGGAAGAACCGCAAAGCACGGGGGTGCATTTCATTGCGATTGTAGCAAGACGGAGACCTTTGCGGATTTCGTCGGGGGTGAGTTCCATTGTTTCGAGGAACTTTTCCATAAGTTCGTCGTCGCCCTCTGCCGCGGCTTCCATCAAAGCCATATGAGCTTCTTCCGCCGCGTCTTTCAAATCTGCGGGGATTTCGTCTCTGTGATATTGTTTTCCGTCGTCGGAATCGTAGATTTCCGCGTTCATTTCGATAAGGTCTACGATACCGCAGAAGGTATCTTCCTTACCGATGGGAAGTTCGATGGGAACAGGATTGGCGTTGAGCCTTTCCTTCATCATATTTACGGCTCTCTGGAAGTTTGCGCCGTTGATGTCCATTTTGTTGACGTATGCGATTCTGGGAACTTTATACTTGTCCGCCTGACGCCATACGGTTTCCGACTGGGGCTCTACGCCGCCTTTTGCGCAGAACGTAGCGACAGCGCCGTCGAGAACGCGGAGGGAACGTTCTACTTCTACTGTGAAGTCAACGTGTCCCGGCGTATCGATGATGTTGATACGGCATTCGTCTTTTTTGGTATAGCCTGTTCTTGTCCAGTGGCAGGTCGTAGCCGCGGAGGTGATTGTGATTCCGCGCTCCTGTTCCTGAACCATCCAGTCCATGGTAGCGGTGCCGTCGTGGGTTTCGCCTATTTTATGGTTGATGCCTGTATAATACAGAATACGCTCGGTAGTGGTTGTTTTACCCGCGTCGATATGCGCCATGATACCGATGTTTCTGGTATGCAGTAAATCGTATTCTCTTGCCATAGGTTACCTCTTAGAAACGGAAGTGCGCGAACGCCTTGTTTGCTTCCGCCATTCTGTGCGTGTCTTCTTTCTTTTTAACCGCGCCGCCGGTGCTGTTGTAAGCATCGATAAGTTCAGCCGCGAGCTTTGCGCTCATTTCGCGTTCGGAACGCTTTCTCGTAGCAATTACGAGCCAGCGGATTGCGAGGGTCTGACGCCTTTCGGGTCTTATTTCGATGGGGACCTGATAGTTGGCGCCGCCTACTCTTCTTGCTTTTACTTCGAGGACGGGCATTATGTTGTTCATAGCCTGTTCGAAGATTTCCATTGCGTCTTTGCCGAGTTTTTCACTCATAATTTTAAAAGCGTCGTAAACGATGTTCTGAGCCGTTCCGCGCTTGCCGTCGTACATAATCTGGTTGACGAGTTTTGTTACAACCTTGGAATTATACACGGGGTCGGGTAATACGTCCCTTTTGGGAACGCCGCCTCTTCTGGGCATAGTTGTTTCCTCCTGTTTATTTTTTTAGGGTAAATTACCTCTAAATAAGCTAATGCTTGCCGCATACTGCGGTAGCAAATCTTCTCCGCCGCGCTAATTTAAAGACGGCGAATACTGCCTACTTTTATCACGGTAAGGGTGAAAAATCTGGATACAAGTAGGGCAACTTGCGTTGCATCTTTTTGATTATTAACTTAAAAGCAAAATTTTAAATGCGTAATAGCGGGTTAACAAGCAAAGCGGACGTTTTGGGAACGGGTGCGTTTTGCGTACTCCGTTTGAGAAAACGCGAAGCTTTACAAAGGATTGCCGCGTTTATACGCCTTAATTACTTTTTAGGTCTTTTTGCGCCGTAACGCGAACGAGCCTGCATACGTTTGGAAACGCCTGCCGTATCGAGAGCGCCGCGGATGATATGGTAACGGACGCCGGGCAAATCCTTAACTCTTCCGCCCCTGATTAAAACGGACGAGTGCTCCTGAAGATTGTGACCTTCTCCGGGGATATAAACCGTACCTTCCTGCTTGTTGGTCAATCTTACTCTGGCAATCTTTCTTATAGCGGAGTTAGGCTTTTTGGGGGTTGTTGTTGTAACCGAAAGGCAAACGCCGCGCTTTTGGGGACAGTTGTCCAGAATGGGCGACTTTGACTTGTAGACCTGCTTTTCTCTGCCGTTTCTTATAAGCTGGTTGATTGTGGGCATTGTTTTACCTCCTTGTAGTAATAGATATTTCACCTCTTCCGCATACCCTTAAAAGCGGAGGAAAGATAAAAACTATAATATAATACGCACGCCCGATACAGCGTGCGTAAAAGATTTTAACAGAATTGAGAGAAGTTGTCAAATGAATTTCAGCGTTTTTTAACGCAATTTGCCCCTTGGTGAAGTTTTATGCTTGTTGACATAGCAGCCGAAGGGTTACTGTGTCAATTTTTTTGTATGGGCGGGTTAAAATGTACGAAATAAATGCGACGGAAAAGTTTATTTGTTCAAATAGTGCGAAAGAGTAAGGCTTTACGGCTTTGCTCTTTTGCGCGGTTTTTGCTAATTGAGCGTTACGTCGGCAAGCCCGCGGTATTTTTCGGCGGCTATTTTTGCGAGGGAGTTTGCGTCTATAGAGCCGTTGAAAGCTTCGTCTGAGATTGCTTTTGCGGTGAAAACCGTTTCCACCGGAAATTTGAGATTTTTGATTTCCGAGAGCATTTTTCCGCTTTGGCGGGTGCCCATAAAGTCGCCGCCGCCGCGCATTTTTAAATCGGCTTCCGCAATTTCAAAGCCGTCGGAGCAGTTTTTGATTACCGAAAGGCGTTGGCGGGCTTCTTCGCTGTCTGCGCCCATAAGCAGGAAGCAGTAGCTTTTTTTATCGCCTCTGCCGACGCGCCCGCGGAGCTGGTGCAGCTGGGAAAGCCCGAAACGTTCGGCATTGTAAATTATCATTACGGTTGCGTCGGGAACGTCTACGCCGACCTCTATAACCGTGGTTGACACGAGGCAATCGAACTTTTTGGCTTTGAACGCCGCCATGATTTCGTTTTTTTGTTTATCCTTCATTTTGCCGTGCAGCAGAGCTATTTTTACCCCGCGCATTCTGGTCTGCAAATCCTCGTACAGTTCGGTTACGGACATAATCGTGCCCTCTTCGTCGCCCTCGATTTTGGGGCATACGAAATAGGTTTGGTTGCCGAGCTTTGCCTGTTCCGCAACGTATGCAATCATATCGGAATATCTGCGTTCGGGTATGATTGACGTGGATATATCCTGCCGCGAACGGGGTTTATCCTTGATTGTGACCACGTCTAAATCGCCGTAAAAAATGAGCGAGAGCGTGCGCGGAATGGGCGTCGCTGACATTACGAGAACGTCGCAGCCGTCGCCTTTTTCAAGCAACGACGAGCGCTGCGCGACCCCGAAACGGTGTTGTTCGTCGCAGACGGCGAAAGCGAGATTTTTGAAAATTACGTCAGGCTGTATGACCGCGTGCGTGCCGCAGACGATTTGCGCCGTGCCGTTTGCAAGCTCTTCTTTTATCTCCCGTTTTTCCGCGGCGGGCGTTGAGCCCGTTAAGGTTTTGACGTTGTATTCGGGGAAGAACTTTTCTATTAAAGCCGCGTTTTGCCGCGCGAGGACTTCGGTAGGGGCGAGCATTGCCGCCTGAAAACCCGATTTGACCGCCATATATACGCCGCTTAACGCCACCGCCGTTTTGCCGCTGCCGACGTCGCCCTGCAACAGCATATTCATTTTATGCGGCGAGCGGACACTTTTGAAAATTTCTCCGACGGCGGTTTTCTGACCGTTTGTAAATTCGAAACCGAAGCGGGAAATAAAAGCGTTCAAGTCGTTTTCCGTTACCGAATAGTTGCGCATACGCGCGTCGTCACGTCCGCCTTTTATTACTTTGAAAGCCGAAATGAGGAGGAAATATTCTTCCAGCGCGATGCGTTCCGAACCGCTTTTGACGTCTTCCGCGGTTTCTGGACAGTGAACCTTATAATATGCTTCGTTCAACGGCATAAGAGCGTATTTTTTTTGCAAAGGCACGGGAATATGGCTTGGATAACGCACTTTTCTGAGAGCCTGCCGCACCGCCACGCGCACTACGCCTTGCGTGAGACTGCCCGACAGCGAATAGACGGGAACAAGCCCTTTTAAGTTGGAATTTTTATCGGCGCGCTCGAACGACGGGTTTGTCATCTGGCAGCCCATACCGTAACGGTTTTGTACCCTGCCGTAGAATAAATATTCGCCTCTTTCGAGTTTGCCCCCCACATATAGCTGATTGAACCATATTGCGGTGAACATACAGCCGCATTGCTGACATAGTGCCTTTACGAAAGGGCGGCGGGCATAGCGGTTGATTTCAACGTTGAGAACTTCGCATTTGGTTAAAATGACGTCGTTATGGTAGGCGTCTTTTAAAAGCGTGATTTTCCTCAAATCGAGATAATCGCGCGGGAAGTGGCGCACGAGCTCTTCGACCGTATATATATTGAGTTTATTGAAATCTTTTTCCCTTTTTTGGGAAACGTACTTTAACGAGGAAAGTTCCATAAAATTCAAAAAGGGAAGACGAACGTCTTCCCTTGCTCTTTTTTGAAATTATTCGAGGGATACCATATAGTAGTAAACGGGCTGGCCGCCGAAATGGAAATCGACGTCGCATTCGGGGTACTGTTCTGAAATTTTACCCGCGAGAGCTTCGGCGTCTTCTTCGGTTACGCCGTCGCCGTAGTAAAGGGTAATCATTTCGTGTTCGTCGTTTTTAAGCGATTTGACGAGCTTTAAAGTGGTTTCGTCGATACTGTCGCTCTTGGCGAGAATACGCTTGTTGTCAAGCCCTATGATATCGCCCTCTTTGAGTTTGAAGCCGTTCATAGTGGTTTCCCTTACGGCGTATGTTACCTGACCCGAAGCGACGTTATCGATTGCGTGGGTCATATTGGTTTTGTTTTCGGGAACGGATTCTTCGGGGTTGAAAGCGAGAGCCGCCGCAAAGCCCTGCGGAACGTTTTTGGTGGGAATAACGTGAATGGTGCGGTTGCTTACGAGCGCCTTTGCCTGCTCCGCCGCAAGTATTACGTTGGAATTGTTGGGGAACACAAACACGTTGGACGCGTTGATTTTTTGCACGGCGTCGGCTATGTCCTGAGCGGAGGGGTTCATTGTCTGACCGCCCTCTATTACTCTGTCGCACATCAAATCCTTGAAGATTTCTTCAAGACCCTTGCCGGCGCAGATTGCAAGCATGCCCATTTCTTTCTTTTCCGCTTCGAGCTTGGCTTTAAGCGCACGGTTTTCTTCGAGCATATTTTCGATTTTGATTCTGTCAAGCTCACCGAGTTCGAGCGCGAGGGAAAGCGCAACGCCGGGGGTGTTGGTGTGGACGTGGATTTTAATGAGTTCCAAATCGCCTATACAGATAACGCTGTCACCTATTTGCATGAGCTTTTCTTTGAGCTTGTCTATATCGGCGAGCGTGGTCATCTTTTTGAGGTTGATAATGAAAAATTCCGTGCAGTAAGCGAATTCTATTTCGCCCAAATCGAGATTGATTATATCGGAATTGTCGCCGAACACGTCGTCTTCGGACTTGCCGCCTTCGGTTGCTTCTGTGGGAATGTCGCCGAGAACGCTTTCGTCGCCCGAAAGCGCGGCAAGGAAACCGCGCATAATGGTCATAAGACCGACGCCGCCCGAATCGACTACGCCCGCTTTTTTGAGGACGGGCAAAAGCTCGGGAGTTTTTGCGAGGGCTTCGTCGCCCACTTCTATAAGAGCGGTTAAGAAAGGAACGAAATCCTTGTGTTTGCTTGCGAGTTTGCCCGCGCTTTCCGCCATTAATCTTACGACCGTTAAAATCGTGCCCTCTTTGGGAATTGAAACGGCGCCGTAAGCGACTTTGGAGCCTGCCTCCATAGCCTTGGCGAAAGTTTTGGTATCGAAGCTGTCTTTTGTTTCGCGGATTACCGAGCAGATACCGCGGAAAATCTGCGAAGAGATAACGCCGGAATTACCGCGCGCGCCCTTTAACGCGCCCTTTGAGACCGCGTCGCATATTTCAAGAAAACGGTTTGAAGAGCAAGCGTTGAGCTCTTTGACCGAAGACTGCAAGGTTAAAGACATATTAGTGCCGGTATCGCCGTCGGGAACGGGGAACACGTTAAGCGCGTCTACCTTTGCTCTGTTTATTTCAAGCATTCTTGCACCGGTAACGACCATTTTACGAAATTCGGTGCTGTTGACTGTTTTTTGCATAAACCCTCTACTTCTATATTCTTATGGAAATTGAGTGCGCATGCGGAGAGAAACCCCTTGCGCCGTAAGATAATTATTACAGTAAATATTATATTATTGAAACTATTTTTAAACGACAAAGAGTAAAGCCGGAAAAATTACAGCTTTACTCCTATGATGTTGACGTCCACGGTATCTACAATCATGCCCGTGAACTTTTCCACTTTGTATTTGACGCCCTCTTTAAGGGACTCCGCCACTGCGTTTATGGAAACGCCGTATTTAATGATTACGTTGACGGTGATATAAATTCTGTCGCCCGAGGTTACGACCTTTACTCCTTTTCCGTCGGTTTGCTTTTTTAAAAGCTCGGAAAGGGAATCTGAAAGGCGGCGGGAAACGGTGTCCACTATGCCGTAACATTCGAGCGCAGCGTTTTTAGCCACCTTTGCGATGGCCGAATCGGATATGGATATTTTTCCGTATACGTTGCTGGTGTTTACCGACATTGCTTTCTCCTGCGCCGCAAAAAGATGCGGCTTAAAGCTATTTTATACTATTTGAATATATTTTGCAACTGTTTGCGCCGAAAATTATCTCAAAATATTGAGTAACGCGGGGCGGGTTTAAAATTATTTTGGTATTTAAACAAAAAAATAAAACTTTAAAGCGGAAATTGATTGATTTTTTTTCAAACGCGTGTTATATTATCTAAGGTCGCTTTATAAACGGCTTTATTTTGAGTTATAACCCACGGAGGTAAGAGATATGTCTAGAGTATGCACGGTATGCGGAAAGGGCCAGACGACGGGAAACAACGTGAGCCACTCCAAAAGAAGAACGAGAAGAACTTTCAAGGCGAACGTTCAGAAGGTTACTTATGTAGGCGGCGACGGAAAGCAGGTTACCGGTTACGTTTGCACGAGATGCCTTAAAACCGTTGAGAGGGCGTAAGATTTTACAGCCTTGCTTTATTATGCAAAATCAATCCCCGCTGAGTTTCAGCGGGGATTTTATTATGCGGTTTTTGTTTGTGCAACAGAAATAAAAAGCAAGCAACGGCGTTATTGCTTTTTTATCGGGATTTTACTTATAAAGACAAAAAGCGGGCGGCAACCGCTTTGTTAATTTGCGAAGCAATATCATAGGCGGAAATTTTCGGCGCCGCAGCGGCAATTATCGAATTTAAAAACCGCGGCGTTACATAAGAACAGAATTTAATTAATTTTACCATACGGAAAATAAAATATTCACCGTAAGACAGCTCCGCGTTTGTGCGGAGCTGTCTTGCGGTTTTTGTGTTTATATGGATAGTGCGGAAGTTTATGGAACGGTTTGTTATTAAGTCTGCGCGTTGATTGCGGTGACGGCTATACTCAAACGAAACTACGGAAAGTTTGTTGTTAAAACGTGACGCGAAAGTTGCCGAGATAATCTGTGTTTAAGCGGTAACGCAAGAGTTTTGTGGTAATCTTGTGCGTATGCGTTGTCGGGAGCGGCGACGCAAGAATTATCGGAGTAATTTGAGTTTAATCGACGGTGCGGGGATTACGGGGATATTTTAAGTTAACGGCGCAATAATTGCGGAACGGTTTATTTTTAGGCAGATATCTTTTGGGGCGTTGGTTTGGCTGTGTTTAAGCGGTGCACGCCGTGTGATGGAGCGGTTTATTTTTAAGCGACGGTTCAGTCAAATTCTTTGAACACGCGCGCAAAGTTATTGAAGGCGAAATTTTCGAGGACGCGCGGAGAAATTCCTCGGGAATTGAGATAATCGAAAAGATGCGGAACTTTTGTGCAGTCTTCGAGATTTTCGACCTCGGGAATACCGTCGAAGTCGGAGCCGAGAGCAACGCACTCTTCTCCCCCTATCTTTATTATGTGCGCGAGGTGTTTATACACGCTTTCGAACGCTTCCCCGCCGAGAAAATCGGCGCAGAAATTTATACCTATAATTCCGCCGCAGTCGGCGGTTTTTTTTATGAGTTTATCGGAGAGGTTGCGGCTTACGTTATGCACGGACTGCGCGTTGGAGTGGCTGGCGACGACGGGGATTTTTCTGTTATTTAAAATTTCTTCCGCGCCGCCGTCGGAAAGGTGGGAAATATCGATTATTATTTTAAGCCCGTCGAGTATTTCAACCGTTTTTTTGCCGAGGTTCGTAAGCCCATCTTTTACGCGTTTTTCAAATTGCGGGAAACCGTTTTCAAAAACGAGGTTGGGCGCGGCGAGGGCGTTTTGATAATTCCACACGAGGCTTGCCATTTTGACGCCCTCTTTTTTGAGCGTTGAAAGATTATCCGTATTTTCGCCGATGAAACCGAGGTTTTCGACGGTTAAAATACAGCCGAGCCTGTCCTCCGTTTTACAGCGGACAAGTTCGGCGTAATTTGTGATTGGCGCGGCAATATCCCTGTGTTTTTCAAGCATATGCTTATAAAACGCAAGGTAGCGGGCAAAATCATTTGCGGCGGTTTCGCCCTCTGTGAATATTGCGAAACACTGGGCGGCAAAGCCGCTTGTTTTAAGTTTTTGAAAGTTTGTTTGCAGCTTTGCGGCGGCGAGGTCTGCGTTTTTATCCGCGCATACCGTCGCCGAATCGCAGTGCATATCTATAAATTTCATTTGCGGAAGAAAAGCCTCAGAAATTTTCTTACAGGCTTAGGCGGTTTGATGCAGATAACTGTCATTTTAATCCCCCCGAAAATATTTAGCGGGCAAACCGCTCTTTACATTATATGCGGGGGATTTTGAAAAGGTTACCCTTTTAAGTTTGCCATTGTTTTTGCCATATCGGCAGCCCTGAATACCGCCGAGCCTGCGACGAGAACGTTTGCGCCCGCTTTGCGGATAATATCCGCGTTTTCTTCGGTGACGCCCCCGTCTATTTCTATATCCATATCGGGTTTGCCGACAAACGCGGCATATTCCCGCGCCTTTTTGATTTTTTCAAGCACTTCTGGGATAAATTTCTGCCCGCCGTAACCGGGGAATACGGACATTAAAAGCACCATATCGCACATGGGGAAAACGTTGAAAATCTTTTCTACGGGCACGTCGGGATTTACGACCGCGCCGCATTTTACGCCGTGGGATTTTATAAGGCGCAACGTTTCTTCGAGATAGGTTTCCGAAATTTTCGCGCATGCGCCGTAGTGCACGGTTATTATATCCGCGCCCGCTTCCGCGAAGAATTTTACCTGCGTTTTGGGATGTTCTATCATAAGGTGGCAATCGAGCGGGAGCTTTGTTAAGGGGCGGATGTTTTTAATCATTTGTCCGCCGAACGTGATGGGTTCCACAAAGCTGCCGTCCATTACGTCGCAATGGATTAAGTCCGCGCCGTTTTGTTCGAGCTTTCTGATTGCCTCTCCCATTACCGAGAAGTCGGCGCTGAGTATAGAGGGCGCAATTTTGGTTTGCATTTGTTTCTCCTTATAAAAGTGTTTGGTAATTATGTGAGTTTTTTGTTTCGAGGGATAAAATTTTTAGGCAAAATGCGGCAGAGCGCAATATATACGCCTTTTATTCGGACAGATAGGAAATTCTTAACTGCCCGCATGCGCCGCCGATATCCGCGCCTATTTGTCTGCGCAAGGTTGCGGAAAGACCGCCCTTTTCCAGCAAACCGAGGAAGCGGTAGGCTTCCTTTTCGGTAACGGTTGTAAGCCCGCGTTCTTTTACCTCGTTAAGCCTTATTAAATTTACGTGGCAGGGTTTGCCCTTTAAAAGCTTTATAAGACCTTCCGCGTGTTCTTTGCCGCAGTTTTCGCCCGCGATTAAGGAATATTCAAAAATGTATCTTCTGCCCGTTTTTTCAAAGTAGTAAGCGCACGCTTTTAAAATCTCTTCTATAGAGTATTTTTTTGCGACGGGCATTGTGCGGGCGCGGGCTTCGTCTGAAATCTGGTGCAGGGATATAGTGAGGTTAAGCGGAATGTTTTCGTTTGCGAGGTCGTAGATTTTAGGGACAAGCCCGCACGTTGAAAGGGATATATTGCGGGCGGAAACGTTTATTCCGTTTTGCGCGGAGACGTTTTTTAAAAACTTTAAGACGTTATCGTAGTTATCGAGAGGTTCTCCGCTGCCCATCAAAACAACGTTTGTGACGGCGCGTTTTTCCGCCGTTCCGCCGTGCAGAGCGTTGACCGTTAAAATTTGCGAAAGGATTTCCCCCGAGGTTAAATTTCTTACAAGCCCGCCGAGGGTGCTTGCGCAGAATTTACAGCCCATACGGCACCCGACCTGCGTTGAAACGCATTGCGTGTTGCCGTATTTGTACTTCATTAAAACGCCCTCTATCACGTTGCCGTCGGCGAGAGCGAAGAGGTATTTTTCCGTTCCGTCGGACGAGCGAAAGGTTTTTATGATTTTTATCGGCTCGTCTTCGTATTCTTCAAGCAGTTTTGAGCGCAACGCGGGGGATATGTTGATTTGTGAAATTTTTTTGCCGAGGGTAAGCCCTTTGTGGAGCTGTTCGGCGCGGAATTTCTTTTCCCCGAGCGAGAGTATCAAATTTTCCAGCTCTTCAAAGCTTAAATCCTGTAAAATCTTTTTCATTAACAATTTTTGCAAGCGTCTTAACGCAGTTTTATTTGCCGCGGAGTTGGCGGCGGGAGCGGGTTATTTTTAACGTTGCGCGGAGCGTTATAAGCTTACGCGTTTTTTGAATGCGGTTACGTAAAAGCCCGCGCCGAGAGATATGTGCGGAAGAAACTGCAAGCCGTACGCCGTTTTTACGTGATTTAACGGGCTATCGGGAATAGTCAGGGTATATTCGGGGTGCAATTTCAAAAAATTGTACGCCGTGCTGTCGTTTTCTTCGGGCAGAACTGAGCAGGTAGAATAATATAAAACCCCGCCCGCCTTGACGTATCGGGAGCAGTTTTCAAGAATTTTAAGCTGGATTTTTGCAAGCTCTGCTATATCGCTTTCTTTGCGGAAAAGCTTTATATCGGGGTTTTCGTTTATTACGCCGCTGCCCGAACAAGGAGCGTCGCAAAGCACTGCGGAAAAAGCGTTTTCATATTCGGGATTGAAAACCGAGCTGTCTGCGCAAACGGCGGTAACGTTGGTTACACCCATACGCGAAACGTAGGAATTTATGAGTTCCGTTCTATGTTCGTGCAGCTCGCAAGCGGTTATGCTTTTGAACTTGTTCGAGAGCAAAACGGACTTTCCGCCCGGAGCGGCGCACGCGTCAAGCAGCGTTTCCCCCGCAGATATAGCCGAACAAACCGCAACCGAGCCGACCGACTGGAATGTGTAATCGCCGGCAAAAAAAGCTTCGTCTCGGGTAAAATTATCGAAAATGAACACGTTTTCAAAAGGAGTGTCTGTGTGAGGTTTATCGAGATATTTTTCCGCGCCGCGGACAAATCTTATGCAGACGCCTTTTGACGGCGCGGACAGAATTTCCGCGGTTTGGGATTTATAACTTCTTTTTATCCTTTTTACGAGCCACAACGGAGCGCTTGTTTCTATTGAGAGCTTTTCTTCCGTTTTTTGCGGCAGAGGGGGGATTTTATACGAGCGCAGAAACGCGTTGACAAAGCCCGCCGCGCCCTCTTTACCGAGTTTTTTTGTGAGTTCGACGGCAAAATCCACGACCATATAATCGTTTTTCTGCATAAATTCGAGCATATAAAGCGCGGTTTTTAAAATGATTTTTACCGCGGATTTGGGCTGTTTTTTTACGTTTGCCCCTATGATATGCTCTAAATACAAATCTTTTTCCAAAACGCCGTAACAGATTTTTACCGTGCGCGCTTTATGGAGCGGTTCTATAACCGTTTCCGCAAGCGACTGTTTGAGAAACTTGCCGCCGCAGTAAACTTTTGTGAGTACGAGATAAGGGTCGCAGAGGGGATTATTCAAGGAAGTCGCCCGCCTTGATTTTTCTGCCGTTTACGAAGTCGGAGGCTTTCATTGCTTTGCCGCCCGCGGGCTGGAGTTCGGTTATGATAACGGCGCCTTCGCCGCATTTTACGGTTATTCCGCGCTTATCCGCCGAAATGACTTCCCCCGCCTTTCCTTCCGTATCCTCGGCAATTTCTGCGTTCAGAATGTTGAGCATAGCGCCGTTAAACGTGCAAAACGCCGCGGGCGCGGGACTGAACGCCTTGATTAAACGGCATATATATGCGGACGGACCGTTGAAATTAATTTTGCCCTGTTCTTTTGAAATCTTTTTACAGAACGTGGCTTTTGCCTCGTCCTGCATAAGGAGCTGCTTGTCCCCGCGTTCCAGAAGAGTTACCGCTTCGAGCGCAGCCTCCGCGCCGAGCGCGGAAAGTTTTTGCGAAAGTCCGCCGTATGTGAGGTTGCCTATTTCGCATCTTTTTACAAGGAGCATATCGCCGCTGTCGAGCGACACTTCGGTTTTCATAACCGTGATACCCGTATGAGTTTTGCCCGCGAGAATCGCCGACTGTATGGGGGACGCGCCGCGGAATTCGGGCAGGAGCGACGCGTGAATATTCCATACCCCGCCTTTAAAACAATCAAGCACTTCTTTTGTGAGAAGCTGACCGTAGGCGCAGGTTATCATAATATCCGCGCCGAGATTTTTGAGAGTTTCCGCGTTATCGCGGATTTTTTGAAAATCGTAGACGAGCAGACCGACGGAAAGCGCAAAGCTTTTTACCGGCGTAGGCGTAAGCGTTTTTTTTCTGCCAGTGGGTTTATCAGGCTGGGTTACTACCGCGGTTACGTTTTTGCCGTTTTCCAGAAGCGTTTTTAAAACGGGCACTGCGAACTCCGGCGAACCCGCGAAAACTATTTTCATTAATTCTTATCCTCCGCGGGCAAATCGTAAACCGTATCCGCTTTATCTATATACAGCACTCCGTCGAGGTGGTCGAGTTCGTGGCAGACGGCACGGGCGAAAAAGCCCTCCGCGGTTAATTTGTGTTTTTTGCCGAATCGGTCGCGGTATTCCGCCTTTACCTTTTCGGGACGGCGCACGACGCCTTGTTTGCCTTTGACGGACAGACAGCCTTCTTCGCCGACCTGTTCGCCTTTTTGCGCAATTATTACGGGGTTGACAAGTTCGAAAAAGCCTTCTGCCACGTCGATTACGACAACGCGCAGAGATACGCCTATCTGCGGCGCGGCAAGCCCCGCTCCGTTTTCGGCGCGGACCGTTTCTTTCATATCCGCGAGAAGTGCGGCAAGGTCTTTATCGAATTTCGTTACTTCGGCGCATTTTTCCCTTAATACGGCGTCGCCGTTCTGAACCACATAACGTAATGACATAAAAAGTTGCTCCTATGATAAATTCGCGGGGTTTTCTTCAACGTAGACGAGGACTTCGGGAACGGTGAATTTAACCGCCGCGGCGTAAATTTCTTCAAGATATTTATCCGACTTCATACGCATTAGAACCTGAAAACGGTGTTTGCCTTGCAGACGTTTTACGGGCGAGCGCATTTTGTTGAAAAACAGAAATTCTTCTTTATCGGATTTAAAAATTTCTTCGAGCGCGAAATACAGCTCTTTTAAAACGGAGAGAGTTTTTGCCTCTTCTTCCCCCGTGACCATTACGCGGCAGATGAGCGCGTAGGGCGGGAAAGAGGTTGTTTTTCTTATTTTGATTTCGTTTTGGAAAAAGCCCTCGTAATCGTAATTGACGGCGTAGCGCAGAATATAATTTTCGGGGCAATACGTTTGGAGAACTACTTTGCCCGCCGCGTCCGCGCGGCCGCTTCTGCCCGCGACCTGCGTTATGAGCTGGAAAGTTCTTTCCCCGCTACGGTAGTCTTCGAAATAAAGGCTCATATCCGCGTCGAGTATTCCGACGAGCGTTACAGACGGGAAATCGTGTCCCTTTGCAATCATTTGTGTGCCGACAAGGATATCCGCCTCGTGCGCGGCGAATTTTTTAAGTATTTTATAATGGCCGTCTTTACCCGAAACGGTGTCGTTATCCATGCGGATAATGTTTGCTGCGGGGAACAGCGCGTTTAAATCGGATACAACCCTTTGGGTGCCCGTGCCGCTGTATCTTATGTGTATTCCGCCGCATTCGGGGCACGCGGAGAGCATTTTGTATTTTGCGCCGCAGTAGTGGCATTTAAGGCAGTTTTCTTCGCTGTGGTAAGTTAAAGTGATGTCGCAGAAGTCGCATTTTGCGACGTAGCCGCAGTCCCGGCAGATGACCTTTTGCGAATAGCCGCGGCGGTTCAAAAATATTATTGCCTGATTGCCGCTTTTTAAAGTTGCGTCGAGCTCTTCTCTGAGCGCGAGCGAGAACGCGGTGTTATTGCCGCGGCGGACTTCCTTTTTCATATCTGCGATTATGACCTGCGGCAGAGGTTTTTTGTTTATTCTTTCGGGCAGGCTTATAAGGTTATAGACGCCCTCTTCGGCTTTTGAAAAGCTTTCCACGGACGGCGTTGCGCTGCCGAGAATCAATTTGCAGCCGTTATATTCGGCGCGCATTTTTGCTATTTCAACCGTATCGTAACGGGGCGAAGATTCCGAAAGGTAAGACGCGTCGTGTTCTTCGTCTATTATGATTGCGCCGAGGTTTTCGAGCGGGGCGAAAATTGCGCTTCTTGCGCCGATTGCTATTTTAGCTTCGCCCGAGCGCAGACGCCACCATTCGTCAAATCTTTCACCCGCGGACAGTCCGCTATGCAAAATAGCCGCCTCCCCTTTGAACCTTGCACGCAGCTGGGCGAGCATTTGCGGGGTCAGAGAGATTTCTGGAACGAGGAATATTGCGGATTTGCCTTTAGCTATTTCCCTCGCGATTATTTGGAGATAAATTTCCGTTTTACCGCTGCCTGTAACTCCGTGAATGAGCTGAACGCATTTATCGCTGTTTTCGACAGAGTAAATGGCGTTTCTTTGGGCATATGTGAGGGTTTTTGCGCTTTCTTCCCCTTGCATTTCTTTGAAGGGGTTGCGCTTTATCTGACGTTTTTCTAATTCTATTGCGCCCTTATCGCACAGCGCGTTGACCGCCGCCCTGCCGAATTTTGTGCAGAGGTCGGTATAATCCCATTCGGAGTGTTCCGAAAGAAAGCTTAAAGCTTCTTTTTGTTTTTTTGCCGATTTGGAAACCGGCGCGGACATATCCTTTAGTTTTGCGTATTTTCTGTAAACTTCGCGCACCTTGCCCTGACGCATTTCCGAAGGCAAAAAGAGCCTTAAAACGGAGGCTTTGGGCACTTTAAAGCGCGAAGAAATGCGCTCCATCAAAGAAAAGCATTCTTTTTGAAGCGCGGGAGGTTCTTCGAATACTTCCGCCACCGGTTTTATCTTTTCGGGCGGGAAAGAGGACGTTCGGCTTACGCCTATAACGAATCCGTCTATTACGCGACCGCCGAAAGGCACTTTGACGCGGGAGCCCGCCGTTAAGGTTTCGGGGCAGGAATATTCGAATATTTTATCCACCTGACTGTGGGCTATGTCTACTATGACCTGTGCGAACACTTAAACTAAAATCAGTCCTTTACGCACTTGACTTTGCCGCAGGCTATTTCTCTGCTGGCGACGGCGAGTTCCTTGATTATTTCGTTTGATTTGGGGTTGTTCGCAGTCTGTTCTATAATCTGCCTTGCGCGCTTTGCCGCGACCACGCAAAGACAATAGCGTGATACGGGCTGGCCGTCTGTACCGAGCTGTTCGATGAGTAAATCTACGGGGGGGTGGTTAATCATGTTTTTTTGCTTCCTTTTCTTTCTTTAAAATATTTTCTATCAGGGCGACGCAGCCGTTCAGCTCGCCGTTTGTAACCGTATAGTCGTATTCGCTTTTTTTGGAAAGCTCGTAATCCGTGCGTTTTATGCGTTCTTCGATTTTTTCGGGGCTTTCCGTTCCGCGTTTTTTAAGGCGGTTTCTCAGTTCGTTTTCGTCGGGCGGCAGAACCATTATCAGAAGCGCTTCCGGATAAGCTTGTTTGACCTTTAAAGCGCCGTCTACTTCTATTTCCAGAATTACGTCGCGAGATTCGAGCTGTTCTTCGACAAATTTTCTGGGCGTACCGTAGTAATTTTCAAAGTGGTTGGAGTATTCTAAAAATCCGTTTTCTTTTATCATATTTTCAAACTGTTCTTTTGAAATGAAGAAATAGGATTTCCCTTCCGTTTCTCCCGCACGCATAGCGCGTGTCGTGCAAGAAACGCTGAGCGCGTAGCCGCCTTTTGCAAGGAGTTTTTTTATTATCGTGCCTTTGCCGACCCCCGACGGACCGGACAAAACTATTAAAAGATTTTTCATATACAGACGTACCCGAAAATTTTATGCGAACGCGCAGGCGCAGAAATTGCGGTTTATTCCACGTTCTGGACCTGTTCGCGGATTTTTTCTATTTCGTTTTTGAGAGCAAGACCCAGACGGGTTACTTCTATATCGTTGGATTTGGAACAGATTGTATTTGCCTCTCTGTTAAATTCCTGAACGAGGAAATCGAGCTTTCTGCCGACGAGCTTTTCTTTGCAGATTTCTCTGAACTGAGAAACGTGCGAGTGCAGGCGGGTGAGTTCTTCGTCGATATTGCTTTTATCGGAGAAGAGGGCGGCTTCGGTTAAAAGCCTGCCTTGGTCTACTTCGACGCCCTCTAAAATCTTCTGCATTTTGTTTTGAAGTTTTATTCTGTAATTTTCCGCCACGAGGGGGGCGCGTTTTTCCACTTCCGCAACGAGATTTTCTATGGTTGCGACGCGTGAAAGCATATCGGCTTCAAGCTTTTTCCCTTCCGCTTCCCGCATTGCGTTGAGGTTTGCGAGCGCGGAGCAAAGAGCCTTGTTCATTGCCGCGATAATTTCTTCGTCGGCGGCTGCGGCGTCTTCCGTTTTGATTACGTCGGGAAAGCGGAGAACGTTTGTGACCGTTATATCGTTTGTTATCTGCGGGAAGAGCGATTTCACCTTTTCCGCCGCAGAAACGTATGCTTTTGCCGCCGCTTCGTCGAGGTGCAGGGATTTTTCCCGTTCGCGCTTATCGGAAAAAGAAATGTAGATATCTGCGTGTCCGCGGGTGAGTTTTTCCCTTACGGCGGCGCGGATATTTTCTTCGTGTGCGGCGAATATACGGGGGCATTTAATAACCGCGTCGAGATAGCGGTTGTTTACCGTTTTTATTTCGACGGTGAGTTCTATTCCGTCCGCTTTGTATTCTCCTCTTCCGTAGCCCGTCATACTGAACACGGCGACACCCCTTTTGCGACCAAAT
Source organism: uncultured Christensenella sp. (assembly GCA_910577375.1). Classification (GTDB taxonomy): domain Bacteria; phylum Bacillota; class Clostridia; order Christensenellales; family Borkfalkiaceae; genus Coproplasma. The sequence continues at coordinate 24,646 of CAJTLT010000008.1, forward strand.
ATTTTATTAAAATATTTAATGCGATAATTATGATAATAACATTATAACAACTGCGTTTTAAAATTTCAAGCTAAAATACGGAAATATAAAAATTTATCCCCCGCCGAATTTGCGGAGGAAGATTGAAAACAAAAGAAATTGCGGTATGCGTTTTTCAACGCTTTAACTATCTTTTAAAACATACTGACAGAATGTTTAAAACGGGCTAATAATCGGCGCGGGCTTCGCTTGTTATGCCCTTTGTGCGGGTTGTTACGAGATGATACTGGTTTTTAGGGCTTACCTCGAAAAGGGTTGTGTTTTGCGTGGAAGTGGCGATTGCCCCCGATATATCCGCGAAATAAGCCGTTTTGCCGGCGCACATTATGACGGGAACACCGTAAAGATACGAGTAGGCACGGATTAAAAGGGGCGGGATATTATCGCGGATTTCTTCAAGCAAAACGACGACCGCGTTACAGCCGCACATCGAAAGGCTTTTGAAAGTATCGGGGAAAAGTAAGTCGTTTTCTATGCACAGCCCCACCTTACAGCCGTTGATTTTATAGAAACCGAGCGACGCGCCGCTTTTGAATTCTTCTCCGTCAAGGACGTGCGTCATATCGGAAATGCCGAGGAGTTTGCCCCTGTCTGCGACGGACGCGGATTTACGCGCGAGACCGCGGCTTAACGTACGGCACCCGCACACAAGACCGCAGTTGGAATTTTTCGAGAGGCGCGCCGCTTCTTCGAATTTTTCCGTTTCGCCTTTGAGTTCTCTTTCGTAATCCACTTCCCCCAGCCCGCCGAAGCCGAAAACAGCCATATCGCAATCGGGCAGAGAGGACGTTTCCGCAACAGTACCGTTTGTAACGACGCAAAACACCATATTGTACATATTATTTTAAACGCGGAAAATTTGTTAAAAGCGTTTTATTTGCGCGGGGCGGCGCATATGATAACTCAGGGCGCGGAAAGAGCGCGCCGCAAGAGGTACTGTTTTGAAAAAATTAATTTCCATTTTACTTATTGTATGCTCGCTTTCGTTCGCGGTGACAATATCCGCGTGCGCAAAGCCCGAGGAGAACGTTTCCCGATACAATATTTTTGCGATTTACGAAGCGGATAGCGGCTCTGTGAACGGCACCGTGGAGCTTGACTATTACAACAACACTGGAAACGAGCTGAGCGATTTGAAATTCAACCTTTACGGCAACGCTTTCCGTGAGGGCGCGCAGTTCAAGCCCGTATCCGACACCTATAAAACCCGCGCTTATTATGCGGGGGAGAGCTTTGGCGGAATGGAGATTTCCAACGTGGAAAACTGTGCGGGCTGGAGCATAGGCGGCGAGGACGAAAACATATTGACCGTAAACCTTTCCGCGCCCATATATCCCGAGGAAAGGGTTACTTTGAAGATTGCGTACACCCTTACTCTCGCCAAAGTAAACCACCGCACGGGCATAACCGCACACACCGTAAACTTAGGGAATTTTTACCCTGTTTTATGCGCTTATACTGATCAGGGATTTACCGAAAGCAACTATTATTATTGCGGCGACCCGTTTGTTTCCGACTGTGCGGATTACAGCGTTACGATAGATTTGCCCGCGACATATACCGCGGCGAGCAGCGGAAAGCTTATAAACGAGACCTCTGCGAACGACAGAAAGCAATGTTCTTACGAGCTTAAAAACGCGCGCGATTTTGCTTTTGTTTTATCGGAAGAGTTCGAGGTTATTTCGGATACGGTTGACGGCGTTACGGTAAATTATTATTACATAGCGGACAACAACGCGCAAACCAGCCTTGCTTCCGCGACGGAGAGTTTGAAATACTTTTCCCAGACGTTCGGGAGCTATGCTTACCCCACTCTTTCCGTTGTGCAGACGGGATTTTGTTACGGCGGTATGGAATATCCCGCGCTTACAATGATTGCGAGCGGGCTTGACAGCGACAACACCGTTTATACGATAGTTCACGAAAACGCGCATCAATGGTGGTATGCAATGGTCGGGAGCGACCAGCTCAACGACGCCTGGCAGGACGAAGGGCTTGCGGAGTATTCCACCCTTATGTTTTTTGAAAACCACCCCACTTACGGATTTACGCGCAAGGGAATAGTAAATTCCGCGACGAATTATTACAGAGCGTTTTTCACGGTGTTCAGCCAGCTTAACGGCGAAGCGGACACCCGCATGCACCGCAACCTCGGAGAGTACACAAGCGAGCTCGAATACAACAATATAACTTATAACAAAGGGCTTTTGTTGTTTGATATGTTGAGGGCAACGGTCGGCGACGACGCTTTTGCGGACGGGCTGAAAACTTATTTTAAAGACAACTGCGGGAAGATTGCCTCGCCCGAAAATTTATACGCGTGCTTCATGAAAAAGGGCGACGTTGAGGGGCTTTTCAATTCCTTTATAGAAGGTAAAATTCTTATTTAACAAATATGACAGTATAAATGCGACTTTATATATTTATGACCTTATAAACAAAATAACATTGTATAATGCGGTTAATTGAATAACGCGCCGACGGCTTTTGCCGTCGGCGCGTTATTTTTCTATACCTAAAAGATAATCGGTTGATACTTCGAAAAAAGTTGCAAGACTTATTATATAAGATAATTTGGGTTCGTTAATTCCGTTTTCCCAGTTTGAAACCGCCGCGTCGGTTGCGTTGATTTGCTCCGCCAGCTGTTTCATCGATAAGTTGCGTTCCGTGCGTAATTCTCTGAGACGTTTTGCAAAAACAGACATAATAATCCTCTTTGCAATTATACTAAGAATTTTTAGTAAGGTAATTGACACTAAGAAATCTAAGTGATATAATTACTTTCGGACAACCGCATTAAACAGACAAGCACGCCGAAAATTAAGGACGGCAAGGTTTTACCTGCACTGCTGCGCGCTGCTTTTGAGTTTTCCGGCGAAAGTGATTTCCGCGATTAAAATCGATACAAAATTCGATGAAAATTTCCATAAATTTTTACGCGGTTATTTTTCTATACCCAAAAGATAGTCTGTCGATACTTCCAGAAATTTTGCGATTTCGACTATTACGCTCATCGGCGGTTCGTTTTTATCGTTGAGCCATTCCGACAAAGTTGATTTTGAAACGTTTAAATGCGCGCCCAAATCCTTTTGCATTTTACCGCGCACATTGAGTTCTTGTTTTACTCTTACACCGAAGCCTTGCATAATATACCTTTTTAGTTCATATTTTATGAACTTTTTATCCGATTTGTTTGACAGTTCGGAAAATACGAACTATAATAATTTTATGGAGATTTAAATTATGAAACAGAAAAGTTGCAGAAACTGCAAATATTTTGAAAAGCTTTATATTAAGGAAGGAATATGCTTTAAAGAGTTTACTTCGGGGAGCTGCACTAATTTACAGGCGGACAGCGGAGAATTTGCCTGCGGGTGCAAGTATTTGGAAAGCAAGCTTGAAACGAGGCGGCGGAACAAGGAAGATATTTATCTGATTATGAAGGATATACGCAACAGACTTATAATAATTGAAAATTATTTTAAAAGCGGGGAATAAAAGCCCGCGCCGACGGTTTCTGCCGTAGGCGCGGGCTTTTATATTTAATGTACCATAAATTTAAACAAATATCAACCCTTGCCACGAGCAAGGGTTATCGGAACGTTTTGCATAAGGAGCGCAACGGAGAATACCTTAGGCAGACCGTTCGGGTAATTCCGCATGTTATATTATTGCGGACGGTTTTTATTTAACTTTAAGTTGCAAAATTTAATATAATATGTTATATTGTAAACACTATTGACAGAGAGTCTGCCAAAATAGAATTTTTTCAAGGGGCTGTACTGTGGAAGTTCCGGACAGTTGCAACATAACTTTATAACAGAAGTAATTCCGTACAAGAGCAAAAGGTTTGTCGTGCGCGGAATTGTTTCGCGCATTTTTTATTGACAGATTTGAGGAAAGCTTATGGTTAAGTATTTCTTTTCCGCAGAGGACGGAAAGCTCGGAAGGATTGAGGATTTTAAAGATTTATGCTGGGTTGATATGGTTGACCCGACCGACGACGAGTGCGAGGACGTTTCAAAATTTTCGGGCGTGCCCGAGGATATGATAAAAGCCGCGCTGGACGAAGAAGAACGCGCGCGTTCGGAATTCGACGAGGGTTGCAGCATGTTCGTAGTCGACTGCCCGATTATGGAAGAGGGCGCGAACGGCGACGTGTATACCACCCTTCCCCTTTCAATTATTTATAACAAGCGGTGCATAATTACGGTAAGCTTAAAAGGCAACACCGTTTTGAAGAATTTTATTACTGGGCGGGAGCGGGTTTTTTGCGACAAGCCCGTGCATTTTGCCCTTACTTTTATGCTGAACAATGCGAAGAGGTTTTTGTATTGTCTTAAACAGATTGACCGCAAAAACCACCGTATTCAGAACGAAGTGGGCAGAACGATGAAGAACGAGGAAATTATACAGCTTTTGGATTTGCAGAATTCGCTTGTATACTTTTCTACCTCTTTAAACGCAAACGAGCGCGTGCATGAGAAGCTTTCTAAAGTTGAGGCGGTTGCGACGCGCGAGGATTATCAGGACCTTTACGACGACGTAAGCATAGAGAACAAGCAGGCAATAGAAACCTGTAACATTTACAAAAACATACTGAGCGTTACCATGGACGCATACGGTTCGGTTATTTCTAACAACTCCAACGATTCCATGCGCAAGCTTACGATAATAACGATTTTGCTTGCCGTGCCCACTATGATTGCGGGATTCTGGGGAATGAATATGCCCGTACCCGGGGAATCGGGGGTAACGCTGGCGCAGACCGCGTGGTTCTGGCTGGTTATTTTGGGAACAGCCGTTCTGACGGCGGCCATTGCGCTGATTATTGTTAAGGGGAATCCCTTCGGGAAGCTGCAACGTTTGAAGAGAAAGCACAGAAAAGACAAAAAAGACAAGAAGGACAAATAAATGCCGCTTTTGCAATACAAATGCGCGCGGTGCAAAAAATCGTTCGAGGAGCTTGTGAAAAAGTTCGACTGCGAGGTTTTCTGCCCCGTCTGCGGTGAAAAATGTGACAGGGATTATTCGGGAGAGGTGTTTTCTTCCACCGGAAAGCCGACAAAGAAGTGCAGCGGAAACTGCAAAACGTGCGGCGGGTGCAAATAAAAATTTACTTAAAAACATACGGAGGCTATACGCCTCCTTTTTTTATGCAAAAAAATTTCGGTTGCGCGGTTTATTTTTTTATTTTAAGGCAATAACACACTTGTATTCACGGAGGAACGTTATGCGTAAGGCAGTAAATCTTGTTTTTATAACCGTTTGCACGCTTGCCATTGTTGCGGCGCTTTGCGTTTTGCCGCAAAGGCTTTGCTTTATTGACGGCGCGGATTACAAGTTTTATTGCGGGACGAGCTCCAAAGACTGCAAGACGGTTGACGTTTGCGGCAATGCGGCGGTTGAAAGGCTTTGCCTTAAAAACGTTTGCGGGGAGAGCGCGGTTTACGAAAATTTTAATCTGGAAGATTTTTTGACGCGGTTTGACGGGGAAATCGTGTTTGTTGAAGAGCTTTCGGACAGCGTGAACTATTATTGCAGAGCGGACTTACCTTATTCGGTAAATTTATACGGCGAAGAGATAAACCTGCACATATCGGTGCGGGGCGGAACGGCAAGAGCGGGTTCGCCGATAATTTTCGGCGGGTACTGAATAAAAAGCTGAAAGGCTGGCAACAAAATAAAAAAAAGGAGTTAAAAAATGAAAAACACAGAAAAAAACAAACCTACCAAGAAGAAAATTTTAATGTATTACCTGATTTTGGCGGCTTGCCTTTTGGTAATTGCCGGAATCACCGCGGGCGTGATTTTTGCGGTGCGCAACAACGGCATTACTAATCCCCCCTCCATCGACGAAGGCAACAAGCCCTCTAACCCCGACGACGGCAACAACGACAATAAAGACCCCGACGACAACGACCACGTTGACACTTCCACGCAGTATGAGTTTATCGTGCCCGTTAAGGACGTAAATCTTTCGCAGGCGCATATTTTCGGATATGACAAAACGCTTGACAGATACCGTTTGCACGAGGGAATGGACTTTAAGTGCGCGGAAGGAACGGAAGTTCTTGCGGCTGTTGACGGAACGGTTAAATCCGTATCCGTACGCGACGAGCTTTACGGCGCGGTTATTACGATTGAACACGCCGACAACGTTACGACCGTTTACAAGTTTATAAACCCCGTTGAAAACCTTAAGGCGGGCGACAAAGTTTCCCGCGGGGACGTTATAGGCAAGGTTGCGAAAGCGACCGGCGTTGAGAACGCGGACGGCGACCACCTCCACTTCGAAGTGCTTAAAAACAACGTTATGCAGGACCCCGACGATTATCTGGATATTATTTCCAAATAAAAAATATTTTAAAATTTATGTAAACGCCCGCCCTTGGAGCGATTTCCGAGGGCGGGCGTTTCGCTATAAAAATATCTAAAAATTACCGTTTTACAAGACCGAACGCGCAAATGTTGAGCCATTAACAAATAACGGAAATAAAATGTGAATTTTAACAAAAAATTGTTAGTATGTGTAATTTTTTAACAGTAAAATTTTTGCAATTTTGTTAAGTTAACATAAATTTTACTTACTAACATAAAATAGTGTTAGAAAATAACAAAAATCAAAATTAAAAAATTTTTACAAATGTTATTGACTAACAAAAATTAAAGTGATATATTTGAGCTGCAATCAGGGAACCCCCCTTGAAAGCGGTATGATAAAAAGAAAATGAGAAATAAATTTTAGTGAGGTAAGATATGAAACTGATTAAATATTTACGTTATATTCATAGCCTTATGACTGCTGCGAGAAGATAATAGAAAATAAATTGAAAGAGGTGTTTATATGTATATTTACGAAGAATTGAACGCTTTGGATGAAAACGTGGAAACGTGCGGGGTTTCGTGCCTCAGCTACGTGGCGCTTAACTGCGGAAGATAAATAAAAAGATAAAAAAGGGAAATGAAAGATATTAAAAGGAGTAAAGAAATGTTTTTCAGTTTTGACGAAGAAAAGGGCGAAGTTTGCTTCGATTACCTTGCCGCTTACGCAATGTTCATATCCACAAACGGCTTAAAGTAATTATTTATTAAAAGCGGGAAAAACCCGCAACACAAACGAAAACGACACGCCGCGGCAAAGCCGCGGCGTTTTTCAGAGCCTTTCGAGAATTTCTTTTGTAAGCCCCGAATAATTTATCACCGCGCAACATTCAAGCCCTTGCCGCGGGGCGATGAGATAATCCGAAAGGCATTTGAGGTTTACTCCGCGTTCCGCCGCCCTTTCTTTTATTTGCGCGTCGGATTTTGCGTTCGGGAATTTTACTATTATATGCAAGCCGCTTCCGCTGTCCGTTACCTCACACTCCTCCCCCAAAAGCGCGAGCTTTTCGAGGAGGGCTTTTCTTATACCTTTGTAGTAGTTTTTCAGTCTGGACAAATGTCTTTCGAAATATCCGCCGTTCAGCATTGCCGCAAGCGCCTTTTGTTCGAACAGCGGAACGACGTTTGCCGAGGAAGAAAAGAGATTTATATATCTTTCGTACAGGTCGGGTGGCAAGACCATATAGCCGAGGCGCATAGACGGCGCGAGACTTTTGGAAAAAGTGTTCATATATATGACGCGCGACGGGCACAGCCCGAACATATTTTGGAGGGGTTTGCCCGAAAGACGGAATTCGCTGTCGTAATCGTCTTCTATAACGTAGCCGCCGACCGAATTTGCCCACTCCGCTATTTTGAGGCGGACGGAAACGGGAGTTACTACACCCGTAGGGAATTGATGGGCGGGCGAAATGTGGACGGCGTGCGCACCGCTATTTAAAAGCTGTGCGACGTTTACGCCCCTTTCCCCGACGTCAACCGCAACCCATTTTGCGCCGTTCAAAGCGTATGCAGAGGAAATTTTTCCGTATGACGGATTTTCCACCGCGAAGATTTTATCCCTGCCCAGAAGCTTTATTATTACGCCGTAGAGCTGTTCGGAGCCTGCGCCTATTATTATGCGGCGGGGGTCTATATCCAGCCCGCGGGAGCGGTAAAGATAATCCGACAGGGCTTGTTGGAGTTCCGGGTCGCCGCCGCAAGGAACGCGTTCGAGAAGGTGTTCCCCGCAATCGGAAAGCACGAACCGCATAAGGCGCGCCCACGTTGAAAAGGGGAACATATGCGCGGGGGTATTGCCGTTTACGAGGTCGCAGAGGTACTCTTCTTTTCGTGCGTTTTTTTGCGGGGCTGACTGTTTGCGGGGCGAGATTTCGTGGGAGTTTATCCTTTCCGCAAAATAGCCGCTTCTTTCGCGCGAGCAAATGTAGCCCTCTGCGAGAAGCTGTTCGTACGCGAGCCATACCGTGGTTACGCTTACTCCGAGTTCTTCCGCAAGGGCGCGCTTGGAGGGGAGCCTTTCCCCCGCTTTTATTTTGCCGCTTAAAATTTTGGCGCGGATTTGTTCGTAAAGAGAAATATATTTGTTTTTGAAACCGAGGCTTAAATCGAGCATAAATCTGGTATTATAAAAAATAATAAAATTGGTTACACAAATAATATCAGATTTTGATATAATAAGTCAAGCGCAACGGATAAATCACAATGAAAGAGGACTGATATGAAGAGCAAAAAAGCGTTTTTTACGACCAAATGGATTACATACACTGCAATTATGACCGCGCTTGTGGTGGCCACGGGCTTTATACCCGCGATACCCACGCCCGCGGGCAGAGTTTACTGGGTTGACGGGGCGGCGCTTATTGCCGCGTTTCTTTTAGACCCGCTTGCGGCGTTTATCGCGGGAGGAGTGGGTTCGTTTTTATACGACGTGTTTATGTCGCCCGAAATGATGCTCCCCTCGCTTTTAATTCACGGCTTGCAGGGCGCAGTCGTTTCCGCGCTTTTGCATTTCGTAATCCCCGAAAAGTTTAAAAAATGGGAGCCGCTTAAAGCGGTTATTGCAGCTTTGGCGGGCGCGGTGATAGTTGTTGCCGGATATTTTATATACCGTGCGGCAACGCGCGGCGTTCCCGTGGCGGTTGCGAGCATTCCGCGCAACATAATTCAGGAGGCTATAGGCATCGGCATTGCGACGGTAATTTGCTATGCGACGACGTTCAAGCTTCAGCTTGAGAAAAACAATCTTTTGCCCGACTTCAAAAAGGAGATTTGGGACGAAAAGAAGAAAACGAAACGCGGGGAAGTTATTACGGCGGATATTGCGGTTGCCGACGGCGGAACAGCGAAAAAGGAGAAAAACGAAAGCACGGAGATTGAAAAACCCGACAAAAACCTGATTGACAAATAATAATCGTGTAAAAATATAGAGCCGCCCCGCACGAACGTGCGCGGGGCGGCTTTGATTTTATTTGGTTTTAATTTGTTTTATGCAACATCTGCTATGCGCGGGTTAACGGTATATTTAAGCCCAAAACGTTTAAGAGGGCTTTTACCTCTTTAAAGCAGGATTTGCTATCTTCGCAAAATTTAATAATGTTTATAAATTACGTTATAGATGCAAAAAGAGAGATTAAAACTTTTAAGGAAAGAAAAAGGTTTATCGCAAACTGAACTTGCGGCGGCAATAGCGTTACCCGACGGATTAAGAGTTGCAATAAAGCGATTTATAAGTTTTCCGCGATTTTTTCAAGAAATTTTTTAGAGGAAAGTTTTTGCGGCGTTATCCCCTCCGCATTAAACAGAGGGATAAGGTCGCCCGTCATAAATCCGCTTTCAACGGTTTTGAGTGACGCGGCTTCAAGCCTTTCTGCAAAAGCGGAGAGGGTTTTGTTTCCGTCGAGTTCCCCGCGTTTTTTGAGCGCGCCCGTCCACGCCCATATGGTTGCTATGGGGTTTGTGGAGGTTTCTTCCCCCTTTAGATGATTGTAGTAATGGCGCGTTACAGTGCCGTGAGCCGCCTCGTATTCGTATTTGTTATCGGGCGAAACGAGAACGGAGCTCATAAGCCCCAGCGAACCGTAAGCGGTTGCGACCATATCGCTCATTACGTCGCCGTCATAATTTTTGCACACCCATAAAATTCCGCCCTCGCTGCGCATAACCCGCGCAACGACGTCGTCGATAAGTGTATACATATAATAAATGGCGGCTGTTTCGAAATCTTTTTTAAATTCGTTTGAGTAAATTTCGTTGAAAATATCTTTGAAACGGTGGTCGTAAATTTTGGAGACGGTATCTTTTGCGCCGAACCACACGGGCAGTTTTTGTTCGAGAGCGAACGAAAAGCAGCTGCGGGCGAACGCTTTTATGGAATCTTCGGTATTATGCACGCTCTGCACTATCCCCGCGCCGTTATCGAAACCGTGGACGAGAGAGCGTTTTATTTCTTTTCCGTCTTTACAGATTACGAGGTAAGCCTTTTCGCCCTTGCCGCACCTTTCTTCGACGGCGTTGTAAATATCGCCGTATGCGTGGCGGGCAATCGTTATGGGGCTTTTCCAGCCGCCGACGTACGGGGTTATTCCCTTAACGATAATCGGCGAACGGAAAACGGTTCCGTCGAGAATACGGCGGATTGTGCCGTTGGGACTTTTCCACATTTCTTTAAGTCCGTATTCTTCAACCCTTTGAGCGTTTGGCGTTATGGTGGCGCATTTGACGGCGACGCCGTATTTTTTTGTTGCTTCGGCGGCAAGACAAGTTACCTTGTCTTCCGTTTTGTTTCTGTTTTCAAGACCCAAATCGTAGTATTCGGTTTTTAAATCCACGAAGGGTTCTATGAGAATTTCTTTTATCCAGCGCCAGAGAACGCGGGTCATTTCGTCGCCGTCCATTTCCACGAGCGGCGTTTGCATTGCGATTTTTTGCATAGCTTTCCTCTTTGGTAGATTATAAACTATTTGCGCCCGAGTTTACAAGCGTTTGAGGAAATATTTTCAAGCACGCCCGTATGCAGCAGTTTTTTGCTTTTGCCCGCGGCGAAGTCTTGTTCCGCCTGTTCGATTACTTCTTTAAGTACGCGAGCAAAGTCTTTGAAGCCGCCCGACAAAAGGTAATAAGAAAGAGAACCCGGAACGGTGTTTATTTCGCTTAAATAAACTTCCTCTTTATCGAGGATATAATCGAAACGGACTATGCCGCGCATATTGAGCTTTTCATATACGGATTTGGTTGTGTTTTTTATGAAATCCGCCGTTTGTTCGGGGATATTTGCGGGGCAATCGCTTTTTGCGCCGCCCTGATATTTATCTTCGAAAGAGAATATATCGCCGTCGGCGTGCGGTTCTTCGCATTCCGAGGTTATTACCTTACCGCCGTAAAAGTAAGCGGCGCAGTTTATTTCCCTGCGGTTTTCTATGTATTTTTCGATTATTGCGGCGTTATCGTATATGAGCGCGCATTGCAGTGCGGATTTAAGCTTTTCTGCGTTTTCCGCCTTTTCCACGCCGATGCTCGAGCCGAGGTTTACGGGCTTTACTATTACGGGAAAATCGGGCATATCCGCGCACGAATAAATATCTTCCGCGCTTTTTGCGTATGCGTAACCGACCGTTTTTATGCCGAGCGCGGACAGAACGAGCTTCGTAAGGTATTTATCCATAAACGCGGAGCTTTCGAATATCCCCGCGCTTGCGAGAGGCAAGCCCGCCGACGAACACAGACCGCAGACCGCACCGCCTTCCCCCGCGCCACCGTGACAGCAGTTGAGTGCGCAGTCTGCCGCGAAGAATTTTTTTGGCTTGCCGTGTTTGTTCAGCGTATATACGCCGCCCTTTGCCATTATTGCAAGCGGAAACGTTTTATAATTTTCGCCTTTGAAATTTGTTATATCGGAAAGTTTTTCGTGCGAGTACATATCTCCGTTTTGGGATATATACAGGGGAATTACGTTATATCCCGCGCCCTTTAAAACGTTTATCGCCATTGTTCCCGTGATTACGGAAATTTCGTTTTCGTTGGATACTCCGCCGAAAAACACAAGTATTGTTTTTTGCATAAAAAAATCACCTCCGCTTAAATTTTTCAGCTTTGGTGAACGTTCCGTTTTTTTACGGTATTTTATTAAGTTTTTATATGACGGACTTAAATTCCGTTTATGCGTAAAAGTCGGGTAAATCGTTTAAAAACAAAACGGTATCTCCCTGTTCTATTACGGTTTTAAGATATTCCTGCGCGGCGGGCAAACCGAGAACGACGGCGAGTTTTTCTTTATCCCCTCCGTTATCGAGATAGCCTTGCTTTACGGGGGTTATGAGCGTTTCTCCGACGAGGATTACGTAGTCAAGCCCGACGAGCTTTGCGCCGAGTTCGTAGTTTTCTCTTTCTTCCAAAATCCCAAGTTCAACAAGCCCCGGAGTGACGGCGATTTTTCTGCCGCCGAAGGATTTGAGGACTTCTATTGCCGCGGACGCGCCCTTTACGTTGGAATTGTAGCCGTCATCGAGAATATTGACGCCGTTGGATTTTATGAGTTGAAGTCTGTGTTCGATATAGCCGAGCTTTTCAACCGCCGCGGCAATTTCTTCCGCAGTCATGCCGAGGTTATGCGCGACAGCCGCAGCAAGCGCGATATTTTGCACCGCGTGCGCGCCCAAAAGTTTTGTGTGCGTGTTTACGGATTTTCCGCCGAGCGAGAGCTTGAAACTGCTGCCGTTGCAATCGGTTACGATATCGGAAACGCAGTCCGCATTCGATTTGGGGCAGGGATATGCCACGAATAACGAAAAACAGTCTTCTGCAATTACCGCGGTTTTACAAGCCGAAAGGATTTCCCCTTTTGCTTTTACTATATTTTCAACCGTGCCGAAGCTTTCGAGATGCTGGGGGCAAATCCCGGTGATTACCGAAATTTCGGGGGGACACATTTCGCAGAGTTCTGCGATATCGCCCGAGTGGCGCGCGCCCATTTCAGCTATGAATATATCGTAGTTTTCAAGGTTGTTAGAGTTGATTGACAGTGCAAGCCCCATAGGGGTGTTATGCGAGCGGGGCGTGGAAAGAACGCGGAACTTTTCTTTTAATATTTCCGAAAGAATTTGTTTTACGCTTGTTTTGCCGTAGCTGCCCGTGATACCTATTACCTTTATATTTGAAGCTTCTATCTTTGCTTTTGCCTTTTTAACGAAGGATTTATTGTGCGGTATTTCGTAAATTTTTGCCGAGCAGTTTGCAAGCAGTATTAGCGGAAACATAAGGAGCGGGAATACGGCGAGCGGAACGTATCTCATTATGGAGAACACGTTATTGCCCCACACGAAATCGGCGAAGTTGAGCAACGTGACGCAAAAATATACCGTTACCGCCGTTATGAGCGCGAGAACGGTATACAGCCTTTTGAGGCGCGGCGTGAATGCGAGCGGCGTTCTGAGCGCGACTTTGTTATCCGCCCAGATAAACAGCGGAAAAAAGATTACAAAGCCCGCAAGCCCGCATACCGCGGCATATGTGCCCGCGAACGAAAAGCAAAGCGAAATTACCGCCACGGAAAGCGCGCACAAAAGCATTAAAAGCACGTGCTTGCCGAAAGTTAAATTGCCCTTTTTGCGCGACCATGCGGCAAGCCGTTTTCCGCTGTATCCGCACGATTGCAGTATGCCTAAAAGGCGGTAACAGCAACCGCAGAAAAGCGCGGAAAAAATTACCGCAATTAAAACGCATTCTATTGTTTTGGGTACAGATATAAAAATTCCCATTATCTCTCCGATAAAAACGTAAGAATTTTGTGGTTGAAAATTTCGGGGTTTTCCGAAAAGCAGAAGTGCCCGCCCTCTATAAGTTCGAGACGGCTGCCCGCTATAAGAGAATTAAAGATTGCGCCCTCTTCTTCGGGCGGGGTTACGGTATCGCTTTTTCCGTAAACCAAAAGCGCGGGATTTTTGATTTTTGCGGCGCATTCTCGCAAATCTTCGTTTACTATTTTTTTATAGCTTTCGCGCATTAACGGCGAAAGGGATTTATATTCTTTGCTGCCGTAATGCTTTTCCGCAAATTTCGGAAACAGCTTTTTTACGCGGCGATACGCCCTTACTTTGCGCATATATGCGGGGGAACGGGGCTTTACGAGACCCGCGCCGCCCGTAATTATTAATTTATCGGCAAGCGCGCCGTGCGTTGAAAGGAATTTTATGGCTACGCGCGCGCCGAACGAGTGCGCGATTATATGCGGGCGGTTAAGCCTTGCCGAGGCGATAAAATTTTCAAGCCATGCGGCGTATTCGGAAACGCCCCACGCTTCTTCCGCGGGTTCGCTTGCGCCGAAACAAGGAAAGTCGGGCGCGGTTACGCGGTAAAACTGTGAGAGAAATTTTGTCTGGTAGTAAAAACTTTCTTTTTTGGAACCGTAGCCGTGCAGAAACAGCACGTCTTTACCCGACCCGAAACTTTGGTAAGATACGAATTTACCGCCGATTAAAATATTAAAGCTCCTTGACCATAACGAGGCAATCCTCGCCGTCGGAATAGTAGCGCGTTCTTGCGTAAGCGCCTTTGAAACCGTTTTTGAGATACAGTTCCATAGCTATCGCGTTTGAAACGCGCACTTCCAGAAATAATTTTATTGCGCCCCTTTGCTTTGCTATATGCGAAAGTTCTGCGATTATCGCCGTTCCGACGCCGCTGTGACGGAAAGGCTCCGTTACCGCGACATTGGCTATATCCGCGGTATCCGCCGCTATAGTTACGCCGCCGTAGCCTATGATTTCGCCGCCGTCTTCCGCCAAAACGCCGTGAAAGCTATCCGTATCGAAGCTTGACGCGAGCATCTGAAAAGACCACGGTTCGTGCGGGAAGCATTCCTTTTCTATTTCGGAAATGCGCAGTATGTCTTTATAATTCCACTCTCTTATTTGCAATTAAATTTTCCTCCGCCTGACTTTTTCTCACGTAGAGCGCGTGAAGATTATCCGAGATTTCCGCGGATTGCGCCGCGGTTTCAAGACAGTTTTCGGGATTTAATTTTATATAATTATCGAAAGGCAAATTCTCAAACCCGTAAAGGGGCGAGTTCAGAGCCTTTACCTCTTCTTCGGAGAGATAGCGCGGTTCGGCGCAGATTTTGCCGCCCGAATAGCCGCATACGTAATAATGAGAGTGCGCCGCGTCGATTACGACATAGAAGGGTTGTGCGCTGTTGACATTATATGCGATGAGGTCAAACGCGGTTACAGCCTTTACCGGTTTATCCGCGGCGAGCGCAAAGCCTTTGATTGCGGCGACGCCTATTCTTATGCCGGTGAAAGACCCGGGGCCAGTTACGGAACAGAAAAAATCGCATTCGTCGGGGGTTAAATCCGCTTCGGCGAGGGCTTTTTCTATTTCGCCCATTAAAATTACCGAGTGCTGCATTGCGCATTCGGGGATATGGCGCAAAACCTTTTTTTCGCCTTTTTTTGCGAGAACGGTTAAATAGCGCGACGAAGTGTCTGCCGCGAGGTAATTAATCATATATAATTTCCCTCCCTTCAGCTGTTTTGCGGATTGTTACGGTTTTGCAGTTTGCAGGGAGGACTTCTTTTATGTTTTCCGCCCATTCCACAACGCACACGCCGCCCGCGTAAAAATAATCGCACAGACCGAGCGCTTCGGCTTGTCCGCCGTTTTTAAGACGGTAGCAATCGAAGTGAAAAAGTTTGCCGCCATAGTCGTTCATATATGCGTAGGTCGGGGAAAGGATTTCTTCGGTTATGCCGAGTCCTCTTGCGACGCCTTTGCAAAACACGGTTTTGCCCGCGCCCATTTCTCCGTTTAAAATTACGACGTCGTTTTTATTGAGTTTTTTTGCGTATCTTTCGCCGAATTCTATAGTTTGTTCGGGAGATTGCGAAACAAAAACCGCCATACGGGAATATTATACCCCGCGCGGCGGTTTTTTGCAATTATTATGTAATGAATTTTATTTTAAACTTTTATTGCGCTTTTTTGTGTTTTTTGCCGACTGAGGCGAATTTTTCGCTTGTGAGCATTATGAGTTTAGAGAGCGGCTTATAGAGCAAGAGGGTTGTTACGGCAAGCGCGACTGTTTTTATGAGGTTGAAAAGCATAGCCCAGTACCATACCTTTATGAACGCGGACATTCCGACCTCCCAATTCATTCCGACGAAAACGGGGAAATTGAGCAACCAGTTTACAGGGAAAGACCATAAAACCCTTACCGCGCACGCGATTGACATTGCGGCTATTACGGATTTGATTCCTTTATGCTTTTTATAAAGAATCGACGGAATGAGTACGAGCGGCAACATAATAACAACGTTTGCAAGTTCGCCGACGAACGAAGTTTTTGTGAAACAGATTCCGTAAATAAGCTCTTTAAGCACTCCGCAAATCATTCCCGATAAGGGACCGAGCGTGTAGCCACAGACCATTACGAAAGTATCTGAAAAGTCGAGCTCCAGATAGGGAACTGCGGGCAGAACGGAGAATTGCAACAATCTTAAAGCAAACGCAAGGGCGGTGAACACGCCGAGATACGCTATGCGGGTTGCGGAAAAGTAGTTTTTTAAAACCTTTTTCACGTTGACTTTCTTCGGCTGTTCGGTTTGTGTTTGTTCGGTTTGCGTTTGTTCTGCGGCGGGGAGTTCCGTTAAGTTGACGGCTTGTGCCGCGGCGGTTTCCGATTCTTGTTCGGAAAGGGTTGAAGTTTCGGTTTCTTGCATGAAGAACCTCCTTAAAAATTTTTATTTTTAAAGTTGTTCTTTGCATTGAAAAACGCCCCGATATTCGGGGCGCGACAAAAACGAAAAACGTTTTGAAATTCTTTTATCATCCGGACTATACCGTCGGTGCGGGAATTGCACCCGCTCAAGGTTTTTCAACCGTCGTGGACTTTACCACCGGTGGGGAATCGCACCCCGCCCCAAAGAATAACTTTAAATTGTGATTTTATTATATTGTGTAATTTTATATTTGTCAATAAAATTAATGAATTTTATAAGCTTTATAATCGGAAATAAGTTCGGAAAATCTGAGATTTTCGAATATAACTTTACGGCTGATTTCTTTACCCCGTTCGCTTTTAAGAACGCAAAGGCTGCCGGGAATATCCGCGTCAACGGTGGACAGCCACCTAAAACAATCTTCCTTAGTCATATTCACATACGGAACAGCGCCTAATTTTGCTTCGTTTTCACCATTACAAATGGCAAAAGTTCCGCCGCCCGCACATTGCACATCACTTCTATCGAGATAATATTTGCAATACTGATGTACCGCCTGAATATTATCGATATCTTTGGCGATTTCCGCATTGATGTTTTTATTTGCCGCAACGTTTGCCCAGGCTTTCCATAAATCGTAATATTCACTCATTGTAGAATTCACAAAAGGATAAGAGCCCGTTAACAGTATAGAGTACATAACCCGACTTTCTTCGTCATCGTACTTGTTTTTGATTTCGTCGGAAGCGATTTTGACATCTCTTGGGATATCTCCCGTAACGACTTCGCCCAAATCGTGAATAAGAATCATATTTAAAATCGCGGATTTATCGTATCCTCTGTCGCGTTCGACTTTAGAACCTTCTTCCGGTAAATATAACAATCCCATTAACCAGCAATTATAAATATGCTCTGCAATACTTTCAGGTCTTTGCACTCTTCTTTGCAGCCAACCAGTACGAAATACATTTATCGCGTTGCAATATTTATTATAAGTTTTAGTTTCTATGTAAGGTATATAATACGGTTTATCGCTATTCCGAGCATTTTCAAGCTCGTTTTTTAGCCAGTTCATTTCTTCGCTTACCCATTCGAAATAGCCCTTGACCAAATTATCAAGTTTAGAATATATGCTTGAGAATTTGAATTTTTGCAGCAAATTCAAACAAGAATCCAAATCGTATTTAATATTGTATATTTTGATATATTTTTCTTCCGTTTCGTCATCACGGACATTCATATCTTTTACATAATACAATTTTTCTTTATTGACGGGAACCCCGTTATTATCGCGCAGATAATCTATTTTTTCGGGTTTGCGCGCCAAAATCAAGCAACAAAGCGTAACAAGCTGCAACACGGAAACCACGTTGAACTTGCTCGCTTTATTTAAATCGTTAACCAATTTACGGAACGTATTTTTGCCCTTTGTGAGATTGTCTTTCATTTTTTTAATACAATCGTCATTGTTGGGGCTGATTTTATAATTTATATCATTATAATATTCAAGATGGAATGCGCGATTAATTTCATTAGACGTTTTATCGGTGAAAAGCGCAAGCAGATAATCGTTAAGAGTTTGAAGTATTTCCGCATCAATAACAGGGTCGTTATCTACATTTTTACAGTATAAAAGACTGACGCATATTCCGCGGAGCAAAAAACATTCTATTTTTACCTCATTATGATTGGATAAATTTTTCGCATGCTTTAATTTTATTTCTTCATATTTTTCCGCAGATTTATTTTTTAAATATTTAAGTACTCCGAACGCTTTAATCTGATTATTTTTGGATAATCTTCCAAGCCAATAAGTAAGTTCGCTTTTTGCAAATACCGGCATCAGATTATCATTAAGATAAAATTCGTCTTTAGCCAACGTAAGAATTTTTTCTTCCAAATCATCTTGCGCTTCTATCATGTATGAGGCAAAACGCGTTATGTTTTTAGGAAATACACGGTTAAAAAATCCTAAATCTTTGACCAATTGGTCTTTTGGCGTTTCAAAATCAACATCCGCCAAAAGATTTACATAATGTCTTGCAATAAAATAATCCTGAACGCTTTTATGTTTTAATATCAATTCCCATTCTTTGAACGTATTCTGTTCATTAACGACGTCGTTATTTTTGACAGTATCGTATTTTCCGTACAAACCGAAATCATAAGCAAGTCCTGCGGCTTCGTCAACCATGTTTTCATTGCCCAAAAACTTATTTACAATCGCATTGTATAACACAGTAATATTTTGCGCTTGCATAAAATTTCTGTATTCTTTCAAAAGCTTAACAAGCCAATGCGCGTCGATATAAACAAGACCTAAATCCACAAGTCTGGAATGAACGTCTTTAGCACTTAAAGCCGGCATATCTTTTATGGCGGGGATTTCGTTTTTAAAAGCTTTTATACAAGCTTCAATAAATTCGATACTCTCCTGTTCCATATCCAAACGCATAGGATTTATTTTTAATACGAATTTTGTTGCGTTACGGTCCACAAGAGGGGTTTCCCCTTTGTATTTGACACCGTTTTGCTCGGCATTTTCAGTAAACCGGTAATCCACGCCGACAATAAGCCTGTATTTTGTGATTTTTTCAAAAATATCCTTATCCAAAACACCGTATAAATCATTTATACGGCAAGCAAAATTTCTGACGCCGTCGATGATGAATACCGGCATTTTTTGAGGATTTTCTTTTATTATTTTTAAAATAGAATTAATATCGTTATATACGAGCTGACGCTCTTCTTCATATTTTGACACATTTATATAAAACGGCAAAACGTCGTTTTTCAGCTCTTGCGTAGCGACTTTTAAATAAATATTTTTTAGCAGCCGATTTTTATATGAGCCCAACGGACTTTCGATTATAAGCAATCGCTGCGAATCTTCCTGAATTTTAAAGCTATCGGACAACACGCTATAAATAGCGCTGCCGATATCGTTTATCGCAAGTTTATCGTCTTTATTTTCAACTTTGAAAAGTTCGGTTGCTTTTTTTAAATTTATATAAATGCCGTCGTCGTCAAGAAAAGTCAAATCTTTATAAATCGCCGATAACTCATCGATAGTATTGTTTATCGACATTCCGTCGCACGATTCAAGACTTTCAACATGCATTTTTAAGCCAAGATATTTTTTACTAACGTCAAAAGCGGTTTTAAATTCTTCCTGCGGTTTTTCAGACCCCTGACTAATTCCATACGGCGACATAATATTTCCTCCTTAAATCCGATTTGCATCAAACAAACAGTCCAACTCAAAATTCAGATTTTTGTTTTTGTGTTCTTTATCTTCTACGATACATTCAATAAGATTTACCAATATAACGATACTTTCCCCAAGTTCTTTTTTATTATCCAAAGTTGGTTTAAGCATAATATCCCGTATTTTATTTATGCAATCTTTTATAGGTTCAAGCTTATCTTTATCACCGTTTGACGCAAGCGCTTCGGCATAATTTTCAGAATATATATACCACCATTTATTATATTCCTGTACAATCCCGTAAACAGAGAAAATGATATCATACAGATTAAAATTTAAACTCTTTAAATTTTCCTTACCGTATTTTTTTATTAAATCATTATCGTCGGTAACGCGCTTTAAAAACTTTGCTTTTTTAAACCGTAACAACAGTTCAAACTCATTAGTATTCAAAATGCCTTCCCATACGGGAATTTTAATAGGGTCCACATAAATTATCCCGTTGTTTAAGCTATTCAAAACCTCTGCAATTCTTTCAAGCTCTTTTTTTATGTCAATTACAATATTTTTGGCCTTTATATTATTCAGAATTTTATTTTTCAGCAATTCGTAAACAAATTGCTGAAAAACAATCGCAAGACAAAAGCCTATTACCGTAGCCAATACCGATGGACCGAATTGAGACCAATCAACTGCCGATTCTTCAGACGCGGTTAAAATTTGTTCAACTGTAATCATAAAAAATACATTTTTCCTTAGTTAAATTTCAAACTGTTTTTTTGTGCAGTCAGCGTATTTCGTCATCCGTAAACGCTAATAACGGTAAAAAGATTTTATAAAGAGTTTTTTGTTTCATAATTATTTTCCTTAATTTTATTTTCTTGTTCCTTTTTTTCTCTTGCCAAGGCAAGCCGATAATATTTTAACCGCGATTTTATAACAAACAAAAAAATTATATCTCCCATCAAGCCCATTGAAACAAACATAAGTGTCACCCACCAAAAATCTTTTACAGAGAAGCAAAGAAGCGTAATCCCTATTGACAAAGAACCGACATTAAGCACAATCATATAAATGATGCTAATAATTAAATAGTATTTATGTTGATGACTTGAAATCTTTTCCAAATCTTTTTTAACCCATTCAAACATTTTCACATCCTCATTATTAACATTATTCTCTTGATTTTAATTTTACGAATTTTATCTTAGATTGCGTGGTTTTTGGGTTTTTGGATTTTATCTGACGCAGTCGGCGTATAAGGGGAAAGATTTGCAGAGTTTTGCGACCTCTTTTTCCACATATTCAAAAGAGGCTTCGCGCTCTTCTATAACTTTTGCGATGAGGCGGGCTATAGTGCGGACTTCTTCTTCCTTCATTCCGCGGGAAGTGACAGCGGGCGTGCCGATTCTTATGCCGGAAGTTACGAAGGGTTTTTGGGTATCGAACGGGATTGCGTTTTTGTTTACGGTGATATGCACCCCGTCCAGAAGTTTTTCAAGCTCTTTGCCTGTAATATTTTTATCCGTGAGGTTGAGCAAAATCAAGTGGTTATCCGTTCCGCCGGAAACCATTTTGACGCCGAGTTTTTTAAATTCTTCAGCCATAGCCGCGGCGTTTTTGATTATCTGCGCCTGATATTGTTTAAATTCGGGGGTAAGCGCCTCTTTAAAAGCGACTGCCTTTGCGGCGATTATGTGCATTAAAGGTCCGCCCTGTATACCGGGGAACACCGCTTTATCGATTGCCTTGCCCCATTCCTCTTTGCACATAATGACTCCGCCGCGGGGTCCGCGCAGGGTTTTATGGGTTGTGGTTGTGACAAAGTCTGCATACGGAACGGGCGAGGGGTGCAAGCCCGCGGCGACAAGACCGGCTATATGGGCGATATCGACGAACATCAACGCGCCGACTTTATCGCAGATTTCGCGTATACGTTTAAAATCTATAACGCGGGGATATGCGCTTGCGCCCGAAATGATAACCTTGGGTTTACATTCGAGGGCGATACGTTCCATTTCTTCGTAATCTATTACTTCTTCCCCCTCTTTAACTCCGTAGGGAACTATATTGAAGTATTTGCCCGAAATATTTACGGGCGAGCCGTGGGAAAGGTGACCGCCGTGGGCTAAGTTCATACCCATAACCGTATCTCCCGTCTGGCATGCGGCAAATAAAACCGCGAGGTTTGCACTTGCGCCTGAGTGGGGCTGAACGTTGCAATATTCGCAGCCGAAAATTTCTTTTAAGCGTTGGCGCGCCAAATCTTCCGCAATATCCACGCACTGACAGCCGCCGTAATAGCGGTGCGCGGGATAGCCTTCGGCATATTTATTCGTAAGGTGGCTGCCCGCCGCAGCAAGAACCGCGGGAGAAACGAAGTTTTCGCTTGCGATTAATTCTATATTATTTTGCTGGCGTTTGAGTTCCAAGGTAAGAGCTTCTGCAATTTCGGGGTCTGTTTGTGCGATTAAAGAAATATCTATCATAAAAATTCTCCTTTTTTACATTATATCACTTTCAATCGGTTATCTCAATACAATTGTAAAAATTTACCTTAAAAAAAAGCGGCGGGGCTTTTTGCCCCGCCGTTTTTTGCCGCAAGCTTATAAATTTTCAGAAAGAAATCCGTCGGCTTCGGTTTTGTTCATATATCCGAGCGACTTTGCCGCCTGCTCTCCGTTTTTGAAAACCGCCACGAGAGGTATGGACATAATTCCGTAGCGGACGGAAAGCTCGGGGACTTCGTCTACGTTTACTTTGACGAATTCCGCTTTATCTTTGTATTTTTCCGACATTTCTTCCATAACGGGGGCGAGCATTCTGCAAGGACCGCACCAATCCGCGAAGAAATCGCAAACGACGGGCTTATCGCCCTTTAAAAGTTCTTCAAACTGTTCTTTATTTATTTTTTGCATTTTAAATCTCCTTTGTCAAGTATGTGTAAAGTTCTTTTATTTTAACCGCGGACGTTGAGCCGTCGGCCATTTTTTTGACGTTGACGACGCCCGCGTTAAATTCTTCTTCCCCGATTACCGCCACAAATTCGGCGCCGATTTTATCCGCGTATTTAAACTGTGCCTTTATGCTTCTTTGCATATGGTCTACTTCGGCGGAAACGCCGTTAGTGCGCAGATATGCGGCGGTTTCGAACGCGAGAGAGCGGGTTTTTCCGTCCATGCCCGCGATATATATGCGGGGCTTTTGCTCTGCGGGGAAAGGCGCGCCGGTTGTTTCCATAAGCAATAAAAGCCTTTCTATCCCCGCGGCGAAGCCGATTGCGGGCAAAGAATTTCCGCCGAGCTGAGATAAAAGATTATCGTAGCGACCGCCCGCGCATACCGCGCTTTGCGCCCCGATTTTGCCGGTTAAAAATTCGAAAACCGTTTTCGTATAATAGTCCAAACCCCTTACTATGCGCGGGTTAACGGTATATTTCAGACCCAAAACGTTTAAGAGGGCTTTTACCTCTTCAAAGTGGGATTTGCAATCTTCGCAAAGATAATCTAAAATTTTCGGCGCGTTAGCATTTATCGCTTTACAATTTTCTTCTTTGCAGTCAAGCATGCGGAGCGGGTTCTTTTCATACCTTGTTTTGCAGGTCTGGCACATACTTTCAAGATGCGGTTCAAAGTATTTTTTAAGCGCTTTATTGTATTCGTTGCGGCATATGGGGCACCCAATCGAGTTTATTTGCAGTTCTATATCCTTTAAACCGAGCTTATCCAAAAACGACGAGGCGGCAAAAATTACTTCCGCATCGGTTTCGGGCGAGGGCGAGCCGAATACTTCGAGCCCGAACTGGTGGAACTCCCTTAATCTGCCCGCCTGAGGTCTTTCATAGCGGAAAGCCGGCGTGATATAGAAAGTTTTTACCGGCAGAGGCGAGCTTGCCAGACCGTTTTCAATAAAAAGCCTTGCAACCCCCGCCGTGCCTTCGGGTTTTAAAGTAATGCTTCTTCCGCCCTTGTCTTCAAAGGTGTACATTTCTTTATTGACGACGTCGGTTGTTTCCCCGACGCCGCGCTGAAAGAGTTCGGTATATTCGAACACGGGGGTTCTTACTTCTTTATAGTTAAAGGTTTTTGCGGTTTCGCGCGCGACGTCTTCCACGAATTGCCATTTATAAGACTGCGAGGGCAGAACATCTTTTGTGCCTTTGGGTATGTTAATCATAATTTCTCCTTGCGGCGGATTACAGAACGTACTTTTTCAAATCGCGGTTGCGGGTTATGTTTTCGAGGTGTTCTTCCACATATTTTGCGTTTACGTTTACGGGAATTACGGGATAATCGTTTCCGCCGGCGTTAAAGGAAATGTCTTCGAGAAGATATTCCATAACCGTATGCAGACGGCGGGCGCCGATATCTTCGGAAGTGGTGTTAATATCTTCTGAAATTTCCGCGATTTTTTCTATTGCGTCGGCGGTGAAATGCAAATCGATATTATCCACAGCCAAGAGCGCCGCGTACTGAGCGGTGATAGCGTTTTGAGGCTGGGTTAAAATGTTTATGAAATCCTGCTTTGTAAGGCTTTTGAGTTCGACCTGAATGGGGAACCGGCCCTGAAGCTCGGGGATTAAATCTTCCACTTTGGAAACGTGGAAAGCGCCCGCTGCGATAAAGAGAATATAGTCGGTTTTTACGGGACCGTATTTTGTCTGGACGGTACAGCCTTCAACTATAGGCAAAATGTCGCGCTGAACTCCTTCTCTTGAAACGTCTGCGCCGTGATTGCCCTTGCCCGCGATTTTATCTATTTCGTCTATAAAGATAATTCCGTCGTTTTCGGCGCGGCGGAGAGCTTCCGCCGTTACGGCGTCGTTATCGATGAGCTTATCCGCTTCCTCTGCGATGATGAGGTTTTTAGCCTCGAAAACGGAAATTTTACGCTTTTTCTTTTTGTTCATTCCCATACCGCTGAAAATCGAGCCCAAATCGATTGCCGCGCCGCTGCCGGGGGACAACTCCAAGGGCTTGGGGATATCGTTTACCTCTATTTCTATAACGGCGTTATCGTATTTGCCCGCGTGAATATCTTCGACGAGTTTATCTTCGAAAACTGCTTTTGCCGTTTCTCCGCGTTCTTCCTTTTTCATATCGGCAAGGACTTTTGCGATGCGTCTTTCCGCAACGGCGGTCGCCTTATAGCTGACTTCTTCCGTTTTTTCTTCTTTTACAAGGCGGATTGCGCATTCCGCCAAATCGCGCACCATACTTTCAACGTCGCGCCCGACGTAGCCGACCTCGGTATATTTTGTTGCTTCCACCTTGATAAAGGGGGCTTTTACAAGCTTTGCAAGGCGGCGGGCGATTTCGGTTTTACCAACGCCCGTAGGTCCTTTCATAATAATGTTTTTGGGGGTTATTTCTTCTTGCAGGGCGGGAGAGAGCCGACCGCGGCGGTAGCGGTTTCTCAAAGCTATTGCCACGGCTTTTTTAGCCTCGTCCTGACCTATGATATATTTGTTTAATTCATGTACTATCTGTTTGGGCGTTAAATCCACGGTGCGTTCCTCCTTATATTACCTCGCATTTAATGTTGTCGTTGGTGAACACGCAGATTTCGCTTGCGATTTTAAGCGACTTTTGCGCGATTTCCGCTGCGGTATAATCCGTGTTCTGGCAGAGAGCGCGCGCCGCCGCCAGCGCGTAGTTGCCTCCGCTGCCGATAGCCGCGATTCCGTCGTCGGGTTCGATAACCTCGCCCGTGCCCGAAACTATGAGCATAGTTTCTTTATCGGCGACAATCATTAAAGCTTCGAGCTTTCTTACGGCTTTATCGGAGCGCCAGAGTTCGGCGAGTTCCACCGCGGACCGCATAAGGTTGCCCGAAAATTTGTTGAGCATGCCCTCGAACTTTTCGCTTAACGAAAACGCGTCCGAAACCGACCCCGCAAAGCCAAGAATTACTTTTCCGCCGTATATTCTGCGCACTTTCTGCGCACTGTTTTTGAAAATTACGCTTTCGCCCATAGTGACTTGACCGTCGCCCGCGATAGCCGTTTCGCCGTTTCTTTTTACGGCGCATATTGTTGTTGCGTGAAATTCAGTCATTTTGTTTCTCCTTATATAAACCTCTCGGTATCTGATTTTTTGATACCGCCATTACTTTTCAGGTATTTAAATATCCTCAGCAAAGCCCCCGCTGAAAATCAACGGTTCGGCTTTTGCCGTATAATCCCGAAAGGCACTTTGCAAATTATTTTTTAACGGCGGACGGTGCGCCGCACGTTATTATAGAAAGAAGAAAAACTACAAACTACAACGAACGCCGACATATAAACGTTGGATTTTATTATGTATGGCGGCAATAGTTCTTTATCAAATCTTACGGATTGACATTTTAAAATCAAAACAGTTTGCTTTTGTATTCTCTGATATTTTCAAGCGCCCTTTGCGCAAGCGCCGCGTAGCGTTGTTTTTTATCTTTTATAATCTTATCAAGAGACTTTAAGATTCCGAAGTTTGCGTTCATAGGCTGAAAATCTTCGTTAGCCCCCGATATATGTGCCGACAACGCGCCTAAGATTGTTGTGTTATCGGGAATTACAGGCTGGTTACCGTTGAGCTTTTCAAGCATATGCACAGCCGCGAGCATTCCGCTCGCCGCAGATTCCACATAACCTTCAACGCCCGTAATCTGCCCCGCAAAAAATACGGTCGGGCGGGATTTGAACGAAAAATCGGAGTTCAAGCATTGAGGCGAGTTTAAAAAAGTATTGCGGTGCATTACGCCGTAGCGCAGAAACTCCGCGTTTTTAAGTGCGGGAATTATTGAAAATACCCGCTTTTGCTCCCCCCATTTAAGGTTTGTCTGACAGCCGACAAGATTGTAAGCCGTGCCGTCCGCGTTTTCTTTGCGCAATTGCAAAACTGCGTAAAAGCGGTTTCCGTTTTTATCTTTCAAGCCGACTGGCTTTAAATTGGCGAAACGCAGACTTTCAAATCCACGCGCCGCCATGACCTCCACGGGCATACAGCCTTCGAAAATTTCCCGCTTTTCGAAATCGTGCAGCACCGCTTTATCCGCGGATATAAGCGAGTTTACGAAGTTTTCATACTGCTCTTTATCGAGCGGGCAGTTTATATAATCGTCGCCGCCCTTGCCGTATCTGTCGCCGAAAAAACAATTTTCGAAATCGAGGCTGTCTCTTGAAACTATGGGAGCCGAAGCGTCGTAAAAATGTAATTGCCCCCCGCATATATCGGAAATACTTTCAGAAAGCTTGTCCGTTGTTAAAGGCCCCGTGGCTATTATGCTCCGCTCTTCGGGAACGGTTACGACTTCTTCGCAGAGTATTTTTATGTTTTTATGGGATTTTAATTTTTGAGTGACGTATTGTGCAAAGCTTTCCCTTTCTACCGCGAGCGCACCGCCCGCGGGAACGGAGGTGTTTTCCGCCGCCTCCATAGTGAGCGAACCGAGGATACGCATTTCTTCCTTTAAAAGCCCGCACGCGTTGGAATAAGGGTCTTTGCCTTTGAGCGAATTGGAACACACCAGCTCGCAGAAATTTTTATCTGTATGGGCGGGGGTAAAGGTTTTGGGTTTTATATCGTAAAGCTCTACTTTTACGCCGCGTTCGGCAAGGTAATAAGCCGCTTCCGCGCCCGCGAGCCCCGCGCCTACAACCTTAACTTTTTTGTTCATTTTCGCTTTCGGGCAATTCTTCGGAGTAAGAGCAGTCTTTATCCGAGCACTTTATTTTATTGCCTTTTTTGATTAAATACTTTCCGCATTTGGGGCATTTGCCGCCCGTGGCGACATCCCAGCTGAGGAATTTGCAATCGGGATAGCCCGTGCATCCGTAGTAAATTTTGCCCGATTTTGAGCGCATACGGCGCATAGGCTTGCCGCAGTCGGGGCAAGTTCCTTCCAGCTTTTCGCCCTCTTCTTTGCCGTCCGCCGAAACGAAAGGACGTTTCGAGGAGCATTTGGGGCATTCGAGATATTTGCCGTATTTGCCCTTTTTAAGCAACATATAGCTGCCGCAGTCTGAACACTTTTCCTGTGTGGTTTCCGCGTCTATGGGCAAAATGGACGAACATTCGGGATAGTTGGGGCAAGCGAGGAATTTGCCGAACTTGCCGCTTTTAACTACCATATTCGCGCCGCATTTGGGGCAGCGCATAGAAGATATCTCCGCCTCTCCCTCGCTGACTATATTGGAGCAAGCGGGATAGTTGGAGCAGGCGAGATATTTGCCGTATTTGCCCATTCTTCTTATCATCGGACTGCCGCATTTTTCGCATTTTAAATCGGTTTCTTCGTCGCCGTCGGTAGAAGCCGTTTTGAGCTGGTCTGCAAACCCGGGGTAGAAATCCGCAATGATTTTGTGCCAGTCGCACCCGCCGTCTTCTATTTTATCCAAATCGTCTTCCATTCTCGCGGTGAAGCCGACGTCCATAATGTCTGTGAAATACTTCAAGAGCATATCGGTGATGGAATATGCAACGTCGGTGGGCATCATATATTTGCCGTCTTTTTTGACGTATTTACGCTTGTTTAAAACGGAAATTATGGAGGCGTAGGTGGACGGTCTGCCTATGCCCTTTTCTTCCATAGCTTTTACGAGCGACGCATCCGTATAGCGGTAAGGTGGCTTTGTGAACTTCTGTTCTTTTGAAAAATCGTTGAGGTTGAGTTCGTCGCCCTCGTTCAGAGGAGGAAGGAGTTTTGAGCTTTCCTCTTCTTCGTCCTTTTCTTTTTGCGCGTCCTGATACGCCGCGGTATATCCCGCGAACAAAAGCGCTTTGCCGCTTGCCTTGAAGGTATAACCCGCGCTTTCCGCCTCTATCTGCATAGAATTGTATTGAGCTTCCGCCATTTGGGAGGCGATAAACCTGTCGTAAACAAGCTTATAAATATTGTAATGCTTTTTGTCGAGGCTTGCTTTTACGCTTGCGGGGGTTACGCTTAAATTTATGGGGCGGATTGCCTCGTGCGCGTCCTGCGCGCCCTTTTTTGTTGCGTAAAAATTGGGCTTGGACGGCACATATTCCGCACCGTAATTGTTTTTTATGAATTCGAGAGCGTTGTCCTGCGCCTCTTTGGAAATGCGCACGGAGTCCGTTCTTATATAAGTTATAAGCGCGATATGGTCGCCGCCGACGTCCATACCCTCGTAAAGGTGCTGTGCCACGAGCATTGTTTCGGGCGAGGACATTCCGTATTTATTTGACGCGTCCTGCTGAAGCGACGACGTTGTGAAAGGCGCGGGCGCGTGCTGTTTCGTTACGCCCTTTTTAACCTTTGCGACGACGAATTTACCCGCTTTTACCTTTTCTTCTATTTCGTTTGCGAGCTGTTCGGGTATTGTTTCGCCGTTCTTTTTATATTGGTAAACCGCCTTGAAAGGGGCGTAATTTTTTGCGTTGTCCTGCAAGAAGGCGTTCATTACCCAGTAGCCGTCGGGCTTGAACGCGGAAATTTCGCGCTCCCTGTCAACGATTAAGCGCAGAGCTACCGACTGAACGCGTCCCGCGGAAAGTCCGTTCTGGATACGCTTGTTCAAAAGCGGAGAAAGCTTGTAGCCGACAAGCCTGTCAAGAACGCGCCTTGCTTGCTGGGCGTCTACAAGGTTTGTGTTTATTCTGCGCGGATTTTTGAGAGCGTTTTGCACTGCCGCGGGAGAAATTTCGTTAAATTCTATACGGTTTGCGGCGTTTTCGTCGAGCTCGAGAACGCTTTGAAGATGCCAGCTTATCGCTTCCCCCTCGCGGTCGGGGTCGGTTGCGAGATAAACTTTTCCGCATTTTTTCGCCTCTTGCGAAAGCCTTTTTATAACCTCTTTTTTGGAGGGTGTTATTTCGTACCTCGGTTCGAAATTATCCGTGATTTTTACGCCGAGAGTTTTTTCGGGCAAGTCCCTTACGTGTCCGCCGGACGCGTCCACTTTATATTTGCCCTTTAAATATTTTGAAATTGTTTTCGCCTTGGATGGCGATTCCACGATAATCAAATCCATAATAGCCTCTATTTTAATGCGGCAAAGCGGTTGCCGCCTAATCTCGTTATCATTCCCTTTATTTCCAGCGAGGATAAAAGGGGTATTATACGGAACGGCGGTTTACCCGCCTTTTCCGCTATGTGCGGAGCAAACGCTTCGCCCGCGTCTTTTATAATTTTAAGAATTTCCGCCTCTTCTTCGGAGAGTTCCGGTTCTGCGGGCGGATTAAAGTTTAAACCGAAATCGGTTAATACGTCAAGCGTATCCCGCGCCAAGGTTGCGCCTTCTCTTATAAGTTCGTTGCAGCCCTCTCCGCTTCCTGCGCCGACCGAATACGGAAACGCAAACACTCTGCGGTTATATTCGAGCGCGTATCCCGCCGTGATTTTCGCACCGCTCTTTTTGCCCGCGGAAACTATGAGAACTCCTTCTGAAAGACCCGCTATAATTCTGTTGCGCACGGGGAAATTATAGTTAAGCGGCGGAATTTGCGGAGTGTATTCGGTTATAAGCAACCCGTTGCTTTCCACTTTATGCAAAAGGTTTTCGTTAAGCGCGGGGTAAACGTGGTCAAAACCGTATGCGAGCACGGAAATTATTTTTCCGCTTGGCAGAGCGCCCTCTATTGCGGCGGCATCAGCACCGTCAGCCATACCCGTAACTACTGCGAAATGCCGTGAAAGTCCGTTTGCCGCGTTTTTACATTCTTTTATTATGTTGGGCGGGGTTTTTCTTGACCCGACCACGGCGAAGCAACGTTGTTTAAGTAAATTTATATTGCCTTTGCAGAAAAGCGTTATCGGCGGGCACGGAATGTTTTTAAGCGTATCGGGATAAGCTTCCGAAAAATATGTTACGCATTTTACGCCGCGTCCGTCAAGTTTCGAAATAAGCTTTTCACGGTAAGTTTGCGAGAAAAACTTGTCCTTTACTTTATTATATACGCCGCCGCCAAGCGTTTTAATCAGAATTTCTTCATATTTCACAAAATCGGGCTCATTTCGCGTCAGCCCCGAAAGCAAATTGAACCGCTGTTTGTAGGTTAACTCTTCAAAAGAGCAGAGCGCGATTAAGTTTATTTCTTCTTTTGTGTACATTTTGGAAACCGTGTTTTATAAACTGCCGCTGTCGTAGCTGCGGTATGACGCGGCTTCGAGAATATGTTCGGGCTTTATTTCTTCGCTGAAAGCGAGGTCCGCAACGGTGCGCGCGACTTTGATAATTCTTGAACGGGCGCGGGCGGAAAGGTGCAGAGCTTCAAACGCGTTGCGCAGAATTTCTTCGCATTCCGCTGACAGACGGCAATATTTTTTTATTTGCTTTTCTCCCATATTTGCGTTGACGAGAATACTTTCCCCGCGGAATCTTTCGCGTTGGATTGCCCTTGCCTTTTCTACGCGTTCTTTGACTTGCGCGCTGGATTCTTCTTTGCTTTCGCCCGCCAAATCCTCGTATTTTATTCCGTCAACTTCAACCTGCAAATCTATTCTGTCAAGCAACGGCCCCGAAATTTTACTTCTGTATTTATGCACCTGCGCGGGCGTACACGAGCAAGTGAGATACGCCGAGCCGTAATTGCCGCAAGGACAAGGGTTCATGCTTGCGCAAAGCATAAAATCGGCGGGGAACGTGATTGCGCCGCCTGCGCGAGTAACGGTTATTACCCTGTCTTCCAGAGGCTGGCGCAGGGATTCCAACGCGTGGCGGGTGTATTCGGGAAGCTCGTCCAAAAACAATACGCCTTTGTGCGCCATCGAAATTTCGCCCGGGCGGATTTTTACGTTGCCGCCGCCGCACAGCGAAACGGTTGTAGCCGTATGGTGGGGCGTTCTGAAAGGGCGCATGGAAACGATGCCTTCTTCCGTTAAAGAGCCCGCGACGGAGTGAATTTTCGTTACTTCGAGAGCTTCTTCGAACGTCATATCGGGCATTATTGTAGGGATACATCTTGCAAGAAGAGTTTTACCCGTTCCCGGAGGACCCGCGAGTAAAATATTGTGCCCGCCCGCGACGGCTATTTCGAGCGCGCGTTTTGCAACTTTTTGCCCGCGCACCAAAGACATATCGTAGTTGTATTTTTGTGCGCTTTGCGCCGCTTTGAAACTGCGGTGTTCAACGGGCGCAAAAACGCGTTCTCCGTTTAAAAGGTCTATAACGTCGCGCAGCGACTGCATTGCAAAGACCTTTGTGCCCTCTATGTAGCTTGCCTCGTTTGCGTTGCCCGCGGGAACTATAAAATTGACGTAGCCCTTTGCTTTTGCGGAAATGAGTATGGGCAGTATTCCCGCCACGGGGCGCAGACTGCCGTCAAGCGCGAGTTCACCGAGAAATACGATTCCGTCGGTTTCCGCGGTGAGCTGGTCGCCCGCCTTTAAAATGCTTATCGCAAGGGGCAAATCATAGTGCGAGCCTTCTTTTTTCAGGTCGGCGGGGGCGAGATTTATCGTGATTTTGTTTACCGGAAAATAAAGGGCGCTGTTTTTTATAGCCGAACGCACGCGTTCTTTGCTTTCTTTAACGGCGGTGTCGGGCAGACCGACGAGGTCGTAAGAAACCATGCCCTTATTTATATCCGTTTCCACATCTACGGGAACGCCCTCCAGACCGTTGAGCGCAAAGCCGGTTATTTTGGATAACATACTATAACCTCTTGATTTCTGACAATTTTAAAAGCTCCCGCGTAAAGCGGGAGCTTTTTTTATTATTTGATTTCCGCAATCTTTGCAGCCTTGCCTGTTAAGCCGCGAAGATAATAAAGTTTTGCTCTTCTTACCTTGCCGCGTTTAACGACCGCGATTGACGCGATTTTAGGGGAATGAAGGGGGAACGTTCTTTCTACGCCGACGCCGAAAGACAATCTGCGGACAGTGAAACTTTCTCTTATTCCGCCGTGCTTTTTAGCGATTACGACGCCTTCGAAATTCTGAATTCTTTCTTTGGTTCCTTCAATAACCTTGAAACCAACCTTTACGGTATCGCCCACGTTGAACGCGGGAACTTCCGTTTTCATTCCTTCCTTTTCAATGGCTTCAACCAAACCTTTCATGACTATACCTCCGTTTACGGACATTCTTGCAAGGATTTTGCAGAGGACTGCCCTGAGTCTTTAATAGATTAACAAATCTTTTTTTAAATTGCAACTTATTTTCGGGGGTGTGTCGCAATTTTCACAAAAGAAAAATACATTCACTATATTATAAATAATATAATGCACAAGCGGCTTACACCCCTTTATTTTACCGATTTAAATTATTTTGCTGTATCCGTAGGAATTTACGACGGCGTCTACCTTTACGTTTGCGCGGCAAAGCGGGCAATCCACGGGAGAATACGAAGAGTAATCGGGCAAATCTTCCACGCCGAACAGTTTTAAGACAGGAACGTCGCAGGCGAAATTTCCGCCGAACACCGTGGCTACGCCTACGGGCATACCGCCGTAATAGCGGATACCTTCGACTACGCTGTTTGCGTCTTTACCCGTGGTTGCGGACGCAGTCAAGAGCATTACGCTTTTATTTTTTACGTACGGAAGAAAGTTATCCCTGAGCAAAAGCTTGTCGTTCTGGATTTCCGGAGAGATAACGGCAATGTTCTGCCCTTTGTTAATATGCGAGTGCGAAAGGTAGTGCGCGATAAAAGAACCGACCATTTTCATTCTGTCGAGCGTAATTATCGTATCGACGGGCGCAGCCATAAATCCGTCGCAGAAAAGCTTTGCCGCCGCCTTTGCGCACACAAGCTCCGATTTGACCTTTGTCATATCGACGCAGTAATTTACGTGCGAATGTCTGGTTGCAAAGTGACCGGGGATTACCCTTATAGTTACCTCTTTAGTGGCTTTTGAAAACAAATCGTAAGCTCTTTTTTCCAAAACTGTTTCCTCCTGATTTTCATAAATTTATCGTGATTTTCTTACAGCGGGTTTTACGGTGCGGGCACAGCCGTTTTTTAACGCAATCAATAAAACGCGTTTTCTATATGATTGAGCTGACCGCGGAATATTTCTATTATATCGAAACGGACCGTTAAATCTACGTTTTTATTCGATAAAAAGTAATTTGCCCCCATAATATAACGGCGTTTCCGCTTTGTGTCAACCGCCTCCGACGGCAAGCCGAAGATATCGGAAAGCCTTGTTTTAACTTCTATAAAAGCGAGCACGTCTTTCTTTTTTGCGATTATATCTATCTCTCCGAACGGCGTTTTATAGTTTTTTGCTATAATCTTCCAGCCGTGAAAAAAAAGATATCTGCGAGCCTTTTTTTCGCCTTGCGCGCCGAGTTTTTTATTGTGCGGATTTTTTTGTTTGTTTCCGTTTACTGCATCCACTTTTTTACAAAGCTCCTGCGGTGAACGGGGCATATCCCCGCCTGTTTTATTGCGTTAACGTGCGCAACCGTTCCGTAACCCTTATTTTTTTCGAAAGAATATTGCGGATAAGTTACAGCGTATTCTTCCATTAATTTATCCCTGTAAACCTTTGCGATTATAGACGCGGCGCCTATGGAATAGCTGAAAGAATCGCCTTTTATTATGTATTTTTGCGGGATATCCGTATCAAGCGTCATATTGCCGTCCACAAGCACGAAATCGGGCTTTATATCCAAGCTTTCGATTGCGTTTTTCATGCACAGCCTTGTAGCCTGCAAAATGTTTATTTCGTCTATTATCTGCGGTTCAATGCGGCATATTGCGTAGGCTATAGCCTTTTTCTTTATTTCTTCGGCGAGTTTTTGCCTCTTTTTTTCGGTGAGTTTTTTGCTGTCGTCAACGCCGTCGATTATATCGTCCACAGGCATAATTACAGCCGCGCAGACCACGGGACCCGCAAGCGGACCTCTGCCTACCTCGTCTACGCCGCAAACGTATTTATAACCTTTTTTAATCAAATTGGTTTCGTACCTCAGCTTGTCCATTAAAACGCCAGCCCCTTAACGTCTTCCGCCGTGTCGAGCGTTATTCTGCCGAGTTTGCCCTTGCGGAAATCGTCTATAACGGCG
Source organism: uncultured Christensenella sp. (assembly GCA_910577375.1). Lineage (GTDB taxonomy): Bacteria > Bacillota > Clostridia > Christensenellales > Borkfalkiaceae > Coproplasma. Next base: position 59,446 of record CAJTLT010000008.1, read on the forward strand.
CGTTCCGCGCGTTCGTAATCGTATTCTCCGCCCCTTAAAACGAAACCGCGCCTTTTGCACACCGTTTCAAGCATTTCAAGCGGAGTTCCGCCGTCTACGCCGTAGCGTTCTTCAAGCCGTTTGGGGTATTTTTGGGCAAGTTCGCCGAGAAGGGCGAGCGCGATATCGTCCATATCGAGGATATCGTCGTTAACGCTGCCGACGTATGCGAGATGTGTTGCAAGATATTGGTTATCGAAAGCGGGGGGCATTGTTCCGGGGGTATCGAGAAGTTCGAAGCCCTCGCACCTAATCCATTGTTTACCGCGGGTAACGCCCGCCTTATCTCCCGTTTCCGCGCGTTTTGAGCCTGCAAGCAGATTTATAAGCGTTGATTTGCCCGTATTCGGCACGCCCGCAACCATAAAACGGAAAACCTTTGTCTGCCCCTTTTCAAGCGCGCGGGCACGTTTTTCCGCAACCAGACTTTCTATTGCCCCCGTGATATCACGCCGCGAAGAGGAATTTACCGCGTTTATTTTAACTGCCGCAGCGCCCTTTTCCTTTATGAGCTTAATTAGAAAATCCGCTCTTTCGTCTGCAAGGTCGCCCTTGTTAAGCACGTACAGCACGGGCTTGTTGTTGGCAAGTTTTTTTAATTTCTGATTAAAAGAAGCTGCGGGGCAGCGCGCGTCGAGAACGAAAACAACTCCGTCTACCAGAGAGAGATGCTGTTCCATCATTCGCATTGCTTTTGTCATATGCCCCGGAAACCACTGTATAGTTTTCATATTATTTATCCAAAAGGTCGGGACGGCGGAGAGCGGTTATTTTTTTGCTTTCATTCTCCCGCCATTCGTCGATTTTTTTATGGTCGCCGGATAAAAGCACTTCCGGCACTTTAAGCCCCATATATTCCGCGGGGCGGGTGTATTGCGGGTATTCCAGACTTCCGCTCGCAAAGCTTTCGTCCACGAGCGAGCCGTTTGAAATTACTCCCTCGACGTAACGCGCAACACAGTCGCAAACGACCATTGCGGGCAGTTCCCCGCCCGTTAAAACGTAATCGCCGACGGAAATTTCTTCGTCGATAAAGAGGTCTATAACCCGCTGGTCTATACCCTCGTAATGTCCGCACAAGAGAACGAGATGTTCATAGTTCAAAAGCTCGTAAACCTTGCTTTGCCTAAACGTTTCTCCTTTTGGCGAAAGATAAATTCTGCGCGCCCTGTGTTCGGGGTCGACGGTAAGTATTGCCGAACCTATCGGCTGCGGCATCATAACCATTCCCGAACCGCCGCCGAAAGGATAATCGTCGCATTTGGAATGCTTGTTTTCGGCGAAAGCGCGGATATTGACGATATCTATTTGCAGCTTGCCCGCGCCGACCGCTCTGCCTATTATGCTTTCTTTAAGCGGAGCGAACATTTCGGGGAAGAGCGTTAAAACCGTAATTTTCAAACGGAAACTTCCTTAAATCTTTTTTTATTGACCGTAATTTTTTTGCTTTCCACGTCTACCGTTTCTATCACGCCTTCCGCGGCGGCAAAGCTCAGTTCGCCCTTTGGCGTTTTAAGTGTGTAAATATCGGTATGCGCGGGGGTGACGGAAATTACCTCACCTATGCTTTCGCCCGAGGACGTAACTACTTCGCAGCCGGTTAAATCGGCGATATAAAAAGTGCCGTCGGGCAGTTCGGGCATATCGGAGCGCAGAGCTTCGATTTCTTTTCCGCGCAGAAGTTCGGCGGCGTTTCTGTCGAAAACGCCTTTAAGCGAAAGATATGCGATATCTCCCTGACCGCGGAAACCGAAAATTCCGTATTCCGCGCCGTCTATAAACACGCGTTTGAGCCCTTCCAAATCTTCGGCGCCGTCGCAGAGAACTTTGATTTTTACTTCGCCGCGGATACCCTGCGGCTTGACTATTAAGGCAACGGTTAATTTATCGTTCATTATCAAAATCCGTTGAAAAATCGCGCAATGAATACTTGCGCGATTTTTGCTTTAAATTTTTTCTTTGATTTCCACCGCACAGCGTTTAGCTCCGCGGGGCGTGGACGCGCCGACAAGCGTTCTGAGCGCCTTGGCGATTTTGCCCTGCTTGCCTATTACCTTGCCCATATCGCTTGAATCGAGCAATACCGTGACTTCGGTAACGTTTTCTTTTTCTTCAACGTTGTATTCGATTGCGCTCTTCTTTTCCGCAAACGTTTCCACAACGTATTTGATTAATTCGAGTATGTTGTTTTCCATACCGCAACCTCCAAAATTAAATAAAAGCGGAAAAACTGCAACACCCAAAAAGCGGACTTTCTGACGGTGAATTTACTTTGCGTAAAATCCCGCACAAAAGTTCGGATTAAAAGATATTGCGGCGTTATAAGCTTTTACGGCGTATTAGTCTTTCTTTTTCTTGTCGTTGGTTTTGGGCGCGGAAAGCTTTGCGCTCTGTTCCATAGCGCCGACCTTTACGAGATAGCTTTTAACCGTTTCCGTAGGCTGAACGCCCTTTGCGAGCCATGCCTTTGCCTTTTCAACGTCGATATTGATTTCCGCGGGGGTTTTAAGGGGGTCTACATAGCCCACTTTATCGATATACTCGCCCGAACGCGCTTTTCTCGAATCGATTACCACTACGCGGTAGAAAGGACTTTTTTTATCGCCCATTCTCGTAAGTCTCATTTTAACTGCCATTTTTGTTTCTCCTGTTTATATATAAAAATTTTTATTTTTTGCGTTATTTCAAGCATATGTCGGGGGCAATTTGTTTTTCTGAGCCCGACGGTATATGCAGAGCACCGCGCCGCGGTGCGGAATATTTATATAAAATATCAGAAAGGCAAGCGCCTTTTACCCGATTTCAGTTGCTTCATCAACTGTTTGGTTTGGTCGAACTGCTTTAAAAGCTGGTTTATTTCCTGCACGGACGTGCCCGAACCCGCCGCAATTCTCTTCTTCCTAGAAGAGTTGATAATCGCGGGCTCTGTGCGCTCCTTTTTAGTCATAGAAAGGATTATCGCCTTTGTGCGTTCCATTTTGCTTTCGTCTATGTCTTCCGCCTTTACCTTGCCGCCCATACCCGGCATCATTGCAAGGAGAGCCTGTGCGCCGCCCATCTTTTTCATACTTTCGAACTGGACAAGGTAATCTTCCAGAGTAAAAGCGTTTTCAAGCATCTTTTTCTGCATTGCCTTTGCCTGTTCTTCGGTAACGGCTTCCTGCGCCTTTTCTATGAGGGTGAGAACATCTCCCATTCCCAAAATTCTTGACGCCATTCTGTCCGGATAGAACGGTTCCAAATCGCCGAGTTTTTCTCCGACGCCGATAAACTTAATGGGTTTGCCCGTAACCGCCTTTATCGAAAGGCACGCGCCGCCGCGGGTATCGCCGTCGAGCTTGGTTAAAATTACGCCCGTTACCTCTAATCTTTCGTTAAAGGTTTTGGCGACGTTTACGGCGACCTGACCCATCATACTGTCTACCGTGAGAAGAATTTCGCACACGCTTACGGTTTTTTTGATGTTTTCAAGTTCCTGCATTAACGGTTCGTCTATTTCAAGACGGCCCGCGGTATCAATAACCACAGTATCGAAGCCCATCGAGCGGGCGTATTCAACCGCCTCTTTTGCGGTTTTTACGGGGTTTTGCGTACCCTTTTCAAATACTTCCGCGCCTGCGTTTCTTCCGACGACCTTCAACTGATTGATTGCCGCGGGGCGGTAAATATCGCAACCGACCAAAAGAGGTTTTTTGCCGCTCTTTTTAAGGTTTACGGCAAGCTTGCCGCACATAGTTGTTTTTCCCGCGCCCTGCAAGCCGCACATCATTATTATTGTGGGGGGCTTGGGAGAAACGTTGAGCTTTTGGTTTGTGGAGCCCATCAAGGAGATAAGCTCGTCGTTTACTATTTTTATTACCTGCTGCGCGGGATTGAGGCTTTTTAAAATCTCCTGCCCGACAGCCTTTTCCGAAACGTCGGAACAGAATTTTTTTGCAACCTGAATATTGACGTCCGCTTCCAAAAGAGCTACGCGCACCTCGCGCATTGCCGTTTTTATTTCAAGCTCGGTCAGTCTACCGCGTTTTGTCAGCTTTGAAAATATATGGTTTAATCTCTCCGAAAGCGAAGAAAAAGCTCCCATTTAATCTACCTTTAAATCTTGTTTTACAGCAGCGTTATATATAAACTCAACCTTTTCGGGGGAGGAAAGCGCATTTTGCGTTTCTTCCGAATAGTCTTTTTGCAGGATTTGCGCAAGGCCGTTTATTTCCGCCGCAAACTCGGGGTGCGCCGTTTTAAAGCTTTCCGCCCATTTACCCGCGGAGGTTTTCATAAACGAAAAATTTAAGCAAAGCCCTTTTACCGCGCGGCGGAAGCCGAGCTTTTCCTCATATTCTTCAAGCTGCTTTTTGCAGGTTTTAAGGCATTCGGAAACGGCTTGCCGCGATATGCTTTTCTGTTCGGCTATTTCCGAAAGGCTTAAATCGAGGTTGAAATACAAATCCGTTATTTCCTGCTGTGTGGGCGTTAACAGCCCGCGGTACAAATCCCACAGCGCAATAAAAGAAATTTTATCCATAACGTTACTTTTTGTATTTTACATTAAATTTTGAATACTGTCAAGTAAAATTACTTGACTTGCCGTTCTTATTTGTTGGTATTATTAACATAAATATTTATTTAATAACAAAAATCAATTAATTTTTCACGTAAAATTGCACAAATTGACACGCGGGGCCGCAATATGATAAAATTTTAACGATATTAGGGAGAAAGATGTAATGTGTAAAGAAATCGGAAATATTCTTTACGACACTGCCGCTTCCACGGTGGATAAAAAATTTACTTACGGCAAACCCGGCGACGCAGACGGCTATGAAGAGACTTTATATATTACAGGCGACGGAAAGTATTTTATCTACACAAATGGAGGCAGTTTGTCGAAATATCCTTACGAGAACATAACGCCTATCGCAAGGGAAGAAGTTAAAAACTGGATGCTCTCTCATTAGAGCGCGATATTAAAAACAAATCCCCCGCGGGCTTTTGCCCGCGGGGGATTATTATTTTTTATTTACACAGCAGTTAAAATAAATTTGATATGCGGCTTGCCACGCTGTTATGCGCGGGAAAAGATTAGCCGCGTTTGCTCAATATAAGTTCCCGAAAAAACAAGGGATACTTGCCGTAGCGTTTGATTTAGCGATGTCCGCGCTTATCATATCCGCGCTCAACTACGCATTAACGATAAACCATCGCATTTTTAACCGAGTTTTATATTATTTATTAGCCGCGTCGGGTTCGGCGGTGCCGAGGTGTTCAGCCGCCGCGTTGCCCATATTTATAGACGCTTCTTCAGAATCCAATCCGCCACCGCTGCCCGCGGGAGGAAGGCTATCCTTATCTTTGCCGTAAAGCACCTTTAAAAGCACGGGCGTAAGGATAGAAGATACCAGAATAAGCAACACCGTCATAATCATAAATTCCGGCGGAAGAGCGTATTCGCCCAAAGTGGCGTTCGTTACGGTTGCCGTTACGATGAGAGCGACCTCTCCGCGCGCCATCATGCCCACGCCGCCGATTGCGCTTTCACGCAGATTATATTTGAAAATTTTGCAAACCGCGCCGCTGCCGACGATTTTCCCTATAAGTCCGACCAAAACGGCGCAAACCGCAAAGCCGAGCACCGTGGGATTTAAACCCGCGAACGATATGTTGGAAATACCTATATTCGCAAAAAATACGGGAGCAAACACGGTATATGTATTTACTTCCACCTTTTTATCGGTATATTCGCTTGCTCTGTGCGCAGTTGAAAGAACTACGCCCGCAAGGAACGCGCCCGTTATATCGGCAACGCCGAAAATTTCTTCCGCAATCCAGCTGTATAAAAAACATACCGCAAGCGAGAAGACGGGTATTCTGTGGGTTGCGGGCCATTTTTTATCAAGCCATTTGAATAATTTCGAAATGCCCCAGCCCGCAAGGATTGCGAACACGAAGAACAGAATAATCATTATGATTGTTCCGTAAATCTGCCCTTTGAACCATTCGAAGCCGTTGGCGTAATCTTCTCCGCCGCCCGCCATTGATTTTGCGATACCCGTAACAACGGACAAGAGCACGATGCCGATAACGTCGTCTATAATAGCCGCCGAAACTATGGTTGTGCCGAGCTTTGTGTTGATTTTGCCCAGTTCTTTAAGAACGGAAACGGTAATCGCCACGCTGGTAGCCGTGAGGATTGTTCCTATGAATATGCTGCGGAAGATGTTGTTTGTCTGCTCGAAACCAAGCCCTATTCCGCCGAAAGGCAGCGAAACGAGGAAACCGAGCAAAAGCGGCACCACAACGCCCGCGATAGCTATTAAAATTGCGACCAGTCCGGTGGATTTGAGTTCTTTGAGATTTGTTTCCAAACCGGTGGAGAACATCAAAAGCAAAACGCCTATTTTGGAGAAAATACCCAACGCGTTATCGCCGGAAATGGTTTCGCTTCTCGGCAAGGCGAGCAAGGGCGTGTAATCCTCTCCCTCGAAACCGATAACGGAAAACCCGCAGAAATCGCCGAATATTGCGGGGCCTATTATAATACCCGCAATAATATAGCCGAGAACCTGAGGAAGCCCGATTTTTCTGAATACAAGCCCCAAAAGCTTGGTTGAAAACAGAATTATAGCAAGAACCGCTACAAAACCGAGAGCCGAATTGCCTTCAAACATAACCTTCTCCTTAAAGTAGAATAAGAAAGCCACGCTGTTGCCTTTTGTTTTGCCCTGAGCGTAGCCGAAGAGCAAACCCCTGCATTTTTGCAACCAACACATTATACGCTATTGCAAAAAAAAAGTTAAGCGTTTTAAAAGCGATTTTACCCGAGCCGGAAAAAATTTTGAAAAATTTTAAAAAAAGGTATTGACAAAACAAATTACCGTGTTACAATAAAGGTACAAAAGGAAAATAACTCACATAAAATGTAAGACGTCAACATTTTAAATCTTCGTGGAGATATTCTATGAGAGGAACGTAGCCGCGAAAGCGGGTCAAGGTTATTTTTTTCGAGGCAGCGAAAAGCTTGCGCCGCCTCTGTATGATAAGGGAAACAACAAAACTACACGATTTAGGAGGTAAAGTTATGAAAAGAAGGCTTTACTTCGCCGGAACGGTAGAAAGATAAGGAAGGTACGGTCCGATGTACAACTTTGAGGGTGAAATCTGATTCCGTAAGCGGTTAAGATTTTAGCGGCGGATATTGCGCAATATGCGCCGTGCGGTGAAACCAACAAGCCTATGGCAACCGCGTGGAGGCGATTTCCAAATGAAAACTGAATATATAATTTAGAACCCCGTGCGACGTATTGCGCGGGGTTATGTTTTTACTCCTCTTCTTTGCACAGTTCAAAAGCGAGAAACAAACCCGTTTTAAAGCCTTCTTTAAAGCTTGCAAGATTTGTTTCCCCCTGCAACATCATTTGCAGCCCAATCAGGTTATCAAGCTTTTCAAAATTTTCTTCCAACAAGATATCCATAAAATCCTGCAATTTTTCTTCAAACAGTTTATTGAGATTTTTATATTCTTCGGTATCGGGAGCTTTTTCAAAACAGGACTTATCGCCGAGATAAATTTTCGAGAGTACTGATTTCATAAATTCCGTCCTTTTATTTAATTATATATGATTTAAAATCACAAGTCAAGCATTATGTGATTGAAAATCATATAATCGGGATATGGTAAACATTGCAGTTATAAAAGAACGTATAAAGGAAACAATCAAAAACAGCGGAATTACCCAAACACAGTTAGCCAAATTGTTGTTTGTTTCGCCATCTTGCGTTGCGCATTATGTTAAAGGCGATATTTTGCCGTCGCTTGACAAATTTGTTGAATTATGCGTTATCACGGAAACAGACCCTTCTTATCTGCTGGGATTGACCGATTAAAACCATTAAACCGCACATATTAATTTTTACTATATTTTAGAGTATTTGTATTAAATACTCCGTTTTGGAGTAAGTTAACAATTTTTACCATTTTTAGAGTAAAATTTGTTTATGTACGGTAAAATTCTAAAAGAATTGAGAATTGAAAATAAATTAACGCAACAAAAATTTGCCGAAATATTTCAAATCAGCCCAAAAAGCGTCAGCAAATACGAAAACGAGCAATTGGATTTAAACACAGAATTAATTATGAAAATTTGCAAATATTTTAACGTTTCGGCAGATTACCTTTTAGGTTTGGAAAATTAAAATTAACCGCGCCCGCGGATTTTCCGCGGGCGCGGTTTTGTTTAATCAAATTTTCTCATATTTATGATATTGTTTAATATTTTTATCCGTAATAATATCGCTTTGCTTTGTGTTGCTCCAAGAGCTTATTTACAAATCTGAATCTTATTTATTAATAAACCTAATTCTTCCAAGCTAATCCCGAAAATTTGTACGTACGTTTTTGTACGTACATTATAACATTAACATTATTTAAGGTCAAGAAAAAAATTTTTCCGCTATTTCAATATTTTTATTTATCTTTAAAAGCCTTCGAGTTCGTCCAAAGTCAAAGAAAACGCGGGGATAAAATTTTCAAAGAAGTATTCTACTTCGGGAAGCTTGCGGGCGAGCAAATCGCTTTTTATGCTTTTTTCCGCTTTTTTAAATTCCGCGTTGCCGCAACGAATTTCTTCAAGGCATTTAACGTATGCGGCGAGCCTGTCCGCCGCTTTCATAAGTTTATATTCGCAGCTTTGCTTATCAGCCTTTACCGAAAGCCCGAACACGCCTTTCAATTCTTCGGGCAAGGTATTCAAGAGCTTGTCTTCGGCGCGCTCTTCAAGCTGTTTGTATGCGCCCTGAATAGAATTATTGAAATATTTTATCGGCGTGGGCAAATCGCCCGTCATAACTTCGCTGCATTCGTGATACACGGCGTAAAGCACTGCTTTTGCGGGGTCTGCCGAGCCGCCGTATACTTTATTATTAATTATCGCGAGCGCATGCGCGAACATTGCGACCTGCTGGGAATGTTCCATTATGTTTTCTTCACGGACGGAGCGCATAAGCTGCCAGCGCTTTATGTATTTCATTCTGTCCATATAAGCAAAAAAATTATAACCCATAAAACTACCTCGCCCCTATTATAGCGCAAAATATTTGACTTTGCATTAAAAACGGGATATAATTTTAACACAATAATTTAATACCGTCGGGGGTGTCCGTAAATTTTTATGCGGACTGAGATTATACCCTTTGAATCGGCAACGTAATGGTTGAGCGATAAGACAAAGAGAATTTTCGGCGTTCCCTCATTTTTGTATGGGAACGTTTTATTTTTTCGGGCTGCGCTTTGCGCCTTTCCGTTAAAACGGCGGTAGAAGGAGTTTTTATGTTTCTTTCACACCTTGCGGGGGCGTACTTTGACCGCCTGAACATCGACGGAACAAAATACTACCTTTATGAAGAAGTCTGGACGGACTATGCGGCAGACTTTCTCACAAAGGTATTTTTGTTTTTTGCGCTTGCCCTGATAGCCGCTTTTATCGGCACGGGTATTTTTATTAAATTCAAAAAACCCAAGGCATTGTCCGGATTTTTGAAAATCGCCGCGTCGATAGCAATCGGATTTGTAATTACGGTAATAGTTGCGATGCTGTCGCTGGATTTTGCAAAAATTGCGGAAAAGGGCTACGCCGAATACGCCGATTTACTCTATTTCGAGCTTATCCCCGCGATAGTTTTGGGCTGCGTAACCGTTTCAGGCTTAGCGGCGATTTACATAGCGAGCTTGTTTTCAAAAAAGACTTTTAAAATAACGCTAATTACGGCGGGAGCGGTTTTCGGCGCGGCGCTTATCGCGCTGCTTGTTTGCCTTGCCGTTTATTATGCAAAGGGTTCTGCGGAAGAAAACAACGGCGCGACGATAACGGTTACCGAAAACGCAGTTTTATATATAAGCGCGGTTGTGCTTATTTTAATAATCGGGCTGTGCGCGTTTTTCTTCGGCAAAAAGGAAAAGAGAGAATTCGATTCCAAATCCATTTCTTATGCGGCGGTTTGCATTGCAAGCAGTTTTGCGCTTTCTTATATAAAGCTTTGGTCTATGCCGCAAGGCGGTTCTCTTACGCTTGCTTCACTTTTGCCGCTTATGCTTTATTCTTATATGTACGGCGTTAGAAAGGGCGTTATGGCGGGCGCGGTTTACGGTATTTTACAAGCGGTGCAAAACCCCTGGCTTATACACCCCGCGCAGTTCCTTTTGGACTACCCCGCAGCTTTTTCGGCAATCGGTTTGGCGGGGCTGTTTGCAAAAATAAAAAAGCTTGAAAAGTTACCGCAGATACAGTTTGCAATGGGTGCGGTTCTTGCTTCCGTATTGCGTTTTGCCGCGCACGTGCTTTCGGGAGTGTTTGCGTTTTCCGAGTATTCCACCCTTGACAACGTTTGGGCGTATTCGCTCGGGTATAACGTATTCGTATTCCCCGATATCGCAATCACTGTTGCCGTAGGAGTAATAATGCTTTCCGTAAAGCCGTTTTTTGCACAGATTAAGCGCATACAGCTTTCGGCGCTTATTAAACCCAAAGCCGAAACCGTTAATGCGGAAGAGGTAAAAACAGCGGAATAAATTTTACAAACAAACAGCCCGAAGGCTTTTAAGCCTTCGGGCTGTTATTTTTATTATATCTTATTGCCGCATTGCGTTTTACATTGTTTGCCACTTTTATTATGCGCCGCTAACAGTGCATAAATTGCAGAATGTCAACGAGAACGGCAAACAAAAGGATAAGAACAAAACCTACGGTGTGTATAACCGCCTCTATTTTTCTTGGCACGGGTTTGCGGAATATCCACTCTATTAAACAGAAAATAACCTTGCTTCCGTCTAAAGCGGGGATTGGCAACAGATTGAAAACCGCCAGATTGACCCCTATATATGCCGCGATTTCGAAGAAAGACTGCGCGCTTTGCGTTGCAAGCTGCGAAGTTAATTTTATGGTGGTTACGGGCCCGCCCATAGAATCAAGACCGATGTTGCCCGTTAAAAGTTCGCCCAAAACCTTGAAAATAGTTCCCGCTATTTTAAAGGAATAAACGAACGAATTGCCGAGCGTTTCAAAAAAGCCGAAACGGTAATTTTCCGCTTTAACGTCCCAATATTTTACGCCGTTTTCCTTAACGACGGTTCCCGCGCCGAGCGCGCGCCAGATTTTGCTTGTATCCGCCGAGCTTTCAAAATCGCAATCCGCGCGGAGTTTTACTTCCTGTGTAAGTTCTTCTCCGCCGCGGCTGACAAGAACGGGCACGGTTTCCCCTGCGGTTTTGCCTTTGAGGGCGGATATCATATCGGTGATTACATACACCGTTTTTCCGTTTACTTTAAGTATGGTATCCTCTTCCTGCAGGCTGTATTCGGCATATATTTCGGTATCTGCGCCCTCGTAAGGCGCTATGCTGCCGACTTTGAAAACCATTTGCCCGAAAGAGAACATTGAAATTATAATGAGAAAAAGCGCGAGGATATAGTTCATCAAAGGCCCCGCGACAAGCACGATTATGCGCTTCCACGGAGCTTTTTTTGTGAAAGCTTCATCGCTTTCTTTTTCTTCCGTTCCGTCTTCGTCTTCAAACGCGCAAAATCCGCCGAGGGGTAAAAGCCTTATCGAAAAGACCTCTCCGTTCTTTTTCGAAGTGCGTTTGAAAAGTTTAGGACCGAAACCGATTGCAAATTCGTTTATCTTAAATTTTAACGCCTTTCCCGCGAGGTAATGCCCGAATTCGTGTACGGTTATCATAACGAGCAATATCAAAACCGCAAGCGCAACCGAACCTATTGTAGTCATTACCGAAGAAACCGAAAGTAAATTCATTTAATCCTTTATCCGCGGAACAAACGCGGATTATTTTGAGAGTTTATATATTAATTTCTGCGCCTTCCAACGCGCGGCGCGGTCTGCCTCTGCAAGCTGTTTGTAGGAAACTATTTCATCGCGCACAGTTGTTGACATAACCTGCGAAACCGCGGTATATATGTCGGTGAATTTGATTTTTCCGTCGAGGAAAGCCTTTACGGCGACCTCGTCCGCGGCATTCAAAGCACAGGGAAGAGTGCCGCCCTCTTTTCCGCATTCGACGGCAAGGTCAAAGAGCGGATATTCCTTTTTCTTCATAGGAATAAATTCAAGCGATAGTGCCGCTTTAAAGCTCAGCGGCTTAACCGCGGTGGTCATGCGCTTGGGATAAGTGAGCGCGAGCTGAACGGGGACTTCCATATCGGGTATGCCCATTTGCGCCATAACCGCGCCGTCGGCAAATTCGACAAGCGAATGAACCACGCTTGTGGGCTGAATAACCGTTTCTATTTTGGAATAAGGCGCGTTGTACAGTTCGTGCGCTTCGATTACCTCGTATCCCTTATTCATAAGAGTTGCGCTATCTACCGTGATTTTTTTGCCCATTTTCCAAGTGGGGTGGTTAAGCGCCTGCGCGGGGGTGACCTTTTCAAGCTGTTCCGCGGTATAGCCGCGGAACGCCCCGCCGCTTGCCGTGATTATAAGTTTTTTGAAAGACGCTTTTCTGTCGTAACCGAGGCATTGCCATATTGCGGAATGTTCGCTGTCTACGGGGATTATCTCAACCCCTTTCGCCGCCGCAAGCTTTGTTACAAGCTCGCCGCCGCAAACCAAAGTTTCTTTATTTGCAAGCGCAAGATTTTTACCAGCGTTTATGGCTTTTATGCTGTATTCGAGCCCTGCGAAGCCGCTTACAGCATTGAATACGATATCCGCCTCTTCGCATTCCGCGCATTTTACAGCCGCCGTTTTGTTTTCCGACGCCGCCGCAAAAATCAGAGGAGAAAACTCTTTTACCTGCCTTTGGAAATCTTTGGAATTATTGTCCGCGGCAAGCGCCACGATTTTAAAGCTGTTGGGATGGCGGCGCACCGCGTTTAAAACCTGCACGCCTATCGAACCCGTAGAACCGATTAAAGCAATCTTTTTCATAACTATTATACCCGATAATTTTTATTTAATGACAAAAACCGCCGCTTTGAAAGCGGCGGTTTGGATTTTATTTTATACGATTGTTGCGAAATAGAACAGAACGACAACCCCGCTGTAAAGCATACTGTCAAATCTATCCAGAATTCCGCCGTGACCGGGGAGACAGTTGCCCATATCCTTTATGCCGCATTCGCGCTTTATCGCGCTTTCGAAAAGGTCGCCTATCTGGCACGCAACCGCGGTGAACAAACCGCCGAACACAAAAGAGAACAAACCGAACGCCGCGTTTTTAAACTGCAGTGTTACGCCGTTCATTCCCCACACTATTATTTCTCCGTCGATGCCGCCGCAGACGTACATAATATAATACGTCAGAACCGCGCCCAAAATTCCGCCTATCAATCCGCCGATTGCGCCGATAACGGTTTTATTGGGGGAGAGCTTGGGAGCAAGCTTATAGGGAATATACTTTTTAAGCATACTTCCCGCGGCAAACGCGCCCGTATCGGTAAGCGCCGCAACAACGAACACAAAGATTATTGCCGCCATGGAATTGCTTTGCAAGTGGTTTACGGAAGAAAGCATAGTGGGCAGAACGCCGCAATAGAGCATACAGAAAGCGCAGTATATCGTGCCCTTTACCGTGCTTTTACCGTGGTCGAAAACAGAGAGCGCGGCAAGGAACATAAAGTAAACCGCAAACGCGCAGGCGATTGCAAGAAAGCCCGTTCCGTTAGTCTGGGGAATCATTTCCATAACCGCATACAACGGCACGGCAACAGCGCAATACGCTATCGTGAAAGTGCGTTGGGGCGTGGATATCTTGCAGTTTGCGCCGCTTTCGGAACGGTCTATAGCGCGAAGAAATTCAAACGAGCCTATAACAGCCACCGCGCAGAAAACCAAATCGAACCCGATAGAGCCCCAGCCGCCCGCAACGTTCCCTTGCGGCACGCACCATTTGAGCGCGCACATTGCAACCCATATTACGACATAGCAAAAAGAGGTTATCGTTCTTTTCTGAATCGGAGTAAGTTTCTTTTTTTCGTTTCGAGGCGTTTGCGCCGCCTCCTGAACCTGTTCTTCCAAAATTTTATATCCTTAAAATTTATTTATACGTCACAGCTTACCGAACCGCCGTTCTCGGCGGGAGTATTCTTCAACCGCTTTTTCAAATTCTTTTTTATCGAAATCCGGAAAAAGCACGTCCGTGAAATACAGTTCTGCGTAAGCCGCCTGATACATTAAAAAATTAGAGAGCCTTTTTTCTCCGCCCGTTCTTATAATCAAATCCGGGTCGGGAATTCCGCTTGTGTATAAAAGACTTTCAAACTGAGCAAAATCAAGCTTTTTGCCGCTTTCTGCCGCTTTGTTTACCGCACGGAGAATTTCCGTACGCGCGCCGTAGTTTATTGCAAAAACCAAAGTGAACGAAGCGCCTTTTGGCGAGCCGTTTTCGCCGTCCTGCAAAAGAGCCTGCACGTCCTGAGGCAAAACCGACAAATCGCCGATTACCTTTACCGCCGCGCCCCTTTTATACAGTTTTTTTACATTGCTTGTAAAATATCCGCGGATTAAATTGAAAAGCCCTTCGAGCTCCTCCGCGGGGCGGGCGAAGTTTTCCGTTGAAAGCGTATAAACCGTAAGGTATTTTATCCCCATGTCGGCGGCGTCGTCGGCAAGCTCAATCATAGCGTTCATTCCGGCTTTATGCCCGAACGAACGCGGCATAAGCCGCTTTTTCGCCCATCTTCCGTTGCCGTCCATTATAAGCCCTACGTGGGCGGGAATTTTCGGATTGCTTTCCATTATTAAACGGTCATTATCTCCTTTTCTTTGGCGGAAACAGCCGCGTCCACTTCCGCAACGGCGTCGGAAACGTATTTTTCAACGTCTTTTTCGCAAGCGGCGTATTCGTCCTCGGAAAGAAGTTTATCGTTTTTAAGTTTTTTAAGCTGTTCGAGCGCGTCGCGGCGGATATTGCGTTCCGCTACTTTTGCGTCTTCTCCCATTTTGCGGATTTGTTTGGAAAGTTCTTTTCTTCTTTCTTCCGTAAGCTGGGGGAAAACGAGGCGGATAACCTTGCCGTCGTTTGTGGGCGTTATGCCTATGTTCGACTGCTGGATAGCCTTTTCTATGCCCTTTAACAAAGATACGTCCCAAGGGGAAATAACAAGGCACCTGCCTTCCTGCACGGAGATGTTGGAGGTTTGCGTTACGGGAGTGGGCGCGCCGTAGTAATCGACCATAACCTTATCGAGGATATGGGGATTTGCCCTGCCCGCGCGGACAGCCGCGTATTCTTCCTTTAAAACGCTGACCGTTTTTGTAAGTTTGTCGTCCAAGACTAAGAGTATTTCTTCTACCTGTTCGTTGTCAATCATAAAAATTCTCCGTTATTTATTATCTATTAACGTGCCGATATGCTCGCCGCAAACGGCTTTTATTATGGAATTTTTCTCGTCAAGCCCGAACGCAAGCACGGGGATATCGTTTTCCATACACATTGTTGCGGCAGTGGTATCCATTGCCTTTATGCCGTTGTTGATAATGTCTATATATTTTATATGCTCGTATTTTTCGGCTTTGGGATTGAGTTTGGGGTCGCTGTCGTAAATGCCATCTATATTTTTTGCCATTAAAAGCAAATCCGCCTGAATTTCGCAAGCCCTTTGCGCCGCGGCGGTATCGGTTGAGCAATAAGGATTGCCCGTTCCGCAAGCCATGATGACAACCCTACCCATTTCAAAGTGGCGCAAAGCCTTTCTGAGAATGTAGGGTTCCGCAACGGAAGTCATAATAAGCGCGGTTTGCACGCGCGTGGGAATACCTTTTTGTTCGAGCGCGTCCATCATAGCGAGCGAGTTCATAACCGTTGCCAGCATACCCATATGGTCTGCGGTGGTTCTGTCCATTTGTTTGCCTTGTCTGCCGCGCCAGAAGTTGCCGCCGCCGATAACGAGCGCGATTTCCACGCCCAAATCATGGATTGTTTTAATCTGTTCCACAACTTCAGAGATAACGCTTTCGTCAAGTCCGTGACCGCACTTACCGGCAAGAGCCTCGCCGGAGAGTTTAATGAGCACCCTTTTGTATTTAGGCAACATAATTTCCCCCGATATATATTTTATTTTATCCGCAACATTATAACAGATAAACGCATAAATTGCAACCTTTGTTTACAATTATTACCAATTTGAATTTATTTAAATTTAAAAAAGGCGCGGATTGCTTTTGCAATCCGCGCCGCGGTTTTACATCAGCCCGCAC
>CAJTLT010000009.1 GCA_910577375.1 uncultured Christensenella sp.
GGATAACTTGTTCATTTCAGCGCTCCATACCTTTTTCATCAGTATTTTATTCTATACTTATATACATTATCATTCTATCATATGATTTTACTTTTTTCAACTGTTTTTCGCAAAATTTTTTTTCTTGCGCTTTTCCGCTTGTTTCCATCACAATATCTTGTGGTGGCACCTAATACACCGCTTGTTTTTTAACGAAACAACACCTTTTCTAAGCGCACGCACAGCGCGGCTGCTATTGCAAGTTTGATCAAATCGGGTAAAATAAATGGAAACACACACGCCGAAAGCGCCGCATATACGCTGATCGACCTATCGTTTAAACGGGCAAACATGGTAATAAACCAAACGGTTCCGAAAAAATAACACACGGCTAGTCCGACTATCATAAATAGGTATAAAAGAAAGATTTTCGCCCATAGCTTGCGAACGGGTATAAATTTCGCAAGCCCCGTAATGGGAGCGGTAAAGAGAAAGCCGATTAAATAACCGCCCGTCGTTCCAAATAAAACCGCAGTGCCCGCTTTAAACCCCGCAAACACAGGTATGCCGATAAGCCCCATAAATATGTATATTGCAACCGCCGCCGTTCCGCGCCTAATTCCCAACAGACCGCCGATAAAGCAAACCGCAAACGTCTGCAACGTAAACGCCACTTCGCCGATCGGCAAAGAGATCCATGCGCACACCGCAAGCAGCGCAACTGCCAACGCGATATACGAAATTTCTTTTGCCGCGCTTTTTGTAACTTCTTTTTTCTTTTTTACGGGCTGATCCGCCTTAGGTTCTTGCTCCATTTTATGCACCGCCTTTTATAGTCAACTTAATTATATATTTTAGTTGACTATTTGGCAAGCAAAAAGCGGAAGATATTTCTTCCGCCCCTATTTATTTTAAATATTTTTTCAGCGATTGCGCTTTATCCGTCCGTTCCCAAGTAAACCCGCTTCTGCCGAAGTGCCCGTAAGCCGAAGTTTGCGCGTATATCGGACTGCGCAGAGAAAGCGTTTGAATGATCGCCGCAGGGCGCAGATCAAATTCGCTTTTTACGATTTCGGCAATTTCGTCGTCGGAAAGTTTGCCCGTGCCGAATGTATCTACAAATACGGAAACGGGGCGCGCCACGCCGATCGCATAAGCGACTTGCAGTTCCATTTCGTCGGCGATGCCCGCCGCCACGATGTTTTTACAGATGTAGCGCGCCATGTAAGCTGCGCTTCTGTCTACCTTGGTACAGTCTTTTCCCGAAAAAGCGCCGCCGCCATGCGGACATCTGCCGCCGTATGTATCGACAACGATTTTGCGCCCCGTAAGCCCCGAATCCCCTTCCGGTCCGCCGATTTCGAATCTGCCCGTAGGATTGATCAGATAAACGGTATTTTCGTCGAGCAAGTGCGCGGGGATCACTTGTTCGATCACGTGCTTTTTAATATCGCGCGCGATCTCTTCTTGCGTCGCTTCGGGAGCATGCTGTGCGGAAACCACTACGGTAGCCACGCGGACGGGCGTTTTCCCCTCGTACTCTACGGTGACCTGCGTTTTTCCGTCCGGACGCAAATATGCAATTTCGCCCGACTTACGCGCTTGGGCAAGCCGCAGGGCAAGGCGGTGAGCAAGCGTTACAGGCAGAGGCATCAGCTCTTCCGTTTCGCGGCAGGCATACCCGAACATCATGCCTTGATCGCCCGCGCCAAGCAGGTCTCCCCTGTCGCCGCCCGCCTTGTTTTCGCGCGAGGAATTTACCCCCAACGCGATATCGGCAGACTGTCCGTGCACCGCTTGGATAATGTTGCACTTATCAAAAGCAAAATCGCCGAAATCGTAACCGATTTCTTTGATCGCCTTTTTTGCCACTTCCGCATAGTCTACGTGCGCGTTTGCAGTAACTTCCCCCGTGATAAACAACGTGTTGTACGCCGCGCAGCACTCTACCGCGGCGCGCGCGTTTGCGTCTTGTTTTAAAAGTTCGTCTAAGATGCCGTCCGAAATACGGTCGCATACTTTATCGGGATGTCCTTCGGTTACGCTTTCGCTTGTAAAAAATCTTTTCATGTCGTTTTTCCTTTTTCGTTGACCCGTATATTATAATACCGCCTGCGCGAAAAGTCAATCGAAATGCGGTTGCATTTCCGCGGGGCGCATGGTATAATACCGTTATGGCGAATTGCACCCTTTGCCCCGTGGAATGCGGAGCGGACAGAGAAAAAAACGCGGGAAGATGCGGCGTAAAAGGCTTGACGGTTGCCAAATATTATTTGCACCCGTACGAAGAACCGCCCATTTGCCACACCAACGGAAGCGGCGCGATCTTTTTCGGCGGCTGCCACCTGCGGTGCGCGTTTTGCCAAAATTACGAAGTTTCCCGCGGGATGCGCGGAAAGGAAATTTCCCCTTCGCAGCTGTGCGGAATCTTCCGCGAACTGGAAAAAGCGGGCGCAGACAATATCAATTTGGTTTCGCCCGACCACGTTTCACACCTTATCTTACAGGCGCTGCGAGAATACAAACCGAGCATTCCCGTAATATACAATACAAGCGGTTACTGCAAAACGGAAGCGCTGCAAGCCATCGATCGGTATATCGACGTGTACCTTCCCGACGTAAAGTTTTATTCGTCCGCGCTTGCCGCGCGGTATACGGGGCGGGCGGATTACTTCGACCGCGCAAAAAAAGCCCTTGCGTTTATGGCGCAAAAGCCCGTCGTTTGGGATGGCGACAAACTCCTTTCGGGAATGCTTGTGCGTCATCTCGTTATGCCGATGTGCGTTTCGGATACGCTTAAAATTCTCGATTTTTTGCGCGAAACGCTTCCCGCTCAAACGCCCCTTTCCCTTATGCGGCAATACGTGCCCATGGGCGAGGCGGAACGCTTTCCCGAACTGTGCCGCGGCGTTACCGATCGGGAATACCACCGCGCGGAAGATCATGCGTTATTGCTCGGATTTTCCCGCCTATACACGCAGACGAAAGAAAGCGCGCAAAAAAAATTTATTCCCGATTGGGAAGATTAAGCGTTCATCCAATCGTCTTTCAGTTTTACCAATTCTTTGGTGATCTTGCCGCATTCGGAAGGCGAAGCGCCGCGCAGTTTTTCTTCTAACAGCCGTATGGCAAGCAGTTGTTTGCTCTTCATAAAAACAGTTTCCGAAATCGGAGGAATTTTATGCTCGTTTCTCTTGAAAAAGTCGCCTTTTCCTACCGTGACGCCCGTATTTTTACGGACGTTTGTTTCACCTTGCACGAAAACGAGCGCGTAGGCTTGATCGGCGGCAACGGCGAAGGGAAAACCACCTTAATTAAATTGATTTTGGGCGAACTCGTTCCCGACGAAGGCAGCGTTTTCGCAAAAAACGGCATGCGATTGGGCTATCTTGACCAAACGGGCGGATTGGATTCCGATCGCACTGTTTACGAAGAGATGAAACAGATCTTCGCGCAGGACGAAGCGTTGATCGAACGTTTGCGCGAAACGGAACAAAACATGGCGCATGCAGACGAAGAAACCATGCGCGTTCTTTCCGCGCGGGCGGAAAGTATAAACAAGCAAATCGCCGCGCGCGACAGTTACCGTTACGACGTACGCGTGCGCACCGTTTTAAACGGCATGGGCTTTCAAAATACGTACGAGCAGATTATTAGTACAATGTCTGGCGGGGAAAAAACAAGACTGAAACTGTGCCGTTTGCTCTTGGAAGAACCAGACCTTTTGATTTTGGACGAGCCGACCAACCACCTCGATTTAAAAACGCTGTTTTGGCTGGAAGAATATCTTTCGAATTTTAAGGGAAGTTTGCTCGTCGTTTCGCACGATCGGTACTTCCTCGATAAACTCACTTCGCGCACATTGGAATTAGAACGCGGAAAACTTTCTTCTTACAAAGGGAATTATTCCAAATATAAACTTTTAAAAGCGGAAAAAGTTACCTTGCAGCTAAAAGAATACGAAAAACAGCAGGAAGAAATCGCACACTTGCAAGACTACGTAGACCGCAATTTGGTACGGGCGACTACCGCGAAAAGCGCGCAAAGCCGCGTAAAACAGTTGGAAAAAATGGAACGCTTGGAAAAGCCCGTTCCCCCACCCGCGTCGCCGCGTTTTTCTTTTACCTATGCGGAAAAACCGTACGAACGCGTGCTCACCTGCGAAAAGTTCGACTTAAAAGCGCAAGAAAAAGTTTTAATCAAAAACGCCTCGTTTCAACTGCTGCGCGGGCAAAAATGCGCGCTTACAGGGGATAACGGAACGGGCAAAACGACTTTGCTGAAATATTTGCTTTCCGAACAGCCGAACATACAAAAAGGAAAATTTGTAAAAATCGCTTATTACGATCAAGAAAATGCCGATTTGAACCCCGAAGACAGCGTTTTGTATGCGTTTTGGGGAGCGCACTCTTTGCTTTCCCAAACGGAAGCGCGCAAACTGCTTGCGCAGTCGGGCTTGCAAGCGGAAGATATGGAAAAAAAGGTGAAAAACCTTTCGGGCGGAGAACGCGCCAAACTGGAACTCGCCCTGTTGCAAGCAAAACACGGCAACGTGCTGTTTTTGGACGAACCGACCAACCACCTCGATCTGCCCGCCCGCGAGGCGTTGGAAGAAGCGCTTTGCCGTTTTGACGGAACGCTCCTCTTTGTTTCACACGACCGCTATTTTATCCGCGCCGTCGCAACGCAAGTAGCCTGCATCGAAAACCGCTCGCTTACCCTTTTCGATGGCGATTACGAAAGTTTTCTTTCCGACCGCAATCAAAAAAATACGGAAGAAAAACCTGCTCCGACGAAGATAAAAACGAGCGAAACGGGCGGATACCGTTCCAAAGAAGAACGCGCGCAAGAAGCAAAACGTAAAACGCGCATAAAAGAGGTAGAAAAAGCGCTCGAACAGTTAGAAACGGAAGAATCGCAACTTAACGCGCAGCTGACAGAATACGCCGCCGACTTTTCGAAAATACAAGCGCTTTGTAAGCGATTAGAAGAAATTCACGCGCAAACAGATTTGCTTTATCGCGAATACGAAACTTTGATCGATTAAAAAAACGCCCCTGCGCTTTTTTGCGCAAGGGCGTTCCGTTTATTCGATTTCAATCGTTTTCGGCGCTTGCTTTTTGGGCTTTTCTTTCGGAACGCTCAATAGCAGCATTCCATTTTCGTACTTTGCCTTTACGTTTTCCATTTCCACCTCTTCGCCTACATAATAGCTTCTTTGGCAGGAAACGCTGCATTCTTTCCGCAGGAAGCGGCCCTCTTTTTCTCCTTCCGCCGCCTGCTTCGAAGTCTTTTGCGCGCTTACGGTAAGATATCCTCCGTCAAGCGACACTTTAATTTCGTTTTTCGCAAATCCCGGCAATTCGATATCTAACCGATACCCTTCCGCCGTTTCGCGAATATCCGTGCGCATGCTGTCAAGATGCTCGTCGTAAAACATCGGTCTGAAAAATTCGTTGAGCGCATCGAAGATGCTGTCTTCGCCCGAAGTTCTTTTTTGCAAATACGTTTTCATAAGAATACATCTCCTTTAAGTTGATTTTTTCGGAAGCTCGTTCAAGTTTCTTTGTTTATTATATACCGCATTTTCTTCTTTTTAAACAGAACATTTCCTATTTCACAAAAATTTTCTCTAAGGTTTTTCCGTTATTCGTAAATCGCATTTCTTTCACAAACATTGAAAACCCATCATTTTTCTGTCTTATAACTTTTATTCGCGATTACTTAGACACTCGTCGTTTAAAATATATTTAATCTTCTCCGATATTCCCCGCAAAGAAACTTAAGTAAAACTACTTACAAAACAACAAAGCTCTCAAACCGACGTTGAGAGTGTGCAGGAATACCCTATAGTAAAACTACTTACAAAACAACAAAGCTCTCAAACAACAATCGACCGATAACGAGTTCCGCCGCGAGTAAAACTACTTACAAAACAACAAAGCTCTCAAACATGACAAGTAAGAAACGACAAATTCTCAAAAGTAAAACTACTTACAAAACAACAAAGCTCTCAAACTGGCGCACCGTCCCACATAACACAACGATTAGTAAAACTACTTACAAAACAACAAAGCTCTCAAACCTCAAATGAAGGAACAAACGCTCGTATTGCCATACGGTTGTCTGAAATAGCTAATATGCTCTTAAATTAAGTATAATATATTTACGATAAATTTTCAACTATTTCACATAGATCTTCGGTAATGATAATTGCCCTTTCTTCCGGAAGTATCGGGCGAATTTTACCATATTCGATCAGCAACAGCGATAACTTATGTAATTTACAATGCCGATACAGCAACTGCAAATCCCCGTCATCTAAAACATGTTTTAAGCCGACCAAAACAAAATTACAAATACCCTTTAATCCCGCAAAAAGATTCAAATAGCAAATGATTTTTTCAAGCAGCGTTTGATAATTTCTTTCCGGCTTTACATTGCAAAGTTTCAGCAAGCCTTCTAACGATATCTCATTATAATCCAAAGCGAATTCTGCCGTTGCGCAAAGTTCCAATAAAAATTTTTCGCTTTCCGCTTTCACTTGTTGAAACTGAAAAATCAGATCGCTTTCATTAAAATTTTGCTGTAAACGCTTATGCAGCAAAGCGATTATCTTTTTATCGGTGAGTTCAAACGAAAAAATATCCGTTAATATTTCGCCTATGCTTTCTGCGTTTACATGTTTATCCCCTTCCCAAAATGTAAATTCAGAAATCCCTCCGTGAAACGCGGCAACAAATTCTTGCACGATTTTATAATACTCTTTCGGATTTTGAATGCAGAGCAAGAACGGGCTTGCATCGTTCATTTCGATTTTTGTTTCGATATTTGCGGAAGTAATTGTCATATTTCTACGATCCTATCCATGCTCTCTTCAACAAAATTTTGATTTTCGCCTACCAAATAATCAATCTTGGAAAATTGATTTTCGGTTACTTCCAACAATTCCACAATCCCTTCGGGCGGTAAATTCTTTTCCACGCGCTCCTTTACCGCTTGACTTGTAACGCCGTTGACGACAAGTTTCGAATAAACCGACTTTTGCATCATGATAAACCCGTTCTTGATGAGAAACTTGTGAAAAACCGCATAATCCTTTCTGTTTTTAGAAGTTTCCATCGGCAGATCGAAAAACAATAATAATCTCATAAATCTATAATTCATATTCCGCCACAATTTCCCGAGGGAAAGAAAATTGCGAAATGTCTCCGCTCTCCAAAACGCTCAATACGCTCCGCACATTTCTTCGAATCGCAAGATCGAGCGTAGTATGGATCCCGTCGACGACGACGCCGAAATTTAATACGTTTGCCATTTTACGCTTGAACTGCTCGTCTCCCTCTTCGAGAGACAACGCCGCCTCGTCGACGATAGGTCTGAACGGCTCCATTAAATCGCAAGAAAAATTAAATTGATTAAATTCGTTGTCGTGCCATATTCCGAGCTGCGTAAGCAATCCCGCCGCAACGATTTCCCTGTTAAAAGCGGATAACAAGCACGCATACCCGTAATTCAAACAGCCGTTGAGAAAACCGCCGCCGTGGCGCGATATGCCTATGGGGAGAATGCAATTAAAATATACCTTTGCGGCGTGTCCTTCCCGATTGCTGGAATCCCCTTCGCGCACGTCTTCTGCGTATTGCAACAAAGCTTGCGCTTCCTTGTCAAATCCGCGTCTTTTCAACAATTCCGATTGATTGAAAATTTTTTGTTTGATGATCTGCTGCCATAATTTTTCTTTGATATCGTTCCCCCAACAAAACTGCCATTTGTAACGTTTGGTAGTATTGTGCGCCCCGTAATAGGGAATGATTTCCGATTGCGGATTGCTTTTCTCATCGCAAAAAATAATTTTTACGTTGTTTTCCACTAATACCGATAGGAGCGCGGCGGTCAAAGAAACCGCCGTACTCTGCACGATCAGCGTGTTGATTTCGTTGATGTATATCTTTTTTTCTTTCTCTCCGCGCACGACAAGATAGTTTAAACGGGTTTCGAGTTTACAACGCGAATTGATAATGACAATGCGAAATCCCATATTACACTTTTCGCTCTTTCACCGTTAAACCGCAACACGATTGATGGATGATCTTGAAATCGACGTCTGTAATATTATTGTTAAAACGCAGTTTTCCGTTCAATTTACTTCCTCCGATAAGCGACAAGTCCGAAAGCTGCGCGTTGCATTGGAAAAAGTTTAAAATTTGCAACAAAACTTTTGCTTGTTTTGCGACCGGTAAAGCCGTAAACGCTGCGAATCCGTCCGTCAAAATCTTTCTGAATGTAGCGCAATAACCGATTCCGCCGTAAATTTTATCTTCCAGCTTTTCCGCCAAAAAGCGGTATAACTTTATATTACGATTCCGATCGATATTGAGCTTTACCTCCCCCATGCGATTGGTTTTGATGATAAAGTTTTCTTCCTGCATCTCGTCCAATTTCGATCGGTTCCTTTCGCAAAACTCCGCCAATGATTTCACGTACTCGTCCGTTTTATTATCCGTAAAGAGTTCAACGGCGTTTTGCACTAAAATTTGCGCTTCGGAAATACCGGTAATATATACAGGCATTCCGTTATAAGAAACCAACTGATTACTCTTGATTTTCGGTACGAGCAATTTGGGATTGACAAGCCCCCGACTTTCAAAATAAGAACATATCCGCGCTTCGTCTTCCTTTGTCTGTTTGCAAACAAGTACGGGAACGGCTTCTATGGTTTTAATGATTTTCCCCTTTTTTCCCTCCGACTGTACGACTGCAAAATAAGAAGTACTCAGCTTACTATACCCGCCGTAACGCTTTATATTACTTAAAACGCCGCTGCCCTTTCTGGGAATTTTGCTTCGGCTGTCGTCATGCGCATAGACCGTTTGATCGTAAAATCCGCCCTTAACGCAATAAGCATACCTTGTAACGCTCATACTGCATTTTGAAAATACGGACTTTACGACAGACAACGATGAACTTTTATCCCATGCGCCGTCAACGTTGCGCTCGAACATCGTTTTTAAATTATACATGCGCCACGCATCCCCGTCTTTACGGAACATTGCCAAAGGCGATGAAAAACAGGTATCGAATACGTTTCCGACTACGACGTTCAAATACGCGTCTCTTGCGTGGTGTAAATCGTTCGTTTCTCTGCACTTAAACAAATCGAATTTATTTTTGAAATCGTTTACATTTTTTGCTTTACTGTACACGATTTTAGCGTTCGGATATTTGCGCTTCATCAATTCGGCAACGACTTTTACCGTTTGATCGGTAATCGTTTTTTGACGGTTGATAAAATTGTTGTAATCATTTTCGCTCAAAGGTTCTACTCGCGTCAAACGGTGATACGTTAAATCCCCGATCAATCCCTTTTGCAAAAGCAAATTCCAAAAAGATTTCTCTTTGGAAAATCCGTTGGGTAACGGATAAATATCGCGTTTTTCCGCATTTTTAGAACGAAGCACAAGAACTTTATTATCGAGGCTATCATCCTTTATATAGGTGCGCGGCAGAATATGATCGACGTCGTAAAGATCGGTATTGATTTTTGCAAGATCGATACGCGCGCCCGAATACATGCACCGCCCGAGCTGCCTGAAATAGAGATACAACCGCTCTTGCCTGAGCCGCAAATCGGTAATTTCTTCTTTCTTTAACTCTTCACAAATGTCGGCGTACCCTTCAAGATTTTTATATAAATCGAGCAAACGGTTTTTCCTCGACTGCGTTCTGCCCAAGTCGCCCTTTTGCCCCTCTTGACGCGTAACCTCGATAAAAATTTTATCGGGGACGCTTCCGATCGCCCGTACATATTCGTCCGCCATGCAGAGTGCCTGCCAAACGCCGCGGCGAACGGCGGGCGAAACGTAAAGATTTTCCAAAGATTCGTAAGTGATTTCTTCGCTGCTTTCTCCGTTCTCCTCTTGGATGAGTTTTTCGAAATTATATTTTTCGTCAAATAAAATTTCGTTTAAGTTTTGATTCGTTTCGTACAGCAAATCGAGAACGGACAAATGATCGCCGATTACGGGAACGGAAACGGTAAGCCCCGTCAAAAGTTTTTCGGACAACTTCCCGAATTTCTGAAACGACAAGCCTTTCAATTCTTTCATGTGCGCGTTGATGATATCGATTTTACCGTAATGCTTCCTAATCAATTCGACAACAATATTTTTATCTGTATTCAGCGTATGCCAAAGAATTATATTCTCGCACACGCCGCCGTTTTTGTTTAAATCTTCGTCAACGAAATCGCCCAAAATTTCTTTTAAGCGCAGATAAGATCCCATATGCGCCTTAAAATCACCGTCTTTCCCCGTCAGTTTTACGGCGCTTTTCTCTGCCTCGGAAATTTCACCCTCTTTCACAAGAAAAGCCAATATCGATTTATCCGTCACTTTCTTCTTTTGCAAAAAGAGACCTTGATAGATTTTTTGCTTCAACTCTACCGAAATCGGCGTGTCGTTGATCTGTAATTTATTCAGCTGATTCAACACATTGAACTTTTGATAAGTGATAGAACACTGCGGCAGAACGTCTTCACCGTGCAAATACGAGCATTTATTCGTCATTCGCCGCATAAAGTTCTCGTTACTCTTCGCTTTATCGACGACTTCGTCAAAATTCCAAGGAGTAATTTTTTCACTGCCGCGAACGACCCAACTGTTTTTTCCCGTCAGCGGACCTACATAGTAAGGAATTCTAAAACGAAACACACTTAAAATTTTAACGGCAATTTCTTCCGTTTCCGGATGAACTTCAACCATATTTTTAACGATTTTAACAAGTTCGTCTTCGTTTACTTGATGAGGAAAAAGTCCGTTATCCGAATGCAAAATTTTCGGAAGAAATACGCCGCGCTCGATTTTTTGTAAAATTTCCTGCCGTACCGATTCCTCTTTTACATCTTTCAAATTCGAAATAAGTTTTTTCAGTTCGGCAAAAAAATCGGCATCCGTACATACTTTTACTTTGATCTTATCGCCGCCCTTCTTAGTATAGCCGACGTAATTTACATAGTTTGCTTTTTCTTTTGCACTTTTGAAAAAATTGCGATAAACGTCTGACGGCGCGTTTTCACGCAAGAATTTTTTTAATTGCAGCAAATCGTTTTTGTGCGTTTCATATAATTGGACCATTGCCGAAGATATATTCTGCTGCCCTTCGAGCAATTTTTCGAATACGACGAAGCTGTAAATAGCTCTTATTTTTTCGAGCAACGCATAATTCTCTCCATACGTCGACTGCATTGCCTCAAACGTTTCATCCGTCAAATCCCGAAACGAAAATGATTTTTCGGCGGCAAATTCCTCCCCGAACAACACTTTGGGGGATATTTTTCCGCCGGTTATCCCTTTAATCATTTCTTTCTTCAAAACGTCTTTTCCGAAAAGCGTTTCCAATGCGGTTTGCTTATCCCGAAGCCCCGTCTTGCTATCGGTCAATATCTGTTTTGCATCCGTCACTAACCGAAGGGAAAATTCGGGAATTACGTCGTTTTCCGAATACATTTCGGCGCAAACTTCGTTTAATCCGTTAAAAAGACCGCCTGCGTCTCTGACATTTTCCATCCCGCCGTCAAATAAAAAGTGTCCGCGATATTTGACGATATGATGAAGCGCAAGATAGTAAAGCCTTAAATCGCGTACGGGCTTCCCCTGCAAATCGCGGCGCAAATGATAAATCGTAGGATATTCGGCATGATATTGTTTATCGGTATACGCTCCGTCGGCAAACAGACTGTTTTTATCGCCGCCGAGCAATTCCGCTTTATCCTCTGCATAAAAAGCGCTGTTGTTTAAACGGATAAAAAAGTTTTTATCTTCTAAAAATGGAGCAAAAAGCGCCTGTAAAAATCCGAGCCGTTGCTTTCGTCTTTCTATTCTGCGGCGCGCCGTTCTAAAAAACCGTCTGCTTTCCGCCGTAAGCCCTTCGGAAAACAACCGAACCGTCCAACAATCTTTTCCCTTCGCGCGCAAAAGACGATAGTTTTCGTCCGTACATGCCATTCCCACCGAGTTCGTGCCGATATCCATGCCGAGATAGAATTTTTTCATAAGTTTCTCCCAAAATATTTAATTTTTGTATTGACAACCGGAAAATCGTTTGATATAATAAAAATACAAAACAACAAGGCAAGTTCAAATAAAGAATTTTCCTAACCACTTGTCGCATTGTGCGATAAAGCTCTTCTAAAACGGAAGGGCTTTTTTATTATAACACGAAAAGAAACGCTTGTAAATAGCAAACTTTAAAAAAGTTTTCATTTTATTAAAAACTTGTCGCTTCCGCCTGCCGTTGCTACCTAAGTACATTTTTTCGAAACACACAAGCCAACGCAAATTATCTATAATGCATTTTTTGCTTTCATTCTGCAAAGTTTGTCAACAGGATTGCAACTTTCCTTTCACGATCGTTCAAACAAAAGATTCAATATAAGCGTTATATATCTTGTATATTTCACTATGTAACAAGTAATGTTTCTCTTTAAGCTTTTCTACAAAAGTTTCAATAAGCTGTTTATTTTCAATAAGTAATTGTTTTGCCTTGTCGTAGTAATTTTGCAAATCCGATTGCACTTTCTTCGCGAGAGCATCATTATACGCAGGACAGTCAAGAACGGTAGAATCAAAATATTCAAAACCTTGACTTGCTAAAGCCCTAACATCTGCTTCTATTGCTTGAGATACCTTATCTAAATCTGAAAAACTCCCCATTGAACTTGTACCCGTAAAAACTTCTTCGCAGGCTTTACCCGCAACGCTTACTATGTATCTGCGTTCCCTATCTTTATATGTTTCTAAGTTCCAATTCTTTTCCTTAAAGTAGCCGATCCCTTCTTCCAATAACACTATACAAGCCGCATCGCCGCCCAACAGCAAACTTACCGCTGCGTGTCCAGCTTCATGATATGCGGTTGTCTCGTCAAATTCTTCGGTAAGAACATTATCTTTCAACAATAAACCGGCTCTTATTAAGTGTTTCATTGTTATCTTTTCACACCTTTCATATACGGCTAATCGCGCAGCGTGATTCAGCGCATTTTCCAAATCAGAGTAAGTCCAGTCTTGTGCAAAACAACAAAAATCTTTTATATCGAAATTTTCCTCGACTCTTTCCTCATCAAAAATTGGTTTAAAAATCTTACATGCTTCTTCGATTTTGGGCGGATTCAATTCAATTATCATATCGGAATTAAACTCGTCAAAGAAAAATTCAGGCAAATATTTGTTATGATCCGCAGTTGCAATTATAAAAACCGTATTATTCGTACAATGGGAGATCTCTTTTAGTATCTGGCCATAAATATCAATGTCCTCATCCTTATCCAAATAATCAATATCGTCAAAAAGAATAATAGAATTAGCCGATTTTCTCGCCGTTTTAAACAACTTTCTTACTGTTTTAACAGTCATCTCCTTTCCGGAAATACTATATTCTTCTCGTCCGCAATCATCTACCAACGCTTTCGCCATAAACGTCTTTCCCGTGCCGGATGGCCCGCATATCAATAAACCTATTGGCAATTTTACACCGTAATCTAAATACTTTTCGGTATTTTGTAAAAAGTCACAAATGTTTTTCAGTTTTTCGACTTGCTTTTTGTAACCTATAATCTTTTCTACTCTTAACACCTTCATTCTCCGTTATTTTTTATTCTACATAACAGTCGTTATTCAGAAGTTTATATAATAATCCCCCCAAGTTCTTTTAAAAGATGTTCGCAGACCACGTTATCCATATATCTTTTTTCAACAAGTTTAGGAATTAGCTTTTTAATCAATTCCTTATTTTTTTCGATAATTTTCTCTGCAATTTTATAACAGTCCGATATTGTATTGGCAAATAAGCTGTTGATCTTATCCTTAAATTCGTCTGAATGCGGCAATTTATCATTACGCCATGAAGAAAATGCATAATCCATTCCAAACATACATTGTTCTGACATAGCGAAGAGTATTGCGTAAATATTTGATAAAACCCCATGCATATTGTCATAAATTTTGTTGAAAATAATCTGTTCGGCAATGTATCCACCGCAAAGCACGCAAATCGTATTCAATAAATCTGTTTTACTGAAATATATATTTTCATCTTCGTACATAAAGCTATTGCCGTTTTCCCTTATATTTTCGGTAATTTCGTCATTCTCCTCTTCATCGGTGTAATCATCATCTTCGTAATCATCATCCGCTTCATAATCGCTATCATATTCCGACAATATCTTATTGAAAAAGTTGTTTCCAAGGTTATCAGCTTCTAAATTAAGCACATAATTACCGTTATTAAATGATCTTGCCACGATAAAATAACCTATATTTCTGCATGCACTGATCGTATCCGAAACGTTAGAAGGCGCCCGAGGAATATCTTCTTGTTTAATTTCAAGAATTCTTTCGGTAATAAGCTTCTTACTTACGTAATTATTATCATCCGATTGAATAACGCATTCATTTATAAGCGTTTCAAGTGCTGAACAGGTAAAGCCGGAGCATAATTTAGCAAGTTCTTCCATAGTAATTTCAAATTTACAAGCCGAATTACTTGCATAAAGTTTTAAAATATCTACCCGAGAATCATAATTCGGCTTACCGATATTTATCTTTTTATCGATTCTACCCGGACGCACGAGCGTTTCCGGCAAACTGCCGTAACCGTTACAGGTTGCGACAAAAACGAAATTGCCGGAACTGCTCATACCGTCAATAAGAGTGAGTAATTGCGCAAGTATCATTTTGGATTGATCGGTATAATACTCTTCTTTATCGTTGGGTAATAACTTGTCCAATTCGTCAAAGAATATCATAGAGGGTTGCATGCGCTTCGCCGCTTTTTCAAACGCTCTTTTAATCTTCTTACAAATTTGAGCAACGTTGTCTATTTCGGCAATATCGATACTATATGTATATAACCCGCATTCATGGGCAAGCACCTTTGCAAACAACGTTTTCCCTGTCCCTGCCTCGCCGTAGAAAATGATACCCTTAGGCAGCTTTGCTCCCTTTTTTAGATATTTTTGCCTGTTAGACAACACCTCGCATAGTCTTTTCAGTTCTTCTTTTTCGGTTTGAAAGCCCGCAATATCATTAAATGTGTAATTCATATAAATACCTCCCTATCTTTTATAATTCCATTATATACCAATTATTACGTAATCATATATCCGCAAATTTTATAAAATTTATGACCCCTTTTTTATTAAAAATCGCGTATATTTTCTTGATTTTATGCCCCCTTTTCGTGTACAATAACAACGAGGTGTTACCATGGAAGAAAAAATTAAAATAAGTTTAGCAAAAGAAACGCTTGAATTATTGAGAAAAGATTGTGAAGATTTTAAAATAACAAAGCAAAACGGACAAATCAACTTTAACAGCTTTATAAATTTGCTCATCTATAATTATTTTGAATCTTTTACTGCAAAAGAAGAAACGTTATATGACAACATACGCGATGCAATTTCCATAATACCGAATTACTATCAAGAAAAAGTATTCGGTAACATTGCGAAATTATTTGCAAAGCAAAGCTACTTCGTAGCAGACAAACATAGTACTACCACTTTTTCGTTTAAACCGACAAAGATATCGGAAAAAGCAATCACCTATATAAACCAAATGGTTATTAAAGACGAATCTATTTCATCTTTCTACCGCAGAATGTTTACTGCGTATTCTCAATTAACAAAGACTGAACGCGAAAAAATAATTCATAAAGAAAATTATGAGATATTAAAGAAAGCAATTAGAAAAGGCGTACAGGTTTACATCGTACTAAATTCAAAAGACATTTTACACAGTTCATCGATCTTTGCCATTTCTCCCGCAAAAGACGAATTATTTAATTATGTTCTCGTTTATTACGGAAAACAAAACTATACTTTACGATTGGCTTCTATCTATTCGATATCATTGCTTTCGGAAAATTCAAGTATACCTGAAGAAAACCGCTCACTATTTGAAAGACAAATTGCTTGCGCCGCACAGTATCCTATGTATAATACCGACAATGAACCAATCATAGTTCAACTGACCGAAAAAGGGAAAAAATTGTTCAACAAAATATATCTTTACCGCCCTACACCTGTGAGTATTGAAGGCGACATCTACACGTTTAATTGTTCGGCAAATCAGCTTTTATACTATTTTGAACGATTCGGCGATAGCGCACTTATACTGTCGCCCAAAAAATTAGGGGTATTTATGAGGAATTATTATTACTTTGCCTTGAAAAAATATAAATCGAAATATAAAAGCGACTAAATACATTAATTTTTCTTTTTAGTAAATCGGTCAAAAATTTTTTTAAAGAAGCGCAATCACTTGGTTTTAAAAAGATAACTTGTAAAAAAGACGGGCGGATTTTTCCGAAAAAATGTCGTCATACTGCTTGCATTGCCAATGGCAATGCAAGCGTGCTTTCTCATTTTGCCCGACAAATAATATCGGGGCTATTTCAATTTAAACACTTGTCTGCCTTTTTCGCCCCACTTGCCATCGTCTGCGCCCTTAAAAACTTGTTTTGCGAAACAGGCATTAAAATTTTTAAGACGACAAGAAGTGCAGTTTTTGCATTCATGAACATAACCATCATCGGCAAAATGCAGATTTTCAACGACATGACGATTTTAAACTTTCCTCCCCTCAACTATCTCGCGCTCACATACACTCAAAAAGAGAAGCATTTGATTTTCACGTTTTTAAAGCAGAAAATCGCGCCAAATCTCGGCGGAATGGTGCCCTACTTCGGTTTCTGTTCATCCGTTCTTTTCCATTGGTATAACTTTCGAAGTATCTCACGAAAAATACTTTCCTACGATATTTCAGCACAAATAATATTATGCGCCAAACTACTTGTGATTATAATATCCTCCGATGATATTATTTTTAGACTGGCAAATCTTACTTAATTGTACACATTCGACGTTCGTTTGTCTTATTCATAGAAGCAAACTTACCCCCCCCCGCAATCTTCTCTTGTCGGTTTTTTTACAATAATAATCCACCCGCCTAGCGGGTGGTATTTCGTTTTCGGGCATAGCCCTAATCAATATTGGCTGCGCACAAGTGTGCCGGAGAATTGACCTGCCAGTCATGCATCTTTTACTTGCTACCCTTAAAAGGGTCGTTCGGGTCGAACACGCTTAATTGGTCTGCTTCTTTATCTTGCTTTAATTGGTTTGCTTTGTACTCTTTTATTGCAGTAGTATTTTTACCTACTGTATCTACATAGTACCCCTTTGACCAAAATTCACGGTTGCGGTATGCAAATTTCATATTGCCCCACTTTTGGTATATCATTAGACTGCTCTTGCCTTTCAAATATCCCATAAATCCCGCAACGCTCATTTTGGGTGGTATGCTTACCCACATATGTATATGGTCTGGGCATATTTCTCCTTCTATCACTTCAATGCCCTTCCATTGGCATAGCGTTCGCAAGATTTCTCGTATTTCTATTCGTTTCTCTTCAAAAAATAATTTCCGCCTATATTTCGGTGCGAACACTATGTGATACTTGCAATTCCATTTCGTATGTGCTAAACTGTTTGTGATATTATTTGCTCTGGCATTTTAATTATCCTCCGTTTGATTTTCTTCTTCTGCAACTGGCAGGTCGCAGTTTTATTATAATTCAAACGGAGTTTTTTGTCTTATTTATCGGCAATAGCCTCAATAGAACCCCGCCACTATGGCGGGGTTTTCATTTACACAACAACGCCCCCGCAGACGAATATCTGCGGGGGTTTTGCTTATTTAATTGTTTTTGTCGTCTAACCGTTCGTACACGTTGTAATCGTAGTCGTCTTCGTAACCGGTATATCCCGTTGCGGGATTCTGCCGTTTCGAAGCGTCTATCGTCGTCGTGCTCGTGGTCGTCATTACCGCTCCCGGAGGAACTACGTGTCGCCCATCTTGCGGTTGCGTAGGTGCTTGCGCAGGCGGATTGGTAATTAAAATAGGTTGCGGTTGCTGCGTGGGCTGTTGAAGCATCGGCTGCGGCTGAGATTGCACATATATAGGTGCATTGGCTCCCGCACTGCGCATAGCTGCAATAAACAACGCCATCATCTCCGGACTCATTCCCGAGTTTCCGCTTTCTGACTTCCGCGCTCTTTCTTCCGCTACGCGCGTATTTGCGCGTTCTTCCGATATATGCATCCGCTCTTCCGCCGTTCTTGCGCGCTCCTCTGCGATACGAACTTCCGCCGCTTTCAGTTTTTCTTCCATGGCTTTGATTCGCTCTTCTGCCAAACGCACTTCCATAGAACGATTATCCCCACCGTACATAGGATATCCCGCAGGTTGCGGCATAGGAGGAT
>CAJTLT010000010.1 GCA_910577375.1 uncultured Christensenella sp.
ATCGCCAGATGTTTCTAAAATTGCCATAAATGTCCTAAAATAATTGTAAGTTATTGAAAGGAGAATAAGGGGGATAAGAATTATATTATTAATCAAAGCCTATGGTTGTATTGATGTTGATTGAGAAATCAAATTATCTCTAAATTTTAGTGCAAAAATGCTAATATATTAGCGCAAATGTTGAACTGGAGACGTCCAGTTCAACATTTGAAAAAAATTCACATAAAAAAGTCAGTTCAACATTTGATATAAATGTTGAACTGATGTTGTATTTTGTGGTTATTACAACCCTATGGTTACCATCAGTATAAAAAAGCGGTCTCAAAAGAGACCGCTATATTTTGTATTTAATAAAATTAAAACACTATATTTTGTGATTTTACTTCGTCATTGCTTCCTGAACGGCAACTGCAACGGCAACTGTCGCGCCAACCATCGGGTTGTTGCCCATTCCGATTAATCCCATCATTTCAACGTGAGCGGGAACGGAAGAAGAGCCTGCAAATTGCGCGTCGGAGTGCATTCTTCCCATCGTGTCCGTCATACCGTAAGAAGAAGGACCTGCCGCCATATTGTCGGGGTGAAGTGTTCTGCCCGTACCGCCGCCGGACGCAACCGAGAAATATTTAACGCCGTTTTCAACGCACCATTTTTTATAAGTGCCGGCAACGGGGTGCTGGAAGCGCGTGGGATTAGTGGAGTTGCCGGTAATAGAAACGGAAACGTTCTCCATCTTCATAATTGCAACGCCTTCAGGCACGTTGTCTGCGCCATAGCATTTAACTTTCGCTCTTGCACCGTCAGAGAAAGCAACGCTGTCCGTAACTTTAACAGTCTCGGTGTAAGGGTCAAAACTTGTTCTGCAGTATGTGAAACCGTTAATTCTGGAAATAATATAAGCCGCGTCTTTGCCCAAACCGTTGAGGATAACTCTCAAAGGCTTAACGCGCACTTTGTTTGCGTTTTCGGCAATCTTGATTGCGCCCTCCGCAGCCGCAAACGATTCGTGTCCCGCAAGGAAGCAGAAACAATCCGTCTCTTCGGAAAGAAGCATAGAACCGAGATTTCCGTGTCCCAAACCTACTTTTCTGTTTTCCGCAACCGAACCGGGGATACAAAAGCTCTGTAAACCGATACCGATTTTCGTAGCCGCGTCGGCAGCCTTTTTGCAGCCGCTCTTTATAGCGATAGCCGCGCCTACGGTGTAAGCCCAAACCGCATTCTCAAAGCAGATAGGCTGTGTGCCGCGTACGATTTTGTCAACGTCGATTCCCTTTTTAAGGGTAATATCTTTGCATTCTTCAATCGACTTAATGCCGTATTCTTTCAATACGCCGAGGATTTTTTTCTCGCGTCTTTCATAACTTTCAAAAAGCGCCATAATCAGTCAACCTCCTTGTCCGTTCTGGGGTCAATATGTTTGACGGCGCCGCTCTCTTTGGAGTATCTGCCGTAAGTGCCGATAGCCTTTTCATATGCTTCGTTGGGGGAAAGACCTTTTTTGATAAAGTCTGTCATTTTGCCCAAAGATACGAATTTGTATCCGCAAACTTCATTGTTCTTGTCAAGAGCAAGAGAAATAACGTAACCTTCAGCCATTTCAAGATATCTTACGCCCTTGAGTTTGGTTCCGTACATTGTGCCAACCTGCGAACGCAAGCCTTTGCCCAAATCTTCAAGTCCCGCGCCGATAGTAAGTCCGTCTTCGGAAAACGCCGATTGTGTTCTGCCGTAAACGATTTGCAGGAACAGTTCGCGCATAGCCGTGTTGATAGCGTCGCAAACAAGGTCGGTGTTCAAAGCTTCCAAAATGGTTTTTCCGGGCAGAATTTCCGCCGCCATAGCCGCGGAGTGGGTCATGCCGGAACAGCCTATCGTTTCAACCAAAGCCTCTTCTATAATACCGTCTTTAACGTTCAAAGAAAGCTTGCATGCACCTTGCTGGGGTGCGCACCAGCCGATACCGTGGGTAAAGCCCTTGATGTCTTTGATTTCCTTTGCCTGAACCCACAAACCCTCTTCGGGAATGGGTGCGGGGCCGTGCTCGAATCTGCCCGAAACGCCCTTGGCAACGCAAATCATATTTTCAATATCTTTCGAATATTGCATTGCTTAACAAATCCTCCAAAAAAATTTTCGTAACCATTATAACACGCGCCGTAACAATATTCAATTCAATTAGATAAAAAAATCACAATTTTTTTGCCAAACATTGCAATTGCTGTTTACCTCCGCCGAAAATATATTATAATATAGATGAGGGTGGAATTATGGAAGTCTCAAAACAATTTAAAAAGTCGCTTTATTTGCTGATTGCCGTGTGTGTGGCTATATGCGGTATATTCATAACCGCCTGCGAAAACGGGGAAAACGGATT
The DNA here is from genome assembly GCA_910577375.1 of uncultured Christensenella sp. Lineage (GTDB taxonomy): Bacteria > Bacillota > Clostridia > Christensenellales > Borkfalkiaceae > Coproplasma. The sequence continues at coordinate 2,378 of CAJTLT010000010.1, forward strand.
GCCTCCGTCGCCAGAAAATTGCGAAGCCGTTATAGAAACTGCTTTATACGGCAGAGGTGACGGCGGTGAAGATTTCATTTTAATATGCAACTCGCTTGATGAGTTTAAAAAACTGTGCTCGGATATCGGTTACGACTTTTTCGGCATAAACAATAAGGAAAATAATTATTACAATTCCGCCGACGGCGAAAAAATCCGCGGCTATACCGACGAATATTTTAAAGATAAAGCTTTTGTGGTCTTTTCTTATTGCAATGACGCATACAGCGGACAATACCGTATAGAAGAAGCGGAAGTTAATGCAAACAAACTGACGCTTTATATAAAATATCCGGAAAACGATACGGCAAACGACGTCATTAATTACGTGTTTTTGATAGCGGGTGTAGACAAATCTTTTATTGCCGACGTCACGGAGTTGGAATACGTTATAAGATAGCTCTCAATTCAAGGGGATTATATGCTCTGTCAAAGATGTAAAAAAAATATTGCCACGGAAAACTACGTGGAAATAATAAACGGAGAAAAATTCGAAAGCCATTTGTGCGGCAAATGCAGCGCCGAACTTCACGGCGATTTGCACTCCAAGCTTAACGATAACGTCTGTGCGTGGCTTTTCGGCTCGCCCGCGCCCAAAAAAGTTTGCCCCGTGTGCGGAACGTCTTACGCCGATTATGAAAGAACAGGGCTTTTAGGCTGCGCAAGCTGTTACGACGTATTTAAGGAAGAACTTTTGCCGGCAATCGGCGCAATCCACGGCAAAACCGAACATGTCGGAAAAGTGGGAACAAACAACGACGAACTCGGTTTGCACCGCAGATTAAAAACCTTGCAGCAACAGCTTGAAACTGCTTTAAGGGAAAAACGCTTTGTGGAAGCGGGCAGACTTAATAAGCGTATTTACGAAATAAACAAAACACTTTACGGGGGCGGAGAAAATGACTGACGTTTCAAAAACGGTAATATCAACCCGCGTAAGGCTCGCAAGAAATCTTGAAGGATATCCGTTTCCGTCGCATCTTAAAAACGAACGGCAGGCAAAGGATATAATCCGCCTTGTAACATCCGGGCTTGCCAGACTTGACGAGTTTAAAATTTATTATATGGACAATATTACAGAGGCAGAGGCGCTGTCTTTGAAAGAAAACCATCTGATAAGCCCCAATCTCATAAACCGCAAACGCATTGCCGCCGCGCTCATAAACCGCGAAGAAAGCGTTTCTATTATGATTAATGAAGAAGACCATCTCCGCGAGCAGTGCATAGTAAAGGGGTTTGATTTAAATCTCGCCTACGATACTATGTCGGAAATAGACAGCCGTATTTCAAACTCTATGAAGTTTGCCTACGACGAACAGCTCGGTTTTTTAACGGCTTGCCCAACCAATCTGGGCACGGGGTTAAGGGCTTCTGTAATGGTATTTTTGCCAGCGCTCACAATAAACGGACTTATGCCGCGCGTAATAAAAAATATGTCGCGTTTGGGGCTTACCGTCCGCGGTATTTACGGCGAAGGCAGTCAGGCGGAAGGCTATATATATCAGATAAGCAACGAGGTAACTCTCGGCGTAACCGAAGAGGAAATAATTTCTCAGGTCGATGAAATAGTCAAAAAAGTATGCGCGCTTGAAGAAGCCGAAAGGGAAAGCCTTAAAAACGGCGGGTCTGCTCTCGATATTCAGGACGACTGTATGCGTTCTTACGGCATTTTAACAAACTGCGCAAAACTTACCACGGGCGAGCTCGTAAGATATTCGGCAAACGTTAAACTTGCCGCCTGCCTCGGATTTATTAAAATAGGCGACGTTTCGCTTATAGACGAACTCGCAATAAAAATGCGTCCGTCCAATATAAACAAGGCGGCGGGAAGAGAATTAAGCGCAGTCGAACGCGATGTTTACCGCGCTCAATACGTTTCAAAATATCTGAAAAAAATAGTGGTTTAAACACTTGAAAAACCTTAAAACTCAAACATATTAAGGGGGTAATTTAAAATTATGGAATATTTGAACAGATTTACGGATAATTTACAGCAGGTAATTTCAGTCGCAAACGAGGCGGCAAAAATTTACGGCAGCAGCTATATAGGGAGCGAGCATATAATTTTCGCAATGCTCAATTGCCCCGACTGCACGGCTTATAAAGTGCTTACTTCGTGCGGCGTTTCGGAAGCAGACTACAGAGAATACTTTGCGCGGTCAATCGATAAACGCTCAAACGTAACGGGATATACGCCGAGAACCAAGGCTATGATTCAGCGCGCGCTCGAGTTATCAATAGACATAAACGGAGAAGCTTCCCTTGCGGGCACGGAACATATGCTGCTTGCGGTTATAACTTCAACCGAATGTCTTGCAATGCGCATACTTTACGCCCTCGGGGTAAATATGTCGAGCCTTGCAAGCAAAATAGAACTTGCAATCCGCGGCGCTTTCGATTACAAGCAGGAAGACGAGGAAGAAGAGGCTTTCAAAGGTTTTGAAAATTTATTCGGTTCGCAACAGACTGCGGCGCCCAAAGCAAAAGAAAGCAAGCACGCTTCGGGGCTCGATAAGTCGGTGTTGCAATACGGGGCAGACCTTACGCAAAAAGCACGCGAAGGCAAAATAGACCCCGTAATCGGAAGAAAAAAAGAAATAGATAAAATCATTCAGGTTTTATCCCGCCGCACAAAAAACAATCCCGTGCTTATAGGCGAGCCGGGGGTCGGCAAATCCGCCGTGGTCGAAGGCTTGGCTCAGGCGATAGTCAAAAACGAAGTGCCCGACCTTCTTAAAAACAAAATTGTATTCTCGCTCGATTTGGCGGGTATGGTTGCGGGCGCAAAATACCGCGGCGATTTCGAAGAACGGCTTAAAAACGCAATCAATTCCATAAAAAACAGCGGCAACGTAATTTTATTTATAGACGAAATCCACCAGATAGTCGGCGCGGGTTCAACCGCCGAGGGCAGTATGGACGCGGCTAATATTTTAAAACCCATGCTCGCCCGCGGAGAATTGCAGACGATAGGTGCAACCACGCTCGAAGAATACAGAAAGTACGTGGAAAAAGACGCTGCGCTCGAACGCCGTTTCACTCCCGTGCAGGTTGAAGAACCCACGGTCGAAGACACGGTGGAAATATTGCGCGGTTTGCGGGATAAGTACGAGGCGCACCATAAAGTCGTTATAACCGACGAGGCGATAATCGCCGCCGCAACTCTTTCTGACAGATATATAACGGACAGATTTTTGCCAGACAAGGCAATCGACCTAATAGACGAGGCTGCGTCCCGCGCGCGTCTTAATTCGCTCAAAAGTCCCGACGAGGTAAAAGAGCTTGAAGAAAAATTAAAGCGGCTTAACCTCGAAAAGAACAAGGCGGCTAAGGGCGAAAACTACACACAGGCGCAAAAACTTGTTGAAGAAATAAACGAAGTACAGGAAAAAATCAAAAAACTCAATACCGAGTGGAAAGGCGAAAAGCAAACCACCGCTCCCAATATCGGCTCCGACGAAATAGCGGAAATCGTCAGCGGCTGGACGGGCGTTCCCGTGGTAAAGCTCACCGAACAGGAAAGCGAAAAGCTTTTGCACCTTGAAGAAAACCTCCATAAACGCATCATAGGTCAGGACGAAGCCGTTTCCGCCGTTTCAAAGGCAATCCGCCGTGCAAGGGCTGGGCTTAACGAACCGAACAAACCTATAGGCAGTTTCATTTTCGTCGGTCCGACGGGCGTCGGCAAAACGGACCTTGCAAAAGCTCTTGCGGAAACAATGTTCGGCGACGAAAAATTAATGATAAGAATGGATATGTCCGAGTTTATGGAAAAGCACTCCGTTTCCAAGTTAATCGGCGCGCCTCCGGGATATATCGGATATGACGATAACAACGGCGGTCAGCTCACAGAAAGGGTAAGAAGAAAACCCTATTCCGTCGTATTGTTCGACGAAGTGGAAAAGGCGCATCCCGACGTGTTCAACGTTCTTTTGCAAATCCTTGACGACGGCAGACTTACTGACAGCAAAGGCAGAGTAATCAATTTTAAAAACACTATAATTATAATGACCTCCAACGTCGGCGCAAGCCAGATAAAAAAGATGTCAAGTTTCGGATTTTCATCCGGCGACGAGGCGGACGCGGGATACGACAACATGAAAGACAATATCAACGAAGCGCTTAAAGAGCAGTTCAAACCCGAATTTCTCAACAGGCTCGACGATATAATTATCTTCCGCAAACTTACCAAAGAAGAAGCGGGTAAAATTTGCCGTAAAATTATAGACGGGCTTTCGGAAAGACTTGCCAAACGCGACATAACTTTGAAAATTTCACCCGAGGCTATGGATAAACTTCTCGAAGAAGGTTATAACGATATGTACGGCGCGCGTCCTTTAAAGCGCATTATCCAAAAGCGCATAGAAGACAGATTGTCCGACGAAATTCTCGCAAACCACATTTTGCGCGGGGAAGAAGTAACTGTAACCGTCGTCGATAACGATTTTGTTTTTCGTTCCGATAAAAAGTAAAATTAAACAAATAAATTAAAAAACCGCCTCTCTACCCGCAGTAGAGAGGCGGTTTTTAAAAGTAGAGAGCATATTTTTTGCAGTAGTGCTTGCGTGTCCGAAAAGTAGCGTCCGCTTTGTTTAAAGTAGGTTTACCCGCGGCGTTTTGTGCGTATAATTTTAATTATGAAACAGGCAGCTTATCCGTATGCAAAAACCGCATACAACAAAAAACCTCTCTATACAAAGGGCGAAGAAATTTTCAACGCAGTGTCGCACATTGTCGGCGGCGCGTTCGGGCTTATAATATGGATTGTTCTGGGGGTGTACGCCGCCCCCGACGGCGCATATATCGCCGCCGTATCGGCTTTTGGTATCAGCGTTATAATACTTTACACAATGAGCGCGCTTTATCACTTTTTGCCGGAAGGTCGCGGTAAAAAAGTTTTCCGCATTTTCGACCATTGCACTATATTTCTGCTCATCGCGGGCACTTATACGCCTTTTTGCGTAATCGTGCTCGGCGGCACGGCGGTCGGTCTTGCAATACTTATAACCGAGTGGGTTCTCGCAATTCTCGGTATTACGGCTAACGCAATCGCAATGAATAATAAAATCGTCAAAGGTATATCAATGGCGTTTTATGTAATTATGGGTTGGCTTATACTCGTTGCGTTCGTGCCTCTTATGCAAAGTATTCCGCTTTCAAGTTTTTTGCTTCTTTTATTCGGCGGGCTTGCGTATACTTTCGGCATAATCTTTTACGCCTTCGGTAAAAGGGTAAAATATTTTCATTCCGTCTGGCACCTTTTCGATATAGCGGGTACGGTGTTGCAGTTTGCAAGCATACTTTTGTTGCTCGTTTAGCGTATATTGACAGCCCTCCGTTATTATGTTAAAATTATAAAAAAGGGGGAGGATATGAATTATTTTAATTTTATCCGAACTATGGACGCTTTGCGCGCCCGCTCGCAAAGGATAAAGCAAGACTAAGAAAAGAAGAAAAAAAGTTTCGGTTTTGCTCTTTTGAGTATGGGTTGCTCTTTGCTTGCGCTTGGGCTTGCCGCCGGCGGAGGGTTGCTCCTTTCCGCTTTAACCGAAAACGTTGTTTAGAAATCCTTTTTATAGGTTTTGCCATAGTAATTCTTTTCGGCGCGTTTATTGCGCTTTTCTGGTCGCTTGTCGGGCTTGTCTCTCAACTTAAAATGAATAAAACGGTTTGGAGCTGGATGGCTCTTGCGTTGTTTATTGTATCGGTCGCAGGGGCTGTAATAATCGAAATTTATTTTGCGGGCGGATTTTTACAATAATGCTTTTATAATATTAAAAACACGCTTCTTACAGTTTATTTTATAAAGATAAAAGCAATGACAATTTTATCGTCATTGCTTTTTTAATGCCGTTTTGCTATAATGTAACTGCATAAACAGTAAGTTATCGGTCATACAATATTCTCACCCAAAATTATTTTAGGCATTGTTGTTAAACATCTATTCCAACGTTTATAAAATTTTTCCACGCCAAGTTTAGACGCTCTTGCATGTGCCTCTTCGTTTTCTAATACCCAATATAATACATATATAACCTTCCATACATTTTTTGTAAGACGAACAGGCAATTCTCCTTTTTTAACTGCATTAAAATCTTTTTGTCGGTGGGTACGTTTTATATAATGCACATCAATAACTCCGTCTTGTTTCAAATAAAATTCTGCTACTTCCTTCATCAGTTCTTCAATTTCATTAAGTTTGGTTAGTTTCGCTTCATATATGCATATTTCATTAAACATATTACATCTCCGCAAATTGATATCTTGTGTTTTAATTATACCATAAAAGGCAAGTAATTTTCAAATTAATTACTTGCCCTGCGTATTAGTATCTTACTTATTTAAAGTCATTGTATATTCTGTTTCATCTGTATTTTTATTTATATTTTCGATTATAAAATTATTCTTTTTATAAAAATTGATACCACTTGTATTTTTTTTATATTGTTTCAAACTTCAATTTATCGTTTTATGTATAAAAAATACAGCCCGCTATCTTCGTAAAATAAGATAGCGGGCTGTTTGTTTGTCCGCGAAAAATCCCTATAACAGACGCCATCTTTTAACGCATTTTTCAATATATTGTGTTTTGGTAAAAAATTTCAGTCAATATTTAGTGTTATTTCTGTTGACAAACAAATATGCTGCTGATATAATATAATTCCAATTGAAAAGCGCGCGGCAACTGACGAATTAATCGCGAATCAACGCAATGGAGCCGCGTCGTAAAAACGTCGTTCGTCTGGGCTATTCTTTTTTGTATAGCCCGATTATTTTACTCTTTTTAAGGGGGTGCGCGGTGACGGGATATATCCATTCAATAGAAACGCTCGGTACCGTAGACGGTCCGGGGATACGTTTTGTGGCGTTTATGCAGGGCTGTCCTATGCGTTGCAGATATTGTCACAATCCCGATACATGGGCGCTCGGCGCGGGTAAAAAAATATCGGCGGAAGAGCTTGCGGCAACCGCGCTCAAATATAAAAGCTATATAAAAAGCGGCGGCGTAACCGTTTCGGGCGGAGAGCCTCTTTTGCAAATTGAATTTGTAACCGGGTTTTTCAAAATCCTCAAAGCGGAAGGTATCCATACCGCGCTGGATACGTCGGGCATAACTTTTAACAAAAAAGATAAAAACTGCGTCGCCCGCCATAAAGAACTTTTGAAATATACCGACCTCGTTTTGCTCGATATAAAGCATATTGATGAAAACGAACATAAAAAGCTCACGGGTTTATCAAACGAAAATCCGCTCGGCTTTGCAAAATATCTTTCCGATAACGGAAAAGATATATGGATAAGGCACGTTCTGGTTCCGGAAATCACCGATAACGACGGATATTTAAAACGACTCGGTGCGTTTATCGGCGAACTTAAAACGGTAAAAAATATCGAGGTTTTGCCATATCATACAATGGGAGAAAGCAAGTATGAAAAGCTCGGTATTCCGTATACTTTAAAAGGCGTAACCCCGCCTGATAAAAAAAGCGTTGAAAATGCGGTAAATATTTTAAACGCAAAGGGCAATAATTAATAAAAACCGTCATTCTGAGCGCAGAAGATAAACTCTCAAATGACAAAAGAGGTAATTTTATGGATTTCAAAGCATGGCAAGGTTTTGTAAAAGGCAAGTGGAGCGAAGAGGTCAACGTAAGGGATTTCATACAAAATAACTATACGCCCTATGAAGGCGACGGCGCTTTCCTTGCGCCGCCCACAAAAGCCACGCTCAAACTTTGGGATGAAATTCTTGACCTTTCGAAAAAAGAAAGAGAAGCGGGCGGCGTTTTGAACGCGGATACAAAAACCGTTTCAACTCTTTTATCACACGGCGCTGGATATATTGATAAAGCGCTCGAAAAAATCGTCGGGCTTCAGACCGACGAGCCTTTCAAACGCGCTTTGCAGCCTTTCGGCGGTATCAAAATGGCGGAGCAGGCTCTCAATATGTACGGCTATGAGCTTGACCACGAAATAAAAAATGTATTCAGTAAATACCGCAAAACCCATAACGACGGCGTTTACGATGCTTACACGCCCGAAATGCGTCGCGCCCGCAAAGCACATATTCTCACGGGCTTGCCCGATACCTACGGCAGAGGCAGAATCGTCGGCGATTACCGCAGGGTTGCGCTTTATGGAGTGGATTATCTTATTGCTCAAAAAGAAACCGATAAGCTCAATATGGACGGCGATATGACGCCTGATAAAGTCCGCAACCGCGAAGAACTTTCAGAGCAGATTAAAGCGCTCAAAGCGCTCAAAGGTCTTGCGGAAATTTACGGTTTGGATATTTCAAAACCCGCCGAAACCGCACAACAGGCGGTGCAGGCGCTCTATTTCGGATACCTCGCCGCCGTAAAAGACCAGAACGGCGCGGCAATGTCCATAGGCAGAAATTCCACGTTCCTCGATATCTATATCAAACGCGATTTGGAAAACGGAACGCTCGACGAAAGTTCCGCTCAGGAACTCATAGACCATTTTGTAATGAAGCTGCGTATAGTCAAATTTATGCGCACAAAAGAATATAACGAGCTTTTCTCGGGCGACCCTACCTGGGTTACGGAAAGCATCGGCGGTATGGGAATAGACGGCAGAACGCTCGTCACAAAAACTTCGTTCAGAATTTTACACACGCTCACCAATCTCGGTCCCGCGCCCGAACCCAATCTTACCGTTTTGTGGAGCAAACGCTTGCCCGAAGGTTTCAAATCGTTCTGCGCCGAATTGTCAATCAAAACCTCCGCAATACAGTATGAAAGCGACGATTTAATGCGTTCCGAACTCGGCGACGATTACTGTATCGCTTGCTGCGTAAGCGGTATGCGCGTCGGCAAGGATATGCAGTTCTTCGGCGCGCGCGCAAATCTTGCAAAGTGCCTTATGTATGCAATCAACGGCGGCAAAGACGAAATTATAAAGGATAAAGACGGAAGCCCCATGCAGGTTTCGCCGGTATATGCGCCGGTAACGGGCGACGGAAAACTCGATTTCGAAGACGTAAAAAAGAAATACGAGCAAATGATGGACTGGCTCGCAGGGTTATACGTCAACGTTTTGAACCTAATCCACTATATGCACGATAAATACAGCTATGAAGCGTTGGAAATGGCTTTGCACGATACCGAAGTGCGCCGTTTCTTCGCAACCGGCGTCGCAGGGCTTTCGTGTGCGGCGGATTCGCTTTCCGCTATTAAATATGCGTCTGTTTATCCCGTGCGCAACGAAAACGGAATAGTCACCGATTTCAGAATAGAAGGCGACTATCCCAAATACGGCAACAATGACGACAGAGTCGACGAACTTGCGGTCTGGCTTGTAAAAACCTTTATGAACAAGATAAAAAGCCACTATACCTACCGCGAAAGCGTTCCCACAATGTCTATATTAACCATAACTTCAAACGTGGTTTACGGCAAGAATACGGGCAACACTCCCGACGGAAGAAGAGCTGGTCAGCCGCTTGCCCCCGGAGCTAACCCTATGCACGGCAGAGATTGTTGCGGCGCGCTCGCTTCGCTTGAAAGCGTTGCAAAGCTCCCTTACGAGTACTCGCGTGACGGAATTTCCAATACGTTCTCCATTACGCCGAAGTCGCTCGGTAAAGAAAGCAAAACGCAAATCAAAAACCTTGTCGGTCTTTTAGACGGATATGTTTCCGACGGCGGATATCATTTGAACGTAAACGTTTTCAACCGCGAAACCCTTCTCGACGCGCAAGCCCACCCCGAAAAATATCCCCAGCTCACAATACGCGTTTCGGGCTACGCCGTTAATTTCAACAAGCTCACGCTTGAACAGCAAAACGACGTAATTTCAAGAACCATACACGAAAGCTTTTAACCTTAAAAATAAAAATCCCCTCTGTTTTACGGCGTATTTCAAAGGGATTAAAGCAAGGATAATCCATCCTTGCTTTTTTATTGCGGTTATGCTATAATGACTATATCCTAAACAGTAATTTAGCGGAGATTTTAATATGCTTACAACAGAGCCAACTATTGAAATGATTCAGGAGTGGAAATGCATATATAACGAAAATCGTGATAAGTTGAAACCGAATCGGAAAAGCGGAGCAGAAATAAATGATTATTTTTGCAACAAATATCGTTTTGAAAAATTAGATTCTTTATCTTTTCATGATGTCGTAGAATTCAACATTATGAAAAATGAATCTAATAGAGAGAAATTACCGCAAGGTGCAGTACCGCAAATTGTTGCATATAAAGCTAAAGATTCATCTGTTTTAGTCGGGATTGATTTAGTTACGGGGTTTTTCCATATTGAAGGATAAGATATTAATAGAGT
>CAJTLT010000011.1 GCA_910577375.1 uncultured Christensenella sp.
GATATGGCAGGTCTGACTTTTGATAATTCCGTACAGTTATTCTTGAAGAAACAAGCGGTTTCTCTATTAGCATTTTAAAAGTTCTCCGTTAAGTTACTGTTTATCGTACAATCATTATAGCACGAAAAATGAAAGAACACAACCGATTGAATTTTGCATGCTATATAAAAAAACATATCTATATCCTAGTTCGTCCACAAAAAAAAGTACAGAAAAGGCACAGCTTAACGCTATGCCTAAATCTTTTTATTTGCGCTTTATTAAATTCCATATGGGAATTACCGTAAAATGCGCGGACTTTTTAATTTTGTTGTTTTATTTGTGCGGCGATTGTTTTTGCGTCTTTGATCACGCTCGATCCACTTTAAGTCTTGTTGCGATAATACATTAGCGCGACGATCGTTTTTGCGTCTTTGATTTCGCCCGAATCGATCATTTGATACGCCCGATCGAGCGGAATTTGTTCGACGGACAAAAACTCCCCTTCGTCTAATTGCTGCTCGCCTATTTGCGCGGACTCCGCTTCGTACAGATAAATTTTCTCGTTCGTATAACCGGGGGTGGGATACAGCGTAAAAATATGTTTTAATGAATTGCAAATAAGCCCCGTTTCTTCTTTTAATTCGCGCGCGGCGGTAAGCGCGGGATCTTCCCCTTCGTTTAATTTACCCGCGGGAATTTCGTATAGTTCTTCCCCGTACGCATAGCGGTACTGTTTGACAAGCAGCACCTTTCCTTCCCGTACGCAAAGCACCCCCGCGCCGCCCGAATGCTCGACGATTTCCCGCTTGCACGGCGTGCCGTCGGGAAGCAACGCGTCGTCGCAGCGAAGAGATAAAATTTTTCCGCGATAGAGATAGTTTTTGCCGACCGTGCGTTCCGTCATATCCATAAGCAGCCCCTTTACAGTTCTTCCGCGATCGCAAAGATGCCGTCGCTTTCACCGCTTTCCGCCCCGACGCCCTTTAAAAAGTAAAAGTAACCGCACAAAAGCGCGCGGATCTCAGAACGATCCCCTCGCCCCGTTGCGGCGATCAATTCGGAAAGGATCAGATCTCCCGCTACTTTATCCTCTTCGCGCAGTTCGAGCGCGGCAATGCGCTGACGTTCGGCGGGAATCGCCGAGGAAAGCGATTCGAGTACGCTTTCTTCCTTTTGCCGCAATCTTGCCGCTTCGCCGCGCAGACCGACGTTGGGAAAACAATCGTACACGATATCGCGGAAAGGACGGATCAAGCGGGTTACGAACTGTTCGTAACTTGCGGTATAACTTCCGTCTTCGTAAAAATATTTTAACAGAAAATCGCCTAATTCCATAGCGCCGCCGTCTAATTCCACCAAAAGGCAGAATACGAACGCCAAAATTTCGCTTCTTTCTTTGGGAACGCAAACAAAGCCCTTGCCGGAACCGCCTTCTTCCGCTGCGCGCAAGTACTGCTGCTTTGCCGCGCCGAAATCGTAATTTTCCGTTACCGCCGCAAACAGCGATTTTAACTGTTCGCCCGCGGCGATCGCCTTTAAAATTTCGCCGATTTTCCCTTCCGCCGCAACGTATTTGCCCGTAAGCATTTCGTCGCACGCGGCTAAGAATTTTTCCGTCGCCAAGTAAGATTCTTGCATGGTAACCTCCCCAAAAACAGCAAAATGAATATCTTTTTCCCTTTTCCTTGCTATTATAGCACAAAAATAAAAATAGTTAAAGAAATTTTCCGAAAATATCTTGATTTTATCACCGTTTTTATGTATAATATGGACAAATATGATTCGTGGAGGATTTGAAACATGAAGTCTATCAAAATTTCGCTTGAAATGGCTCAAAAGGTAAAGGAATTCGTCGCGATTACGCAGGAGAGCGAATGCGAAATTCTGCTGAAAAGCGGAAAATACGTTGTAGACGCAAAGTCTATTCTCGGTATTTTCAGTTTGGATCTTTCCAAACCGCTGATCGTAGAAATTTACAGCGACGATTGTGCCGACTTGCTCGCAAGCCTTGCTAAATTCGCGGCGTAATATTCTCGAAATTCCGATAAAACGCAAATAAGCCGCTTATAGTTTAAGCGGCTTATTTATTCGGCTCCCCTTTACAAGAAGCGCATTCAGGAAACACTATGCAGATAAAAGGCGAAACTTCCGTAAACAAGTTAATACTTTTATTCGTATTCGACAAGATGGAAAGCGCCCTTTCCGAACGCACCCTTGTAGATATGTGCACGTCGTCTAACGATTGGATCAACTATATGGATTGCGTTGTGCTGATTCATAAATTGATCGGCGACGGCTTTATTTGCGAAATTCCGGGCGACGACGATCCTCTTTACACCATCACGCCCGAAGGCAGAGAAAGCCTTGCGAACTTTTATATCAATATTCCCAAAAGCACGCGGGAAGAAATTTCCCGCTTTATAAAAAACAACAGCGCCAAGTTCCGCAACAAGCAGGAATGCAAGTCGGACTACTATCAGAACAAAGACGGCACTTACACCGTTTTTTTGAAGATCCTTGCCCCCGTTCAACCCATGCTGGAATTGAAATTTGTCGTACCCGATAAAAAGACGGCAAATAACATTTATAAAAAGTGGGAAGACAAGGCAACCGAACTGTACACCGTTGTATACGAAACTTTGGTTGATTAACAAGAGGTAAAACATGGTAACTTATTCGACAAAAGGAACTTGTTCCAAACAAATCATCTTCGATATAGACGAAGAAAACAAAATCCACAACGTTAAATTTATCGGCGGATGCAGCGGAAATTTGCAGGGCATCGGAAAATTGGTAGAAGGAAAAACGGCGGACGAAGTTGTTCCCCTTTTAAAGGGTATCCGCTGCCGTCAAAATACTTCCTGCCCCGATCAGCTTGCAACCGCGCTTGAACCTTATTTAAGCAATAAATAATTGTAAATCCAAAAAACCGCTTTTCGCATAAAATTTGGAAATTGCGTTTTATAAGCGATAAAATTCCACCGCGAAAAGTAGGCATATTATAATAACTTTATCAGCAGAAAAAAAGTCAAGCCTTGTCAGTGAACCCCGGGATACAATTTCCCGACGTTTTGGCAACGCTTGACTTTATTTTATAATACGCAAAGGCAGAGCGTTTATCAAGCGTTCTGCCGAAAATATTTTAAAAAACGATTTTGAGGGGTGAAGCGTTTTAGATAACATATCGGTACAACGCTAATTTAAAATACCAAAAACGCCGCATGTTTGCGGCGTTTTTTAACACACTTTATAGCTGACGGCAAGCCCGCCCTCGCTCGTTTCGCGGTAGCGCGCGTTTAAATCTTTTCCAGTTTCGTACATGGTGCTTACGATCAAATCGAACGAAATTTTTCGCGTACCAGCCAAAAGATGGGCAAGATCCGCGCTGTCGAGCGCGCGCAGCGCCGCAACCGCATTGCGTTCGATGCATGGAATTTGCACGTATCCGTTTACGGGATCGCATGTAAGCCCCAACTGATGTTCGAGCGCCATTTCCGCCGCATATTCCGTTTCCTCTATCGAATAGCCCAAAATACTGCATACCGCCGCGGCAGCCATTGCCGTAGCCGTGCCGATTTCCGCTTGGCACCCCGCTTCCGCCCCGCTGACGGAGGCGTTCGTTTTTACGACGTTGCCGATAAATCCCGCAACCGCAAGTGCCGCGATCACCCTTTCTTCTTCCACCGCGTAACGCTCGGAAAGATAGGTCAAAACGGCGGGAAGCACCCCGCTCGCCCCGCACGTGGGCGCCGTTACGATTATTCCGCCGCTCGCGTTCTCTTCCGCCGTCGCATAAGCGTAACTGCAAATCAAACGTTTTTCCCGCTCTTCCGCGCCTTCGCCCGTCCGCGGGCTGCACAGGCTCGCCGCCTTTCTTTGGACGTGCAACACGCCCGGCAATTCGCCCGTACGGTTCAATCCGAGAGAAACGGTTTCTTTCATCGTACGCCACACGCGACGCAAATATTCTTTGATTTCTTCTCCTTCGAAAGAATAAACCGCCTCTTCGATCGAAAGCCCATTTTCCGTACAATATGCGCGCATGTCGCCGAATCCGCGAAAGGGATAAACGCACTTTTTTTGCAATTCCCCTTCCCCGCGTTTACGAACGGTACCGCCCCCGACGGAAAGATACACCGTGCGCGCAGTTTCATCCCCGTTGCCGTCATAGGCGATAAATTCCAGCGTATTGGGATGTTCTGGCGTTTCCGTTTGCAGGTCGAACTGTATTTCCAACTGCCGATCGCCGAATACCGAACGAATCGCTTCGTCCGTCAAATGCCCCCTTCCCGTTCTCGCGAGCGATCCGTACAATACGGCGCAATAGCGCGCGCTTTGCGGATACGCCTGCAAAAAATCGCGCGCGGCGCGTTCCGGCCCCATTGTATGCGAACTGGAAGGTCCTTTTCCGATACGGTATAATTCCTTTAACGATTGCATGATCCCCTCTTGCGGTTAATTTTTAAAGTGGCGCGCGCCCGTAAACAACATGGCAATCCGATACTTATTACACAGTTCGATCATCTCCTCATCGAGCGGGCTTTCGCCCGTCTGCATAATCGCGGTAATCCCCGCCGCGTGGCACAGTTCCACGCATTCGAGGGTGGGAAACCGAAAATCGGATACGGCAATGCACCCCGCCGCCCCCTTCCCCGCAATGGAAAGCGCCGCTTTTAACGCTAACGTACGGTTTGTCTGCCCCGTTCCGATCCCCGCCGTAACACCGTCTTTTCCGATGACGACCGCGCTCGAACGGGCGTGCTTCGCCACCTTATAATTAAAATCGAGTGCCTTTCTTTCGTTTGCAGTCGGCGCACGCTCGGTAACGCAGCGCGCGTTTTCGTAAGTGAAGGTATCGTAAGTTTGCATCAGCAATCCGCCGTATATCTTCTGTAAATGGAACGTAAACTGAACTTTACTGCGTATATCGGGCATTTCGAGCAAGATAAGCGATCGTTCGAATTGCAAAACGTTCATCGCCTCGGGCGTGAATCCCACTGCCACAACTACTTCTGCGGAAAGATTTTTCAACGCTTCGGCAGTGCGCGCGTCTAACACGCCGTTCACCGCAAGAATGCCGCCGTACATCTTTAACGGATCGGCAAGATACGCCGCTTCGAACGCTTCGTATACGCTTTCCCCCGTGCCCACGCTGCAAGGCGTACAGTGCTTGCATACCGCAACGGTCGGACCTTCGAATTCTTTTACCAAACCGATGGCGGTATTTGCATCGTTTACATTGTTATAGGAAATGACCGGCCCAGAAAGCTGTTTCGCGCGGGCGAGAGAACCCTCTTTTAGCAGCGGTTCGCGGTACACTGCCGCGCGTTGGTGCGGATTTTCGCCGTAGCGCATATCCTGCGCCTTTTCGTATGTTACCGTAAGCGTCTGCGGAAACAAAATGTTCAGTTCGCGCGCCAAATACTGCGATACGAGCGCATGATAAGCCGCCGTATACGAAAACGCCTTATACATAAAGTACATGCGATCTTCTTCGGAAATTTCGCCAACGGCAAGTCCGCAAAGCAATTTTTCGTAATCGTCGGGATCGCACACCGCAACCGTTTCACCGAAGTTTTTCGCCGCTGCGGAAAGCGCCGCTACCCCTTGAGTGTCGATCAGCGCGGCGGTTTCGCGGAACGCCGAACCGCTTTCCATATCCTTTTTAAAAGGATACAAATTTACGATCGCAAGTTGAATATTTAAATCGAATACATTTTTTCCGCACACGGGGCGAACGGGGATTTCCGCTTTTTGCAAATAAGAAAGCGTATCTTCTTCCGCGATCAGCTCATAACCGTATTCTACCAAATAGCGGCAAAATTCCGTAAGCCCGCGCTTATCGTATGCTTTTATATACGCAAGCTTTTTTTCTTTCATGTTTCCCCCTGAAAATGTCGATATTTTTTTCATTTCGCACATACTGATTGCGATATGACATTTTTATACGTTATGCTGACGGTATATATTTTAGCGGTAAATTTTTATTCGTTCCGCTTGATCAAATCCCAACGGGACGAATATGAATCGGGAAACGAAACTGTGGGAAAAAGCGACGGAAAATTGATCCTCGCGGCGCTTTTGGGCGGTGCGACCGCCGCATACGTTTCGATGTTCTGCATGCGGTTCCGCCTGGGAAATCTTCTTTTGATGATAGCGATGCCCGTTCTTGCGGTATTGAATTTTTATTGCTTCTTTTTGGGATACCGCGCCATTTATCTGTTTCTTTAAAAAGCCGACGCGCGCAAAATAGAATTGCGCCGAATTTAAAATCCCGCGCAAAATCCCGAATAGCGCGCCAGCCATTTGGCAACGCCGTCTTCTTCGCAATATCCTACGACGCCCGTCGCTTTTTCTTTCAGCCAACTGTCCGCATTCATAACGGCATACTTTTCGTCGCATACGTCGAACATGTCCGAATCGTTCGAAGTATCCCCGAAGCAAACCGCTTTATCGCAATGCAGATAATCTTTTAAAAAAGCAACCGCATTCGCCTTTGTCGCTTCGCGCGGGGAAATTTCCAACCAGTAATCGTTATGATACGTTTCTTGATGGAAAATGCAAATCAGTCTGCTGTCGTATTTTAAAACGTTCCAAACCGCTTCTATTTGTTCTTTCGGACCGACGCATTTAAAATTGAACGCATGAAAATCGAGCAATTCCTCTCTCCCCGAAGCGGCAGAAAAACGCTTATCTCCCTGTCTGCGGCGCAAATAGCGGCACATGCCTTCCGTTTCGCTACCCGCGTTCCAAGCCACCCGTTCGCTGCAATCTTTGGCGCCGAATATAAAGGGATGAATCCCCCCATCGTTTAAAACGGACAAAACGTAACTTTTTAATCCGTCGTCGAACAACACCGAACGAAGCACTTCTTTCGTCGCAAACTTATAAATCAGCCCACCGTTATATAGAACAACGGGCGCGTTTACGTTAAGTCCGCTTAACGCTTGCTCGGCGCTTACCGCCGAACGCGCCGTTGCATAGGTAAATAACATGCCGTCGTCGATCAAGCGATTTATAATTTCATTGCTGTAACGGGAAACCCGCTCCTCTTTGGTCAAAAGCGTCCCGTCCAAATCGGTTACAAACAAAGTTTTCATATTTCTATCTTGCCCGAAAATGTAAATTCTCTGCTATTATTATATCATTCCAAATGCAAATTTTCCACAGAGAAATCGTCAATTTTCCACTTTTCCTAAAAATGATAATTTTTAACAAAAGTCGCAAAATAATCTACTGATTTTGTAAGCAAAGTTTGAAAATTTCCCCCTATGGCGCACCCTAAAACGGTATCGGTTCGCAAGGAAAAAATAACAAAAAATTTTCCAAATAATCCCCGAAATCATTTGACAATTTTCGCTAACTTTGATAGAATGTACAAGCATTAACCGATGCGGGTGTAGTTCAATGGTAGAATCCCAGCCTTCCAAGCTGGTCGCGTGGGTCCGATTCCCATCACCCGCTCCACTTTTTTTTAAGCAGAAGCATTAGATTTGCGACACAACTTCGCTTAAGGCAATGAGGGTATGCGCCTGTAGCTCAGTAGGATAGAGCAACGGCCTTCTAAGCCGTGTGTCAGGAGTTCGAATCTCTTCAGGCGCACCAAATATTATATGGCGGGTGTAGCTCAGTTGGTTAGAGCGCCAGATTGTGGCCCTGGAGGTCGTGAGTTCGATTCTCGTCGCCCGCCCCACTTTTTCACTGGGGTGTCGCCAAGAGGTTAAGGCACCGGATTTTGATTCCGGCATTCGTTGGTTCAAATCCAGCCACCCCAGCCAAAACGGCCCATTAGCTCAGTTGGCAGAGCACTTGACTTTTAATCAAGGTGTCCCGGGTTCGAATCTCGGATGGACCACCAATCATGCACTTTTAGCTCAGTTGGTAGAGCAATTGACTCTTAATCAATGGGCCCAGGGTTCGAGTCCCTGAAAGTGCACCAAAGACGATAAAGGTTGAACCTTTAATTCGTCAATAGCCTTGTCGTTATCGGCAAGGCTTATTTCTTTAATGTCCTTTTCGTTGCCGAAAGTCAGGTATGTTATAATGTGGTCGTCGTAAACAAACACTTTGTAAACAAGATTGTCAATGAGTGTCTTTTGGTATTCTTTGTCTGCGGGGTCGCCTTTCAGCATTTCGGCGATAAAATCAATGATTTTCTCTTTCGTGCATTTCTTGCCCCGTTCGAGTTCTATTTGCGCCTTGCTTGCGTTCAAGTCTTTTATCAGTATTTCAATCTCTTGCATTTTCCGCTCTATGTTCGCCCGTAGCATATCGTTCCGCGCCAAAATAAAGGCGTTTGTAAGCTGTTCCGCCTCGTCCTGTGCGTGGCGTATTCGCGCCTCTATGCTCCGCAAACTGTCCTCGCCAGTGCGTTGCTCGTAGTAGTTTATCGTGTCTTGGGCGGCAATTTCGGCATTTTCCCGTCTGCTCAAAAATTCGTAAACCGCGTTTGCAACCGTAAATTCAAGCGTGTTTTTGTTCTCGCTCGATTTATGGCAACCGCCTTTCCGCTTGCTATGGCAAATATAATAATAGTGCTTTGCTCCCGTGTGGCTCGTACCGCCGCCCGCCGTCATACTGTCGCCGCAGTAGCCGCAAAAGGCTTTTCCCGTGAGTATGTACGGCTCAACTGCCGAATTTGCGCCCGCTAAAATCTTGTTCTTTTCAAGCCGCTTTTGCACCGCCGCAAAGGTGGTTTTGTCTATGATAGCGGGGTATGTATGGTCGCAAACTCGCGTTCCGTGCATACAGTCGCCCGTGTATTTGCGGTTGCTCAACCAGTTTTCAAACGTGCGGTATGTAAACGGCTTGCCCCTGTAAAGAACGTGCCGCTTGTTCAACTCGTCCGCGATTTCCTTTTTCGGTGTTCCGTTGGCGTATTCCGTGAAAATGAAACGAACTATTTCGGCTTGTTCCTCGTTAATGGCAACGCGGTGTATAATACCCTTATTGCCGCGCTTGTCGGTGTCAATGAGCTTATACCCGTAAATGAGCGTACCGCCGCAATACGTTCCGTTTTTCACGCTCGTGTCAAGTCCGTCGTGTACTCGCTTTGAAAGGCGTTGCGAATACTTTTCGTCGTTCCACTCCAAAAACATTTCGTAGAACTCGCCGCCCTCGTCGTCGCTCACGGGTTCGGTTGCGGAAACAACCCTTATTCCGTATCGCTTTTTTAACTGCGCTTTATACATAATGCTGTCAACGCGGTTGCGGGCGAAACGGTCAAACTTATATACAATGATTTGCTCGAACGCGCCGCTGTCGGCGTCGGCTATCATTTTCTGAAAGTCGGGGCGGTGGTCGTTCGTTCCCGAACGCGCTTTGTCCATATAAGTTTTAACAACAGTGTAGCCTTGACTTTCGGCATACTCTGTGCAAATGCGAATTTGCCCCTCGATTGACTGCTCGTTCTGTCCTTGCGACGAATAGCGGGCATAGATAACTGCGTTTTTCATTGTGATTTGCTCCTTTGCGCCGTCCGTTGCGGATTGCGGCTTAAAAATTTGTTGTTCGCTTTGGTACTTACCGTCTTAACCAGCAAAAAATGCCGCCGCAGGCAAATTGTCAAGGGTTTGCGCCGTAGGCGACGACGGTTTTATGCCTTACGGGAGAT
>CAJTLT010000012.1 GCA_910577375.1 uncultured Christensenella sp.
TCTTATGCGCTTCAAATTTGTTTCGGGATAGGCAGCCCTTACTTTTTCGTCAATTACTGAGGCAATCTTTTCTACACTTACCTCGTGCAAAGTCGGGTAAAGTCCCAACATATCCTCGAATGAAACGGCTTTAAAAATATCGGCATATCTTCTTGAAGACAACCATTGATAATAGCTCACTGCCCAACCGACCCAATACTGCGCACTACGACTAAACCTCTCGCTCGGTTCGACTAATAATTCTTTGCCGGTTATTTCGTATATACATTCAATTGCAATTTCTATACCACTTTTCCCGGAGATATAGCTTGCCTCGCCATTCTCAATTTTCTTACAAGCTGTGCTAGCAACAAACATTTTAACAAACTCAGTACCGTCGATTTTACAATCGTTTATTGCATAGTCAAAAGCATCGCCCATTTTTTCCATAAACCTAGGAAGTTGTGATTCAGAATAAGGCTTTGGTTTCATAAAAAATATTATATCACATAGAAGCCTATCCGTCAATATAAAGCAATAAATTATATCACCACGGTGATATGAAAAGCGGGTTTCCCGCTTATTTCGAGCGAGCGAAGCGAACGGGTCGAAAATACCACTTTGTGGCATTTTCCTTATCCTGCTTAGGCAATCAATTTTGTCCCACTTTTGCCAAAATTTTGGCTATGCAAAAAAAGTTTAAATTCCTATAAAAAATTTTTAATTTATGCCTATATCTGTCAAGTTTATTATGTTATAATTAGCGCATGGACAAGTTAGCGTATCATCTCAATAAGAAAAAGAAACTCGCGAAAACGGAAGGCAAGTTTCTCTATTACTACCCTTGTGATGCGGAAGATAATCCTAACGTTTGGTTCGGACCGAAGGCATATATCGTCATCGAAGTTGGCGAAAAAGAATGGGAAGCTTTGTTCGAGTTGGACAGGCTGGAATACAACAATACCCACAAGTATCAACGTCACACAAATCGTATTTCTAATAAGTATGAAGACGAGCTTACACCCAGGCAACAGCAACGCAGAATTGATAAAGATGTTCCTTTTAACGTTCTTGTAAATGAGCAGATTGACAGAGATATTCTTTTAGGAAACCTGCCACATCAGGACAGAAAGATATTAGAAGTTATGTCGGATGGTAATACGCAGAAAGAAGCTGCCGAAGAACTTGGAGTTACTCAAGGGTATATATCTTCCGCACTCAAAAAGGCGGACCGCTCGGTGGACGATTATATTTTTAAAACGGGGACACGGGCAGAGATTGTATGGCATTGCTGGAACAGGTTTATGAAACATTGGGAGATGCCGTATTTTCTTGATGTGGAGGTGGAGTTCGTTCTACGCAAACTTTTTTGTGATTTGATGCCGTTCACGCACTGGTTTTACAGTTTTGGTGAATTGTGCCGCTATATCTTGACTTATTACTTTTTTGATAACGATAAAATGGACGAGGAAATTTCTGATTATCTGAAAAGTGCGAGCGAGGAAGACAGAAAGCATTACGAAGATTACTACGGAGATCAGCCTCCTATTGTCGGGGCAGTCTATATAAGGCTTTGTAGAGAGATGAAACGTAGACAAAGAACATTGTTGCAAGATTCAGACAAGTTCTATACAAGCATATTTGCGTCTGTTGAAAAGATTTCAAAGCGGTTGAACGTGAACGTGGAGGAATTTTTAACGCAACGGTTTTACCCGTATGTAGCGAAATGGCGAAACAAACGGTTACGGCAGTTTTACAAGGTTTATACGGGTAAAAACCTACCCAAATAAAATGTTTTAAAAAATTTTTCCGAAATCAGTAATATTTTCGGCGTTCCCGTGGCTTATAAGTAGGAGAAGGATTTTTCTGCACAAGAAACTATAAAAGTCGGCTTTCGAACAGAGAGCCGACTTTTACTTCTCTTTGTGAATCCGACCACATAAACGGAAATAAAATTAAGGAGGTAAAAAATGAACAATTATATTTGGAACAGAAAAGACGTAGACTTGTTACCCGAAGAAATTGCGCCGTGGAAACTTACGCGGGACAAGCACGCCACTATTTCTGTGTTGGCTCACTATATGAACGAGTTACATACTGTGGACGACTACCTTTCAAGATGTGAACAGGAATTTGACGTTAAATATATAAAGGCTATTTATTGTTCAACGGAACGGGCTTGGAATAATGCTATGTCTAAATTGAACGCACAGTTCAATAAACGAAGGCGTAACGTTGTTTTAGGATGCTTGCAATTCGGTGGAAACAAAGAATTCTGGGACGGCTTCCCGAACAAGTATGAAATCGAGGGTTACTTTCAAAAGTGCTATTCCTTTGCCGTGGACAAAATAGGTTATCTCGGTACGGATAAGAACATTATCTGTGCTGTTCTTATAACCGAACCAAATAGACGCAATTTATTTGTTTACTACTTACCCATAACGCCAAAATGGAAAGTGAAGATTATGAGTAAAGAGAAAAACGATTACGGTACTCTTTTGCAGTTGACTGACGAAAACGGTGAAGCGCTTTATCGTGAGAAAGAAGACTTTGACAGTCCGCTTCTATGCAGAACAGAGTTTTGGAAACAGCGTGGCGGAATAACTTCGTTTTCCGACTTGCAGGAAGAATTTTTTAAAAAGGTTTCCGAAAAGTATGGTGCAATACGTGGCAAAAGCACTTCGCCTTACAGAAACACATGCCTCGAACAGAGAAAGCGTTTCGGACGATATGAAGACGATAAGTACGATTTTATTCCCGATTTTGACGACTCACCCTACCACTATTAAAATTTTTATAATTTTGGGAAATTATCTTGAGCCAGGGTCTTGACAAATTTTTTTGGATCGTTATAATCGTGTTAACATTTTATATCGGAGGTGTTTGCAGAAGATGACAGACAATGAATTATTGGCAAAAGCCGAAAGAAACGAAGGCTTAACGGTGTACGAAATCAAAAGGTATCATCAGCTTGTTAAACCGCAAAAGCACGTTTACGGCAAGTACGGAACACTCAAACGTAAGTATCTTGAAGACAAAGGGTTAGATTGGACGATTGAAAACCTTCCCGAATATCTTCACGGCGTGGACAAGCAAGCGAGGATATGTACAACGTCCTCTACGCAAAACTCTCCAACTCTCCGCTGTACAAGCGTACGGGCGAGTTTATGGAAGATTACCGCAGGCTGACCGCATTGCAGCACGCAATCGAAGAAGAAATTTTAAGCGAATTAATTTATACGGAGGAAGTAGTATGAAACAACCCAAGTCGCAAATAGATAAACGCTATGAAGACAAACACAAAGAGGAACGCAAAGCCGCCCACGCGGTTTGGGGAACCTCAATGAAACGAGATGACTTTGAGGAACTGAACAAGTTCCTTAAAAGTCATCACATACAAAAAGTCCAGCTCATTTATGCGGGATGGACAGCATTAAAAGAACAATATAAAACCAAAAACTAATCTTTGTATTCATTAATAAAAATGTGACTAAACAGCTTAAAATCATGAAATTCGTGTTATAATTCAGACAAGAATATTTTGGAGGGAAAACTATTGAGACTATTTGACGATTTTAAGAACTTGTTTGATTCGAATGGTAATATTCGGGCAAACGTATGGGTGGAATGGCAACACGAGATAACAACACAAGGGCATTGCGGAATATGCTTAGTGTTGGATAAATGTTGGTTTGATAATAATTTTATGCCGCCAATACCGCTACATTTTAGTTGTCACTGCACAAAAAAATACATATCATCACCAATTGCAAACATAACAAGCAAAAGCAAGTGCGATATAAATAAATTTGTCGGATATATCTTTTCTGATAAATATGCTTGGAACGGTAAACGAGCTTTGTTCGAATCATTGGGGTTTACGGTAGATGATAGCGAATATCTTCAAAAAGAATTTGAACGGCAAGCAGTTGAAAATTATTGTAATAGTAAATATCAACTTGGAAGGTTAGACGAAAATGGACAAAGAATCAATATTGATATTAACTTTCAGAAAAATGGCAAAGAAATTACTTTTATTTCGGGCTGGATGGTTAGACCAAAGGGAGCTATAACTTGCAATACACCGTTAGGAGGTTAAAATGAAATACTTAGATTTAGTTGAGCTTATAAATGATAGACCTGAATATGAAAAAGCGGGCGTAAAAAAGGGGATGTTCGGCGCAGTTATGTCGGAAGAAAGCACCGACGGTAAATGGCAGGTTGTTTTTTCTGAATTTTATACAGGAAAAGATATTGCAGATATATCTGTGCGCGAAGAAGACTTACAAATTCACGAATTTGTTCCGTTGGATAAGTACCCGCCCAAAAATTAAAATATAAATATTTTAAAACAAGGAGGAAAAAAGTTTTGAAAAGAGAACATAGTATTCTGAACTATAAGGACGCGGTAAAATAGAAAACCGCTTGTCCGAATAAGGATACTTGACAGACAACGAATTACAAAAAGTATTAAACGCAATTAAATACATACCATCCAAGAACGAGCGCGACGAAGTTACGCAGATTATATTGAAGGCGGCTTCGGAAAGCATCACTCTGGACAGGTTGAAACAACTTACCAAAAGGGAAGAAAAAGCTGATTTTAAGGAAAACGGCACAAACGGATTTATCAAATTCAAACCTAAGGAGATAAATTCGATGCCAGACTACTTAAAGAAATTATTTACTATCAACGACAAAATCGTAACATACCGTTATGTGAACGGCTTGTACCAAGCGCGGTTCCGTAGAGACGGTTACAATATCGAGGTTGCGTCCAAGAGCTTCGATATTATGCGACAAAAATTTTTGGACAAGCTGCTTGCCGCCGAAAGGGCAAAACAAAACGCGGACTATCCCCTACTCTCCGACTTCATACACGATTGGCTGAAAGTCAAGAAGCAAACCGTTAAAGATACCACTTATAAAAGCTACGTCAACTTGCTTACGAAAAACATTTTGCCGAAGTTCGGTCACTACCACGTCAATGAAATCACGAGAAAAGACATTCAGGACTTTCTGTTTGAACTGACTGACAACGGCAAGAACCGTACGGCGCAGAAACTGAAATTACTGCTGTCCGCAATTTTTGACGTAATCGTCGAGGACTACAACATTAAAACTCCGATGAGCAAAATCGTACTTTCGCATTACGAAGTTAAGAAAGGCAAGGCGTTTACCAAAGCCGAAGAGAAAATCATTATCGATTTTTGCAAGGAAAATCCGCATTATGCAGGAAACTCCGCCATTCTTACTCTACTCTATACGGGTATGCGCGTGGGTGAGTTGAAAACGATAACCTACGACGACACGTTTATTTATTGCGAGTCGGAAAAGACAAGAAAAGGCTATGCGAAAGTTATAAGGCAGATACCTATATCACCTATGATGAAAAAAGTTATGCCGCTAATCGATTTAGAGCAAGCAAAAGCGACTAACCGCTATACCATACGCGACGCGCTGAAAAGAATTTTTCCCGACAGACATATCCACGAACTGCGTTACAGTTTTATTACAAGAGCAAAAGAATGTGGTTGCAATCCTGAACTTGTTATGAAATGGGTGGGACACGAGTTTGACGCAGACGTTAAGACTTCGAGAGTGGACAGAGGCTATACAACATACTCACAAGAGTATATCTTGCAAGAAATTAACAAAATAGACTATGAACTGTAAATAACGCACAAAAACACCTGTTTTGGGCTAAAATCGGGCAAAAAGTACTTCCCAATTACTTCCCAAACATAACAAAACGGGAGAAATTTTGTGAATTTCTCCCGTTCCGATGGTGCCCGAGGCCGGACTTGAACCGGCACGGTATTTCTACCGAGGGATTTTAAGTCCCTTGCGTCTGCCTATTCCACCACTCGGGCATGGTTTTTTGTT
>CAJTLT010000013.1 GCA_910577375.1 uncultured Christensenella sp.
GTATTGCCGAAGACGATTTGGAAAACCATTCAGACAGATCGGAAATAAAAGACGCCATTTTCGACGAAGAAGGTTTTGCAGTGCGCGGCAGTTCTACGCTTGGTAAAAATATGGTGTACTATTGCAAAAACTTCGACGGACAGTTTTTAGTGCGGATTGCTATATTCACCGATACCGATTGGAGTATTTTTGCAAAATCATTGCCTATTCTCCTATATTTCTTCATCTTGTGTATAGTATTGTGCGCCGTTATAGCCTTTGTATCAACGCACTTTATCTTAACGCCCGTAAAAAAACTTGCAAGCGACGCCGCAAACAATCCGCAGGTTACAAGCAAATATTCCGAATTGCAACCCGTAGCCGATATTCTCAACGAGCGCAACCGCAATATTCAAAGACAAATGAGCGAGATACAATCGGAAAAAGAGCTTGTGGAAAAAGCGCGTGTTTCAAAAGACGAATTTATATCTAACGTAACGCATGAGATGAATACGCCGCTCACATCTATTCACGGCTATGCTGAACTGTTGCAGGCGGGCGGTATGACCGAAAGCCAAACAAAAACGGCGTATAAAACCATTCTCACGCAAAGCGAACGTCTTACAAATTTGATTGCCTGTATCATCAATTACAGCGAAATCGACAACGACGATTTATCCCCTTACGAAGTGGACTTTTCCGCGCTTGCAAGAGAAACAATTTCCGCATTGAAACCCGAAGCGGACAAAAGAAAAATAGCGATAATAGAAAAAATAGACGATAACGTAATCGTAATGAGCAGATACGAAAGAGTAAGCGAAATCTTCGGAAATCTCGTGCGAAACGCCATTAAATACAATAAGGACGGCGGCAGTATAACGGTTACGCTCAACTATCAAGGGCTGACTGTTGAAGATACGGGAATAGGCATTGCGGAAGAAAATATGAGCAAGGTATTTTCTCGCTTTTTCACGGTTGACAGGTCGCACAACGGCAAAAACGGCGGCTTTGGTTTGGGACTTGCCGTTGCCAAAAAGATATGCCAAAAGTCGGGATGGAAAATAAGCGTCGAAAGCACGCTTGGCGAGGGCAGTAAGTTTACCGTTGAATTTTAGAAAATCGCTTTTCGACAAAACTTTCCAAAATCACAAACATTTGTTTTGAAAATCTATTGACTTAATACTGTCATAGTGATAAAATACATAGCATACCACAGTAGTGTAATGAGTGGTATTGTACCCTTTTGAAAGGGTGTGCCGAACGGATAACGGTTATGAGTTCGGCAGATTCCGCAATGAGCGACAGCTCATAGGACGCGGAAGGTTTGGGCAGTATAGCCGCCCGTGCCTTAGCTTACGGAAAGGGCGTAAGTTTTGTTTTGTTACGCAAAATTCGTAAGCCGTGATAGGCTTTTATGAGTGTACGATTTTTTCGGAAAACGGCACTAAAATCAATTCTCTAACTTAATAGAATGACCAACCATCATAGAGCACATTATGTTGCTAAACACGGTTAGAAGTCGGTGATACAAGAAGTTATCAGCGGCTTTTTTCGCGTCTTTTTACGGTATCTCTCTCGCTCTTTCTTGCGTGGATGAAGATATAAATAATCATAATTCGGAGGTAAAACTATGACAACAAAAAGCATATTCCCACACAGTAAACCGTGTGGGCGTGCGCTTTACGCACGGTTTTATAGCAAGCTAAAAAACTACACGCTTTTTGTTTTCGGCGCAAATTTGCCCTTGCAAGCAAGCAAATTTGTTTCTCAAATAAGACCGCCTTAATCGGCAAGCAAACGGTAAGCAAAAGCACAAGACACGGCAAAATCGAACACTACCGCTCGGATGGCAAAACGGGATATGCGGAGTATATCCATATCTCACTAGGCTACAAGTAGCCAAGTTCGCCCTTGCAGGGAGCAATTATTGCAGGAGGAACAAAATTATAAGTTATCAGGTAATCAGAATAGAACAGTTTACAAAAGGCAGTTTAGGCAAAATAGGCGGCGAAACGGAACGCACGAGCAAGCACCACCGCAACGAAGATATAGACAGCGAGCGCACCCCGCTCAATCTCTATTTCAAGAAGTCGGAAGGCGGCTTAACCGCTCAATGGAAAAAGACGATGCAAACGTTAAACGCAACCTTCCGCGAGAAGAAAAAGTCCGTTGCTTTTGAAGGTATGATTATCACGTCGGACACGGCGTTCTTCGAGCGGCTCGGTTGGGAAAAAGGTAAAGATACACCGTATGCGGTAATGGAGTTTTTTAACCGCTGTTATGAGTTTGCGTTGCAGGAAATCGGCTATAAGGGAACGGACAAAAATATACTGTCGGCTGTTATCCACGTGGACGAAAAGACACCGCATTTACAGCTTTACTACATACCCGTCGTTGACACTGCCAAAAAGAAAGTCTATGAGAAAGGCGCGGACGGAAAAGTGTTGCGGAACGAAAAAGGCTCGCCTATTCAAAAGAAAGACGAACACGGCAAAAGCGTTTACGAGTATGTGCCGTTGGAACAGCCGAAGCTATGCAGTTCGGACTTTTGGAGCGAGCGCGGCGGACAGTTATCTTACGGCAATTTGCAGGACAGCTTTCACGAGCGGATAAGCGTTCACTACGGTTTGGATCGCGGCGAAGTCGGAAGCAACAAAAAGCATACGACCAAGTACCAATGGCAGAAAGCACAACAGGAAGCCGAGCTTGCCGCTCTTAATGATGAGAAAGTCCACGCGGAAAGCATAATACAAGAAGCGGAAACCGCCGTAGAAACAAGGGATAAAGCGTTGGAAGAAATGAAACCGTTACAGGAATATTTAGACGCTTTCAAGGAAGCGAAGAGCGGCGAACTTCCTTTCTCGCCGGGCAAGTTAAAGAAAATGCTTATAGGATTGATGACCGAGTATAAGCGGCTCGAAGAAGAAAAGAAAATCACGGACAAAGACCGTGAAAACCTTTTTTCGGAATTGCAGAAAGCCGAGCGACGTATTCCCGAACTTGAAAAGTACAAAGAGTTTGTCTCTTTCATCAACGAATACGCACCCGATAAGTTGGACGAAGCAAAGCGCACGGCAACCGAGCGCAAGAACGCACCGAAGCCGCCCACTTCCACAAAACTGAATTGGTGGTCAAAGTAAAAAATCATTAAAAACCGTTCTACTACTCTATTGGATTCCATTGACAAGATACCCATAAAAGCGTATAATAAGAAAAAGGCGTGTTAATACGACACATATATTTGCGGAGGGTATTATGAAACCGAGAGCGGAAAAAGATAAGAACTACGAAGAACGGCACAGAGAAGAACGCAAAGCAAAGAGTTTGGTTTGGGGGACGAGCGTGCCGAGAAAACAGGCAGAAGAAATAAACGCATTTTTAATGAAGAACGGTTACACGAAAGTCCGTCTTATAGAAGCTGGATATAAAGCATTATTAGAAGAAGCCGCTAAGAAAGAGAAAAACGGACAGTAACCGAAAAAGCAAATCAGACTATGCGTTCTTCTTGCGGAACGGGAACAAATAACTTGAAACGCCCGATTTCAGACAAGGAGTACCATTATAAATAAGAACAAAGCAACCGCACCAAAGGCAGATATACTGTCTTACTACTACGAACAAGAGAACGGCGCATTTGTAAGAAGCCGTGAAAAAGTTATCGGGAACACGGTCTATACCGTTATATCCCGTGAAAAGTCAAACGTCGGCAGGGATCATATTCTTGTAGATTACTACACGAAATATTATCTTGCCGAAGCCGACGTGCGGTTTATAGCAATCTACGACCAAGTGGACAGCGAAACCAACCCCGACGACGATATTACACCGTTCAAAAACATACTCAACGAAATGTACGCCAAAGATTGCAGTAAGAAAATCAAGGCAGTTGTCCGTGCCAAAGGCAATTCGGACAAACACATTACGACGATACCGCCGCTCGGATATAAGAAAAGTCCCGAAGATATAGAAAAATGGATTATAGACGAGAATGGCGCGGAAATCGTAAGAGAGATTTTCAAGCTCCGTATTCAAGGTTACGGTCCGACACAGATAGCACGGATACTTAACGAACGAAAAGTTGAAACGCCCGTCGTCTACTTCCATAATCACGGCTTACCCACGTCTTTGAAAATACGAGAAAGCTCGGAGTTTTGGGCGCAGAAAACCGTCGCAGGTATTTTTGAAAACTTGGAATATACGGGTCGCACCGTAAACTTTAAATCGTACAAGAAATCTTATAAGTCGAAGCGAAGAATCGATGTGCCGAAAGAAGATTGGGTAATTTTCGAGAATACGCAGGAAGCAATTATAGGCAAGCAGACTTTCGACACCGTTCAGAAGATACGCGAGAACAAACGCCGTCCTACCGATATGGGCGAAATGAGTCCGCTGTCGGGAATGCTGTACTGTGCAGACTGCGGAAAGAAAATGTATCTTTGCAGGTGTACCACTATGAAACAAACGGAATACTTTAACTGTTCTACTTACCGTAAGCAGAAGAAGCGCATTTGTGGTTCGCACCAAATTACGGTTAAAGCGATAATGGCAATCATACAGGACGATTTGAAGCGTACAATTCACTTTGCCAAGAACCACAACGAAGAATTTTTACAGACCTTACGCAAGGACGCCGAAGCGAAAACGAAAAAGGAACTCAAAGAGAACCTACGCGAAATAGAAACTTCGGAAGAACGCATTGACAAGCTCGACAAGATTATAGAGAGCCTATACGAAGATAAGGTTACGGGTAAAATCTCGGAAGAACGGTATTTAAAAATGAGCGATACATACGAAGCCGAGCAAGCCACGCTGAAAGAGCGGGTTAAGA
>CAJTLT010000014.1 GCA_910577375.1 uncultured Christensenella sp.
ATAAAATGCTCCTTGATTTTCCCACCCATACCCACCCAAATGGTACAACAAGGCATAAAGAGTATATTGTCATTTTTTATTGAATAATAGCCGATTTTACATTAAACGCCTAAAATTACGTTACACGTTACGGGGTGGCGTAGGTAATACTATACGCCACAGTGCGGGCGGCTTTCGCCGCCCGCACCCATTGCCGTATATGTTCCGTGTTCCGCAGTGCCAATAAGGTAATAGTAAATTATCGGCACTGCGGCGTGGTTTTTTACCAAAAGTGTTACAGTGTGACAGGGTGGACTATAAAGTAATACTAATAATTACTTATTGTCGGTTGCTTTTTGCACGGTAATTTTTCCGTCCTTAACCTCTATAAGCATTTTACCCTTGCATTTCGGGCAATAGATTTCTATCGTAGAGCCGTCGCCCGCTTTTAATAATTTATACCCGCATTCGGGGCATACAACGTAATAAGTCATAGGCTTGTTCCTTGCGTTTTTATTCTCGTAGTAACCAAGCCATCTCGTATAATGATATGGACATACGCGCCGCACTTTGAGCATTTTGTATAGCCATCCAAGCCGTTTTGCGCTTGTATCAAGACGGCTTTACATTTAGGACAGCAAGCATAATAATATGGAATTTTAAGGGTTTTCATTTCTTCCATAATTTACCGCTTGACTTTTAATTTTAACAGTAAAGCAATAACGCCGCAAAGCAAAATAAATATACCGAACAATACGGGTAAATGCCAAACTTGAAAACACGTCATTGCCTTAAATGCTATTGTAGCGGGGAAAGCATAGGCAATATATTGCATAAACTGCGGCAACATATCTGCGGGAAACATAATGCCCGACAGCATAGTGGACGGCAAAAATATTGCCATTGCTACCATTGTCAACTTTGCTTGCTGTTTAATCAAAAGCCCGAAAATACAACTGATAGCAAGAGTTATCGCAAGCAACGTTATAAGCGATAAAAAATACCATATCAAATCAGGCGGCAATTCCGCTTTGAAAATTAAAGGCGAAAGAGCAAATACTATAAGACAGCATATAAGCGTATGTATAAAAGACGAAATAAATTGTGATATAACGCCAAACCATATAGGCGCGCCGTTTGCTTTATAGACCTTTTTAACGTCTGTACCGTAGATTTCCGCAACAGCGGGCGGCACACCGAATAATGCGCTCATTATGATTGTGAATACCGTCATTGACGAGATAAGCGTTTTTGTAGCGTTTGGGTCAATAGACGTGAAAATTCCGCCCATAAATAGGAAAAATACAAGCGGCACGAGATAGCAGGTGATAAGCATACCTTTGCTGCGTATGTCAAACTTGAATTGCAAACCAATTCCGTACAATAATGCTTTCATTATTCCGCACCTCTCACAATGTTTATAAAATTTTGTTCAAGCGACACTCTGTCGGTCTGAATTTCGGAAATCGATATGCCTTTTTGTTTGTATTCCGATAATAGCGTAAATAAAGTTTCTGTTATATTTTCCGTTTCTTATTCATTTTGCCCGTCGGCAGTTTTAATGCGTATAATATGTCTTTTGCCGCCCATAGCGGTAAATTCCTCAACCGTTCCTATAAAAGCAATATTCCCGTCTCGTAAAACTGCTACTCTGTCGCATAATTCTTCAACTTCCGCCATATCGTGGCTTGCAAGAATTATTGTTTTGCCTTGTGATTTTAATGCGCGTATTTGTTCGTGTAGCGATACGCGCCCTTCAACGTCAAGCCCCGCCGTCGGTTCGTCAAGAAAAATAATATCGGGGTTGCCTATAAGGGCAAGCGCAAGGTGTAAGCGGCGTTTTTGTCCCGTAGATAAATCGGCATATCTCTTTTTTGATAATTCGGGTATGCCGAAAGAATTAAGCATTTCTTTATCGGGTACGGTTTTATGCCAATTCGCAAACAGTTTAACGGCTTCCATAGGTTTAATATAGGCTTGTAAAGCGGACGATTGTAATTGAATACCGATTTTTCCGTTTACGGTTATACTTCCGCTATCGTAATTGCGTAAGCCCTCAATACATTCCAAAGCCGTAGTTTTTCCCGCACCGTTTACGCCGAGCAAAGCAAAAATTTCACCTTTTTGTACGGTTAAATTTATACCTTTCAATACGGAGTTCGCGCCGTAACTCTTTTTTAATTCATTGACCGCGATTATATTATTCATTTTTTGCCTCGAAAGGGTTAATACCCAAGTTATTAAAATAAACGCCCAATGCAGGCTCGATAAAACTGTTTATATAGCCATATTCACTTGCTTGTATGTTTACTGTATTCATTAGTTGTGGCAGCATACTCATATCGCCGTCCAAAAACTCCGTGATAAGCGCCCAAAATTCTTTTGCTATAATTTGTCCTTGTTCGCTGTCGGGCGCAATGCCGTTTTTAACGCATTTTTCTATTTTACTGACAATAAAGTTAAACTTATTTATAAACGCAACACCCGTATCTTTATCGAATTTCTTATGACAGTAATCAAGCATACTATCGTCAAAATGTTTAATTAAACCGTAATATTTATTTCCCATTTGCAAGTTGACAATTATATCGGCATACTTTGAAAAATCAACTATTTGCATTTGTTCTATTTCGTTTTTCAATAGTTCGATTGCTTGTAAAGATTGCGTAAGTGTATTTATTTGTGTTTGTATTGTATTGCTTTGTTCGGTCAACGCGATTATTGCCTTTTGCGGCGTAGCAATAGAAGTCAAACAGTTCTTTATTTCATCAAATGAAAACCCTAACGATTTAAGAGTAAGTATCTGATGCAACTTAACAATATCTTTATTATTATATAGACGCCGTCCGCCTTCGCTGATACAAGACGGACTGAAAAGCCCTTCGCGGTCATAATATTGTAATGCTCGAACGGTTACATTCATTTTCTTTGCGACTTCGCCAACCGTCATATAGCCTTGCGGAATTGCTTTATATCTTGCCATAAATATACCTCGCATATATTATAATTCATTACGCGGCGTAACAAGCAAGCATTTTTAAGTAATTTTCCGAAAAATTTTTATTTTTAATATTCGACATAATTCACAACTCTTTGATAATTTTTCTTGTTCTATTCGTGATAAAATCAACGTGAGGTTTTATATTCTCTTGCATAAGAATTTTATAGATTTGTTATTCGCTTGTGCTTACCGTCTGGGGACGGAATACGCCGCCTTGACAAATTGTAA
>CAJTLT010000015.1 GCA_910577375.1 uncultured Christensenella sp.
CGTTTTTACTTTCTTTTCCTCCGGGTACTAAGATGTTTCAGTTCCCCGGGTTCCCTTCGTCATACCTATTTATTCAGTATGCGATAACATATATCTCTATATGCTGAGTTCCCTCATTCGGATATCTGCGGATTACTGGATATTTGCTCCTCCCCGCAGCTTTTCGCAGCTTGTCACGTCCTTCTTCGGCGCCATGTACCTAGGCATCCTCCGTATGCTCTTTGTAGCTTGATCTTTTCTCAAAACAGCATAATCTTTAGCTATCTTTTATTTCTACTCGTCTCTACAAAAATTCTACATTTTTAAACTCGACTAATTCTTTTCTTACAGTTCATAAGCTTGCAAAATTGCTCTCTTTACGTACTAACCTTAGAATTAATCTATTGCCTTTTTTGTACTTTTATCTTTCTCTTTCTCTATGCAGTTGTCAAACTTCGCATTGCCTTAAAAGGCAAGTTTTTCAAAAGAAAAACATCGCTGTCAAACCGACAGCTTTTATATCTTATCAAAGTAAAGTAAATAAGTCAAGCGTTTTTATAAATTATTTTTTAACTTTTTTTATTTACCTTGGTCGAAAAACGCTTGCGGTGCGTCAAGCTATTTTTAAATTGTTTTTTAACTTTTTTTATTTGCATTGGTTGAAAAACGCTTGCGGTGCGTCAAGCTATTTTTATATTGTTTTTTAACTTTTTTATTTGCATTGGTTGAAAAACGCTTTCGATACGTCAAGAATTTTTTAAACTTTTTTACAATCAAAATAATTTGAAAACGCTTATGGTTAAACAAAATATTTATGTTTCCGCAATAAAAATTTAATTCAGAGAGAAAACCGCAAGTTAACTGTAAATTTTTGCTTTCGGTAACGGATATTTATAGAGATATTCTTTTTCGCCGTTAAAACACACATATAAACCAGATTGTTCCCGATGCGCTAATCTTCGATATTATTAAAAAGAGGAAAGAAAACTCTTCCCTCTTTTTCCCTCTTATATACTGCCGCGCCATATATTATTGTATATATAAAGTTATTCGCAACGCTGTTTAATAATTTATAATACCACAAAATTTTATGAACTTATACAACGACTTTAACGGAAAAACGACTATACCGTATGCAAAACGTATCGCAACAGCACACACTAAGCAAAAAGACTTGCTTACAATTTGATTTTATAAAGCTTATCGTCTGCGAAACGCACGGCGTTGGATATAGGCGGAAATTTTAAGCTTTCGGAAAAGCCAATGCCCGCGCATAATATTTGCGGCAACAATTATATTGCGAGCAACAAAGTTTTTCAGGTTTTATCGGCGGTTTCCTTTAAAAACTCAATCGAACGCTTTATATCGGATATATCTTTAAAGTTTTCCGTTTCTATTATAACGGCTCCGTCAAACCCCGCGCCCTTTAGGTTTTTGAAAATCTCTTTGAAATCGTATACTCCAAACGACGGCAGACAAGTTTTGCCGTTTTCGTCAACGTCGGAAATATGAACGTGAGAAATTGCCCCCGACATATCATTCAAATACATCTTATAAGGATAAGCGGATTTGCGCGCCTGCTTTATATCGAACACAGCCAAAAGGTCGGAACAACGGTTTTTGAGTTCCCTGAAAACTGACGGGCGGTTATACAGACACCAGCGCACGTTTTCAAGGCAAAGCTTTACCCCGTAACGCGCGCAAAAGTTTGATATTTCCCATATATGTCCCGCCCAATCGCCTAAATTCTCACGTTCTCCGCCCTTACGCGCAAAACCGTGGAACGTGTAGTTTTTCGCGCCCAAAAGCTGAGCCGAGCGCAAAATCTGGTCAAGCCAATAAAAACCGTCGCCGCGTTCGCGCCTTTTGTCGTAAAAAAGCTGGGGTTCGAAATTATTCGGCGCAACATGGATTGAATTTACTTCCACTCCGGAAAGTCTTTCTGCATATTTTTTTGCAAATTCGGGGCGGTATTCGTAAAACGTTTTAAGATAAACCTCGCACGTTTCCGCGCCCAAATCCTTTATTACGTTGAACGCGTCTTCCGTTTCGTACTCTTTCCGCAGACACGCGGTGGATATTCCTATTTTCATAAACGGATTATATCATAAATTCAAACGAAAAGCAATAGCCAAATTATTTGCCGTTGAGCGTTTCTTCAAGAATGAAAGACAGTTCTTTCGCTTTTTTTATCAACGATTTTATATCAAAGCCGATAAGCGTTAATATTATCAAAAGAATTTTCTTCCGCCTGCTCCCATTTGTTACAACCGCTGATATACGGGAGTTTTTGCCTTTTATAGGCTTTTACATCTATATTAGTACAATGTCCGCAAAAAATTTTATGAAAGGAAGTTTTATATCTTATATAATGCTGTAAAAAATACTTGCAGGTTTTGCAGCCGTGAATTATTTTATCGTTTTCCATTGATATACCTTTAATTAATAAATTTTTAATTATTATAGTACGTTATTAACATACCGTCAAGTATTACCGTACGGTTTACGTTAAAATAAACATATGAACGATATTTTTACCGAAAGATTCAGCGAAGAATTAAGATTATGCGGAATAAGCCAGACGGAATTTGCCAAAAGCATAGGAATATCAAAACAATGCGTAAACGACTTTAAGAACGGAAGAAGTTTTCCCAGCATACAAACTTTGAGATTGATATGCAAGCAATTGGATACGTCAGCCGATTACTTATTGGGATTAAGCGATAAAATCAGATAAAAAATATCACCGCGGATTAGCGGTATATTACATATTGAATAAAAACAAGGAAAGATAATTAATCGGCTTTTCTTGTTTTTTTATTACCGTACTGCTATAATATAATTGCATAAACAGTAATTTGGCGGAAAACTTTTAAAATGCTAATAGAGAAACCACTTGTT
>CAJTLT010000016.1 GCA_910577375.1 uncultured Christensenella sp.
CGCGCGATTTTGCGCGGCGCGGGGGCTTTGTTTTTTTGCGGTTAAACCGTTTTGTGACGGTGTGCTTATAATATAATGACGTACGGTGTTGTTCGGGTGTGGGGGCGCTTGTTATGTGCGGCTTTGTTGTTGTGTATTGACAGTTTGGGGTATGCGGCTGTGCGGGTGTGGACAGT
This sequence comes from uncultured Christensenella sp., assembly GCA_910577375.1. Lineage (GTDB taxonomy): Bacteria > Bacillota > Clostridia > Christensenellales > Borkfalkiaceae > Coproplasma. The sequence continues at coordinate 177 of CAJTLT010000016.1, forward strand.
CGGTGGTTTTCTGTTTTGCGCTTTGGGAACGGTTTGCTTTTGGCGTGGGCGGGGGAGTTGAAAAGATTTTTTATATTTGTTATTGAAAATTGCGTTCAATTGTGATAAAATGAATTTGTGAATATGTATTTTATATTCATATGGAGATTTGTATGAAGAAAAAACTTTTTGTATTTTTCGTCGCTGTCGTATGTTCGTTTTCGTTCGCAGTCAATTTGGCGGCTTGCGATATACCCGATTCCGACACGGGACACGCACATAATTATATATGGATAAATTCGGGCAGCTTTCATCAGCAGAACTGCCCCGTACCCGGCTGTGACGAGCCGATGATAAATATAGGCAAACACGTTTATAACGACGGTGAGTGCATATGCGGAGCGAAAGACGTCGGGCATCAACACAACTATATATGGGTTAACAACTTTGACGGCACGCATTGTCAGCGCTGTCTTGTATACGGCTGCGCTGAACCGACTATTAATTCCGGCAAACACGTTTATAACGACGGCGAGTGCGTATGCGGAGCGAAATACGTTGAGCATAATCACAGATATACTTGGGTTGACAACGGCGACGGAACGCATTGTCAGCGCTGTCTTGTATACGGCTGCGACGAGCCGATAATAAATATAGGCAATCACGTTTATAACAACGGCGAGTGCGTATGCGGAGCGTTTTTTGGGCATATGCACAATTACTTGTGGGTTAATAACGGCGACGAAACGCATAAACAGCACTGTTCCGTACCGGGCTGTGACGAACCGGATATTAATTTGGGCGGACATACTTATGACGGCGGGAAATGCGTTTGCGGCGATGAAATACCTAAGCCGCAAAATTGGATAAAATATTTAATGGATAAAGACGGTTTGAGTTATTGGGCTGTCGGTTATGAATACCTAGTAGGCGATACTATTGTTATTTGCGATACGATTGATAACAAACCGATAAAGGGTATTGATAATTCCGCATTTAGTAATTGCAAGCAAATTAAAAGAGTGTTTATGCCCGACAGTTTAATGTACATCAACGCCAAAGCTTTTTCCGGCTGCGTTAATCTTAAATACGTAAGGTGCCCTGAAAATTTAGTAAGTATCGGCGAGAGTGCATACGAAGGATGCAGCTCGCTTACGAATATAAACATAGGTAAAAACGTGACAAGCATCGGGGCGAAGGCGTTCAAAGGATGCTATAACGTTGAAAGCATAACCGTGGAAAGCGGAAACACCAAATATCACAGCGACGGGAACTGCCTTATAGAAACGGCGACAAAAACTTTGATTTTGGGATGTAAAAACAGCGTTATTCCTTCGGACGGAAGCGTTGTGAGTATTAGTCCGAATGCGTTCAACGGTTGCAGCAGTCTAACAAGCATAACCATACCTGACAGCGTAAGAAGTATCGGCAATGATGCGTTCAACGGTTGCAGCGGGCTTACAAATATAAATATACCCGAAAGCGTAAGAAGTATCGGCGAGAGGGCGCTCAAAGATTGCAGTGCTATTGAAAGAATAGACTATGAGGGCGACATAGCAAGCTGGTGCGGAATATACAGGAATAGCAGTTTTGATAACAGTAAAGTATATATAGGAAATCAAAAACTGGCGGAGATTACAAATCTAATCATACCGAACGGCGTAACTAAAATCTATTACGGTGCGTTCGAGAATTGTGTCGGACTTACGAATTTAACCATACCCGACAGCATGAAGGAAATAGGAGATTGTGCGTTCAGCGGTTGCAGTAGTTTAAAGAGCGTAACCATAGGTAACGGCGTAAAGCGTATCGGTTTTAATGTTTTCTACAATTGCAGTGCTCTTGAAAGAATAGACTATAAGGGCGACATGGCAGGCTGGTGCGGAATATACAAGATTGGCAGTTTTGATAACAGTAAAGTATATATAGGAAATCAAAAGCTGACGGAGCTTACTGATATAAACATACCGAACGGCGCAACGGTTATCGGAGATAATACGTTCAGAGGGTGCAGTAAACTTACAAGCATAACCATACCTGACAGCGTAACAAGTATCGGCGATTATGCGTTCAAAGGTTGCAGTGCGCTTACAAATATAATTATACCTGACAGCGTAACCAAAATCGGTATGAGTGCATTCAACGGTTGCAGCAGTCTAACAAGCATAACCATACCGGACAGCGTAACAAGTATCGGCGATTATGCGTTCACCGATTGCAGCGGGCTTACAAATATAATTATACCCGACGGCGTAACAACTATTCGGTCGAGTATGTGTTCGGGCTGCAAAAATCTTATAAATGTAACTATACCCAGAGATGTAACATATATAGGTTATACTGCGTTTGAGGGCTGCAGCAGTTTGACAAGTATAACCTTTAAAGGCGGGAAGTATGAGTGGTACAATATTACAAAAGCGCCGAAATGGGATGATATGACCGGACGTTACGTAATTAAATGTATGGACGGCGATATCGCTAAAAACTAATAACTAATAACTAATAACGTTTTATACATTATAGGTAATTAAAAAAGGGCGTTGAAACAGCCCCCGCGCCGCGCGATTTTGCGCGGCGCGGGGG
>CAJTLT010000017.1 GCA_910577375.1 uncultured Christensenella sp.
CCGTCCTTATTGTATTTAATGGCGTTTCGCACGAGATTTCCGAAGATTTCGCTTAATCGTTCGTGTCTGCTCATTACGATTACGTTATCGTCTATTTTTTCTATTATCGCTATTTTTCTCTTGTCAGCTTCGGGTTTCAATGCGGCAATCGTTTCTTTTGCAAGCGCGGAAAAGTCCACTTCGTAAGGGGGTAAATCGTCATTGTCGATTTCGCTGTAATTGATGATACAAGCAATCAAATTTGTAAGGCGTTCGCTCTGCGTGAGTATTGTTTTATACGCCGTTTTTGTTTGGCTTTCGGTCATACCGCCCGCCTGTAACAATTCGGCGTAGCCGTGAATAGATGTGAGCGGCGTATTCATCTCGTGCGTTACGTTAGAAATAAATTCGTCCTTTGAAACACGCGCTTTTTCCACAAGCTCTTTTTCCGCTTGTATCTCACTCATTTGCCTTTGAATGTTGCGATTGCGCTCGTTGAGAATATCGGCTACGGGTTTGAGTTCGGAATATTTGCTTGTAACTTGCGGATTGTTTGCGGCGTCGCTTGCAAGTTTTTTTACGGGCGTTAAGATATAGTGCGTTGATACAAAGGCTATGACGGCGCACAATACGATTGCCAAGATGAAGAAATACAGTAATATAGGTAACGATTTTGCGAAGATACTCCAATCGGTATCGGTGAATATAGCAATCCGCACCAAATATTGTCCGTCGAAGTTTTTGCAAAAGTACACCATATTTTTACCGAGCGTAGAACTGCCGCGCACGGCAAAGCCTTCTCCGTCGAAAATAGCGTCTTTTATTTCCGATCTGTCTGAATGGTTTTCCAAATCGTCTTCGGCAATACTGTCGGCAAGTACGTTACCCTGCGCGTCCATAAACGTAACCCTTGCGCCGTTCAATTTTTCCGAAAAGGCGGCGGCACTTTGTTCGTTCAAATCTTCCAAATTCAAAGTTTCATCAAAGCTGTTCATATAAACGCGCAAATATTCTTTGCTGTCGTCTATGGACGATTTATAATAAACCTGCGTTGCCGCAAAAGAAAAGACAAAAAGACAGGCAAACGTAATTCCAAGCGATAAAATCCAAATGCGCCATTTCATAATTTGTACCCCACACCGAATATCGTTTCAATCTTTACGCCGAGCTTGCGAAGACGGGCAACGTGATTGTCGAGCGTTCGCGTTTCGCCTACGTCGTACCCCCAAACTTCGGTTAAAAGTTTTTCACGGGATAAAACTTTTCCGTGATTTTCCATAAAATATTGTAATAGTTCAAATTCCTTATGATTGAGCGATACTTCTTTGCCGTCGATTTCGCAGACGAAAGTTTCAGAGTTCAGCGTAACATTACCAACCGACAAAACGCTTTGTCGCTGTTTTCCGCGCAATCTTGCGTATACTCTTGCCGTAAGTTCCAATACGGAAAAGGGCTTTGCTATATAATCGTCCGCGCCCATATTCAAACCGTTTACCTTATCTTCTTCCTTTGATAGTGCGGAGAGCATAATACAGCTTACGGCAGGAAATTTCTCTTTGATAAAACGCAGAGCGTCTAAACCGCTTCCGTCGGGTAACATTATATCAAGCAATGCAACGTCCGGCTGTTCGCCCAAAAGTGCGGCGGTAAAAGATTTCAAGGTTGAAAACGCCTTGAAATCCAAGCCGTTCATCTCTAATGCGACCTTGATTAGTCCGCAAATGCTTGTATCGTCTTCTAAAATAAAAACCGTACCTTTCATAATATCACCTTGCTTTAATTATATCATTTTTTGTTTGATAAATAAAGTGTTGAGAATATGCCGCTTGTAATAAAATTGTAATATCAACCAAATCTGCCGTTGATATAATCGTCTGTTTTTTTGTTCTGCGGATGAGCAAACAACTTTTTCGTTTCGTCCATTTCTATCATTTCGCCCAAAAGGAAGTACGCCGTATAGTCGGCTATTCTGAACGCCTGCTGCATATTGTGCGTTACCATAATAATGGTCATATTCTTTTTGAGTTCCATACATAATTCTTCGATTTTACCCGTCGATATGGGATCGAGCGCACTCGTCGGCTCGTCCATTAAAAGAATTTGCGGTTCAACGGACAGCGCACGGGCAATACAGAGCCTTTGCTGTTGACCGCCCGAAAGACCGAGAGCGGATTTATTTAATCTGTCTTTTACTTCGTCCCACATAGCCGCGCCTTTGAGCGAGCTTTCGACTATTCCGTCCAATTCGCTTTTAGAGCGTATTCCGAACGTGCGCGGACCGTATGCGATATTATCGTAAACACTCATAGCAAGCGGGTTGGGGCGTTGGAATACCATACCCACGTTTTTGCGAAGACGGGATAAATCGGTTTTGCGGGAATAAATATCCGTATCGCCGACCTTGATTTCGCCCGTGATTTTACAGCCTTCAATTAAATCGTTCATTCTATTAAGCGATTTTATGAGCGTGGATTTGCCGCAACCGCTCGGACCGATTAAAGCAGTGAGTTTATTTTTCGGAAAATCCATATAAATGCTTTTTAACGCGTGAAACGAGCCGTAGTAT
>CAJTLT010000018.1 GCA_910577375.1 uncultured Christensenella sp.
TGTACGTAAAACAAATGGCAGACGGGGTATGCGGATACTTAGACGAACTGTTCGGGGAAAACAAGCTCCCCCTTTGCAAGGAAACTATCCGTCTTATTGAACAAAACGTGTAGTAAATTATGGAAATCAACGATATTTATTATCGCGCTTTCAAAGCTTACCGCAAACAGACCAAGGAAAACACCGCGTGCGAAAAAGAAAGGCGCGCCGTTGCGGAAGCCGGCAAAGAGAGCGATAAACTGCTCGCAACTAAATATCTTTGCAGAATAGACGAAGACTGGATTAAAGCCATTGAAGAGGGTTTGGAATTCGTTGAAAAGGCTGTCGCGGAAGAGCGGCAGTTTATAAGAACGAACGGCGAAGTAGTGCCTATCGAAAAGGTCAAAAAAATTTCCAAAGATTCGGTGGAACACCTTGCAAAGCACAGCGATATGATAACGCACGTTCCCGAAGAAGAGGACGCTTTGCTCGTGCCCGATAAGCTTTATATGGTTGAAAAGCTCAGCGATTACGCCGTATACGAAAACAGATTCCTCTATATGATGCTTACGTATATTAAAAGCTTTATAGAGTTCAGAATAGAAAAAATAGAAAAATTGCGCCGCACATATGTGGGGGATATGGCGGTAAACAAAGAAATAAAAACAAAAAAACGCACTCTTAAAATAAAAACCGAAATTTATGAAGAACGCACGGATAACCCCTATCCCGTGCCGGACGAAAAAAGCGCAAATCTCGTTAAAAGAATTCACGACTGCCGCAGTATCATAGACGCGCTTCTGGATACCGATTTGATGACGCAGGTTGCAAAAACGCCAATGATTAAGCCTCCGATTGTAAAAACAAACGTGCTTAAAATGAACAACAATTTTAAAAACGCGCTCGCTCTTTACGATTATATCGCGTCTTATAAAGGGGAGGGGTTCACGTATGAAGAGGTAAAATTCGATTTTGCGCCGTTTTCCGAAAAGGTCGCCGACGAATTTGCCGAAGCGGCTAATTTAACCTCCTTTCTCGCCTATAAAACGGGCAACGATATAGAAAGTCTGTTGCAGGCGGAATACGAAGAAGAGGAAAGGCGGTTAAAGGAAGAAGAGGCGCAAAATCTTTTAAAGCGTTTGCAAAGGCTCAAAAAGCGCGCGCTCGAATCCAACAAAACAATGGAAGAGTATATGCTCCTTTTGGAAGAGCGCAACCGCCGTCTCGAAAAGGATAACGAAGAACTCTCCGCCCTCCGCCGCGAGGTTGAAAATCTCAAAAAAGATATAGAAACGCTCGCCCGCGAAAAAAACGAACTTAACAGACAAATTGGCGAACTTACTTCCGCGCTCGAAGAAAAAGAGCAGGAAATTATCCGCCTTAATCAAAAGTATATAGAAGATATGTCCGCGGCGAAAGCCGAACACGAGGCGGAAATTGCAAAAATCTCCGCCGAACACGAAGAGGCGGTAACCGCGCTGAAAGCGGAGTTCGCAGACGAACTTTCAAAAACCATAGAAGAACACGAAGCCCGCGCGGCGGAGCTGAAAGCGGAAACGGAAACTCTTAATTCCCGCCTTGCCGAAACCGTGCGCGATTGCGATAATAAAATCGCGGAGATAAACGCAAAGCTTTTAGGATTGCAGGATATAGAAGGCAAAGTCGCCGGCGAATACGAGGTAAAATATGCCGCGCTTGAAAAGGAATATAAGCGCAACATAAAAGAACTAAAAGAAGAAACAGCCTTAATCCGCGGCGAACTCGACGGCATACGCGCGGAACAGGGCAAGCTCATTCCAAGCGCGGATTATTCCTCGCGGGAAAGGTTTATCGAACTTGAAACCGAATATCTCGCTTTCCATAAGTTCTTTAAATCGCAGTGGGAATACACCAAAAAAGAAATAAGAAAAACCATTCTCTGGACAAAGCAGGAAAAGTCCAAAAAGAAATAAAGGCGGCTTATGAAAAAGAACGGCGGCGGAAAATTCAATATCTGGCTCGTTTTGCTGATTGTATTTATCGTCGGCATTTTCGCGCTGTTCGCCGCCGCGCTCATAACGCAATACGCAGTTTACGGCGGAAAGTTCCCCTCGGTCGGCGCGGAAATAAAATACGTGTTTATCGCGTTTATAATTGCGCTGCCGTTGCTGTTGGTTTTTCTCATTGTTTCCGCGTTTTCAAAAAAGAACGATTGCAGTCTCGTCACCCCGCAATACTTCGGGGTTGATTTTGAAAAGGAAGTTCAGAACAAGCCTAAACTCAAAGATATGGGCGGGTCAATTCCCGTTGCCACAACCACCTCTGCCCCCATAATAACTTCGGCATTAAACAA
>CAJTLT010000019.1:0-229 GCA_910577375.1 uncultured Christensenella sp.
AAAAAGCAGAAGAAGCTGAGTGATGAAACGGTATTCACACATAACTATATGTTTGTAATTACATCCCTTCCAGCAGAAATATCCGCAGCGGAAATTCTTTCCTGCTACCGCCTGCGCTGGCAGGCAGAGCTGGTATTTAAAAGGCTTAAGTCCCTGCTCCAATCAGGAAGCATCCCAGCAAAGACAGAAGAAGCAGGTGAAGCCTGGATAAATGGGAAAATCCTGCTGT
>CAJTLT010000019.1:239-1929 GCA_910577375.1 uncultured Christensenella sp.
CCCTCTTGGAACATCCGCAGCCAATCGGAGTGTATGGAGGGAGACGAAGCTGGTATCCTTTATAATTTTTATGATGATACTGCCAAATATCCAGACGGTAACCTTTGATATTTTGGAATTAATTGAAATGTCATTTATTGAAAAACGAAAAACCGTCCGACAGCAACTTCTATGTTTTTCGTAAAGTTAGTGCATATGGTGCTTCCCCCCCCTTTTCGCGGGGCAATACGGCGGTTTTCAAAAACGCCGAAGATTTTTTGAAATTTCTTCAAAAAATTTTTTGAGCAGCAAAATGCGCCCGTCCGAAAAGCCCGGACAGGCGCATAGGTATTATAAGTAGTATTTAGATGATTAGACAGTTATATATACAAGCGTAATTTCCCCCGGTGGTGGTCGGGCTTTTTTTAACAAGTCAATGACCGTCGGATTTTGTCGATACGCTTTGCGCTTCATGGCGGCTACCTCCTTTTAGCCGCCGTATCTGTTGGCGTTTGTGGCGTCATTCCTTTTCAGAGGATAGAAAGAAACGGCAGCCTTGATTTATTCAAAGCCGCCGCTGATAGACAGGGTAATGAGTTTATAGAAACGGCTTAATATTGGGGGATATAAAGAGAGCCGACAAACTGCGATTACTCGCAAGTTTATCGGTTCTGCGTCTGTGCGTCTGGCTCTTTGATAACTGACATATTCAGTTGCTTTACATTTATAAGCGTTTCCTGTTTACATTTCGGACAGAACAATGGGAAGTTTTCAAGTATCGTGTCGCCGCGTATCTTTACCCGCGTTTTGTTGCCGCATACCGGGCATAATAACCATTGTTCAGCTATCATAGCAAATCCTTGTTTTCCGCCCAAGTTGAAAGTGTTACACTTCCATGGTGCTAATTTTGTTAGAGAGTGCTTTTGTCAAAACGAAAGCAACTAATATACTTGCCGCCGCAATCACAAGAACAATAACGCTGTTAAATACCCCTCCTGCTAAAAGGATTTCAGACGCAAAGCTACCGAAAACACATGAAACAATCACGCCCACTATAATTGTTACAGAAGCGGATTTTTTCCAATATCCAAACCACAAAGATATTACCGCCAATGCAGCAGCTATTATAGAGTAAGCAATAAGCGATATTGCAACCCCGAATAGCGTTGACATTGTTATAGCTTCTTGACAAATAGGAACAAACGCTTCGGTGGTAAAGAATATTACAAAAGTAATCACTCCGCTAAACAGCATGGAAACAAATGTAAACAAAAATACAGTTATAACTTTTGCCAATAATACTCGGCTTCGCTTAACAGGGTATGAGAAAAGCAAAAAAACTTTTTTGCTTGCATATTCTTCAACAATAAATCTGTTATACATTGCCGACGATAAGATAGAAAAGCAAGCCGTAGCAACAACTAACGATAAGGTGGCTATGCCGTTATATGTAATAAATATCTGAACATCTGTATCAGAAGCGTCAAGATGTGGTATTGCAGCAAATAAGTAAACAAGACCTAATACTGCAACTGTAATTAAAAGTCCCGCAGTTATGTAGCCTTTCAATCGGTTACGTTTAATTTCAAGTTTTATCAAATTCAACATTATCTTTCCCCCTCTTTCACAATCGAAATGAAATATTCTTCAAGGTTAAATGAGCTGTCTTTTTTCAATTCCTGCAATGTCATTTCCCGCACAATCACACCAT
>CAJTLT010000020.1 GCA_910577375.1 uncultured Christensenella sp.
TCGTCCCCCAAACCAAACTCTTTGCTTTGCGTTCTTCTCTGTGCCGTTCTTCGTAATTCTTATCTTTTTCCGCTCTCGGTTTCATAATACCCTCCGTAAATATGTGTGTCGTATTGACACGCCTTTTTCTTATTATACGCTTTTATGGGTATCTTGTCAACGGAATCCAATAGTGTAGTAGAACGGTTTTTAATGATTTTTTACTTTGACCACCAATTCCGTTTTGTGGAAGTGGGTGGTTTCGGTGAGTTCTTGCGCTCGGTTGCCGTGCGCTTTGCTTCGTCTAACTTATCCGGTGCATACTCGTTTACGAAAGCGACAAACTCTTTGTACTTTTCAAGTTCGGGTATGCGCCGCTCGGCTTTCTGCAATTCCGAGAATAAGTTTTCACGGTCTTTGTCCGTGATTTTCTTTTCTTCTTCAAGCCGCTTATACTCGGTCATTAAGCCTATAAGCATTTTCTTTAACTTGCCCGGCGAGAAAGGAAGGTCGCCGCTCAACGCTTCGTGAAAAGCGTCTAAATATCCCTGTAACGGTTTCATTTCTTCCAACGCTTTATCCCTTGTTTCCACGGCGGTTTCCGCTTCTTGGATTACTTCTTCGGCGTGGACTTTATCCGCTTCGAGATTTGCAAGCTCGGCTTCCTGTTTTTGCTTTTGCCATTGATACTTTGTCGTATGCTTTTTATTTGAGCCGACTTCGCCGCGATCCAAACCGTAGTGAACGCTTATCCGCTCGTAGAACTCGTCCTGCATATTGCCGTAAGAAAGTTGCCCGCCGCGTTCGCCCCAAAAGTCCGAACTACATATCTTCGGTTGTTCCAACGGAACGTACTCATAAACGCTTTTGCCGTGTTCGTCTTTCATTTGAATAGGCGAGCCTTTCTCGTTCCGCAACACTTTTCCGTCTGCGCCTTTCTCATAGACTTTCTTTTTGGCGGTGTCCACTACGGGTATGTAGTAGAGTTGCAAATGCGGCGTTTTTTCGTCCACGTGAATAACGGCGGACAATATATTTTTGTCCGTGCCGTGATACCCGAATTCCTGTAACGCGAACTCATAACAACGATTGAAAAACTCCATTACCGCATACGGCGTTTCTTCGTCTTTCTTCCAACCGAGCCGCTCGAAAAACGCTGTATCCGAAGTAATAATCATACCTTCAAAAGCAACTGACTTTTTCTTCCCGCGGAAGGTTGCGTTTAACTCTTTCATTGTCTTTTTCCATTGAGCGGTAAGACCGCCTTCCGACTTCTTGAAATAGAGATTGAGTGGTGTGCGCTCGTTGTCTATATTTTCGTTGCGGTGGTGCTTGCTCGTGCGTTCCGTTTCTCCACCGATTTTGGCTAAACTGCCTTTATTGAATTGTTCTATCCTGACTACCTGATAACTTATAATTTTGTTCCCTCCTGTAATAATTGCCCCCTGCAAGGGCGAACTTGGCTACTTGTAGCCTAGTGAGATATGGATATACTCCGAATATCCTGTTTGTCCGTCCGAGCGGTAGTGTTCGATTTTGCCGTGTCTTGTGCTTTTGCTTACCGTTTGCT
>CAJTLT010000021.1 GCA_910577375.1 uncultured Christensenella sp.
ATAACACTGAGAAATCGGTACTAATACCCCATAACATCCAGGGAGGCATCTTCTTGGGTTGAAAACTCCGGTGGTAATGGATGGGCATGCGTTGTATTAGTTAGTTGGTGGGGTAACGGCTCACCAAGACGACGATACATAGGGGGACTGAGAGGTTAACCCCCCACATTGGTACTGAGACACGGACCAAACTCCTACGGGAGGCAGCAGTGAGGAATATTGGTCAATGGACGCAAGTCTGAACCAGCCATGCCGCGTGCAGGAAGACGGCTCTATGAGTTGTAAACTGCTTTTGTACGAGGGTAAACGCAGATACGTGTATCTGTCTGAAAGTATCGTACGAATAAGGATCGGCTAACTCCGTGCCAGCAGCCGCGGTAATACGGAGGATTCAAGCGTTATCCGGATTTATTGGGTTTAAAGGGTGCGTAGGCGGTTGGATAAGTTAGAGGTGAAATCCCGGGGCTCAACTCCGGAATTGCCTCTGATACTGTTCGGCTAGAGATCAGTTGCGGTAGGCGGAATGTATGGTGTAGCGGTGAAATGCTTAGAGATCATACAGAACACCGATTGCGAAGGCAGCTTACCAAGCTGAATCTGACGTTGAGGCACGAAAGCGTGGGTAGCAAACAGGATTAGATACCCTGGTAGTCCACGCAGTAAACGATGATAACTCGTTGTCGGCGATACAATGTCGGTGACTAAGCGAAAGCGATAAGTTATCCACCTGGGGAGTACGTTCGCAAGAATGAAACTCAAAGGAATTGACGGGGGCCCGCACAAGCGGAGGAACATGTGGTTTAATTCGATGATACGCGAGGAACCTTACCCGGGCTTGAAAGTTAGTGACAGATCTGGAAACAGGTCTTCCCTTCGGGGCACGAAACTAGGTGCTGCATGGTTGTCGTCAGCTCGTG
>CAJTLT010000022.1 GCA_910577375.1 uncultured Christensenella sp.
TTGGTCGTATGCTTTTTGTTGCTTCCGACTTCGCCGCGATCCAAACCGTAGTGAATACCTATTTGCTCGTGAAAGCTGTCTTGCATATTGCCGTAGGATAACTGTCCGCCGCGTTCACTCCAAAAGTCCGAACTGCAAAGTTTCGGTTGTTCCAACGGTACATACTCGTAAACGCTTTTGCCGCGCTCGTCTTTCTTTTGGATAGGCGAGCCTTTCTCGTTCCGCAACACTTTTCCGTCTGCACCTTTTTCATAAACTTTCTTTTTAGCGGTGTCCACTATGGGTATGTAGTAGAGTTGCAAATGCGGCGTCTTTTCGTCCACGTGGATAACAGCCGACAGTATATTTTTATCCGTTCCATTATAGCCGATTTTCTTTAATGTAAACTCGTAACAGCGGTTAAAAAACTCCATTACCGCATACGGTGTTTCTTCGCCTTTCTTCCAACCGAGTCGCTCGAAAAACTCTGTATCCGAAGTTATAATCATACCTTCAAAAGCAACTGACTTTTTCTTCTCGCGGAAGGTTGCATTCAGCTCTTGCATCGTCTTTTTCCATTGAGCGGTAAGACCGCCTTCCGACCTTTTGAAATACAGATTGAGCGGTGTGCGCTCGCTGTCTATATCTTCGTTGCGGTTATGCACTGAAGTTCTTTCCGCTTCGGCACCGATTTTGCCTAAGCTGCCTTTTGTAAACTGTTCTACTCTGACTACCTGATAGCTTATAATTTTGTTCCCTCCTGTAAAAATTGTCCCCTGCAAGGGCGAACTTGGCTACTTGTAGCCTAGTGAGATATGGATATACTCC
>CAJTLT010000024.1 GCA_910577375.1 uncultured Christensenella sp.
GCCCGTCACACCATGGGAGCTGGAAACGCCCGAAGTCAGTGGCCCAACCACAACGTGAACTTCGTTCGCGTGGAGGGAGCTGCCGAAGGTGGAGCTGGTAACTGGGGTGAAGTCGTAACAAGGTAGCCGTATCGGAAGGTGCGGCTGGATCACCTCCTTTCTAAGGAAGAAGAAGTAGGGATTGCATTACTGTTTAGATGCCAAGGGGCATTGGGGAAATGAACAAGTTCGAAAAACGAATAGATTCGAAAAACGAATAGATTCGTTTGAAAAAAGATTCCGGTGGCGATGCGTGGAGGGGAAACACCCGTACCCATATCGAACACGATGGTTAAGACCTTTACGGCCGATGGTACTCTGCTGGAAACGGCATGGGAGAGCAGGTGGCTGCCGGATTATAAAAAGAAGTAGAAAATAAAGCAAGAAAGATAAAAAAATCAAAAGAGGGGGCGTAGCTCAGCTGGGAGAGCACCTGCCTTGCAAGCAGGGGGTCAAGAGTTCGAATCTCTCCGTCTCCACTGTGAATAAGACAGTGTTTTATTCATGATAATTTAAACTAAATAGAGCAAATGAGGGCTTATAGCTCAGCTGGTTAGAGCGCACGCCTGATAAGCGTGAGGTCGGTGGTTCGAGTCCACTTAAGCCCATCGGACAGCAAAGAAGAAATTTAATGAAATTAATTCAGGCAGTCCGGTGTGTGTTCCTTGAAAACCGAATAC
>CAJTLT010000025.1 GCA_910577375.1 uncultured Christensenella sp.
TTGGTCGTAGATTGCTATAAACCGCACGTCGGCTTCGGCAAGATAATATTTCGTGTAGTAGCCTACAAGAATGTGATCCCTGCCGAATCTCGACATATCCTTGACGATAACGGTAGATATTTTACCGTTGTCCACGTCGTCCATCATACGTTTGAAGTCGGGGCGGTCAAAGTTGCTTCCCGAATATCCGTCGTCCACGTAAAACATTACGTTGCGCAATCGGTTTTCGTCCGCATACTTTTGTAACAGCATTTTCTGATTACGGGTACTGTTGGAATCGCCGTCCAAATCGTCGTCGCAGGACAGCCTGCAATAGCAAGCCGTCCATTGTTCTTCTGCACTTTTTACTTTCTTATATTTAATTGTCGGTTGCAAATTCATTGTTTATTACCTCCCGAATTGCAACTCCCAAGCGGTTGCTTATGAGATAACCGAACAGACGGTTTCAATACTTCGTCGATATTACGTTCTATTAGTCTTTTTGTAATGTCGAACGCCGTAGTGTCGGCGTTTAACTTTTCTCGTGATACAACGGTATAGACCGTGTTCCCGATAACTTTTTCACGGCTTCTTACAAGCGAGCCGTTCTCTTGTTCGTAGTAGTAAGACAGTAAGTCTGCCTTAGGTGTGGTTGCTTTGTTCTTATTTATAATGGTACTCCTTGTCTGAAATCGGGCGTTTCAA
>CAJTLT010000026.1 GCA_910577375.1 uncultured Christensenella sp.
GCCGTAGGGGAACCTGCGGCTGGATCACCTCCTTTAAGAGCATTCCATTCGTTCTTCAATTACGATACGCAAGGGTATCTTTGCGGATTGTATGAAACCTTACAGAACAGACCACACGTGAAAGCTGTAGGGTGCTTTAGCAAGGGCAAGTTATTTTGTCATTCAAGATAATTTGTAGGTTAAGGCAAGCTTTTGCGAAGCTGTTTTTGTTTTAGACAAGGAAGTTGAGTTTATCTCGAGGGAGTGTATCAAGACATACATGACCGAGAGAGAAACGAGACTGACGCGGTATAAGACAAAAAAAGCGAGCAAAAAAGGGCCTGTAGCTCAGGTGGTTAGAGCGCACGCCTGATAAGCGTGAGGTCGAAAGTTCAAGTCTTTCCAGGCCCACCACAAATCGGGGGCGTAGCTCAGCTGGGAGAGCATCTGCTTTGCACGCAGAGGGTCGGGGGTTCGATTCCCTTCGCCTCCACCATTGAAACAAGTTTGGCAGAAGGAATAAGTAGCCTTATTATTTTTATCCGAATTTGTTTCGGCAGTAACGCAAGTTACGGTTCTTTGACAATTGAACAGAAAAAGAAGAAGACAAGTTTTTTTGAGACAAGTTATTAAGAGCAACGGGCGGATGCCTTGGCGCTGGAAGGCGATGAAAGACGTGATAAGCTGCGATAAG
>CAJTLT010000027.1 GCA_910577375.1 uncultured Christensenella sp.
GTTTGATAGAAGTAAAGGATTTGCAAATAACCGTTATCAAGTAATTGGATACTAAGTGAAGCTGAAGAATGAAATCAAAAACAGAAAGGTTAGAAAATGATATGGAAAGTAATATTCTTGAATTTGAATGTGTAGGGTTAAATGATGGTGGAAAATTCCCTATTGAGAATACAGGCAGAGGGCAAGATATTTCACCAGAATTTATCATTCGGAATCTAAATACAAATGCAGTTACTTTGATGATTACGCTTGAGGACTTGAGCCATCCGATAAAAGGATTTACGCATTGGATTATTTGGAATATTCCTGCAACAGATAAAATTATAAAAGCAATTCCGTCAGGGAAATCAATATCTTCATTACAAGGTGCGATACAAGGAATTGGGTATGGCTTTCATTGTTATGCAGGACCGAAACTGCCTAAAGGAAAATCTCACAAGTATTGCTTTACTGTTTATGTATTAGATTGTAAACTTGATTTGTCCCCCTTTTCTTTCAAACGAAAAGTTTTGAGTAAGGCTAATCGCCATATTATTCAGAAAGGAAGAATTTATGGGTATTTTGAATAAATAAGCATGGAATACGTTGATAAAAGAGCCAGACGCAAAGACG
>CAJTLT010000028.1 GCA_910577375.1 uncultured Christensenella sp.
TCGTAACAAGGTAGCCGTATCGGAAGGTGCGGCTGGATCACCTCCTTTCTAAGGAGACCTCTGGCAGGTAAAACTGTCAGTAACATTCCTAGGTCAGACTTCGGAGCGGAGTAGAGTCACGTTGTTTAATTTAGAGGGCGCACGCTGGGGAAGCGTGTGGGAGGCCAAACGGGCCCATAGCTCAGCTGGCTAGAGCGCACGACTGATAATCGTGAGGTCGGTGGTTCGAGTCCACTTGGGCCCACCACCAACTCTACGGGGGTTTAGCTCAGCTGGTAGAGCACCTGCTTTGCAAGCAGGGGGTCACCGGTTCGAGTCCGGTAACCTCCACCAAATGGGCCAATAGCTCAGCTGGCTAGAGCACACGACTGATAATCGTGAGGTCGGTGGTTCGAGTCCACTTTGGCCCACCAGGCTCTGTGAGAGCGGATTTCAGTACCCAACGGAGGTTGGATACTGAAATCTGACCTTAACAAAGGTTGGAAGGCGCACCTTGAAAACTGAACAATGTGAAATGATAATTCCAGATGGAAGAGCAAGCAACAGAGTAGAAGCAGAAATTGTGGAAACTTTAATCAGGACGGCAAAAGCTGTTCTGGTAAAATGGGTA
>CAJTLT010000029.1 GCA_910577375.1 uncultured Christensenella sp.
TATTGCCTTTTTTGTACTTTTATCTTTCTCTTTCTCTATGCAGTTGTCAAACTTCATTCTCTCAACAAAAGTTGAGTTTTCGGGTTATTAGCCCTTATGGTGGGTTCAAATGGACTCGAACCATCGACCTCACGCTTATCAGGCGTGTGCTCTAACCAGCTGAGCTATGAACCCGTTGGTCCGCAAAAGCGGTTGGTGGAGGTTAGCGGGATCGAACCGCTGACCCCCTGCTTGCAGGGCAGGTGCTCTACCAGCTGAGCTAAACCCCCAAATCATTTCACGAAAACCTTGCGGCTTTGCGTGAGCTATAATAAAGCCGTAATTTGCGCTGCGGGAGAAAAATTCAACCCTGCAAATTCCGACGTTATTGTTATTATTTGTTTTATGTTAATCCGTTTACGGAACTTAAAGCCGAAACGAAGTAACGAACAAAACAAAAGCTCCCAAAAATATAGGAGCAAATTTATTAAAAACGAGTAGAAGGAAACGAAAAGTTTCTGTATCGACTGAGATTGGATAACAGCTTGTTCAGCTACTGCTATCGTTTCTCCCTAAAAGGAGGTGATCCAGCCGCACCTTCCGATACGGCTACCTTGTTAC
>CAJTLT010000030.1 GCA_910577375.1 uncultured Christensenella sp.
CACTCGTAATGAGACGGTCGCTGACTGGTTGATAAGGTGAACTTAATAAGAACGAAAATAAGTAAATTGAATTAAGTGTGCTAGCGTGGCTCAATGGCAGAGCACATCACTCGTAATGATGGGGGCGCTGGCTGTCGATACGGCAACAAAAATAGGATAGGACAAACCTCAATCTTCATAGTATACGCTGTTGTGGCTCAGTCGGTAGAGCAGCTGATTCGTAACTACCAGACCGGGCTGCAAAAAATTGAATATGCTACTGTAGCTCAGTCGGTAGAGCAGCTGATTCGTAATCAGCAGGTCGTGTGTTCGAGTCACATCAGTAGCTCCAGAAAACGGTGAAAATCTCTTGGTTTTCACCGTTTTCTAAACTTTTTTGACAAATACCTGACCCGCATTTCATTTCCTTTTTGACCCACAATTGCCCTTTTACACATAGACTCTTTGGAGGCTTCCTTTTGCGGGACACGGTCAAGACCCACAACCTGACCCACACGGGGAAAGATCCGGAAACGACGCAAGAGCGCCGGACGTAAAATCCGGCGCTCCCGCTGTGTTCGATCTCTGCCGTTACATCACCTGCGCCATGA
>CAJTLT010000031.1:0-209 GCA_910577375.1 uncultured Christensenella sp.
CGATTTATGGAGCGCTGGTAAATATGGCGCAGGAATGGTCAACCAGATACCCGTTAGTAGACGGGCATGGCAATTTCGGCTCCGTTGACGGGGACGGCGCGGCTGCCATGAGGTATACGGAAGCCAGGCTCAGTAAAATTTCCATGGAAATGCTTGCTGACATTAACAAAGACACCGTAGATTTCCGGCCGAACTTTGATGAAACAGAA
>CAJTLT010000031.1:219-580 GCA_910577375.1 uncultured Christensenella sp.
GAGCCTGCCGTGCTGCCTGCGCGGTTTCCAAACCTGCTCGTGAACGGCACGACCGGAATTGCAGTCGGCATGGCTACGAATATCCCGCCGCATAACCTGAAAGAAATTATCAATGCCGTTGTCAAAATTATTGACAATGAGGTGGAATATGACCGCGCCACTGAAATTGACGAGCTTTTGTCGATTGTCAAAGGGCCGGATTTTCCGACCGGGGGAAGCATTCTGGGAACAGCCGGCATTAACGAAGCATACCGGACCGGAAAAGGCAAAATCAGAGTCCGTGCGGTATCGAATATTGAGCCGATGAATAACGGCAAAAACCGGATTGTCGTTACCGAGCTGCCTTATATGGTAAACAAGG
>CAJTLT010000032.1 GCA_910577375.1 uncultured Christensenella sp.
ACCTGAGTTTTTCCGTCCGGACGGAGGTAGGGCATAAGACCGCTTTTTCTGACCTCCTCAAGTCTTTTCGCAAGCTTGTGCGACAGCGACACAGTCATGGGCATAAGCTCGGGCGTTTCCGTGCATGCGTATCCGAACATCATTCCCTGGTCGCCCGCGCCGAGAGAATTTTCGTCCGCGGAATTGTCCACGCCGCGCGCAATATCTGCACTTTGACTGTGGACGGCTACGGTTATTTTGCATTTGTCATAGCAAAACATGCCGAAGTCGTATCCGATTTCTTTAATGGTTTCCCGCGCGATTTTTTCGTAATCGACCGCGGCGGTGGTGGTGACCTCGCCCATAATCATAAGTCTGTCGTACGCGGCGCAGCACTCTATCGCGCAACGCGCGTTGCGGTCGGTTTTTAAAATTTCGTCGACAATCGCGTCGGAAATTCTGTCGCAAAGTTTGTCGGGGTGACCTTCTGTTACGCTTTCGCTTGTGAAAAGTTTTTTCATTAATTTATCCTCTGTCAGTAAATTGTTTATTTTATTTTTTT
>CAJTLT010000033.1:0-305 GCA_910577375.1 uncultured Christensenella sp.
AAAGGTTATTCCATTGTTTAGTTATGAAGGGAGCCAGGGGGGATCTGGCGAACAGAGTAACGAAAAATTTCTGGTGGCGATGCGTCCGGGGGACACACCCGTTCCCATCCCGAACACGATGGTTAAGGCCCGGACGGCCGATGGTACTTTGCTGGAGACGGCACGGGAGAGTAGGTGGCTGCCAGATTAATATGGGGATGTAGCTCAGTTGGGAGAGCACCTGCCCTGCAAGCAGGGGGTCATGAGTTCGAATCTCACCATCTCCACTTGGTATGAGGATATGCCGAATAAGTATGAATAGATAT
>CAJTLT010000033.1:315-533 GCA_910577375.1 uncultured Christensenella sp.
GCAATGACTGATTAACCATCAGTCAGGTATGTAGGATACCAGCCCGGTATGAATAGAGGTACCGGAAGGGAAGGGGCATACCGAATGCACATTGAAAACTTCACATTGAAAAAGGACGACCATATCGAAGAGGTATGGTTGGCCAGACATCCAAAATGTAACAAACCTGTAAAGCTGCCACGCTAGGCAGCGGGGGGATGAAGAATCCCAGGCAGGTC
>CAJTLT010000034.1:0-298 GCA_910577375.1 uncultured Christensenella sp.
GCGTGGGTGAAGAAGGTCTTCGGATCGTAAAACCCTGTTGTTAGAGAAGAAAGTGCGTGAGAGTAACTGTTCACGTTTCGACGGTATCTAACCAGAAAGCCACGGCTAACTACGTGCCAGCAGCCGCGGTAATACGTAGGTGGCAAGCGTTATCCGGAATGATTGGGCGTAAAGGGTGCGCAGGCGGAACCATAAGTCTGAAGTAAAAGCCATCGGCTCAACCGATGTAAGCTTTGGAAACTGTGGATCTGGAGTGCAGGAGAGGACAGTGGAATTCCATGTGTAGCGGTAAAATGCG
>CAJTLT010000034.1:308-524 GCA_910577375.1 uncultured Christensenella sp.
GTAATACGTAGGTGGCAAGCGTTATCCGGATTTATTGGGCGTAAAGGGAACGCAGGCGGTCTTTTAAGTCTGATGTGAAAGCCTTCGGCTTAACCGGAGTAGTGCATTGGAAACTGGGAGACTTGAGTGCAGAAGAGGAGAGTGGAACTCCATGTGTAGCGGTGAAATGCGTAGATATATGGAAGAACACCAGTGGCGAAAGCGGCTCTCTGGTCT